>NZ_CP038143.1:0-1200000 GCF_006542375.1 Oecophyllibacter saccharovorans | reverse complement strand
CTTCTTTCACTATGTCGCCGGGCGCAAGATCCCGCCTGAGGGAAAGCAGGGCAGCGGGCTGGTCTACACCCGTTTCAACAATCCCAACAATGAGATCGTGGAAGACCGGCTGAGCATTTATGAGGGCGCGGAGACCGGCGTTCTGTTCTCATCCGGCATGTCGGCAATCACCACCACGCTTCTGGCCTATGTCCGTCCGGGAGACGTCATCCTGCATTCCCAGCCGCTTTACGGCGGCACTGAAACCCTGCTTGCCAAGACGCTCGGGAATTTCGGCATCAAGGCGGTCGGCTTCGGAGACGGGGCCAGCGCTGAGGCGATCAACAAGGCTGCCGATCGCGCGCGCGATCAGGGACGCGTGGCGGTCATCTATGCTGAAACCCCTGCCAATCCCAGCACGGCGCTTGTGGATCTGGACCTGCTTGTTCAGACAGCCGACCGGCTGGAAAAAGAACAGGGCAGCCGCCCGCTGATCGTGATCGACAATACCCTGCTTGGCCCGGTCTTCCAGAAACCCCTGGCCCATGGCGCCGATGTCTCGCTTTATTCCCTGACCAAATATGTCGGCGGTCATTCCGACCTGGTTGCCGGCGCTGCTCTGGGAAAAACGGAGGTTATGCGCCCGATCCGCCAGCTGCGCAGCACGCTCGGCACCCAGCTGGACCCCCATACCGCCTGGATGCTCGGCCGCTCCCTGGAAACCCTGTCACTGCGCATGGAGCGCGCGGCACAGAACGCGGAGAAAATCACCCGCTTTCTCAAAGAGCATCCCAAAGTCGACTCCGTCTCCTTTCCGTCCCTTTTCGATCCCGATTCCCCGCAGGGAAAAATCTATGCCCGCCAGTGCACGGGGCCGGGCTCCACATTCTCGATCGACATCAAAGGGGGCAAGGAGGCCGCCTTCCGCTTCCTCAACGCGCTGAAGCTGTTCAAGCTGGCTGTCAGCCTGGGCGGCACCGAATCCCTGATCTGCCACCCCGCCAGCACCACCCATTCCGGCGTGCCGGAGGAAAGCCGGCTGGCGCACGGGTTGAGTGACGCTACCATCCGGCTTTCGATCGGCATTGAGCATGTGGATGATCTGCTGGCTGATCTTGCCCAGGCCCTCGAAAAGGCCTGAGCACCCTGTGGAAACATAAAAACACAGCCATTGAAAATCCCCGCTCTCACCTGTCAGAGAGCGGGGATTTTCACGTTCAGCACACGCAGAGGTTGCCCCACAAGCGGAGCGCGGGTCAGTCCTGCGGCACGATAAGACCTTTGCGGTGCAGGGCCTGACAGACCAGCTCAAGCACTGCCCCTGCGTCCAGCCTGTCTGTCTCCACCAGCAACGCATCCTCGGCTGCACGCAGGGGCGCATTGGCGCGCTCGGAGTCCTGGGCGTCACGGGCCGCGATCTGCCGGGTTTCCGCTTCCAGCTGTTCGGCGTTCCGGCAGTCCTGGCCGACACGCTGCCGGTAACGGCGCTGGGCGCGCGCCTCTGTCGAAGCGGTGATGAAGAATTTCATGTCCGCATCAGGAAACACCACCGTCCCAATGTCACGACCATCCACCACAGCCCCCAGGGCCTGCCCGAAATCACGCTGGCGGCCCAGCAGGGCCGCACGGACCGCCGGCTGCCGGGCGACAAGCGAAGCAGCCTGGTCGACTTCGGGGGTCCGCAGGTCCTGTCGCTGCAGGTCTTCAGGTACGATACGGTGCGCATGGTCTTCGGCAGGGGCAGCGGGATCATGACCTGCATCGAGCACCCGGCGCGCCACAGCCCGGTAAAGCAGACCGGTATCGAGATAGGGCAGCGCCAGACGCTCGGCCAGGGCGCGGGCCAGCGTCCCTTTGCCTGCGGCCGCGGGACCGTCCACAGCGATGACGAGCTTGCGTACCGGGCGGAATTTTCGGGAAGACTGTGAGCTGTGGGGCACGCTGGTCACCTGTCTGTAAATATCATTTCTCTGACAGGCGCTTCAGCAATCAGGCCTGTCCTTGGTCGTCATCCTGACAACAGTAGGCCTGCCTGGAAGACGCCTGCCTCTTCAACAGGAAATCCGGCTTGAAATCCAGACGTGAAAGCTCATGAAATCCGATAGAAGCCGGAAATCCCCACAGCTCGCCTGGACCAGGCAGACGCGCTAGGGAACCTGCAGCCCAGCGCCCAGCGCATTCATCAGGGGGATGAAGCCCGGAAAGCTGGTCTCGATGAAGCTGGTATCATCAATGGCGACCGGTTTGCCGCCTGCCAGTCCCAGAACGATGGCACTCATGGCCAGGCGGTGATCCATGCGGGTCCGGACCTGGCCGCCACCGATGGCTGCACCAGTGGTAGCGGACCCGCGTGCGCCAACGCCATGAATGACCAGGTCATCCCCCTCGGTTTCGACCTCCACACCGTTCGCCTGCAGCAGCGCCACGGTCGAGGCGAGGCGGTCGCTTTCCTTGACCCGCAACTCGCCCAGGCCGCGCAGGCGCGAAGTGCCGGCAGCAAAGGCGCAGGCAACAGCCAGAACGGGATATTCATCAATCATGGCAGGCGCGCGCGCAGCCGGCACGTCAACCGCCTTCAGGACACCTGACCTTACATGCAGGTCCCCGACCTGCTCACCACCTTCCGTGCGGATGTTGCGGATCTCCAGCGCACCGCCCATCTCGGCCAGGGTCGTCAGCAGCCCGGTGCGCAGCGGATTGAGCCCGACCGTTTCAATCACCAGGTCGGAGCCGGGCACCAGCAAGGCTGCCACAAGCGGAAAGGCCGCTGATGAAGGATCGCCAGGCACGGTCACGTCACGTGCTGTCAGCCTGGCGGGGCCGCTGAGTGAAATACGTTTTCCGGTGTCTGCCGGCGGCGCTGAAGGCTCAAGCGGCTCAACGCGGACAGGCACGCCGAAATGACGCAGCATGTTTTCCGTATGGTCGCGAGTGGGCACGGGTTCTTCCACCACCGTCTCCCCCGCGCAGTTCAGCCCGGCCAGGAGCACGGCGGATTTCACCTGCGCTGACGCGACCGGCAGCCGGTAGGTGATCGCTTTGCCGCTGCCCGTTCCCTCAACGGCCATCGGCAACCTGCCGCGGCTCCGGGTGACAAAATGCGCGCCCATGTCCGACAGTGGAACAGTGACGCGCTGCATGGGACGCGCGCACAGGGAATCGTCACCCGTCATCAGTGTGTTGATCGGGCGCGTGGCCAGAAGGCCTGACAGCAGGCGGGCCCCGGTGCCGGAATTTCCCATATCCAGCACCCGGGCGGGCTCCTGCAGTCCCTGGGGACCACAGCCTGTCACACGCCAGACAACCTTGCCGGCACCGTCAACATTGCGGCTGATTTCCGCACCCAGCGCCTGCATGGCCTGGGCGGTACGCAGCACGTCCTCGCCTTCCAGCAGGCCGGTGATCTGCGTCCGGCCCTCTGCAAGGGCAGCAAACATCAACGCCCGGTGGCTGATGGATTTGTCTCCCGGCACGCGCACGCGTCCCTTCAGGCCTGCAGGCGCAGCAACGACATGAAGGGGACGGGCAGCCGGAGAGGAGGTTTTCATGCAGATAATTGTCGCGGAGAGCGGGGAAGGCTGTCAATCCAGGCCGCAGGAGAGCGCCGGACTGCCGGGAGGATTTGACAGCCGCGCTGCTTGATGGCATGGGCCCTCCCTTGCGGGTGTTGTGTCAGACGCCGTGTCAGCCCATGATCCGGCACAGTCATTCTGACATTCAGACCCCTCTTCATCCGACTCCCCGTTATCCGATACTGGCAGGACTTCATGGCACAAGCTGAACTCGGTCTGAAAAGGACCTGCGTCAATTGTGGCGCGCGCTTCTATGATCTGAACCGTGATCCGGCCGTCTGTCCGAAATGCGACGAGACCCAGCCGAGCACCTCACGCCTGAAACGGCGTGACGATGACCAGACTGAAGACAAGATCAAGAAAACCACCCCGATCGACGAGAACGACGTTGATCTGGACGCTGACGACGATGCGGACGTCATGAACGACGATGACGATCTGGATGATGACGACATCACCAGCGACATCGAAGTAACGACCACCAAGGACGAACGCGAGGATACCTGAGCTGGTAACACGGGGCCGCCTCGGGAGCCGGGGCGGGGCGGGCCTGGCTTCCGCGCCGGGGAAAACACAGGCGGAAAACTTCCAGAACGAGGTCCTCCGCCTGGACCGCTGGCTGAGCCACCATGACAGTGCCACGCATGCGCTTCAGCTCCTGTGTGACGCGGTCGGGCAGCGATTTGCGCTGCCACACACCTCGCTACATAATCGCATTCAGGTTGAACTCCTCCGCCCCCCGCAGCCCTTCCAGCCCGGGGACAGAAACACTTTTCCCTGGTCAGCCCTGTTTGCTTCAACTGCGGGAACGATGAGGGAGATTCCCCTTCTCCGCCATGTCAGGCTCATGCACCGGGGCACCTGTCTCTCTGAAGCCTGGAACTGCTATTTTCCAACGCGCCTGCCGCCGCAGATACAGCGCCGGCTGAGTGATCCCACCCTTCCCTTCGGGCGTGCGCTCGGTCCCACGGCCTTCCGGCGTCAACGCCTGACCAGCCTTCCTTTTCCGGAAGCGCGCGTGCCTGACACACTGGCCACGGACTGCGTTCTGCAGCATCAGGCCCTGCTTTTCCCGCGTGCAGGCTCTGAAGCCAAAGAACGCCCCTTTGCCTGCGTGCTGGAGCGTTACACCCAGGCGACGCTGCAGTATTTCAGGGCGGCTTTTCAGTGCGGGGCTGATTTCAGGCAGAGTCTGTTTCAGGCAGAGTCTGCAGGCGGAACATAGCCCCAGTTGAGATGCTGCCCGCTGTCGAGAGCCAGCATCTGGCCTGTGACACTGGGCAGGCTGAACAGCATCAGGGCGGCGCGGGCGATCTCCTCAGGGCTGGCCGGCCGCTGAAGGGGCGTTTTGGCGCACATGGCCTCAAACTGAGCTTCACTCTGCCCCCGCGCGGGAAGGACAGGGCCCGGTCCGATCGCATTGACCCGGATGCGCGGGGCGAAGCCGAGCGCCATGCTCTGGGTCAGGCTCCAGAGTGCGGAACGCGCGACAGTGTAACTGACGAAATGCGGCGTCAGATTCCAGACCCGCTGGTCCAGCATGTTGAGAATGAGGCCTTCTGCGCCTGAAGGCAGGTGGCGTTCCAGCTCTTGAGAAAGCACAAAGGGGGCACGCAGGTTGGGCTCCATGTGCTGGTCCCAGCTATGGCGCGTGACGGTGGAGAATTCATCGCGCCGGAACACCGAGGCGTTGTTGACCAGCACGCCGATCGCGCCCAGCTTTTCACGCACCTGCGCCATCATCGGCCGCAGCGCTTCTTCCTCCCCCAGGTCTGCCTGGACCACACAACCGCGCCCGCCCCGGTGCTCCAGCTCAGCCAGCAGGGCCTGCGCTTCAGGCCAGCTCCGGTGGCAGTGAATGGCAACAGCCATGCCCTGGGCTGCCAGCATCTCAACCAAGGCCCGGCCGATACGGCGCGCGCCACCTGTCACCAGCGCCACACGCGGCACATTGCGGGGAATCCAGGAAAGCCCGAACTGTTCTGCTTCAGGCGCCGTCATGATCGCAGACCTGCCATCAGCCCTGCAGCTCGCGCCGGGCAGCCAGAGCGGCCATCAGGGTGCCGTCATCAAGCACTTCCAGGGCACCGCCCATCGGCAGGCCCTGACCCAGCTGGCTGACCCTGACATCAGGGTGGCTGTCCAGCAGATAAGACTGGAGCCAGTGGGCGGTGGTGGCCCCCTCCACCGTCGCGCCGAGGGCGAGAATCACTTCCCGCACTTCCCCGCGTGCCAGACGGGCGCGCAACCCCGCCAGATTCAGGTGCTCAGGCCCAGTGCCGGCCAGGGGGGAAAGCGTGCCGCCAAGCACCTGGTAATGCCCCCGGTAGGCACCTGACCTTTCCAGAGCCCAGAGGTCACCTACCGTTTCCACCACACAGATCAGATCCTGCGTCCGGTCCGGGGCTCGGCAGAGCGCGCAGGGGGCCTGGCTGTCCAGATTGCCGCATTCCGGACAGGTCTGGACCGTACGTGCCACCGTCTCCAACGCTTCTGAAAGCGGTTGCAGGCGCGTCTGCGGTGCCTGCAGCAGGGCAAGTGCTGCCCGGCGCGCCGAGCGCGGACCCAGACCCGGCAGACGGGCCAGGCGAGTGATCAGGTTCTCGATATCCGGACTGGCAGTCACGTCAGGCCTCAGAAGGGCAGATCAAGCCCGGGCGGCAGGTTGAGCCCGCCGGTGACCTTCTTCATCTCCTCTTCTCCGGCCGCCTCGCTCTTCTTGCGGGCATCGGCGCAGGCCGCCACGATCAGGTCCTGAAGCGTTTCCAGGTCCTGCGGGTCGGCAAGCTCAGGAGCGATATGGATGTCCTTGAGCACCCCCTTGCCGGTCATCCTGGCGCGAACCAGGCCATTGCCCGCTTCCCCTTCCACTTCCATGGCCGCCAGCCGATCCTGCGCTTCCTTCATGCGCGTCTGCATCTGCGCTGCCTGTTTCATCATTCCGGCAAGATTTTTCATCACGTGTTTCCTTCTAGGGTTTCAGGAGAGCTGGACTGAACGCGGCGTGCCTCAACAACGGCAGCAGGTCCTGCCGGACTGGAGGCACAGAACAAAAGAAGATTCAGTCCAGGTCATCGGGATCAATCTCTTCGGCATCCAGCGGGGCGAATTCCAGCTCAGGCGTTTCTTCCACCAACTGGGTCGGGATTTCGGGTGGCAGATTGTAATCGTCAAGGGCGGGATCATGCACCGGACCAAGTTTCGCCCCTGGAAAGGTCTGCAGGATCGCTTCGACCAGCGGGTGCGTCTCTGCTTCCACGCGGCGCAGGGCGATGACTTCCGCCCCCTGTTCATCCAGGGTCGGCTCTCCCGGCTCTTCGGAAGCCACAATCCGCCACTGCCCGGGGAAAAGCCGTTCCAGCAGAGCGTTCAGCAGCTTGAAAGCCCGCCGCCTGACTACCGGGTCATCAAGCCTCAGCGCCACTTCAGGCGGGGCAAACCGCACGAGATGCGCCTCAAGCCGCAGAATGCCGTGCAGCCACGGCTCCTGCTGGGTTTTGGTCAGGCCCACCATTTCCCGCCAGCTCCGCGGCGAACGGGGCTGGATCTGCACCGGCTCTGGGGCCTCAGAAGTCTCCGGCTCCTGGAGGAACTGGGGTTGCGTGCCCGCCTCAGGGTCGGCAGCTGGCGCAGGTTCAGCCACGACAGCCAGACCGCCATTTGCCACCAGCTTGAGCGCTGACGGTGCCGCAGGCTCGTGCCCGGATTTTCCGGCTGCCCCAGCGTCGGTCGCGGCCCGGGCTGAGGGCACTATAGGGCCCTGAGGCGCATTGGAAGACGCGCTGGAAGACGCGCCTGAACCGGCACTGACGGATGATGGAGCCGGTGTTGGAGACCCGTTTTCCGGTTGCAGGCTGTTTTCTGCCGAAGCCTGACGCTCCTGCAGCTGGCGGACGATTTTTTCAGGCGTCGGCAGCAGGCTGGCATGGCAGAGACGGATCAGCACCATTTCTGCGGCCTGTCTGCGGTCAGGCGCGGTTTCCACTTCCTGACTGCCCTTGAGGAGAATCTGCCAGGCGCGTGCCAGCACGCTCATGGACAGGCGGTCAGCCAGCGCCCCGCCGCGTTTGCGCTCCATCTCCGGCAGCGTGTTGCCTTCCCGCAGGGTGGGCAGGCTCTTGAGCCGGGTCACGAGGTGAACAATTTCCATGAGATCTGTCAGCACAACGCCAAGATCAGCCCCGAGCGCATAGGCCTGCTCGGTCAGCCCCAGCATTTTCGCGCCTTCTCCGGCCATCACGGCTTCAAGCAGGTCGAACACCATGCCCCTGTCTGCCATGCCCAGCATGTTGCCCACCGCTTCAGGATCCGAGGCGCCCTGGGCGATGGCCTGGTCGAGCAGGGAAAGCCCGTCCCGCACGGAGCCATCAGCAGCGCGGGCGATAAGGTTCAGGGCCTCAGGCGCGAAATGCGCTCCTTCCTCTTCGGCAACATGCGCGAAGTGCTCTGCCAGCAGCGCCTGGGGCACGCGCTGCAGATCAAAACGCTGGCAGCGTGACAGAACGGTCACCGGCACCTTGCGCAGCTCGGTGGTGGCGAAGATGAAGGTCACCTGGGAAGGAGGCTCCTCCAGGGTCTTGAGCAGGGCATTGAAGGCATTGCGTGACAGCATGTGCACTTCATCGATCACAAAGACCTTCATCCGCCCCTGCATGGGCCGGAAACGCGCGGCTTCGATGATCTCACGCACGTCATCCACCCCCGTGCGCGAAGCCGCATCCATCTCCAGCACATCAGGATGACGGTCGGCCAGAATGGCAACACAGTTGGGACAGACGCCGCACGGATCAGCTGTCGGACCGCCCTTTCCATCAGGCCCGGTGCAGTTGAGCGCGCGGGCGATGATCCGGGCCGTCGTGGTCTTGCCGACCCCCCGCACGCCGGTCAGCATGAAAGCATGGGCGACGCGCCCGGTTTCAAAGGCGCGGCGGAGAATCCGGACCAGGGTATCCTGACCGATCAGATCATCAAAATGGCGGGGCCGGTATTTGCGCGCCAGCACCCGGTAGGGCACCGCTTCCCCAGCGGTATTTTCCACCCCGGAACCGATCGCGCCCTGTGATGTCAGGACTTGTGACGCCGGACTCTGGGCTGACAGTACTGGCGTCTCTTTTGGCGCCTCCTGGGAGAGGCCAAAAAACCCGTTGCCGTTTTCAGGCGGAAGGGGAAGCTCCTCTTCGGTCATGGGTTCTGCCTCTCTGCGCTGCGCAAAATCTTTCTCTGCCAGACCCTGGTGCCGGAATCTGGCAGATTATATGCCCACCAGATTACACATCCGCCTGCAGGCGCTCAACGCCCACCCCAGGGGGCGAAGGGCAGCAAACGCCCCTCATGGGACGGAAAAACCGTGATTTTCGGGAAAAGGGTGGGAGACCGGACATTCAACCCGGCTGGAGATCGCTACGGCTGCTTCCTTCCGGACCTGACCGGGTTCGCGAGCCAGCCGTCTGAAGCCGGTCTCCCGCCCTGCTTTTAACACGAACGGCCCTGGCGCTGACAACCCCTGTCCCGCAGCTTATTGCGCTGACGGGGCAGGCTGTGTCTGGCCCACCGGCACTTCCGCAACCGCTGCCCCGCCAGGATGGCGCGGGTCAGCAACCCCGTAGAGAAGAGAGTCTGGAGGCGCTGACAGTTTCGGTCGGCCGACCAGAATGCTTTCCAGCATTCCCCAGGGGCGGTGCGGCACGATCTTATAGCCCTCGCCTTCAAGAATGCGGGTCACCTCCGGCGTGAGCGCTCCCGGCTCGACCTCCACCGGCGTAGGCGCCCACTGCTCGTGAATGCGCGGCAGAACGACAGCCTGGCGCAAATCGAGGTCATAATCGATCAGCCCCAGCAGGCCTGACAGCTCGGTCGTCGGGATTCGTGAACCACCGGGGCTCCCCAGCACCATGACCACCCCGTGCGCACGTGTGACGATCGTCGGCGCCATGGAGGAAAGCGGGGTTTTCCCCGGGGCAATGGCATTGGCAGCAGAACCGACGATACCGAACATGTTCGGCGCTCCGGGCTTGATGGAGAAATCATCCATCTCATCGTTCATCCAGATGCCGGTCTGCCCGCCCATCACCCCTGCGCCGAACCAGCCGTTCAGGGTGAAGGTCGTCGAAACGGCCATGCCTTGGGAATCCATGATGGAGAACTGGGTTGTCTCATGTTTTTCGCGCTCGCCTGAGACAGGCTCTGCCGGGGAGTTGCGGTCTGGCTGCGCTTTTCCTGCCTGGAGCCCGGCAGAAGGAAGAGCATGATCAGCAGGCACGGTCTGGCGGATGGAGCGAGCATAGAAGGGATCGACCAGATGGGTCGTAGGCACCTGCACGAAGGCCGGATCACCCAACACGCGCCGGTCAGAATAAGCATGCCGCATGGCTTCCAGTTCTTTCTGGACGGCCGGGGCCGTGTGCAGGCCCAGCGCCCGCATGTCGTAGCCTTCCAGGATTCCCAGCATCTCACACAGGGTCACGCCGCCGGCACTGGGCGGCGGGGCCGTATGCAGCAGATAGCCACGGTAACTGCAGCGCAGCGGGCGCATGAAGCGCACGTGATAGTCCGCGAAATCCTTCAGGGTCAGCAACCCGCCCTCAGCCTGGCTTATGCGCACCAGCTCACGGGCGATCGGCCCCTGGTAGAAAGCTTCCTCGCCTTCGCGCGAAATGGCTTCCAGGGTTCTGGCGAGATTTTTCTGCACCAGCCGGTCCCCCACCTGCAGTGGTTGGCCACCGGGGCGCAGATAATGCCCGCGTGCATAAGGGTCCTGCCGCATCGCAGGCAGAGCTGTGCCCAGGAGGTCCACATCACCCTGATCGAGCACGAAACCGTCACGTGCCAGGGCGATGGCAGGCGCCATGTCCTTTTCACGGCTCAGCCGGCCCCAGCGCTCCCTGATCGCCTCCAGCCCCGCCACCGTGCCCGGCACAGCGACGGCTTTCCAGCCATGGGTGGAAAGCCCGGGCACGGGCTGGCCCTGTGCATCCAGAAACATATCCGCCCTGGCAGCGCCTGGGGCGCGTTCGCGGAAATCCATGAAGATCGTATGCTCATGGCGCAGGTTGCCGGGCCCGGGATTATTGTTGTGCGGGCCCAGATAGAGCGTCATGAAGCCCCCGCCACCCAGACTGCCCGCGGCAGGATACACCACTGCAAGCGCATAACCGACAGCAACCGCCGCATCCACCGCGTTGCCGCCTTCGCGCAGAATCTGTGCCCCGGCATCGGAAGCGAGATGCTGCGCGCTCACCACCATGCCCCGACGCCCGGCCACCAGCCTGCCAGGCGGGATCGTATCCGGGCCGAATGCCAGGGGATCATGATCGCTGTTGAGAACCGGCGCCGGTTTTGATCCAGCCGCGCCCTGAACAGCAGGTGGCGGGGCAGATTGCACAGATCGGGGCTGCCCAGGCACGGACGCAGCGCAGCTCAGCACGCTGGCCCAGGTAGCACTACCCGCCAGAACAGGCCACATGAGAACAGGAACGGCACGCCGCAGGCTGCCGGCCATGCAGGAAAGCAACATGAAAGAGCTCCGTCTGAAAGGCGGGTGATAAAGGCCGAAAACGCAACCGGTCTTAGGCGGCCGCGTTGTAAGGCGGGCAGGTATAGCCGCGCGGTGAAAGGGTGAAGATCTCATACCCCTCCTCAGTCACCCCAAGCTGGTGTTCGAACTGGGCTGACAGGGAGCGGTCGCGCGTGACGGCTGTCCACTCATCACTGAGGATTTTGACATCCGGCCGACCCAGATTGAGCATGGGTTCGATCGTAAAGACCATGCCAGGCTTGAGAACGGTGCCCTGGCCAGGCCGCCCGTAGTGCAGAACGCTGGGCGCTTCGTGAAAGCTGCGCCCGATGCCATGGCCGCAGAAATCCGTCACCACACCCAGGCGCTGGGCTTCCGCATAACTCTGGATGGCATGACCGATATCGCCCAGGGTGGCGCCCGGCTTAACGGCCCGGATGCCCCGCATCATGGCTTCATACGTGGCTTCGATCAGTTTCTCCGCCTTGCGGGGGGCCTTGCCGACCACATACATGCGCGAAGAATCTCCGTACCAGCCATCAAGAATGGTGGTTACGTCGATATTGAGGATATCGCCCTCCTTGAGGCGTTTCTCCCCCGGAATGCCATGGCAAACCACATGATTGATGGAGATGCAGCAGGATTTCGGAAAGCCGCGGTAATTCAGCGGCGCAGGCACCCCCCCATGGGCAAGCGTGTAGTCATGAACGCGCTGATTGAGCTCTTCCGTGGTCACGCCGGGAACGACGTGTTCGGTAATCATGTCGAGGATTTCAGCTGTCAGCTGGCCGACTTTGCGGAGGTTCTTAAAATCGTCTTCAGTATAATGGACAATGCCGCAATCATTGGGGGACGCCATGGCGTTTCAGATCCCTTTTGGGCCGGAACCGGCGCAGGAAATGGATGGAAAGGCGTTCAGGATGTGCAACCCTTGCGCCTGACGCAACCCCTGCCTGGCTGTGCAGGACCATTTCCTGCCTGAATTTCCCTTCTTTCCACACCGCTGCGCGCCAATGATCAACGCCGGTGCGAAAATTACGTTTTCCGAGCCGCTGAGAAAGATGAGGGCGGTGTGGCAACCACCGCACTTCTGCGCCAGGGCCTTCAGGCAGATCTCTCAGTCAGTTTAATGATGCCCGCGACGTACAGGCGCACGATGGGGGGCAGGAGACTTCACGGTATGGGGGCGATAAGCGACCAGTCGGATGCCCCCATGGGCAGGCAGCACCAGATGATGGGCCCGGCTGGCCATGGCTGCAGCACGACGCGCCACAATGACGCGCTGGCCGATGGGCAGTCTGCTATAGCGGAGGCTGCGGCCGTAACCGCTGTAGCGGGCCATTACAAAGGAGCTGCCGCGCATGGCCGGCACATGCATGTGCGGCAGCGGCGTCTGACCGGCAGCGGAAAAGCCGTTATCAAGCAGAGCCATCATCGTCAGGTTGCGCGTATTGTTGGAAGGCGCGCCCAGAACCACACCGATTAGGCGGGTATCGCCCTGCTGGGCCGAGCTGACGAGGTTATGGCCGGCCACACCCGTATAACCGGTTTTCAGCCCGTCGGCACCCGCATAGGTCTTGAGCAGCGGGTCATGGTTGGGAATGAGGCGTCCGTGAAAGCGGAAGCTCGGCATCCCGAAATAGCTGTAATATTGCGGGAAGTCCTTGATGAGGTGATAAGCCAGCTGCGCCATGTCGCGCGCCGTGGTCACCTGATCGGGATCAGGCAGGCCTGAGGCATTGCGGAAGCTTGTATTGGACATGCCAAGGGCACGCGCCTGTCGCGTCATCAGATCAGCGAAGCGCACTTCGTCGCCCCCGCCCAGGAATTCCCCCAGCGTGCAGGCGGCATCATTGGCGGACTTGGTCACGAGAGCCAGGATCCCCTCCTCCACCGTGAGTTCACTACCGGCCCGCAGGCCGAGCTTGGAGGGCTCCTGCATGGCGGAATGGATGGAAACCGGCATGCGCTGGTCAAGCGTGATACGCCCCTGCTGCAAGGACAGGAAGGTCAGGTAGAGCGTCATCATCTTGGTCAGGGAGGCAGGATAACGCTGCAGGTCGGCATCATTCTGCGACAGGGTATCGCCGGTATTGGCATTCATCACGAAACTGGAGATGTGACCGGCATATTGAGCCCGCGCCGTGCCCCCCGCTCCTGCAACCAGTGCGGCACAAACCATAAAAACAGACCGTATGGACAGACGCATGCGCTGAAAACCTTCCCTGAACTCACTTTCTCAGCCCATTCGGCGGTCGCGCCCTGATCTTTTTCCGCACGGATCCCATCTGGCTGGAACGCGTATAAGTATAAGCTGCGAAAAAACAGAAAAAGACGCTTTCGGCGACCGCAGGAGGTCGAGTCCGTGAAGCCTAGCCAGCCCAGGCCCCCGCTGTCCACAAAATTTCTTGTTATCCTTTCCGCAAATCCCTCGCTGAACATGGCTCCCGGAAAGCACGTGAGCCAAGAGCCTCAAGGCTGGGCCCAGCTGCAGCCAGGGTGGCAGCGACTGAAGGCCGGGAGGAAAAAGAAAGAAGTGGGGCCGTTGGGCTGTCCTCTTTAAAGCTGCAGGCTGCGCCCCATATACAAACCTGACATCAACTTCAACCACGCCGACCTGTAAACCAGCAGGCCAGCACAAGACTGCTTATCCCCTGCCCTTACAGGCCGTATTGCGGGATTGCGGATTCAATTCCGCTTACCAGATACACTGCCTGGGCACAGAGTGCAGGAATTCAGCCGCAAGGCCTGAAAACCGGGGAAACCTAAACCCGCAAGGGGAGCCGATAAGCAGGATGACCAAAAGCAGGCAGGACCGGCATGGGGTCGGTCCGGAGGCTAACGGGAGCGAACATGACCGGAAAGGATGTACCACAGGACCACGGCGGCAGAACCAGCAGAACGTTCTCGAACGCAGCCCCTGAAATGGCTGAAGAGAATGCGACGCTGGCCCGGCCCCGCCTGCGTACCGGACATCCCTCCATGTACAAGGTCATCATGCTGAATGACGACTACACCCCCATGGACTTCGTCGTGGACGTGTTGCGGCGCTACTTCGGCAAGAATGCAGCTGCCGCCAACGCGATCATGCTTGAAATCCACAACCGGGGCAGCAGCGTCTGCGGCATCTACACCTACGAGGTAGCCGAGACGAAGGTCACCCAGGTCATGGACGAAGCCAGACGCAACCAGCACCCCCTGCAATGCACGCTTGAAAAGGCCTGAAAGGCCCGAAGGAATACGCACCATGCTGTCTTCCAACCTTGAACAGACTCTGCAGCGTGCCCTGGCGCTTGCCGCGGGGCACCAGCATGAATTCATCACTCTTGAGCATCTCCTGCTCGCCCTGTGCGACGACCGTGATGCCCTGGCCATCATGTCCGCCTGTCACGTTGACGTGGCGCGGCTGGGCCGTGACCTGACGCATTTCGTCGAGGACGATCTGGCCACCCTGCGCCTTCCCGACCGCGAGGATCCGCCCCAGCCGACCTCCGCCTTCCAGCGCGTGATCCAGCGGGCGGCGATTCACATCCAGAGCACCGGTCAGAGCACCATGAACGGCGCCAATGTGCTGGTGGCCCTTTTCGCCGAGCGTGAAAGCCATGCCGTTCACTTTCTGGAACAGGCCGGCCTGACGCGCGTGGATGCGATCCACGCGCTCTCCAATGGCCAGCCGGGCAGCGCGCGACGCAGCTCCGGGTCCCGCAGGCCGGGTGGCGAGCGCAGCGAAGGCGAGACCGAAAACGGCAAAGCTTCTGAAAACAACGGGCCGCTCGAGCTGTACTGCACCGATCTCAATGCCCGCGCCAAAGAGGACAAGGTCGACCCCCTGATCGGGCGTGAGGCGGAAGTGGAACGCGTGGTGCAGATCCTGTGCCGCCGCACCAAGAACAACCCCATGCTTGTAGGCGAGCCGGGTGTTGGCAAAACCGCCATCGCTGAAGGGCTGGCGCGCCGTATCGTCATGGGTAAAGTGCCTGAAGTGCTGCAGAAATCCACGCTTTACAGCCTGGACCTAGGCAGCCTGCTTGCGGGCACGCGCTACCGCGGCGATCTTGAGGAGCGTCTGAAAGCTGTCCTGGCAGCTCTGGAAAAACAGCCTGGCGCCCTGCTATTCATTGACGAGATCCACATGCTCGTGGGCGCCGGCGCCACGACGGGCGGGGCGATGGATACCGCCAATCTTCTCAAACCCGCCCTGGCTGCCGGCAAGCTACGCTGCATCGGGGCGACCACCTATCAGGAATACCGCCAGCATTTCGAAAAGGATGCGGCGCTGACCCGCCGGTTCCAGAAGGTGGATGTGGCGGAACCTTCAGTGGAGGATACCATCCGCATCCTCCAGGGCCTCAAGACGCGTTATGAGAAGCACCACGGCATCCGCTATACCGGGCCTGCCCTGAAGGGCGCGGTAGAGCTGGCGGCCCGCCACATCCATGACCGCCGCCTGCCCGACAAGGCGATTGACGTGATCGACGAAGCGGGAGCAGCACGGCATCTCGTGCCGGCAAGCCGCCGCAAGAGCACGGTCACCCTGCGGGATGTGGAAGCGGTGGTGGCCAAGATCGCCCAGATCCCGCCCCGTCACGTCTCCAATGACGACCGCGAAGCGCTCAGGGAACTGCCTGAACATCTGCGGCAGGCGGTTTACGGCCAGGAAAGTGCCATTACCGCGCTCTCGAGTGCCATTCACCTGTCGCGTGCAGGCTTGCGGGAAGTGGAAAAACCCATCGGCAGCTATCTCTTCTCCGGCCCCACCGGGGTGGGCAAGACGGAAGCAGCGCGCCAGCTGGCCAAGACCCTGGGCGTGAAGCTCCTGCGTTTCGACATGTCGGAATATATGGAGCCGCATTCCATCTCCCGGCTGATCGGCACGCCCCCTGGCTATGTGGGCTTCGAGCAGGGCGGGCTGCTTACCGATGCGGTGGACCAGAACCCGCATGCCGTCCTGCTGCTTGACGAGATCGAGAAGGCGCATCCGGCGCTGTTCAACATCCTCCTGCAGGTGATGGACCATGGCAAGCTGACCGACCACAACGGCAAGACGGTCGATTTCCGTAATGTGCTGCTGATCATGACCACCAATGCAGGAGCTGCCGACATGTCGCGCGAGGCCATCGGCTTCGCCCGTTCCAGCCGGGAGGGAGAGGATGAAGAGGCCATCAAGCGCCTGTTCAGCCCGGAATTCCGCAACCGTCTGGACGCGGTCATTCCCTTCGCCCCACTGGCGCCTGAAACGGTGCGGCGCATTGTGGACAAGTTCGTCGCCCAGCTCGAGACCCTGCTGGCTGCCAAAAACGTCACCCTGGAGCTGACGCCGGATGCACGCGACTGGCTGGCTGAAAACGGGTATGACCGCCAGCAGGGCGGCCGACCGCTGGGACGCCTGATCCAGGAGCGGATCAAGAAGCCCCTGGCTGAAGACCTTCTGTTCGGCGCGCTTGCCAAGGGCGGAAGCGTTACGGCCCGGGTGGAAAACGGTGAGCTCGTGCTTGACCGGAAAGCGCTCGAACCTGCTGAAACGCCCTGAAACCCTGAACTGAAAAGAAAAAGGCCCTCTTCGGTTGGAGAGGGCCTTTTTTACAGCGGGTCGGTTCCAGCGCGTCAGCTTCTTACTGATATCGCTGCCCGTTCACCACCACAAACCCTGCCCACGGCCAGGAACGGCTGGTACCGTAATGGGTCCAGTCGATCCCCTGCTGGTGGGCATTGTCATAGTAATATCTGCCTTCCACCTCGATCTGGTCGCCCGGCCTGACCCAGGGCCAGGCAGGCGCCTGCATCTCATCAAGATTGGCCACGATGCGGATGGGGGCGGTGTTGCCGAGATTGACCAGGAAATAGCCGTGCCAGCCGCTGCGGCTGCGCCGGGCCCGGAAAACCTTCATCACAACCCCGCAGATATGCTCCGGCTTGTCCATATGCCTGTGCTCGCGCCCTTCTGTACGCTCGGTCGTGAAAAAGCTCCAGACCGAGCTGTCGGTCTGGGCTGAAAAACTCTCACGGTCCTTGAGGAACTGCGCATTGTCGCATTGGGCCGGCATGGTGGCACCCGCCGGGTAGCCCGCACTCTGAGCACCCCCTTCCCTCTGGCTGTTCTCATAAGACCTTTCATGACGGGGCAATGCATCGTTCAGGTCGTAAGCCGGGCGGTCATTGGTCCAGCCGCGGTCACGGGCGTGCCACTCCCATGCCTGCGCGGAGTGGGCGGCCCCGCCCAGAAGCAGAAAACATCCCGCCAGAAAGGCCACGCCCCGCTTCATCGCAGCCCGTCTGGCCCGGGTACAGCTGCGCCCACGAGAAGGGCTTTGGAAGAAAAGCGGGAAACGATTATCGGTCATGGCAGTCACATGATCCTCTGGAAGACTGAAACCGGAATGAGAAAGACGCACGAAACGGGCTGTCTGTAAGGGGTCTGAGCGCGCTCTACCCTTAAGCTCTTCCATCTTTCCCTGTTCAGCGACCCTGTTTAGCAGCTGGGAAAAAGAGTAGGCTCGGGCAGGACCTCGGTCATTTGTCAGGAGAGTAGCCCCATGACGCAGAAGATGCATCCACTTTCCGAGCTCAGCCTGAAACTGGAAAGCTGGTTGCAGAGCTGGCTTGGGGTCCGTCCCCATCGCCTGCCAGGCGCCGCACGTTCGGGTGCGCGTGAACCAGCCGCTTCTGCTGGCCCGACCTACGTGGACCCAAACCCCCATTTTGAAATTCTTGCTCTGGGAAGTCGCAGCGGCATCATCGACGGCAATCTGAGTGCCTATATGATCCGCCCCCTCAACCGCAATGAAGCCGTGCTGTGCGATGCCGGAACCGTCGGCAACGGCCTGAAGCTGGCCCAGGCCAGCGGCGCCCTGGACGATATTCCTCTGCCACCGGACCCGGACTCCCCCCTGGACCTGGCCGGACGGGTCCTGACTGAAACCATACGTGCCTATTGCATCAGCCATGCCCATCTCGATCATGTGGCAGGCCTGGTGCTCACGTCGCCTGACGACACGCCCAAGCCCATCTACCTGCTCCCCCAGACGCGCAAGCTGATTGCCGAGAATCTCTTCAACAACGAGATCTGGGGCAACATGGGCAATATGGGTGCCCGGCCGGCCCTGGGGAAATACACCTACCGCGACATGACCCCAGGCGAGGTGCAGGAAATTCCCCATACCAGCTTCCGCCTTCAGGCCTGGCCCCTCAGCCACGGCAACCTCACCTCCACGGCCTTTCTTCTCGACAGCGACGGCCAGAAGCTGCTGTATCTGGGAGACACGCAGCATGATCAGGCTGGCGGGGAACACCAACTCCTCACGCTCTGGCACCATGTCGCCCCGACTATTCGCGCCAGGCGCCTGCACGGCCTCATGATCGAGACCACTTACCCCAACAGCCAGCCCGTCACCCAGCTGCGCGCCCATCTGACACCGCGACTGCTGCTGGCCAGCCTGCACCAGCTGGCTGACATCTGCGGCGGGGAACGGCCCCTTGAAGGGCTCAATGTCATCTGCACGCATGTTAAGGAAACCTTCGCACGCGATGCCCATCCTGTTGAGACGATTGAGAAGGAACTCAATGAGGGAAATGACCTCGGCGTGCATTTTCTGATGGCCCGGCAAGGTGAACGCTATCTCGTCTGATCGACGCCTCCTCCGTTTTTTTCTGCGCACAAGCCCTGCAAGAACCTTGGCAGAGCCTGCCACGCCCCGGAATCCCCATCTGCCACGCCGCGTTCTGTTGGGCAGTGCCCTGGGAAGCCTGGGGCTCTGGCCCCTTTCAGGCCGGGGGCAGCAAGCGCGTTATCCGGCGCCTGGAAACGGGTCTCCCACTCTGCCCTTCCGGCTGGAGATGACGCCCCATAACCGCGAGCTCGTGCAGAGCCTGCTGGACCTGCCGGAAAAATCCGGCACCCGGCGCCGGCTTGAAACCATAAGTGCAGCACTGCTCGGCACACCTTATGGCGCGAACGGGCTGGGGGGCGGGCCAGGCAGGCCAGAAGTCCTTACAGTCGATCTGACACGGGTGGATTGTCTCTCCTACCTCGAATACGTCACGGCGCTTACCTTTGCACAAGACATGCAGAGCTTTCTGCATTGGCTGGTGCAGATCCGCTATTTCAATGAAATTGTTTCCTGGCCGACGCGGCGGCATTTTTTCAGTGACTGGCTGCATCCTGCCCCGCGCCTCGCTGACAGCGTGAGCCGGCACCTGAGCCCTGACTGCCATTCCACCATCAAGGCTCTCAACAGACGCGAGAACGGCACGCTCTGGCTTGCGGACGTGCCGGTCTTCCTGCAGCAGGTGGACTGGCTGCCCGTTTCGGCCCTGACCCCGAATGTGCTGGGAGAGCTCAAAACCGGTGACCTGTTGGGAAGTTACACGCCGCAGGCCGGGCTGGATGTCACCCATACCGGTTTTGCGATCGTTACGGAAAAAGGCGTCCTGTTCCGCAACGCCTCTTCCCTTCCTGCCCATCGCTGCGTGAGCGATACCCCGCTGGACGCTTACATGCACATGAGAAAACGCTTCGGCCTCGTCGTCCTGCGCCTGCGCCAGCTGACGGACTGAATTTCCAGGCCGGCAAAACAAAAGCGCTGCCTCCCGGCTCAGGAGAGGCAGCGCTTCCATATTCAGGCAGGCTCCCCGCACGAGGCGGGGAAATCTCGAACGCCTTATTTGGCTGTGAAGGTCAGGCCCTTGTCATTGGCTGAGATATGCACGGTCTGACCATCCTTGATGGAACCGTCCAGCAGCTTCTGAGACAGGGGGTTCTGCACTTCGCGCTGGATGACGCGCTTGAGCGGGCGGGCACCGTAGATCGGATCGTAACCGGTGGTGGAGATCCATTCCTCGGCAAACTTGTCCAGGGCGATCTCGATATTGCGCTCGGACAGCAGCTGGCGCAGGCGCTTGAGCTGAATGTCGACGATACGGCTCATGTGCTCGCGCTGCAGACGGGAGAACAGGATGACCTCATCCAGACGGTTGAGGAATTCAGGGCGGAAATGCGCCCGCACCACTTCCATCACCTGTTCTTCGACTTCCTGAGGCTTAGCCCCATCGGGTTGGTTGGCCAGATACTGCGAGCCCAGGTTGCTGGTCAGGATGATGATGGTATTGCGGAAGTCCACGACCCGGCCCTGGCCATCAGTCAGACGGCCATCATCAAGCACCTGCAGAAGGATGTTGAACACGTCCTCATGGGCTTTCTCGACTTCGTCAAACAGGATGACCTGATAAGGACGACGACGCACGGCTTCGGTCAGCACGCCCCCTTCCTCATAACCCACATAGCCCGGAGGCGCGCCGATCAGGCGGGCGACCGCATGCTTCTCCATGAACTCGCTCATGTCGATGCGGACCATGGCGTGATCATCATCGAAGATGAAGGCGGCGAGAGACTTGGCAAGCTCGGTCTTGCCGACGCCGGTCGGGCCCAGGAAGAGAAAGGAGCCAAGCGGACGGTCGGGATCCTGCACGCCGGCGCGCGAACGGCGGACGGCATTGGCAACAGCCACCAGTGCCACATCCTGGCCGACGACGCGCTCGCGCAGCTTCTCTTCCATGTTCAGAAGCTTCTCGCGCTCGCCTTCCATCATCTTGTCGACCGGCACGCCCGTCATGCGGGAGACGACAGCCGCAATCCCCTGATCGGTGACGGTGTCGATATACAGGCCGGATTTCTCAGCCAGATCCGCCTCAGCATTCTGAGCGTCGGCAATCTCCTTCTCGAGCTTCGGCATCTTGCTGTACACCAGCTCGGACGCTTTCTGCAGATTGCCTTCGCGCTGGGCAATCTCAGCTTCGGAACGCGTGCGGTCCAGCTCTTCCTTGAGCTTCTGCACCTTGCCGAGCCGGTCCTTTTCGGCCTGCCAGGTGGCCGTCATCGCATCGGCCTTTTCCTGGAGGTCGGCAATCTCCTGCTCCAGCTTCTTCAGACGCTCCTTGGAAGCATCATCCTCTTCCTTGCGCATTGCCTCGCGCTCGATCTTCAGCTGGATCAGGCGGCGGTCCAGCTCATCAAGTTCTTCAGGCTTGCTGTCCATCTGCATGCGCACGCGGCTGGCGGCCTCATCGATCAGATCGATGGCTTTGTCAGGCAGGAAGCGGTCGGTGATGTAGCGGTTGGAGAGCGTGGTCGCGGCGATAATGGCCGCATCCGTGATGCGCACCCCGTGGTGGAGCTCATATTTCTCCTTGATGCCGCGCAGGATCGAGATGGTATCGATCACACTGGGCTCATCCACGTAAACCGGCTGGAAACGACGCACGAGGGCGGCGTCCTTTTCGATGTATTTGCGGTATTCATCCAGCGTCGTGGCACCGATGCAGTGCAGCACGCCACGGGCCAGCTCCGGCTTGAGCAGGTTGGCCGCATCCATGGCACCGTCCGTCTTGCCGGCCCCGACCAGGGTGTGCATCTCGTCGATGAAGAGAATGATCTCGCCGTCAGCGCTTTCGATCTCCTGCAGAACGGCTTTCAAGCGCTCCTCGAATTCACCGCGGTATTTGGCGCCGGCAACCAGCGCACCCATGTCAAGAGCGAGCAGCTTCTGGTTCTTCAGCGCCTCGGGCACGTCGCCATTGACGATACGCAGCGCTAGCCCTTCCACAATGGCCGTCTTGCCCACGCCCGGCTCACCGATCAGCACGGGGTTGTTCTTGGTGCGGCGCGCCAGGATCTGCATGGTGCGGCGCACTTCCTCGTCACGCCCGATGACGGGGTCGAGATTGCCGGCACGCGCGATGGCGGTCACGTCGCGGGCATATTTTTTCAGAGCGTCGAAATTGTTTTCAGCGTTGGCGGAATCCACTTTACGTCCCTTGCGCATTTTGGCCACGGCAGCTTCAAGCGCCTGCGGCGTTGCACCGCCTTCGCGCAGGGCCTGCCCGGCAGGAGTCTGGCTGGCAGCCAGAGCGATCAGAAGCTGGTCCTGGGCGACGTAGCTGTCGCCAGCCTTCTGGGCCAGCTGCTCGGCACTGTCGAGAACACGCACGAAATCCGGGGTTGCCTGGGGCTGGCTCGCCCCGCTTCCCTGCACTTTCGGCAGCTTGGCCAGAGCTTCATCATCGAGACGCAGCACCACTTCAGGATTGCCGCCTGCCGCACGGATCAGGCTGGCGGCTGCCCCCTGATCGTCATCCAGCATGGCTTTGAGGAGATGCTCAGGGGTCAGCTGCTGGTTGTAATCACGCAGGGCGATCGTTTGCGCGGCCTGAATGAAGCCCTGGCAACGCTCCGTAAATTTCTGGATATCCATCTCTTTTCCTTAGTGCGAGTGCATTCCGGTCTGATCCTCACCCGATCTGTGGCAAAGCGGCCGGAGGACAGCCCTCCGAGGTCAGACATCCGGGGTCGTATTCCTGCCTTACTATCTGACCATACGCCCCGGTTTTTCAACCCTTCATCGCGCGAAACTGCCTTTCCGCAGCCACATGCCTGCAAAAAAGATTTCCAGGTGAATTTTCAGGGGCGTACAGACATATTCAGGCTGGCATATTCAGGCTGGGTTCAAAACCTGTCTTTGCCAGCACAGGAAGAAGCCTGAATCCGGCGCGGCGCCTTCAGGCTTCACCGACCTGCTGGCCGAGGGCTGCAGGCGTGAGGCCGATCGACAGCAGCGCCTGCTCCCATTTGCGGCTCTGATCCGTACCGAAAAGCAGGTTCTCGGTAGCAGGGGCGATGAACCACGCATTGCCGTGGAGGATTTCCTCCTCGAGCTGCCCGGGCGCCCAGGCGGCATGGCCCAGGAACATCGCCGCTTTCTCCGGACCGCCCCCTTTGGCCAGGGCCTTCAGGATCTCGATGCTGGCGCTGACCTCGGCCATCGGAGCGCCGCCTGCAGCCTCCGTCTTGGCTGTTTCAGCTTTCTTTTCATCCTCCTGATCGTCTTCTCCTTCCGACCAGTCCGCACTGTGGAGGACAAAGCCCCGTCCCGGCTCAACCGGACCTCCCATGCCCAGGCGGAAGCGGCGCTTAGGAGGGTTGGGGGTGATCTCGAGCTGGCGCAGCAGCTCTGTCAGCTCCGTGTAGGGCAGTTTACGGTTTAGAACCAATCCCATCGCCCCTGTCTCCGGCGAATGGCTGCACAGATAGATCACCGTCTGACCGAACCCGGATTCAGCCAGTACTGGGCTGGCCACGAGAAGGCGCCCGGTCAGATCTTGATGGGGAGAGATAAAAGAGGCTTTCATATCTGAAAGGATGGGGTGCTGTGCCACGCTCTGACAAGGCCGCGCCGCTGCTTTTCGTGAAGTTTTCTGCAACGGGCTACAGAGCGAGGTACAGGATGAACGTCCCGACACAGAAGCCAGACGGTGCCGGCAGAACCGTGTTCGTCACCGGGGCCAGCGCAGGCTTCGGCCAGGCCATTGCCCGGCGACTGCTTGGAGAGGGCTGCAGGGTCATCGGCAGCGCACGCCGGTATGAACGGCTGACTGATTTCCACCAGGGGCTGCCGCCTGGACTGCGCGGCAATTTCCTGCCTCTCCAGCTTGACATGACGGACATTGAAGCCTTGCGCGCCCTGCCCGGCAGCCTGCCTGCCGACTGGCAGCAGATAGACGTTCTCATCAACAATGCAGGCCTGGCGCTGGGGGTCAGTCCGGCACAGGACTGCAATCCGAATGACTGGGACCGCATGATCGCCACCAATGTGACCGGCCTGGTGGAACTGACACGCGCCCTGCTGCCGGGCATGAAGGCGCGCAACCGGGGCTATCTCATGGCCATCGGCAGCACGGCGGGGATCTATCCCTATCAGGGCGGCAATGTCTATGGCGCCACCAAGGCCTTCGTGGCGCAATTCATGGCCAATCTGCGCACGGACCTGCTCGGCAGCCGCCTGCGGGTCACCACGCTGGAGCCCGGGCTGTGCGGGGGCACGGAATTCAGCGACGTGCGGCTTGGGGACCCTGACAAGGCCCGGCAGGTTTACGCAGGTACCCAGCCTCTCACAGCCACTGACATTGCTGAAACCGTCTCCTGGCTTCTCAGCCTGCCGGAGCACGTCAATGTCAACCGCATCGAAATGATGCCGACCTGCCAGGCGCCTGGCGGCCTAGCGGTCGCGCGGGATGTCTGAGGTTCAAAGCGCCATAAACATCTGCACAAACATAAGGGGCCGCCTTCCATGGAAGGCGGCCCCTTCATGCTGACCGGCCCAAGAGACTCGCTCCTGGCTGCTCCAGCCTCAGCTGCGGCGACGGCTGGATTTCTCGCCTGTTCTCAAACCACCCGGCGCACGACGGGGCGCAGGCTCGCGCTTGGGAGAGCGGGGGGGGAAAGGCTTGCGGCCGGCACGGGGAGCGAACCCCCCTTTCGGCGCGGAAGCGGGTGAGATCTTGGGCTCATCAGCATCTGCCCCGGCGCGGCAGGAATCAAAGCGCGCCACCTTGTCTTCAGCGACCTGAAACAGGGAATAGGTGGGGAAAATGCGGATGCTGCCGATATCGCGCTTCTGGATCCCCCCGATGCGGCAGATGAGCGGGATGAGCCATTTCGGATCAGCCTTTCCCTCACGCCCCACATCGATGCGGTACCAGGCGCCCTTCATCGTGCTGTAATCGGCAGGCGCACCCCGCTGGGCATCAGCGGCGACAGGCCGGACATCTTCCACCTGCGGCAGGCGCTCGCGGTACAGGCGCACCAGCGCATTGGCAAGCTGGGCAGCTGTGTAATGATCCGTCAGCTCACGCACCAGCTCATCAGGCTCGGCAATATCCTCAGGCGCCTCGGTGGGTGCCAGCGTGTTTTCCACCGTGCCGGGTTCAGACGTTTCCGTGCTGTGATGCTCAGCAGCTTCCCCCTCTGCCGGGACAGGGGTTTCAGTTTCGGCTGCAGGGGCATGGTCAGCAGTCTGTTCGGAAGGGGCATTTTCAGCCGTCATGTCCGCAGGCTGGTGCTCAACAGCCGCCCCTTCAGAAGCCACTGGTGCGGCCGGAGCAGAGACGGCTTCCTCCGTGGCAGGCGCGGTGCTCTGTGCAGCCGGTTGGGAAAGCAGCGGGCTGTCGAGCAGGTGGCGGGCATCCTGCGCGTAGATCTGGGCAGCAGTGGGCACCGGCTCCCATTCCGCCTTGATGCGGGCCTGGGCCAGCAGGCGTTCGGCGCGGCGGCGCTGATTGAAAGGCACCATGAGCACGCAGGTGCCCTTGCGGCCTGCACGCCCCGTGCGGCCCGAGCGGTGCAGCAGGGCTTCGACAGAGGTCGGAACGCTGGCGTGGATGACCAGCCCCAGGGCCGGCACGTCAATGCCGCGAGCGGCCACGTCGGTCGCCACGCAGACATGGGCCAGGCCTGAACGCAGGCTCTCGATGGCGCGCGTCCGCTCGTTCTGTCCCATCTCGCCGGAAATCGCCACCGAAGCGAAACCGCGTTCCTGCAGGGCCTTCTGCACTTCACCGACCATTTGGCGCGTGTTGCAAAAAACCATGGCCGTGGGCGCATTGTAGTAACGCAGCACGTTGACCAGCGAAGGCACCATCTCATGAGGCGGCGTTACGACGGCGCGATAGGAAATGTCGGAGTGCTGCTTCTGGCCGCTGGAGACGTCAATACGCTCGGCGTCTTTCTGGAACTTGCGGGCCAAGGCCGCAATTTCACGCGCGATGGTGGCCGAGAACAGCAGGGTGCGGCGGTCGGCAGGCGCGGCGTCGAGCAGCTTCTCCAGCTCTTCGCGGAAGCCCATGTCGAGCATTTCATCGGCTTCGTCGAGAATGACCACGCGCACTTTGGAGAGATCAAGCTGCTTGCGGTCGAGATGGTCGCAAAGCCGGCCGGGCGTTCCGGCCACGATATGCGCGCCGCGCTCCAGCATTCGCGCCTCGCGACGGGCATCCGTGCCGCCAATGCACAGGGCGATCACTGCACCGGTTTCCGCATACAGCCACTGCAGCTCGTTGCGCACCTGGCCCGCCAGCTCACGCGTCGGCGCGATGACCAGCACTTCAGGGGCTGCCGGCGCGCCGAGGCGGTCCTTGTCGCCCAGCAGGGTCGGGGCAGCAGCCAGACCGAAAGCCACGGTCTTTCCCGACCCGGTCTGAGCCGAGACCAGGAGGTCTTTCTTCTCGAGGTCCGGCTTGAGGACAGCAGCCTGGACAGGGGTGGGATTTTCATACCCCTTGGCCTGAAGGGCACGGGTCAGGGCTGGATGAGTATCGGGAAAAGGCATGTTTTTTGACCAATCGGCTTGCACGCGCTGCCACACAGAAACGCGGCAGCCTTTAGGAGATATGGTTCAATCTAGCTGTCTCTCACGCTCAACGCCACTAAATAACCTTTTTTCCACATCTGCCCGCCCCTGCCAGAGACTATTCCCCAAGCAGAAGCGCGGTTTCAGGCCGTCTCAGCTCGCCTGGGGCTTGCGGCCGATGACGGCATGCACCGTATCCTGCCAGCCGGGCAGGTCTTCAGGCGGCGTCACTTCACCGGTGTCCAGCTCGCCCAGTCCTGCGGAATTCATCAGCGCGCTTGCAAGGCGCACGCGGTCAGCCGGCTCCAGGGCCTGCCAGATCGCCGTCGCCTTGGCGGGGAAAAAACGGTCATTAAACGTAAGGATGAGCGGTGCACCCGGCTTGAGAACGCGCACCACCTCCTTGAGAACCGCTTCCGGCTGGGTCAGATAAGGCAGACCGTTGCACAGCAGCACCCCGTCAAAGCTGTTTTCCGAAAAGGGCAGGCTGGGCTGGGCGTTGAGATCCACGATCGCCCGCCCGTTGAGCGCCTTGTTCTCATCCATCAGCTTGTTGCACACATCAAGCCCGATGAATTCCTGAAACGTCGCATCCTCCGGCAGGTGGCTGTCTGGGCCGCACATGAGATCAAGCGTGCGCCCGCCCACGGGCAGGCTGGTCCGGTAGAGAGCGGTGATGGCGGTTCGCGCCCCGAGATCGAGGAGGGTTTCAGGATTGTGCTGGGCGAAGAACTGGGCGTCCGGTTCGCTGCTGGCCTGGGTGAAGGCTTTTTCATGAAGGCCCTTCAGGGTCATGGACGGAAGCTCCTGGAAACAGAGTGATGGCAGAACGGGGATCAGGACCACGGCCCGGACAGAATGCCGGACCGCGCACAGGCGCCATTGATGGCGTGGCTGGATGCGGTCTTTCAACCCCTTTATAAGGCACGACATGAGCTTTGCCTTCACCAAAATGCACGGACTCGGCAACGATTTCGTCATCATCGATTTCCGTGCAGAGGCCCAGGGCGGCAACAGCAGCGCCCCGTCCTCCCTGACCCCGCGCCAGATCGCAGCCCTGTGCGACCGCCGCACCGGCATCGGCTGTGACCAGCTGGTGACCCTTGCAGCGCCAAGCAGGCCAGGAGCGGATGTGCAGGTCAGGTTCTCCAATCCTGACGGCTCAGAAGCAGGCGCCTGCGGCAATGCCTCGCGCTGTGTCGCTGCCCTGCTGGGAGGCAGCCCGACCCTGCAGACACAACACGGCCTGCTGCCCACCACCTGCCTGCCCGGCGGAGAGATACGCGTCCAGATGGGAAGGCCCCTGACAGCCTGGCAGGACGTGCCGCTTTCGGAACCCTGTGACACGCGCGCCTTGCCGCTCAACGCGCCGCGCGCAACGGACCATGTGAAAGAGGGAGAAAAACTGGACGGAGCGGCCTGTTCGATGGGCAACCCGCACGCCACGCTTTTCCACGTCATTGAGGACGCAGCCCTTCTGGGGCCCATGCTTGAAAAAGACCCCCTCTTTCCCGAACGCGCCAATATCGGCTTTGCCGAAATCCTCTCGCCACGCCATATGCGCCTGCGCGTCTGGGAACGGGGAGCGGGGCTGACGCCCGCCTGCGGCTCGGGCGCCTGTGCTGCGGTTGTGAATGCCGTGCGCCGTGGCCTGGTGGAGCGGCACTGCAGGGTGGAGATGGAACTCGGCAGCCTGGAGATCACCTGGCACGAGGGGACGGACGGGCAGAGCGGCACGGTGGAAATGACCGGACCGGCGGTGAAAGTCTTCAGCGGCACTTTTGATCCCGCTGCCACCTCCTGGTCAGGACAGCGAGGGCCAGGGCTGTGAGCAGCGGTGAGGACAATATTTCTGACAAAGACGAAACGGTTTCCCTGCTGACATTCGGCTGCCGGCTCAACGCGCATGAAAGCGATGCCATGGGCCATTACGCCCGACTGGCACGCCGCGAGGGGGCTGACGCGCCTCCGACCATCATCGTCAACACCTGCACCGTCACCGCGGAAGCCGAGCGGCAGGCGCGCCAGGCCATCCGCCGGGCCCACCGCCAGAATCCCCAGGCGCGCATCATCGTGACAGGCTGCGCCTCAGAACGCGCGCCCGATTCCTGGCGCGCCCTGCCAGGCGTCAGCCAGGTGGTGGCCAACGGCACCAAGCTCAACCCGGCAAGCTGGGGCGTGGAGGCAGGGGCCGCTCCCGGCCTGCCGCCCTCACGCCACACGCGTGCGCTGCTGCAGGTGCAGCAGGGCTGCGACCACCGCTGCACTTTCTGCATCATCCCCTTCGGGCGCGGGGCAGCACGCAGCCTGCCGCAAGACGAAATTATCACCCGCGCCCGCGCCCTGGCTGAAGCCGGCCATGTCGAGCTCGTCCTGACCGGGGTGGACATCGCCTCCTGGCAGGAAAGCGGCCGGTCGCTGGGCGCGCTCTGCCAGACGCTGCTGGACAGCGTTCCCGACATCGCCAGGCTGCGCCTCTCCTCCATCGATCCCACCCTGCTTGATATCCACATCGGCGACCGGGCACTCTGGCAGCTTCTGGCTGAAGAACCGCGCTTCATGCCGCACCTGCACCTTTCCCTGCAGGCCGGGGCAGACCTTATTCTCAAGCGCATGAAGCGCCGGCACCTGACGGAAAATGTCCGCAAGCTGGTGCAGCAAGTCCGCAGGCTGAGGCCCGATACCGGCTTCGGCGCTGACCTGATCGCGGGCTTTCCCACCGAAACCGACGCGCTGTTTGAAGAAGGCTACCGGTTCATTGAAGAACTCGGCCTGCCGTTTCTGCACGTCTTTCCCTACAGCGAGCGCCCCGGCACGCCAGCTGCGCGCATGCCGGCCCTTCCTCGCGCCCTGCGCCAGGAACGTGCCGCCAGGCTACGCCAGCTGGGCTACACCAATCGCGATGCTTTCCTCGCCCGCTTTGTCGGCCGCGAAACCGAAGTGCTGATGGAAACGCCGACCAGGGGCCACACGCCCGAGTTCGCCGCCTTTGAGCTTGATGCCCTCTCTCCCGAGCGCCCCGGTATCCCGGCAGGCCTGCAGCCGGAAAAGCTCCATCGCTTCCGCGTCACCCGGGTTGCAGACGGGAAACTTCACGGCGTGCCTCTCAGCCTTCGCCCCGGAGATCCGCACCCTTGACGTCTCCGGGGCCCGGCGACATCTCTTGAGCCATGGCAGGATTTTTCTCACGACTCAAAGAGGGCCTCTCGCGGTCCAACGCCCAGCTCAGCGCCCTGTTCTCCAAGCGCCTTCTTGATGACGCGACCCTGGAGGAACTGGAAGATGAGCTGATTGCCGCCGATCTCGGCCCCAGCGTGGCGGAACGCATCATCTCCAGGTTCCGCGACACCAGTTTCGGCCAGCAGGTGACGGGCGAGGAGATCCGCAACACGCTGGCCACTGAAGTCGCCAAAGTGCTGCAGCCTGTGGCCGTGCCCTTCACCCCCGATCCGGGCAGAAAGCCGCATGTGGTGCTGGTGGTCGGCGTCAACGGGACCGGCAAGACCACCACCATCGGCAAGATGGCCCATCTCTACCGTGAGGAAGGCAAGTCGGTCATGATGGTGGCCGGAGACACCTTTCGCGCGGCAGCGGTGGAGCAGCTGCAGGTCTGGGGCGAGCGGGCCGGTGCTGAAGTCATTGCCGGCAAGCCGGGTGCCGATGCGGCCGGCCTGGCCTATGACGGCCTCAAACGCGCCACGGAAAAGCAGACGGACATCCTGCTGGTTGATACGGCCGGACGCCTGCACAACAAGAGCGCGCTGATGGAAGAGCTGGCCAAGATCATCCGCGTCATGAAGAAATTCGACCCCGACGCCCCCCACAGCGTCCTGCTGGTGCTGGACGCCACGACCGGCCAGAACGCCATTGAGCAGGTGCGCGTTTTCCGGGAGCTCGTCGATGTCACGGGGCTGGTGGTGACCAAGCTGGACGGCTCGGCGCGCGGCGGCATTGTCGTGGCCCTGGCCGAGCAGTTCAAACTGCCCGTGCACCTGGTGGGCGTCGGGGAAAAGGCGGAAGACCTGCGTCCCTTCTCAGCTGAAGACTACGCACGCGGGCTGGTCGGTTCCACGCTTGGAGAGCCAGAAGAGTAGGCTCTGAAGCGCTTTATCCCGGCACTTGCAGGACACGCGTCTCACCGCCTTCTCAGCGGGCGACGAAAGGATCCTGCATCAGGATCGTGTCGTCACGTTCCGGGCTGGTAGAAAGCAGGGTCACGGGTGCGCCGGTCAGCTCTTCGATGCGGCGCACATACTTGACGGCATTGGCCGGCAGTTCAGCCCAGCTGCGCGCGCCTGCGGTCGTTTCCGACCAACCGGGCATTTTCTCCAGGACCGGTTTCACCCGCGCCTGCGCCCCCGGCGCGGAGGGAAAGCTGTCCAGGCGCTTGCCGTCCAGCTCATAACCGACGCAGATCGCCACTTCCTCCATGCCGTCAAGCACGTCCAGCTTGGTCAGGGCCAGGCCGGTCACCCCGCCGACCCGCACCGCGCGCCTGACCATGACCGCGTCAAACCAGCCACAGCGGCGCGGACGCCCTGTCACAGTGCCGAATTCATGACCGCGTTCACCAAGACCGCGGCCGACATCATCAAACAGCTCTGAAGGAAAAGGCCCTTCGCCCACCCGGGTGGTATAGGCCTTGGCGATGCCCAGGACGAAACCGATGGCTTTGGGCCCCATGCCGCTGCCGCTGGCCGCCGTGGCCGCAACTGTGTTGGAACTGGTAACGAACGGGTAGGTCCCGTGATCGACGTCCAGCATCACCGCCTGCGCCCCTTCGAAAAGGATGCGCTCGCCCTTGCGCCCGGCCTCATCAAGGTCGTCCCAGACCGGGCGGGCGTAAGGCAGCAGGCGCGGCGTGATGGCGGCCAGCCAGTCCAGGAGTTCCTGCTTGGTGTAGGTCGGCGCGCCGAGGCCTTTCAGCAGGGTATTGTGATGCAGCAGAAGCTCGTCAAGCTTCCAGTCCAGCGTTTCCGGCTCGGCCAGGTCACACAGGCGGATGGCGCGGCGTGCCACCTTGTCTTCATAAGCGGGGCCGATGCCGCGGCCGGTGGTGCCGATCTTGTGGCTGCCACGCGCTTTTTCACGCGCCCGGTCCAGCGCACCGTGAAAGGGCAGGATCAGGGGCGCGGTTTCAGAGACAGCCAGGGTCTCGGGCGTCACTTTCAGGCCCTGCGCCGAGACGCGGTCGATCTCGGCCAGAAGGGCTTCGGGGTCCACCACCACGCCATTGCCGATCACGCCGCGCTTGCCACGCACCAGGCCTGAAGGCAGCAGCGACAGCTTGTAGACCTGATCGCCCACCACGAGCGTATGGCCGGCATTGTGGCCGCCCTGAAAACGGACCACCACATCAGCCCGGCTGGCCAGCCAGTCGACGATCTTGCCTTTGCCTTCATCGCCCCACTGGGTGCCGATCACGGTTACGTTGGACATCTGTTCTGCACTCTCCACACGAAATGCCCGCCTTGCCATTCTGGCGCGGCTTGCTCAAAAAACTCGTTTCCCACTTGTCCTTTACAGGACCTGAACCTTTCCGTTCTGCCATACGTGACTGCAGCACAGCTTGCGGGCCAGTGTGCGCATCGCTTCCGGCAGGCTCTCCCCGCCAGGGCTTTCGGGCGCTGCCAGGGCGGACACGGTGGCATAACCGGCCTCATGCAAAGCCTGCCGGCTTGCCTGGGGCAGGGTTTCAGGCACAAGGCAGCGCGGGCGCGGCACCGGCAGGCGTGCCACCCGCAGCAGCGCCTGAGGACGCAGGGTCAGCCCGCAGGCAGGCTCATTGCCGGCCAGGTAACGCCCGCCGCGCCCCAGCTCTTCACGCGAGCGGGTGGAAAACACCGTCATGCAGATGCCTGTATGATAGCGCCACCCCCTGAAATCAGCCGGATCGACCGTCAGCTTCAGCCCAGGCACCCTTTTTCCGATCGCCTCGATACTGGCGCGCAGACGCTGCACATGACCGGCAAGCGCCTCTGGCAGGTCGAGCTGTTCCAGCTTCTCCAGCGCGCTGTCGGCATTGCCTGCAGCCTGCATCAGAGCCAGGAAAAGACCTGCCTGCGCACCGGCATGTTGCGCAACAGCTGCCGCATCGCGGCGGTCCAGCGCATTGACCAGCGGCACGCGCTGGGCTGCAGGCACTTCCTCAAGCAGCGCCCAGACCAGAGCTGGGATGGAAAGATCAAAGGAGATCCCGTCAATTCCCAGGAAATCCAGCGCTTCCGCTCCCACGGCCACAACTTCCGCATCTGCCGCCGGCAGGTCGGGACCGATGAGCTCCAGGCCTACCTGAGGCACCTGACGGTCCGTTTCACGCCCGGCCGTGCCGACCTGCACGCAGTCGCCAGAATAGGACAGGCGCAGGGGGCGCGGCTGGTCGCTGAGCCGCACTGAAGCCATGCGGGCGATCTGCGTGGTCATGTCAGGCCGCAGGGCCATCATGCGGTGGGAAGCAGGATCGAGCAGCCGAAAGCTCTGCTCTGCCAGCGCCTCACCGGCTCCGCTCAGCAGGCTGCTTTCATATTCCAGCAGGGGCGGTCGCACCCGTTCGTAGCCATGACGGGCGAAAATCTCCATCACGCCTGCAATGCCGGCCGCCTCCGCTTCCGCCTCTCCTGGCAGGAGATCCACAAAGCCCATGGGCAACAGGGCCGGGCTGGGCCGGTCGGTCAGCGGATTCATGCGCCTGGCTCCTTCAGTTCAGGCAGGACGTCAGTTGCAAAGGCCCTGCGCGTCTGCGCATAGGCCCAGTCGAGCCAGGGCAGCAGGGCTGCGATATCTGCTGCCTCCACCGTGGCCCCGCCCCAGATCCGCAGTCCGGGCGGGGCGTCACGATGGGCTGCCAGATCATAACCGGCCTGCTCAGCGGCCAGAAGACCGGTGAAATGCCTGACAGCCCCGGCCTGGTCCGCCCTGCTGAGCGCTTCAAACCATGGCGCTGTGAATTTTAGGCAGATCGAGGTGCAGGAACGCTGGGCAGGCGTTTCACACAGAAAGCTTATCCACTCCCGCTGCGCCACCCATTGCGCGACAAGCGCCAGGTTTTTGCGCGCGCGCTGCCTGAGGGCGGGCAGGCCCCCGATGCGCTCAGCCCAGCGCAGACCGTCAAGCGCATCCTCGACGCACAGCATGGAAGGCGTGTTGATGGTATCACCGGCGAAAATGCCCTCGATCATCCTGCCGCCTTTCGTCAGGCGGAAGATCTTGGGCAGGGGTCGCGCCGCCCCTTCCTCCAGTCGCGCCGCAGCGCGCGGGCTCAGCGCCACCATACCATGCGCCGCTTCACCGCCCAGCGCCTTCTGCCATGACCAGGTCACCGCATCGAGGCGTTCCCAGGGGAGATCCATGGCAAAGGCGGCAGAGGTGGCATCGCAGATCACCAGGCCCCCGTGATGGGCGGGAATACTGTCAGGCCCCGGCAGGCAGACGCCTGATGTGGTGCCGTTCCAGGTCACCACCACATCATGGTTCCAGTTCACCTGCGTGAGATCGGGCAGCTGGCCGTAAGGCGCGCTCAGGGTCCGGACCTCTTCCAGCCCCAGGGCTTCACTGACATCCTGGGCCCAGGAGGCGGAGAAACTCTCAAAAGCCAGCACGTCCATGGAACGTCTGGAAGATTTCGGCTTCAGATCTGTTGCGTTTCCTGGGGCTTCAGACGGGCGGCTGTGTTCTTGGCCGGCCAGCGCCCAGAGCAGCATTTCAACCGCCCCGGTATCGGAAGCAGGCACGATGCCCACGCGCCAGTCCTGCGGGATGCCCAGCAGGTCTCTGGAGCGCGTGATCACTTCCTGAAGCCGTTGCCGCCCCTCAGGCGAGCGATGCGACCGCCCTACCAGCGCTGAGGCTAGAACCTCCGCGCTCCAGCCGGGCCGCTTGACGCAGGGACCGGAGGAAAAATAAGGGCGTGCCGGCCGGAGGGCAGGCTTGGGGAAAGACATGGGGAAGAAGAGATCCGCCAATGAAAGCAGGGGTCCTGCGCTGCGCGCAAGGTGTTTCGGATATTTTCTCTCAGATAGAGAGGCCCGCAGTGACGTTCCCTGTGGTGACACGCCCCCTATCGGACGTCAAGCTGGGCTGGACGCCAAGCAAAGGAGAGTCCGATCGGGCATGGCGGCTTCCCAACGTCCTCCCCAAAACTGAAAAACCCCGTCCGCCCCTCTCACACACAGCTCTTCAGAAACAGGTGCGATCGGACCGGAACAGGGGTTTACCGTGTCTCAGGCTTTGCAGGCCTGAGGCGTGGAAGCAGCTTACTTCCTGTCGACAGGCAGCTTGCCTTTCATGTCGGTGACGAGTTTGTGCAGCAGCGCGACCTTCTTTTCAGAGTCAGCGGAAAGCGGCCCGGCCTTGCGTTCGTTTTCAATCTGTTCCAGCTGGTTGATGGCCTCATCCAGCGTCTCGCTTTCCACTTCAAACGCCCCGGCCTGCGGGGTACGTTCGGCATGGTGCTCTTCCAGGGCCTTATTGCGCAGGTGGTTGAAGTCCTTGGAGAGGGTGGAAAGTTCAGAAGCCAGGTGACGCAGGGCCTTCTCGTCGGTCATGTTCGCGCTCATCAATTCATCCTTCGGCCAGCTGCCGGCCTCAATGCGTAAAGGGATCCCCGTTCCGTCTGCCGGTCGTGCCAGACACCTGGCATCCGGACACGGAACGTGACGGTTGATTGTGCAGAAGTAGTAGGAAGAGGCGCGCAACGTCAAGGAAACAGCGCCCCCTGCTGCAAGCACGCCCGCAAAAAGCGGAAAGAGGGCCTCCCTCCGAAGAGAAAGACCCCCTTTTTGCAAAAAGCGTTTCCGTTTTTCAGCGGTTGCCGGGCAGACCCAGCGCCAGCGGATCCCCTTTGAGGGGAGCCAGGCGTTCAGCGGAAAGCTTGTCCGGATTCAGGCCTTTGGGCACCTGACCCGAAACGGAGCCATGCGGATCGATCACGTATTTGTAAGGCGATCCTTCAGCAAACAGCTGGTAAGCCTCAGGCACCTCATCAAGGGTGATGATGGTCGTGTTCAGCATCGGCGTCAGGTACGGCATGCGGTCATACAGGATGGCCTGCATAAGCCCGTAATTGTAGTTCATCGTCGGCGACTGGCCTGCAGACATCCGCGGCGACTTGATCCAGGCCTGCGCCCATTCCGTTTCCATCGAGCCGGACTTGTAATCAGCCTTGCTGGCGAGCGGATTGGCGCAATAGACGCCAACAGTGCTGGTCATGCCGCCGAAGCGGACATATTTGAGCAGGGCAGAAGTGACCGAGTTTTCCACCGGCACATTGGCCTCGGGCCCGAAGCCACGGCAATCGACGCCGACGTAATCAATCACGCGGTCAACCGTGCGGCTGCCGGTAATGCGCTCAAGGTGGTCCTCGATCGGCATGCCATCAGAAAGGTTGATGGTCTCAACGCCATGCGGCTTGAGAAGGTCCAGCCTCTCCTGCAGGTAATCGGCCACGATGATGGCGCCATAGCCAAGCAGCTTGGCAACAGCAGCGCCACAGCGCCCGACAGGGCCGGCACCGAAGATCAGAACGCTCTGGCCCACGCCGAAGGAAGGTGCGGCAGGCCAATCCGGCGAAGCAAAGCCGTGGAAGGCAGTCGGCAGGATGTCGGACAGGAGCGTCAGATCACGAATCTTGGCCATGGCCGCAGATTTGTCGGGGAACTTCAGCAGGTTGAAGTCGGCATAGGGGACCATCAGATAGTCACCCTGGCCGCCGGCCCAGCCGCTGGCCGTGTCCAGGGATTTCACATCCGGGCCGAGATTGAAGCCGTAAGCGCCGCAATCGACGTGCTGGGTGGCTTTATCAATGACAAAGGTCTGGTCGCCATTGACGTTTTCACAGACATCGGTGCGCATGTGACGGCAGTTGTTGCAGCGCCCGCAAGCCACATTGAAAGGCACTGAAACGAGATCGCCCTTCTTGATGAACTCGACGTCTGATCCGACCTCGATTACCTCACCCGTCATCTCGTGACCCATGGTCATTCCCGGCGGCACGGCGAAAGAGCCGCGATAGATGTGCAGGTCACTGCCGCAGATGTTGGTGGTAATGATCTTTACGATGACGGCATGCGGCGCCTTCTTGCCGTTGGGCATCGTAAGTTCAGGGTATTTGTAAGTATCAACCTGCATCTTTAGCGGGCTGTGGAAAGTAACCAAGCGATTCCCGGTAGCTGACATTTCATACTCCGTTTAAAAATATCTCTGAAATGAGTATTTTTATTTTGGCCATTTTTTATTTTGGCCAATAATACGAAATGACTTCAACCACTAATCTACAACGGTGATTCGTGATTCGGCAACGGGGTTTAATATTAAAGTATTTTAACCCATGAATTTATCATGCTTAGTACTAATTTACTTATTTTATACATGTATTATAATGGTTGATTACTGGTCGGACTGCTTGTTCGGGCATTCCTTAAGAGCTGACAAGCTGAGACAGACTGCACCCGCAGGACAACAGGCAAAGCAGGCAAGCTGCAACTGCCCGTCCACCGACCAGGCAGAGCATCAACTTAACCGAATTGTCTGAAGCTGGTGCGAGAGAGGGGACTCGAACCCCTATGCCTTGCGGCGGTCGATTTTGAGTCGACTGCGTCTACCGTTCCGCCACTCTCGCCTGTGCAGGGGCAGGCCCCTGGCACCACCTCCTGTTTCTGCCCTTTCCCGCAAGGCGGGCGGCTCTGTACAGGGAGGAATCTGAAGGGCGCGACCATAACAACGCCCAGCAGGGTTGACAAGCTGAGCCCCTCAGCCAGTCAGCGGCGGCAGGGTCTGACCGCTCATCAGCAGCAGGTTGCGCACAGCTGCCCCCGACGCCCCCTTGCCGAGATTGTCGAGCCGCGCCGTCAGCACAGCCTGCCCGCCACGACCGTGCACCCGCAGCTCCATGCGGTCATCGCCGGCCAGGCTGTCAGCAAGCAGCTCTGTCCCTGTTTCCTCAGCATGGATCACCCGCACCACACTTTCCGCTCCGTCAGGCGTTTCGTCAGGATAAGCTTCCTGCAGGATCCGGCGGAGATCGGATACCGAGGGGCAGCCTGGCAGATGCACGAGGTGCAGGGGGATGGAGACGATCATGCCCTGGGGGAAATGCCCCACTGAGGGCACGAACAGAGGCTGGTGGGCCAGGCCGCTGTACTGCGTGATTTCCGGCAGGTGCTTGTGCTGCAGGTCCAGCCCGTAGAGCTTGAAAGCGGGCCCGCCATCGCGTGCGTGGGCTTCGATCATTTTTTTGCCGCCGCCGCTATAGCCGGAAACGGCGTTGATGGACACCGCAGCCTCAGCCGGCAGCACACCGGCCTGCACCAGTGGGCGCAGCAGAGCGATGGCCCCTGTCGCATAACAGCCGGGATTGCTGACATGCCTGGCGTGGCGGATCCGGCCTGCCTGCCCGCTCTCAAGTTCCGGCAGCCCGTAAACCCAGCCCTTGCTCACCCGGTGCGCCGTGCTCGCATCGAGAAAGCGCGTGCCTGATCCCTCCCCCAGTGCCACAGCTTCGCGCGCCGCATCGTCAGGCAGGCACAGAACGGTGATGTCGGCCTGCTCCATCATGGCAAAGCGGGCTTCGGGGTCCTTGCGCAATCCTGGGTGAATTTTCAGGCACTCGATAGCGCAGGAGGCTGGCAGGGCTTCAAGACGCTGCCTGATGCCAAGCCCGGTCGTGCCCGCTTCACCGTCAATGAAAACACGCGTCTTGCGGGGAAGAATGCGGGACCCCATGAAACAGATTCTCCTGTCGGGATGGTTCATTAATGTGACGTGATCGAACCATGAAACCCAGGTGAAAACCAGTCCTGTGCACAGCGCCGCCGCTCAGGCTCTGTCCCCGGGGCCGGAAAGGGGCAGAACATGCGGATGGCGGCGGCGTTCATAGAGAAACATGCGTGTGGCATTGCGCATGAAGGTCTCCACATGGGCCATGCCGATGCTGCCCAGCACGATCCGTGAAGGCAGGTTATCCTCCCGCGCGATGCCGATCACGCGATCAGCGCCGTTCTCCAGCACGAAGGCAAGGGCACGCCCCGCTGCCTCACGCGCCACACCCCGGCCCGAGGCGGTGGGGAAAAGAGCGATGCGCAAGGCCAGTCCCCGCCCGTCAGGCCGATCGTGGACACCGGTCATTCCCAGGAAAACACCCTTTTCGCGGATGGTGAAGATGCCGAAGCCCCGCGCACCCCAGAAGGCCACGTCCTGGGCCATTTCCCGCTCCGCTTCCATACGGCTGCGCACCCCGCCCAACATGCGGCCGAATGCGCCGGCATGCGCCTTGAGCCGGGCCATGTCTTCCATATCCTGCCATCCGACAGGGCCCAGAACCAAACGCGCCGTGTGCAGTTCAAGCCGCCGCACCCCGTCTCCCTTCCGCTGTTGAGACCCAGCCCCTTCCGGGCACTGACAGTTCAGAACCCGCGTTCAGCGTCTGCCCTTAGGCTCGGGGAACTCAGCGCGCGATGGGGCGGTAGCGGATCCGGCTCGGCTCAGTTGCATCCGGACCGAGGCGCCGGCGCTTGTCTTCTTCGTAATCCTCGAAATTGCCTTCAAACCATTCCACGTGGCTGTCGCCCTCAAAAGCCAGGATATGGGTGGCCAGACGGTTGAGGAACCAGCGGTCATGGGTGATGACCACGGCACAGCCGGCGAAGTTGGCCAGGGCATCTTCAAGGGCGCGCAGAGTGTCGACGTCCAGGTCGTTGGTCGGCTCATCGAGCAGGATGACGTTGTTGTCCTCCTTGAGCATCTTGGCCAGGTGCACGCGGTTGCGCTCACCGCCCGACAGCACGCCGACGCGCTTCTGCTGGTCGGATCCCTTGAAGTTGAAGGCGCCGACATAGGCACGTGAAGGAACGGTGCGCTTGCCGAGATGGATCACGTCCGTGCCGCCCGAGATCTCTTCCCAGACCGTCTTGTTGTCATCAAGGGTGTGACGCGACTGGTCCACATAACCGAGCTTGACCGTATCTCCGACCCGCAGCTCGCCCTCATCAGGCTTCTCAAGGCCGGTGATCATCTTGAACAGGGTGGATTTGCCTGCGCCATTGGCGCCGATCACCCCGACAATGCCGCCAGGGGGCAGCTTGAAATTCAGCCCGTCGATCAGCTCGCGGTCCCCGAAGCCCTTGCTGAGATTCTCCGCCTCGATCACCGTGCCGCCCAGGCGGGGGCCCGGCGTGATGACGATCTCGGCCGTGCCGCCGGCATTCTCCTGCCCGGCAGCCAGCATTTCCTCATAACGGGTGATACGCGCCTTGCTCTTGGCCTGGCGGGCCTTGGGCGAGCTTGCAATCCACTCCTGCTCTGCCGCCAGGGCACGCTGGCGGGAGCTCTCCTCTTTCTCCTCCTGCTCCAGGCGCTTGCGCTTCTGCGACAGCCAGGAGGAATAATTGCCTTCAAACGGATAGCCGCGCCCGCGCTCGATCTCGAGAATCCAGTTGGTCACATTGTCGAGGAAGTAGCGGTCATGGGTGATGACCATGACTGTGCCCTGATAATCGCGCAGGGTTTTCTCCAGCCAGGCGACGCTTTCAGCATCGAGATGGTTGGTGGGCTCATCAAGCAGCAGCAGGTCCGGCTTTTCGAGCAGCAGGCGGCACAGCGCGACACGGCGTTTTTCGCCACCCGAAAGATGGGTGACCGGGCTGTCAGCAGGAGGGCAGCGCAGGGCGTCCAGAGCGATTTCAAGCTTGCGATCGAGCTCCCAGCCGTCACCCGCATCGATCTTTTCCTGCAGTTCCGCCTGCTCGGCCAGCAGGGCGTTCATCTCGTCATCGCTCATCGGCTCGGCGAATTTCATCGAGATCTCATTGAAGCGGTCAACCGCCTTCTTGAGGTCACCGAAACCCTGCGCGGCATTCTCACCGACCGTCAGATTTGGGTCGAGCTGCGGCTCCTGCTCCAGGTAGCCGACGCGCACGCCTTCAGCCGCCCAGGCTTCGCCGCCATATTCCTTTTCAACCCCGGCCATGATCTTGAGCAGGGTGGACTTGCCCGCGCCGTTCACGCCCAGAACGCCGATCTTGGCCCCTGGCACGAAAGACAGCGTAATGCCTTTGAAGACTTCGCGCCCGCCCTGATAGGCCTTGGTCAGGTCCTTCATGACATAAACATACTGGTAAGCGGCCATGAGGGATCTCCTTGAAAGTCACGCCCGTAAAAAAAGCGTGAATGATGTGGCGGCGGATGCGGAACCGTCGGGATAACGCTTTCAGCCCGGAGAAAGGCAGCGCTGGCAGAAGCCACTGGCAGCAGACACGGGACCGTCAAACGGAACTGCAGCCTGTTTTGGCCGACTGCCGGCTGCAGCTGGGGTACGCGGGTCCCGAATGCCTCCTGCAGCACGCCCTGCGCCCGGCAGGACTTGAACCCGCAACCAAGCCGTTATGAGCGGCCAGCTCTAACCAGTTGAGCTACGGGCGCACAGGCGTGGCAGGAAATTGCGCAATATAGGAAGATTTTTCAAGCCTGTTTTTGCAGTGCCGGCCTCCGCCGGGGCGCCCGCAAAGAGGCTGATACTGGCATCCGGTGGAAAGATGAGGGTAGAAACTAGAACCCATGGTCGGTCTGTAGCTTGCCAGCGCCCACTGCCCTGGCAGGCACAGGCGGGCCGACGGAATGCCGTCCGGTCTCAGGTCCGGACGAAGGTGTCCTTTTTTTCTACGTTTATGAACAGGTGCAGCACATCATGGATCTCTCCAAGATTTCCCCCGGCAAGAACGTGCCGGAAGACGTCAATGTCGTTATTGAAATTCCCCAGGGCTCACAGGTCAAATATGAGGTGGACAAGGACAGTGGCGCGCTCTTTGTCGATCGCTTCCTGTTCACCCCGATGGCCTATCCGGCGGCTTACGGCTTCATCCCCAACACGCTGGCTGCCGACGGCGACCCGGTGGATGCGCTCGTCCTGACCCCTGATGCGGTCGTGCCGGGCTGCGTGATCCGGGCGCGGCCCATCGGCATGCTGAAAATGGAAGATGAAAGCGGTCAGGATGAAAAGATCATCTGCGTGCCCCACGACAAGGTCCATCCCCTGTATCATGACGTGAAATCCGTTGATGGCCTACCGGAGATCACGCGCCAGGCGATCGGCCATTTCTTCGAGCGTTACAAGGACCTGGAACCCGGCAAGTGGGTCAAAGTTTCGGGGTGGGCCGACAAGGCGGCAGCCGAAAAGACCATTCAGGAAGGCATTGCCGCAGCTGCTAAAGAAAAATCGGCCGGCAAGTAACGGCCGGGCAGCCTATCGCAACGCCAGGCAGTCCTGCCGCTCACAGCCCCTGACCGCTTCCCGCGGTTCAGGGGCTGTTTTCTCCGGGGGTATTTCCCCAGGGTGATTTCCCTGGACTGATTTCCAACACCTCTTTCACGGCTTTATCGGCGCGTCCACGCATCTGTGGCCTGAAAGTGACGATTATGTGAGACAGGGCGCCTACAGGGTTTTTCCCCTGTTCTCACCTGCAAAAGCAGTTATGTTGCGGCCTGAGACCCCTCTTTTGCTGTCCCAGGACAGCGTGCCTCGGTTCTGCCGGTCCCCAGGGACAAGACAAACGGTACCCCCCAAGCAGAAAGGAGAGATCCGTGCCAGCCTCAGCGCCGCGTTTTCTCGCCCGGACTGCGTTGCGGATTCTCCTGTCCTTCTCCCTGCTGGTGGTCCTGGTCCTTCTGAACCTGCTCCGCCTTGCGGCGGGTCTCAGTTTTCAGACCTCACTGATCTCCCAAGCCTATAGTGCAGGTAGTGCAGGTGCAGGCCGCCCGCCTCTGCCCACAACTGCCCAGCTCGACCGGGTTTCAGGCACGCATGCTTTTGTAGCCCCGATGGTGCCGCAGGTTTTCCGGCCGCTTGTCACCACAGACCTGCCGGAAAACAGGCTCTGGATGCTGTTTCCAAAACAGTCGACCTCTTCACAGGCACCGGCGCGCCTGCCGGATTCCTCTCTGCTGCGCCAGCCCGGTGCCGGCCAGGGCGCAGAAGAGACGCCTGATCTCGGCGCGATCAATTTCATCGCAACTTCTTATTCACATCCCACGCCCCCCTCTTCACTGCCGCTGCTGCAGCCCAACGAGTCTTCCCCTGCCGCTCTCGCAGCAGCCAGGTCCTTTGCCAGAAAGCTGCCAGCCACCCTCCGCGCCGCCTCCTACAGCTCCGATCCCCTGCTGCCCCGCAGGCCGGGCGCGCTGGCCGAGAGTGCGGCGCCCAACATGATCAGCCACATTACGCTGCCCTATAAGCACTGGAAGGTTTACGACCCGGTCCAGTACGGCATTTTTGATGAAAACGGCATGGCGCTCAGCCAGCGCGTCAACCTGCCCCTTGACCAGCAGAACCTGATCAGCGGCGCCCCGCCCCTGCCCAATCCGGAAGCCATCTTCCCCAACATGCACTGGAACAAATGGCTGCGTGACCGCGGCGTGGCGATCATGCTGGACAACACCAATGAATTCGCCGGCGCCATCACCTCACCCCGCAAAGGGCTGGGCCTGAAGCAGGGCGCGAGCAATGCCGGACAATACAGTCTTGAAAATGATATCGACTGGGAAAAACTGGCCGGGCTCAAGGGCTTTGAGACGCATATCATCGGCGTCGGGCGTTACGGCATTCCCGCCAGCCGCATGTTCGGCGACAACATCAACCCAAGCTCCGAGATCTATGGCGGCGGCGGCAACGTCTTCTTCCATCTCGTGTTCTTCTACGGCGAAGAGACGCTGTTCAACGGTCGGCTCAATATCGCAGCAGGGCGCATGTCGATGCTGTGGGATTATTCCAACAGCCCGATCTACTGCAACTTCATGAACAATGCCTTCTGCGGCAATCCCAAGACCTCTACCGATTCCTATACCCGCTCCTCCTATCCCGGAACGGATTGGGGCATACGCGTGCGTGGCCGGCCAACCAACAATATCTACATCCAGGTCGGTGCCTATTTCCCTGACCGGGGGATCTACACGACGCATGAGAACCGGACGGGCTTCAAGTTCAACGGCGCTGAGATCAGCGGCGTCCAGATCCCCGTGGAAGTCGGGTGGGAGCCGCAATTCGGTGCTGACCGCCTGCAGGGCCATTACAAGGTTGGCGCAGCGCCCGACACTTCGCGGCATTTCCTGGGCGTCTACAACCCGCCGGATGCGCGCAACAATGCCAAAGCCAACATGTATACGCCTGACGGCTTTCTGGTACCCGGTACCGGCAGGCTGCGCCATTTCGGCTGGGGCATCTGGGCGCTGGCAGACCAGATGATCCTGCGCCACCATACCCGTGACACGATGGAAGGCGGCCTGATCGCCTTCGCCGGTGCCTACTGGAACAATCCCAGCACCTCCATGCGCGGCAAGCTTTATGAAGTCGGCCTGGTGGATACCGGTTTCTGGCCTTCCCGTCCTCTCGATACGGTAGGGGTCGCGTTCTCCTATACCGGGTCTGACAGATATACGCGGCGCGCGCAGGCCTTTCAGATGGCGCACGGCATGTCGCCGCCCAACGGCACGCCGTTCTGGAACAATGTCGGCGATACCGCCAGCGGGCCGCTGATGTGGGGCTCTTACGGCATCCAACGCTGGGGCAGCACGCTTGAGGCGATGTACCGCATTCACGTCACGCGGGGCGTCACCTTCGCGCCGGACTTCCAGTATTACTTCCACCCCGGCATGCAGCGCCGCCTCAAGGATGCGGCGATGCTGGGCTTCAAGTCACATATCCAGCTTTTCTGAAACCCGGCAGGCATTTCAGCCCACCCCTCCAACAACTTCAACTTCAGTCCTGCGGGAAGCCGGACAGCGTTTCGCGCACATCGCGCTTGAGAACGGGGAGCACATCCGCCTCAAACCAGGGATTGCGCTTGAGCCAGGCATTGTTGCGCCAGGAGGGATGGGGCAGCACGAAGCGCTTCAGGCCCCCCTCAGCCTCGTAGAAATCATGCCAGCGGCTGACAACATTGTTGACCCCTTCGCGCGCCACTTTCGGCCCCAGATGCCAGCGTTGCGCATAAGTGCCCAAAATGACCATAAGGCGGATATCGGGCATCTGCGCGAAAAGCTGATCCCGCCAGGTCTCTGCACATTCGCGGCGCGGCGGCAGGTCGCTCTTGTTGGCGTCATAGCCCGGAAAGCAGAAGCCCATCGGGATCAGTGCCACCTTCCGGCGGTCATAGAATGTCGCATCATCCATGCCCAGCCAGCTGCGCAGGCGCACGCCGGAAGGATCGTTGAACGAGCGCTGCGTGTCATGGGCCCGGATGCCCGGCGCCTGGCCGACAATGCAGATGCGCGCTGTAGGAGAGGCATGGATGATGGGCCGCGGCTCATGGGGCAGGGGCTGGCTGCCCTTGCGCGGATTGTCGCGGCACAAGCGACACTGCCGCAGGCGGGCGACCACGCTTTCGAATGTTTCGTGCCCTTCCCGTCCTCTCGATACGGTGGGTGTCGTCACGGCTCTTCCCCCGTTCCGCTGTACTCTTTTCCTGCGTGCGGGTTTCCTGCGCGCGGGCCCGGGGCCTGCTTGCGCGCCAGCAGCAGCGACGCCTCACGCACGATCTCCCCCAGGACGGCTTCATCAACAGGTGCCTGGCCTGGTTCGGGGTATTGCACCCGCTGGTCAGGCGTGATGACTGCGCCCGGCGTCAGCTGGGCCGGCGTCACCTGCCCCATGCCCAGAACATGAAACACCTTCTGCCCTGCCGCGATCAGGTAGTCAGACACCAAGCGACGATGACAGCGCCACCAGAGCACTTCAGCGCACATGATGGCGGCCCGCCTGCCCCCACCCTCACGCAGCAGGCTCTCAAGCCCGCTGTGGAACTGGTCGGTCAGGGCATAATCGGCGTAACGGTGAAAGCTTTTGTTGGTCCAGTAATCATTGATGGCAGGCGGCACCCCCTGGACCTTGGCGCGCAGGCCGCCCAGAGCTGCAATGCGCGTGTATGAGATCCCGCAAGCGGCCAGGGAGGCCTTCAGGGCCTCGCCGTTGAACTGGGGATTGGCGCGCGACATGGGCATTTTGCGGATATCGACCAGCAATGTGCACCTGACCTCCGGCTGCTGGAGCAGCTCTGTAAAGGCCTCGATGCTCTGGTTCGAATGACCGACCGTGAAAAACGGCGTTTCAGATGTTTCAGACATGCCGTCTTCTCCCAGGCGCCACTTCCGAAGCAGCGCGCCTGCCAGGGTTTTTCACCAGTCTCTCATTTGAGCGTGTAGGACTTCGCCCCTGTGCCGGCCAGGCCGTGGCCATGCACGATCAGATATTCCTCGCGGATGGGACGGCCCGAGAAGAAATCTTCCAGGATTTCCAGCGTGCCTGCCGCATAACGCGCCTGGGCGGAAAGCGACGTGCCTGAAATGTGGGGGGTCATACCGTTGAAGCGCATGTTGCGCCAGGGATGGGCCAGGGGCGCGGGCTCAGGGAACCACACATCGCCCGCATAACCGGCGATATGACCTGCATCAATGGCCTCGATGATCGCCTGCTGGTCCACCAGCCGGGCGCGGGCGCAATTGACGATATAGGTGCCGCGTTTCATCTTCGCCAGCATCTGCGCGTCAATCAGGTTTTCGGTCGATGGATAGAGCGGGATCGACAGGTTGACGATATCAACCGAGCTTACGAGCGATTCGATGGTCGGGTGGAAGGTCAGGCCCAGCCTTTCTTCCACCTCTGCAGGCAGGCGGTGGCGCTGGGTATAGTTGAGCGGCATGCGGAAAGGCTTGAGACGTTCCAGCACGCCCAGCCCGATCCGTCCCGCGCCGATGGTGCCGAAGGACATGCCCTGAATGTCATAGGAGCGCTCGACGCAATCGGCGATATTCCAGACCCCCGCCTGCGAAAGCGTGTGGGACGGCAGGAAATTGCGCACGATCGCCAGGATCGACATCACGATATGCTCCGCCACGCTGTCGCAGTTGGAGCCTGTCACCTCAGCAACCGTGACACCTTTTTCAGCCGCGGCCTTGAGATCCACGTGATCGGAACCGATGCCGGCCGTCAGGGCCAGCTTCAGGTTGCGCGCCTTCTCCAGCCGTTCACGCGTCAGGTAAGCAGGCCAGAAAGGCTGGGAAATAATCACATCGGCTGTCGGCAGATGCTGCTCAAATACTGAATCGGGCGAATCCTTGTCACTCGTAACGATGAACTCATGGCCGTTTTTCTCCATGTAATCGCGCAGACCCAGATTGCCGGAGACGCAGCCCACCAGCTCACCCGGCTTGAAGCCCAGCGGCCCCTGGGGCGTGGGCGCGGTCTGGCCATCAGCATAAACCTTGATTTCCGGAATGCTGTCGCGGGCATAGGGCGGGGGGTAACCCGCCTGGGGGTCGGGGTAGAGAACGCACAATACCTTGGCCATGACGAGCTCCTTTCCTGGCTTGATGTCTTGTTTTTCTGCCCTTTCTGCCGAGCTGACACTTTTTGGGGTTTCAGCGCAGGCGACCCCGGCAGACCGGCACGAGGGCGTGTTTTCAACTTTCCAACATGGGTTTTGCCCTGACAATGAGCAATGCTCCGGCAGGGAAATCCCGAGAGGCCGCGCTGTTCTGAAGCCCTTGTGCAGATTGGCATGGCCCCTCAAAATGGCCCGTCAGCCAGAAGCTGCCATAAAGTTCCCCTAGGTGGGAGCGCTACCTCTTGCAGGTCTCACAAATTCAACCAGTCCGGAAACCGTCTCTTGCAGCCTTCCCCACCGCGTTACAGACCGTTCTTTCGGCAGCCTCCGCCGCTCTTGCGCTCTGCACTGCTGGGAACGCTTCTGGGCGCGCTCTTCGCCCTGCCTTTCGTCTGGCGCGGCGTCTGCGTTCTTCCGCCACCGCCGCCCAAACCCCCGGCACCTCCGCCTCCCAGGCCGGCACCGCTTCCGCCACCGCCCAAACCGCTGCCTGCAGTGCCCCCCAAACCTCCTGTGCCTCCTGCCCCGCCCAAGCCAGTGGTCAAGCCGAAACCCGTGGTGGTGCCCAAACCTCCTGCGCCTAAACCCCCGCCGCCCAAGCCGCTACCGCCCAAGCCGGTCTCAAAACCCGAACCGCTGCCTCTGGACAAATGGCGCCAGCATGACACCTCTTTCCTCGACGGATGCTGGAACAGGCGCACCCATATGGTGACCCATGACGTCGATACCGGTGAGGCCAGTGCGGTCGGCAGCTGGCGTCTCTGCTTCAACACGCGCGGGCAGACAGGCACGGAAACGCTGATCTGGAAAAACGGCGGCATCTGCCAGGGCCCGCTCAAGACCCATTTCGAGGGCAATATCCTGGTGATTGACGCAGGCTTCTGCCCGGCCAAGGTCGGCGACCGGAACTTCCTGCCAGCCCAGTTCCGCTGCACGCGGCTGGACGCCCAACATGCCTCCTGCCCCTCGGTCAACAAGGAAGATGGCTCTCCCATCCACTTCCCGGGCGGCCACGACCCCGTGGAAGGCCTGTTCGAGCGCATCAGCGGCCCGCATCTGAAAGGACGCTGAAGCCATGCCGCCCAACCTGCCCCCCCTCTCCGGACCACAGAATACCGGACCGCGGAACAATGGGTCTGGAAACCGCCCTGCGGGTTCCGCCCGCCAGGACCGGCTGATCTGCCGCACGCAGCCTGACCCCGCTGTCACCGGACTGAAACTTCACCAGCGTCCGGCCGCTGCCTCCTGGAAAGCGCTGCAGAACATCGTCCAGGAACTCGGGCTGAAAGGCTTTGCCTTCGCCCGTCCCCTGCCCGCCACTTCCGAGCCCGCTGCCGGCAGCCCTGATCCCGACAGGATGCCTCTCGACTGGTTCGGTCCCCAGGGGCCCGACCCCCTGCCCTTCTCCAGCCTGCCAGCAGAAAGACGCCAGCTGGTGGAAAAGCGCCTGCGTCTCTGCCTGCCCGCCCTGCGCAGTGCCGCGCGCAGCAAGGGGCCGGAATGCGCCGCGCTGATGGACCTGGCGCTGCAGGTGCCGGATCTGGACAGCCTGTGGATCATCGGCGAAGGCATCGTGCTGGCCCCATGGGGCATGCGGCGCACAGAGCAGGCAGCTTCTTCGCGCGCAAGCGCCGCGCTGCCGGTCGCCCTCTCACCGCTCGGCCCCTTTCTGGGCCTGGAGCCGGGGAAAAGCCCAGCTGAGGGGGACAACCGGCGCAAGCCCCGCTCGTCTGCTGCAGACCAACCCCGGCGCGCTGAAAGCGGGCCTGCTGAAGCCGGCGCTGCGCCCCCCCAGCACAGGTTGCGTCCCTTCTTCATTCCGGCCGGGGTGGAACTCTGGCTCTCTGTTGTGCTGTGCGTCCTGACGGGTTTGCTGTTTTTCGGTCTCGCCTTTCGCGCTGTCCTTCTTCTGGGCTGGGGCAGCCTGTGGCCTGTCGCCCTGTTCTGACCTGATCTGAAAGCTCTGCATAAAAGTGCCGGAAAGAAGCCGAGAAGGAGGATCCGCAATGACCGAACTGCTGCGCACCACCAGCGAAAATGATTTCACCCCGCTCTCCAGCCAGGGGCAGCCGGTCAATCTCCTCTGGTCTGAGCTCAGGGCGTATCTTGAGGCCCGGCTTGGCCCGGCCGGGGCGGATCTTCTCACCGAGCCGGTCAGCGGGGCCAATGGGCAGACAGACTGGTACGGGCGCGAGGGAGCACCGCGCGCACGCCAGGATCTGCTGGCCCAGCTGGAAGAAATGAAACAGGCACTGGCTGCCCCGCCCCCAGCTGGGATGGGAGAGAGCGCTCAGCAGCTTGCCGCGCTGATCCCCATGGCTCTGACCATCCCTGACGACTCCTGCCTTCTTTCAGGTCCGCATGGTCCGGTTCTGGTGGCCTGGGGCAACAGGCCGGTTCAGGAAAGGCTTCAGCCTAAAGACATCACGGCCCTGGGTGCGCCCCTCCCACCGGGTCCGCCACCCTCTGCAGGCCAGCCCCCTTCCGGCAAACCGCCCTTGCCGCCTGTCTATACCCTGGCCCCGCACCGACCGCTTGGCCCCTGGCTGCGCTGGCTTCTGATCGGCGCTGTGCTGGGACTGACCGCCCTGGTGCTCTGGCTTGCTCCCCTGCTGCGCTTCTGGCTGAACATGCTCCTGTGTCGCTGGCCGCATTTCCTGTTCTGGCTGATTCTGTTCCTGGTGATCCTGCTGGCGACCGGGCTGTGTAGTGCCCTGCTGGTGCGCGCCTGGCCTCTGCACGCTGCACGGCGTGCTGCGCCCATGGGCAGGCGCGTGAAAGCGCTGCAGCTGCTGTTACGCTGGCCGGACCAGACCGAGGAAATCACGCTCGCTCTTGATGTGCTCACCCCTTCGGGCCAGCGGCTGGACGCAATGGCCCCAGCGGCTTCTCCCGCCGGCGCCACAACCGGGTTTCAGGAGCACACACGCCTGAAAACCCCTGACGGAAAGTCGGAAACGGTCTTCTGGGAGCTCGATCCCCCACCCGGCCTCTATACGGTCATGGTCGACCCGCAGGAGATGCCGGCAGAAGCAGCCATCCCGTTCCGGCTGGAGGTTTTCTACAAGGGCCGCCGCGTGGTGAACCGGCGGGGTATCGCGCGCGCAGGCCAGGGGCCGCAGCCCGTGGTCAGTTTCGTGGTGCCTGACTGAGCGCAGGCCAGCAGGATCCTGCCAACGCCGCGTGAAGCTGGCATTGCGGCAGGAGGTATGAGAAACAGAAAGAAGAGCTGCCGGGACCCGACTGGGGTGTCGGATGTTTTTTCCACTTCACCCGCCTGCCTTCGGTCAATTGGCTTTTCAGGTTTCAAAAACAGGTTCCAGATACATGCCGGCTCTCCCCTCCGACCGTCTTTCTGATGATGCAACCGGTGTCCTGTCCCTGGTGCCGAACAGCCTGCTGCAGTTCCGCACGCTGAGCCTGCCTGAAGGGCGACAGGTCAGGGCGCGCTTCTTTGAGGAAGAGCTCCCGCCCCTGCCGCAGGCCCCAGCACAGGCCCAGGCCCAGGCACAAACAACGGACGCTGCGCCGGAACCGGGTCCGGATAGCCAGCCACCGGAACCGGCCCAGCGCCGCGTGGCCCTGCGACGGGTCGAGACCGATCCTGCCACTGAAACGCAATACTGGCTCAAAGACGGTGTGAAGCAGCCACTGCCGCCCGGGGAGGAAGGTTACCTCCTGCGCGGTGAGGACGTGCTGGAGATCTTCGGCGATGAGTGGATCCCCCTTCCCTTTTTCGCCCGCCTGGGCAGCAGCGGCCAGGGGGCTTTCCTGCCCGGGCCGACCAACTGGGCGCGCGTGCGCCTGCGCACCCAGCGCCCTGATGAAGCCGGCGGCGTGCAGCCCGGCTCCCAACAGGCGAGCGCCCAGAAAGACAGCGACCAGAACAGGGGGAAAACCGCTCTGGCCGCAGACCTGGCCTTTGACACTACGCTTGAGGAAAGCGCGCATTTCACCGCGCTGCAGCCACAGATGCGCGAACGCGAGCTCGCTCTGGTCTCCGACATTGATGCGCTGGGCGCTTTTCTCTCCGAGGATTGGGTCAACGGGTGGCTGAAGGAAATTTTCGAGGAACGCCGCCCCCGCCGCCTGATGGCCATGATCCGCGAAGAGGCCGAAAACAACGGCCGGCCTCCGCTTCTGATCTATCAGGCAGCTTACCTGACCCTGCTCGACATGCTGGCGCGCTCAGGCAAAATGCCCACCGTGCGCCTGACCGATGAGCACGACGGTGCGCCTGTGCAGGTGGATCTGGTGCTTGACCTCGGCAATTTCCGCAGCTGCGGCATTCTCATCGAGGAGCTGCCCGGCATGCGCCAGCGCGAGGCGGACAGCTTCGCCCTGCAACTGCGTGATCTCAGCCAGGTGGACCGGGGCTACGACAGACCCTTTTCAAGCCGGATCGAATTCGCGCGCGCCAGTTTCGGCCGCGAGAACTACTCCCGCCGTTCGGGACGCGCACATGCCTTTGCCTGGCCCAGCCCTGTGCGCACAGGGCCCCAGGCTGAGCGACTGATGGCAGAGCGGAGCGGCAATGAAGGCAATACCGGCCTTTCCACCCCCAAGCGCTATCTCTGGGACACGCGACCGGCCGCACAGGGCTGGGTATACAATAATGGTGATGACGCCCGTCCCGATGCCCCGGAACTGCCGGTCAACGGGCCTTTCCGCGCCCAGCTTTACAAGATCCTCTCCCAGGGCCGCTTCCAGGCCTCACGCGAGGACCGGCAGGCTGCAGCGCAGCTCGGTCCCTGTTTCCTGTCACGCAGCGAGCTTTCCATCCTCATGCTGGAAGAGCTGCTGCTGCAGGCAGTGCGTTACATCAACGCGCCGGAATTCCGCCATACCCGGCCTGACAGCAACCGGCGGCGGCAGTTGCGTTCGGTCATGATCACCATGCCACCCGGCATGCCTCTGGCCGTGCAGCGCATCTTCCGCAGGCGCGCCGAAGCCGCGTTGGAACTTGCTAGCGCCATGGCTGGCATCACGCCGCCGCGCCTGAACCTGACCCTTGACGAAGCCACCGCCACGCAGCTCGTCTGGCTGCACAACGAGATCAAATACCGGCTCGGCGGCGAGGTCGAAGCGCTTTACAGGCTTTACGGAAGCTGGCCTGCAGGGGAGACCAAAACATCCGCAAGCGATCCGGAAGCCAAAGAGCGCGCGCCGAGCCTGCGGATTGCCAGCCTGGACATCGGCGGTGGCACCACGGATCTCATGATCGCCCGCTACGCGCTTGACGGCAGCAATGCGCTGGTGCCGCACCAGGAATTCCGGGAAAGCTTCGATGTGGCGGGCGACGACCTGCTGCGCGCCGTGATCGCGCGCGTGATCGTGCCGCCGCTTCAGCAGGCGCTGGAAAAAGCCGGCGTGCCTGACGCCCATGCCTTCCTGAAAACCCTGCTCGATGCCGACCGGGGCAACCAGACCGTTCAGGAGCGTTACCAGAGGCTCCTGCTGACCTCCACCCTGCTGGAGCCCGCAGCCCTGCACGCGCTGGGGCTTTACGAGCGCATCGACCCTTATACGCAGGGGGTGCTGGGCACCTTTCCCCTCAGCGAAAGCGCGCGTGACACGCTGAAGAAAAATGGCGAGAAAAGCGGCGCGCTTGAGCGCTGCAAAAGCTTTTTCAGCCAGCAGCTCAGCCGCCACCTGGCTGCCCATCAGCACCCACCCGTCACTTTTGACATTCTGCAGACACCGGTCACGGTTGAGTCACAGCCGATCGAAGAGGCCATTAACACGACCCTGCGCGGCCCGCTGACCAATTTGTGCGAAGCCGTGCGCGCCTGGGGCTGCGATGTGCTGCTGCTTTCCGGTAGGCCTTCAAAGCTGCGCTGCGTGCGCGATCTGGTTGCCTCCACGGCGGCTGTGGCGCCGCACCACATGTTCCCGCTGCATGATTATGCCATCGGCCCCCATTATCCGTTCCGCAACGTATCCACAGGGAAAATCGAAGATCCCAAAACAACAGTGGTGGTCGGCGCGGCCATCTGCGCGCAGGCCGAACGCGGCGCGCTGCCGAATTTTGCGCTGCGCACAGGGAGCTTCGGCATGAAGTCCACCGCGCGTTACCTGGGCCGGATGGCGGAAGACGGCCAGATCAGGGCTGAAGACGTGGTGGCGGAGCTGCCGGAAGCCATGGCGCCCGACGGGCCTGGGCAACCCGCCTCCGAACCCCTCACCTTCACCCTGAAGGGTGTCAACGGGGCAACAATGCTGGGCTATCGCCAGCTGCCGGCTGAAAGCTGGGGGGCGACACCGCTTTACCAGCTCGAATTCACCAAGCCTGCCCCCCAGCTGGCCCTGCCGCTCACAGTCACCCTCATCCGCAACCCCCTGCGGGAGGTGGAGGATGAGGAAGAACGCGGGGATTACTCGGCACAGGAGGATTTCAGGATTGATGACGTGACAGACGCCACTGGCGCGCCTGCCACTGCGCCGCTGGCACTGCGGTTGCAGACCACGCTCAATCCCGCCGGATACTGGCGCGACAGCGGTTACATCAAGCTGGACTGAACTGAAAAGCAAGGGAAAGCGCCATGACGCAGAAGACACCGCTTCAAACCACGCTCGACGCGCTGTCCCAGGCCGCAGTCAGCGGCAGCGCCTGGCTGGATGACAACGGAGCCGGCCCTGGCAGTGCAGCCAGCCGCCAGCTGCGCCAGGAGGCCCGCCTGGCCGCGCGCCTGGCCCAGGCAGCCGAGCGCCCGCCCGCCGTCGCCGCCTATGGCGCATCGCAGGCGGGGAAGTCCTATCTCGTCTCCTCGCTCACCAGCCCTGAAAATGCGCCGCTCACCCTGCGCTACGGCAGCCAGCGTCTCGACTTTCTCAAGGATATGAACCCCGATGGCGGCGGAGAGTCCTCAGGGCTCGTCACGCGTTTCACGACCCGCCAGCCAGAAGGCGCGCCTCAGGATGCACCTGTGCCCGTGCGGCTCCTCTCAGCCCTTGATGTGCTGAAAATCGCCGGCAACAGTTTCTACAGCGACTTCAAGCTCACCCGTCCTGCCCCTGAGCCCTCAAGCGCCTCCCGGCAGCTACACGCTCTGATAGAAGCCCTGCCTTCCGGAGAAATTCCTCCCACTGCCGGAAACACCGTTACCCGGAGCGGCCTCGACCGCGGCGACATTGAGGAGCTGGAGGATTATTTCAGCGACCGCCATGCGGCCAGCCCCTGGTATCAGGCCCTGGGCCAGGGATACTGGTCCCTGCTGGCAGCACATGTGCACCGCATGGACCCTGCAACCCTCATGCAGGCGCTGGCCCCGCTATGGGGCAATGTGGCTGAAATCGGCACTTTCACTGCTGAAGCCTTCCAGGCGCGGCTGAAGCTCGGTCCCGGTCATGAGGCTTTCTGTGCGACCGAAGCCCTGTTGCCGCGCGAGCGCGGTATCCTCAATGTCCAGACCCTCACCTCCGGCAGTCCTGAAAGCGAGGCGCCGCTCACCCTGGTCACCCGGGATGGGCAGCGTGTTGCCATCACGCGCCGCATGGCCTCAGCCCTGATCGCTGAACTCATCGCCCCGCTGGAAGGCGCACGCTGGCCATTTCAGCAGCAGACCGACATTCTCGACTTTCCGGGCGCGCGCTCGCGCTTGCTGATCCGCACTGAAGAAGACGCACAGGCCAAAGGGGCGGAGCTTTTCCTGCGCGGCAAGGTCGATCACCTGTTCCAGCGCTACCAGCAGGATTTCGATATCACCGCCATGCTCCTCTGCATCGGCGACAGCGCGCAGGAAGTCCGGGAACTGCCGCGACTGGTGACAAGCTGGGTCACCCACACCCTGGGGGCAACACCCGAGGCCCGGGCCGCGCAGGAGGACGCGCTTTTTCTGATCCTGACCAAGTTCGACACCGCACTTGTAGCCAAAGAGGGTTCCGATGATGCCCAGCCCGGGCGCTGGAACGAACGCCTGGGCGCTTCGATCGTCAATTACTGCGATACCCCGACCGAACGCGCCTGGCTTGAGGCCTGGAAGCCGGGGCAGCCCTTCGACAACGTGCAGTGGCTCCGCAATTCAAGCTACGGCGATACATATGAGCGCAATGCCGAGGGGGTGGAGACCACGCTCCGGGCTTCGCTTGCGGCCCGGCTGCCGCTGCTGAAGGAAGGATATCTCCGTTCCGAGCGCGTGCAGCGCTACATCCACGCCCCCATGCAGGCTTTCGATGCGGCCATGGCGCCCAATGATGGCGGCGTCAGCTATCTTGCCGCGCGCCTCGCCCCGGTTACTGCGCGCAATCCCAAGACCGCCCAGCTCCTGGCACGCGCCCGAGACTGCGCGCAGGAGCTGCACCAGGTGCTGGCCGGACGCTACCACGATGAGAGCGGCCGCGACCCGGAAGGGGAGGCGGAAAAGCTTCTGCAGTCCGTGGGGCCGCAGATTCTGGAGCTGGCGCGCAGCCGCCGGGTTTTCGGGGCTTTTCTGCGCCGCCTCAGCCCGACGCGTGACGAGATGATCACTGCCTGGAAAGATTTCTCACGCCAGAGCGCGCCCACCCCGACCGGCCCTTCAAGCGACAGCCTGCTGGAAGGGCTGCTGGGCAAGGGCAAGGCCGATACGCCGGCTCTGGCCCAGGAAGGGCAGAAACGGAAATTCGATGATTTCGCCCGTCAGGCCCTGGCCACCTGGAAAGAGAAGACCCTCCTCACCCTGCGCGAATCGCCACGGGAACTGGCTTATTTCGGCCTGGACCGGGAAAGCTGCGACCGGCTGATAAACCAGCTTCTGGCCCTGGCTGAGCATCTGCCCCATCGCCAGGACGGGCTTGCAGGCCTACTGGCCGAACGGCTGCGTGCAAGCTGCGATTATGACAGCCCTCTCAACCAGTCAGGCGAAAAGCAGGGGGTGATCTGTGCGCAGACGATCGGTGATTTCATCGCCTATCTCGGCTATCAGCGCGTTCCTGAAAAAGCGGTGCCTGCCACCCAGCCCCGCAATCTCACAACAGGACAGCCGGTTTTTGTACAGCCCCAGGACCCGCTTGCCAGCCTGACCCGCACCCAACTCAGCGAAGAAGTGGGCCTGACCCCGGAGCTGACCTATTGTCTGGACTGGCTGGCCGCCCTGCTGGCAGCCGCCCGCCAGGCGGGCCCCCAATATGACCGGAAGGCCAATGCAGCGCTTGGCAAGGTATTGACGCAGCTGAAAGACGCGCAGGCACACCTGGCCCAGGCTGGATCGCCGGGAACGGATCTGCAAGGCTGAGCTGACAACAGCGTTACTCCACCAAGCTGGAACTGAACTGCAATGACGATGACTGACGAAGATGAGCTCTGGGGCGCCGTTGCGGGCCCGCACAAATACGGTGTGACCCTGCGCCTGCCCGGCCATGCCGATGCGGCAATGCGGCTGAAGGCTGTTTCTCTGCGTGCGCCTGGAACCGGCTTTCTCGAAACGCCTCGCGGCCCCTGCGCGATCCGGGCCGATGGAGGAGACCTCCTGGTCCATATTCCCATGGACATAGCCGAGCAGTTCGATCCTGACACACCCTACCTGCTGGAAATTCCCGAACTCGGCCTGACAGGCTCGGTCGAAAGCTGGCCTGCGCCTGCAGCGACCGGCCCCACTCTGGAAGAGCTGATGCAGGGTCTCAACGCCCCGACCCCTGCCCCCAAACCGCCAACGCCTCCGTCCCCAGCGCCCGAAACGCCTGCACCTGCCGCTGCCGCAACCGCCATTCCCGTAATGGGCAGCTTTCATCTGCCGGACCGCAACAGGCGCCGCGCTATTTTCTGGGCGCTGGCAGGCGCGCTCCTGCTCTTCTTCGTGCTTCCGCTTCTGCTGGGCTGGCTGTTCTGGGGACGGATCTTCCACCATGACCCGACACCGACCAGGCCTTCCGCCAAGGGAAACCCCGGCATGCTGGCCGGTCTCGACGGCGGCCTGCACGCACCACCCAAGACAGCCGTCCCCGCCACCACGGCCGTCCACCCGCTAACGGAACCGACCACAGCCTCAACGCCTGAAAAAACACCTGAAAAGAAGCCAGCAACGCCCGTCCGCAACGGGGATCTCGGGCTGCTGAGCGTGCCGGAAGTGATCCGCCAGGCCCCTGACACGGCGGCCATCCGCCAGGAAGGTGACCGCCGCCTGACCAATGGCCATCCCGATGACGGCGTGCTGCTGCTTGAAGCGGCTGCCAAGCGGGGCGACAGCACGGCCCAGCTGGACCTGGCGCATCTCTATGATCCCACCCGCTTCAAGGAAGGCAGCCCGCTGCCTGCGCCCGACATGCGTGAATCGGCTGATTATTACCGGCAGGCGGTCAAAAACGGTGCACAGGCAGCTCCGGCAGACCGCGCGGCCCTGCAGGAGTACCTAAAGAAACTCATCGCTTCCGGAGATAACCCGGCTGCGAGCGGCACGCTGAAGGATTACTGGCCATGAGGCTGTCTGTTTTCTCTCCGGCAATGTCCGCACGCCGTCTGGCTTTCTCGCTGGGTCTGACGACACTGGCCCTGCTTGCCCCCCTGACCTGCCTGCAGGCAGAGCCCCTGCTGCAGGCAGGCAAAAAAAGCCTGTATCAGCACGTCATCACCCGACCGGGCGCGCAGATCTTTCCCACCGCTTCAGGCGGAAAGGGAGAAAACGTGGAGGGTTTCCGTATCTTCTATGTTTTCGGCCGCCAGAACGGACGCGTGCAGGTGGGCGATACCCTCAAGGGCCAGCCTAAGGGCTGGATCCCCGAAGACAGGACCATTCCGTGGCAGCACACCATGATCGCTGCCTTCACCAATCCGGCCGGGCGCAGCCGGGCCCTGTTTCTCGATTCCGCCGCCAGCGAGGACAAGCTGCTGACCGACCCGAATTCCGGCCAGCAGGCTGCCGCGCTGACACGTCAGGCCCTCGCTGCCAGCGCAAGCAAAAACCCTTCCACGACCGCGGCCGACAGCGGGCCGGTCGTGGCTCTCGAGCCTGAAAACTATATCGACATCACCAAGAATTTCTACCTGCTGCCCATCCTGGACGCCCATGAGATCGAACGTGACAGCGGGCCGAGCGTGCGGCGCCTGCATGTCATTTCCGCTCCGGCCGAACCCAGCGCACCGCAGGCCGCTTCCCCTGAAGCGCTCAAGAAATTCAGGGGCGGGCTGGTTTTCGTCATAGATACGACAACCAGCATGGAGCCCTACATTCAGGAAACACGCGCCGCCATCAAGGACATCGTCAATCTGGTCGGCAATTCAGCTGCAGGACAGAATTTCCGCTTCGGCCTTATCGGCTACCGTGACAGCCTGGCTGACGCGCCGAAGCTCGGCTATGCGACAAAGCTTTTCGCCAAGCCGGATTTTTCCCAGCCCCTCAACAGCATTCTGCCCGCCATCGCCGATGTCCATGCCACGGACGTGTCCTCCAGCAGCTTCGATGAAGATGCTGCAGCCGGGGTCAAAAGCGCCATTGACGATGTGGACTGGGACGGGCTGGGCGGGCGTTATATCGTGCTGATCACCGATGCCGGCGCGCGCGACGGCACAGACCCCCACAGCCTGACCCGGCTCAACATCCCCGAGCTCCGGCGGCTGGCAGCCGAGAAGGGGATCGCGCTGTTCGTGGTCCATCTCCTCACCCCGGCCGGCAAGGTGGCAGGCGACCACGCAAAAGCAGCGACGCAGTATCGGAATCTCTCCTCCTTCAATGGCCAGACGCTTTACTACCCTGTGCCGAACGGCAGCCCGCAGGCCTTCCGCCCGGTGGTGCAGAAGATAGCCACCCAGATTCTCCAGCAGGTCGCTGACACGACCGGCCGGCCGATCGCAGGGTTGACCCCCCAGGAGGAAAAAGCGCGCAAGGCCGACCCGCGCATGAGTGTTGTGGCGCAGGCGATGCGCCTGGCCTATCTGGGGCGGCTGGAGAAGACCGGCGCCCCTGACATCGTGCAGAGCTATACCGCAGACCGCGACCCGGCCAATACGCTGCGCCGCTCGCTGGACATCCGCGTGCTGCTGACCCGCAACCAGCTCTCCGATCTGGCGGCCACCCTGCAGCGCATTCTCGATGCCGGTCTTGCAGGCAAGACGGATCCCAAGAATTTCTTCCAGCAGCTCCAGGCCACTTTCGCCGCGTCAGCCCGCAATCCGTCCCAGCTGGGTTCCGTGGACAGGATCGGCAATTACCTGGGCGAATATCTCGACGGTCTTCCCTATAAATCGGAGATCGCCTCCATCACCCCTGAAAGCTGGCTGGCCATGGGGGCCGGGCAGCAGCGCATGCTCCTCAACAGCATCGCCTCGCGCCTGCGGCTGTACCAGGATTACGAAGCCCATCCTGAGCTCTGGGTCCGCCTCGGCAGTTCCAAAGATCCTGGCGACGCCGTCTTTCCTGTGCCCCTTGATGAACTCCCTTGAGATGGCGGGTGCCACAACGCCCCCTCTCGTTGAAGCGAAAGAGCTGAGCTGGGAAGCGCCTGACGGCAGCTTCTGCCTGCAGGTGCCCCAATTCACCCTGGCTCCGGGCGAACGCCTGGCCATAACCGGACCTTCAGGCGCCGGCAAAAGCACTCTGCTGGGCCTGCTTTCCCTTGCCCTGCGCCCCCGCAACGCCCAACAGCTCCGCCTGCTGGGTCACGAAGCCTTGGGGCTCTGGCAGGCCGATAATCTCACCGCCTTGCAGACCCTCCGCAGCCGCACGCTTGGCTTCGTCCCCCAGACCGGAGCACTGCTTCCCTTTCTGAGTGCACGCGAAAACATCGCCCTGCCCCTGGCGCGCGATCCCTCGTCCCAAACCACGTCTTACGCGCGCGCTGACCTTCAGAAACTGGCTGAGAAGCTTGAGATCGCCTCCTGCCTGGACCGCAGACCCGACCAGCTCTCGGTAGGACAGCGCCAGCGTGTTGCGGTCGCCCGGGCGCTGATCAACAGACGCCCCCTGATTCTGGCTGACGAGCCAAGCGCCGCCCTGCATCCCCTGCAGGCAAGAAGGGTCATGGAGCTCCTCCACGGCCTGCCCGCCTCCCAGGCCGGCGTGATCATGGTCACCCATGATGCGGCCCTGGCGCGCAATGTCGGTTTCCGCTGTCTCGAAGTGCAGATGCACACGCCCCGACCGGGCCCGCGGGAAAACACCTCTGGCCGCCCCGCAGTGACCCGCACCCTGATCAGCACGCAACCGGAAACTGATGGAAAAGCAGGAGAGACATTTTCATGAAACCCTTTGCAGCGTTTCCCCTGGTCTTCCGGCTGGCCTGGCGGGACCTGTGGTCGGAAAAGGTGATGGCCCTCTGCCTGGTGATCGGCCTTTCCGCCACTGCCGCGCCGCTCCTGCTGCTGGCCGGCCTCAAGGCGGGGCTCGTTGAAGGAATGCGCACCACGCTGCTGCAGGACCCCCATATCCGCGAGATCGACAGCGCTGCCAACCGCACTTTCACCGCAACCTGGCTGGACGAACTCGCCCACCGCCCTGATGTGGCCTTCGTCATGCCCCGCACGCGCACCCTGGCCGCCAGCGTGCTGCTCGTCCCCCGGGACCGGCGCGAAGAGGCCCGGCGTGTCGAGCTGCTGCCCACCCGCAGCGGTGATCCCCTTCTCGGCAACCAGCAGGCCAGGCTCCCGAAGGGACAGGCCGATCAGAACATCATTCTTTCAGCCAGTGCGGCGGCCAGCCTGCATGTGCAGCCGGGCGGCAGCTTGGTGATGCGCGTAAGCAGGCTCGGCACACCGCCGGAAACGGCATTGCAGCCCCTCAGAGTCGCAGCTGTTGCCCCCGCTTCAGCCAGTGGGCGCGACGTGGGGTTTGTTTCCCTGCCCCTTGCGGAAGCGGTGGAACTCTACCGTGAGCACACGCCCCCGCTTGACTGGCAGGCAGCCCTGCAGCTCGGCGGAAAAGCCTCGAATGATCAGCGCAACGTGGAGACCCTCTATCCCGGGTTCAGGCTTTACGCCAGACACATGGAAAACGTGCCTGCACTGAGCCACTGGTTCGCAGCCCAGAATGTCGACGTGGTCTCACAGGCAGGGGAAATCGACCGGTTACTCACGCTGGATCGCAGCCTGTCAGCCCTGTTTCTGCTGACGGCCATTCTGGGCATAAGTGGCTTTTTCCTTGCCCTCGGCACAGGGATGTGGGCGCTCGTGCAGCGCAAGCGCCTTTCGCTGGCCACGATGGGGTTTTTCGGCGTGCGCGGCATGCTCTGGTTCCCGGTTTTTCAGGGCGAATGTCTGGCTCTTGCGGCCATCGGGCTGGCTCTGGGCGGCGCCACGCTCATGGGGGCTGCGATCAACCTGGTTTTTGCGCATGTCCTGCCGTCCGGGCAGAAATTATGCCTCCTGCAACCCGCTGTTTACGGAGCGGCCCTCGGTCTGACGCTGCTCGGTGCCTTTGTCGCGACTTTCCTGGCCGGCTGGCGCGCAAGCAGGCTCCAGCCCTGGGAGGGGGTCAGCGCGCCATGAGAGCCCTCTCTTCTGAGAAACCCTTCCTGTCACGGCCTATGACTGGAGCCGGATTATTTGTTCTGGGGGCTTTACTGGCGGCCTCTGTCAGCAGCCTGGCCAACGCGACTGCGCCTGAAATCAGCTGGCCTTCCAAACTCATCGATCCCCATCCCCTGCCTGATGATCTTGTGCTTCCGCTTCCCTGTGGCGGGGCAATGGCCTTCCGCGCGGTCGATGTGCCCCTTCCCACTGAAACATTGCTGGCGGACCGCCCGATCACGCTCGGCGCCCCCACCCCCCAGGAAGGCTACAGCCAGTTCACCCTGCAGACCTGGCTTTCGGCTCCCTTCAAACCACAGGGAAAGGGAGAACAGACCCGAAAAATGCGGCGCTACTACCTGGCCAAATACGATGTGACCCGCAACCAGTACACTGCCGTCATGGAAGGCACCAAAGGTCACTGCCCGGCTGCCCCGACCCTTACCTCCCCAAGCGGCGGCCAGAAGCCGCAGACCTCGATCTCCTGGAACGAGGCCCAGGATTTTCTGGCACTCTGGACAAGCTGGCTGCTGAAAAACGCCCCCCAGACCCTGCCGCAACACCAAGGCACGCCCGGCTTTCTGCGTTTGCCGACCGACGCTGAATGGGGCTATGCCGCACGCGGCGGAGCAAAGGTGAGCCCGGAGGGCTTTCAGCAGCCCATGTGGCCCCTACCTGAGGGGGCCTTGAAGGAAGACTACATCGTTGCCGGCGCTCAGGACGGGCTGCAGAAGATCGGCAGCAAGAAGCCCAACCCGCTTGGCCTTTATGACATGCTGGGAGAGGTGGACCAGATGATGCAGGAGCCTTACCGCCTGCATCATGGCGAGCGCCTTCAGGGGCAGGCCGGCGGACTCCAGCTGCGGGGCGGCAATTATCTGGCTGCCAGTGCGGATGAGCTGAGCACGGCAACCCGCAGTGAAGCGCCAGCCTATAACGTGCGCACCGGGGAACCGACACGCCAGGTCACCACAGGCATACGCGTTGCGATCGGCGCCAATGCGCTCGATTCGCCTCAGGCCGTCACACAGGCTGAAAAGGAATTCCAGGCGCTGTATGCGCATTACGCCCAGCAGGCCGCCCGTAATTCGCCTGCGGCCCAGAGCCTGCTGACTTCCATGAGCGCACACGCCACCGATGCCGCCAGCAAAGCGGAACTTGCGCGCATCAAGGCCCAGCTGGCTGCCGAAGCGCAGAAACGCGAAGAGACCGAACAGCTTGCCGTCCACGCGCAGCTTGAAGCCCTGATGGCTCTTGGCGGCAATATCGGTGAGCTCGACCATGTGGCAAGTTTCATCGCAACCCAGCTTGAGCAGCTCAGCAAGGCCGCACCTGGCCAGGACCTTTCACAGGCCCGCGCCAATCTGGCACGAAGGCGTGCCCAGATCCGCGTGCAGAGCGAAGCCTATGCAGAACTCATACGCTCCATGATCCGCCAGCTGCCGGACCGCGATCTTCTGGCAAAAGCGGCCCAGGAGGAAAAAACAGCCCTGCAGCAGGCAGGCCGCACGGACAGCCTGCCCCTTCTGTCCATTGCACTTGAAGATCTGCAGCAGGCCGCCACAGGCCATATGCCGGCACCTGAGGAAATTGCACGTCAGTTTCATCGCGCCACCCCCTGACCGCGTTGGCCGCGCGCCAGCTGTCACGCTGTGGGGTCAGATGTGCCCCAACAGATCGGCCATGCGTTTCTGGCTTTCCTGAACTTTCTGGATGTTCTCCGTGGCTGGCAGGCGTGAAGCGTCGCGTATGTTCTGAAGCTCGCTTCTGGCTTGGACCTCCTGGCGGGCTGAAAGCGTCCGGGCTGCGGAAGCCTGCTTCAGGCGCTTCTGCAGCTGTGCGGTACGCAGATTGAGCGCGCGGAGCTGGGCCTGGCGTCCTGCCAGGTTCTGCTGGGCAGACTGCGCCTCGGCATTGGCCTGGTCCAGCGCCTGCCGGGCAGAGGCTGAAGCGGCCTGACTGTCGCGCAGCTGCTGGGAAAGACCGCGCGTGCGTTGGTCGTAACCGCCCCCTACCGCGCAGCCGAAGCCCGTATAAAGATCAGTCTGGTTCGGATCGCAATTGGCTGCACATCCACCGGCAAGCAGCGCGACTGCCAGGGCCGCAGCCCCTGTTCTGCCAGAAATTCTCTGCATGTCCCGACGACCCCCTTCAGCTGCCGAGCGGCTGGGCAGGGGGGGCCATGGCGCTGAGCGCGGTCAGAGCCTTGCCTTCCTGCTCCAACGTTTTTGCCGAGCTCAGCTCGGTCGCAGCGGTCTCATCGAGAACCTGCGCCGTGTCGGAGCTGACATTGTTGTGGGCCGTCTGGCGCATGCTGGCGGCATTCTTGCGATAGGTTGCCGCCAGGGTCTGGAGCTGGCGGGCATTTTCCTGAAAATGCCGGGTCTGTTCCTGATATTGCTGCGCCGTAATCTGATGGGCGCGATACTGGGCATTGAGGGCCGTCAGCTGGACGCGCGCCTGCTGGGTGATGTTGCGCGCCGCCTGGGCCGATTCCTCTGACTGAGTGGCATCGCGCTGCGCATCGGAGATGGCATGCAGCAGGTCATCTTCCGTCATCTGCTGCGACTGCGTGCGTTCGGCCACCCAGTAACCCGTGCCCGCCCCGAGAGCCAGACCGCTCAACCCACCGATCATCGCGCCTTTACCACCGCCGGCTAGCGCCCCGATCCCAGCGCCCAGCAAGGCACCCGTCAAAGCGCCTGCACCGATCGTCTGGTTGTATTGCGCATTGCGCTGGCGGATCAGGCGCTCGGCAGGGGTCAGGCTGGGATCATCCATGGCGCTGACACAGCCGGTCAGGAAAACCACCGAAGCCAGGGCCACAGAACTGGCATGACGCATGTCTGTTTCTCCTCACAACCGCCCTTGAACAGGGACAGGCGCACCGGGAAAGGGGCTGGCACCACAAGATACTCAGCACCCCATTCGCCGCTGAAGTCTAGTTTTCCCCCTGGGCTGAAGCAACTCCCTACAGGCTGCCGGCCAGGATCGTCCGGCAAAATGCCCTGTGAAACCAGAATGCAGAGCAGCCAGAAGAGAGGGCACAAACAAAAAGGCGTGCCCAACCGGACACGCCCTGAAAAATCTCTCTGAACAACTGGAGCGGGCGAAGGGATTCGAACCCTCGACCCCAACCTTGGCAAGGTTGTGCTCTACCCCTGAGCTACGCCCGCATTCCGTTGCTGGACAGGTTATGCCTCAACTGCGCTGATGAATGCAACAGAAAAATTATCTCTTTTGCCAGAATCTTTCCGGTATCTTTCCGGTCTCCACTTATAAGCCTTGGCCTTGAACCTTGCAGCTTCAGCTCTGCAGACCAATCTCTAAATTCATTCTTCACCCCAAAGGTCCCTTTTCATGAGCTTGCCCCCTTCCTCCACGTCCTCGCTTCTGTCCGGCACCACAGCTGCCCCCGGTGCTTTGCCTGCTGGCTCCCTCTCAACGGGGCCCGCTAGCCTGGAAAATACCGGCATTGCTGACGGTGCCGATGACATCCGGGAAGCCGATGAAAAGACTTTCATGACCGATGTCATCGAAGCCAGCCGCACCAAGCCAGTGGTGGTCGATTTCTGGGCTTCGGGGAATGCAGCCTGCCAGCAGCTCACGCCTCTTCTGGAAGAGGCGGTGCGCGCGACTGCAGGCCAGGTCCGCCTGGTGAAAGTGGATGTCAAAACCAACAAGGCCCTTACGGCCCAGCTGATGCAGATCGGCCTGCCGCTGCAGGCTGTCCCGCTCGTCGTCGCTTTCTGGAAAGGCAATGTTGTTGATGTCTTTCAGGGTCTCAAACCGGTTTCCTTCATCCGCACCTTCATTGAAACACTCCTCAAGGATGCGGGCCTGGCCATGCCGGCGACCGAGCTGCTGAAACAGGCCACTGCCGCCCTCAAGGCGCAGGACGGCGCACAGGCGGCTTCGCTGTACAGCCAGGTTCTGGAAGCGGAGCCTGAAAATCCGGCTGCCTGGAGCGGGCTGATCCGGGCCCTGCTGGCGTTGGATGACGTTGAAAGCGCTGAGGAAACACTGGGTGAAGTGCCTGAAAGCCTTGCTGACAACGAGGACATCACCAGTGCGCGCCAGGCGATCGCCCTGTTCAAGGAAAGTCAGGGTGCGGCGGGAGAGCTGGAGACACTGCGCAAAGAAGCGCAGGCCAGGCCTGAGGATGTGGACACGCAGCTGAAATATGCTTCCGCCCTCAATGGCAGCGGCAAACGTGATGAGGCGGCAGATGTGCTTCTGGGCCTGATTGCCAAGGACCGGGAAGGCCCTGCACGCGCCGAGTTGTTGCGCTTCTTCGATGGCTGGGGCCATGCTGATCCCGCCACCATGACAGCGCGGCGCAAACTTTCCACCCTTCTGTTTACCTGAGGGAGTTCGCTCCCTTAAGAATCTCAACCAGAAATCCGGTCGTGCAAGGAAGGAATTGCCCTGAATCAGCCATTTTCCCGTTTCAGGCTTTCAGCAGGAGAAAATTTCATGAAAAATCATGAAATGGCCCTTCGGCACTGCTGGAAGATCAGAGTCGGGACAGACTGAATTTTTGGTCCGGAGTCGTCTTTTCTCTTGCGCACGCTCAGTTTGAGCGAACTCTGGAGAACAGCTTCGGTCTGAAAGGATCAAGAAGATGCATGAGGTTTCATTGAAACGGCGCGTTCCACCGCGTTCTGAACTCACATTGGCCGATATCCCTCCGAATGTCGGGCTGTTCCCCCTGCGCGGCACGCTCCTGCTACCCAACGGTCATCTGCCGCTGCACATCTATGAGCCACGCTATATCGCCCTCATGGAGCACGCCCTGGCAACGACGCGCCTGATCGGCGTGATCCAGCCTTATGGTATGACGGCCTTCGGACGCCCCGCTCCCCTGCAGTCCACCGGGACACTGGGCCGCATCACCGCTTTCGAGGAAGGCAGTGACGGGCGCTTTTCTCTCACCCTGACCGGCGTCTGCCGCTTCCGCCTTCTGCAGGCCGAACGCAGGGAAGAAGGATGGCGCGAGGGGCGGATCGACATCTTTCCCTACAGCCACGATCTGCTGGAGAGCACAGCCCCCCTGTTGGACCGACCAGCCCTGAAGCGATCTCTGAAGCATTATTTCGAGCGTCATCAGCTCGAAACAGACTGGAAAAAGCTTGAAGCGCTCGACGATGAAACCCTTCTGATCGCCCTGCCCATGATCCTGCCCCTGGATGCCGGGGACAAACAGGCCCTGCTGGAAGCCCCTGACCTCAACGAACGGGCTAGCCTTCTGTTCGATATGCTGGACCAGGACTGAGCGCCCCTTTCCAATCCCCCCGCTTCCGGTTAGGTGTGGCCCATGATGAAACAATCTGCCTCCGCGCCCGCTCCCGACGAGACCCCCTCCTCTGACGGGCGACTCCCCGGCACCGACGCTGCCGGCTCCACAGACCCGCAACGGGAAGTAGCGCTTGACCCGCGTCTGCTGGCCCGGCTGGTCTGCCCGGTGACCAAGGGACCGCTGGAATATGACCGCCAGCACAACAGGCTTCTCAGCCCGCAGGCCCGTCTGGCCTATCCCGTCCGGGATGGCATCCCGCTCATGCTGCCTGAAGAAGCCACGCCTTACTGAAAGCGTCTGTCCGGCAGCCTCTCCTCACCGCAGGGCTCTCGACTTTTACTGCTGCCCAGCCACGTTGGACGGTCCGTTAGCGCCATAAGTCACATCCGTATCGGTGGTGACCTGGCGCGGAGTCACGTCAACTGTATCCCCGCCCATACCGGTCCCCATCGATGTGGGGGATACAGAATGCGACGTCTGGCCCTGACTGTCATTTTCACCCTGGTCAGGCGCGCCGATCGGGCGGTTCAGGCCTGGCACCGGCACTTCCGCTTCCTCACCCTCTTCACCCCGGAAAGTAGTTGGCGGATAAGGAACGCTCATATCCGCCTTGGGTTGGCTCTTGAGCAGGTTTTCCGGAGCCAGTGCGGAACATCCGCCGGTCAGACTTCCCACAGTCAGCAACAGGGGCAGGCCCCACCTTCTGAGCCCGATATTGGCAGAACCCGAATCCTGAACACGTGACAGCTGCGCATCCGGGCAACGGCGCGCCGCAAACATGCCGGCTCTTCCCGGACGGAAAAATCGTGACCTCGGCATCCAGCAGGTTCCTCTCCTAAAGAGACGCAGCTGTTCACGGACAGCCCGTCAAGAAACTGGTCGTCAGGACCCGGGGCGCGCTGACCCGGCAACTGTGGTATCGCGCATCGGAGCCGCAGTCCTTTCAGGCCGTAGCACATTCCACAGGTCTGACCCATCCCTTGACGCACACCGGCCTACATGAAAAGAGGCGTCATGTTCAAGGGACCCCTCTCCACCCCCGCTGACAGGCGACGGGCCTGGCATGACAGTCTTTTTGCCGATCACGCGATCTTTCGCCTGTCCTGGACCAATCTTGCCTGCGTGGTGCCGGGAAAAGTCTGGCGCTCAAATCACCCGACTCCCGGCCGGCTCAGCCGCCAGGCACCCCAGCTTGGCCTGAAGACCCTCATCAACCTGCGCGGCAAACGCGACTGCGGCTCCGATGCGCTGGCACGTGAACGTGCACACGCACTGCACCTGCCCTGCATCGACATGGCTTTTGAAAGCCGCAATGCCCCCCACAAGGACAGGGTGCTGCGCTTTTGTGAGCTTTATCGCCGCCTGGAGGCTGAAAAGGGTTTTCCGCTGCTGATGCACTGCAAATCCGGTGCAGATCGGGCGGGACTAGCCAGCGGACTGGTCCTTCTCCTTGAAGGGGGCACGGTTCAGCAGGCCCTGGCGCAGCTGCATTGGCGTCACCTGCATTTCCACCGCTCGCGCACCGGTGTTCTGGACGCTTTCTTCCTGCGTTACTGGCAACAACTTGCTTGCGAGAAGGTGCCTGCAAACAGTCGGCTCCGATTCATGAACTGGATCAGGGAGGAGTACGATGAGGAAAAATTACGCGATGAATGGAAGCAGGGGTCTTTGCGCCACCAGCTTCCAGCCCTGCTTCGGCAGCTGAGACGCTCTTGAAAAGAGACTCTCTGAAAACCAACCTTCCCCGCCCTGCCTATCAGGCAGTGCTGCCCGGACCATTGCCTAATGTCGCAAGGCTTTTCAGCAGCGCGCGGAGCTGAGCACGCAGCTCCCGGTTGTCAATGGCACAATAGGCCACGAGAACTTCATCGGCCTCCGCTGATGAAATGCGGCTTTTCGCGGCACTCTCTGCGGGCGATGGCCCCCCTTCCCGCATCAGAGCTTCATCGCGGGTTTCAGCGGCCGGCTCAGGGGCAGGATGTTCTTCTCTGAAGCCTTCCTCCGGGCGGAAAAAATGGCTGACCGGCACGCTGAACAGGCGAGCGATATGATAAAGCTTCCCGGCACTGATCCGGTTGACACCACGCTCATATTTCTGGACCTGCTGAAAAGAGACTCCCAGAACCTCGCCAAGCTTCTCCTGGGTCACTCTATGCTCATTGCGCAACTGGCGAATCTTCTGCCCGATAGAGGCATCTATGGAATTTTTCTTCTCCATCCAGCCCTTCGAACCCCATTCCTCCAGTGATTATCCTGTCTCCTGCGCCAGGTTTGACCTGCCTTCAAGATAAAAGGGCCAGCCTGCTCAGAAAAATGTGAACGAGAGGTTACTACAGAATTTCACAAAAATGACTGGGAAATACGCGTATTAATTTTATTTTTTCTCTTCAGAGCGATAACGGCCGTTCATCTTCTGAAGCGTTCCCCGCTACCTGGGTTTTTCTTCCTTTCTCCCCCAGCTGAGCAGAAAGCCGGCCACAATTCCTGCAAAGGCGCTCAACCCTGCGGTCCAGTTATGAAAACGAGCAAAGAAAGTCGGCGCGAGCGGCGGGGGAACCGGCGCGACCAGCACGGCTTCCTGGCCCCAATGGGTATGGGCTGTTTCACGGCCCAGGCTGTCAAAAATGCCAGAGGGTCCCCGGTTATTGGCAAAGACCAGAGCAAGACCTTCCTCAACAGCACGCATACGACCTGTAGCCAGATGCTGCCATGGCCCTGCGCTGTTGCCATACCAGGCATCGTTGGAAATGGTCAGCAGCCAGTCCGGGCGGGCTTGCCGGGCCACAACCCCGCCTGAAAATACCACCTCATAACAGACCATCGGCCCGACCCGACCCGCTTGAGGCAGGTCCCAGCGTACCAGGCCAGCACCGGGAGTAAGCTGGCCTGGCAACAGGTTGAAGGGAATGATCCAGGGCTGATATTCACCGAACGGCACGAGTCTGCTCTTGTCATATATCGCTTCGAGCCGACCCTGCGGCCCGACAGCTTCCAGACTGTTGAACCAGTGACCGTTTTCACGTCGGTCCGAGCCGATCAGCGCCAACGCGTTGCCTGAAGCGCGCGCGATCATCTGCCGGGCCACGGGTTGCTCATCCAGCAGGGCCGGGAAAGCCGATTCCGGCCATACAACGGCAATGCCGCGCAGCTGCGCCCCCCTCTCAGGGCTCTGTCGCAAGCGAGCCAGCAATGTTTCAGCCTGCTGTACGCCCCGGGCCGTCATCTGCAGATAGTGGCCGAACTGCTCAGCCGGATCGATATGGCCCAGCACCTCATCTTCCGACACATTGCCCTGAACAAGCACCACTACCGGCATGGGCACGGTCAGCGGGCGCGCATGATACAGCCGCATGCTCCCCCACCCGCACCAGAGCCCGAAAACCGCCAGCACCCCGAACTGGGCCCTGCGTCCCAGCCACATTGCCAGGGATGCCAGAACCAGGCAGAAGGTCAGGCCATTGACCCCGATGAGACTTGCCGGCTGCAGCAATACATCGCCGGCCCGACCCGGCACCTCCAGCGCGCTTCCAAGCGGATTCCACGGGAAACCGGAAAAGATCAGCACTCGGCACATATCGGCCAGCGTCCAGCACCCGGCGAAGATCAGCACCCGTGGCCAGCCCGGGGCACCGTAGCGGCAGACCACGGCCGGCACCGCAATCAGCGGCGCGATGACGAGAGCGACGCCAGGGGCTGCGAAAGGCACCACCCACCAGAATTCATGAACGCGCGTCAGAATGGCGTTGGTCAGCCAGTAGAGCCCGGCCGTATGCAGCCCCATGCCATAAAAAAAGCCGCGCCAGGCCGCCTGCTTCCAGTTCCGGGCAGCCTGAGCCGCCAGATAAAGCAGACCCAGAGAGGGAATAAGTACTGGAAACAATGTCAGCGGCGGCAAGGCGAGCGCACCGAAGGCGCCTGCGGCACACATCAGCAAAACCATGCGCCATCCGCCTGACGGCAGCCGTTTCAGGAAGTGGGCACCGATACCAGGAGCAGAAGAACATGCAGCCGCCACATCTGCGGAAACGTTGCCGGGAGAGAGACTCTCAGTCGAGCGCATCGCGCAGGCGGCGCTCGTAATGGCGGTAATATTTATCTGCCAGCAGCTCGCTTTTCACCAGCACAGCCACGTCGGTCGTGTTGAACTGTTCATCGACCACCGCACCGTCTCCCACGTAACCGCCCAGGCGCAGATATCCCTTGATGAGCGGCGGCAGACGGCTCAGGCACCTGCGCCGATCCAGCGTGGCCGGGTCAGAGCGCTGCATGTCCACATACCGTTCCGGCCGCGCACGGACACGAAGGGCTGGAGGGGCGAGATGGTTATGGTACAGCCAGGTCAGCTCATCAGCCAGGCTGTCGGGCTGAATGCCGTGCAGGCTGGCACAGCCGAAAAGCACATCAATGCGGTGCAGAAAAATGTAGGAAGCGATCCCGCGCCAGAGCAGTTGCATGGCTGAGCGCCCGCGATAGTCGCGCGCCACACAAGAACGACCGACTTCCAGCAGGTTACCCGGGAAATCCGTCAGCAGGGAGAGGTCATATTCCGAGGCACTGTAAAAATTGCCTGCTTTTGCCGCCGCTTCCGAGCGCAGCAACCTGTACGTGCCCACCACCCTGTCACGCCCGAGGCGGGAATGATCGATCACCAGCAGATGGTCCGCCACATCGTCATAAGGGTCGACATCACGGCGGCTCCGGCGGGTGGCGGCATCCGGATGCGCACCCATTTCCTCGAAGAATACCTGATAGCGCAAAGCCTGCGCCGCATCGCGCTCTTCCTCGTTAAGGGCCAGGCGAACGCCCAGCGTGCCTCCCCGAAGTTCCTGAAAACCCCCATCCCGGTTCAGCGACAGGGTGGCGAGCGTTTCCATCTGACGCCTGGTCAGGGCACTGCTTTCAAGAGGACTGCGCGCAGGCAGAACCGTTGTTTCCACCTGACCAGCAGCCTTTTCCACCAACAGTGTCGGGGAGGCATCTTTGACGCTCATTCTCGCTCATCCTTTACCTGGGACGCGGGCCTGCGCGTCTTTTTTTCCGCCCCTGCCGCATCTTCACGGCGCCTGCCGAACAGTTCGATCCGGTAGGAAACGAGGTCATAGCCCAGTTTTTCTGCAATCCGGTTAAAAAGGCGTGCGGGTTCATCATCCTCGAACTCGACGACCCGACCGCTTTCAATATCTATCAGATGGTAATGATGACCGTGTTCCCGCGTTTCGTAACGCGCCCGGCCGCCACCGAAATCCCGGCGTTCGAGAATGCCCTTTTCTTCCAGCAGCCTGACCGTGCGATAAACAGTCGCCACTGAAATGCGGCTGTCGAGTGCACTGGCGCGACGGTAGAGCTCTTCCACATCCGGATGATCATCTGCTTCGGACAGCACATGGGCGATCACCCGTCGCTGCCCGGTCATTTTAAGGCCGTGTTCAACACAAAGACGCGCAATCGGCGAATCCCCGACAGCGTTTTCACTCTTTCCGTTCCCTTGCGGAGAGAGCGGGGCTTTTTCCAGTCGCATGACAGGCTGACGCGCGGCCGGCTGATGCGGTGATGGAGAACGCTCAGAGGGTTTCGTGCTTACCACCATATCGTGGGGCGTAGCCGATCCGGGGTCTGGTTGTCCAATTTCCGATGTTTCGCAGCCGAAAAATCACGCACGCCGCCCCAGATGCTCCTGCTCTATCAGAGTCATTCTCAATTACAGGTTTTTACAGTCTTTCTCAATCGCTCTCCGCCGTTTCTGCTTCTCACGCCCCGGAGCGCGCTTGCCCGCCTTACTCTTCAGCAGTGCCTTCATCGCGCCGGCGACCCAAGCCGATCCGCCGCGCCAGAGAAGAGCGGTGGCTGGCATAATTGGGCGCAACCATCGGATATTCCGGCGGCAGATCCCAGCGCTCGCGATATTCCTGCGGGGTCATATTGTAGGCGGTCTTGAGATGACGACGCAGGAGCTTGAGCTTCTTTCCGTCTTCCAGGCAGATGATGTAATCGGGAAAAACGGACTTGCGCGGCGGAACAGCTGGAACCGGTTTCTCAGGAGCTTTCTCAGCGGGCGCATCTGCTGCGGCAAGCGCTTCATGAACGGCACGCACAAGAGCGGGCAGACCATCAGCCTCAATATCATGACTACCGACATAAGCGGTCACGATTCGAGCTGTCAGTTCTCGGAGATCGGAATTGTCAGGCTGGCTCGACATAGGACTCTCTCCTCCAATTCTTTGGTCATCTCTTTTAAAAAACTTACTACTCGTTTTATTATCTTACAAGTATAAACATTACCGATTTATTTTACTTTGACATTTTACTTTGACATGCCACTATTATGTTCATGAGTGGCAATGACCTCCAGACCCTCGACATTCGACATCTGATCTGCCCCATGACCAGTGTTCATCTGCGTCTGGCACTTGACCAGCTCCCTCCAAGGCAACAACTTCGCATACTGCTGCATGGCAGAACGACCCTGCACAATGTCCGTGCCATGCTGGCGACCCTGCACCGGGAATGCCTCGTTACGGAACTTCTGCCCCAAGAAGTCCGCCAACCGGCCGATCCCGAGGACCATGCCCTCCTCATCGAGCCTGCCCGCCAGGCTTCTGCTTCACAGGGCGCACATGACGGCCGCTGACCAAGGCTTCCTGCCCAACGATCTCTGGCGAGGGCAACCAAAGCGGGTCAGGATAGTTCCTCAAGACACATGACACAGGCATCGCTGCCGTCAGGATAATAGGCCTGGCGCAGCCCCGCCTGGCGGAAACCAAGCTGACCGTAAAGCGCCAATGCCGCTCTGTTGTTCACGCTCACTTCCAGAAAGATCTTCTCAGTCTTTGGCGCTTCTACTGCTGGGCAGACCAGGAAAGCCTGCAGAAGGCTGCTGGCCTGGCCTCTGCGTCTGAAGGCCGGACGCACACCCAAAGTGAGGATTTCACCCTCCCCGCCCGGCAGCAGGCGGGTCAGCAGAAGCCCGGTCGGTTCTCCGTCCACCAGACTGATCCAGCCCTGCGTTCCCGCAACCGCCAACATTTCCCGAAAGGCCTGCGCCTGCCAGCGTTCAGCGGGCGGAAATATTTCCGCATGCAGACAGGCCAGCAGTTCAGCACTGCTCGGGCCGGTTTCATGCACGCCAGTGGGGCCTGCCTCATGCTCAGGCATCATGTCCAACCCTCTGGAACGATCTCACTGCGGTGGGAGACGCAGACCGGCAGCCGGTAATCTGGCTTCTGGTGGATCGACATAAAGGGGGGTGAAAGCTCTTTCATCCTGCGCTTCTGCAGCGCGGGATAACCTCCGGGCCCAGCTGGACCGGGCAGCCTTCAACAGGCCGGAAGCCAGTGGCGCGCTGCAGGGCAGAATCTCCACCTCTTTTCCCAGGCGTTCAAGCAGTTCCGGCAGGGCCTCGCTCCCCTCCACCGCATCACCTGCCACACGCTGCCACTGGCCGGGCCACACTTCTGAAATCGGCACAGCATAAGGGTCCGTTACGGCCATGAGCCCGGGTGGCGGGTCGACAAAAATCCGCCCCCTGCGGGCATGACACAGCACTGTGGCCTGCCGGTCATCAAGCGTTGCGCGTATGGCTTCTCCCAGCGAGACACCGATGCCTGCGCACTGCCAGCCCCGCCTGAGGCCGGCGGCCAGGGCCAGTGTTGCGCGCAATCCTGTAAAGGAGCCGGGGCCTGTTACGGCAATGACCCCAAGCTGCCGGGCCTTTTCACGCGCAGGCAGCCTGTCCCAGCCCGCTTCTTCAAGGAGCTGGCGCACCACCGGCACGAACCGTTCCGAAGCGCCGCGACCCGGCAGCTTCCTCTCAGCCAGCAGGGTATCTCCTTCCATGAGAGCCACCAGATTGTTCTCCCCCGTGCCGGCTGCCGAACCGTTCAGCAGAAGGGTCCGAACGGGAAAAGGCAGCACAGCTTGTCTTCCCTGGCCTTCTTCAACCTCCGGCACCGCATGGCAGATGCGGCTGCTCAAAGGCACAGACAGGCCTCGTCAAAAGACAGGCGCGGCGCACGCGGCGGCAGGGGGGTGCCCTCCTGCGGATAACCGAGAGCCAGCAGGAAATTGGCCCGCCAGCTGCGATTGGGAAAAATGTTTTCCTCAACGCTCAGCGCATCGAAACCCGACATCGGCAAAGCAGCCAGGCCGAGCGTCCGTGCGGCCATGAGAAAATAAGCGCCCTGCAGGCTTCCGTTGCGAAAAGCGGTTTCCTCGCTCAGTCCGACATCAGCCGCAAACCAGTCCCGCAGGCCCTCCACCGGGCTGAGGCGGGGGAGCTGTTCGAAAAACAGCGAATCATAACCGATGGCAGCGATGACCGGTGCCTGCATGGCGCGTGCAACATTGCCAGCCGCCAGGGCCGGGCGCAGTTTTTCCTTTGCTTCCTCAGTGGTGAGAAATACCACCCTGGCAGGGCTGCAATTGCCTGAAGTCGGCCCCAGCTTGGCCAGATCATAGAGCCGGCGCAGCATCCACCCCTCCACCGGTCGATCAGAAAAACCCGCCGGCGTGCGGTGATGGGTGAACAGTTCCGTCAGGACCGGATCCGGCGCATCAGGCGCCGGTGAGACCGTAGAAGAATACATGACCGTCATGGGCAACCTGTATCATGTTTCAGATTGAGCGTTCCAGAAAACCGGGATTTCCGCAAAACAGCCGAGCGCTGCAGGCAGCTCAGGCCTCCACCTGTTCCACGCCGACAACCTCCGGCACATAATGACGCAGCATGTTCTCCACCCCATGACGCAGGGTGGCGCGTGAGGACGGGCAGCCGGAACAGGCGCCGCGCATGCTGAGATACACCATGCCGTCCCTGAAACCGCGGAAGACGATATCTCCCCCGTCCGCAGCAACGGCAGGACGGATGCGCGTATCCAGAAGGTCACGCACCTGGCGGACGGTCTCCGCATCCGCCTCCTGGATCGGCATGATCAGCTTTTCCTCTGTTGCTAGGCTTTCCCGCGCCCCTTGCAGGGCTGGCTCCCCGCTTTCGAAGAAATCAGTCAGCACGCCCAGAACCACCGGCGACAGCTCCGCCCAGTCCACATGGTCCTCTTTGGTGACAGCGACAAAATCATGTCCCAGGAAAACTCGCTGGATCTCAGGCAGAGTGAACAGCAGCCCCGCAAGCGTGGAACGGCCCTGTGCCGCTTCTGGAGACGTGAAGTCAACCGGGTCCTGGTTGCCTGTTACGCTCCGGCCAGGCAGAAATTTCAGCGTGGCCGGATTAGGCGTCTCCTCGATTGCGATCACGACCGGCGGTGCAGCTGCAGGACCGGAAGAAGTCGTGAAGGAAGTGTCAGTCATCAGAAGAAATCCTTTTTCATTTTCCGGTTCATCACGCCTCTCCAACTGCTTCGGGGTCAAGCTGGCGGTCTTAGGGATATGGGGCTGCTTATAGCTCATGGAAGCTTCGGCAGGTCAAAGACTTCTGCCCTGCACCGCTGAAAAACCTTTCAGCTGAGTGCGCCGTATCAGCTAAGATCAACAGGGACACAGGGCTATGATATTATGGGACTTGCTGTATGACTGGCTCTCTCCGGGCAGGCGTGCCTGTACTGCCAACAGCTCTCCCGGCAGTTCCCCTGTCCAGACCTGAGGGCCGCCCTGTTGTGCCACCTGCCGACTTACCGTCTCCATAAGGTCACTTACTTGAAAACCGACACGCTGCCCTCCCCTGCTTCCGCCCGCCTTGCGCCTGGTGTCGTCAGCGGCCAGGATTATCAGACGCTCCTGCAGGCCTGCCGGATCGGCCGCTATGCCCTGCCGGCTGTTAATGTGTGCAGCACTGACACCGCCAACGCCGTTCTGGAAGCTGCAGCCCGCAACAGATCCGACGTCATCCTGCAGGTCTCCAACGGCGGCGCGCGCTTCTACGGCGGCCCTTCCCTGCCCGACAGTCACCGGGCCCGCGTTCTGGGTGCCCTTTCACTGGCGCGGCACGTGCACATCATGGCGCGGGAATACGGGGTGGCTGTCATCCTGCACACTGATCACGCTGACCGCTCCCTGCTGCGCTGGGTGGATGATCTCATCGGCTTCAGCGAAGCCGAGTTCACCCAGACGGGTCGCCCGCTTTTCAGTTCCCACATGCTCGACCTCTCAACGGAACCGTTCGAGGAGAACATGCGCGAATCGGAGCGCTTCCTCAGGCGCCTGACCCCTCTGGGCATGGGGCTTGAAATCGAGCTCGGCATCACAGGCGGCGAAGAAGACGGTATCGGTGACAGCCGCAATGAAAACGGCCTGCCTGCCGATGAAACACAGCTTTATACCCGCCCTGAGGAAGTCTTTGAGGCCTGGAAGCGCCTCTCTCCCCTAGGTGCGCTTTCCATCGCCGCTTCCTTCGGCAACGTGCACGGTGTCTACGCGCCCGGCAATGTGCAGTTGCGCCCCGGCCTCCTGAAAGAAGCGCAGAAACTGGTCCAGCAACATGCCCATGATGGACCAAATCCGCTGCACCTGGTGTTTCACGGTGGCTCGGGCACCGATCTCGACCAGATCCACGAAGCCGTGTCCTATGGGGTCTTCAAGTTCAACATTGACACCGACACGCAGTTCGCTTTTGCCCAGGGCGCTGCAAAAGCCATCAATGCCCATGAAATGGCTTTTCAGCATCAGGTGAATCCCTATACCGGCCAGCCCCTGAAACGCTTTTACGATCCCCGCGAATGGCTGCGCTCAGCCCAGCTGAGCTGCGTGTCGCGGCTGGACCGGACCTTTGAGATTCTCGGTGCGCGTGGCCGCACGCTCTGCCGCACCCCCTGACGCCTGCAGCCTTCTTTCTGCAGGGTCGGACGGAGCCAGATCAACGCTGGCAGGAAGTCAGCGTTGCCGAACCGGCTGCGTCAGAACAGGGCGGCAGGGGGCCATGCATGCCGGGCAGGGGCCAGAAGAGCTCAATGCCGACGGAAATGAGCACCAATAACAGCGCCAGCAGGGCCCAGGGCCACAGGCTGGGCAGACGTCGCCTGTCGGGGGGAATGATTCCCTTGATCTTCTGCCACTGCGCGCCTTCGCGCATCATCCGCTGCGCCTCGGTCTCACCCGGCTGGGGTGGCAGAACCTCAACGACCGGCTTTTCTTCCTTCTCGTGCGGGTCGGCGCTGTGCGGATCCATTGACATGCTTCTCCTCTGCCCGTCTACGTGCCAGCTCAGTTCAAGGCGGCCGGTTCAGCGAGAATAGCGTTCATTTCCTCCCATTCCCGCTTGCTGAGCCCTGAATCTGCCTGGGTGACAGTCTCACCAGCCAGGCGGCGGCGGAGCACCTGCAGCATGGTCGCAGAAAAGCTGCGCGCACCCAGACGGTATTCCTTGAAGGCAGCCGCGGTCAGCGGCACCCAGGCTTCCAGAATCTCCATCATTTTCTGCGCGTAAACGCGGATCTCATACTGCGCGTGACTGTCGGCGCGCAGGGCGAGGAAATGCATGAGATTATGCAGATCCACCTTCCAGTACCATTGGGTATACATGTTGAGGGTCAGGTTCATGCGGGCCAGCTCACGCGCAACCCCCAGCCCTTCGGGATCGAGCATCGTCTCGTAATCCGCATAGCATTTCATGGCGTCGCGCTCGAGAATATCCAGAACTTCCCGCGCGGCTTCGGGAGGCAGGACATTCCCCCGACCCTGCCGGTTTGAAACGCTCTGGGCCGCGATGTCCCCAGGGGCTGGCAGATAGAATTCACGGTCGAGGATGGAGTAGCGAGCCGAGTATTCATTCACGTTCGCCATGCGGTGGCGAATCCACTGCCGCGCCACGAAAAGCGGCAGTTTGACGTGAAATTTGATCTCGCACATTTCGAAAGGCGTGGAATGGCGGTGACGCATGAGGTAGCGGATCAGCCCGGCATCTTCAGAAACACGCTTGGTGCCGCGCCCGTAGGAAACCCGCGCTGCCTGAACCACCGCGCCGTCATCGCCCATATAATCCACCACACGCAGGAAACCGTGATCGAGCACTTCGAACGGCGCATAGAGAATCTTCTCCATTGACGGCACCGTAGGGCGCAGGGTCGGCTGGGGTTCATGGCGCTGTGTCATGATTTCTGCGCGTTGGTCTTCAGTCAGGGCCATGCCTTCTTTACTCCTGCACCTTTGAGACGGACCGGAAAGAAGCTTCTGCCAAACCGCTGTCTCTCCTCCAGACGCTTCGTTTTAGAGGAAAGTCAGCAATATGGGTATCTCTGATAAAGCGGCGGCCAAGGAATTTCCCCGAGACAGACCAATATGGAAAAGAGAGGTGAAAATCCGTTTTCACCCTGCTGAAACGTCTCTGCCTGGCTGTCTGAAAAACATAAAAAACTTGCTTTTTCGGGGCAGAAAGAGTATAAAGAAGGCGTCGAAAGTTTTCTTCCGACTATGACAATAAACGATAGATGAAATAAGTGTAGTGGACCCGGGGGCAGTACCCGGCGCCTCCACCATTATTTTCTTCCGATGCGCTTGCCGTGCGGAAAGAAGCTTATGGGGGCGAAACAGGCTCGACACGCATGGTAAAGATCTATTTTTTGTCCGGCATTGTACCACCGTTATCGGGCTAAACTTACAGGTGCCAACGATAACTCTGAGGTGCTCGCTGTTGCTGCATAAGCGATAAGCGCGGTTCGGGAGGGCACCGGGCAACAGAAGCCCTCCCACTTCAAGCAAGAATTTTTACAACAGCTTCCCCAAATGCTTCCAGCAGGCGCATTCGGGGAAGCTGTTTTTTTATGCCCGCTTCTCACGCCCTGCAGCTGACTTCAGCACCATGGCGCGGGCGGCGCCGTAAACATGATAGAGCGAGCTTGCCGGCATGTCCGCCGACAGCGCCCTGCCTGCTGCATCGAACCGGTCAATCCAGCCGCCCTGGAGGGAAGCCGGCAGAAAGCGGTGCATTACGTTATCCGCAAGGCACGCCAGGATGGAGAGCCCGCCCTTACGCCCGGCATGCTGCGCCAGCAGACGCAGACATTCGGTCTGGGGCCACAACCGCACGCTCGCTTCACACAACCCGCCCTGCCCGTCCAGACTGTCGAGGACAAAACCGGCATTGACCCCGCTTTGGGCAAACCCCTTGCGCATGGCCAGAGAAAAAAGCTGTTCCGCCACCTGATGAAGGGATGCAGCCTGTGCCGGTCTCAGGCGCGCACCTGCCTGCGCCCCGTATTGCCCGAGCAGCCAGGCCCACTCGAACTGGTGCCCGGGCTCGACCCGCATGCTTGCAGGCGCGCCTGCAAGGGGTTGCCAGTCCAACTGGAAAAACTCCTGCAGATATCCCGTTTCAGGGTGGATCATTTTCCGGCAGGCCAGTGTCACCAGTCCCTGTGCCTCATCCAGAAAGACGGGCTCAGGCCAGGTCTGATGCAGGGCCAGCAGGGCCTCAAGCAGATGCATGTGCGGATTCTGGCTCCGTCTCGCACGATCGCCAGGCGCAGAAGCCCAGCAGGCATGCAGACCGCCATGGGGCGCTGCAAAGATTTCCTTCACTTCCCCCAGCGTTACCAGCGCACGTTGCCGCAGCTTCACGGCCAGACTGGCCTCGCCCCGTCTGAAGGCCAGCCGTCCGGCAAGCGCATGGGCGTAGAGAATGAAAGCATGCCCGTAAAGATCACGGCACGGATCAGCGATTTCACCCCGCTCATTGAGGGAGAACACCCAGCCTGACTGCCCGTCCGCCCGATGATACAGCCGCGTCACACGCTCAAGCGTCCCAAGAGCACGTTCTGCAGCCTCTGTCTGCAGGGCTTCAGGCAGCAGACCATCCAGCGCGGCCTGGCTGAAAGTTGCGATCTGCCGTGCCTGGACCATGAGCCGACGCTCAAGTCCGCCTATCGGCTGCCCTGTCAAACTCAGACGCTCGTGATACAGACCCGTTTCCGTATCGAAACCCCTGGAATGCCAGAGCGGCAGGGCGCGTTCCTGCAGCCAGGCAAGCCAGCGCTGCCCAACCACCTCCAGACTGCAGCTAAAACGGTCCGCACCATGATCTCGTTCGGCAGTCATGCGTGGATCACTCAGGCTGGACGACATCATCAGGATCTGGCTGGCCAGCAGAAAGGCCGGAGCGCTCAGACACCAGTTTCCCTACGATGGCAGTAGTCGAGTGCCCTTCACGCAGCGGCACCAGATGCACATGCCCGCCGCGACGGCTGACAATGTCAGCCCCCACCACTTCCCTGGCCTGGTAGTCGGCCCCTTTGACCAGAATATCGGGCTGCAAGGCCTCGATAAGAGGGTAGGGCGTGTCTTCATCAAACAGAACGACCATGTCCACCCCTTTCAGAGCGCCCATGACCCGGGCCCGGGCCTCTTCATCCTGCACCGGACGGGCGGGTCCCTTAAGCCGGCGTACTGACGCATCGCTGTTCAAGCCGACAATAAGCCGGTCACCAAGCCGTGCTGCTTCTGCAATCAGGGCAACATGGCCGGGATGCAGCACATCGAAACAGCCATTGGCAAAGACGATTCGGGCCCCATCCTGGCGCCACGAAATCACCTGCCGCTGCGCCTGCACCCAGTCTGCCGGGCTCAGCTCCATATCTGCACCCGAAATCCTGCCCTCCTGCAACGCTTCTTCCAATTCACGGCGTGAAACGCTGGCGGTTCCCAGATGGCCCACCGCGATACCGGCAGCCACCGCCGCCAGGCGCATGGCCTCCTCGATCGGGCTCCCCCCTGCCAGAGCCCCTGCCAGAGCCGCCAGAACCGTATCGCCTGCACCTGACACGTCATACACTTCCGCTTTGCGGGCCTGCACATGGTAAAGGGGCGTGGAGACCTGGGCTGTGCCTGATGAGGGGCGCCACAGCGTCATGCCTTCCTCCGAACGCGTCAGCAGCACGGCACCTCCGAAGGCAGCTGAGGCCTGCGCAGCTGCCTGGCTGATTTCCTCATCATTCTGCAGCACTGTGAAACCGGTCGCCCGCCGCAGTTCAGTCCGGTTGGGCGTGATGAGAGTTGCACCGCGGTAAGCTGAAAGATCCGCCCGCTTGGGATCGACAATGACGGGCAGCCCCCGCTTCCGCGCTGCGGTGATGATCCGGTGCAGAATATCGTCAGCAAGCGTGCCCTTGGCATAGTCGGAGATCACCAGCGCATCGGAATACGCCAGGCTTTCCAGCACATGGGTTGTCAGCTGTGTCTGGAGAGCGGGCGAGAGGGAAGGGGCAGTTCTTTCCTCATCAATACGCACGATCTGCTGTCGCCCGCTCAGCACGCGCGTCTTGGTGATGGTCTGCCATTCAGGCGTTCTCACCACGCCTTCCAGCCGCACCTCTCCTCCTGCCGCCGTTTCCCCCTTCCAATGGCCCAGAGCGGCCAGAAGGTCATCCCCGGCAGCGTCCTGCCCCACCAGCCCGACCAGATGGACCTGGCAGCCCAGGGCTGCTGCGTTGACCGCTACATTGGCCGCCCCCCCGGCAACAGCTTTCTGGTCAGTATGGAGCAGAACCGGCACCGGCGCCTCAGGCGAGATCCGGCTCACCTCACCGGAAATATAACGGTCAAGGAGAAGATCCCCGATAACGGTCAGGCGCCCGAAATGCAGTGAGGGAAGCATGAACGATTCTCCGGGCTGAAAATGGCCGGACAGTTTCTACCGTCAGGCGAATTCCGGCACAGCAAAGGCAAGGGCGTAACGCCCCTTAAAAACCGGCATGCAGGGATAAAACAGGCTGCGGCTGGGCAATACAAGGCCGGGGCTTGCCGACTGTCATTGGTAAGGCCGGACCAGCTGAGAAAATTCTCCCCCTTTCCTTCCCTCTTCCTGCCATTGCGCTTAGACTGAGCCTTACTCACAGCAGGGCCTGGTACTGGTCAGGATAGCTTCCCTGATCCCGACAGGGCGCAGCGAAATCGCACTTGCCCCACCCCGCACAGACCGACCTCGGTGAGACAGACAAAACGACTGGACAGGTGGCAGCAGAAGTTCATGACCGACGATCCCAACTCTCCTGATGGCCCGACCGTTCCCGTCAGTCTCCTGCCTTATGAGACCTGGCTCGAACAGGCGCACCGGGATGTGATGCTGAAAGCCCTTTCCCACGCGCAACATGAAGGGCTGCCCGGAGAACATCATTTCTACCTTACTTTCCGGACCGACCTGCCCGGTGTGGAGATTCCAGCCCATCTGCGCGAACGCTATCCGCGTGAAATGACAATCGTCCTTCAGCACCAGTTCCGTGACCTCAAGGTGGATCCCGCCCAACAGCATGTCTCAGTCGGGCTGGCTTTCGGCGGCATTCCCACCACCCTGGTCATCCCGTTCAGCGCCATTACCGCCTTCGCAGACCCGGCCATTCAGCTCATGCTGCAATTCCGCCTTCCTGAGGGGCAGGACAACAGCAAGGTCGAGGCAGGAGGCAAAGACCTGCCAACTGAAGCTGCTCAGGAAGCGACAATAAGCGATTTTCCGCCCGAAGCCGCGCGCGAGCGCAGTTCAGGGTCAGATCACGAGAGCGCCGCACCGGGCGAACGCAAGGAGGCGGAAGTGGTCAGCCTGGCCGCCTTCCGGCGCAAGCCTGCTGGTCGGGAGACTGAAGCCCGAAATCCTGATCCCCACAATAACGGGGAATAAATGTCAGTCCCTGCTTCCGGGACGAAACCGCTTTCCCCAGCCCTGCGCTGGGCCGGGCTGATCATTCTGACAGTCCTGATCAGCGGGTTTTTCCTGCTGATCCACCTGGCAGCCGGGCTGATGCTGGGACCGATGATCGCCGGAATCATCGTCGCCACCCGCAACCGGGGCGTGACGATCTCCAGACCCTGGTTTGCCATGGCACAGGCGGTTCTGGGATGCATGGTTGTCGGCTCCCTCAATCTCGGGATCCTGCACGATATCCTCGATCACTGGGCCCTGATGGGGTTCAGTGTCTTTTCGGTCATCCTGGTCAGTTTCGGCATTGGCGCGCTGCTGGCCTGGCTTGGAGTCATGCCCGGCACGACAGCTCTGTGGGGCTCATCACCCGGCGGTGCGTCGACAATGATGCTGATCTGCGGCTCTTTCGGCGCTGATCCGCGCCTGGCTGCCTTCATGCTGTATTTTCGCGTCATCCTGGTGGCCATTTCGACCTCTCTCGTAGCCCGGCTTGTGGCTGGGCCTGCCAGAGCGCCTTACCTGCCTCCCATGCCGAGCGGAAACATCGGTGCCACCCTGGCTCTCATTGCCGTCAGCACGTTTCTCGGCCTGCGCATCCGCATGCCGGCAGCTCCTCTCCTGATTGCGCTTTTTCTGGGAGGCATCGCGCAGCTGAGCGGGTTTTTCAGCGTCACTACGCCACAATGGTTACGCGTACCTGCCTATCTGATCATCGGCTGGTCCATCGGGCTGCGTTTTACGAGCGATGTGCTGAAACAGGCTCTGCATTCACTGCCGGCCGTTTTTCTGTCCTCACTCGTCATCGTAGGCGGATGCGCCCTGCTCGCCTGGCCTGTGGCACGCCTGGCGCATATCGACCTGCTCAGCGCCTATCTGGCCACAAGTCCAGGCGGGCTGGACGCTATCATCATCATCAGCGCCAGCGTGCATGTCGCTCTGCCCTTCATCATAGCCATGCAGACGGCCCGCATGCTGGCCGTCCTATTCCTGGGTCCCTTGCTGGCAAAACCGCTTGGCCGCTGGCTGGAACACCACAGACGCCCGACCCGTCACGGCAACAACCCTTCCTGACAGGATACCCGGCTGAAAAACACAGTCCCTCTCGGCCTCTTCCGGAAAAACAGTCACAAAAAACCCCGGCTTGAAAGCCGGGGTTTTCAGCGTTCTGAGGAAAAGTATCTTCCCGATCAGAGGCGCCTGAAGTTCACCAGTTCTTGGAAAGCAGCCAGAACTCTTCGGACGTCAGGGTGATGGCGTTGCAATCCGGGGTTTCAGCAGCAGCCTTGGCCAGAGCCCCGATGCGCTCGATCATGAGCGTCTTGCGCTGATGGGTCTCATTGGTTTCTTTTTCCCCAGCCAGGGTCTGCAGAGCCCCCTGAGCTGCCTTAGCAACGCGTTTGGCATCAATTGCAGCATAAGCCATGACAATCTTCCTCTTTCTGTAGCGCCGCCCTCAGGCGGCTTCTCTCACAGCCACACTGCCTGTAGCGGCCGACTGCACAAGACCCTAGCGCACCTGGCAGGGCTGTCGCAATTTCCCGTTTTCGAATTCCAGCGCGGACGCCAAAAATCAGCCTGCCTGATCAGGCTGCATGCCAGCTGGGTAGATTATGCTTGTAAGGTGTATCGAATTCTTCCGTCCAGACGGGGAAGGCTTCATGATCCCTTACGCGCATGGAAGTGGAGATCTCCATGCCATTTACCAGGCGATGCATCAGACGATTGAGCGCGCGATTGAAGATCCCAGGGCCAGTCTTGTAGGCGATGTAGAGACCCGAATGCTGATAGCCGTTCCGGTAGAGCGACAGCAGACAATCATTCAATAGTTCGCTGTTCGGCACTGAGCCGAAGAAATCATTGTGAACGACATTGTTATGGGTCAGGAACAGGGCTGTGCCGGCAGTTTCCTCAGCCATCATCTTCAGGGCTTCCGGTCCGTTGATGCGCAGATCCGCATCCAGCCACCAGCCCCCCAGAAGATTGATTACATGAACGCGCAGAAAATCCGCCGCTTCAGCAGGATGACGCGCGCTTAAGAACATACTGCGCGCCTCAACACCATAATACTGGTAGAGCCAGTTCGCCGCACGTTCCTTATCAAAGATCTGGACGTTGAAACCTTCAATCTCACGATGACGACGGAAATTCTCTTCGATCTCGGGAGGAGGATTGGCATCCCAGTACAGAAAAATATTCTTTGGAATACGCTTCTGAGGCCGATCCCCTTGGGGAATAAGCCATTCCCCGTAAAGTCTGCGCATGACTTCCAGCGTCAGGCTATCAACCTCTTCGCCGGTGTGGAACTCTTCATAAGCGTTGCCGATCTGACGGAACGCACCTTCATAATCTCCCTGACGCCAGGCTTTCTCCATCCCCCGGATATAATCGGCAAACGGAATACAGTAGCGCTCCAGCTCAGCCAGTTCTTCAGGCGCCAGATTTTCCCCCGCTTTCAGTTTGCACAGCAGAGAAACCTGCAGGAGCACGGGCGCCGTCGGAAAATGGGTCGGAACCTTGTCATGCAGATCAAAAGCACGCCTGTAAAAATAGGCCGCTTCCTGCACGTTGCGGTTCAGATGCAGGATATTGGCAATTTCAAAGCAGCTTTCGATCGTGTCACCACCCAGAATTCTGAGCTTTTCACTGGCCAGCGGATCATGGGAAATGTCGATCGCAACCGGCCCAAGAGCGCTTGCCTGAACGGACTGGAAGGTTTCAGGCGCATCCTGCTCGGTTCGCTCAGCTTCAGCCACAGAGATTTCTGGAGCCGCTTCAGAAGCCTGGGGCGCTTCCCCGTCTTCCCGCACGCGTTCCCACTCATCGAAATCTTCCGTACCACTGCCTGAAGCGGCACCAGAAATCTCTGCGGCATTCTTTACTGACGACATCACTACCGTTTCCTGTCCCTTTCGGACGCAGCGCTACAAGACTGACGGGTTGCCAGAACGTAGTTCTCCAACCCGTAGTGCTTTTCACCACTGGCGCGCTTCTGCCCGTTAATCAAGCCCAAGATAAATGATTATGACCACAAAAGCATGTATGAAAATTGCATCTTTCGTGTTTTCTCTTCCACTATGCTCACCGGCGCTCTGCTTAATAATTCTTTCTCCGCACCGCCCGCTGACAGCCGGGCAAGTGTGAGGCATGAGTAATCTGCCAGAAATCCTGTGAAAGACCACCGAAAATACACCGGTGGAAATATAGCGGTTTTCCTGTAGACAGGAAGCAACACTGCAAGCTGCCGGAATCCATTTCTTCATGACGTCTTTCGTCCCTGCTCTCCCTGCTTCTTTCCCTGTATCCGGTGGCCTGAGCCTGCTTGGCCGGCATCTGCAACGGTTTCTGGCGCTCTGTCTGCTCGCAGTCGTGGCAGCCTGTGCCAGTCAGACGGGCAGCAATATTCCCGTTCTTGAAGAACAGGCGCAGTACCGTGCCCATGCCCGCTCCTATTATGCGCCTCCCGGCCCGCCGAGTGATCCCTGGGGGCCTTACATTCATGCAGCCTCGCAGCGTTTCGATGTGCCCACGCAGTGGATCCGCGCGGTCATCCACCAGGAATCGGGCGGTCATCTTTATGATCGCTACGGACAGCTCATCACCTCGACCCCCGGGGCAATGGGGCTGATGCAGCTGATGCCGCCTGCCTATGATGACATGCGCAACCAGTTCGGGCTCGGGCCGGACCCCTACGATCCCCGCGACAATATCATGGCCGGCACAGCCTATATCCGGCAGATGTATGATATTTACGGCACGCCCGGCTTCCTAGCTGCCTATAATGACGGGCCCGGCAACGTGGACCACTATCTGCGCCAGAATCGCGCTTTGCCCCGTGAGACGCGCAATTACGTCGCAGCGATCGGCCCGCATATCGTCGGGTATTATCCTGTTCACCGCTCACAGGCCGATCTGATGGTCAGTCAGCATGACCGCACCGCCCAGCCACCTGACGGAGGCTACAGTGGCGGCGCTTATGGCGGTGGCGCCTATGCTGGCGCAAGCTATTCCGGCGGTGACGACAGTTCCGCAGGCGATACGCAAGCACCCGAAAATACCGATAGCCTCAATGAAGGCGTGCTGTCAGGGCACAGCCCGCAGAATGTCTCGGCTGCCTGGGCGGCGCGTGGTTACAGCGCCTCCCTTCCGCCCAGTGCGCCACCGGTTTCCAGCGCGCCTGCTTACGGGGGTGAGCAACCTTCCGCACCGGTTTCCGCAGTCTGGGCAGCGCGCGGCTTCAAACCGACCCCTGTGCCGCCGCCAGCCCCGGCTTACACTCCCCCAACGCCGCGTTACGTAGCCCCACACCTGAGCCCTACGCCTGTCATCCGCCCGGCCCCACCGCCTCCTTCGCAAACGGATGTCCTGCAGGAGCAGAACGAACGACCGGTTCGTATCCGCACCATCCCACTGGCTCAGTCTCCTTCGCCGCGCCGGCGCGTCAGCGACATGCCTTCAGTCGGCAACTGGAGTGTGCAGATCGGCAGTTACGGCAGCCGTCAGCTGGCTTCAGGCGTGGCGCAGAAAGTCCGCCAGGTGGCAGGCAGTACGGTTCAGCAGGCGCGCACGACCATCATCCCCGTCCAGGCCGGACGTCATGTTCTCTACCGCACCAGGCTGACCGGTCTTTCACAGCTTCAGGCGCAGGCGCTCTGCCGCAAGATATCGCATCTCTCTCCCTGCATGCCGCTCTCGCCACATTCACGTTTCTGAAAGCGGGCTGGAGGCAGCAGATGCAGTTAAGGACCGCCTTCCTGTGAAGACTTCTGAAGACAGCACAGCACCCCTGGCGGATGCCAGGCAGGCGCCTGCCGGAAAAAGCCATCATGTCGGCACCGCCAAGCCGCTGAAACTGGCTGATGACGTGGTGAGCACTGCCATCTATGGCGGGCCCGGCGATTGTTACCGCTATACCCTCAAGCGCGTCTGGGATCCCCGCAAGCCGCTGGTGATGTGGCTGATGATGAATCCTTCCGTCGCCACAGAGACGGGGGATGACCGGACTGTGGCCAAATGCCAGCGTTATGCGCGCCAGTGGGGATACGGCGGCATGTTTGTCGGCAATAGCTTCGCCTATCGCTGCACAAATCAGGACCGCCTTCTGGAAGTGCCTGATCCCGTCGGCCCTGAAGATGACCACTACCTGCTGGAGATGGCACGCCAGGCCCAATGCGTCGTTCTGGCCACAGGCACGCCCCATGCCCCCCGTCTTCGCCAGCGGGCCGTGCAGGTGGCGCATATGCTGGCTCGAGCCGGCATTCCCCTCACCGTCCTGCGCCTGAGCAAGGAAGGACGCCCGGTCCACCCCCTGTATCTGCCGGCCCATCTGACTCCTCAGCCGCTTTGTGTCGACAGGCTGCCGAAGGAAGAGACACTGGCCGACCAGACCGGCAAGCCGCCTTCAGAAGACTGACACCTCCGCCACAAAAACGCGGGTTCAGGCGCTTTCGGCGCGCCAGTTCCTGAGCTTTGTCGTCTTGCCGATACCGGGATTGAGACAGTTACATGGATCAAGCTTGCGGTAATGGTCCACCATCTCCTCAGGCGCATGATAGAGATGGCCCACATTATGCTCGGCCGGATAGCGGGCCCCTCTCTTGTTGAGCTCGACCAGCATTTCCGCTTTGACCTCCATCGGGTCATAGCCCTTCTTCACGACATAATCCTGATGCAGGACATGGCAGAGAAAATGGCCGTAATAAAGCTTCAGCTCCAGCTTGTCGGCAATGGCCTTCGGCAGATGCTCAAACCAGTTCCGGTCATTACGCCGCAAGGCGATATCCAGTGCTACGATACCTCCGACCTTTTCACGGTGTATGGCAACGTAGCGCTCGGCAGCGCCGGCAGCGGCAAAGCGATGCAGGAAGGCCAGATTACCTTCCTGCGGAGTGCATTCGAAAAAGCCCCCGTCCTTCCCGTTTTCATCGCTGGCAAAAAACTTTTCCAACCACGGCGCGAGTTTTTCACCCAGTTCCGGCGACGTGCGCACCAGAAGATGATGCTCATAGCGCTTATGGTAATCCTCAATGCGCGGCGGCACCTGACGGGGCAGAAACCTGCTGAGGAACTGCAGCGTCCGATCTCCCATTGAGCGGGGAATGAACGGATATTTCTCTCCCAGCGCATCAACCCGGGCCTTGATATCGAACAGCAGCGGCAGGTATTTGGTGCCTAAAAGACGAATGATGGCTGTCGTATCACGTCCGTAGCGATCAGCAATGTCGAAGATATCACGGTGGAGATATTCCCCGGCAATGGGGATTTCATCGAATTTCGTCAACAGCGCATGACGGATTTTCTCAAGCGTTTCAGTTGAATTGGAACCGATATAGAAAACCCGGGAATTCTTCGTAGCAGGAAACGTGTCGAGCCTTACCGCAAACACCACGAGGCGTCCGGCATTGCCTGAAGCCTCATAAAGCTGTTCAGGATCAGCATTGTAGCGGGCTGGCGTATCCGCCTCCACATCCCGCACGCGCTTGATATAATTGGCATCATGGCCGGCACCCGCGTGCCAGTCGATATCTTCCGGCGAGAATGTGCCCGCTTCCAGCTTGCGCAGAATCTCTTCCGGATTGCCCGGCAGCTTGATCCCCAGATGATTGACGAGTTCCAGTTTCCCCTGCGCATTCACCTGGCCGAAAAGTGCCATCTGCGTGAAGGCCGGCCCACGCTGCACAAGCGCACCGCCTGAATTATTGCTGACGCCCCCCAGCACGGAAGCGCCGAGACAGGAGGAGCCGATAACCGAGTGCGGCTCGCGCCCCAGAGGCGCCAGAAGGGCTTCCAGCTCATGGAGCCGGCTTCCGGGAAGGCACACCACCTGCTTGCCGTCACCGAGAAGGTGAATCCCCTTCAGGCGGCGGGTGTTGATCAGCACGACAGGCCGGTCATAGCTGCCGTCAGGCGTAGAGCCGCCCGTAAGGCCGGTATTGGCAGCCTGCATGATAAGAATGCGGCCCGCCTGCACGCAGGCCTGGGCCACCTGCCAGAGTTCCACCAGATTGCCCGGCAGCACCACGGCCTCCACCGGGCCGTTGCCGAAGCGGAAACCCTTGCGGTAACGGTAAGTAGATTGCTCGGAAGTATGCAGATGCGGCGCACCGACGATCTGGCGTAACTGCGCCAGCAGATCGGATGTCGGTACAGGAGGCGCTTGCGGGGAAGTCACCGATGATGGTGGGGGGGATGAAGGGATACGTGAATCCGTTGATACCTGCGCCTGCATGGCGGGAAAACTCCCAATTCAGGATAAATTTTTCTTAACCTTGCGCCTCTCCTAACGGAAATTCCAGCGCTACCTTCATAGTTGTCCAATGATTATTTTTATGAAGCAGGTCATTTACATAAAAAACAGCAACGCTTCACCTGCTTCATTTACCGGACCCGACCGAACAGCTTTTCAAGCTCAAGGCGGGTCAGCCGCACCCAGGTGGGACGTCCGTGAGAGCAGGTATTAGCCCGGGGATTATGCTCCATGGCCCGCAGCAGGGCTGACATTTCCTCCTGCGTCATGCGCCGTCCTGCACGTACGCTGCCGTGACAAGCCATGCGTGCCAGAACGCTTTCAATCCGTCGGTCCAGGGCTTCCGTCTGGCGGGCTGAGAGCTCAGGAGTCTGCATCAGCTCTTCAGCAATGGCACGCAGCAGTTCTTCAGCCTGGGCGCCTTTAAGCAGGGCCGGCAGCGTTCTGACCAGAACGCTGGTGCCACCGAAAGGCTCGAACTCCACCCCAAGGCGCGCAAGCTCAGTGCGACTTTCCAGCAGGGCCTGCGTTTCACTGCCTGAAAGGTCAATGACAGCGGGCATCAGCAGCGCCTGCGCCCGCAGGTGTCCTTCGCGTTCCATCCTGTCACGCAGTTTTTCATGCATGAGGCGTTCATGAGCCGCATGCTGATCAACGAGAATCAGATCACCGTCCGGCGCCACGGCAAGAATATAGGTACCGTGAAGCTGGGCAATCGGAATTCCCAGCGGATAGCGCGCTTTTGCCGGCCCCTGCACTGCTCCGGGTGTCTGGAGATCAGCAAAGGCGGTGCGGTTTCTGAAAGCGCGCGTCGTCTCCGCCAGGCCTTCAGGTTCGGCAAAGGACGAAGGAGAGGCGGAATCAGGTGAATAATGCCGCAGAGAGGGCGCAAAACCGAGATCATCGGCGTCAGTTGCGGCACTTTCCTCCCCCAGGTGGTTTTCAGATGGAAAACGCGCAAAACGGGCATCAGGTCGGGGCGTAGAAGCATTGCGTCGCACCAGCTGCGCATGCATTCCCCCCTCCTCGCCGGCCCCGCGCGCCAGCGCACGGTTGAGCGCGCCGATGACAAAAGCCCGCACTTCCGCTTCATCTGCAAAGCGCAGTTCCGTCTTGGCAGGATGCACGTTGACATCCACGCGCGTCAGGGGAAGGTGCAGATGCAAGGCGATTATGGGAAACCTTCCACGCTCCAGAACAGGCCGGTAGGCAATTCTTACCGCCGTCCGCAGCACCGGATCGGTCACCGGGCGGCCATTGACGAGCAGAAACTGTCCGGCCCCCGTTGCCCGGCTGTGCGCAGGACCCGCGATGAAGCCACTCAGCCGCATTTCTCCTGCCGCCTCCCCGTCCTCCTGTCTGGCCGCGCCGATCGGGCGACGCTCGTCCAGGGCGATCAAAGCTGCTTCAGGCAGACCGAGAAGAGCGCTGACGCGCTGGCGCTCATCCTGCACCGGAAGATTGATCACCTCGCGCCCATCCATCAGCAGCAGGAAAGCGCAGCCAGGCGCACTCAGCGCCAGACGACGTACCACCGTTTCAGAATGGCCCCCTTCCACGCGCGCGCTTTTGAGGAACTTCCGGCGCGCAGGCGTGGCGAAAAAGATATCACGCACCGTTACCTGCGTGCCCTCAGTGCCAGCAGCCGGCATGGGCCCGGAAGGGGTGCCGCCTTCCACCCGGTACTGCCAGGCACTTTCAGCACCCCGGACACGGGAAACCAGTGACAGGCGCGCGGTCGCCCCGATGGAAGGCAGTGCTTCTCCCCGAAAGCCAAGCGTGCGGATCCGGACCAGGGTTTCATCCTGAAGTTTCGAAGTGCAGTGGCGCTCAACAGCCAGGGGCAACTCTTCAGGCGTAAGGCCGCAGCCATTGTCGGTGATCTCAATGCTGTCGATACCGCCTGATTTCAGGCGGATTTCGATTCGGGTTGCCCCCGCATCAAGCGCATTTTCAACGAGTTCCTTGAGCGCCGCTGCCGGGCGTTCAACCACTTCACCCGCAGCAATCTGGTCCACGACGCGATCAGACAGACGGCGCAGTATCGGCCGGGAAGACGTTTTGGCCTGCGAACCCTCTGCGTCAGAGGGGGCGCGACTCATCATGCAGCACTGGGCAGGAAGCAAAAAAGGTCACTTTTTGCGCATTGTCGGGGTCGCGCCCATGTCGAGCGGCTTGCCCAGCGCCGAGTTGCGCTGGATACGACGGTTCTCCGCTTCACCATCCACCACGCCGCCAGCTGACCCCCCGCCCTGCCAGAACATCAGCGAATCCACAAAGCCCTGATCAGCCGGGCCAAGCTCGGCATTGCTGTTGGTCGGGGCCTTAGCGGCGCTGGAAACCTGGCTGACCAGCTCGGTCTGACCTGAACTGTCTGTTCCCGTAGCGGGATGCAGCGCCGTTTCCGGGGCCAGGGTCTCGAGCGCCTGCAGACGCGGGCTCTCATCAGGACGGTTGGCCTCTTCAGCACCTGGGAGAACCAGCTTTTCCGAAGGGGGCATGGAGAGGGGAGCGCGCGTGATGATGGTGTACTCATCAGGGGTGGAACGCTTCAGCCCGAAGGCACGCGCCACTTCCTCACCTGAACAGCCACTCAGCCCCAGTACCAGGCCGACACCCAGCAGGCACAGGCCGCCCCGGGCAGTAAGAAGGGTGGAGGCAATGGGCTTCATGACGGGTTCCCGTGCTGGACTCATGGTGCCTCCCTCCTATCCTGCAGACATCGATCGGGCAAGCGTTGCGACACCGAAAATGCCCCTCATACCGTGAAAGCCGCTCTTAGCGACGGGAGTTGGTGAAAAGAGCAACACCTACCCCTTCTCATGACTTCAGCCAGCCAGACTTCAATCAGCCGACTGTACGGCGACGCATCTTCCAGTCACTGTAGAAAGAATACGCCATCCAGATGAAAACGCCACAGACAATCGCCGCATCGGCGACGTTGAAAACATACCAGGACCACGTCCGCCCCCCGATCGTGACATGACAGTGGATGAAATCCTCGACCCAGCCGAAACGGCTCCTGTCCAGCACATTTCCCAGTGCCCCGCCGATGATGGCACCACAGCACAGGCTTACGACCCTGCTGCGGCTGCGCACCATAACGCCCAACAGGACCAGGCACGCAAGCAGGGAAACGACCATGAACAGAAGCGGCGCATGCCCGCCGAACATGCCGAAAGTCACACCCCGGTTTTCCACCCAGGTGAAGTTCAACCAGGGCAGGATCGCAACGCTGATCCTATGGGGCAGGTCCAAGTCATGCAGGATCCAGTATTTGCTCAGCTGATCAGCAAGCAGGACGACCACCATCATGACCAGTCCGGCGACAAGTGGGCCGTAGCGCCGCCCAGCCGGAGCAGCCGTGTTTTCCGCAGCCCCGGACGTCACTGCTCTTCCATTCCCTCGACTACTTCCACACAGCGCAGGCAGAGTTCGGGATGATGATGGTCACGCCCGACTTCTTCCAGAACGCGCCAGCAACGGAGACATTTTTCCCCCTTGGCCTGCGCGACGCCGACTTCTTCCATCCCCTCTTCTTCCTGCACTGCAGAGGGGGCAGCCGGCCGGGTTTCAACCTGGGAGGCGATGCAGAGCTCAGCCCAGTCGACGCCCTGGCCTGCCTTGGCCTCTGCTTCTGTCAGCGGCAGGGTGACTTTGGCTTCCAGCGAGGCGCGGATCAGCCCATCGCGGCGCGCGCCTTCCAGAGCGGTCGTGACACGCCGGCGCGTCTGGCGCAGCAGGTCCCAGCGGGAGGCGAGCGCCGGGTCGGCCCAATCAGGGCCAGGTCTAAAGAAATCCTGCAGGTGCACGCTTTCCTGCTGGCCGAAACGGGCCTGCCAGGCTTCTTCAGCGGTGAACACCAGCGCAGGCGCCAGCCAGGTGCTCAAGGCGCGATGCAGGATATCCAGCACGGTGCGCACGCTGCGACGCCGGTGCGAATCGGGCGCATCGCAATACACCGCATCCTTGCGGATATCGAAATAAAAGGCTGACAGGTCATTGTTACAGAAAGCATGCAGGGCCGGGTAAACGCCGTTCCACTGATGCGTGCGCACCGCCTCCGCAATCCGCTCATGCAGCGCGCTCAGGCGGTGAAGGATGTATTTCTCCAGCTCGGGCAGATCCTCATAAGCCACTTTTTCCGCATCGGAAAAGCCATCCAAGCCACCCAGAAGCCAGCGCAGGGTGTTGCGCAGGCGGCGATAAAGCTCGCCCTGCTGCTTGAGGATTTCCTGGCTGATGCGCAGGTCCTCGTTGGTGTCGGAATTGAGCACCCACAGGCGCAGCACGTCAGCCCCCAAGGATTTTGTCACATCCGCCGGCAGAATGACGTTGCCAAGGGACTTGGACATTTTGCGTCCCTGCCCATCCAGCACGAAGCCGTTGGTGACCACCGCCTTGTAAGGCGCTTTTCCCTCAGCCCCCACGCTTTCCAGCAGGGAGGACTGGAACCAGCCGCGATGCTGGTCTGAGCCTTCCAGGTAGAGGTCGGCCGGGAAGTTCACGCCTTCCTGGTGCAGGACAAAGCGGTGGCTGCAACCGCTTTCAAACCACACATCAACAATATCGAAGACCTGCTCATAGTCAGTCGGATCGCGGTCAGGCCCCAGGAAATGCGCCGGGTCAGTGCTGTACCACGCATCAGCGCCATGCTCGCGGAAAGCGGCGACAATGCGTTCCATCACGGCCGGGTCTCTCAGGACCTCACCGGAGCGTTTCTCGACAAAAACGGCAATGGGCACACCCCAGCTGCGCTGGCGCGAAATGCACCAGTCGGGGCGCTGCGCCACCATGGAGGTCAGGCGGCGGCGCGCAGAGGCCGGCACGAAAGAAACGTTTTCCAGCGCGCGCAGGGCGTCAGGTCGCAGCACACTTCCGTCATGGGCCGGTTCATCCATGGAGATGAACCATTGCGGCGTGGCGCGGAAGATGATCGGCTTACGCGACCGCCAGGAATGCGGATAGGAATGCAGGATCTCGCCGCGCGCCATCAGGCCGGCAGCCTGTCCTTTCTCAACGCCTTCCTCGCGCGCGCGCGTCATGAGCGCGCAGACCGGATCAGCGGCCTTGAAGACATGCACCCCTGCAAGCTCAGGCACCCAGGGCGCGTAAGTGCCGTTGTCCTGCACCAGTTCAGGCACTTCGATCCCATGGGCAACACACAGGGTGAAGTCATCCTGACCATGTGAAGGCGCCATGTGCACCAGACCCGTGCCAGCCTCGGTGGTGACGAACTCCCCCATCAGCATGGGCACGTCATGGTCATAGCCATGCCCGCGAAGCGGATGGGCGAAAACGCTGCCTTCCAGCTCGCTGCCCTGCAGGCGATGACGGACGTCCCAGGCTTTCACCCCGGTTTCCTGCGCGAAAGCTTCCAGCCTCTCATCAGCCACGATCAGCCTGGTCCCGACAGGAACGAGGCTTTCAGGCGCGGTCTCGGTCACCTCGATGACGCTATAGGCGATGTCAGGCCCGGCGGCGAGGGCACGGTTGACCGGCAGGGTCCAGGGCGTCGTGGTCCAGATCACCGCTGAGGCGCCTTCAAGCTTGCCGCCGGTCGAATCCTTCACATTGGGAAAAGCGATGTGAACAGTCGGTGAGGTGATATCGTGATATTCGATCTCGGCTTCCGCCAGGGCCGTTTTTTCAACCGGGCTCCACATGACCGGACGCAGGCCGCGATAGAGCCGGCCGTTGAGGAGAAACTTGCCGATCTCCTCAGCGATTTTCGCCTCGGACGCATAATCCATCGTGACGTAATGGTTCGCCCACTCGGCCTGCACGCCGATCCGCTTGAAGTCCTCAGCCTGTGCTGTCACCCAGCGGGCTGCATATTCCCGGCATTCATTGCGGAACTGCAGAACGGGAACCGCATCCTTGTCCTGGCCTTTCTTGCGGTATTCCTCTTCCACCTTCCACTCAATCGGCAGCCCGTGGCAGTCCCAGCCCGGCATGTAGCGCACTTCAGAGCCGCTCATGCGCTGGGCGCGGTTGACGACGTCCTTCATGATCTTGTTGAGAGCATGGCCGATGTGGATATGGCCATTGGCATAAGGCGGACCGTCATGGAGGGTGAAAACTTCCTCACGACCGCGGCCCTGGGCCCGGATCTTCTCGTCCAGATCCATTTCCGCCCAGCGTGCCAGCATCTCCGGCTCACGCTTGGGCAGACCACCACGCATGGGAAACGCGGTTTTTGGCAGGAAGACCGTCTCGCGGTAACGGTCCTCAGTCTTCTGCCCGGCTGCCTGGTCAGGCGTCCGGGAGGCGGTGCGCGCAGTGTCTGAAGCAGTGTCTGAAGAAGCGGAATCTGGGGAAGCGGACATGAAGGAAGGCACACCCTTTCATCAGGCTGCGGGAAATGGCCTGGTTGTTTTATCTGTATATTTCATATGGGAAGAGGGACGCAGGCGGGTCAAGCCCCGTGCAGGCTTCAGGAGAGGTCCTGTCCCTTAACGTCTATGGCCGTGTCTTTGGGGGAATGTCTTCAGCGTTTGCCTTTACGTTTGCGAGGCTGTCTCCAGGCACGTCACTATTGCCGGCAGCCAGCAACTGCCGGGCTTCCCGGGCATCGGCAGAAATAGCGGCTTTCAGCGTCTCCAGGCCGTCAAACCGTTTTTCAGGGCGAAGGCGGCTGATCAGCGCCACTTCCAGCGTCTGGCCGTAAAGGTCCTCATCCACATCAAACAGATGCACTTCAAGCCTGCTTTCCTGCCCGTCATTGATGGTGGGGCGGCGTCCGATATTGGCCACCCCCGGCAGCACACGACCGTCGGGCATGCGCACACGTACCGCATAGACGCCGCGCGCAGGCTCCAGGTGAGCTCCGAGACGGATATTGGCAGTGGGAAAACCCAGGAGCCGCCCACGCTGATCGCCCCGCACCACCTCTCCGGCAATGCTCCAGGGACGCCCCAGCAGGGCTGCGGCCCGTTCCGGATAGCCTTCCTGCAACAGGCGCCGGATACGGCTGGAGGAAACAGGTCCGTCAGTATCAGCCAGCTGCGGCACAATCGTTACTCCCACGCCAAGAGCGGGCAGAAGCTCTTTCAGCAGGGCTGCATCGCCTCCGCGCCGATGACCGAAGGCGAAATCGGCCCCACAGGCCACATGGCGCACGCCCAACGCCCCGATCAGCACTTCCCGGATGAAGATTTCGGCCGGCATGCGGGCAAAATCCTCATCAAAATCCATCTGGAAAACATGTTCCACCCCCTGCTCCCGCTCCAGGGTGCGCGCCCGCAAAGCCGGACTCATCAGGCGGAAGGGGGGATCCTGCGGCCGGAAGAACTGGCGCGGATGGGGATCGAAAGTCAGCACGCCCAGTGGCGGCACGACTGGGGCACCAGATTGATTGGCTGTTTTCAAGGCCCGGTCGCGTGCGTGACGCAGGCTCTGCAGCAGATGGACATGACCGCGATGAACGCCGTCAAAGTTTCCCAACGCCACGGCACAGCCGCGCGCGCCTGCTGGAAGATTGCGCCAGTTCGGATACAGGGTCATGCGTTCACGGCCATGCTGTCACGCATCCGTCGTTTACCGGCCGGAAAGCACTCGTGCCGTCGAGAGCTCAACTGCGCTTGGCAGGCTCATCCTCAGCCATGCGCACATCCTGCTGGCCCGAAACACCCGGCTGGGTGCCGGGGTTCTGGGGGGCGCCAAGATGGGCAGCCGGCGCCTGATCCCCTTTGGGCGCCTGTTCGCCCTCATCTTCGGTCATGCTCTTTTTGAAGGATTTGATCCCCTTCGCAAAGTCTCCCATCAGACCGCTGATCTTGCCACCGCCTCCGAAAAGCACAAGCACAATAACTGCAATGATGAGCAAGTGAGTGGGGCTAGTGAAACCGCCCATGGAAGCATTCTCCGAAAAGCAAAAGCTTCCCCTGATGTGACAAGGAAGCGGGAATTATGCAACCCCCGCGTACCGTTGGCTTGCCGCATCCACGCTTCCGGCGCTCTGAATACCGGCCAGGATCTGAAAAGAGGAAAGCGCCCTGGCACTTCCGCCCTGTCAATTCCTGTCAATTAGGGAGAATAAAGCCGTAAGTGGCATTGACGCGGCGGCCCATCACCTCGCTGGGCGACCACCAGACGCGCACGCGCGTCCAGTTATTGCTGCCCGAGACATCCTCGACCGGCACGTCGCGGTCTACACGCCCAGGCGCCCAGTTGGCATGGTCCACCCGGATGCGCCGGTCGCTCTCCAGACTGCGCACCACGGCAACATGGCCGATCGGCATGGTGCGAGTCGCCCTGAACACGAGCACCGAGCCCGGAACAGGCTTGTGCCCGCGCGCGTAATGGCCCCGTGCCGCCCACCACCATTGCGCGGCATTGCCCGACAGCGAGATGGAACTGTGCGCCCGCGCATAGGGAACACACTGCACCGAGCCATGATAGCCGCCGCCACATCCCCCAAGCGCCCCCAGCCCCGCAAGCAGTGCACCCCCAAGCGCCAGGTTCCGCAGGCCTGCAAGCAAGCGCGATAACGGTTGCTGCCCCTTCAAGGCGGAGGGAAACACCCGGATGGCAGACAGATTGCGGGCAGATACGGGGAAAGACATGAGTTTTTCTTACAACCGTTTCACAAAAGACGGCAATTCATAAAGCGTTTCATGAAGCGTTCAGAAAAACAGGGTTTTCACCTGCTCCCCCTTCTCACGCTGAACGGAAACGCAGGATCAGGTCCTCAGCCTCGTCACGTTCCATGGCCAGGGCCTGGGCGGCCGTCCCCTGGCTGAAACCGTTGCGGGCAAAGACCGCCAGCACCTTCATGGGGTCACGTTCCGGGCGGTCAGGACGGCGGAAAGCGCCGAATCCCCGTTTGCGGGCCAGAACGAGAGCCGCGGCCAGTTCCGCCTGCTGCGCTTCTTCACCAGCCCCGAGCGAAGCTTCCAGAGCTTCCTGCGCTGTTTCCCCATCAACGCCCTTGACCACCAGATGCGCTGTCACCGCCCGCCTGGAACGACCCGAACGCGTCAGGCTGCGGGCCCGCGACCGCGCGAACTGCGCGTCATCAACCGCGCCAAGCGCCTCCATGCCCGCAGCAATTTCAGGGATTTCCCCAAGCAATACCCCTTCCACCTGGCGGATTTCCTCAGGCGCCATACCGGCCTTCTGCGCCCGCAGGCCCCAGCGCCGCACCCGGCGGCTCAGCACCTGCTCGAGATTGCGCCGCGTGGTGGCAAAACGCGCCAGATGCGCCAGGGCCGCTTCTCGCAGGCTGGCTGCCGTCGGGGGCGTGGGCACTGCTGCGGGCGCTTTTTCTTCCACCATGCGTCCCGACCTTATGAAACCTGCTGAAATCTGTGCATGATCCGCCACCGGGGGGCTTTAAAGTTTAAAAAGTGCCGAAATGACCGCGTCGCAGGTCCTCGAAGGCCTGGTGCAGCTCCTGGCGCTCATTCATCACGAACGGGCCTTCGCCTGCAAGCGGCTCCTCAAGCGGCTGAGCCGTCAGGACGAGGAAATGCGCCCCTTCCGGTGCTTCGATCCGAAAGCGCGTGCCTTGGCGTGAAAGCACGACCGTGTGGTTGGTCTCGCCCCGCACCCCTTCCACCACCAGAGCGCCGCCCATGACCGCCAGGGCCGTCACCCAGCCTTCCGGACAGGCCAACACAGAACTTTTGCCCTCAGCAAGGATGACATCCCATACATTCAGCGGCGTGAAGCTGCGGGCCGGGCCGGTAACCGTAACCTCTCCACCCTCCCCTTCAGCCCCTTCCGCACTGAAATGCCCGGCAATGACCCGCAGGCTTCCCACCGTCTCTGCGGAAACGCTCTCAGGATCGGTCAGGGCCACTGCCTGCATGTCAGCAGCTGCAAGAGGCTGGTAGGCAGGCGCTGTCATCTTGTCGCGCGCCGGCAGGTTGATCCACAGCTGCGCGACATCGAACACCCCGCCGTCACGCGTAAACTCGGGCGCGTGGAATTCCTGGTGCAGCACACCCCGCCCAGCTGTCATCCACTGCACGTCTCCAGGACCGATTTTGCCGCTGTTACCGGCTGAGTCGCCATGAGCCACCTGCCCGCCGAACACGATTGTCACCGTCTCAAACCCGCGATGGGGGTGAGTGCCCACGCCTCTGGGCGTCTCCATCCGCTCAGGCGCAGGCGGGAAAGCGGCAGGGCCGGCATGGTCAAGCAGAATGAACGGATTAAGGACCTTGCCCAGGTCCCGGTAAGTGAACAGGCTCTGCACCGGGAAACCGTCACCGACCCAGTGCGGCGGGCTGGGCGGATAGACGCCCTGAACCTTTTTCGGCGCTTTCTTCAACTGCTCTGCCTTCTCATTCCCGGCCATCTCTGTCTTCCCTTCACTCACCGGCAGGCCTTGTTTTCCCGCAGACCTTGATTTCGCAGGTTTGATTTCATGAGGCCGCTTGTGTGCCCCGCCCGAGCCTGCTTTGACTTCATTCTAACCGCCCTTCCCCCGTTCCGAAAGCGCGCGCATGCCCACCGCCCCGTCTTCACCGAGCCCCGGTGCTCCTGCTCCCTCCCGCATCAATACCTCGCTTGAACGCCTCTTGGCCGATCTGCCTGATCTTTATCCGGGCCCTGGCGGCGCGGTGGCCGTGATCCGGGACGGGGAGACCCTCGTGCGGCATGCCTGGGGTTATGCCTCGCTGGAGCGGCACCTGCCCTTCACGCCTGGCTCGCTCTTCCGGCTCTGCTCGATCACCAAGCAGTTCACCTGCGCCACCTTACTGGCCCGTTACCGCGACCCTGAACACCTGAACCGCACCCTGGTCCCCTTTATCGCCCGTCGCTTGCCTGAGCTGCCTGCAGATCTGCGCCCCAGCGCGCTGCACCTAGCCCACAACCAGTCGGGCCTGCGGGACTACTGGGCCATGGCCATGCTGGAAGGCGCTGCCATTGAAGGGGCGTTCAGTGATGCCGAGGCCTGGCGCCTCATTGCCCGGACCCGCTCCCTCCAGTTTGCTCCCGGCACTGCCTATTCCTATGTCAACCAGAATTTTCGCCTTCTTTCAGATGCGATGGAACAGGAGAGCGGCCGCAGTTTCAGCGAGCTCCTGCAGCAGCACCTCTTCACGCCGTTCGGCATGGAACGGGCTTTTCTGGCCGCCGAGACGCGCGCCATGCCCGATGGGACTGAAGGTTATGAGGAAATGGGGCTTGGCGGCGCCCGTCCTGCCGTCAACAACATCTACTGGACGGGCGATGCAGGGCTCGGCGCCTCACTGGATGACATGATCGCCTGGGAAAAGCACATCGACACCACGCGCGATGATGCAGGCAGCCTTTACCAACGCCTCAGCGCACCTGTCACCTTTGCGGACGGGGCTGCGGCGTCCTACGGCTTCGGCCTGCAACGCGGCACGCTCAACGGGCCGGACGGGCCTCTGCAGGTCACAGGACATGGCGGGGCGCTGCGCGGATGGCGGTCGCACAGGCTGCATGTGCCGCAACACCGCCTCTCGGTCGTAGTTCTCTTCAACCATGTCTCACCGGCTCACCAGGCTGCCGCCGCCCTGGCGCGGGCCGCGCTCACACCCGCAGCTGCCGCCCCGTCTCCATCCTCCCATAACCCGCAGGAAGCCCTTGCGTCAGCCGCATCCTTTACCGGCGTCTGGCTGGAAGAAGGCACAGGGCTTTCAGCGCGCATCAGCCACGATACGACCGACCCCCACAGCCAGACGCGTCTGCAGCTGCGTTACCTGATGCTGCCAGAAACCCTGACCCTCCAATCGCCTGCGCAGGCAAGCGGCCTGGGCGTGATGGTGCAGCACGTTGAAGGAAAACCGGACCTTCTCAAAATGAGCCGCCCCGGTGAAAACCGCGTGACCTTTCTGCACCGCCTGTCCGACCGGCTGCCGGAAGAGAGGGGGGTTTCCGATACGGAGCGACAGGACCTGGCAGAAGAAGCCCGCGCCCTGGCCGGCACTTACCGCAACCCTGAAACGGATTCCACGTTTGACGTCACTCTGGCAGGCGGTGTGCTGCATGGCGGTTTCAGCGGTTTGAACGGCACTGGCCGGATGGAACGGCTTCACCGGCTGGCACCTGGACTATGGACCTTTCCCTGCCCGCGGGCGCTTGATCATACCGCTCCCGGCGACTGGACCCTGCACTTCACCCGGGAGAAAGGTCGAAGCCGCGTTCGGATCGGCTGCTGGCTGGCGCGCGATCTGGTCTATGAACGGCTTCCTGGCTGAAAACGCCAGGATGCGGGGAAAAATTGGAATTGACGCTCCTGGCGCCCTTGCCCACAGTGAATCGGGCCCCGAGCAGGCAGTCTTTGCTGATCTGCGGCCTGCCTGTCAGCCAGAAGACCCCATCAGCCAGAAGACAAGGAACACTGACCGCCATGAGCGCCAGTCTGATGCCCAATTACAAGAGAATAGACCTCGCTTTCGAGCACGGCGAAGGGCCCTGGCTTGTCGGCACGGACGGGCGACGATATCTCGACTTCGGCGCCGGCATCGCCGTCTCCTCGCTGGGGCATGCGCATCCGGCGCTCACCGCGGCCATCGCAGAGCAGGCCGGGCGGGTCATGCATGTTTCCAATCTTTACCGTATTCCCCAGGCGGAAGCCCTGGCTGACAGGCTGGTCGAGGCGTCTTTCGCTGATGCGGTGCTGTTCTGCAATTCCGGGGCGGAAGCCAATGAGGGTCTGGTCAAGCTTATCCGCCGCGCCCAGTACATGAACGGCCATCCGGAACGGACCCGCGTGCTCTGCTTTCAGGGCGCCTTTCACGGGCGCACGCTCGCCATGATCTCCGCTACCGGCAACCCGGCCTATCTGGAAGGGTTCGGTTCCCCTGCAGAGGGGTTCGACCATGTGCCGTTCAATGATCTGGAGGCCGTGCGTGCTGCCATCACGCCTGAAACGGCCGGTATTCTCCTGGAGCCGATCCAGGGAGAGAGCGGGATCCAGGCAGCTGACCCGGCTTTTCTGCAGGGCCTGCGCGAAATCTGCGATGCGCACGGGCTTTACCTGGGCATTGATGAAGTCCAGACCGGCATGGGGCGTACCGGGACTCTCTTCGCTTTCGAGCAGGCCGGCATCACGCCTGACGTCGTATCGGTCGCCAAGGGGCTGGGCGGCGGCTTCCCCATCGGGGCCGTTCTGGCACGCCAGGCGCTGGCCCGGCACCTGACACCCGGCACCCACGGCACCACCTTTGGCGGCAATCCCCTGGCCTGCACGGCCGGGCTGGTGGTCATGGACGAACTTCTCAAGCCCGGCGCTCTGCAGAGAATTGCCAGGGTCGGCGCTGCTTTCGGCGCCATGCTGCAGGAGGTCGTGGCTCAAGCGCCCGAGGTTTTCGATGAAGTACGCGGCACAGGCCTCATGCGCGGCCTGCACTGCCGCCTGCCGCTGAGCGAGGTTCTGCCGGCCGTCATGGATCAGGGCCTGCTGGCCATCACTGCGGGCAACAATGTTCTGAGGCTCGTGCCCCCGCTGATCGTCACTGAGGAAGACTGCCGCCTTGCCTGCGCGCGCCTTCTCGCTGCAGCAAAGACGCTTATCCCCGCCTCTTCCTCCCCATCTCCGTCCCACCGTGACGCGAGGATCGCTCAATGACCCAGATGACCCAGCCCGCATCTTCCGCGCCCCTGAACCCATCCACGGCTGCCGGACCGCGGCATTTTCTCGATATCCGCGACCTGACACCCACAGAGCTGCGCCGGATTCTCGATATCGGCAAACAGGTCAAGGCGCTCCAGCAGGGACGGCGTTTCCCGCTCCACCCCGACCGGCCGCTGGCTGGCCGCACGCTCGGCCTCATGCTGGCCTGCCCTTCCACCCGGACCCGCGTTTCCTTTGAGGTCGGCATGGAACAGCTGGGCGGGGCGGTCAGCGTTCTCTCGACCGCCGACATGCAGCTGGGACGGGGGGAAAGCATCGCTGACACCGCGCGCGTCCTGTCGCGCTTTCTCGATGTCATCGTGCTGCGCGCCCGCAAGGACAGCGACCTGCGGGAACTGGCGCGCTGGAGCAGCGTTCCGGTCATCAACGGCCTGACCCCGGTCTCCCATCCCATCCAGATTCTCGCTGATGTCATGACCTTCGAGGAACATCGCGGCCCCATCGCCGGCAGAACGCTGGCCTGGATCGGGGACGGCAACAATGTCGCCACTTCCCTGATCGAAGCGGCCGCCCTGCTGGGCTTCCGCCTCCGGCTGGCCACCCCCGAAGGCTTCGCGCCTTCTGAGGCCGCCGTGGACTGGGCACGCGCGCAGGGGGCGGACATCGTGACCACACGCTCACCCGCAGAAGCCGTGCAGGGCGCTGAGTGCGTCATTACCGACACCTGGGTGAGCATGGGCGATGAGGATGCACAGACGCGCCACCAGCTCTTCCGCCCCTATCAGGTCAATGCAGAACTGATGACCCAGGCAGCGCCTGACGCGCTTTTCATGCACTGCCTGCCAGCCCATCTGGGCGAGGAAGTGACGCAGGACGTTTTCGAAAGCCCGGCTTCCGTCGTCTTTGACGAGGCGGAAAACCGCCTTCACAGCCAGAAAGGGCTGCTGCTCTGGTGCCTGGGCCATGATGCAGGCGCGTAAGATCCCGGAACTTCACGCGGTCCTTGACCCATCCGGCAGCCCGACCCACGTTAAATCTGCTTAAGTGAAGTCAGAAATCCGGGAATAAGAAAGGCCTGTGCTGTTTCGCCCCTGATTTTCCGCCCCCCAGCCTACCGAATTCAAGGACAGCCCCATGACCGCCTCTTCTTCCCCGGCCTCTTCCCAGGATCTGGCTGATCTCGATCTCCCCCTCGACGATGCCGGTCGTCCGCACGGCCTGCCGGATCTCGTCGTGCCCCATGCGGTGCTGCCCTTTTATCTGGCCGACGCGCCGGTGCGTGGCCGCCTGGTGCGCCTGGGCCCGCTGGCCGAGGTGATTCTCTCACGCCATTCCCTGCCCCCGGCCGTGCTTTCTCTGGGAGCGCAGGCCCTTGCCCTGGTGGCCGCCATGGCCACCGCGCTGAAGTTCAACGGCTCCTTTTCGCTTCAGATCAAGGGGGATGGGCCGGTCTCCCTGCTGGTGGCCGACTGCACCAGCGAAGGCGTGCTACGCTTTACAGCCCGCATGGCGGAAAATGCGCCTGAAACCCTGCCCCCCTCAGCGGCAGAACTGCTGGGCAAAGGCTACCTGGCCTTCACGGTGGACCAGGGTCCCGATACCGATCGTCATCAGGGCATTGCCGAGCTGAAGGGGAAAACGCTGGCTGAAATGGCTGAGCATTATTTCGCTACCAGCGAGCAGCATGCCTGCGCCATTCATCTTTACGCCTGCCATGAAGCTGAAAACGGCTGGCAGGCGGGTGCGCTGGTGCTTGAGCGCATCGCCAATGACGGCGGCGTAGCACAGAATGACGATGTGCCCCGCACTACCCGTGAACGCGATGACAGTGGTGAGGGCGAGGACCTCTGGGAGACCGCCTGCACTTTTGCCGATACCCTGACCGACAAGGAGATTTTCGATCCCGCCCTTTCCGGCCCGGCCCTGGTCCATCGCCTGTTCGGCACGCTTGACGTCCGCGTCGCCCCGGCCCGCCCGCTCTCCTTCGGCTGCCGCTGCAACCGCGCCAAACTCGCCAATGTGCTCCGAAACTTCAGCGCGGATGACCTGGATCATATGACCCAGGATGGGATCATCACGATGGATTGCCACTTCTGCAACACCCATCATCATTTCCGCCGTTCAGCCCTGGCCGCCGCACAGAACGGGGAAGGCGCGCAATAATCAGGGTGATAATCAGGAATACGAATTGGCCAGAATGAAAGCGGACCCCATGGCAGAAGAGCTGACCCCGGCACGGCAGCCGCCAGCAGAACGGCTTGATGGGCGCATGGACGGCCTGTCTGTTGACGGACGCCCACTGACGCGCCTCTACCTGGGCTGGCAGACGGTCTCGCGCCACCCTGTCACAGACGAGCTCGACGCTGTCGTGATGCGTGAAAAGGGAACGGAACGTGAAGTCTGCTGGTGGGTTGACCCGGACGGCGCGCATCAGGCCAGCCATGTCATGGCTCTGCCGGCCGCACAGCGGACACGCCTGCTTGACCGCCTGGCCCGCTATTTCGGCCCGCTGACAGAACAGACGCTGGCTGCCACGCCCAAAGCCCCTCAGGAAAGCGACGCTCAACCAGCGCCTGAAACCCGCGAACTGGCCCAGCGTCTCGCCGCCCTGCCGCGTTTCGTGCTGCTGGAGCTGCTGACCCTCTGGACGGAGCGGATCCTCGAAGGCACCCTGATCGCGCCGACCGCTGAAGTTCTGGCACCCGACAGGTCCGATGACACATCGGGGGCTGAAAATCACGGCGACGGAGCGGAACAACCCTTCTCACCCGTCCGCCTGCACGCCCTGCTCCAGCTTCCCCGCCCTGTCACCGATGACGAGGCGATTGCCGCCTCCCCCTTTACCGGCCTGCCCCTGCACGCCCAGATCGTCATGAACATGCCGGAAGGGACGGCGGCGCGTTTCTGCGATCCGACCGATGACCTCGTCTTCTACCTCTTCTGGCCTTCCTATGGCGGCGTGCCGTTCCTCTATTATCCCAAAGGTCCGCTGCTGATCGGCGAAGGTCCCCAGACCAGCCTGGTAGCTCCCCTGCTGCTGAGCTGGCTCGTCACCCATCCTGAAGTATGCGACCGCCTGCCCCAGGTCTCTTCACTGCGGGTGGAGGATTTCGGCGTCGGCCATGCAGCCAGCCTCTGGGACGAAACCGAAGCCGCCACTCCGTCAGGAGACCGCCGGGAGGCCTCTTCCGCACAAAACAGCAATCCTGTACACTTTTCCTCTTCCCCTCATTGGGGTGAGTGGTTCAAGAACGTTGCTGAAGCTTCAGCCGGACCCCACCCGAAAGAGGCGGTGGAAGATGAGGGAGAGAGGCATGAGCATGAAAAAGACTGACACAGCTGCCACCCGCAGCGCAGTTCCCAGCACCCCTCCGGGCCCAGCGTTCATCGCACGCAGCCGGCGGGGAAGCGCTTTTCTGCCCGGTTTTTTCCTGTCAGGGCTGTTCGTGATCCTGACGGCCTGCTCCAGCACGCCGCCTGAAATCTTCCCCAAGGCTGATTACAGTTACCTACCGCCGCTCAATCTCAACGTGGCCAATATCGCCATCAATGATCAGGCACCTGCGCAGCCCGGCAGCCTCGAAGCCAAGGCGCCCCCGCTACCGCCCGACCAGAACCTGGCGCTCATGGCCCGGCAGCGCCTGCATGCCACGGGCAGCAACGGGCAGGGCACCTTCACCATCAATCAGGCCAGCCTGCAACAGGGCCCGGGCGACGACGTCTATTCCGGCATCTATAGCGTCACCCTGACCCTTGATGACCCGATCACCCACCATCATGGACAGATCACCGCCCGCGTCACCCACAGGACGGAAGCAGCGCCTGACACCACCCAGGACCATAATCTCTATGTCCTCAACCAGGCGCTGATGGATGACATGAACGTGGAGCTGGAATTCCAGGTGCGCAAGAACCTGGCCTCCTGGCTGACCGACGCCACCGGCGCGCCGCTTTCAGGCACTGTTCAGAGCCAGAACCTCGATTCCCCGACGCTGCCGCCCCTGAATTCAGACGCTGCCGCCCTTACTCCCTCCAGCTCCACGGCCACCGTCCCGACGCCCAACCTCTATAACGGGCAGAGCAGCGGTAACCTTGACAGTAGCACGGCCGGTCTTGACGGCGGGAGCGGGGCTGACAGCGGGATGGGCTCTTCAGACGATGCGCTGGCAGTCCCTGTCGCCCCGCGCCTGCATTCGCCACCACCGCACGCCCTGCAAGCGCCCTACTGACCGCCTGGATTGCGCGCCAGGGCAGGCGCCAACCGGCAGCCAGGGCGTTGAGTAAACTTCCCCAACGCCCTGGCCTCTCCACCAAGTCGGAGCATCTGCATGCAGGACTCCTCGGGATCCGACCTTCCCAGCGCTCCCCGATTATCTGAGGCGCCCTCACCGCGCCGCACTTACGGACGCCGCCATTTCATGGGCGGCTTCGCGACAGGCCTGGCCCGGGTCACGACAGCGACGGTCCTTGCCAGCTCAGCCCTTCCCTGGCCGCAGCCCTGGCATAGTGCAGGCAACGCGCAGGCGCGCGGCAGCGGACAGCCGATCACCAGTGGGCCGAACTTCTTCACGGCCGAGGAATTCGCCATGGTCAGGCAGCTCTGCGAGCGGATCTATCCTCAGGATGAAGAAGGGCCGGGCGCCGATGGGCTGGGGGTGCCGCTGTTCATTGACGGCCAGCTCAGCACGCCTTACGGCTACGGAGCCCGCTGGTACATGCATGGCCCCTTCGTTGCCGGACCGCCGGAGGCCGGCTATCAGCTGCCTTATGCCCCGCGCCAGCTCTATCGCCTGGCACTTGAACGCCTGAACGCCTTCTGTCTCGAAAACTGGCAGAAACCCTTTGTGCAGCTTTCAGCAGAGGGGCAGGTGGACGTGCTCACCTGGCTGGAAAAAGACGCGCTGGCCCTGGGCCCTGTACCGGGGAACGTTTTTTTCGAGCTCCTGCGCGCCAACACGCTCGAAGGCGTGTTCTCGGACCCGATTCATGGCGGCAACCATCTGATGAAAAGCTGGTACCTCACCGGTTTTCCGGGCGCCCGAGCTGATTTCATGGACTGGATCAACCAGGAAGGCGCGGCTTATCCGTTCGGACCGGTTTCCATCCCGGTCCTGCCCCGCAAACGGGATGAACAGGGATGACCGGCCCTAATACCCCTGCGATAGGCCCCCTGCCAGCCAAGACGGATGTCGTGATCGTCGGCGCCGGATGGGCAGGCAGCATCATGGCGCGGGAGATGACCGAAGCCGGGCTGAACGTGGTTGTGCTCGAGCGTGGCGACATGCGGCGCACAGCCGTTGAAGGTGCTTACCCCGATTCCCTTGACGAGCTTCGGGGCAACATCCGCAAGCGCCTGTTTCAGAATCTTTCCACCTCGACCGTCACCATCCGCAACAGGCCGGACCAGCAGGCGCTGCCCTACCGCCAGCTCGGCGCTTTCCTGCCTGGCGAAGGCGTAGGCGGGGCTGGTCTGCACTGGTCGGGCTGCCAGTTCCGCGTCATGCCTGACGATCTGCGCCTGCGCAGTGCAATCATCGAACGCTACGGAAAGAAATTCATTCCCGAGGGCATGAATCTCCAGGATTACGGTGTCACCTACGCAGAGCTTGAGCCTTTCTTTGCCAAGAGCGAAAAGGTCTTCGGCACTTCCGGCGAAGCCTGGACGATCAACGGCAGACTGGTCGGGCGGCGGGGCGTGGCAAATCCCTTCGCTCCTGACCGCTCCACCCCCTTCCCCCTCCCGCCGATGCCGGATGTCTACACGGCCTCCCTGCTGCGCAAGGCCGGAACGGAGCTGGGCTATCATCCCTATTCCATGCCGGCAGCCAACACGTCTGAAGCCTATATCAACCCTTATGGCTGCCAGATGGGCAAATGCAATTTCTGCGGCTTCTGCAGTGGCTATGACTGCTATCTCTACGCCAAGGCCTCGCCCAATGTGAACATCCTGCCCAGTCTCTGGGCCAACCCTCTGTTCACTCTGCGCACGCGCGCGCAGGTTCTGGATGTCGTGCTGAGCGCTGACGGCAGGCACGCACGCGGTGTCCGCTATCTCGACGGCCACCAGGGCGGCAAGGAACGGGTGATTGAGGCAGAGCTGGTGATTCTGGCCGGCTTCCAGTTCCACAACGTTCACCTGATGCTGCTCTCAGGGATCGGCAAGCCCTATGATCCGGTCACCGATACCGGCGTCGTCGGGCGCAATTTCACCTACCAGACCATCACCTCTTCACGCTTCTGGATGCCGAATGACAAGCACACCAACCAGTTCATCGGCGCGGGCGGGGCAGGCGTGGCGATTGACGATTTCAACTGCACGAATTTCGACCATGCGCCTTACGGCTTCATCGGCGGCTCGCCGATCTGGGTGAACCAGGCCGGACTGAAGCCGATCAGCGCCGCTCTGGCCAGCGGCGGTAACGGGGCCCCGCGCTGGGGAAAGGGGTTCAAGAAGGAGATGGTCAACACCTACCGCCACTCGCTTGCCGTTGATGTCATGGGCAGCAACATGGCTTACCGCAATGTCTGGCTCGACCTGGACCCGACCTGGAAGAATGCCTGGAATCAGCCCCTGCTCCGCATGACTTTCACCTGGCAGGAAAACGACATCCGCATGAACCGCTTCGTGGTCGGCAAGCTGCCGGCGCTCGGGCGGGCCATGGGGGCGGTCCGGTCGCAGATCAACATGTTCGCACCGGGAGCGACGTTTGACACGCGCCGCTACCAGACCACCCATCTGGCAGGGGGGGCGGTCATGGGCACCGACCCCCGCACCAGCGCGCTCAACCGCTACCTGCAGTGCTGGGACGTGCCCAATGTGTTCGTGATCGGCGCCAATGCGTTCCCGCAGGGCATGGGCTACAACCCCACCGGACTGGTCGCGGCCCTGGCCTACTGGTCTGCCTATCACATCCGCACGCGCTACCTCAAAGCGCCTGGCCCGCTGGTGCAGACATGAAACGCTTTCCGTCCAGTCTTGTCTCCAGGCCTGTCTCCAGGGCCGTTCTGACCGTTTTCGGACTGCTCGCCCTGACACTGGCGCTGCCTCAACAGGCTGCAGCTGACAGCCGGTCCGGCGCTGCCCAGGAAAGCGGAAGGTCGGATGGGCCAGCGGAAATCTCCGCCCCCGCCTCCCTTAAAGAACTGATCGCCGAAGGGCACTACCTGGCCATTCTGGGCGATTGCGCCGCCTGTCACAGCGCGCCCGGCCGGCCGCCCTACAGTGGCGGCGGCAAGTTCACTCTGCCCATCGGCACCATCTATGCCACCAACATCACGCCTGACCGCAAATACGGCATCGGCAATTACACGGAAGCCGATTTCGCCCGTGCCGTGCGTCAGGGCATCCTGCCGGATGGCCGCACCCTCTACCCGGCCATGCCCTATCCATCCTATGCCCGGTTGAGCGACCGGGACATTCATGCCCTCTACGCCTATTTTCATGACGGCGTGGCGCCAGCCGCCATTCCTTCGCCGCGCAACGGCACGATCTGGCCGCTGTCCATGCGCTGGCCGCTGGTGATCTGGCGCTGGCTCTTCGCCCCCAGCCTGCGAAGCGCGCAGCTGAACACGAGCGACGAATTCACCGATCCGGTCCTGGCGCGCGGGGCTTATCTGGTCGAAGGTCTCGGCCATTGCGGCGCCTGTCACACGCCCAGAAGCTTCACCATGGCCGAGCAGGCGCTGACCGGCCACCATAACAAGGCCTATCTTGCGGGCGGGCAGAGCATTGACGGCTGGTTCGCCCCCAGCCTGCGCGGTGAAAACCGGACCGGGCTTGGACGCTGGAGCGAAAGCGATATCGTCGCCTTCCTCAAAACCGGGCGCGCGCCTGAAGGAGCAGTTTTCGGCGCCATGACGCCGGTAGTGGTGCACAGCACCTCCCTGACCACCGATACAGACCTGCACGCCATAGCCCGCTTTCTCAAGCAGCTGCGCCCGGCACGTGTTGAGACGCCCTGGGTTTATGATCCTGCTGCCACGATCGCGCTCAAGCATGCCGATGTTTCACAGCGCGGCGCTTCCGTCTACGTCAACCGCTGCGCTGCCTGTCACGGCACGAACGGGCTGGGCTACGGCACGCCGGGCACCACCGCCTTTCCCCCGCTGGCTGGCAATCCGGTCCTCATGACCAGAACGCCGGAATCTGTGGTGCACATCATTCAGGCAGGCGATGCGCTGGCCCCGGTCCCCGCAGCCCCTTCAGCCTTCGACATGCCCCCCTTCGTCCATAAGCTGCCCGCTGACCAGATTGCGGATGTGGCCAGTTTTATCCGCAAGGCCTGGGGCAACGACGCGCCGCCTGTCAGCACGAAGACGGTGCGCAAGCTGCGCCGCTCCATGCCGCCCCCCATTCCACCTGCAGACCTGCCGCGCAACTGAGCGACCTGACGCAGGCAGCCGACAGAGATCTACCGTTCCGATCACCTGACCAGAATCCCCAGGTTTTCAGGAGAGCCGCTAAAGAAGGATTTAGTGTTTTTTCGCAGCTGTGACTGGCACATCTCGGTTTCGCGTCGGTTTTCGCGCATCAATCGGTCAGGCGTAATTACGGCTGCAGCGCGAGGCGGGAGCCGCGCCTGCAGCGTCAACCCCTCATCCCTATGCTTTGGGGACCGACCGGTTCCGATCTCCAGCCTGCCAGCCCGAAGGGCTTGCCCAGATGAATGAGACCGCATGAACGCCATCGTCGTTACCGCCCTCAGGCGCCCGCTGACCTTCGTCGTCCTGTCCCTGCTGATCGTGATGCTCGGCGTCATGGCGATCTTCAAGACGCCGACCGATGTCTTTCCCAACATCCGCACGCCCGTCGTCGCGGTGGTGTGGACTTACGGGGGCATGCTGCCTGAAGAGTTCGCAGGCCGGATCATCTACAATTACGAGCTCGGTGTCACTTCGACTGTCGAAGGCATTGAGCACATGGATTCCAACTCCTATTTCGGACGCGGAATCGTGACGATCTATTTCCAACCCGGAACGGATATCGGCGAGGCCGAAGCTGAAGTGACGGCTATCTCCCAGACCGTTCTGCAGCAGATGCCGCCCCATATTCCTGCACCCATGATCATGCGCCTGGAAGCCTCGAGCGTGCCGGTCATCTCCCTGCAGATGACTTCGGACCGCCAGACGCCCTCCGATCTCTACAAGCTGGCCATGATCCGCGCCCGGCCCCTGCTCGTCACCGTGCCGGGCGCAGTGGTGCCCCATCCCTATGGCGGGATGGACAGCTTCGTGATGATCACCCTGAATGACAAGCAGCTTCGGGCGCATCACCTCTCCGCCATGGACGTGCAGAACGCGCTGCATGACCAGAACCTCGTGCTGCCTGCCGGGGACCAGAAGATCAATGCCCTGGACTGGATGGTCCAGACCAACGCCACGCCCAAAACCCTCAAAGCCATCGGCAACATTCCCGTCAAGCGCGTCGGCAATGCCATCATCTATGTCCATGACGTGGCGGATGTGTACCGGGGCGGTCACCCGCAGACCAATCTCGTCCTGGTCAAAGGCCGTCAGGGTGTTGAACTGGTCATCATGAAAAGCGGTGACGCCTCCACGCTGGACGTAGTGGCCGGCGTCAAGAAGATGCTGCCGCGCCTCAGGGCCGTGCTGCCGCCCGACGTGCATGTCAGCATTCTTTCCGATGCCTCCATCTTCGTGAAAGACGCCATTCATGACGTCGTGCGTGAAATGGTCACCGCCTCCCTGCTGACCGGCCTGGTGGTGCTGCTCTTCCTCGGCTCGTGGCGCTCGACGATCATCATCGCCACCTCCATCCCGCTGGCCATTCTCTGCGCCATCATCGCCCTGGGGTGGAGCGGGCAGTCCATCAACGTCATGACGCTGGGCGGTCTGGCGCTGGCGGTGGGCATCCTCGTTGATGACGCCACGGTGATGATCGAGAACATCGACACGCATCTGGAACACGGCAAGGACCTGGAAACCGCCATCATCGATGCCGCCAACCAGATCGTCATCGCCACTTTCGTTTCCACGACCTGCATCTGCATCGTCTGGCTGCCCCTGTTCGAGCTCGGGGGCGTGGCAGGCTATCTCTTCCGCCCGATGGCCATGGCGATCATTTTCGCCATGATCGCTTCGTTCATCCTCTCGCGCACCCTGGTGCCGACGATGGCGAAATACCTCCTCAGCGCCCATGCCACGCCTGCACACGGGGATGGCCATTTTCATCCGGCCCAGCACGCTCAGCTTCATCCGGGCCAGGCGCCTGCCGAAGCAACCGTTGCTCCCCAAAGCACGCAGCCCCTCACTGGCCTGGCGGGTCTGCGCGAGCACTTTCTGAAAGGCTGCAGCGCTTTTCAGAAGGGGTTTGAAGCGAAATTCAACAGCTTCCGGGATGCCTACAGCCGCCTTCTGGAGCGCTGCGTGCAGGGGCGGCGGCGTTTCATCACTGTCTTTCTGATCCTCTCCGTGGCTTCGCTGGGGCTTTACGCCTTTGCCGGTCGGGATTTCTTTCCCGAAGTCAAATCCGGCATGCTGCAGATGCATCTGCGCGCGCCGCTGGGCACGCGTATCGAGGTGGCCGGACGCACGGCAGCGCTTGTTGCCGACCGGATTTCACATGACCTGCCAGGCCAGGTGAAAGAGATCGTCAGCAATTGCGGCCTGCCCGAAGGCCCGCACAACCAGGCCTTCATCCCCACGCCCACCATCGGCACGCAGGACTGCGACCTGACCATCACCCTCAAAAATGATGAGACCAAAGTCTGGGACGACCGCGCCTTGCTGCGCAAGGATCTCTCGGCCCAGTTCCCCGGCACGGTCTTCACCTTCCAGCCGGCTGACCTGACAGAAAAGATCCTGACTTTCGGTTCTCCTTCGCCGATCGATATCCAGATCAACGGGCCTGACATCCGCGCCAATTATGCCTATGCCAAGGCGATCGTCGGCAAGCTGCGTCATATCCCGGGTGCGGCGGATGTGGTGATCCAGCAGACGATGAAAACGCCAACCCTGATGATCCGTGGCAACCGGACCTTCAGCCTGGCCACCGGGCTGAGCGAAGGCGACCTGGCCAACAACCAGCTGATGACACTGTCGGGCTCGATCACGGTGGATCCGCAATACTGGCTTGATCCGGCCAACAACGTCACCTTCCCGCTCAACACCTATGTTTCACAGGACCAGCTGACCCATCTCAACGACCTTCTTACCATCCCGGTCGACAAGGGCGACGGCGACCCGACGGGCAAGGACATGCAGCTTCTGGGCAGCATCAGCCGCGTCACTCCCACCGGCACGCCAGGCGAGGTCTCGCATGTCAACTCCATGCCTGAGGTGGATGTCTATGTCTCGGCTGAAGGGCGCGACCTGGGCGGCGTGTTGTCGGATGTGCGCCGGGTGATTGCCCAGACCGCCAACATCCTGCCCAGCACGAGCGCGGTGGAGATCCACGGGGCGGCCATCACCATGTACAGTGCCTACGGCCAGCTGCTGGCCGGCCTGGCCGTATCGATCGTGCTGATCTACCTGCTGATCGTCGTCAACTTCCAGTCCTGGCTGGATCCCTTCGTCATCATCACAGCCCTGCCTGGTGCGCTGGCCGGCATCGCCTGGGCGCTTTTTCTCAGCGGCACCCGCCTCTCCGTCCCAGCGCTCACGGGCGCCATCATGTGCATGGGAACCGCGACAGCCAATTCTATTCTCGTGGTGTCCTATGCCCGTGAGCGCCTTGAGCTCCATGGCCATGCCCTGCGTGCGGCTGTGGAGGCGGGCACAGGTCGTATCCGTGCCGTGCTGATGACGGCGCTGGCCATGGTCGTGGGCATGATACCCATGGCGTTCTCCAACTCCACCAATGCCCCGCTCGGCAAGGCCGTCATCGGCGGTCTGCTGGTGGCGACAGTGTCCACCCTTCTCTTCGTCCCCTGTGTCTACGCGCTGCTGCATCATGATGAAAAGAAAGATGCCGCATCCCGCCCTGCTTCCAGCATCCGCAAGGAGTCTGTCTGATGGTGACCAAGCCCGGCCCCTCCCGCCTTCCGCATTCCCGCAAGGCCCTGCTCGCAGCTGGGCTGGGCCTGGTCGGCCTTTATGTCGCCTATCTCGTGGTCGGCAAGCTCGTGACCGCGCATCATCTGCGGCAGGTAGCCAGTGAAAGCGCCATTCCCGATGTGGCTGTCATCGAGCCGCACAAGGCAAGCCCCCGTGTTTCACTGACACTGCCGGGCACGATCAACGCCTGGTATCAGGCGCCGATCTATCCGCAGGTCTCAGGCTACGTGAAGATGTGGTACAAGGATTTCGGCGCCCATGTGAAACAGGGCGAAGTGCTGGCGGAAATCAACACGCCCGTGCTCGATGCCCAATATGCCCAGGCCAAGGCTGACCTGGCGGCCGAGACCGCCCGCTATAACCTGGCTGTCGTCACCGCGGCGCGCTGGCGGGGCATGCAGCGCAGCCAGGCTGTTTCAGGCCAGTCGGTCTCGGTGGCCAATGCTGATGAGCAGGCCGCCCTCGCCAAGATGCAGGCCGCCCAGCGCAATGTTGATCATTATGCGGCTCTGGAAAAATTCAAGCAGATCGTGGCCCCTTTTGACGGCGTCGTTATTTCGCGCTCGACCAGCGTGGGCGATTATGTCAACAGCGCCGGGCAGAAAGGGGCTAATGGGGACGCTTCCGAACTCTTTGCCGTGGCCGACACGCACCGTATGCGCCTGTTCGTCGCCATGCCGGAAGTGTTCTCCTATATTCTCCAGCCCGGACTGCAGGCTTCAGTGCAGGTCCCTCAGTTTCCGGGCAAGTCTTTTCCTGCGCACTTCCTCACCTCCTCGGAAGGCTATGATCCCAATACCCGCACGGCCGTTACCGAATTCACCATGGACAATCCCCATCAGGAACTGTGGCCGGGCACCTTCGCTTCCGTGGCGCTGAAAGCGAACAACGACAACGCAAGGCTGCTCAAGATTCCCACCGGCTGCCTGGTTTTCCAGGAGCACGGGATGCAGGTGGCGCTCGTCGGTCCTGACAACCGCGTTCACTTTCATGACATCCAGGTCGGCCGCATGGCTGACAGCTCGACTGAAGTGGAATCGGGCATCCGCCCGACGGACCGCGTCATCAACAATCCCCCGGCCGACCTGCTTGAAAATGATAGGGTGAACATCGTCAAGCCCGCCAAGGGCTATGACCAGACCGGCTGGAATGAAGGAGAGGATGACGAATGAGCTTTTCCCTTCCTCTCCCTGCCCGGCATAGGCCCCTACCCCGCTGCCTCTCCCTGCGTTCTGGGACCCTTGGGCTCTCGCTGTGCGCGCCCCTGCTTCTGGGTGCCTGCGACCTGGCACCTCCTTACGCGCCGCCGCATTTCATCGTGCCGGATTCCTGGCAGGGCCAGGCCCCCTTTGCCATTGCCAGGCCCGCGGACGCCACCCTGCCCACCCAGTGGTGGAAGCTCTTCAATGACCCGCTTCTGGACGCTCTGGAAAACCGCGCTCTCGCTGAGAACGGCAACCTGCAGGCGGCGGGTGAACGCTTTCTTCAGGCGCGCACAATGGTCACCAAGGCCCGCGCCGATCTTTTCCCGCATGTGGCTCTGACAGCCGGGGGCTCAGACAACCGGCAATCCGATGATCGCCTCTTCCGCCCCATGACCACCGCCACGCAGGTGACCGATGATTATGCGGGGCTGGCGTCATGGGAGCCTGATTTCTGGTCGGCCATCCGCAACCGGGTGCGCATCCGCCGCCAGAACGCACAGGAGGCGGCGGCTGATTTTGCCATGGCTCGGCTGAGCCTGGAGGCCGAGCTCGCCAGTGACTACATCCAGCTGCGCGGTTACGACGCCCAGCTCAGTATCTACAACCAGTCTATCGCCTATTACACAAAGGCGCTGAAGATCACCAAGACCCAGATGGACTACCAGGCTGCCCCCAGGCTCGACTATGCGCGCGCCCAGGCCCAGCTCTACACAACTCAGGCCCTGAAGCTGGATATCGAGGCGGCCCGTCAGGTCACCGAACATGCCATTGCGGTCCTGGTCAACGCCGCTCCTTCCACTTTCAGCATTCCTCCTGTGGCCACGCTGGCCTTCAAACAGCCGCATGTTCCGGTCGGGGTGCCTTCAGGGCTGCTTCAGCGCCGTCCCGACATTGCCAGTTCCGAGCGCCGCATGGCTCAGGCCAACCGTGCCATCGGCATTGCGCGTGCGGCCTTCTACCCGCATTTTTCCCTCTCTGCTGATGGCGGTTTCGAGGCAGACGGCATGAAGCTTGCCAGCCTGGCCAATTCGCTCTGGACCTATGGAGCGCGCTTCAACCTGCCGCTGTTTGATGGCGGGCTGCGCCGCGCAGAGCTGCAGCGCAGCTGGTCAGGCTACCGCCAGACGCGGGATGAATACCGCGTTACGGTGCTGAATGCCTTCCGTGAGGTGGAGGACGGGCTTTCGCGCACCAACCGGCTGACACTGGAAAACACAGCCCTGGAAAAGGCGGTCAAGGCCAATCTGGAAACCCAGAACATGACCATGACCCTCTATCAGGGCGGAGCCGGCACCTATCTCGAGGCCATCTTCAGCCAGGAGAACACCCTGCAGGCGCGAATTCTGCAGACCATGACCGCTACCCGCATGTTCCAGGCGGATGTCGGGCTGATCCGCGCCTTGGGCGGCGGCTGGGATGTCAAGGACCTGCCTACCATGGCCCAGACCCTCTCCATGGGACCTTTCCAGTATAAGGACCTGCACCATCCGCGTCAGGTCGGCGATGTCAGGGCTTCCGAAAAGCCTGAACAGTGGGAAAATCTTACTGCCCCCGCGCCTGATATCGCCGGGCTGGGCAGCCGCAGCCACCTGGCGCCTATGCCTGCAGGGGACCTGCCCTGACGGCAGAGAGAAAAACTGGCCAGGATGGCGCTAGATAGAGAAGGTAATCGGGGTCTGGTGCAGGGGCTTCAGCCCCGCTCTGGAAGCGCGCTTGACGAGGTCTTCCAGCGTCAGATGCGCCAGCTCCTTGTTCACCTTATCGTTGATCTCCTCCCATAACGGGGCGAGGACATCAGTGAAAAGCGGATTATCCCCGCTCCTGTCCAGAAAGCCGCTTTCAGAGGCACAGACAGTCTGGGCGATATCGCGCAGGGTGATGACACGCGCAGAGCGGCCAAGGCGATAGCCCCCTTTAGGGCCACGCACGCTCTCCAGAAGACGGGCGCGTGACAGAAGCTGAAAAACCGGCTCGATCCCACGGCGTAACAGACCATTCCGTCGGGCGATGTCAGCGCCGCTGACCACCCCTGAACGCCCTGCGTGAAATGCGACATCCAGCATGATCGACATGGCCGTGAGAACTCGGTCGTTTTTCAGAAACATCTTACTGCGAACGCCTCTTTATTGCCTCATTCTGAACAAGTTAAACCTCTCTACGCCATAAAAGGAGTAAAAATTTCTTTTATCCGCCTCTTTGCAATCGACTGGTCACCTGTAAGCCTCACTCAGGTTTCTGCCCGGCTTTTCAGAGTGCAGACTTATGACCGGCTTACCGCGTCACGACCCTGACAGGCGTTGCGCCGGACGCCAAATCGCGCTTCCCTGAAAGTCTGTTTTCATGAAACCTTTCAAGGAGTTTCCTGCATGACCGAACCCACTTCTTCCCATCCCACACCTGATATGAAACAGAAATTCGCCGCGCCGCGCGGCCGCACTTACAACTCCATTCTTGAAACGGTCGGCGGCACGCCGCTCGTTGCGGTGCCCCATCTTGAGAAGAAAGAAGGGCTCGGCGCGAAACTGCTCCTCAAGCTCGAATTCTTCAATCCCCTGGCTTCCGTCAAGGACCGTATCGCTGTCGCCATGCTGCGCGATGCCCAGGAACGGGGCCTCATTACGCCCGGCAAGACCGTACTGGTGGAGCCCACTTCCGGCAATACGGGCATCGGCCTGACCTTCGCCGCGACCGCCATGGGGTATCCGGTCATCGTCACCATGCCTGAAAGCGCTTCCATCGAACGCCGCAAGATGATGGGGCTGATGGGTGCCAAGATCGTCCTGACCCCCAAAGCCAAAGGCATGGCAGGGGCAATTGAGAAAGCCAAGGAGATTGTTGCGGAAACCCCGAATGCCTGGACACCCGGACAGTTCGTCAACGCGGCCAACCCCACCGTTCACGAAGCGACCACTGCCCAGGAAATATGGACCGATACGGACGGCAAAGTGGACGCGGTCGTAGCGGGCATCGGCACCGGCGGTACAGCGACCGGGATTGCCCGTGGGCTCAAGAAGCACAACCCTGCCATCAAGGTTTTCGGGGTCGAGCCCCGTGAAAGCGCCGTGCTGAACGGAGACGCGCCGGGCCCGCACGGCATTCAGGGGATCGGCGCAGGCTTCAAGCCGGATACGCTGGACCTTAAGGCGCTGGACGGCGTGATGACGGTTTCCGAACACGAGGCATTGGAGACTGCACGCCTGGCCGCACGGACTGAAGGCATTCCCATCGGCATTTCCAGTGGTGCTGCGCTTTACGCCGCCATGGAACTGGCCAGAAAGCCGGAATGGGCAGGCAAGACGATCGTCGTCATCATTCCCTCCTTTGCCGAACGCTATCTTTCCACACCGCTTTTTGCCGGAATCTGATTAAGCCGCCCTGAGGGAGGGGAACGTTCTTTCCGACCCTCTCCCAACACCTCAACCCAACGTCTCAAACAGCAAAAAGCCAGTCCTTTTCAGGGCTGGCTTGAAGATTGCCGGAGGCGACAGAGGCCACGCTTTCATGTGGCCTCTCACCGCAGCGCTTTCACACTGATTTGCTGAAATCCTGTTCTGCCGCTTCCATCTCTGCGCGCGCCACCTGCAGCTTATGCGTGACATCATCACGCTCGATGGGACTCGCATCAGGACCCAGCTGGCTCCAGGCCAGCTCCAGCTCGTTGAGCCGTTCGCGGGCCGCATCGCCTGACAGATCTGACAGTTCCCGCACGGAATCAGCCAGAATCGTGCAGTGGTCAGCCCCCATATCGGCAAAGCCGCCTTCGACAAAACATCGCTGCACGACCTGTCCGTTTTCGTACAGAGACACGACGCCGCCACGAAGCTGGAGCATGATGGGAAAGCGTCCGGGCATAGCCGCGATATCGCCTTCCGTTCCCGGCACGACCACCATGTCGACATCACGCGTGACACAGCGCTTTTCCGGGCTGACGATTTCAGCGTGAAGCGTCGCCATAGCTCAGCCCTCTTCCTGCATCTTCTTGGCTTTCTCGACGGCTTCATCAATGGAGCCGACCATGTAAAAAGCGTTTTCCGGCAGGTGGTCATATTCGCCGGAAACCAACGCCTTGAAAGAACGCACCGTGTCCTTGAGCGGCACGAACTTGCCAGGCATGCCGGTGAAAATTTCAGCCACATGGAAAGGCTGCGACAGGAAACGCTGGATGCGACGGGCGCGCGCAACGATCTTCTTGTCATCTTCCGAGAGCTCATCCATGCCGAGAATGGCGATGATGTCCTGCAGATCCTTGTAGGTCTGCAGGATGCTCTGCACCTGACGCGCCACCTGATAATGCTCTTCCCCCACCACGGAAGGCGACAGGGAACGTGAGGTCGAATCAAGCGGATCGACGGCCGGATAGATGCCCAGCTCGGCAATGGAACGGTTCAGCACGGTCGTAGCGTCAAGATGGGCGAAGGTCGCGGCAGGTGCCGGGTCAGTCAGGTCATCGGCCGGCACGTACACGGCCTGGACCGAAGTGATGGAGCCCTTCTTGGTGGAGGTAATACGCTCCTGCAGCGCCCCCATCTCCGTCGCCAGAGTCGGCTGGTAGCCCACGGCAGAGGGAATACGTCCCAGCAGCGCGGACACTTCGGAACCGGCCTGGGTGAAACGAAAGATATTATCCACAAAGAACAGAACGTCCTGTCCGCTGACGTCACGGAAATATTCCGCCACCGTCAGTCCGGTCAGCGCCACGCGGAAACGGGCACCCGGCGGCTCGTTCATCTGACCGTAGACCAGCGCCACCTTGGAGCCTTCAGTACTGCCGTCCTTGATCTGGATGACGCCTGCATCCTGCATTTCGTGATAGAGATCGTTCCCTTCACGCGTGCGCTCACCCACACCGGCAAATACTGACACGCCGCCATGCGCCTTGGCGATGTTGTTGATGAGCTCCTGGATGATGACGGTCTTTCCCACGCCCGCACCCCCGAAGAGGCCGGTCTTACCGCCTTTGAGATAGGGGCAGAGCAGATCGATGACCTTGATGCCGGTAACCAGGATTTCACTGGTAGCCGCCTGCTCTTCGAAGCTCGGGGCGGGGCGGTGGATCGGCATGTAGTCATCGGTCTTGATGGGCCCGAGATCATCAACCGTCTTGCCGACCACGTTCATGATGCGGCCCAGCGTGGCCGGACCGACAGGCACCTTGATCTCGTGCCCTGTATTGATCACTTCCTGACCACGCACCAGCCCGTCTGTCGTATCCATGGCAATGCAGCGCACCTGGCGCTCGCCAATTTCCTGGGCGACTTCAAGAACCAGCTTCTCCTTGCCGTTCATGACTTCCAGAGCGCTCAGGATATGGGGCAGTTCTCCTTCGAACTGCACATCCACCACCGGGCCGCGCACCTGGGTGATTTTGCCCTTGCTGGTCTTGCCCTGCGTGAGAGCATGATCACCGCCGTGCTTGAAATCGGCGGTCTTTTCAGCGGTCTTTTCAATTGTCTCGGACATCAGCTTACCTCTCCTGCGTGATCTCAGACGGCTTCTGCGCCGGAAATGATTTCAATCAGCTCTCTGGTGATGTTGGCCTGGCGTGTGCGGTTATAGGTCAGGGACAGGGAATCGATGAATTTGCTGGCATTACGGCTGGAGTTGTCCATGGCCGTCATGCGCGCGCCCTGCTCACCGGCTGCACTTTCCAGAAGGGCGGAATAGATCTGCACTTCCACATTGCGCGGCAGCAGCTGGGTCAGCAGCTCGGTCTCATCAGGTTCAAAAACGTAACGCGCCCCATCGCCCTTACCGGCTTTGGCCTGCCCGTCCGCCTGGGCTTCATTGTCATTGCCGGCACCGGGAGCCGTGCGCGGCAGGGGCACAAGGCCGTGTTCTTCAGGCAGCTGGGTCATGGCATTGATGAAGCGGCTGGCAAACAGGGAAACATTGTCGACCTCGCCCTTCTCCACCATGTCGATGATGCGCCGGGCGATCTTGCGGGCCTGGTCGAAGCTGACCCCGTCCTTGCCGCCATCACTGTGGAAGCTGTCAACGACCGCGTCCGGCATCTCGCGCGCAAAGAAATCAGCGCCTTTGCGGCCAACAGCCAGAATCTTCACTGTCTTTCCCTGAGCCTGCAGCTCCTTGATGCGCGCACGCGCCAGGCGAAGAAGATTGGAGTTGAAGCCGCCGACCAGACCACGGTCAGACGTCATGATCACCAGGAGATGGGTATCGTCCTTGCCGGTGCCGCCGAACAGACGGGGCAGCGAGGAAGTATCATCTTCCTGCATCGCCTGTGCCAGTTCCGTCATCATGCCACGCATCGTCTCTGCATAGGGACGGGCTGCAAGCGCCTGGGTCTGGGCGCGCCTCAGCTTGGAGGCCGCCACCATCTTCATAGCGTTCGTGATCTTGCGCGTCGATTTGACGCCCGAAATCCTCCCGCGCAGTTCTTTTAGCGAACCCATTGTTCAGATCCCCTGTTACGGCCCCTCAGGCCTGGAAGCGCTTGCCGAATTCTGTCAGGAAGTCGGAAACCTGCTTCTCCAGCTCAGGCGTCAGCGCCGGCGTTTTCTCCAGCGCTTCAACGATCGGATTATTGCCGGCACGCAGCTCTGAAACGAGCGCGCTTTCGTAAGCCGTCACCTGATCAAGCGGGATCGGATCGAGAAAACCGCGGGTGCCCGCAAACAGGATAACCACCTGCTCCGGCACGGAAAGCGGGGAATTGGCAGGCTGCTTCAGCAGTTCCACCAGGCGCGCACCGCGGTCAAGCTGGCGGCGGGTAGCCGGGTCGAGATCAGAGGCGAACTGGGCGAAGGAGGCCATTTCACGATACTGCGCCAGTTCCAGCTTCATCTTGCCGGCAACCTGCTTCATGGCCTTCGTCTGCGCAGCCGAGCCCACACGCGACACGGAGAAGCCGACATTGATAGCAGGGCGGATGCCTTTATAGAACAGATCGGTCTCAAGGAAGATCTGCCCATCGGTGATGGAAATCACGTTGGTGGGAATATAGGCGGAAATATCGCCTGCCTGCGTCTCGATCACCGGAAGCGCGGTCATGGAGCCGCCGCCGAATTTATCGGACATCTTGGCAGCACGTTCCAGAAGACGGGAGTGCAGGTAGAACACGTCACCGGGATAGGCTTCACGCCCCGGCGGGCGACGCAGAAGAAGCGACATCTGACGATACGCCACGGCCTGCTTGGACAGATCGTCATAGCACAGCAGGGAGTTCATCCCGTTGTCACGGAAATACTCCCCCATGGAGGAGGCGGAGTACGGCGCCAGATACTGGAGCGGCGCCGCATCGGAAGCCGTCGCGGCCACGACGGTGGAATATTCCATCGCCCCGTGCTCGGTCAGGGTGCGTACCAGGTTGGCAACGGTGGAGCGCTTCTGGCCGATCGCGACATAGATGCAGTACACCTTGTCCTTGTCATTGCGGGCATTGGCTTTTTTCTGCGCAATGATGGTGTCAATGAGCAAGGTCGTCTTGCCGGTCTGGCGATCGCCGATGATCAGTTCACGCTGGCCCCGCCCCACCGGCACCAGGGCGTCAATCGCCTTGATCCCGGTCTGCATCGGCTGGTCGACGGACTGACGCGGCATGATACCCGGGGCTTTGACGTCGGCATCGCGGTATTCGACATCGGTAAGGGGACCGCGCCCGTCAATCGGATTGCCGAGCGCATCCACCACGCGCCCCAGAAGGCCCTTGCCGACCGGCACCTTCACCATTTCGCCCGTGCGCAGGACGGTATCGCCTTCACTGATGTCATCACCGGTGCCGAAAACGACGACGCCGACGCTGTCGTTTTCAAGGTTCAGGGCCATGCCGGTGCGACCGGTCCGCTCGAACTTGACCAGCTCGCCGGCCATGATCTTGCTCAGCCCGTAAACGCGGGCGATGCCGTCACCGACAGACAGGACGGTTCCTGTTTCCGATACAGTCTCCGGCTGGTCAAAAGAAGCGATCTGCTGCTTGAGAATCTCCGAAATCTCGGCGGGACGAATATCCATCACGCGGCTCCCTTCATGGCATGTTGCAGGCGCGTCAGACGCCCAGCGATCGAAGTATCAAAAAGAACTGGGCCGACACGCACGGTCATGCCGCCGATCAGGGCGGGGTCGACGTGTTCGGTCATGGAAATATGATGGTGGCCCGCCTCTCTGAGGCGATGACGCAGCTGATCGCGCTGGTGATCGGTCAGGCGGCGCGCAGTGCGCACTTCCACCGTCACCTCGCCGCGGTCGCGCGCCTCCTCAAGTAGAATGGCCTCGAGGATCTCCCCCAGAATGGGCAGCCGCCCTTCACGGGCCACCACGCCGATCAGACGGCGCAGATCGTTGCCCAGGCCCAGACCCTCAGCCAGCATGCTCGCCACTTTCTGAGGGGACTGACCGGTAAGACGGGGATTGTCGAGAAAAGTGCGGAGCTTCGGGTCCGCCGCCAGCGCTTCCTGCAGCGCACGCACGCTTTTCAGAACATGATTGCGCTCATGGGCACCGCCATGGGTGGACTGGAGATAGGCACAAAATGCCCGGCCATAGCGCTGCGCCAGCTCTCCCGGCGCCCTGATCTGCTTTTCCTGTGTCGATGTCACGGGCGGGTTCCGTCTGCATGAGTTCTAATGCCGAGAGCCAGCGGAAGCCGGTTCCCCAACCTTCCGCACCGGCCCCGTCCCCCACTTTCACGCCTTTTCCGCCTCATCAAGGGAAAAGGCCACAGGGTATGCGTGCCCGATCCGGCAAGCGTCAGGATTGTTTTCCTATCATGCGCTTTTGATCGCTGGCAACCGGTTCACCGGCCCCCTGCCATGCGTCAACCGCGCAGCCGAAGGGGTTGCAGATTCCGCCTCCCCCTACCCATCCTGTCTACTGGTGTTCATGTATCCGGCTGCCTGGCAGGAGCGACAGGCTGCCTCTTTTCGGCTCCGACCGCCCCGGCCCATCTTGCAAATTATGTACCGGGGCGCTGATGTGGGCGGCGCCTTAACCAATCTCAAACTTCACAGGACGTTCTCCTCAGATGCTTCGTCAAGCCGCTTTCCCGCTCCGGTTCATACGGCCCGCCTTTCCGATCCTGACCGCGCTGCCCTTCACTGTCATGGCTCTCGCCGGGCTGGGCTTCGCCGCCCTGTCGGCAGCCCCCGCAGAAGCGACGACGATCAGCGATCGCCCGACTTTCCCCACACTCACCTATTGGGACAACTGGACGGATGCCCAGGGCGTAAGCCACCTGACCCGCTGCCTGCTGACGAATTTCCGCCCCTTCACCGGCAGTCTGACACCACCTGCCACAGCCGCCCGCCCTATCTCAGCCAAGCCCAGGCCCAAAACAGAAACCGGCAAGGCGCCTGTCGAAGCTGTTTCAACCCAGCCCTCTTCGACACCCGGCACTGATGGCACAGGCCAGTCAGCACAACACCAGCCGGCCCAGCACCAGTCAGCGCAGAAATCGTCCCACCAGGCGGGAGCAGGAAAAGGGAGCGGCCAGCAGGTCGCAGCTGACAGCAAGCCGTCTTCCGGCACACCGGCCAAGCCACCCCTTACGGCCATGATCTGGACCGGCATGTCCCACAGTGCCGACACCAATATCACCACCATCGTCCAGCCGCCCGGTTGGCAGAATAAATGGACTGCCGCCAAGCATGTGCGCTGGATCGTACCGCTGGCCGGCACCTATACCGTGGACGCCATGGACGGAACGCGCGTGGAGCTTAACCCTGGCGACCTCCTGCTCAGTGAAGACATCGGCAGCAAGCCTGATGCGCAAGGCAGATTCGGCCATCGCTCCAGCAATGAAGGCAAGAATGCCGTCGCTTACCTCGTGACGCAGCTTGCCAACAAAAGCACCCCGCCGCTTCATCCCTGCATGCAGAAATAAGCCTCTTTTTCCCTGTTCGCTCTCTTTGAAAAAGCGGACAGGGAACTGCCACAACCCGCGCAGCAGGGCTGGACGAACGAAAAGCGCGTCAGGTCAATTTCAATTTTCAGGTGAGAAGCGGTGCCAGCTTACTTGCTGATTATGAGCAACCGGCTGGAAACCCTTTGGAAAGCATGGAGCGGGCGAAGGGAATCGAACCCTCCTCAGAAGCTTGGAAGGCTACTGCATTACCACTATGCTACGCCCGCCCTGGTTCCAGCTTTCTCTATAAGTTGTGGCGCCCGCCCGTGCAAGTCTTTTCCCGGCTACCCACCACCCCGCTGAACGGGTTGGACCTGTTGTCTGCGCTGTTGCTTGCAGGAAGGAAAATGTCGCGCTTTCTGCCTGCCCGAACGCATGCGGGCTTGACTTCATGGGCGGTAAGCTGTTTTTTCCGAGAACTGTCGAGGCGCATCCCGGCTGTCTGCAGGGGACATGCGACTCGTTTTGCAGGGGCGTAGCTCAATTGGCTAGAGCGCCGGTCTCCAAAACCGGAGGTTGTAGGTTCGAGACCTACCGCCCCTGCCAGTTTCCGTCTTCATGCAGGCTTCCCCGCCAGGAATCTGCAGGGCGCTTTCTGAAGTTTCTCAAAGTTGGCAGATTCGAGGAAATAGAGTGCCGGTCAGCAATCCGAAAGGTCAGTCCCCTAAGATGCCAGCGGCGCCTCGGAAGGCCGGTACCGGCTTCAGTCTTCTCAACTATCTTCGTGGTGTTCGCGCCGAGCTCAAACGGATCACCTGGCCGACACCCCGCGCCACCATCATGACGACAGTCGCCGTTCTGGTGATGGTGTCGATCACTTGTCTTTTCTTTCTGGTTGTGGACCAGGCGATCGGCCTGGGCATCCGCTTCCTGTTCGGTATTGGAGGCTGAAAGCCCGGACCATGGCAAAGCGCTGGTATGTTGTGCATGTCTACTCAGGCTTCGAAAAGAAGATCGCCGAGCACATCCGCGAGCAGGCGGATAAAAAGGGCCTGAGCGACGAATTCGAGGAAATCCTGGTTCCTTCCGAGGAAGTGACGGAAGTGCGCCGCGGCCGTAAGGTAAATGCGGAACGCAAGTTCTTTCCCGGCTACGTGCTGGTCAAGATGGAGCTGACTGATCAGGCCTGGCATCTGGTGAAAGACACCCCCAAGGTCACCGGTTTCCTGGGGTCGCGCAGCAATCAGCCCACCCCCATTTCGGAAGCTGAAGCACGCCGGATTCTCAAGCAGGCTCAGGAAGGTCTGGAAAATCCACGTTCCAGTCTCACCTTCGAGATCGGCGAGCAGGTCCGCGTCTCTGACGGACCCTTCACGTCCTTCAATGGCAGCGTGGAAGATGTGGATGCCGAGCATCAGCGCCTGAAGGTCAGCGTGTCCATTTTCGGCCGTTCCACCCCGGTTGATCTCGACTACACCCAGGTCGAGAAGCTCTGACCCAAAGCCGGCCGGCTTTTCCAGCTGGAGTGCCTAAAAAAACCTCGCCCCTTTTTGCGGGCGAGGTTTTTTGCTGCTGAGCCTGGGACAGAGCCCGTCAGGTTGAAGGCAGCAACCCGAATTCCTTCAGGGCAGGCACAAAATTCATGTTTTCATGTTTGGAGCTGGCCAGCTTGACCAGAACGAAACGCTTGAGAGGCGGCAAGGCTGCCCATTGCGCGGCTGTCGGAGGCGGGACATCATCTTCACGCGCCTGGCGCAACACATCCGGCGGGCAGGCATCAGGTTTTTCCCAGGCAGCATAATCCACGTTTTCGAGCGGACGCAGGGCATCGTCACAATAGGCATCGATGTCTTTGGCCACCTGCGCATAATAAGCCTGCTGCTCCTGAGGCGTGGTGCAGGGTAGAGCGACGAGTTTTTCACGGGCCTCAGCAGGGAAACGGCTCCACTGGCGCAAGGTCAGCTTGATTTTCACCAGATCGAGCTTCTGGCGGACAATCATGGGAATGCACCGCAGGGAGGCTGCGAAATCACGCTCGAAATCAAAGATCAAGGCTTTCTCCTTCAATAATAAAGTTTTGGCAAAGCCCCTGCCCGCCGGCTTCACTCACATTGCGGAGACGGGGGAGCTGCCAGTCGGAGGTCACTCAGCCGTTCGGAGCCGCAGAAAATGTTCTGCCCCTCCTCACGCGCCTGGGCAACGAGCGTCAGCCCGGCCTGTCGCGCCACTGTTACAGCACGGGCTGTAGGCGCGGAAACCGCCACGAGACAGCGCATACCGGCCAGAACGGCTTTCTGGGCCATTTCAAAAGAACAGCGACTGGTCAGCAGGCATATCCCTTCCGCCGGATCGAGTTCTGCCCGTTGCAGCGCCCCGATGAGCTTGTCGAGTGCATTGTGCCGCCCGACATCTTCCCGCACCAGAAGAATTTTCCCCTCCCGGTCCGTCCAGGCTGCGGCATGCAGCATCCTGACCTCCGCATTCATCACCTGGCTGGCACGCAGATCTCTCAACCCGCGCCGGATCGCCGCCAAAGTGAAACTGCCACCCGCCGGCACCGGTGGCAGAGGGGCATCCAGCAGATCGGTGGTCTCCAGGCCACAGACGCCGCATCCCGTCCGCCCGCTCAGGCTGCGGCCTTCGCCACGGCGCAGGAGCAGACGCCTGAACGGAGCCTGCGCCACTGTCAGCTGCAGGATGACGTTTTCCCCTTCCCGCTCAATCCGGCAGGCGCTGAGCTCTTCAGGGCTTTCCAGCAGCCGCTCACTCAGCACGAAGCCACGCGCGAAGTCTTCCAGATCAGCCGGTGTGACCATCATCACCGCATAAGGCAGCACGCCATTGAAGACGATCTGCACTGGGGTTTCGGTTGCAATGCAGCGCCTTTCAGGCCGGCCTTGCCCTTGGGGACCCACATGCAGAAACCCTACTTCCACCGCAACAGGTGGCACGCTCTCCGGGCAGTTTCCGCAGGGATCAGGCGGAAGAGGCGCTGACTTCGCTACCGGCGCATCCATGAACGGCAATCAGTTGCCGGGTTCTGAAGCGGCTGTCGTGACCTGAACGGCCTGTGTAAGCGCCTTCTGCAGCTCCGATACCGGCTTGGTGCTTCCCGTGCTGGGGCAGCTGTTCAGGCCGCGCAGGGCAACAATCGCCTGGTCGGCAACATAACCCATGCCCTGGCTGAGTGCGGCCACCAGCGCCTGCGCCGTACTGACAGGCTGGGGAGAAGACCATCTCAGCAGCTGGCTGCAGGCAGGCTGAGGCAGAATGCCCCCTTTGCGGATCGAGAGGATCCCTGTGATGACAGGCCGCCCGTCGGGCAGGGATTCAAACTGGTTGATGCTCAGATCCACATAAGATTGAGGCGGGGTGGTCACGGCCGAGTCCTGGAGATAGACCACACTGCCTGGCAGACGTTGCTGCAGGTCCTGAACAAGCGTGCCACCGATCAGGTTGGCAGGCGGCTCGTTCCAGCTCGTGCCCCGGGCCAGGTTGAGCTTGAAATCCTTGCTGCCCATGACAATCGTGTCGCGGTCCAGGCGCATGGGCAGGCTGGGCATGCGCACTTCGATCACCCGGTATTGCGGCAGGGTGACCAGCAGGGATGGTTGCGGCTGCCCCGGCGCAACGACCAGCCCGTAATAGCTCGGCTCCGTACTGCCGCACCCGCCAAGGGCCGCAGTCAGAGCCAGAGCACCCAGCAGGCCTGCCCTTCTTCCCGGGCCCGAGCGGCTTCCCTTCCCCGCAATGCCGCCTGTTCTGGCAAGCTCTTTCACGCTCATGGCGCTTCTTTCCTTTCCTGATGCCTCACCTGCCGCTGCCCCTACACGCCACACCCTCTCAGGCACGCCCTCAATCATGACGGCCTACCAGCAGGGCTGAGGGATGATGGTCGATGTAATTTGCCGTCAGGCGCATCGACCGCGCCAGCTGGGTCAGCTGGATAACCAGCGCCTGCAGGTCATGATGGAAATCACTGTCCCCGCCATAGGAGTTCAGCAGAACCCGCGCACTGGCCAGGGTACTGTCCAGAGCGTTCATCAGTTTGGGCAGATGGTCATCCGCATTGTCGAGCAACCTGTTGAGCGCCACCAGAGACCCGCGCAAGGCTGCAATCGCCTGGGTGACCTGCGGGCTCTTCACACGCTGGTCACTGTGCTCAAGCAGCTCGTTGAGATGATTGCCGATCTGGGTGAGCGGCATCTCCGAAATCTTGTTGGCAATGGACGACACCGACTGCAGAACGCCATCCATGCCCCCCGGTTCACTCGGCACGATGGCCACACCATCCTGCCAGGTCATGTGGCCGGGCTTGCCATTATGCGTGAATGCCAGGGCAATCATGGATTCGCCGGTCAGGAAGCTGACATTCTGCACGGAAGCATGCAGCCCGTGATGGACGAAATCCGCCAGAAGAGCGTAATCCTTGGAAGTAGAATCAGTATCATCCTGCAGCACCCGGCCCGGCTCGATCACCATATCCACCCGGACGCGGGGCGGCTGGCGGCCGTCAGGCCCAAGGTCCATGTGCACACCCGTCACCACGCCTACCTGCAGGCCGAACATCGTCACGCGGCTGCCCTTGGTCAGGCCGCCCACCGAGGAATCAACATAGGTGGCCACCCGCAGGCGCTGGCGGTAAGCCGTGTTGTCAGCCTCGGTATGGGAAGCGTAAAGACGAAAAACCGTATTGGGCTTGGCCGGCGGGGACGGGACACCGAACAGCGGCGTGGGTTCGCCGAAGGCGACGCCCCCTGAAAACAGTGCTTGCAGTGACTGCAGCCGCACGGCCAATCCGCCCGGCCCGAAGCCGACCTGAATGCCGGAGACATTCCAGAAGCGGCTGTCGGCACGCAGGTAATGGTCGTAAGGCGCGCGCACGAAAACCTGCAGCAGGATCGGCCCCACTCCGCCCGGCGGCATGGTGTAGCCGACCACTTCACCGACATTCAGGTCACGGTAAAAGACCGGCGAGCCGGGACCCAGCGAATCAAGCTCCGGGCTGACCAGCCAGTAGATCGCCCCAGGCTGGTCGGAGCGGATTCCGGGCGGGTTTTCCAGACCGATGAAGTGATCGGTCCGCTCACCGCCGGGCGGGCCGGGATCAAAGGCGATATAAGCCCCGGTAAACAGGGTATCGAGCCCGGTGATGCTGGCGCCGTTGATGCGCGGCCGCACCACCCAGAACCGCCCATGCGTGGTCATGAGAGGCGCACTGCGGGCATTCATCTGCACCGTGACGAGAACATGCGACATGTTGGGGCTCAGCGTGACATCCTTGACCACCCCCAGATCAACCGCTTTGAGCTTGACCTCGGTCTGGCCGGGCACGATGCCGTCAGCGGTATCGAAAGCGATGACGATGCGCGGCCCCGTATTGGCAAAATGCTGCCAGGCAAGCCAGCCGGAGATCAGGATGGCGAGAACCGGAATAACCCACAGGATGGAAAAGCGCGTGGGACGGATCACCGCTTCAGGCGCTTTGCCAGGGCCAGGCTGTGCGTGCTCATTCATCCCTCTTCCCCCACTGGCCCTGTCACCGGAGGAACCGGCCTGCCCCTGTGCCGGCCGGTTCTGTTCGTTCTCGTCGCTCACGCGCATCCCTTCCTGTCCCCTGCAGGCAGGCGGAATGTGCCCGCCTGTCCCGGCTTATGGGGTTGAGACTTGTAGACCTGCCCCTGGCGGGCGCGAGGTTTCGGTAAAATCGACCAGCGTCTCTCCGGTCGACAGATTGCCACATGCCCTTCTTTTTGCAGGCCGCCTTCACCCGGATCACCGGCCACGGGATGAACGGGCTGAAACGCATTCAGCCCCACCGCATCCCACAGACCGCGCGGGTCATAAACATCCGCAGCAAAGATCGTCAGGATGACGACGAGCATGAAGAACACGACCCCCGTATCGGCATTGACATGCGACAGAAAGGCGAACCGCACCACGCCGACGAGGATGGACACCATGAACACGTCGATCATCGACCAGCGACCGATCAGCACCACGACGCGGTAAAGCTTCGACATCCCCACCAGATGCCAGGCCTTCCTGCGCCATTCACAATACAGCATCGCCGAAAGTGACACAATTTTAAGACAAGGCAGGGTGATACTGGCAAACAGCACCAGCACCGCCAGAAAATACAGTCCCGATCGCCACAACTCGAACACGCCGCCCATGATCGTGCTGGGCGCCCCCTTGCCCATCCACACCACAGTCATCACAGGCAGGAGATTGGCCGGGATGTAGAACAGGAAAGCAGAGATGAGAAAGCTGAGGGTCGCCTGGACGCTGTCGAGCTTGCGACGGCGCAGAATCTGCCCGCAGCGCGGGCAGTCGCCCATATCGGCCTGATCAGGCACCGGGGCCTCTGACAGCAGAACCAGCTGACAGGTGGAACAGGCCAGCATGTTCTGAGAGGGCGGCAGCGGACGGCGTGTTGCATCATAGCTGGTGAGGCCGGGAAGCGAGCGGATGCTGCCATGCGCCCAGATCATCTCAGCGTCAAAAGTGGAATCCAGTGCCGCCATCGTGAACATCAGCGCGCCGACGAGAAAAGTGCCGGCATGCAGATTCACAATGGCGAGATCGACCAGCTTGGAATACGCCACCAGCAACCCGATCACGTAGACCTCGATCATCGACCAGGGCCGCAGGCGTTCGTACCAGGCCAGCACGGGGCAGATCCAGCGCGGCAATTCCGGCCGCGAGCCCGCATAGAGAATGAGCAGCATCATCCCCAGCACGAGGCCGGGGAGAAGAATCGTGCAGCTCGCGACCACCGTGGCCACGATGCCCAAGCCCTGATGAACGAGTTCGATGGGCCCGCTATGGATGGAGATGGTGTTCTGGCGCCCATGCACGTTAAGCGTCATCAACGCGCTGACCAGCAGAGCGAGATAGAAAGCCAGGGACGCTATGCAGAAGGCCAGGGGAGTGGAGATCAGCGTCGTGCCGCGGCGGCGCTCAAGCTGAGCCCCGCAACGGCAGCATTCCGCCACCTGCCCCCCTGCCAGAGTGGGAATGCGCTGAAACAGCCCGCAGGTCGGGCATTCCATCACCCCTGTCACCACCCGCAGGGGCTCCGCGCCATGTCCTTCATTCCCATCCGGGGTGCCGCTCCGGGCACGACAGGAACGCAGGCTCCACAGGCCGGTATGAAAATGATGCTTTCTTAACACGACAGCTCATTCAAAGCTGAACGCGCAGGCCAAGAAGCCCTTGATCTTTCCGCGCGCCATGACAGATATGTCCCAAGAGCCCGGACGGAACACCGACCAGGCATAAAAGACGCGCAAAACAGCGATTGCCGGAGACCGGCAGGGGTTACAAAGCAGATTTTCACGGGTTCAATTTACAGGAAGCGGGAGAAAATGAACATGGTTTCATATTCTGCCGGTTCTGCGCGGTTCCTTTATCCAGACCGCCGCGGGAGTTGCATGGCGGGAGGAGTTTGGGTATATGCTGCCCCCTACCACATTGGCCGACATAGCTCAGGGGTAGAGCAACTGATTCGTAATCAGTAGGTCCTCGGTTCAATTCCGAGTGTCGGCACCATGTTTCCCGCTTCCTGTAAATTGAATCCGCTTCTTTCAGCCGGCATGTCTCCGCAGCCGCTGAAATCTCGCGTTAGGGCGGGAGGACGCGCTTGGTCATCCCGCCCCGGGGGTGGTCACTCCGCGTTGGGAACTCGGATCAGGTAGTCGAAGGCGGCCAGGGCTGCGATTGCGCCGCTGCCCATGGCGATAATGATCTGCTTGTAGGGCTCGGTCGTGACATCGCCGGCACCGAACACGCCCGGGACCGAGGTTTCGTTGCGGTCATTCGTCACGATTTCCCGCGCCGGGGAAAGATCCACCGTGCCTTCAAGCCAGGCGCTGTTGGGCAACAGGCCGATCTGGACGAAAATCGCATTCACATCCAGCGTGTGCTCGCTGCCGTCCTTGCGGTCCTTCCAGGTCAGGCCGGTCATTTTCTTGCCGTCGCCCACGATCTTCTGGGTGGCCGCATTCAGCACGATGGTCACGTTCGGCAGCGTGGCAAGCTTCTTCTGCAGCACCTCATCGGCGGTCAGCTTGTCATCATACTGCAGCAGGGTGACATGCGAGGCCAGATTGGCGAGATCGATCGCCGCTTCCACGCCGCTGTTGCCGCCACCGGCCACCGCAACCGGCTGACCCTTGAAGAAGGGGCCGTCGCAATGCGGGCAGTAGGCAACGCCACGGGTGCGGTATTCATCCTCGCCCTCAATGCCCAGCTGGCGCCAGCGCGCCCCGGTGGCCGCGATGACAGTGCGGGCCTTGAGGTGCGCGCCATTGGCGAGATGCACTTCATGCAGGCCGCCCTTCTCAACCGCGGGCACCAGCTTGTCGACGCGTTGGTCATTGATGATGTCGACCGGGTAATCCTTGACATGCTCTTCCAGGTGGCGCCCCAGGATCGCGCCTTCCGTCTTGGGCACGGAGATGAAGTTGTCGATCTCGGCCGTGTCCATGATCTGGCCGCCGAAACGCTCACCGATCAGACCGGTGCGCAGGCCCTTGCGCGCCGTGTAGATGGCAGCCGCACAGCCTGCCGGGCCCTGGCCCACGATCAGGGTGTCGTAGGGCTTTTCAGCATTGAGCTCCGCCACACGGGCCTGGGCGACCTTGGCGCTGCCTGCCTTGTCGAGCTTGGCCAGGATATCTGACAGGTCAATGCGCCCCACCGAGAAAAGCTTGCCGTTCTGGAAAACCTGCGGCACCGAACGGACGTCGTATTTTTTCACGAGCTCTGGGAACTGCGCCCCGTCAATCGACATGACCTGAATATCAGGATTGATGACGCTGATCGCATTGAAGGCCTGCACCACGTCCGGGCAGTTGTTGCAGGTCATCGAGAAGATGATCTGAAACGCGTGATCGCCTTTCAGATTCCTGATCTGCTCGAGCTGGGGCTCGGGAATCTTGGGCGGGTGACCGCCGACCTGCAGCAGCGCCAGGACAAGCGAAGGGAATTCATGGCCCAGCGGAAGGCCGGCAAAGCCGACCTGCACGTCGGAATTAACGCGGCGGATCTGAAAGGAAGGCTTCAGCTCGGCAGTGCCCTTATCGCTATAGCTGACCTTGTCAGACAGATCGGCAATTCCGGTCAGAAGGGTGTTGATCTCCTGGGAGGCTTCACTCGAATCGAGCGTCGACTCGAGCAGGACATCATCCTTGAGGAGCTTCAGATAACCGCGCAGCTGCTCTTTGAGCTGGTCGTCAAGAAGGGGTTTCGACATTAAAATCACCTCTGGAATTCTGAAGTTAAAGCGTTGAAACTGGAAACAAAAAGGGGCGATCCCGGTCGGACCGCCCCTTTTTCATTTTGGCATTCCGGCAGAAATTCCTGGCCGGTCATGCCAGCGCCGGTGCTGAACCGGGCCTGACCTCAGATCTTGCCGACGAGGTCCAGAGACGGCGTCAGGGTCTTTTCGCCCTCTTTCCACGCGGCCGGGCAGACCTGGCCCGGATGGCTGGCCACGTACTGCGCAGCCTCGATCTTGCTCAGCAGCTGCGTTGCGCTGCGGCCCACGCCGCCGGAAGTCGTCTCGATGTACTGGATGCGGCCTTCCGGATCGATGACGAAGGTGGCGCGTTCTGCCATCCAGTCCTCATTTTCGATCAGCACGCCGAAATCGCGGCAGAGCGTGCCAGAGGGGTCAGCGATCATGACGAACTGGATCTTCTTGATGGCTTCGGAAGTATCGTGCCAGGCCTTGTGGGAGAACTTCTTGTCGGTGGAAACCGAGAAAAGCTGCACGCCCAGCTTCTGGAAGTCCTTGTAATGGTCGGCCAGGTCCTCGAGCTCGGTCGGGCAGACAAAGGTGAAGTCGGCCGGGTAGAAGAACAGGACGGACCATTTGCCGCGCAGGTCATTGTCGCTCACTTCCAGGAACTTGTCGATCTGGAAAGCCTGGACGTTGAAGGGTTTGATTTCAGAGCCGATCATCGGCATGGCAATTCTCCTTGCTGGTATTCAACAATCACTCAATCTGAGAAACGTTCCCTCAGGCGCGTCCCTCACTAACGAAAGTTCGTCGAGCCATGCGGAAGGCGGGAAACTTCCGATCCGCATCTCCACGGTTCCACTCAAGGGAACAGCCGGCCGGTCGGTGTGTCAACCATTCCCGCAGAAGCCATCTGCAGCAAGCAGGTCTTCGTGCAGATCCCTATCCGGCTGCTCAACCCCCTCCGGAAGAAAAGATGCCCCACGGACGGGTTTGCGCGGTGCGGCAGACAAACTATCTATTGGATCATGAGCAGTTACGTTCCCCTTTCCGGCCTGTCCCTGCGGGATATCGAATATGTGGTGGCCGTCGATGACCTGCGCAACTTCTCGCGCGCCGCTGAACGCTGCGGGGTCAGCCAGGCCGGCCTGTCCGAGCAGGTGCGCAAGCTCGAGCAGCTTCTGGGGGTCAGTCTCTTCGAGCGCTCCCGCCGCCATGTGGCCCTGACGGCAGACGGGGAAAAGCTGCTTGGTCTGTGCCGTGAGGTTCTGGCCAGCGCCCGCAACCTGCTGGAAGTGGCGCGCGCCCATACAGGCCCGCTGGACGGGTTGCTGCGGATCGGCGTCATTCCCACGCTCGGCCCCTATTACCTGCCCGAGCTGCTACCGCAGCTCCGCAAGGTCTATCCGCATCTCGGGCTGCGGCTGAGCGAGATGACCACGCCGGTGCTGTGCAAATCCCTGCGTGAGGGAACGCTTGACCTCGCGCTCATGGCCTCCCTGCCCCTGCCTGACACGCTGGTGGAGGAACCGATCTTTGAAGAGCCGTTTCTGGCTGTCTTTCCCAGCACCCATCCGCTGGCCCGGCGCACGCGCCTGCGGCTCAACGAGCTGGCGCGCGAAGACCTGCTGCTGCTTGAAGACGGCCACTGCCTGCGCGACCAGGCGCTGTCGCTCTGCGCGACCCAGCGCAGCCATGACGAGCGGCTGGCCACCAGCCTTGAAATGCTCTGGCACATGATCGCAGCGGAGGAAGGTTTCTCCCTCGTCCCCCAGCTGGCCCTGCGCAACCGCACGGAGCTTGAAACGCTTGTCCATGTTCAGCCGCTGGTGGAAAAGGAAGCGCGCCGCGTCATTTCCCTGGTCTGGCGCCAGTGTGATCCGCGTGGCCCCGCCTTCCGCGAGCTGGCCGCTTTCCTGCGCACAGTGGTGCCCGAAGGCTGCCGCGCGCTGAAAGCGGGGGAAAAGATCGTCCGCCCCCGCAAGCGCCCGGCCCCTTCAGCCGCAAAAGCCGCTCTCACGCAGACTGCCGGTCCCTGAATCCTCTCATTCCGGCAGGATAAAACCGCCGCCCAGCACGCGGCTGCCCCGGTACAGCACGCAGGCCTGACCCGGCGCGGCCAGGGCCGGCTCATCCAGCATGACTTCCGCCCGCCCTGCCCCAAGGGGGCGGACAAGGGCGGCACGTTCGCCCTCACGCGCGCGCAGCTGCACGCCGCAGCGGATACCGCCCTCCTCCTGTCCGCCTGCTTCGGTCTCAGGCGCGCACAGCCAGTTCATGTCACGCAGGATCACGCGCCTGCGGTCCGACTGCGCCAGCTGGGCGCGCGGCCCCACCACGACACGACGGGTGGGGCCGTCAATGCGCGTCACGATCTGACGGGCCCCCAGGCGCGTATGCAGATCTCCCAGTCTCTTGCTCTGCCCCACCGTATAGCGGGCAATACCTTCATGGCGGCCCAGCACATGCCCGGCTTCATCAACGATCTCGCCGGGACCACGGATTTCAGGACGCAGCTCTTCAACCAGGGAGGCATAAGAGCCATTGGTGACAAAGCAGATATCCTGGCTGTCAGGCTTTGCGGCAACGTCGAGTCCCAGCTCTTCAGCCAGCGCGCGGACATGGGCCTTGTCGGGCATCTCGCCCAGGGGAAAGCGCAGATAGTCGAGCTGGGCCTGGGTAGTGGCGAACAGGAACCAGGACTGGTCGCGCGCACTGTCGACCGGCCGGTGCATCTCCGCATGCCCGTTTTTTTCCACCCGCCGGACGTAATGGCCTGTCGCCATGGCCTCACAGCCCAGGTCACGGGCCAGGTTGAGCAGATCGGTGAACTTCACCCCCTGATTGCAGGCAACACACGGCACCGGCGTTTCCCCGCGCGCATAGGCATCGGCAAAGCTTTCAATGACACTTTCGCGAAAGCGCCCTTCCGCATCAATCACGTAATGCGGAAAGCCGATCCGGTCCGCAACCGCGCGGGCGTCACGGATGTCGCGGCCGGCACAGCAGGCGCCGGCCTTGGCCGGGCCGGAATGATCATAAAGCTGGAGGGTGGCCCCGATCACCTCGTGCCCTTCCCGCTTGAGCAGGGCGGCAACCACGGAGCTGTCCACCCCCCCTGACATGGCTGCAAGAATACGCATAAGCCTGTGTAGAGCTTATCTGCCGCTTCCCTGTCGAGAAAATTCCGCTTCCCGGCAGGCGGAGAATTTATTTGGGAACGCGCACCACCAGACCATCCAGCTCGTCATTCATCACGATCTGGCAGCCCAGGCGGGAGGTCTTCTCCAGCCCGTAGGCCAGATCGAGCATGTCTTCCTCATCCTCGGTGGGCTGGGCCAGCTTGGGAGCCCATTCCGGCTCCACGATCACATGACAGGTGGCGCAGGCCAGCGAGCCTTCACAGGCGCCTTCCAGGTCGATGTCATTTTCATGGGCGATCTCCAGAACGGAAAGGCCGTTTTTCGCCTCCACCTCGCGACGGGTACCGTCACGGTCTATGAACGTCATGCGAGCCATAAACTTCTCCAGCTGCGTCGCCCGTCTCTCGGTCTGAAAAAACGCCGGTTCTGCCCGATCGCCCCTCAGCTCCTGGAGATGCGACTGAAAGCCGCCCCCAGCATGGCGACGGCACGGTCGATTTCGTCCTCCGACGTAAAGCGTCCGACCGACAGGCGCAAGCTTCTCTGCGCCCGGGCTTCGGAAAGCCCCATGGCGCGCAGGACGTAGGAAGACGCACCTGACCCGGCCGTACAGGCCGAACCGAGCGAAGCAGCCACTTCAGGCACGGCTTCCAGCAGAGCGCGGGCTGGCGGTCCGCTCTCGCCCAGACAGACATTCAGCGCCCCGGGCAGTTGAGGGAGGAGAGAGAAATTTTCAGTCCCCGTGCCATTCACCCGCAGATGCGGCCAATGCTCCCGCAGACCCTGGAGCAGCCGCTCCCGCAGCCGGGCCAGGCGCACGGCTTCTGCCGCCCCTTCCTCGCGCATCAGCTCGGCAGCGCGCCCCATCCCGACCACCAGCGGCACCGGCAGCGTGCCTGAGCGCAGAAGCCTCTCCTGGCCACCGCCTGAAAAAAGCGGCTGCAGGCGGACACGCGGGCGGCGGCGCACGTAAAGGACACCGATGCCCTTGGGGCCATAAAGCTTGTGGCCCGATACAGACGCCAGATCGAGACCAGCCAGGGAAAGCGGCATCTTGCCGGCAGCCTGCGCCAGGTCGCTGTGCACCGTGGCCCCCGCCTCGCGTGTCATGGCAGCCAGCACGTCCAGGTTCTGGATCACCCCTGTCTCATTATTGGCCGCCATGACGCTGACCAGAAGCGTCGGCACTTCGAGAGCCTGCCGGAAAGCCTCTTCATCCACCCGTCCATCTGCACCGACACCGAGCACGCAGGGCTCAAACCCTTCTTTCTCCAGGTCAGTCACGGTCTGCAGAACGCATTTATGTTCTGTCGCCAGCGTCACGATCCGGCGTCGGGGCGTCTCCGGGCCCGGCGCGCCCGGGCGGCGGTAGCGGGCAACACCCTTGATGGCGAGATTGTTGGCCTCCGTCGCGCCCGACGTGAAGATGATCTCTTCCGCCGTCACACCAAGCAGGCCTGCAACCTGCGCGCGCGCGCGCGCAACGGCTTCAGCAGCCTTGCGGCCCGGTGCATGCAAACTCCCCGCATTGCCGAAATCCCGCGTGAACCACGGCAGCATCGCCTCCACCACACGCGGATCGCACGGGGTGGTGGCCAGATAATCAAGATAGATCATGCGCCTGTGTCTCTACCGGGGCCTGCAGAGGACGCCGGCTGGCGGGCGCGCAGACGCTGGGCCATTTCCACATAGGCCTGCCCGAAGGCCTGCACCTCCCCGGGCTGCACATTCCAGGGCAGCGAAACGCGGATGGCCTGGCCAGCCTGCGCGCCATAACCCATGGCTTCCAGCACAGGCGAGGAGGTCACCTTGCCGGATGAACAGGCGGATCCGGCGGAAACGGCAAATCCGGCCAGGTCCAGCAGCATCAGCTGCGTCTGCCCGGAAACGCCTGGCAGAATGAGAGACAGGGTATTGGGCAGGCGTTCTGTCGCGGCTTCCCCAACCCCTTCCTCAGCAGACACGCCGGCCACGAGCGCGCCCGCAGCCACAGCCCGGGCCTGCAGTTCATCACGCATCCCGGCAATCGCCTGCCAGTCCTGAGCACGGCTTTCTTCCAGAGCAGCCACCATGGCCAACAGGGCAGGCAGGGCAGGCGTGCCGCCGCGCCGCCCCCTCTCCTGACCGCCGCCGGGCAAAAGAGGCATCAACGGGCGGTCACGGGGCAGGATCAGGGCGCCGGCTCCCATGACCCCCCCCATCTTGTGCCCTGAAACCGCCAATGAGGCCTCGCGGAGAACTTCCGCATTCCAGTCTCTGCTGCCCCAGGGCAGGCGACCAGCTGCCTGTACCGCGTCCACATGCAGCTGCGCGCCTGTCTCTCTGCTGATGGCAGCGATTTCAGCCAGGGGCGACACCACGCCTGTCTCATTGTTGGCTGCCATGACGCAGACCAAAGCTGGCGGACCTCCGCCCAGCATCTCGCGCAACCGGGCGGAGTCAGGCCGCCCCGCCCTATCAACAGGCAGGATTTCTGTCGGCACTTTCTCGGCGCGCGCAGCCCCGTGAAGGGCGGCGTGTTCGGTCGCACCCAGGATCACCCGCCGCCCGTGAACGGCACCCAGCGCATGAACAGCCAGGCTATCCGCTTCAGTTCCGCCGGAGGTGAAAACCACGCTGTCCGCCTCGCGCCCGAAAGCCTGTGCCAGGCGCGTGCGCGCCTCCTCCAGCAGGGCACGCGCCTGACGGCCCGGCGCATGCACGGAAGCCGGATTTCCCTCCACCTCCAGCCCCTTCAGGAGCGCTGCACGCGCTGAGGGACGCAGGGGCTCGGTGGCGTTGGCATCCAGATAGACCGGCTTTGCTGAGTTGGATGAAGGGGGAGTCACGCTGGAACGAATCCTGAAACTGAAACAGTGATTGCGGGCTCCAAAGCCCCTGCCTGCACCTCTGTTGAGGGGCGGGATGAGTAGGAGAGTTGGGGCAGCAGCGTAATTTATGACGAATATGGTGGAAATTATGTTTCCGCAACCGATATATAAGGCAAAATAATGGTTGGTCTCGCATTCGGGGATGTAGTCCCCGCGCCCTCAGCAGGTTTTCATATCTGTGCCGATCGGCTTTCCCAGCCCGACCGGATGAGCTGAAGGAAAGACAAGACCTAGAGACTGTTGGATCATCAGCCGGGAAGTCCCGGACACTTAAACGCACAGGGCCGTTTCCGCTGGCGGCACAGGTCAAGGCTCAGAGCCCAAGCGCTTTGATCTCAGCCCGCCGGAACGCCTTCTGACCCATCTCGCCCGCCTCCCCGCCTGTCGGGGATAACCTGGCGCTGCAGCATTCACCGGTAATTCCCGGTCAGACTGCATCAGGCCAGGCCATTCAAGGGCTTTGAAAGACGAGAGACCCATGCCTGAAGTGATGTTCGCCGGCCCGGACGGGCGACTTGAAGGCCGCTATCACCATTCCGACACGCCCAATGCCCCCCTCGCCCTGGTTCTGCACCCCCATCCTCTGCACGGCGGGAGCATGAACAACCGCGTCACCTATTCCATGTACCGGCGTTTCCAGGAGATGGGCTTTTCTGTCATGCGCTACAATTCACGTGGCGTCGGGCGCTCGCAGGGCCGCTATGATGGCGGTATCGGCGAAATTTCCGATGCGGCGGCCGCCCTGGACTGGATGCAGATGGTCAACCCCAACTCCACCGAGCTGTGGGTCTGCGGTTATTCCTTCGGCGCCTTCGTCGGCATGCAGCTTCTCATGCGCCGGCCTGAAATCCGCGGCTGGGTCAGCGTGGCCCCGCCGGCCAATGACTATGATTTCGGCTTTCTCGCCCCCTGCCCCTGCAGCGGCCTGATGATCGCCGGCGGCAAGGACACCCTCGCCCCCGAAAGCAGCATCCGCAAACTGGTGGACAAGCTGAACACGCAGAAGAACGTCGAGGTCGATTACCGCGTCTTTGAGCAGGCCGATCACATCTTTGCCAAGCAGATCCGCCAGATCACCGATGCCATTGAAGACCATGTCACCGTCCGCCAGGCCTTCTTCCTCTCCGTGGAGGCTGAGGAAGACTGATGACGGCGACTGCTCCGCAAGCTAACACGCCTGTATCAGCCGCCACATCCCTGACTGAAGCGCAGTTCAGCAGTCCTTTCCTGCGCGAGGCCCAGGCGCGCGGCATGATCTTCCAGTGCACGGACGCCCAAGGCCTCGACGCCCTGATGGCTGCAGGACCGGTCACGGCTTATGTCGGCTTCGACCCCACAGCTGATTCCCTGCATGTCGGCAATGCCCTGTCGATCATGATGCTGCGCCTGCTGCAGAAGCACGGTCATCGCCCGATTGCGATCGCAGGCGGCGGGACGGCGCGAATCGGCGACCCCTCCTTCCGCGATGAAGCGCGCACGCTGATGACAGCGGAGACAATCGCCCGCAACCTGGCCGGGATAGAAGCCAGCCTGCGGCAGTTCCTGGATTTCGAAACCCACGGACAGGACGGCAGGGCAGGCGCGCTGCTGGCCAATAACGCGGAGTGGCTGGACAGGCTTTCCTATCTCGACCTGCTCGAGGATGTCGGCGTGCAGTTCTCCATCAGCCGCATGCTGTCTTTCGAAAGTGTTAAACAGCGCCTGGAGCGTGAACAGGGGCTGACCTTTCTGGAGTTCAACTACTCCATCCTCCAGGCCTATGACTTCCGCGAACTGCACCGCCGCCATGGCGCGGTGCTGCAGATGGGCGGCTCCGACCAGTGGGGCAATATCGTCTCGGGCATCGAGCTTGCGCGCAGGACCGACGGCGCGCGCCTCTTCGGGCTGACCACGCCGCTCGTCACCACCGCTTCAGGGGCGAAGATGGGCAAATCTGCCGGCGGGGCCAGGTGGGTGCGCAAGGAGAAACTGCCCGTTTTCGATTACTGGCAGTTCTGGCGCAATACGGAAGATGCCGATGTCGGGCGCTTCCTGAAAATGTTCACTGATCTGCCGGTCGAGGAATGCGCGCGCCTGGGCGCGCTCGAAGGCGCTGCCATCAACGAGGCCAAAAAAATCCTCGCAACCGAGGCCACCGCCATCTGCCATGGGCGCGAAGCAGCTGAAGAAGCAGCTCGGACAGCCGGCAAGGTTTTCAGCGGCGGCGGAATGGGAGAGGCGCTGCCTGAAAAATCCCTGCCTGCTTCCCTGTTCGCGTCAGGGCTGCCGGCCTTCAAGCTCTTTCAGGAAGCAGGGCTGGCCTCTTCCGGCGGGGAAGCACGCCGGCTGATCCGTGGCGGGGGCGCACGTCTCGCTGACCGGCCCGTGAGCGATGAAAACCAGCTCATCACGTCTTCCGACTTTCAGGACGGCCTTCTGAAACTTTCATCGGGCCGCAAGAAACATCTTCTCGTTCGTCTCGCCTCGGACTGACTTTCCCACCCTGCCAAACAGCAGCAAAACAGCAAAAAGGCGACGGGAAACCTACCCGTCGCCTTTCAGGACCGCTCAGACAGCGCGCCAGTGCTCAGCCTTGTGGATATCGGTGGCATGGCGGTCCTTGGAGAGATGGGGCGTCATACCCTGCTCCTTGGCCCAGTGCACTGCATGCTGTTCACTGGCGCAGCGATGGACAACCTTGCCTTCACCGTTGACAACTTCATAATGCGACCCCGGCTGGTCATTCTGCTTGCCAGGCGCATGTTCGATAATGAAAGCGTTTTTGGACATCTCTTTCTCCATTCAGGCGACCGGGCCCTTTCAGGGACAGCTTGATGCTGCCACTGAGAGCGCCCCTGCTCCCTAGATCCACCGCTCCCCTGTCTTTTGCAAGAAGTCTTTTGCCGCCTGTTGCGCGCAAACCCGGGCTTCTACCAGTCCGCGTCCAGCCCGAGCTCGGCCAGGGCCTTCTGGCGCAGGGCAGCCAGGGCGGGGTCGCCCCTGTGGCGCGGATAAGGCAGATCCACCTTGAATTCAGCCTTGATCTGCGCCGGGCGTTGGCCGAACACGATAACGCGCTGCGCCAGAAACAGGGCTTCCTCCACGTCGTGGGTCACCAGCAGGGTCGTGAAGCGCTCGCGTTGCCATAGCTTGAGCAGCTCGCCCTGCATCGTCAGGCGGGTCAGGGAATCCAGCTTGCCGAACGGCTCATCCAAAATCAGCAGGCGCGGGTCATTGACCAGGGCGCGTGCCAGGGCCGCGCGCTGGGCCATGCCGCCTGAAAGCTGGCGGGGATAGGCCTTCTCGAAGCCCTGAAGCCCGACCAGATCGATCGCCTCCCCCACGCGGTTGCCCTGCGTTTTCAGCTTGCCGCGCGCTTCGAGCCCCAGTGCGACATTGCCCTCGACCGTGCGCCATGGATACAGGGTGGGATCCTGAAACATGACGATGCGCGAGGGATCAGGCCCTGTCACGAGCTTGCCATCGGCAAGGATCGTTCCCTCAGACGGTTTTTCCAATCCTGAGACCAGGCGCAGCAGGGTGGACTTGCCACTGCCTGAAGGCCCCAGAACAGCCACGAATTCCCCAGGCTTGATATCAAGCGACACATCCTTGAGAACCGGCAGCGCTTTCTCCCCCTGACCGAACCGGTGGCTTACATGGTCGATCTGGATATGCGCGCCCTTGTCCGTGCCGATCGGCAGGTTAGCGTCCGTTCCAGAAGCATTGCCGGCAGGAGGGGCCACCTGAAGCGGGGTCCTGGTTTCGAGGGACTCTTTCACCATTGCACTTCTCCGGGCTGCCAGGTCAGGACGCGGTCGCGTATGGCGAACAGAAGGGTGATCAGACTCGAGAACAGAAGCGCCATGACGATCAGGGCGGCATACATGTTGTTATAGGCCCCCCAGCCCTGCGCCCATTGCAGGTACCAGCCCAGCCCTGATTTCACCCCCATCATCTCAGCGGCCACCAGGACGGCGAAAGAGGCGCCAAGCCCCATGAACAGACCGACAAATACCGAGGGCAGCGCAGCGGGCACAGCCACGCGGCAGATCAGGAACCACTCGCTGGCGCCCATGGTGCGCGCAACATCGTAATAAGCCGGCTCAACGCTGCTGATGCCCGACCAGGTCAGCACGGTCATGGGAAACCAGGTTGCCATGGCGATCAGGAAAACGCCTGCGGAAAAACCGCTGGGAAAGAAATAGAAAGCCATCGGCAGCAGGGCCGTTGAAGGCAGCGGCCCGATGAAACGCAGGACCGGGTGCACCCAGTAGCCGACCGACCGCATCCAGCCGGCCGCCACACCGGTCACGAACCCTGCCAGTGCCCCGCAGAAGAAACCGGCTGCCAGAAGCCTGCAGGAGCTCAGGAGAGAAGCGCCCAGACGGGGCCAGTCATCCAGATAGACTTCCAGCAGGGCTGAAGGCGGCTGAAAAAAGGGGATGGGCAGGATGCCCAGCTTGGCCGTCAGAAGTTCCCACAGCCCGGTGAACACCGCCAGAACCGTCACCCAAGGAGCCCAGTAACAGGCCTTGGCGCGCAGGGCGGGCAGGTAACGGCTGACCAGGGCGATGAGGAACAGGAAGCCTGCCATGCCCACGTAAAGCCAGTGGGTCAGGCGGGCATAGGGGTGCACCACGAAGCCCTGCGCCCTGTCTGGAAGCGCAAAAGCCAGGACGGCCACAAGCCCCCATGCGACGGCTGGCAGGAGCATGCGCGCCATAACGCTGGGCGCGACCGACCTGGAGGGCGGACCGGTTGGGATGGACGTGGTGGCGTTCGGCACTGGCGGTTTCAATACGGTTCGAGCGGGACGGTTCAGGCGGGGACGTCGACAACGATCTTGTCGACAAAAGCCTGCGTGTTCGTCGTGGGGTTGATGACGTGAATCAGTTTCAGGTCATTGACGAAAGTGGCGATTTCCTGCCGCAGAAGCGCTCCGGTGGAGTGCAGCTCATGCGTCTGGGAGCGCAGGATGGCAGCGATCGTCTCCACCGGAACATTGCCAGGCACGTAAGGGGCGAAAATCTTTGCCGCTTCGTCAGGATGTGCCGCGGTCCAGGCCTGCGCCTCGATAATGGCTTTCGACAGGGCGATGGCCACTTTGGGCCGATCGCGCCAGAAATGCCCGCCAAGCCCCATGACGCAGCAGACAGCATGCTTGTCAGGCCCGTCCAGGTTGGTCGCGACCTGCACCAGCCCGTCACGCTTCCACTGGATGTAGGCCTGCGGATCATTGCCGGCAATCGCCTGGACCTCACCCTTCTTCAGTGCCTGCGAGAACAGGTCGGCCGGGAACTGAAGCCACTCGATCTCCGTCTCCGGATTGATCCCCAGCTTGGCGGCGCGGATAGAAAAATAATTGCGGACCGGGCTGGCGGCATCCGTCACCGCGACTTTCTTGCCCTTGAGATCGGCCACGCTGGTGATGCCTGAATCAGGTGCCGACAGCAGGCGCATGCAGCCGCCATGCGTGCCGACCGTCAGCACCACGTCGAATCCCTGCTCCAGCGGCTTGAGCCAGCGCAGCGCCATGCCGATGCCGCCATCGGCCTTGCCGGTGGCGATGGCCTGGAGCAGCTGATCGGTGGAGCCGGTGAACTTGATGGGTTTGACGTCCAGGCCGTACCGGGCAAACATGCCGCGCTGCAGGGCAACGGAGATGGGCGCCTGGCAGACTTCCACCTGGTCCCATGCCAGATGCACTTCCTCCAGCGGTCCTGTGCCCTCTCCGCCCGTTCCAGCGGCATGCGCCGAGCCGCCTGCAAAGACAGAACGCTCCATGCCACTGAGCCCCAGGGCCCCGGCCCCCAGCACCGATCCCAGCCCGATGGCTGAGCGGCGCAGGAAGCTCCGCCGGGAAGCCGGGGTCAGAAGCGCAGGAATGGGGGAAGAAATCCGCTTCGACATCGCTTGACCTTTTCTCTGGCGCTGTATCACAGCCTGGTTCAGCTCAAAATTATCTCAGACCGGGGCCGCATTTACGTGTTTCCGGCACCTGGCAACAACAGCAAGCTGAGCCTGACGACAGGCAGAAACAGAAAAATAACGATATAATATCGTTTTATTTAGATGACCTTACATGAATTTGTGATTTAAAAAAAGGAGGGGAATGCGCCAGAAATTCTCCTGCCCCGCTGTCACGCAGCCTTATTCGGGCAGGCGCTCCAGCTTCCAGGAAATGCGCTGCCGCCTGCGCGCGGGCCCGTCCTGAACATCAAAACTCCGTCCGGGCCGTGACCTGATGACGATCTGCGTGCTCGCTTCAGGGCTGCCGCGCCCGGCATAGAGATCCTGCTCCACCCGCAGCGCCCCGCCGGACTGACAGAAGCGCCAGATGCTCTCCGGCGCCTGAAGGATGATGTCCTGGTCCTCCTGGATGACCTTCACGTCAGGATGAACATGAAAGCGCACCACGAAATTCAGGTCGCGCTCTCCCTCCACCACCTCGCGCCCGCGCAGGTCCCCTCCTTCCTCGCCCAGATACAGGTGCCGTTTCCAGATTGCGCCGTAAGAGGGATGATAGCCGTCATGCGACAGATCGAGCCAATGGGCGTCAGCTGTGCTCCGGTGCGCGCAGCTCACATGGGCCGGCCGCCGGATAATCCCTCCGCCCGGCCCGAATTCCGAAGAGGATTCCCCTTCCGCCACCAGAACATTATGCGCCGGGCTGGCGCGCAAGGCCTGGCGCAGCCCGGCCGAGCCGGCACTGCCGCAATTGACGAGCAGACGTTGTCCGCCCCAGGAGAATTCGAAAGAAAGCGTGCCCGCATGGGCATGACGGTCATGACCGCTGACAGGCGGCGGCGCCCCATCCACGAGCAGCAATGCCCGCCCCAGCGTCAGCCGCACGAAGCCGCCCTGCGGCAGGGTGGGCGTGATGACATGATAGCGCTCGGCGCGCGCCAGCAGGGCTTCCACTTCCGCACTGGCGCGTTCCTGCGATCCGTTGAAAAGCGCCAGCGCGCCATCGCCATGACAGAGTGCTCTCAGCACCGCACAGGCACGTGCCAGCAGGGAGACGATGACAGGCGGCGGCGCAAGCTGCAGAGCATTGAACATGAGCAGAAAGCTCACCAGCTCGCGCACGGCCTGAAACTGCGCTTCCGGACTGCGCTCGGCCACCGTGCCGTCCGCCTGAAAAACGCGCTTCAGCTCCCGCTCCAGGTAGCGTTGGAAACGCTGGAAAAAGCCCTTGTGCTCCGGCTGAGCCATAAAAGCGGCCAGCAGACCCCGCAGGGCGGCCAGGCCCTGCCAGCCCTGTGGCTCCAGGGGCAGCAGGGCGGCCAGCAGGCGGCCTTCGCGCACCATGGCTTCCATGACAGCCGCCTGTGTCTCCTCGACTGCCGTCAACAGGCAGAACTCATAATGACCCAGCCAGTTCGACAGCCGTTCCCCCATGATGCCCGCTTCCTGGGCCATGGCCAGAAGCCGGGAATCCTGCCAGGAGGCCGCAAGCCAGGAGCACACCAGGGCCCGGGCTGTCAGGCGCGCCTCATTGGTGCCCAACGCCCGCAGGTCACGCAGCCAGCCGAAGCCGTAAAGCCAGCGTGTCACCTCTTCAGGCCACGCCCTTTCCCAGCTTCCGGGCACGCCAGGGTCAGGCATCTGCCAGAGCTGTCCCCCATAACGGAACTGCCCAGCCACCAGCCGCATTCCCTGCTCGGGATCTCCCAGGGCGAGGTCACGATAGTAACAGGCGGGACTGCGCTCGGGCTTGCGGGCAGGCAAACGGGTCAGGGCGACTTTCAGGCGACGCCAACCTTTACGGAAAACCACTGCTGCCTCAGCGTATTGAGGGCGAGCGGGCCGAAACGTCCTCAACGCTTCTGCCGCCCTCCTCCCCCCCACAGGCGGCTGCCTGCAGGGCCGCAATGGTGGCCGGGCGGTCCTTCTGGCCGAAAACAGACGAGCCTGCCACCAGCAGCCGGGCCCCTGCAGCCGTCACCAGCGGGGCCGTCTGGAGATTGATACCACCATCGACCCCCAGGAGAATCCGCCGTCCGGTGCGTTCTTCATTCTCATCGATCATCTGCGCCAGACGCCTGATCTTGGGCAGCTGACCCGGCATGAAAGTCTGGCCGCCAAAGCCTGGATTGACGGTCATGACGAGAATCGTATCCACCAGTTCCAGCACCTCTCCCAGCACTTCGGGCGGGGTGGCCGGGCAGAGGGCCACGCCCACTTTGCAGCCAAGTGCTGCAATCCGTTGCAGGGTCCGGTTGAGATGCCAGTTTCCCTCGACATGGACCGTCATCTGGTCAACCCCAGCCTCTGCCAAGGCGTCCAGATGGGGATCGACCGGTGAAACCATCAGATGCGCATCAAAAAAGGCTTTGCTATGGGGCCGCAACGCCTTGATGACAGGCATGCCGAAAGAAATATTGGGCACGAAATGCCCGTCCATCACATCCAGATGCAACCATGGCGCCGTGGCAACCGTTTCCATCTCCCGGCGCAGATCGGAGAAATCTGCCGATAACAGGCTTGGCGCAATGAGCGGTTTACCGGCCGCAGCTTCAGGCACCTGTGCGGACAGGGAACGGGAGCTGACAGCTGGGGATTGTGGCATGCGCTCAGAGATCCTCTGGATGACTTCATGAACCGGCTCTGTCAGAGCTGCACCGGAGGACGCTCCTGAAGGAGACCGGATTGCAGCACCCCCTGCGGAACCGTCAGACAAAGCAGGCGCAGGTCTGAGGGTACTACAGGTCTAGGGGTAACAGCAGAAAAGCGAAATTATCGTTTCTTTCCCCCTGCATGCAAGAGCGGCAGAACCGGCCCCCACGGCCTGCCCCCTCTCAAGCGGCCCTGAAGAGACACGGGGGCAGGCAGAACGCACGTGCCATGCCCCACCCGCAATGGACAGGCCTGCGGCACGTGTAGTAGGTTTTTGGCGTTCCGAGGGGTGTCTGGCATTGGCCAGGCTGAGACGGTCACCAGGCCGGACCCTTTGAACCTGATCCGGCTCATACCGGCGAAGGGACAGGAATAACCGAGCGCTTACGCAAAGCAGCTAGTCGGTGCCCCGGCACCTTAAGGCCCCTGAAAGCGTTCCCTGAACTGCCGTCCATCATTACCGGATCTTCCCTGTGATTGCCCTTGGCTTACCCGGCCGGGGCGAAAAGACCGAGGTGAAGATTCATGTCTGCATTATCTTTCTCTACAGGGTTTCCGCCCAAGCTGCGGCCATGGAAACCGGCCGGCAAACTTCTGGGCAGTCTGGGCCTGGCCACTGAACTGCTCATGACCGCGCCTGCAGGCCATGCGACCGCCTCTCCCACTGCACCTGCTACGCCAGCTGCCTCCACCAGAAATACAGGCAGGAGTGCACAACGGGGTGTTCATGACGTGACTGCACACGGTGTTGAGCGGATCAACTTGCGGGCCAAACCTGAGCTGACTGCCGTCGCAGGGGGGCTGATCACACCCCAGCAGGGCACGCAGGAACGCAGCGTGGTAAGCCGCACTTACATCGACATTCAGTCGCCCACAGCCAATGCTTTCCAGCTGCTGGACCTCGTGCCGGGCGCCAATGTCGCCACTTCCGATCCTTTCGGGCTGTCACCGCAGACCAACATCTCCATCCGCGGCCTCAATGGCGACGCGCTGGGCTACGTGCTTGAAGGCATGCCCATGAGCGACGTGGCTTCCTACGGCGCCACGCCCAGCCAGTTCGCGGATTCGGAAAATTACAGCCAGGTCGCCCTGCAGCAGGGATCTCCTGATCTCGACAGCCCTGTCATTGATGCCGCGGGCGGGCTGAACACCATGAAATACCTCGACCCCTCCTTCAAGGCAGGGGGCATGGTGGCCATGTCCTACGGCTCTTATGCCACCCGGCGCGGTTTCATCCGCCTTGAAACCGGCGAGATCGGCAACAGCGGTCTGCGCGGTTTCGTGTCCTATTCCAACACGCGCGCCGATGCCTGGCATGGACCGGGCAACAATGAACGACAGCACATCGATTTCAAGTTCCTCAAGGAGTGGGGGCAGTCGCGCGTCGCTCTGCTCGGGTCCTGGAACCGCACCACAACGGCCTATTATCCCAAAACCACCCTGACGGCCTGGAAACTCTACAACATCCACGGCCCCAACCACCTGGCGCGGCATTTCGATACTTCAGACCCCCAGCAGGGAGCGCGTTACTGGCGCTTGTGGCGCGATCCCGAGGAGACGCTCTACCTGGGGGCGCCCATGCATTTCGCCCTGACTTCAAACGACCGCCTCTCGCTCGACATCACCCCTTACGCCCAAGGCGCCTACGGCAACTGGCCCTCCGGCACGACAGCGGAAGATGCAGGGCTTGCCGGCAATCCCACGGCCACGCCCGTGCTACGCGGCGATTATCTGCAGCGCAGCTACCGGGCCGGCTTCACCTCCGAGCTCCACGCACGCTGGAAGTGGAACGACTTCTTTCTGGGCTACTGGTACGATTATTCAGATGACCACGAGACCCAGCCCTATTCCCGCGTCAGCGCTACCGGCGCCACGCCCGATATCTGGGCGACAGGCCGGCACGGCAAGGTGCTGCAGCCGGACGGCCGGGGCGGGACGGAAAAATACCTTGCCTGGGATATCCACAGCATTGCGCAGGTCAATGCCCTTTACGCCGGAGACCACATCTCCCTGTTCAACAACCGCCTGCTCATTGATGCGGGGTTCAAGGAGATCATGCTCAGCAGAAACGGCACCAACAACCTTCCTGACGCCGCCTCGGGCTACCCCTATCATGTCGGCAGCAACACGTCCGAGCCGCTGCCACGTTTCGGGCTGCGGTGGAAGATCACGCCCAAAGACCAGATCTTTCTCAATGCCACCACCAATTTCCGCGCCCCTGCTGTCACGGCCTATTATGCGCCCGGAGATTCGCGCGGCCTGAAGAACGAATATTCCATTACCGAGGAACTGGGTTACCGGCGCACAGGTGACTGGCTGGTGGGGAGCATCACCTTCTTCAACTACAACTTCACCAATCGCCTGATTGAAACCCTGATCACCCGTGACGGCGTGCAGAACATCTCCTCCACCATCAATGCCGGAGGACAGACCACCCGCGGCGTCGATATCGAGCTGGGAACGCGGCCCTGGCACCATCTCAGCCCTTACCTGTCCTTTGAATACCTGCATGCCACCATGGACGGCAATCTGCCGGTCAACGGGGACTGGCTTCCCACGCGCGGCAAGACGGCAATACGCAGCCCGCATTTCTCAGGCGCGGCAGGGCTGCGCTATGATGACGGACATTTCTTCAGCATGGTCACCGCTCGCTACACCGGCAGCCAGTACGCCACCTTCATGAATGACGAGAAAATGCCGGCCTACATGACGGCGGATCTGAGCCTTGGCTACCGTTTCAGCAATGTCGCCCTCTTCCGCGATGCCACCCTGAAACGCCCGGAGCTGCGCCTTAATTTCCTCAATCTTTCCAACCAGCGTTATCTCTCAGGCGTCGGCACGCCAGGCACCAATGCCCACGCCACCCGCGGGCTGCACGGCACCACCATTGCCGCCAACCCGGCCAAGTTCTACATCGGCGGCGGTTTTGCAGTGCTGTTCACCGCCTCCACCGGCTTCTGAGCGCCTGATGACCCAGGCTGTACCCGGCTCCTCTCACACCCTGGCCCTGGGTCTGGCTGACGCAGAGCGCCCGCGGGACTGGCCGCCGATTACCGGGGCCGAAGCCCGGCGGGTCCTGGCGGGTTTCGGCCTCGTTCCCCGGTTACCGCCGCTGTGGCAGAGTGCGCGTCCCTTTTCGGCCGGTGCCCTGTTTGAGGTTGCGCCCCTGCCAGGTTTCAGGCCGCCCGGCTCTCTGCCTGAACGCGTCTTTCTCAAGCGTCATGACCACCGCCTGCGCTCAGCCAGCCGGCTTGAAACCGAACACGCTTTCATGCGCCACCTGATGGCCAGTGCCCAGCAGGACCTCCACATTCCCCTGCCGCTGACGCGCATAACCACGCCTGCCGACTCTGCTCAGGCTTCCAGCCGGTTTTCCGGCACCACCGAGCAGGAAGGCGGCAATCTCTATGAAGTCTTTCCGGCCTTCAGGGGGGAGGATCTCTACCGTCACACCCTGTCCTGGGAACCCTACCGCTCCCCAATCCACGCCGCTTCCGCTGGCCGCATGCTGGCCCGCCTTCATCTCGCCAGCACAGGCTTCAACGCGTCTGACGGCGACGTGCTGCTGATGTCCGGTGGCCGGGCCGTGCAGATGCCTGACCTGGAAGCCGGCCTGACCACCTGGCTTCCCACCCAGCCGGGCCTGCTGGAAAGCCTGGCACAGCTTGGCATGGGCGCAGGCATGGAGGATGACTGGCGCCGCAGCCTGCTGCCGGCTCTCACCCCCGCCCATCAGGCGCTGCGCCCCAATCTTGGTGACGTGCAGCCCCTGTGGGGGCACGGGGACTGGCACGGCTCCAACCTCTCCTGGAGGCCTGGTATGGTGCCGGGAAAAGAAGAGGTGTGCGAAGTCTTCGATTTCGGCCTCAGTGGCCATACCAGCGCGCCTTTCGATCTCGCTGTCGCTGTCGAGCGCAGCTTCATACGCTGGATGAACATGGGGCGCGACCCTGTCGCCTGGGACCAGTTGCATGCCTTTCTGGCCGGTTATGAGGCCATCCGACCCCGCACCCTTGTCGAACGGCAGCTGACAGGGCGTTTCCTGCCTCTGGTCCATGTCCAATTCGCCCTCACGGAGCTGGCCTATTATGCGGCCCTGCTGCATGACCTGCCCACTGCCAGGCGGGATGTGTGGTCAGGTTACCTGCTCGGCCATGCCCGCTGGTTTGAAAGCCCCGCAGGGCAGAAACTCATTGAAGCGGTCAGCGCCAACCCTTCGGGAGGCGCAGGGTGATGGCAGTCACGCCGGAATTCCTTCTTGAAAGCACAGCCGTCGCGGCCAGTCTGGCCGGGGTATGGCTGACCGCACGCCGCGCCCTGGCCGGTTGGCCAGTCAGCCTGATCGCCTGTGGGCTTTACGCACTGGTGTTTTTCAACGCACGCCTCTATGCGGACATGACGCTTCAGGGTTTTTTCTGTCTCGGCATCCTGCATGGCTGGCACAGCTGGGCCCGGGAAAGAAAACAGGCATCTGACCGCATTCCCTCCCTTGCCATCCGTTCCCTCACCTGGCCAAAGGTTTTGAGCGCGCTCGGAGTGACCCTAGCCGGGGCCTGGCTATGGGCACTGATCCTGCGTCACACTGATGACCCTCTGCCCTTTCTGGATGCTCTGCTCAGCAGCGCCAGTCTTCTGGGTCAGTTCTGGATGGCCTGTCGCTACCGGGCCAGCTGGCTGCTCTGGATCGTGGTCGATTCGGTTTACGTGGGACTGTTCGCAAGCCGCCATCTCGACCTGACAGCGCTTCTTTACGCCTGCTTCACTCTCATGGCCGTTTATGGCTGGCGGCAATGGTGCGACTTGAGACCTGAACTTCGCACCGGAAGTGGCCGAGAGCCTTTCAATCACTGAAAACGAGGGTCTGAAAACGGCGCCCCGAGAGCAGGCCTGCAGATAGCTGTCCCTCAGCGGTTGGCGAGGGCGTTCTTGTTCCAGCGATCCATTTCCTCAGGGGTCAGGTGCTGCAGGCGGATGGGTCTGCCGGCCGGGTCGTAATACAGCACGGAATCCCCCTTCAGCTCCGCATAGCCATTAGGCTGACCGGTTTTGCGGCTTCTGAAGATCAGCCGCCCGCGTTCCGGCTGCTCGACGATGATGGAGCCACGGGGCACGAAGTGAAACATGCTGAAATCAGCATAGGTCTTGGGCAGCTGGGAAGATCTGAAAAGCTGGTGCATAGAAGGAGGCTTCTTCGCATCACGGTCGCCGAAGGTCTGGGGCCCAGGAGCCGCCTGGGCTTTCTGCATGTGCAGCGCCATGCCGCTCCCTATACCCACGACTGCACAGAGCAGCGCCAGAAGCCGCCTGCCGCGCCTGGGCTGGATCTGGATCAAACGCAACGGTTCGAATGACGGCATCTTCTGCTTCTTTCCCACTCTTTTCTTCAGTGCCTGGTTCCGGCGTGCTGCCACGCTTTCAGCAGACCTCGCTGTCCCTTACTTACCGCTCTCCCTTCCCGGAAAGCAAATATTCCTCAGGTCCTGCCATCTTCAGTCCGGACTGTCAGGCACGGGCCCGCGGATGGTGGCCGCCCGCTCTGCCGCCCCCTGCACCTGCACGCCCTGAGCACGGCCCCGGCTGTCGGCCGCCATGGTATGCGAGACAGAGGGAAGCTGGCCGGGATGAGCGGCTGGCGGCGCATTTTCGTCTGCCTGCAGCGCCTGCGCCTGGAGCTGGGCCCGTTCCTGAAGCTGCTGCTGGGCCTGAGCCACACCGGTCGGCGTGCCGGCAACAAAGGTTGCCGATGCGGTGACAGGCGTACCAGGAGTGTAACGTCTCCAGCCGCCGCCCAGGGCGCGGTAAAGCGTCACCATGTTCTGGTACCGCGCGCCCTGCACGTAGATGTGGAACTGCCGGGCCATGAACAGCTGGCGTTCCTCTTCCAGCGTGGCCAGATAATTGTCTATCCCTTCGCGGAAACGCAGATAAGCCAGGTCATAGGCCTGCTTCGTGTTTCCAACCACGCGCGCCATGCTTTCATCCTGCAGCTTGTAGGTCTCGCGCGAGGTCAGAGCGTCGGAAACTTCCTTGAAGGCCTTCTGCACGGTTTTCTGGTACTGAGCCACAGCCTGAGCCTGGGCTGCCTTGGCCGTGTGAAGATTGCCGGAATTCTGGCCCCAGGTCAGAAGCGGGATGCTGACACTCGGGGAAAGACCCCAGGTTTCCGACATATTGGTGAACAGTTTCTTGAACTGCAGCGAGGAAATCCCTTCCGAGGCCGTCAGGGTGAAACGGGGATAGAAGGCGGCACGCGCAGCACCGATATTGGCGTTGGCCGCACGCAGCTTGTGCTCGGCCTCACGGATATCGGGGCGCTGCTGCAGCATGTCGGAAGGCAGGCCGGCCGGCAGATCAGCAAGCACTGTCTGATGACCGAAGGGGGCCGGCGGTGGCAGGTCGGCAGGCAGGGGCTGGCCCACCAGCAGCTGCAGCGCATGCACGTCACGCCCGATGGCGCCGATCTGCACGGAAACATCCGTGCGTGCCTGGTCGATCTGGCTTGCGATCTGCGCCATGGTCAGCGCATTTTCTTCCCCGTTCACAAAGGAGAGCTTTGTGAGCCGGTAGGTTTCCTCCTGGTTCTTCTGGCGCGCCTGGGCGACCTTGAGCATCTCGACATCGGCCAGCCACTGGATATAGGTCGAAGCCAGCTGGGAAATGGTGGATATCCAGAGATTGCGCAGATTGTCGTAGCTGCTCAGCGTCTCCTCTTTCTGGGCTTTGGAGAGATTGCGGATCCGTCCCCAGAGATCGATCTCATAAGACGAGAACCCGATCGACGTCTGGTAGAAATGCAGCAGCTTGATCATCTGCTGCCCGTTATGGCCGCTGTCACTGCCTGGCGCGAAGGAGAAACCCGCATTGGTGGAGGGATCCTGATACATCGCTCCTGCCCCGGTGCTGATATTGGGGAAGAGGGCGGAGTTCTGCATCTCATACTGCCCGCGGGCCTGTACGATGGCGGCAAACTGGCTTGCCAGGTCCCGGTTGGTGTTGAGCGCCAGGGAGATCAGCTTTTTCAGCCTTGGGTCGGTAAAGAATTCCTCCCATCCCAGATCCGACACTTTCAGCTTGCTCTGAACCGTCGGCGTATAGGTGTCACTGGGCCAGCTCGACTGCACGCCGGTCACAGGCTGCTTGTAATGCGGGGCGAAATTGCAGGCTGAAAGAAGCAGCGTTGCAGCCCCACCCAGAGTAACGGCAGTCAGGCGGAAAGGGCTTCCTTTTCCGGTTCGGCTCATCGCGTTCATGCCTGTGCTCCTCCGCCCGTTCTGCCGTCAGCCGTCCCGTTTTGGGCTTTGGCAGCCTTGGCCTTGTTGTGCGCCATCGCCTCCTTGAGCTCCTCGGCCTCGCGCGCCCGGACGGCCGAGATGCGCTGCACCCGGAACAGCTTGAGCACCACGACGTAGAAGACCGGAATGAAGTAGATCGCCAGGAAGGTGGCTGAAAGCATGCCGCCCACCACGCAGGTGCCGATGGCCCGCCGTGCCGCAGCGCCTGCGCCATTGGCGATGGCAAGCGGCAGCACACCGAACACGAAGGCAACCGAGGTCATGATAATCGGGCGCAGGCGTTCATGGGCCGCCTTGAGCACGGCCTGTTCAAGCGTGTCGCCCTGCTCATAGAAAGCCTGGGCGAACTCGACGATCAGAATGGCGTTCTTGACTGAAAGCGCCACCGTGGTCAGCAGGCCGACCTGGAAATACACGTCATTGTCATAGCCGCGTGCCAGGGTGGCGCCGATGGCGCCCAGAACGCTCAGGGGCAGAACGAGCATCACCGAGATGGGAACGGCCCAGTTTTCGTAAAGCGCTGCCAGGCAGAGCAGGATGACGATGCCTGAAAAAGCATAAAGCGTGCCTGTCGAGGCACCCGCGGCGACCTGCTCATAGGAAATGCCGGTCCATTCATAGCCGATGCCGCGCGGCAGGTTCTGCATCAGCTTCACCATCTGCTGCATCGCTGTGCCGGAGCTGACGCCCGGCGCGCCCTGGCCCTGGATCTCGAAGGAGCTGAGACCGTTATAGTTCTCCACCTTCTGCGGACCCACGATCCAGTCGCCGGTTATGAAGGTGTTGATCGGCACCATATTGCCCAGCTTGTTGGGAATGTACCATTTCTGCAGCTCTACCGGCACCATACGCGAATCGGCCACGCCCTGGATGTACACTTGCTTCACACGGCCGGCACGCAGGAACTGGTTGACGTAGATGGAAGCCAGAGCGCCCTGGATGGTCGTGTTGATGTCAGAGTTGGCCACGCCCTGGGCATTGGCTTTCTGACGGTCGATGTTCAGGACATATTGGGGCGCCGGCTCCAGCCCCATCGGCCGGACCGCCATCAGCTTGGGGTCCTTGGCTGCCGCGGCAAGCAGGCTGTTGCGTGCCTTAATCAGCGCGTCATAACCGAGATGGCCGTTATCCTCCAGCTCCAGGTCGAAGCCCTGCGCATTGCCCAGCTCCAGCACGGCCGGGGGATTGATGGCATAGATCTGCGCCTGCGGATCCAGCCAGAAATGTTTCATGATCTCATCTGAGAGATACATGCTGCTGTTGCGGTAGCCCGGCCGCTCCGACCAGGGCTTGAGCCGGATGAAGAACGCGCCTGCACCCTGTCCCTGGCCTGCGAAGTTGAAGCCGTTCATGCTGAAGACGGATTCGACATCCTTGGGGTAGGTCTTGAGGATATAGGCAGCGACCTTCCGGTTCACGTTCGCGGTCTGCTCAAGCGTCGCGCCGGGCGGCATCGTGACCTGGCCGAAGATCAGCCCCTGATCTTCAACCGGCAGGAAGCCGCCGGGCACGCGGGTGAACAGGACAACGGTCAGGACCGTCAGCCCCGCAAAGCAGAGCATGCTGAGATAGGGATGGGCGATCAGGCGCTTGAGACCGAAAACATAGAAATTCGTCAGGCGTTCAAAGCCACGATCGAACATCCGGGCAGCCCAGAAGCTCGACCCCTGCTGGCCCGGCTTGAGCAGGGAGCCGCAGAGAGCCGGTGTCAGGGTAGTGGCAACCAGGATCGACAGCCACATCGCCGCAACGATGGTGACGGAGAACTGCCTGTAGATCACGCCGGTGGACCCGCCGAAGAAGGCCATGGGCAGGAACACCGCCGTCAGCACGAGCACGATGCCGACCAGGGCTCCGGTGATCTCATCCATCGACTTGCCCGTTGCAGCCTTGGGCGGCAGGCCTTCCTCGGTCATCACGCGTTCGACATTTTCCACCACCACGATCGCGTCATCTACCAGCAGGCCGACGGCCAGAACCATGGCAAGCATGGTCAGTGTGTTGATCGAATAGCCGAGAATGTCGAGCACGCCGAAGGTGCCCAGCAGGACGATCGGCACGGCAATGGTGGGAATCAGCGTCGCGCGCCAGTTCTGCAGGAAGACGAACATGACGATGGAGACCAGGATGATCGCGATGACCAGGGTCTCGATGACTTCATCAATCGAGTGAATGATGAAGGGTTCCGTATCCAGAGCGTAAGTGACCTTCAGCCCAGGCGGAAAGAAGCGTTCCAGAGCCTGCAGGCGCGCGCGGACAGCCGCTTCAGTCGCCAGCTGGTTGGCGCCGGGCGCCAGCTTGAGCGCCATGGCCGAGGCAGGCTGGTTGTTGTAGAAAGATGTGAGATTGTAGTTCTGCGGCCCGAGTTCCACCTCGGCCACATCCTTGAGGCGCACCTGGCTGCCGTCCTGCTGGACCTTGAGGAGAATGTTCTTGAACTGGGCGACGTCAGTCATGCGGGTCGGTCCGATGATCGTTGCGTCGAAGCCGATCCCCTTCACGGCCGGCAGACCGCCCAGCTCGCCAGAGGCCACCTGAATGTTCTGGGCGGCAACAGCCTGCTGCACGTCACCGACACTGAGCGCATAATTATAAAGCTTGGCCGGATCCATCCAGATGCGCATGGCATATTCGGAGCCGAAGATCTGATGATCGCCCACCCCGGTAACCCGCGACAGCGGGTCGGAGACGTTGGAGGCAACGAAATCGGCGATATCGGGTCCGCTCATGCTGCCGTCAGTGGAGATGAAACCGATCACAAGCATGAAGTTCTTGACGGCCTTGGTCACGCTCAGTCCCTGCTGCACCACTTCAGGCGGCAGGCGTGGCTGGGCGAGCTGGAGCTTGTTCTGCACCTGGACCTGCGCGATGTCGGGGTTGGTGCCCTGCGCGAAGGTAAGGTCGATCTCCATATGACCATTGCCATAAGAGGACGCCGACAGATATTCGAGATGATCAAGCCCGAACATCTGCTGCAGGATCGGGCGCACCACCGTGTTGTCGACTGTCTCGGCTGAAGCGCCCGGGTCATCCACCGCGATGGCGATCATGGGCGGGGCGATGCTGGGATACTGGGCGATCGGCATGGTTTTGACCGCAACCAGGCCGACGAGCATGATGATAATCCCGATCACCCAGGCAAAAACCGGGCGATCGATGAAAAACCGCGAAAGGGACATGAGGCTTACTTCCCTCCCTGACCGGCCGGCTGTTTTTGCGGCTGCCCGTTTTGTGAGGGGGTGTTCTGGGGCTGCGTGTTCTGGGTCGTTCCAGGAATCGGTGCGCCCGCCGCAGCCGGCCAGTCGAAATTCACGGCGTGCGGCGCCACTTTGGCGCCAGGCTGAATTTTCTGCAGCCCCGTGATCACCACCCGGTCACCGCTCTTGAGGCCGGAAGTGACAAGCCAGGTGTTGCCGATGGTGCGGCTGACCGTCACGGGTCGGATGGAAACGATATTCTGATCGTTGAGCACCAGCACATAAGGCGTGCCCTTGGGCGTGCGCAGCAGTCCGATCTGGGGCACGAGCAGGGCGTGTTTGTCCAGCCCTTCATGAATCTCGGCCTGAACGAACATGCCGGGCAGCAGCAGTTTATCAGGATTGGGCATCAGGCCACGCATGATGATGGTGCCGGTGGCCGGATCGACCGTGACTTCAGCCAGCTCAAGCTTGCCGACAGGGCCGTAGGTTGAACCGTCAGGCAGTTCAATATGCACCGCCGCCGCCGAGCCGTTGCGCTCCAGCTGACCGGTCGCCAGCTCCCGCCGCAGGCGCAGCATCTCTGCCGCAGCCACGTTGACGTCCACATAAATCGGGTCGAGCCGCGTCACCACGGCGATGGGGGAGGTCTGATTGGCCGTCACCAGCGTGCCGACCGTATAGATGGTGCGCCCGATGCGCCCGCTGATGGGAGAGCGGACATGGCTGTAATTGAGATTGACTTCCGCTGATTCGAGCTCGGCTTTGGCCTGATAGACCTGGGCATCCGCTTCGCGCGATGTGGCCAGGGTATTATCGTAATCCTGGTTACTGACCGCATGCGGCCCGACGAGATGGCTGTAACGCTGCAGCTGACCATGGGCGCGGACAGCATTGGCCTGCGCCTGGAGCAGCTGGCCCTTGGCCCGGTCATAAGCGGCCTGATAGGGGGGCTGGTAGATCTGGTAGAGCTGCTCACCCTGCTTGACGTCCGCACCCTGGCGATAGGTGATCGAGGTGAGCACACCGCTTACCTGAGGCCGGATCGCCGATTGTTCATAGGCATCCGTGCGCCCCGGCAGCATGGTGTTCAGCACCACGCTCGTCTCACGCATCGTGACCACGCCGACGGGCTGGAGCACGGCCTTGGATGGGGCTTTTTTCTGGCAGCCGGCCAGCCCAAGCCCTCCCAGCGCCAACAGGCCGAACGTCATCAGACGCTGCCGCGTTTTGGTGCAGGGGGCCTGGCGGGATGCCGTGGCGGAAAAGGAAGTCTGGAGAATATCACGCATGAATCGTTTGGACTTTCGGAGATCGGCTTTCCTAAAACATTCGCCACCAGCGGCTGCCACCTTCTTCCGTCAGGCCCGCAACCCTTCTGGAGAGTCGGGGGCAGCTTTTCACACGGAAAGGGAAACGCGGGGTGGAAACTATCCGGTTTCCAAGCTAAAGGTCAATCTCTTTCCCTGACTCTTTCGCCGGGGCTCTTTCACCGGCTGCCTTGCACCGACCCCTCGTTTCAGGTCCCAGATTTTGCCCGATACACCTTTTTCTCCCTTGTCCTGCCCGCCTGCCGGTCTTTCAGCTCCTGACCGATCAGGAAGGACTGCTCCAGGATCCGCCGCACCTGAGGCCCCTGAAACATTCGAGGCAACGGAGGAGAGGGCCATGGACTCGGAAAGCCCGGCACGTCAGGCAGATGAGCAGTTGCGGCGGAGCCGGATTCTCGAAACAGCCTGCACATTGCTGCGCACCCATGGCTATCACGCCACTTCCATGGACCGGATCGCACGCCAGGCCGGCATGTCCAAGAAAACGCTCTATCAGCTGTTCACTTCCAAGCAGAATCTCTTCGAGCAGCTGCTCCTGGAACGGCTTTTCCCCTCCATCGGAGAAGATCCTGCCCATGGGCCTGATATCGACATGGAGCAGACGCTCATCGCGCATTTCCGCAAACTGAGTCCCATCATCTTCGATGAAGAGCGCCTGGCGCTGCTGCGCACCATCATCGGCGAGACCAACCGTTCGCCGGCCATTCAGCAGGCCATGACCGAAGCGTTGCAGCTTTCAGGCCATAAAACCGGCTTGCGCGCCTGGATCAGGCATCAGCAGGAAGCGGGCTGCCTGCGGCCGGGCGAGCCTACCGATGTCGCTGACCACCTCATCGGCCTCACCCTGGGCGTGCCCCTTCTGTCGCGACTGACCCATTGCCTGCCCCCTCGCAGCCCTGAAGCGCTGGAGGCTTTCATGCGCACCGGCATCCGGGCTTTCCTGCAGGCCTGGAGCCGGGAACGGGAAGACAGACACAGTTAAGATTTTTCTAAGATTTTTCCGCCATCACCAGAACGATTTAGCCCGTTCCCCCTGCAGCTTGGCCTTGCTCCCGCCCCCGCCAGACCATATGTTTCACTTATGTTTTAAAAGCATGCCTGCTGCGCCCTGGTCAGGCATATCCGGTTCGGGTGGAAGAACTTTCATCCGCACACCCTGACAGGACAAACAGCCCCCCTGGCGGGATGAAAAGCGTTACTTGTAGGGAGCGCCTCTCACCCCTTCACGCCCGCGCTCGGGCACAGGGGGCAAGCAGGTATGGGCTGACGCGTCCTGCAGGAGTCCGACTTCATGAGCACCCCGCCGAACGACTCTGTCGACCTGTACGAAGGTCCGCTTCTGGAAAGCATGACAGAAGCCGAATCGGAAGAAGGCTACCAGCAGGATCTCAGCCAGCGGCATGTGCAGATGATCGCCCTGGGCGGCGCGATCGGCACAGGGCTGTTCCTGGGCTCGGCGTCGCGCCTGGAGCTGGCAGGGCCTTCCCTGGCCATCGCCTACGCCATCTGCGGCCTGTGCGCCTTCATGGTGCTGCGGGCAATGGGGGAGCTGGTGATGTACCGCCCCAGCAGCGGCAGCTTCGTTACCTACGCCCGCGAATTCATGGGCGAGTGGGCGGCTTATTCCGCAGGCTGGTTCTTCTTTCTCAACTGGGCCATGAGCGGCATCGTCGATATCACGGCCGTCGCCCTCTACATGCATTTCTGGCCGGCCTTCGCAGGCGTGCCGCAATGGATCCTGGCCCTGGGCGCCCTGCTGCTCGTCGGCACCATCAATCTGGCCGGCGTGCGCTATTTCGGGGAAATCGAGTTCTGGCTGGCCCTGGTCAAGGTGCTGACGCTGGTCATCTTTCTCGCCATCGGCGCTGTCGTGCTCTTCAGCGGCCACAAGATCGACGGGTTCACGCCGGGGCTGCACCTCATCAAGGATTTCGGAGGTGTTTTCCCCCATGGCATCGGCATCTGCCTAATGCTCGTCCAAGGCGTCATCTTCGCTTATGCCGCTACGGAACTGATCGGCGTGGCCGCAGGCGAGTGCAAGGATGCGCGCAAGATCATTCCACGTGCCGTCAACAGCGTCATCTGGCGCATTCTGATCTTCTATGTCGGCTCGATCGTGCTTCTGGTCTGCGTTCTGCCCTGGACCGCCTATCACGCCGATACCAGCCCGTTCGTCACCTTCTTTCAGAAGCTGGGCGTGCCCTGGAGTGCAGGCATCATGAATTTCGTGGTGCTGACCGCAGCCCTCTCCAGCCTCAATTCCGGCCTTTATTCGACAGGGCGCATCCTGCGCGCCCTGGCGCTGGGCGGCTCGGCCCCTTCCGCCTTCGCCATGATGAACCGGAATTCCGTCCCGTTCGTCGGCATCTGCGCCACGCTTGCGATCTACCTGGTGGGGGTGGCGCTGAACTATTACATCCCTTCACAGGTCTTTGAGATCGTCCTGAGTCTTTCCTCGCTCGGCATTCTCGGCACCTGGGCCACCATCCTGATCTGCCAGCTGCGCCTGCACCGCGCCATCCGGCAGGGCCGCATCCCTCCGACACGCTTTTCCATGCCCGGCTCTCCCTGGAGCGGTTGGATCAGCCTGGGCTTTCTGCTTGTGGTGCTCGTGATGATGGGGTTTGATTATCCCTCCGGCACCATTTCGGTAGCCTGCATTCCCTTGCTGGCCCTGCTGTTCTTTGCTGGCTGGGTCGTTATCCAGCGCAAGCACCGCCTGGGAGAACAGGTGCCGGCACCGGCTGAAAGCGGGGACTGAGCAGCCCCGGACCTCAGGCCGGCTTGTCTGTTGTCTGGGGAAAGGGCTTTTCCAGGGCGGCAGCTTCCTGATCGCTCTGCGTCAGCTCAGGGTGCGGGTCAGGCGTGGGGCTGCCCGGCACCGGTGCGGAAACATGTGAATGGGCCGAGGTGGGTTTCTTGCGCCCACGCGGACGGAGGGCCGGCATGTTCTCGCCTGTCACGGCATAAAAGACACGCTCGACAATATTGGTGGCATGATCGCCGATGCGCTCCAGATTCTTGGCGATGAAAAGCAGCTCCGTGCAGGCACGGATATTGCGCGGGTCCTCGATCATGTAGGTAACCAGGCCACGGAACAGGGTGGTGTAATACTCATCAATCTCCTGGTCGGCATGCCAGACTTCCAGGGCGAGATTGGGATCCTGGGTTTCCAGGGCCTCGACCATGCGGTGCACGTTCTCATTGACCAGGCGCGCCATGGTCCGCAGGCCTGAAAGCGAGATCCGCCCGTCCTCGACCGCTGCGACCGTCATGGCCCGTTTGGCTACTGAAGCAGCGTAATCACCGATGCGCTCCAGATCCCCGGTGATCTTCAGCGCCGCCACGATCTCGCGCAGGTCAGCGCCCATCGGGCTCCGCAGGGCCAGGAGCCGGATGGCCAGCCCTTCCACCTCGCGCTCCAGATGGTCAACTTCCGGATCCAGCGCAATCGCCTTGTCAGCTGCCTGCTGGTCGTGATCGGTGATGGCAGCCAGGGCCAGGCTCACCTGGCTTGCAGCGATACGCCCCATCTGGCTGACCATGCTGCGGAGCTGGTCGAGCTCCTGCTCGAAACTGCTGACAATGTGTGAACGTTCGGCCATTTCGGTTCTCCCTGCTTCAGGTGCCTGAGTAAGCGCGGCCACCGGGCGCTCAACCAAAGCGCCCGGTAATGTAATCCTGCGTCTGCTGCTGGCGCGGATTGGTGAAAATGCGGTCTGCGGCATCGACTTCGATCAATCGGCCCATGAAGAAGAAAGCCACCCGGTCCGCACAGCGGGCGGCCTGCTGCATGTTATGGGTCACGATGGCGATCGTGAAGTCATGTTTCAGCTCATCAAGCAGCTCTTCGATGCGCGCCGTTGAAATGGGATCAAGCGCGGAAGTCGGCTCGTCAAGGAGAAGGACTTCCGGTCGGGTCGCAATGGAGCGGGCGATGCACAGACGCTGTTGCTGGCCACCCGAAAGGCCGGTTGCAGGCGCATTGAGGCGGTCACGGACCTCATTCCACAGCGCCACGCGCGTCAGAACGTCCTCAACCCGGGCATCCATCTCGGTACGGCTCAGCCTTTCATGCAGCTTCACCCCGAAGGCGATGTTATCATAAATCGACATGGGAAAGGGGGTGGGTTTCTGAAAGACCATGCCCACCCGGGCGCGCAGCACATCGAGATTGATGTCACGGTCAAGGATGTTGCACCCGTCGAACATCACTTCCCCTGTCGCCCGCTGACCGGGATAAAGATCATAGATGCGGTTGAAAACGCGCAACAGGGTCGATTTGCCGCAACCGCTCGGGCCGATCATGGCTGTGACCCGGCGCGCCGGGTAGTCCATGGAAATGTCATGCAGCGCATGGTGCTGGCCGTAATAGAAGTTCAGGTCACGCACCTTCAGCGCAATGTCCTCTTCCCGCTTCTCCCGCGTTCCGTCCGCTTCCGCGAAATTCAGGCCCTCGGTTGCATGCGAAGGCGTGGCGTGGCGTCTAGGCGGGTGACCGTGGTCATTACCGGTTTCAGATGGCGCCCCGTGAGCGGGAGTATGAGAAACGGAGGTCATGAACAGAGCCCTCTCAGGAAAAACGACCGGCTGATACTGTGCCGGAGCACGCGAAAACGACCTGCCCCGCCTGGTACAGGCCCGGAGGCAGTTTCATCGGCGTGAAGACAGGCGGACGACAATATTGATCATCAGCACACCCACAGTGATAAGCAACGCCCCGGTCCAGGCAAGCTGCACCCAGTCTTCATAGGAAGCTCCCGCATACTGATAGATGGCGAGCGGCAGGCTGGCCATGGGTTTGTCGAGGTCGAGAGACCAGCCCTGGTTGCCCAGCGAGGTGAACAGCAGCGGCGCCGTTTCTCCCCCCATACGCGCCAGGGCCAGAAGCAGACCGGTCGTGATGCCCCCGCGTGCAGCGCGCAGGCAGAGCGAGACGATCACCCGCCAGCGCGGCGCCCCCAGGGCCGCCCCTGCCTCACGCATGGCCACCGGCACCAGGCGCAGCATGTCTTCAGTCGTGCGGATCACCAGGGGCACAGCCAGTACAGCCAGCGCCACTGCGCCGGCAAAGCCCGAGAAGTGCCCGAATGGGGCGACCAGGAGCTGATAGATGAACAGCCCGACCAGGATGGAGGGCACGGACATCAGAATGTCGGCCACAAAACGCACGGTCGTGGCAAAGCGGTTGCCGGACCCGTCGAACTCCGCCAGGTACATGCCGCAGCACATCCCGAGAGGCGCTGCAATCAGCATGGCCAGGCCGGTCTGGATGATGCTGCCCAGTATGGCATTGCCCAGCCCGCCCCCCGAGCCCGGCGGACCCATGGGGTGCAGGAAGGTGGCAAGCGACAGGCCGGGCAAGCCGCGGCTGAGCAAGGTCCACAGAATTGACAGCAACACCAGAACCAGCACTACCCCGCTGCCAGCGCTCAGCACCGTGGCCAGCTGGTTGCAGCGCTGACGGCGCGCCATCAGGCCGTCAGGGTGCCAGCGGCTGGTCAGCGCGGCTTCCTGCTGGCCCAGCCTGGATTCCGTCGCCTGCTGTTCAGGAAAAGGCGCCTGCCGGGTCATGCGCGCTGCCGCCTCAGGTAGCGGGCCAGGATCAGGCTCAGACACGACAGGGCCATGAGAATGAAGCCCAGCGCCATCAGCGAGGAAAGACGCAGTGACCCGGCCGGACTTTCAGGAAACTGCAGTGCAATCAGTGAGGCAACCGTGGTGCGGGGCACGAAAAGCGACCAGCCGATGGCCGTCACGTTGCCGATCACGAAAGTGACGGCCATCGTTTCTCCCAGGGCGCGCCCCATGCCGAGCACGACCGCCCCGATCATGCCGCTGCGCGACCAGGGGGCCACCACGTAGCGCATGACCTCCCAGCGTGTCGCGCCCAGTCCGTAAGCGCTTTCCTTGAGCATCGGGGGCACGGCTTCAAACACGTCGCACATCACCGCCGTGATGAAAGGCGCGATCATGACAGCCAGCACCAGCCCGGTCGTCATCAGGCCGGAACCGAAAGGCGGACCGCAGAGCAGGGCCTTCAGCACGGGAACATGATCGAAATGGTGATTGAGAAACGGCTGGATCACCCGTGCCATGAACGGCACGATCAGGAAAAATCCCCACATGCCGAAAATGATGGAAGGCACGGCTGCAAGCAGCTGAACAGCGGTTGACAATCCGCCAGCCAGGCGGCGCGGGGCAATGGCGGTAAGCCAGAAGGCGGTGCCGAAGGCCATCGGCACGGCAATGCAGACAGCAATCAGGGTGCTGAGCACCGTGCCCAGCAGCGGCGCCAGCGCGCCGTACTGGTTGGTGACCGGATTCCAGACCGCACTGACGAGAAAGCCCGGCCCGAAGGTCACGAAAGCCTGCCAGCCTCCATGCCCCATCAGGAGAATCAGGCCCCCCAGCGCCAGCAGTACGATCAGGGCCGAACCCCACAGAACGGCGCTGAAAACCTGGTTGAATGAAAAACGGGGACCCCGTCCGATCAGGGGCGAAGCAGGACGCACGCTGCCCGGCCTGCCACTGCCTGGGGCGGCAGAGATTGCACCGACTGAAGCTCCGCCATTGGAATGGGAGGGGGATTCTGGAGAAGCAGGTACCGGTTCTCTTGCAAACCGGGTGGTTCTGGATCGCGGCTCAGACGCCATGGTCCGGGAATCCCCTGTCGTTTCAGCAGACGTCATCTCGACTGCCCGATTCAAGCCTGGACTGCTTTTCAGCGCCGGCCAGCCGCTCCCTTACCGGGACCCCGCCAGCATTAACCGCCAGCGCTCCAAAGAACAACAGGCAGAACGGTCTTTCCGGAAAGCTTTCTTGAAACCGGACACAGGTTTCTACAGCCTGTTGCAGTTGAAAAACACTTTCCGGCCTGTTTTTCACTACCTCACTAAGGGCTTGGTACTAAGGGCTTGATCAGGCCGCACCTCAACCCGCACCTGAAACTAACAGCCATGACCTGGTGGTGCATGTGGTCAGGTCTAAGGTAAAGTAATCATGACCAGCTGCCGACAGTGGTTGTCTGTGCTGTGAAAACTTCCCGGTTCTTTTTCCGTTTTCAGGAGCCTGCTCCAGCGTGCCTGCCTCTTCTTCCAACGTCCCCGCCGGTCCGGCTCCCTCTCCTCGCCGGACGACACCCGGCATGTTCCGGGGGCTTGTGGACAGTTTCTCTCATGGGGTGCTGCGGGGCTGGGCGGTGGATGTGCTCGGCAGGGGGCCGGTCACCCTGCATCTGCTGGCTGACGGGCAGGAAATCGAGAAGATCACCTGCAACCTGCCGCGTGGCGATGTGAGCGAGGCGCTGGGGCTGGAGAGCAGCGAGCTTGGCTTCGAGCACATGCTGCCCGAGTTCCTGTTTGATGACCGGCCCCACCGCATCGCGTTGCGTTTTTCCGACCGCAGCGTTCTGCCTCTGCCCGATGCTGACGGCAATCCCACTCTGGAAAGCACCTCTTTCGACAGCGCGCTCCTGCCGGAGACCCGCAGTTTCATCGACGGCCTTGAAAACGCGACCCTGCGCGGCTGGGTAACCCGGCGGCCCAATCCGCGTGCCCCCTGGCGCGGCGGGCAACTGCTTTCAGTTTCTGTGGACGGAATAGATCTCGGCACCTACCGCGCCGATCATTTCCGCGGGGACGTCGGCGCGGCCCTGAAGGGCGACCCGGCCTGCGGTTTCGAAATTCCCATCCCCGGGCATCTGCATGACCGGCGCGTGCACCGGTTTGAGATCCTGCTGCTGCCGGAGCAAAGTGACCAGGAAGCCGAACCCCTGCAGAACAGCCCTTATGTGACAACGCTGGTGGACGACCAGCTTGCCGGCCAGCTGGTGGAAATAGAAGGTGTGGTCACAGAGCTGCACCGCCAGATCACCCGCCTGCGCCGCGAGATGCGCGCGCTCCTGCCAACGGAACGACCCACGCTGCAGCATTATAGTCGCTGGGCTGAGCAGAATCGCGCCCGCCTTCTCGCCGCTACCGCCCAGGCGCGCGTGACCCGGCCACTGCCTGAAAAACCGCCGCTCATCTCCGTTCTGTGTCCGGTCTGGAAACCGCTGGCCCGGGACTTCGAGGCAGCGATCGAATCCGTGCGCAACCAGACTTATGAAAACTGGGAGCTCATCCTGGTCGATGACGGCGCCGTCTGCCCAGCCACCAGCGCGCTCATCAAGCATTACGCGAAGCTGGACAGCCGGATCCGCCCCGTCACTCTCAAGAAGAATGTCGGCATCGCTGAAGCCACCAATGTCGCGATCAGGGAAGCACGCGGGAAATGGGTGGCTTTTTTCGACCATGACGACCTTCTCGTCGACGTGGCGCTGGAGACCATGATGCGGGCGGCGCTGAAGAGCGGCGCGAAACTCCTGTATTCGGATGAAGACAAGGTCGATCCGGCAGGTCGTTTCCTGGAGCCTCACTTCAAGCCCGATTTCGACCACCGCTTCCTGATGGGCTGCAATTACATCTGCCATCTTGTGCTCATCGAAACCAAAGCCCTGCGCGCGCTCGGCCCGCTGGACAGCACTTATAACGGGGCGCAGGACCATGACCTCATGCTGCGCGCTGCCGAGCACATCCCGCATCCGGCCATCCACCACGTGCCGGAAATCCTGTATCACTGGCGCAAGACCGAAAACTCCACTGCCGCCACGATCGCCAACAAGGATTATGCCGTTCAGGCCGGGGTGGATGCGGTCCAGGCCCATCTCGACCGGCTGGGCCTCAAGGGAGAAGTCAGCGCCATCAACGGGGTGACGCATTACCGCGTTGCCTGGCTGGAACGGCAGGCGCCCCCGGTGACAGTCATCATTCCTTTCCGCGATTATCCGGAGCTTACCGGGCGCTGTGTCGAGGATTTCCTGGCTAGCCAGACCTATCCGGATTTCCGGATTGTTCTGGTCGACAATTTCTCCTCACGCCCCGAAACGCGCCAGCTCCTGGAAAAACTGTCGCAGGACCCGCGCATATCCGTGCTCCGCATTGAGGAAGGCTTCAATTACTCCCGTCTCAACAACCTGGCCGTTGCCGCGTCCCTGACCCCTGAGAACGAGGACGGCTTCCTGCTGTTTCTCAACAATGACGTCTTCGTCACCCAGCCTGACTTCCTCACCTGTATGGTGCAGGAAGCGCTCAACCTGCCGCGGGTCGGCGCGGTCGGGGCCAAGCTGGTTTATCCCAACCGCACGATCCAGCATGCCGGCATCGCGGTCGGTCCCGAAATGATCGGCACGCATGTCCATCATGGCCTGCCTGAACATGCTTATGGTTATGTCGGGCGGATCTGCCTGAGCCATGAAGTGACGGGCGTGACCGGGGCGGCCATGCTGGTGCCGCGTTCTGTTTTCAGGGAAGTGGGCGGCTTTGATGAAGAGCAGCTGAGCGTGGCCTATAATGACGTGGACCTGTGCCTGAAAATCCGGGCTGGCGGCTGGCGTGTCCTTTATTGCGCCGACGCCACGGCAGAACATCATGAAAGCCTGTCACGTGGCACTGACGATCATCCCGAGCGTGAGAAAAGATGGTTCCATGAAAGTGAAACCATGCGCGAGCGCTGGGGCGGCCATCCGCTTTTTGAGCGTGACCCGGCCTACCCATATGCTTTTCGCCAGGACCGGCAGACCTTCTATGACCTGCGGGACCCTGAAGAGCTCTGAAAATATAAGGCGATCAGCGGATCTTCAGAGACTGGCCCTGAGGTGCTGGCGGGCGAAATAAAGCGGGTCTTCCTTCAGCACCTCTTCAACCTGACGGCCATCAGGCAGGGTAGCCAGGCTTTCGGGGATCCATTGGGTCAGGGATTCTGCCATCTCCGCACGCTGTCGGGCATCAGGGCGACAGCTGAGCCCTTTCAGTACCAGGCGCACGAAGCTGCGGTAATCTGCCGTGCTCAATGGCGTCGGACGCGTCCCCCGCTCACGCTGAACCAGCCAGTCGGACGTCAGTCTTTCCAGTGCGCCCCAAGGCGGCGCAAGCCCATCGCGCTCGTCGGCAGCTGCTTCAGGCTCGTTTTCCGGTGCTTCAGAAGAGCTTTCAGGTTGTTCTTCAAAGCCCAGAGCCCGCGCTGCCATGGTTTCCACACTGGCACGCGCCAGCGCTGCCAGCTCTTCAGCGGTCAGGCGATGGGGAGGATGGTCAGGTGTCGTCTTGACTACCCAGTTCTCCACCAGCTCACGCAGGCCCGGAGTCAGATCCGGAAAGGAGTGTGCCTGAGGATTCAGCGTGTCCTGGCCTGTCCGGCTTTCCGTGTCTTCTGACATGTCCGCCCTGCCCTTCCTTTCCGGCCTACTGAACTTCATGAATGCTGTCGGGCACAATAACCGCTCTTGGCTTTGTCATGAAGGGTTTCGCCTGCAATGATTTTGAAGGCCCTGGCTTCAACCTCTCAGGAAGCCATGGCTGCCACTTCATTGATCAGGGCCTGAAAACGCTGCAGATAGTCCGGCAACCCCAGATTTTCCTGCGCAAAATGATGCGCCGCCCTGCCCAGACGGCCCGCCAGGCTCTTGTCTTCAATCAGGGTGAGTACACTTTCAGCTAAGCGCTGGGGATCGGAAAAGGGCACGACCACCCCTGTGACATCCGGCTGCACCATTTCGCGCACCGGGGCTGTATCGCTGACAACAAGCGGGCAACCGACCGCCATCGCCTCCCGCAAGGACCAGGACAGGACGAAGGGATAGGTCAGATAGACATGCGCATCAGAGCGCTGCATCATGCGTATCAGGTCTTCATGAGGCAGCCAGCCCGTGAAGTGAATGCGCGACAGATCCAGCTGCCCTTCAAGCTCCTGCAGCATGACCTCCTGCCAGCTGCGGCCATCGGCTGGCGCCGCGCCGTAACCGATACCGTTTCCCCCCGCGAGAACAATATGCGCATCAGGGCGGCGGCGCTGAATTTCTGGCAGGGCCCGCATGAAACTGTGAAACCCCCGGTAAGGCTCCATATTGCGGGAAATGAAGGTCACCATGGGTTCATGCGGCAGCACGCTCAGGGAGCCGAGGCGAAATTCACGCCGCTTGGTTTTCGGATCCGGCCGGCACATCTCCAGGTCAACCCCTTCGCGTAAAAGGGTCAGTTTTTCCTGGGCCCAGGCAGGATAGGTTTCTTTCTGGAAACGGGTAGGCGTCTGACCGAGCCCCGGCAGCTGCAGGGTCAGAAGATTGACGCTGTTCTTGGCCCTGACCTGGGCTGCGAGGTCTGGCGCTGGCGGGAACTCGCTGTCAAAGCCGACATCAAGACCCGTCGGATTGTAGTAGAATTCAAAATAACCCAGCATGGGCACACCCGGCCAGACATCGCCCAGATTGAGCATCTCGCCCCATCCCTGATGGCCGATGATGACATCAGGACGGTAACCAAGCTGTTTCAGGGACCCAGCTACCTGAGCCACCGCTTCAGCCCGGCGCAGAGCGTAATCGAATTCCCAGCCAGCCGGATGACCTTGTCCCGTCGGCTGGGAGGCCCTGTAGACCACCTGGCGCACACCTTCCATTTCCGGCTGCTGGTGGCTCGTGATGAAGACGATCTCATGACCGCCCTCTGCGCGCAGATGATTCAGGATGTGTCGGTACTGACCGGGGAAACTCTGGTGAACGAATAGATACCGCAACTTTGACTCCATAACCGGCTTCAAAACCGGTCTCTGCCCAGCCCCCGCTCTCCTCCAAACAGAGCCAAAAACCTTTCAGGCAACTTTCAGGCTATATGAAACGAGGCATCCGGACAGGAATCTGACCGTCCTGAAAACAACCTCTCTTTCTCTCTGTCCCTGCCAGATTTCAGGAGACCACCCCTGAAATCCGCCGATTTATTTATTGTATGATCAGGGCATGATTATGGAAAATTTTTCTGCTTTCCCAGCCTCTGTGAAGCAAGCTGTGTAAAACAGGCCGCCGTGGGGATTCAGCAGATATGCAGGCAAGATTACCCACCCGCCTGATTCTCACGTGCTCTGCAATTGAGCGTGACATGCCAAATCCAGCTCGAAGTCCTGCCCAGCTGAAACCTGTCCCGAAAAGTGCCTGTCGAGACCAGCTTCCTGTTTATTTCTTTCAGGCAGCAGACTGCAGCAAGATCGTAAGGATAAAACAGCAGCCTGAAGTGCCAGCAATTTTATCCTTATTCCCTTCTCTACGGCCTTAAAGAGATCTTTCCGCAAAGCCTGCCAGGCTTTACGAAGCACTCCCCTTCCTGGTGGTTTTACGTGCACGTTGGCCGGTTTTGGACGCCGGTGCGGCTTTTTGGCCGGCCTTAGCCTTTGTTCCCAGGGCTGCTGTTTCCGTCACGCTTTCCGAAGCAGCGCTGCCATCAGGCGGGAGGAGCTCCAGCAGGAAAGCCTCAAGCGGGGCGAGGCTGGGAGCTTCCAGACCTTCTTCCACCCCTTCGACCGGCCCCAGACGGGTCCCATCGGTGAAGGTAGCCGTGAGACGAAGGCGCCACCCCTCCGCCTTATCGCCTTTCAGACGGGCACGCAGGCCCAGGATGGGCAGAGCCATCCCCCGGGAGCCGCAGAACTCACCCCCTTCGGCCCAGGGAGAAAGCCATTTCTTGCCCAGAACCGCCTGGTATTCCAGGCAGTCAGGCCCAAGCGCCCCTTCAGGCGTGATGGAAAAACCCTCGATCCACAATGTGCTGCCAGGCTCACCCAGCCAGCTGCCGATGGCAGCACCGATATCCCCGTGCTGCTGCACATGAGCAGCGATTTCCTGGGGGCCTGCTTCTCCGGCAGCCGTCTGGGAAGCAGCAGCCTCATCGTCAAACACACCACCGATCAGGCGCATGACCTGAAGGCGCGGGGCCGGGTGGGGATATTGGGGGTCCTGGTAGGTGGTGATCAGCACCCCTGCCGGTCCCTTGTGCACGCGTACGAGAGCCGCCCCGTTCGTGGCCCCCAACCAGCCATCGGGAGCGAAAGTGGCAATATCAACCACGTCTGCTTCCACGCCCGGCGCCCGGTTGATGCGCACGCCCGGCAGCCCTGTCGGCCCGGGTGGCTGCTGGCCTGGGGCGTGATAGACACAGAACACGCCGGCATCCAGCATCATGACATGCGCCCCGGCAGTCAGGTCGATCACCCGCTCCGTTGCCGCGCGTTTTTCTACCGTTCCCGTCTCTCCACTTTCAGCAGACGCAGCCTCCGCACCGGGAGGTTGGGTAGCAGTCGTAAGATTTCTGTACTCTTCCGACCCGGAACGATTTTTCACTGCCATGATGTCTCCTGCATGATCCTTCAGCTTGATGCCAGCCCCACACCAGCCTCAGCCTGTTCTTATCTGTACCAATCAGCTGGTCTCAATATTTCATCAGTCCATGCAGTTATGCCCTGAAATGCATTGGACACCTGCATTGTTATCCTGACTCTGTAGCTTTTACCGTTTCTAAAGAAAGTTCCAGCAAATCTCTACCGGAAAATACTCCATTATTCTGTGCTCAACCCGCTTCCTGCCCCTTATCACTTCTTTCAGCGACACCTGGCGGCCTTTCCTGACTGGCAAGCGCCAGCAGGCGTTGGGCCAGGGCAGCCACCTCTTTTTCCACGCCATCGTTACCAGCTGCCGAAAGAACCGGCAGAACCATGCCGAAAAACGGCTCGTTTCCGGGCTCTGTGCCGCCCGCTGCCCTCTCAGCGGCCCGAATCCGCTCCGGCACCGCGCCGATATCAAAACAGGCTACCTTCACCCCTGCACGCCACAGCCATTCCAGCGCGTAACACCAGGTTTCAGGTGCAAGAGAGGGAATAAAGCCCAGGTCCAGCTCAGCCTTTTCCACCAGTTCCAGCGCTTCTTCCTCACGGTAAGGCCCTGTTACCGCTACGCCTGCGCTGATCAGAGCCTCATCATGCTCTGAAGTGCCGATCAGGACGAAATCGAGCGGCAGCTGCGCCTGGTGCACGTAACGGGCGAGATCCAACAGGAGGTCACCCCCTTTCCAGCGACTGATGCCGCCCACGATGCCGATCCGCCAGCGGCTGACTGGATTTTCACCAGACACGTTGCCACGCCCGGATTGACGCCCAGATTGATGAGAGCGACGGACCCGCGCCTCCCTGAAAGCCTGTCGAAGCCGGCTTTCATCCTGCGGCGCCCTGACCGTCACGGGCCTGGAAGCAGGAAAGTGCCGCTTCAGACGCGCGCCCGCATCCTGGCTGGGCGCAATGACGTGCCGGGCCGCTGCCAGTTCCTGAGCGGAGCGCTGGCGCAAGGCAGGCAGTTCGATCTCCTCTCCCAGGACCATGCCCCCACGCGCAACACAGGCCCGGCACGCGGCCAGATCCGGCTCTCCGCAATAGTTGCCTTCAGGCGACAGCAAAGCGATGCGGGGGCAGAACCAGACATGATCATGTACATAGGCATCATAAGGCACGCCCAGTTCCACATGCAGCTGACGCATCCAGGGCGCGTGGCCGACGAGATGATGCCATTCCACCGCTTTCGTGCCGAGCGCTTTCAGAAGTCCCACGAGGCGCGGCCCTTCAGCAGGCAGGCTGTAATTGATCTCGGGCCGCACCTGCCCCGGCACTTCCCCGGCCGCAGGCTCGGCCAGCGCCAGACGGCAGCCTGATGCAGTCGGAGAGAGGGTCAACGCCATAAAGCCTTCCTGGCGCAGGGCAGCCCCCCTTTCACGCACAGCACGCGCAACACCTCCGCCGCCCTCATGCTCGATCAACACCACGCTGCCTGCAGGAAATATTTCTTTGCCGGCTGGAGAATGTTCAAACTGCGCCAGCAGCCAGCCCTCAGCCAGTTCCCGCCGCATTGGCGCCAGGGGGTCACGCTGCTCGAAGGCCTGGACCTGCTGCAGGTAACCCGGATGCAGCATTTCAACGAGACGCAGGTTGCGTGCCAGCAGCGCCTGCCCGCCAGGCCCGAAGGAAACATTTCCCCTGTGGCGCACGTAGACATCCGCTGCAGCCAGATGCACGAAACCCGCTGCAGAGGCCCGGAGGCAGAAATCGTTCTCCTCACCGTAACCCTGGGCGAAAACCTCTGCACGCAACAGCCCGGTCTGTTGCAGACAGGCACCCGAAATGCCCATGCAGAATCCGTTGCCGGTCACCAGGGGCGGGAGGGATGCGACGCCCGTGCCGCTCTCTTCATTCATAGGCGCTGCCCTGGGAAGGCTGGCGCAAAGACGGTCGAGCTGACGGGCTTCTTCCAGGCTCGGAAAGGGATTAGCCTGGCTGACACTGGGCCATGAAAGCTGACCGCCAGCGTTTGAAAACGGCGTTGCCGTACCAACCCGCGGCAGGCTCAGCCAACGTCGCAGACGGCTCAGCCAGCCAGGGAAAACATAGGTATCGCTGTTGAGCAGAATGACATCGGGAACTGGCTTTAAAACCACTTCCGATGCCGGTATGGCCGCATTTTCTGCAACACCCGCCTGCGCCAGAACATGGGCGAGACCCCGATTGACGCTGCCCACGAAACCCAGATTGCGTTCATTGCGCAGAAGCGTAAGCCGACCCGACCCGGCCAGTGCCTCCAGACGCTGCAGAAGCGCCGGGTCTGTTGATGCATCATCAATCACGAGCAGTTGCGCCTCTTCCGGCGCCACGCTGAGCAGAAGGCTCTGCAGGCAGTCGAAAGTGTCCTTGCCGCCATTGTGAACCGGCACGATCACCACACACCCGTCAACGGGCTTTTGCCGAGCTGGCTCCGGCGCGCTCAGATCAGTTCTGTCTTCTTCCGGCTCCGCAAGCTTATAAGCCAGGGGCAGTGGCGTTGCGGGAACGCCAGATACATGAGCCCGCAGATCCGCCAGAGACCCGTAAACAGGCGCCCCTCTCAACGGTCGTCCATGTGTATCGCTCAGGATAAAGGAAGCGCCTTCTGCCAGATCGGGCAGGGTAGCTCGCTCAAGCGTGAAGAACCATGGCCTGCTCAGCCCCCTTTCCACTGCCGGAAACCATTTTTCTGCCTCCTGGCTTCCCTCAGGGCCAAGACAGGCGCTGACATCCAATGGAAAACTCTTTTCAGAAACGCCGGAAGACGGATGTAGCGGTTCCAGAAACAGTTTCGGCCTGAAATCCGGTTCCGCCGGATGGTACAGCCAGCCAGAAATGCCGCTTTCCGTCGCAACGACCAGAGACTCGCAACGTCTTAAGGCCTGGAGGTCAAACGGGCTGCCAAGAACGTCATGCCCCTGCACGCGCACTGTCAGATAACGCCCTGGGTGCCCGCCGGAAGCCGGACCCGCCTCCTCATCAGCCTTATCAAGACCCTCCAGCACATGGCGCCCTGAGGGCAGCCAACCCAGCAATTCTCCGTCGAGACGCACTTCCGCAGCCACCGGGCTGCGCAACAGCAGGGTCGAATCATTGGACAGCGTCGCCCAGCCCGGTCGTTGCGAAACGCGGGCCAGCCGGTCGGCCAACGGCTGAAAAGCTTCGGGAACAGGCAGGTGGTCAAGGCAATGTTGCAGAAGCCGGGCGGCTTCCGGCATCCGCCCCAGACGTTCCAGGCACAATGCTTCGCCATAAGCGGCTTCCGGCAGGTCGTGCGCCTGGCGCAGGCGTTGCAGGCCAGGCAGGGCCACCTGCGGTCGGTCCAACGCCAGGGCGGCCGTTACCTTGGCCAGGGTAGCGACACTGCATCCCCCGGTCAGCCTTTCCGAACGTTCCAGCCAGAAAAAGCCCTCTGCCGGTTTTCCAGCCGCCAGCGCATCCTGCCCCTGCTCGAAAGCTTCACGCGCCTCCCTTGCGCGACGTCTGCGCCCTTCAGCACGCGCCGCCTCGGCAGCTGCACTGCCATAGCCTGCAAAGCGGCGCGTTTCTGCCCTGTAACGCCCGCCTGTTTCAGGCACTCCCTCCCGTTGGGAGGGGCGAGATTGCGGGCTGGACCCTGTGCTCATCATGCCTGGCCGGGAAAAGAGGACCCTGAGCTCTGCACGGCAATTTCAGACAGCAGCTGTGCGGCCTCTTCCTGCCCTTGGGCAGCTGCCTTTTCCAACCAGAACTCAGCCTTCCGCCCTGTCCTGACGACTCCCCAGACCCTTCAGCAGATAGCGCCCCAGCATCAGCTGCGCCAGGGCATGCCCAAGTTCGGCCGCCCGCCTGAAATAACCTTCCGCTTTCTGGCGGTCTTCAGCGACCTCATGCCCCCCGCCGAAAAGTGCTCCCAAGGCAAAAAGCGCTTCCGGATCATCCCGTTCCGCTGCGGGCCGGTACAGCAGAACAGCTTTTTCATGGTCCGGCGGAATGACCACCTCACGCCCGGCAGGCCCTTCCCGGAAATGACCGTTGACCAGAATCCGACCCACTGCCAGACAGGCTTCAGTCATTCCTGCCTGTGCGGCTTTTTCCATCCAGTGCAGGCCTTCCAGCGGGTCGGCTTCCTGCCCCTGGCCATGAAAGACCAGAGAGCCGTACCAGAACTGGGCATTCACCACGCTTTCCCGCGCCTGGGCCAGCCATTGCAGGGCTTCAGCCGGATTGCGTTCTCCACCGATGCCCTGTGCCAGACACACCCCCAGATTGTAAGCGCTGACCATGTCTCCCTTTCGGGCACGCTGCCGCAGCCGTTCCTGCAGTTGATCGCCTTCCTGCACTGTGCGGGCCTCATCAAGCAGCAACAGGGTGCCCAGCTCGGCATCAGCATGGCTGTCTCCGGCCTCAGCAGCATGGCGAAGCCAATGGGCCGCCTGGCGCTGGTCAGGTTTGGTGCCTGTACCGCTCAGATAAAGAAAAGCCAGCGCACGTGCGGCTGGCACGTGGCCCTGTTCAGCAGCATGGCGATACCATTTCAGCGCTGTCGCCGGCTTGTTGAAGGGCGGTTCCCCGCGGATGTAGAGATCACCCAGCAAGGCCGCCGCATCACTCTCACCCCCATAAGCCGCCTGACGCAGCCAGCTTTCGGCCATTACGGGATTGCTCTTTATCCCCACGCCGCGCAGCAGCATCATTCCATAACGCGCTTGTGCCGACGCCAGGCCCAGCTCAGCGGCCTGCTCATAACACCTGGCGGCCTGTTCAAGATCACGTGGAAAACCGCAGGCGTTTTCGTGCATCCATCCCAGAGTGGCATAGGCAGTGCCGATCCCAGCAACAGCCGCGCGTTCCAGCGAGCGGGCCGCTCTCTGCTGCTGGGTTTCGGAACGTGCTTCTTCAAGCAGAACAAGCCCCAGGCCCAGATGCCCCTGAGGCGCGTCGTTCTGTGCGGCCCGTTCATAAAGAACACGTGCCTTGGGCAAATCGCGGAACTGTTCCGGGCCATGGGTGAGAAGATGGGCCAGCAGTGCCTGGCCTTCGCCATGATCCTGAGCTGCAGCCTGACGACTCCAGAACAGGGCCTTTTCATAATCCGGTGTCGATTCGTTTTCCACCTCGGGCCGCTGGCGCTGAGGCAGCTGCATCTGTTTCGGATCAAAGCCTTTGGGCAGACCCATCGCATAAAGCGTGGCCAGGCTGAATGCCGCTTCCGGCAGACCGCGCTGTGCCGCTGCATACAGCCAGCGCGCGCCTTCTGTCAGCGAGGCAGGCACACCACGTCCCCGCAGGTAGCACTGTCCTACTTCATACTGCGCTTCCGCCACGCCTTTGCGGGCCAGATCCGCATAATGCCTGAAAAGCTGGGGCAGATTGTCATGAGCCTGCAGGGCATGGGCCTTTGCACGCTGCCGCTTGGTCAGCCGCTGCCTGACCTCATTCCTGCGTTCAGGATGAGAGGAATGAGCTTTCTCCCTGCCCTGAAACCGCTGTCTCACCATAGTCTCCGTGCCTGACCTTCCTGTCCTTCAGGAAGGTTCCCTCATGCCATTCGTCAAGGTCGGCATCGCCTGGGAGAACAGATACTGCATGATGGTCCGTTTGCCCACATCGATATCAGCGATGACCGGCACGCCCGGGGCAGGATGGAAGAAGGGCGGAACACCATGCAGGGTGAATTTGGTGATCTTGATGCGCACCCGGTAGTAAAGAGGCGCGCCTTTCACTTCACCACCCTGCAGCTCGTTGGGATCGACACCGGCACGGATATTGTCGCTCATCATCTGGTTGGGCATGAAGGTATCCGCACTGATCAGACGCACAGTTCCGAGTGCGCCACCGAACTGATCGTACGGAAAAGTATTAAACTTGATGAGAGCATGGTCACCGGTCTTGACGTAGCCCCCATCCTGAGCGGACATCAGCCCTTCCATTTCCAGCCCCGTTCCGACCGGCATCAAGGTCATCAAATTCGTGCCCATCTGCGCCACCGCGCCAGGGGTGACCCGGTTGATCGTCAGCACCACCCCATCTGCCGGCGCACGCAACTCAATCAGCCCCTGATACAGACGCGCTTTCTGGTAATCCCCCTTGAGCTGGGCATATTTGCGCTCCGCCTGGGTCAGGTTTTCCAGGGCAGTGGCTTTCCAGTTCTCGACGTAGCTCGTCCGAACAGCCTGCAGAGCGTCCAGCTTTGATTGTGCCGCATGAGCCTCCTGCTGGGCGGCGATCAGGGAGCGCTCCGTATCCATAACACTGTTCTGGGCTTCGAGAGTGCTGAGCCGCGAGCCCACCTGCGCCTGCAGTTCGCGCTGACGCATGGACAGCACAGCCGAAACAACCCTGAGCTTGCTGGCATACATGGCCGCATTGGCCCGGGCCGTCTGCAGGTCATTCTGCAGGGCAGAGATACGCTTGGCATAATCCTGCAGATGCGCCTTGTAATCCTGCTGGCGGCGGACAAAAACCTTCCCCTGCTCTACCGAAGCGGGCTCGTTGAGGTCAGGCGTATAGGCTTCCCCCTGGATCTCCGCTTTCAGGCGGGCAATTTCAGCCCTGTAGGAAAGCACCTGATCGCTCAGGCTGACCGCATTGGCCTGGCTGAGGGTCGGGTCAAGAGTAAGCAGCACCTGACCTTTATGCACATATTCACCGATATGCGCGTGGACGGAACGGACGATGGCACTTTCGAAAGACTGGATCTCCATGGGCTGTTCGACCGAGATCAGACGCCCCTGCACGCTCACCACCTTGTTGAGCGGAAACAGCGCCATAGCCGCCAAACTGGCCAGCACGAGACCGCTGACGATCCAGATAATGCCTTCAGCCGTCGCCGAGGCAGGCAGGTTGACCAGGCCGGTGGTGGGAGAGTGAAATTCGAGCAGCTCGACCGGCATCCCCCCCGGCGCAAAGGGATCTGTAGCTTCACGAGGCGCGTTCTGGCTTCCGTCCACGCCTCCACCAGGAGAAGCTTCGCCCGAAGCCCGGGCCGGAAGATGGTTTCCCCTCTGGTCTGAGGGCTGACCGGTAGGCTGACGGGGGGTCTCATTGTTCTGATTAGGCGCGCTCATCTATCTGCCTCCCCGTTTTTCTGCGTCTTAGCTTTCTGGGCGCTTTCTTCCTTTTCGTGCGCCTCCCATTTCTCCATCACCTCCTCGTCATGCTTGACGTCTTCCTTGTAGAGATGTCGGTTCTGCTGCAACCATAGAGTACGATAGATCTCGCAACGTTCGACCAGGACATGGTGAGGCGCCAGATCGACCATACGGCCTTTGTCCATAACGCCGATCAGGTCACAATTGACCAATGACGAAAGACGGTGCGAGACAATCACCATCGTCCGGCCGGCACCAAGGTGTTCGAGATTGGCATTCACCAGAGCTTCTGATTCAGGATCAAGGGCTGAGGTAGCTTCATCGAGTATCATCAGCTTGGGATCGGTTACGACGGCACGTGCAATGGCCAGGCGCTGGCGCTGGCCGCCGGAAATATTGGTCGAGCCTTCCTCAATGAATGTATTGAAACCCGCCGGCATGCGTTCGATGAATTCTTCCGCCTCCGCCAGGCGCGCTGCCTTGACAACGTCCTCGAAAGTCAGACCGGCCCGTTGGGCCGTGATATTGTCCTTGATGGTGCCACGGAACAGGAAGTTATCCTGCAGAACGACCCCCATGCAGCGCCTCAGATAATGCAGATTGATTTCACGTAAATCCACATCATCCAGCTTCACAAAACCATCGTAGTTGCGGCTGACACCGAGCAGAAGCCGGGTCAGGGTGGACTTGCCCGAACCTGAACGGCCGACCAGTCCCAGCATCGTGCCGGCCGGAATACTGAAATTGATGTCCTTCAGGGCGGGAGTGCTTGAACCGGGGTAGGTGTAATTGACATGCACGAAGTCGAGCGCCCCCTTGATAGGCGGACGTAAACCAGTGGTAAGGGCCAATGTCTCAGTGGGTTGGTTGAGCACCGAGCCTGCTTCACCCAGAGAAACTGATACCTCATTGAAGCTTTCCACCAGGCGCGCCAACCCGACCAGCGGGGCTGTGACCCGCCCGCTGAGCATCATGAAAGCCATCAGCGCACCCGCCTGCATCCCACTGGCATGAATCAGGATGAGATAGGCGCCAACCAGTATGATGCCGCGATTGATAAACAGATTGATCGGCTGGATCAGAAGGTTGATCCAGTTGGCCAGCCGCCCCGAGGCCAACCGCCAGCGTACAACATGAGCAGTAGCTTCATCCCAGTCTTCTCGTCTGGTGCCTTCCAGAGCCATAGTCTTGACGGTCTTGATGCCGGCAACCGTCTCATACAGCACAGCATTGCGCTTCAAATCGGCCTTAATATAGGCCCCCATCACGCGCGTCATGGCCGGTAGAGTCACCACAACGATGATCCCTATCAGTCCGGCTGCCGCAACAGTCATCCAAGCTAGAGGGGCGCAAAGATAGAACAGGACAGGCAGCAGGACGATCAACACGAACAGATCAAGCAGCGTGCTCATCATCTGGCCGGTAATAAAATCCCTGACCTTGAAGATGGCCGCAAAACGCCCCAGGACTTCACCGGTCTGCTCACGCTCATAGAATTCCAGAGGCAACATGAGCAATCGGTTGAAGGCGTGTAGGGAAATACGCGCATCCAGGCGCGTGGCGACCACGAGGGCCATTTCCTTCTGTGCATAGGTCAACAGAATCTCATAAACGCTCAGGATGATCACAAACGCACTCAGCGAAACCAGCGTGGCCATGGAGTGGTAGTTCACCACGCGGTCGATCACCTGCATGACGATCAGCGCCGGAAAGAGCTGCAGAATGCTCGAGATCAGCGCGGCCAGCAGAATGTCACGCATGGGCCGTTTTTCGCGCAGTACCATCCTGACAAACCAAGCCAGATCGAAGCGGGCATCCGCTTCGCTCTGGTTACGGTTGCGTTTGATCAGAACGATATCCCCTGTCCATACCTGCGACAGGCGCAGGTGATCGACAGGTACCGGCGGCGTGCCGAAAGGCATCATCGGGTCCGCCAGCCACACCAGACCTTCTTCCGGGCTGGTACGCATCAGCAATGAGGCCGAACCATCACGGAACAGCAGCACGACAGGCGGCGTGTTTCCCAGTCTGACCAGGAAGTCCCAGCGCAACCGCATTCCCTTGGCGACCAGACCCTGATCATCCAGCCAGCGTACCAGAGTGGCCGGCGAAGGAGAGGCCTCCCCCGGTTCAGCCGCAAAAGCGTCAATAGCCAGATCCACCCCATGGAAAGCAGCTGCTTTCACGCAGGCCATCAGCCTGACATAGGTAGGGGTGACGTATTCCGGATGCAGGGTCTGACGCTGTTCCGCCTCTAACTGATGCCTGGCTGCCACATCGCTTCCATTGCCGGCAGGAGGCATTCCCTGCGGGTCGTCAGACGGGTGATCGGAAGAAGGCGGTTGGTCCACAGATGGCCTCTCGTTGCAATCAGGAGATAAAAACAGGGAAACGTGCTGATTGGCGCGTCAGAAAACGGTCAAGCACGGGCTCGGCCCTGCCGGAAGGCGAATAATCCTTCACGTTATGCCCGAATTTCCTGCTTCAACACTACCCTGCTCAGGGACGGAGGGTTGAAAAAGGTTAAAAAATCTACCGTTTACCTAACTTTCAAAAAGAAGCCGACGTAAAGGCCACATATAAACAGTGCGATTTTGCTTTTTCTCAGGATCTTCTAGTCTTTTTGGCGCTTCAAGGCGCGCTGGCATCAGTCTGACTCGCCTGGCCAGTCAGGGTCTGGGCTCTTTTCCAGGCTTCATTAAAGCCCCGCATGGAAATCGGCACGGTGATTTCGCGTCCGTTGAGCAGCTGGAACGAGAGCTGCACCTGGCGGGCCTGCTGGAAGTTTCGCATCTGGGTATCATCGAGATCCAACGGCACAATACAGCCATTGGCCCGACAGGTCGTGAAAGGATAATTCTGCCCTACGGGATCAGTATTCATCCTGAGATCTAAGCCCTTCAGCAACGCAAGGCCGAAAGGCAGCATCACCTGCCCATTGACCTGATGAGCCAGTGGCTGAAAGGAAATACGCACGATCTGCTGATGGGTGCGCTGATTAAGCAGCCTCTGGCTCACCACACATCTGACCGTTTTATCAGGGCCTGTCTGCTGTTGGCAGGCTAATTTCCAGTCCTGGAATACTGCCACTTGCACAGGCGCTTCTTCTGCGGGGCGGCTTCCAAGCCTGGTCATGGGGGCCGTGGCAGCCAGACAGTTCTGAGAAAAAAGGCCCACACAGAAAAGTCCAAACGCCAGACTGACTGAATGTTTCCAGGCAGGTCTGAGGCAGGAAAATTGAACAAGCGAAGTCTGCCTGATTGCTGGCAGCGCCAAGAGAAGTTTCATTTTCACTGTGATAGTGCCGTTCATATCCTGTGGACCTATTCCAGAACTTCAAAATAAGTTTCTGCAAACAGGTCTCTCTATACAAGTCAGGGAGCGGAAAGAGTGAACCTCCCGCTCCCTGATTGATACCAAGCGCCTAAAGAGGCAGTCGTCAACCGTTCTTACCAGCGATAGGTCACATGACCCATACCGCCGCTGGTCGTAAGGCGATTGCCATACTGACCGATGAAGTCCAGTCCGATGTCCAGACGATCGGTCATCTTGGCACTCACACCGGCTTCCACCAGGGCCGTATTGGTGGAAAGCGGCGTACCGATCACATCCATGTCGTAACCGACACCGGCACCAGCCACACCGAAACGTTCACGCACCGTGCCACGCGTGATGCCGAAGGCATAACGGTAAGCCGCCATGACATGCGGGGAAATCCACCCGGCACCGAACTTCACACGCGTCGCCGCCTTCAGCCCGAAGGTCGAGTAACCCATGCTGGTGTCCTGTCCCTTGACGCGCAGGTTGGCCAGCGTATCGCCGTGCTCGTTCATGTGCGAGCTGTTGTAGTTGACCCAGGTCATCCGCACGAACGGCTCCAGCTCAACCGGGTTCTCCCTGGTAGCCATCACGATGAACTTGTAGCCGGATTCACCGAAGACCTGCGCAGTGCCACCCAGATTGCCGCCATTCGTGTGACCATAGTAGCCCGGGAAGCGGATCGTGCGCCTGGAGTTGAGGATGTTCCAGGTATAATCGGCACCGAGCTTCAGGGTAACCTGGGCATCCCGGTTCACACCGCCCACTTTCCACGCGGTGCCCGCATAGGCGCCGAGGGTCACGTTGTTGGAGCTGGTGCTGGAATCGCGGGCCCCGCCATTGGAGAACCAGGAGCGTCCATAAGCCAGGTTGCCACCGACGCGCCACTGGCCGACCATCGTGTCAGCGCCCATGATCCAGCCGACATCGCTGGTATCAAGGCCCGCGGCATTGGTGGCGGCCGGACGGCTGCCGGCATTGTGACCCTGGTTACCGTAGACAGTGCCCCACAGGTTGATCTTGCCGTATTTCATGCCTTCGTCACAGTAACCGCGGCCTTTCTGACCACGGGAAAGGCGACGAAGCTCATCATCCACACAGTCCAGTCGATCGATGACCGTATTACGGATGTAATAGCTGTCATTGATCATGGCCGTGCGCGCACTGGCATGAATCTCACCCGACAGCGCATCCAGAGCACGGTAACGCTGGGCATTGCTCAGACCGGCAACGATATTGGTCAGAGCATTGTCACCCGTGGAACCCACCACGCCGTCCAGCCCGTGACCGGCCGCGCACTCGTTACGCGTGCCCGCCCCGATGCAGAAGCTGGCATTCGGGTTGCGCATCAGGCCGATCTGCACCTCATTGGAGGTGTAGTTCACACCTGCAATTTCCAGCATGGAGTGCGTGGCGATCAGGCCGCTCTGATCGTAGCTGGTGAACTTGCCAGAAACGCCGCCCGTGGCATCAACAAGCGTGTAGTGCTGACCCAGGTTAAGGTTGGCGCCATCATTGGCCGTCACATGCAGGGTCGCGCCCGGATCAATGGCGAAAGAACCGGTCAGGTCCGCCTGGCTGGAGGCCAGGTTGGGGCCGACATTCGCCACCATTGACGAGCCGGCTTTCATGACGGCACTGCCATTCACCTGCATCTTGCCATACGGGTTGGACGTTCCGAGACCCGGTGCAAAGGTGCCGTAAATGGTGGCATTGCCGATCGTGCCCGTGCCGTCCAGGGTCGCGCCCTGGTTAACCGTTGTATTGGCCGAGGAAGCCGTGCTTCCCAGAACCCGCAGCGTTCCGTTGGCGACGGTGGTGTTACCGGTATAGGTGTTGTCGCCGGTGAGCGTCAGCGTGCCCTGGCCCGCCTTGTCAAGCGCACCGCTGCCCGACAGCACACCGGACAGCCCCGCATTGCCGCCGTTCGTGTCGATCGTCGAGGCACCGTTGCTACCGTCCGTCAGCTTCATGTTCACTGACGTGTTCAGGTCGCTGCCGCTGCGAACCTGCAGCGTGCCCCCGTTCAGGTTCATCGCATACGCGCTGCCGGTCGACTGGATCCCGCTCTGGCCGTTGCTGTCACCTGCAACCAGCTTGCCACCGGCGTTCACGTTCAGCGTCCCGCTGCCCTGACCGCTGCCGTCGCCGAACGCAACAACACCCTGCGACACAACCGTGCCGCCGTCATTGATGTTCACGGTGCCGTTGCCGTCACCGTTCACCGCCAGAAGCTGCGTCGCCGTCAGCTGAGCGCCCTTGCCGCCGACATTGACCGTGCCCGTGCTGCCTGCATAGTTGCCCGCAAACACCTGGCCTGCCGTCACCTGGCCGCCATTGGTCACGTTCAGCGTGCCCTGGCCACCTTTGCCCGAGCCGTAGCTGCTGTCGCCATTGCCGACCGTCAGGCTGCCCGCAACGTTCGCACGCGAGCCCGAGCCATCAACCGTCAGCTCACCGTTCGAGTTGCCCGCAAGCCCGATGTTCACGTTGCCCTTGGCGTCAAGCGTGCCGCCATTGACAATGTCCATCCCAGCAGCGTTGCCATGACCGTCGCCGATGATCACGTAACCGTTGTTGGTCACGTGGCCGCCTGCACCGATGTCCAGCTTGCCGTCCTGAACCGCGATGCTGCCACCGGGCGTGGGCGCGTTCATGTCCTTGGGCCATGCCTTGCCGTCAGGGCTCGTGCCCTCCAGGTCCACATTGCCCGTCAGCGTCGTCGTGCCGGCGCCCTTCTTGGTCATCCCGCCGGAACCGGTGATCGTCTGGTTCATCGCCAGGTCGTTGCTGCGGTTGATCACCAGCTCGGACGTGTCCGAAGCCAGCGCGATGTTCTTGCTGGCGATCGACCCCGTCGTGCCGCCATTGCCCAGCTGCAGCGTTCCGTTGGCGACGGTGGTGTTACCGGTATAGGTGTTGTCGCCGGTGAGCGTCAGCGTGCCCTGGCCCGCCTTGTCAAGCGCACCGCTGCCCGACAGCACACCGGACAGCCCCGCATTGCCCCCGTTCGTGTCGATCGTCGAGGCACCGTTGCTACCGTCCGTCAGCTTCATGTTCACTGACGTGTTCAGGTCGCTGCCGCTGCGAACCTGCAGCGTGCCCCCGTTCAGGTTCATCGCATACGCGCTGCCGGTCGACTGGATCCCGCTCTGGCCGTTGCTGTCACCAGCAATCAGCTTGCCGCCAGCGTTCACGTTCAGCGTCCCGCTGCCCTGACCGCTGCCGTCGCCGAACGCAACAACACCCTGCGACACAACCGTGCCGCCGTCATTGATGTTCACGGTGCCGTTGCCGTCACCGTTCACCGCCAGAAGCTGCGTCGCCGTCAGCTGCGCGCCCTTGCCGCCGACATTGACCGTGCCCGTGCTGCCCGCATAGTTGCCCGCAAACACCTGGCCTGCCGTCACCTGGCCGCCATTGGTCACGTTCAGCGTGCCCTGGCCGCCTTTGCCCGAGCCGTAGCTGCTGTCGCCATTGCCGACCGTCAGGCTGCCCGCAACGTCCGCACGCGAGCCCGAACCGTCAACCGTCAGCTCACCGTTCGAGTTGCCCGCAAGCCCGATGTTCACATTGCCCTTGGCGTCAAGCGTGCCGCCATTGACAATGTCCATCCCAGCAGCGTTGCCATGACCGTCGCCGATGATCACGTAACCGTTGTTGGTCACGTGGCCGCCTGCACCGATGTCCAGCTTGCCGTCCTGAACCGCGATGCTGCCACCGGGCGTGGGCGCGTTCATGTCCTTGGGCCATGCCTTGCCGTCAGGGCTCGTGCCCTCCAGGTCCACATTGCCCGTCAGCGTCGTCGTGCCGGCGCCCTTCTTGGTCATCCCGCCGGAACCGGTGATCGTCTGGTTCATCGCCAGGTCGTTGCTGCGGTTGATCACCAGCTCGGACGTGTCCGAAGCCAGCGCGATGTTCTTGCTGGCGATCGACCCCGTCGTGCCGCCATTGCCCAGCTGCAGCGTTCCGTTGGCGACGGTGGTGTTACCGGTATAGGTGTTGTCGCCGGTGAGCGTCAGCGTGCCCTGGCCCGCCTTGTCAAGCGCACCGCTGCCCGACAGCACACCGGACAGCCCCGCATTGCCCCCGTTCGTGTCGATCGTCGAGGCACCGTTGCTACCGTCCGTCAGCTTCATGTTCACTGACGTGTTCAGGTCGCTGCCGCTGCGAACCTGCAGCGTGCCCCCGTTCAGGTTCATCGCATACGCGCTGCCGGTCGACTGGATCCCGCTCTGGCCGTTGCTGTCACCAGCAATCAGCTTGCCGCCAGCGTTCACGTTCAGCGTCCCGCTGCCCTGACCGCTGCCGTCGCCGAACGCAACAACACCCTGCGACACAACCGTGCCGCCGTCATTGATGTTCACGGTGCCGTTGCCGTCACCGTTCACCGCCAGAAGCTGCGTCGCCGTCAGCTGAGCGCCCTTGCCGCCGACATTGACCGTGCCCGTGCTGCCTGCATAGTTGCCCGCAAACACCTGGCCTGCCGTCACCTGGCCGCCATTGGTCACGTTCAGCGTGCCCTGGCCACCTTTGCCCGAGCCGTAGCTGCTGTCGCCATTGCCGACCGTCAGGCTGCCCGCAACGTTCGCACGCGAGCCCGAGCCATCAACCGTCAGCTCACCGTTCGAGTTGCCCGCAAGCCCGATGTTCACGTTGCCCTTGGCGTCAAGCGTGCCGCCATTGACAATGTCCATCCCAGCAGCGTTGCCATGACCGTCGCCGATGATCACGTAACCGTTGTTGGTCACGTGGCCGCCTGCACCGATGTCCAGCTTGCCGTCCTGAACCGCGATGCTGCCACCGGGCGTGGGCGCGTTCATGTCCTTGGGCCATGCCTTGCCGTCAGGGCTCGTGCCCTCCAGGTCCACATTGCCCGTCAGCGTCGTCGTGCCGGCGCCCTTCTTGGTCATCCCGCCGGAACCGGTGATCGTCTGGTTCATCGCCAGGTCGTTGCTGCGGTTGATCACCAGCTCGGACGTGTCCGAAGCCAGCGCGATGTTCTTGCTGGCGATCGACCCCGTCGTGCCGCCATTGCCCAGCTGCAGCGTTCCGTTGGCGACGGTGGTGTTACCGGTATAGGTGTTGTCGCCGGTGAGCGTCAGCGTGCCCTGGCCCGCCTTGTCAAGCGCACCGCTGCCCGACAGCACACCGGACAGCCCCGCATTGCCCCCGTTCGTGTCGATCGTCGAGGCACCGTTGCTACCGTCCGTCAGCTTCATGTTCACTGACGTGTTCAGGTCGCTGCCGCTGCGAACCTGCAGCGTGCCCCCGTTCAGGTTCATCGCATACGCGCTGCCGGTCGACTGGATCCCGCTCTGGCCGTTGCTGTCACCAGCAATCAGCTTGCCACCGGCGTTCACGTTCAGCGTCCCGCTGCCCTGACCGCTGCCGTCGCCGAACGCAACAACACCCTGCGACACAACCGTGCCGCCGTCATTGATGTTCACGGTGCCGTTGCCGTCACCGTTCACCGCCAGAAGCTGCGTCGCCGTCAGCTGCGCGCCCTTGCCGCCCACATTGACCGTGCCCGTGCTGCCCGCATAGTTGCCCGCAAACACCTGGCCTGCCGTCACCTGGCCGCCATTGGTCACGTTCAGCGTGCCCTGGCCGCCCTTGCCCGAGCCGTAGCTGCTGTCGCCATTGCCGACCGTCAGGCTGCCCGCAACGTCCGCACGCGAGCCCGAACCGTCAACCGTCAGCTCACCGTTCGAGTTGCCCGCAAGCCCGATGTTCACATTGCCCTTGGCGTCAAGCGTGCCGCCATTGACAATGTCCATCCCAGCAGCGTTGCCGTCACGGCCAACAATGACGTAGCCATCATTGCTGACCTTACCGCCCGCACCGATGTCCAGCTTGCCGTTTTCGACGGAAATGCTGCCGTTAGGAACCGGATCGCTCGGCCCTTTCGGGAAAGCATCTCCAGCGACAGCGCCGGTGTAGCTCTGGGCATCGGTAATGGTGGTCGTGCCCGTACCAGTCTTCTGATACGAGCTGCCCCCGCCATTGCCCTGTGTGCCTCCCAGCTTGGTGCCTGCAGAAGTCGTCTGGCCCGGCGTATAGCTGACCGCTCCGAAAGTGAGGGGAGCGGATGTTTCCGTGCTGTCCGCCAGATCCATGACACCGGACTGACCCGTCACCTGGCTGTCATCAAGCCCCATTCCATCGGAGGCCGCCCGTGCCGCAGCCGGAACCAACAGACCGGAACTGCACAGCAGCAGCGTAGCCAGATGAAGATGGTATTTGCGTGGAAACAGCTCTCTACCCATTTCAGTAGAAAGACGAACTGCTCCAGCTAAATGACGACGCCCGGATTGGTGAAGGCGCATGACAACCCCGCTTTATAGAGAAAAAGTGTGAGGGAGGCGCTCTCCCGTCACTTAACTTTGAATTAGGAATTTGGTTACCTTCTCTTACGAAGAGGGGGGAAGGGAGGTCAAGACGATTCACCTCGGCAACATTAAGATAAAATTAAAAACTCTCCTTTAGTGTCTTTCCTGCCACAAAGCAGGTTTCCGACCTCCCGTGCACCATGCCGCCCCTCGCCCCTGCAAGCCCAGAACCTCCTAGAACCATGATAAAAGATTGAAAGCTCAGGTAATTTTGCCGGTAACCAACCCGTAATACCGCTAGTTTTACCTTGTGGCCGGTTTCTCTGCGTCCTCTTTCTCCGTTCTGGCATATTCGGCCAGACATTCGGAGCTTCAGGCATTCGGAGCTTAAAGCAGCAGTTATGAGCTGCCGCCGACACGTCACAGTTATGGCACAGGGCCTGCACCAGCCCTCGCCAGCTCTACAGACGCGGCCAGCTCAGTTGCTGGCCGCCTGCGGCGCCACACCCGGCTCAGCTGCCAGGGGATCTGGAAAACTCATGGAAGGTCCGGTAGGCGGCGCACTGAGAGTGCACAGGCTGTTGGGCTGGATACGCGGCTCTCCGTGAGGCCCAGCCACCAGCAGAGCGCTTCCGGGCTTGAAGGTGCACACTTCCCCCGGCTCCTGCACGAAAGCTGGCGGGTCGGACACGCGATCCTGCCAGGCGATGCTGACTTCATCCCCCTTGGCCTTATCTGGATTTTTCCTGTCCGGGATTTCTCCAGCGGCTTTCCCGCTCTCTGCCGGATCAGCCGGCACAACGGAAAGAATCGTTATCTGGCGTGGTTCGGTAACAATAGGTGACTTTCCAGCAAGGTTTTCTTTAGCGGGAAGCTGATCAGGCCGGGCTTTGCCGGAGCTTTTCCGGAGGTACTGCAAATTCACCTGGCCGGAACCGGAAGCAGCCGGCGCTGCCATGACAGCCGTGTGCAGCGCGGCACTCGGCGGGCTAACGCCTGCCGGTTTAGCCGGTGACCTGCAGCCGCCCAGACCCAGACTAAAACAGGACAGGCCTGCTGCCAGCGCCATCCTGATTCCAGCCCGGCTGCTCTGCCGCCCGCGACAAGGATGGCGGTGTGGCCTACCGGACAGCTTCGAAACTGACTTTGCCGAAACGAACATTCGCCTTTCCTTTATGCACTTCGCCTGCAAGATCACCTGGCGGGACCCGGCACAGCACTGCAGGGAGAGCTTGCCAGGGAAAACAGCGTACGGGAAAAGACCGTCATGTCCACCTCGGCCCCTGCCCTGTCCCAGGCTTCAGGCACGCCTGCCGCCCAGGCACGTGCCTGTGCCCTGCCAAACCTCTGGCTGCCTTACTGCCAGATGCAGACTGCCCCCCTCCCGCCGACCGTCTCCCATACACAGGGCACATCGCTCTTTCTGGCAGACGGGCAGGAGCTGACGGATGGCGTAGCTTCCTGGTGGACAGCCTGCCATGGTTACAACCACCCCCATCTCCAGCAGGCCCTGCTGGCCCAGGCTGGTCGCATGCCGCACGTCATGTTCGGCGGGCTGCTGCATGAGCCGGCCCGAACACTTGCAGCACGGTTGGCGGACCTGCTTCCCGGAGACCTGGAGCGGGTCTTCTTCACCGATTCCGGTTCGGTGGCCATGGAGGTCGCAGCCAAGATCGCCCTGCAGTATCACATGAATAAGGCGCGAACCGGGCATGAGCCGCAGGCAAGCCAGCGCCGCAGGCTGCTGTCCTTCAGGGGCGGATATCACGGCGACACAATGGGCATGATGGCCGTGTGCGACCCTGAAGAAGGCATGCACGCCCTGTTCGGTCCGGCCCTGCCAAGCCAGATCCTGGCTGATCTCCCCACATCGCCCGAAAAGCTTGCGGCCCTAGAGACCCTTCTCAGCACACGGGGGCACGAAATCGCCGCCATGCTGGTGGAACCCCTCGTACAGGGCGCAGGCGGCATGGTGTTTCATCCGCCTGAAGTCCTGCAGACCCTGCGCCGCCTTTGCGACCGTCATGGCATTCTGCTGGTATTTGATGAAATCTTCACGGGCTTCGGTCGCACCGGCACCCTTTTTGCCTGTCAGCAGGCAAGCGTCGTACCTGATATCATAGCTCTTTCCAAGGCCCTGACCGGCGGTATGCTACCCCTGGCAGCTACCGTGGCGCGCAGGGGGATTTTTGATGCCTTTCTTTCCGAAGCCCCTGAAGCTGCCCTGATGCATGGCCCGACCTTCATGGCCAATCCCCTGGCCTGCGCGGTCGCCAATGCCTCGCTGGATCTGTTTGCGCGCGAACCGCGGCTGGAGCAGGTCGCCGCCATCAGCAAGCAGCTGCGCGAAGAACTGGCCCCCTGCCGTACGCTGCCGGGAGTGAGAGACGTAAGGGTCATGGGCGCAATCGGCGTTGTGGAACTCGAAAAGCTGGATAACGCCCCTGAGCTCGGACGCCGCTTCATGCAGGAAGGGGTCTGGATCCGGCCTTTCCGCAATATCGTCTACCTCACCCCCGCTTTCACCATCACGCCTGAACAGCTGCGGAAACTGACCGCAGGCCTCTACCGCGTCCTGAAAGCTGAACTGACGCAACAGCCACGGCCCAAACAGTCTCCACCTGGTAAGACCCACAGCACATGAGACGTGATGTCACGTCTCCTCCCGGCAATATTGAACAGCCACCGGAAAGTTCCTTCGCCCCCTCCAGGCAGGGAAGCCGGTTGCAGGACGCCCTGATTTCTGCCCTGGCCCAAAAGGCGCAGACCCATACGCGGCGCTTTCCCAGAGCCATGCAACGTTCGCGGGAAGGGTTGGCCCTACAGGGCCGCACGCTGGTTGATCTGTCTTCCAATGATTATCTCGGCCTGTCCCAACATCCCCTGCTGCGGGAAAGAGCCGCCAGCTGGGCGGCGCGTTTCGGCACGGGAGCGGGGGCGTCGCGCCTGGTGACGGGCACGCTTGAGCTCCATCTCGCGCTGGAAGAAAAACTGGCCCGCTTCAAGAACTGTGAGGCAGCTCTGCTTTTCGCAACCGGCTGGCAGGCCAATGCCTCGATCCTGCCCGCCCTCGACCAGCTCTCCCGCCTGCAGACCGGGCATGAGGCGCGCATGTTCTGTGACCGGCTCAACCATGCCAGCCTGCACCATGGCTGTGCGGCCGCTGGCGTGCACCAGAAACGTTTCCGCCACAATGACCTCGGCCATCTGCGCCAGCTGCTGGAGCAGCACACCTCTCACGGCGGGCTCAGCTTCATCGTGACGGAAAGCGTTTTCTCCATGGATGGCGACCGGGCCGACCTGGCCGGGCTGCGCGCCCTGGCTGATGAATTCGGCGCTTTTCTCTATGTTGATGAAGCCCATGCAACCGGCATCCTCGGCCCCGGCGGAACAGGCCTGGCCGGCGCCCTAGCTGACCTGGCCGTTCATACAGCCAGCAAGGCGCTCGGCGGCATGGGGGCCTTCGTCTGCGGCTCTTCCGCGCTCTGCGCCTGGCTGTTCAACCAGGCCTCCGGGCTTGTGTACAGCACTGCCCTGCCTCCCACTGTGTTGGGCGCGATGGACGCCGCGCTGGAGCTCGTGCCCCACATGGAGCGGGAACGCCAGCATGTCGCCCGCCTGGCCGCAGACCTGCGCCGGGTTCTGGAGCAGCGCGGCTTCGGGGCCGGTCCTTCAACCACCCAGATCGTGCCGCTGATCATCGGGGAGAACGCAACCGCCTTGGCCCTTGCCGAAAAGCTGGAGAAAGCCGGTTTTCTTGCCATGCCCATCCGCCCGCCCACCGTTCCGCACGGCACGGCGCGGCTGCGCTTTTCCCTGCATGCGGGTCTGCGGGAAGAGCAGCTTGAAGCCCTGGTCTCGTGTCTGCCATCAGGACCTTTCGGCAGACAGGATCCTGGCTTGGCAAAGCGCGTATGAAGCCGGTCATGAAGACCTTCTCTTCACCTGTCACTTCTGCGCCTGAAACCCCCGTCCTCTATCTGTGTCATGGCTGGGGCTATGATTCCGGCTTCTGGAACGCCATGCTGAGCCATCTGCCTGGCTGGCGGGCAGTCTGCAGTGAGGCCGGTTATTTCACGCCCGACCGCCCTCCCGTGATGCCCGAGTGGCCGAAGCGCCCCTGGCTGGCGGTGGGACATTCCGCCGGGGTGCAGGACCTGCTGCAGCGCTTTGGCGGACACTGGCCCGCAGGCTGTCGCGGTCTGGCCAGTTTCAATGGCTTCGCGCGTTTCACAAGCGCTCCCGATCATCCCCAAGGCATGGCCGAGCGCGTGCTGAGCCGCATGGAACGCCGTCTGCTCACCCATCCCCGGGAAGTACTGACGGATTTCCGGCAGCTTTGCAGTCCGGATCAGGCTACTGCTGATCTCCTGATTGACCTTCCAGCGCCTGACATGTCCCGGCTGCGGCAGGGCCTGATACAGCTGCGGCAGCGCGACTGCCGCGGCCAGCTCAGCCAGATGCACCGCCACAGGGCAGGGAGGCTGTTCAGTCTCGTCGGCGGGCGCGATCCCCTACCTCCCGCACGGCTGGGGCCTGTGCTGAAAACAATCCCTGAAGAGAGTGCTGACCCGATTCAGGTCACCTGCCTTCCGCAAGGGGGTCATCTGCTGCCCCTGACACATCCGGCATTCTGTGCCCGCTGGCTGGAAAAAATCTGGGCTAAGTCAGAGACGGAGGCAGAACAGGGGTCAGAGTTTCCTTTTCAGGAGGAAAACCCGTGCTGACGCCACGCAAAGCCGCCATTGCCGCCCGGTTCGGCCAGGCGCGGGATTATGACCGGCAGGCGCATGTGCAAAGGATCTGTGCCGAGCTGGTGGCAGAGAAGGCCTGCGCCAGGCTGCCTTCTGCGCCAAACACACAGCTGCGCATTCTCGAGCTGGGCTGTGGCACAGGCTTTCTCAGCGCCTGGCTGCGCCAGGCCTTTCCGGCTGCCACGCTGTGGCTGACCGACCTCTCACCTGAAATGCTGCAACGCACCCGCCAGCGCCTGGAAACCCGGAATTCTTCACTCAGTCATTTCTACGGCCAAAATTTTTTTCACGTCATGGATGGGGAAAATCCGGAAGCGGACGAACCAGAGGGTTTTGCCGCACCGTTTGATCTCATTATTTCCAGCCTGTGCCTGCAGTGGTTCGAACATCGCCCGAGCGCTCTGCAGAGACTCTGCCAGCGCCTGGTTCCCGGCGGGCTGTTTATCGCCGCAACGCTTCTGCAGCAGACGCTTCAGGAGTGGCGTGACAGCTGCGAGGCCACCCGGACACCCTGCGGCCTTCCCGACTGGCCTGCGCCCGCCACCCTTCAGGCGGAATGGCCCGATAGGCTGGGCAGCGGCAACTGGGAAGTGCATGACCTGCAGGAAAAACGCCGTTCAGGGCGCGATTTCCTGCAGGGGTTGCGGGCCATCGGTGCAGCCCTTCCGCGCCCGGACCACCGCCCGGTCTCCGCTGCGGCGCTGCGGCGCACGCTGGCGTGGTTTGATGCCCACCACGATTCTGTCACCTACCAGATCGGATTGGGCACCTTCAGGACCCATGGCCCAATTTCTTCCCCTGCCTCCGCCAGGCAAGACCCCGTCCTGAAAGGGTTCCTTGCAAATGACTGACTCTTTTCGCGCCCTTACCGGCGCTGATGCCGAGGGCTTCAATACCTGCACGCCTGAAAGCGTGTTTGTCACAGGCACCGATACCGGCATAGGCAAGACCCTGGTCAGCGCTATCCTGGTCCGAGCCTGGAAAGCGACCTACTGGAAACCCTATCAGACCGGCCTGAGCGATGAAGCGGGCGACGGGCCGGAAGTCAAAGTGCTGTCAGGCTGTGCGGAGGAGGACATTCTTCCCCCCGCGGCCCTGCTGCAGGCCCCACTCTCTCCCCTGGCAGCCGCACAGCGGGAAAACAGGACTCTCCACCCCCTCGCGCTGGAGCTCCCCCGGGCGCGCCAACCCCTGGTGGTGGAAGGCGCTGGCGGCCTGATGGTCCCCATCGCTCCGGGCTGCCTGATGATCGATCTCATCGCCCATCTCAAGCTGCCGGTCGTGCTGGTTGCACGCGGCGGGCTGGGCACGCTCAACCACACGCTTCTAAGTCTGGAAGCCCTGCATCACCGGGGCCTCCCGCTCAAAGGGATCGTGTACAGCGCCAACAGCCCGGCCCAGAAGGAAAACCGGCATCTTGTCGAGACCTTCAGCCAACAGCTGGCGGCACCCTGCCTTTTTACCCTGCCTGATCTGGATTCGATCACCCCCCGCACAGTGCAGGTCTTCGCGGAAGCTCTGAGCCGGAGGAGTCCCCCTACCAGGGCCCTGTGACCTCTGCCCGGTGCTTGAGCAGGGATTCAGGCTGCCCGATTTATCCGCATTATGGAGACCCCTGCCACTAAGTCGCCACTTCAGCGGGGCATGAAGGCAGGTTAGGAATACCTCTGCTTGCTCTCTTCCCCGTGCGAACAGCCCGATTCCGGTCTCCTTCACCCGGACAGGCAATCGTGCGGCAAGATCGGTCAAGCAGGACCAACCAAGACAGGAACGGCAGGCACAAACATGGACATTCGGCGTCGCGATCTGGTCAGGGCGAGCATGGGCACGGGCCTGAGCCTGTCGGTTCTGGGCCTGGCTTCCCGCCAGGCACGAGCAGGCGAGCCACAGCCGTCGTCACAAGCTCCCGCTCAGGAAGAACCGGAGACCGATAGCCAGCCGGACCCTGCCAGCACCCCTTTCGACAGTACAACCGTGTCGGAACTGGCGCGCGCGCTTTCACGCCGACCCTACAAGGCCCCGCCACACGGACTGCCCGCCGTTCTGGCCGACATGTCCTTCGACCAGTTCAATTCCATTATTTACGATCCCGCCAAGGCATTGTGGGCCGGCGACCATCTGAACTTCGATGTCGAATTCTTTCCGCGCGGTTATCTCTACAAGCCGCGCGTGAACATGTACGAGGTGCAGGACGGCAGGGCCACCCTGATCCCTTACAGTCCTGACCTGTTTCAGTACCGCAACCCCAAGTTGAAAGTGGACAAGGATATCGGGTTTTCAGGGCTTCGGCTGCGCTATGCCTTTGATCCGGGCCATCTGCAGGAATGCGCGGTCTTCCTGGGCGCCTCCTATTTCCGCGCTACTGCACGCGGCCAGGTCTACGGGCTTTCGGCACGTGGCTTCGCCAAGGACACAGGCACCCTCAAGGGCGAGGAGTTTCCGCTTTTCCGCGCCTTCTGGCTGGAAAAGCCGGCAGCTGACAGCCATGCCCTCGTCATGTACGGCCTTCTTGACAGCCCGTCACTGACCGGCGCGTTCCGCTTCACCATCCGTCCGGGCGACACCACTCTTTTCGACGTGCAGTCCGTGTTCTATCCGCGCGTTGATATTGCAGGCGCAGGGATCGCGCCCCTGACCGGCATGTATTTCTTCGATTTCAACGATCACGACCACGTCGATGACTGGCGCCCTGCGGCCCATGACAGCGAAGCCCTGCAGATGTGGACGGGTGCCGGGCAGCAGCTTTACCGCCCGCTTACCAATCCGACCGACCTGCAGCTGGGTGCTTTTGTCGATTCCGGCCCTTACGGCTTCGGCCTCATGCAGCGCCGCCGGGCTTTTCATGACTATGAAGACCTCGTTCTCAAATACGAAAAACGGCCTTCCCTCTGGATCGAGCCGGTGGGCAACTGGGGGGACGGAACCGTCAATCTGGTGGAGATCCCCACTCCAAGCGAGGTCAACGACAACATCGTTGCGTTCTGGCGCCCCAAAGAGACGCTCAAGGCGAACCAGGCCTACAGCTATACCTACCGCATGTATTGGGGCTGGGACACGCCCTGGCCCACGCATCTGGCCCGGGTTGCGGCAACACGCGTCGGCAATGTGGTGGATCACCCGGAACTCCGGCAATTCGTCATCGATTTCACGGGAGCGCCCTTCAGGACCCTTCCGCCGAACACGCCCTATCATCTGATCATTCACACCACCCCGGGTGAGATCCGTAAAATCACTCTGCTGCCCAATCCGCACATTCACGGCATGCGCGCCATGTTCCAACTGGCCCCCGGTGACGCAAAGCTCTGCGAGATGCAGGCGCAGCTGGCAACGGATAAGGGGCCGATTTCCGAAACCTGGCTCTATCGCTGGACGCCCTGATGACCGATCCGACTGCTCATCCCGCCCCCGCTTCTCCGTCACCTGGTGCACGCGCTTATCTGCCGCCTGACGCGCCGCTGGCCATGCCGGTGCAGAATCTGGACGCCGCTCCGGATCTGCACGGACGCCACCCCCGCAGGCTGCCAACCCGCCCGGCCTGGCTGTGGGCACGGCGGCTTTTCGTGTTCGGCGGTGCGCTGGCGCTGACGCTTTTCAGCGTCGACAAGCTCAACAGGGTCTTCAACTCTTTCGGCATGAGCACCCTGGGGGTGATCATCCTCATTCTGTTCGCCATACTGAGTTTCTGGATCTCGCTGTCCTTCACCTCTGCACTGGCAGGTTTTGTCTCCCTGCTCCGCCGCGGAGGGCTGGGGCTGGGCATTCACCGCCACGGTCCCCTGCCTGTGCTTGAAAAACGCACGGCCATCCTGCTGCCGACCTATAATGAGCCGCCCGACAAGATCATGGCCAATCTGCGTGCCATGCTGCGCAGTCTGGAAGCAACCGGTCAGCTGGGCGCTTTCGACGTCTTCATCCTCTCTGACACGACCAATCCCGACCTCTGGGTCCAGGAAGAGAAAGCCTATCTCGACCTGTGCAGAGAACCCTGGGCGCAGAATGTCTATTACCGCCACCGATTGAAGAATACCGACCGCAAGGCCGGCAATATCGGCGAATGGGTGCGCCAGTTCGGCAGCGCTTATGAAACCATGCTCACCCTGGATGCCGACAGCCTGATGGATGGCGGGCTGATCGTGCGCCTGGTCGGCGCGATGGAGAAACACCCCCAGGTGGGGCTGATCCAGAGCCTGCCCGTCATCGTGGAAGGCCGCACCCTTTTTGCCCGCCTGCAGCAGTTCGCCGGGCGGATCTACGGCCCTATGATCGCTCATGGCATCGCCTGGTGGCATGGCTCGGAGGGCAATTACTGGGGCCACAACGCCGTGATCCGCACCCGTGCGTTTGCCGAACAGGCCGGGCTGCCGCATCTGTCAGGCAAGCCCCCCTTCGGCGGTCACATTCTCAGCCATGACTTCGTGGAAGCCGCCCTGATGCGCCGCGGCGGCTGGGCCATTCACATGGTGCCTGGCCTGTTCGGCTCCTACGAAGAAAGCCCGCCCTCCCTCACCGACATCGCCATCCGTGACCGTCGCTGGTGCCAGGGAAACCTGCAGCACGGGCGCCTGCTGGCCACCAAAGGCCTGCACTGGATCAGCCGCTCCCACATGCTGGTGGGCATCGGCTCTTACGTCATGTCGCCTCTGTGGCTGCTGTTTCTGCTCTGCGGTATTCTCATCTCCCTGCAGGCGGGGCTGTCGCATCCGGAATATTTCGGCACGAAACGCATGCTCTTCCCCCACTGGCCCCATGTGGACCCGATCCAGGCGCGGGACCTGTTTATCGGAACGATGGTGATCCTGCTGGCGCCCAAAGCGCTGGCCTATATCGCCGCCTGTTTCGACCGCCACACCCGCGAAGGCTCGGGAGGGGCCGGGCGGTTGGCGCTTTCGGTGCTGATTGAAACGCTTATCGGCGGTCTCATCGCGCCCATCGCCATGATGATCCAGACATCGGGCATCCTCTCCATTCTCATGGGGCGCGATTCAGGCTGGAAAGCGCAGAACCGCGATGACGGGCGCGTCTCGATCAAGGAAGTGATGCACCGTTACTGGATCTACAGCGCCCTGGGCGTGGCGTTGAGCGTGGCGGCCTGGTCGGTATCGCTGCCGTTGTTCCTGTGGATGCTGCCTGTGCTGATCGGCCTTGTTCTGGCCATTCCCCTGGTGGCCTTCACTGGCAGCACCGCGATGGGACAGGATCTGCGCAAGGCAGGACTGCTGCTGATTCCCGAAGAAACACACCCGCCGCGCATCATTAAAATGGCCGAGGAAGAGGAAGGGCATGTCGACCATGACCCGGCTCTCGAGGCAAGCCTGGCGCTGCGGGAGAATGCCACCCTCCGCCGCGCCCATGAGGACGCCCTGCCCCCGCCGCGCGAGCCGGGCGATCCGATTGACGTGGCCCTGCTGGTCGGACTGCTGAAAGTGCGCGAAAGCACATCGCTCAAGGTCGCTCTGGAACGCCTGACTCCCAAAGAGAAATCCGCCGTTCTGGCCAATGCGGAAGGGGTGGAACTGCTGGCCGCCCTACCCCTGGAATAGTCTCGTTGGAGGCAGAGAAGCACACGAAAGAAGGGCTTGAAAACATGGGGGACATTTACGGGTTTACCCGCTAGGCTCATCTCCAGCAGCCTATCACCTCCGGCACGATCCCAAGCCGGTTGTTACTGGGTTTCAGACCCCCAATCCTTCAGGAGATTCACTCCATGTCCATTCAAGTCGTCTATAAAACCACCGCACGTGCCACCGGCGGACGTGACGGTGTCGCTGAAACCCTGGACGGACGTTTCAAGGTCAAGCTGGGAACGCCCAAAGAGCTCGGCGGCAACGACGAGGGCAACAATCCCGAGCAGCTTTTCGCTGCCGGTTACGCTGCCTGTTTTCTTGGCGCCATGAAATTCGTGGCCCAGCATGAGAAAATCACTCTGCCCGCCGATACCTCCGTGGAGGCGACAGTGGGGATCGGACCACGCTCTGAAGGAGGATTCGGCCTTGAAGTCAGCCTTTCTGTCTCCCTGCCGGGCATGCCGGCTGAAGAAGCCCGGGATCTGCTGAAAAAGACTGAAATCGTCTGCCCCTACGCCCATGCTACCAAAGGCAACATTTCCACCACCATCTCTCTGGCCAGCTGATATCAGGACCTGAAAAACCGGCTCACGCAGGGATAATTGAAAAGCCGGTCTCTCTTTTGTAGAGAGACCGGCTTTTCTGTCAGTCAGTTATCAGTCGGCAGGATACCCATATAACAGACCGGCTCAGACAGGCGGATGGGCCTGCAGGAGCTGGTAGGCAAACCACAGGAACACCAACCCGGTAAGGCGGTCCAGCAGATTGACGAACCAGGGCGTGTTGAGCAGCACGGCTGCCTTATTGGCCACCAGGGCTACGAACAGGTGGTAAGGCAGAACGATCACGACCTGAAGCACGGTGAGCATCAGGCAGAAAGCGACGGGATTGGCCAGGTCCGGCGGCATCACATGCGCATAGGCCGACAGGTCGAAAATGCCCAGCTGCGGGTTGAGCAGGCTGACCACCGCGCCGCGCCGGAACCAGAGCCAGAATGAGGAGGGCAACGCCCGATCCCGCGTCAGCTCCTGAGAGACCTTGGTCTCATCTTCAACCAGAACATTACGGGGCCTGAAAAGCAGCATGCCCCCGAGATAAGCCAGGTACAGCGCGCCGCCCCATTTCAGGATTTCGAAGGCCAGGTGCGATACGGCCACGATCTTGGCCAGACCGAACGCCGCTGCCACACCCCACAGGCCGATGCTGAGTGCCACGCCGAGCGCGGCCCCAACGCCTGCCTTTTTCCCGTCTCCCAATGACGTACGCAGGACGAAAATAAAATCCAGGCCAGGGGCGAGGATAAGGATGGCCCATGCGGTCGCAAAGCCGATGACCGCCTGCATGACTGGATCCATGAGTATGGATTCTCCTCTCGCCGATGAAACGCAGGGCCGGGATCAGGCCTTTCTGACGAATTCCGATTTCAGGTCCATGGCACCGACACCGGGGATCTTGCAGGCGATGTCATGACCGCCGCCGCCATCGCTCAACCGGATATTCTTGACCTTCGTTCCGGCCTTCAGGGTCTGGGAACTCCCCTTGATCTTGAGATCCTTGATCACCGTGACACTGTCGCCATCTGCCAGCAGATTGCCGACCGCATCCCGCACGCCGCCTTCCCCATTCTCCTGTGCGTCAGTCGTCTCCAGAGCGGGATTCCACTCATGGCCGCATTCCGGACAGACCCACAGGCTGCCTCCATGGGCGCCGTCAGGATAAGCATGTGCACAGTGGCATTTCGGACAGGCGGGATCGGCATCAACCATCATTTTCTCCTGAAATCAGAACGTTACCCTAACGGAATGCATGAACTTGCACCAGTGAGGAGACATGCCTAATCAGCGCTTCAACCCCCAACGCGCACCAAGAGTGGCCAGAAGAACATACAGAACCACAGTCAGCAGGCAGCCACAGGCCAGGGCCAGCCAGAAATTCATGCCATGGCGCAGACAGAGAGGAATCAGCAGAAACATCGGCAGGGAAGGCAGGATGTACCAGAAGGTTGCCCCGACATGCGTCTCCATCAGTTGCCGGTCCGGCTTTTCGACCCACAGCCAGACCATGCCCAGCACGGATATCAGCGGCAATGAGGCAATCAGAGCCCCTGCGCCGGGATAACGCCGGGAAACGCCTGCCACCAGCGCTATCAGTACGCCCGAAAGTACAGCCTTGAGCACAAAAAGCATTCAGGGCTGCTCCCAGACACGCAGAACCGCCTCTTCCACCCCGTTAAACCAGGTGCAGAAGCGGCTTATCCCTTCAGCCAGCGGGGTCGTCGGCCTCCAGGCGCAGGCAGCTTCCAGGCTGGCAGGATCCGCTTCCGTCTTCAAAAGATCTTCAGGCGGTCGGGGAGCTCTGCGCAGGCGCAGGGGTTTGTGCAGGCAGTCTGCCAGCTGCATTGCGAGGGTTTCCACACGGTCCGCTCTGCCCTTTCCCAGGTTGAGCACGCGTGCCCGGCCCGGCACTGATGGCTGACGCAGCAGGCGTGTTATTCCCTGCACCACGTCATCAATGAAAGTGAAATCCCGGGCCAGGTCCTGGTCCTGCCAGAGGGTCACCTCCTCCCCGCGCCTGAGGGCTGAGGCGAATTTCCAGCAGGCCATGTCTGGCCGCCCCCAGGGCCCGTAAACGGTGAAAAAACGCAGGCCCGTCAGAGACAGACCATAAAGACCCGCAAAGGTTTCCGCCGCCAGTTCATTGGTACGCTTCGTCACGGCATAAAAAGAGCCGGGGCGCCCCAAAGGCGCGGCTTCAGCGAAGGGCAGGCGGGCACCATGACCGTAAACCGCTGACGACGACGCATAGACCACATGCCGCAGCGCCGGCAGGTGTCGGCAGGCCTGCAGGAGGGCCGTATGAGCATCGATGTTATCATGCACAAACCTTTCCGGTATCCGGCCTGATTGTCGCACACCCCCCCGCCCTGCCAGATGAACCACGTCGCGAATGTGCGGATGGCGCTTCATGAAGCGCTCGACCTGTCCATAACCTTCCTGCGTTCCGCCCAGATCAAACTGGTGAAAGGCAAAATCGGGAACAGCCAGCAGAGGCTGCAGCCTGGCGCGCGCCAGGGCAGGATAGGCCCCAAGGCGATCGATGCCGATCACGTTCTCGCCTTCGGCCAGCAAAGCGCGCGCCAGAGCAGCACCAATGAACCCTGCCACGCCGGTGACCAGAACGGTCATGATGATCCTTCAGCCTGTTATTGGGGCAGCCTGTTGTTGGGGAAATATTTCAGCCCCTGCTCATTTTCCCGGCCCCTTGGCTGGACCGCTCCTGCCGTCATGAGCCGCAGTCCCATAAGCGGGGGAGCTGACCCGGTCTCCCACGACAATACCCAGCCTTGCTGTCGTCCCGCCAGGAAGTTCCAGCACGCTGCCGACAGGCCCTTCACTGCTCAGGATGGCTTCACTGCGCGGAATGGCGTCTTCGGAGATGGCATGGATGCGGTGGTCCTGGCTGATAAAGACAATATCGAGCGGGATCAGCGTGTTGCGCATCCACATGTCGCTTTCACGCGGTGTGGGCCACAGGAAGAGCATGCCTGCATCAGGGGCGAGATGCGTGCGGAACATCTCACCGACTTCCTGCTCACGCTCCGTGCGCGCCAGTTCGACGGTGAAGTGATGCACTGTCCCGTCCCGGCCCGTGATGCTCAGCGACGCTGTCGGCAATGGGGGCTGCGCCTGCGTGATCGGGGTTTCCTGGGCCTGTGCAGAGCGCACTACCACCGCCACGGCCAGAGCGCACAGCCCAACTCCCAGGGCTGCCCACCTGCAAACAGAACGGAAGCAGGCTGATCTGGCAGCGGATGCATGAAGTGCCATAGTACGGGTACGGGCACGGGTACTGGTCATGAGCTGTCTTTTCCGGGAGGTGGGAAACAGGCGTGAGGCGGCCCTGCAGGATCAGGATCTCGGAGGGTGTGACCGCTTTAGCGCGACGGGCGCAGTCAGTGAAAGCGGTCACAGGCAGGAGATTACTGAAAGAAGGGATTGTAGCGTTTTTCTTCTCCGATCGTGCTTGGCAGGCCATGGCCCGGTAGAACGACCGTCTCCTCAGGCAGGGTGAACAGCCGTTGATGGATATGGGACAGGAGTTCCTCCCCGTTGCCGTAAGGCAGATCCGTGCGCCCGACCGTTCCGCGGAACAGGGTATCGCCGGTCAGGACGCGTTTGGCCCTGCGGTCGTGAAACACGACATGACCGGGAGTATGACCGGGCACATGCAGGACATCGATCTCATGGCCCATCAGGTTCAGTGTTTCACCGTGGCGCAGGTAGCGGTCCGGCCTGACATTCTCCATCCCTTCCAGCCCCAGAGACGCGCCCTGCCGGGCGGCGCTTTCCAGCAGAAAATCATCTCCTTCATCGGGGCCGAGAATCGGCACGTGCCTGCCCTGGCGTTCTGAAAGCGCGCGCTGCAGTGCCGTCGCCCCGCCCACATGATCAAAATGACCGTGCGTAAGCAGGATGGCTTCCACTTCCCTGCCGTGCAGGAGGGACAGGAGGTGAGCCACGTCCCCGCCCGGGTCGACCACAACCGCATGCCCTGTCCCGTCACTGAGAATGGTGCAGTTCTGGCGCAACGGCGTCACCGGCACACTCTGCGCCTGCAGCGGGGGCAGAGAATCGGACTTGGAGGAAGCCGCACCGGTATCAGCGGCCATTCCTGCCGGAGTGGCAGGGGAAGAAGAATGAGGAACCATGAAAGAATTTTCCTGACAGAAAAAATACAACTGTCTCACCCTACCCTGCCCCTTTCCACCCCCGCCAGCGCTTCCTGCTCCGGGCCTTGTATCCTGGGGTTCGACAGCCCGGCTGACCGCTTCCTGCCTAGCCCGGCAGAGAATTGCCGCTTTTTCAGTGCCTGTTCTGTCCGTGCTCCGACCGGAATTTTATCTGTCGTGGCTGAAGTAATGACAGGGTTCCCTGTTCCCCGAGGGATATTCTGAGCCCGATCAGCCTGAAATTCCCATTGATTTTCTTTCTCCACTTCAGTTTTTTCCGCTTTCAGGCCTGCAGCATTGGAAGAAAATGAAATGCTTTTATCAGCAGGCACGCGGAGAACTTGAGAGAAAGAGGATATTTCATCCTGCATTTCCCATTTATTAAAATATGTCCGGAAATTGTCAGGTAATTCGTCATTTTTATTTCAATATTTCTCCGCAAGTCAGAAAAACATGCATACAAATTACAATTAAAGTAGGTCTCCTGAATCTTTGGAGCGAATTATGGGTAAAATATGCAATAAAAACGTTCTTCTGTGCGCTGCCCATCCGCTCCGAAACGGAACGAGAACTACCGGAAAGACATTCATTATTGGTATCAGCACTGCTTAAGTACTGAATAAATACCTATTTAAATTTTTTTCTTATTGCCCTCTGCGGCAAATCCCTCTACCCAGAAATGACACATAAATAACAAGCATGCCTGCCCGGCAAGAAAAACAGGGGTGAACCTGATGTCAAAGCGCGGAAAAACAACTCTGTGGTCCAGAATGGCCTTTTCCGCTGCTTTCTGCCTGTCTGTTGTAAGCCTGTCTTTCATGAGCCTGGTCCCTGCTCAGGCCCGCGCCCATCACGGGGCACGTAACAGTCATTTCCGGGGCGTTCATTCCTTTCACAGTCATGGCTTCTTCGGCCGGACGCGCATCCACCGCCATTATGGCATTCTGCAATGCGTCGCTTTTGTGAAGCAGAACAGCGCGTTCAACATCCGCGGTAATGCCCGGGACTGGTGGCCCAGCGCTGCAGGGCGCTTTGCACGCGGCGCACAGCCTGAAGTGGGCTCTGTCCTGGCCTTCCGGGGTACGCGCCGGATGCCGCTCGGCCATGTTTCGCTTGTCAGCGGTGTTGTGGACAACCGCACCATTCTCGTCGACCACTCTCACTGGGCCAGCGCGGGAATCAGCCGCAACGTGAAAGTGGTGGACGTTTCCCCCAATAACGATTGGAGCGCCGTGCGGGTGGCCCTGGGTGACCGCACGGAGCGTCTGGGCAGCATCTACCCGACTCATGGCTTCATCTACAGCCGCACTCCGGGCGCGCAGCCTGCGCACCGCATGGTTGTTCTGGCACGTGGCCTGCAGGGTATGCAGACAGCTTCGCTCCCCCCGAGCATGGAAGTCTTCGACGACGATGCTCCCAACCGTTCTCTGCGGTAAACCGATTTCAAACAGACCCTCTGCCACAGGCCTGAGAAATCAGGCCTGTTTTTTTGCGCCTAAATTTTATCCATGCTGCTTTACTTCCATGCTGCCCAAGGGCGCAGATCCTGCTGACCTGGCTCAGTCCGGACGCCCGGCGCGGTGATAAGGATGACCGCTGGCAATCGCCTGGGCACGAAACAGCTGCTCGGCCAGCAGAACACGTACCAGCATATGCGGCCAGGTCTGCTTTCCCAGAGACAGGCGCGCATCGGCGCGCTGGATGACAGGGCTGTCCAGCCCTTCCGCGCCTCCGACTAGAAAGTTCAACGGTCGGCCAGATGCCTGCCATTCCTGGTAACGTTCTGCCAGTTGCAGGCTGCTCAACTGCACCCCGCCCTCATCAAGCGCCACCACAAAGGCATTAGGGGCACAGGCATTCAGCAAGGCGTCTCCTTCACGCCGTTTCTGCTCTGCCGGGCTGCCGCGCGCCTGGGGCACCTCCACGATATCCAGGGACGGACGGAGGCGTTGGCGGTAGCGATCAAGCAGCTCGCGTTCCGGCCCTGCCTTCATCTTACCGACCGCAATAAGCTTCATCCTGCCCCATAACCTTTTTTCTCAGTGCCAAAGAGCGGTAGCGTTACTCGCACCGACAGCTCAGGACGACCTGCGCCGCCCCTTGGTATGCGCAGAACCGATTGCAACCTCCTCATCAGCCTGGTCGAACTCATGGCCCCACATGCGCTCAAGGGCATAGAGTTCCCGGCTTTCAGGCATGAAGAGGTTGACGACCACATCGCCCGCATCCATCAGCACCCAATCGCTACCCTGCGCCCCTTCGGTTTCCCCATAGCCATAGCCGGCTTCCTTGAGTTTGCGCTCGAGATGCTGGGCCATGGCACTCATCTGACGTTCTGACAGGCCTGTGGCGATCACCATCCGCTCTGTAAAGCTGGCACGGCCGCTCAGATCCATGATCACCACGTCTTCAGCCTTGTCCTCTTCCAGGCTCTCCACAATGATCTTCAGCAATCCGGTCAATGCCTCCTCGCGCGTCATGCCGGCCGGCGTCCCGGTGATCTCGATCCCGTTCTTCATGAATATCTGTCTCTTTCCTGGTAGTCCTGGTGTCTGCATTCCCTCACCCTTGTCACGCCTGCTCAGGAAAGGCGGCACGCCCCATCGCCCTGCAGTGACAGAAGGGAAGTGAGATCTTCTCTAAATGGGAACACCTCTGCCGAAAACCAGTCTCAGCGCCTCGGAAATACCGGAGGGGGAAGGGAGTTCGGCTCAGTCCGGTTTATCTGAAGGGGCGAGCGTCTGAGCGGCAGGAAAAGCCCCGGCCTGACGCAGGGCCGTGGCCGAAAGTGGATTTTCACGCATCTCCAGAAAGGTCCACCCTTCCTGGCCCGGCAACAGACGCCCCTGGCGCGCAGGGCATCTGCCCGCATGCAGGACCTGAGCGGCCTGTCCCTTCAAAGCCGGGATCACGCTGCCCGGACGGGGGAAAACCGCAATTGGCACGAGTCGCGCCAGCTGCCGCCATTCTTTCCAGCGTGGAAACTGCGCCAACCCGTCTGCACCCATCAGCCAGATGAACGAAGCACGCGGATAAAGGCGTTTCAGCGCGGCAACCGTGCGCACCGTGTAACGCTCTCCCAACCGCCCTTCCAGGTCACTGGCAACGATTCGGCGCCCATCAGCGATTTTTTCCGCACTGGCCAGCCGCTCCGCAAAAGGCGCCATTCCCTTGGCGGGTTTGAGCGGATTGCCGGGAGAGACAAGCAGCCAGACCTGATCAAGCCCCAGCCGCTTAAGAGCCTCGCGTGCGATCTGCTGATGGCCCGCATGTGCCGGATTGAATGAGCCCCCCAGCAGCCCGATCCGCATGCGCCTGCCATCACCGAAACGCGGCAGGGGCGCAGAGGAGGACGGAACGGTTTCAATCACGCCTGGGGAAGGAACCGCTTCCAAATCTCAGGCCTCCAAGGCTCAGATTGCCGTTTCAGCTTCAGACATTGAAACGGAACAGAAGCACGTCCCCGTCCTGCACAACGTAATCCTTGCCTTCGATCCGCAGCTTGCCCGCTTCACGGGCCCCTGCCTCGCCGCCTGTGGTGACATAATCATCATAGGCGATCGTCTCACAGGCGATAAAGCCACGCTCAAAATCGTTGTGAATAACGGCAGCCGCCTGAGGCGCGCGGGTGCCGGAAGTGATCGTCCAGGCGCGCGTTTCCTTGGGACCCACCGTGAAATAGGTCCGCAGACCAAGCAGGCCATATCCGGCCGCGATCACGCGGTCCAGACCGCTGTCTGCCAGGCCAAGCCCCTCCAGGAATTCATCCCGCTCTTCTTCAGGCAGCTGGCTGACTTCCGCCTCAATGGCGGCGGAAACCACCACCATGCCAGCACCCTCCGCTTCCGCACGCTTGCGGACCGCCTCTGAATGCCGGTTGCCGGTTGCAGCCGCCCCTTCCTCGACATTGCAGACATAAAGTACAGGCTTGGTGGTCATGAGCTGCAGCTGCGCTGCCTCTTTTTCCTGGCCTTCAGGCACGGCCGTGCGGGCCGGCTGCCCTTCACGCAGCGCAGCCATGAGGGGTTCGATCAGGGCCAGCTGGGCCTGCGCCTCACGGTCATTGCCACGCGCCTTCTTCTGCAGATTGGTCTGACGGCGCTCAAGGCTTTCCAGGTCAGCCAGCATCAGCTCGGTCTCGATGATCTCCGCATCGCGCACCGGATCGACACCCCCTTCAACATGGGTGATGTCGTCATCTTCAAAACACCGCAGAACATGGATGATGGCATCCACCTCGCGGATATTGGCCAGAAACTGGTTACCCAGGCCTTCCCCGCGTGAAGCACCGCGCACCAACCCGGCAATATCAACAAATTCCAAGCTGGTCGGCACGACCTTTTGAGACTTACCCGCTTCAGCCAGCACAGCCAGGCGCGCATCAGGCACGGCTACCCGGCCGGTATTGGGCTCGATGGTGCAGAAGGGATAATTGGCCGCCTGGGCCGTTGCCGTCTGCGTCAGTGCATTGAACAGAGTGGACTTGCCGACATTGGGCAGCCCCACGATGCCGCAATTGAAACCCATCTCCTCTTTCCTTTCCGTAACTGGCCCTGCAGCCCTGATCCGGCGGACAGGGGGCGAACACTTCCCTGGGAATTCCGGGCTTTCAGCCCTGTTCCTGCTGCAGCAGGGCAACCCGCGTCATATAGGCTTCCGGGCTCTCATCTGCCAGGAGGACGGCAGCCTCGGCCACATTTCCAAGCCATGCCTGCAGCAGGGGCTTTTCCGCTTGCGCAAAATCCCCCAGGACGTGCCCGGTAACACGTTCCCGCGCGCCTGGATGACCGATCCCCATCCGCACCCGCCAGTAATCCACCGTGCCCAGACACCTGTCCATGGAGCGCAAACCGTTATGTCCTGCCGCGCCCCCGCCCCGCTTGAGACGCAGCCGGCCGAATTCCAGGTCCAGCTCATCATGAAAAACAGTCATGGCTTCGGGCGGGATTTTATAGAAATGCGCGACCTGCTGAACGCTTTCACCCGACAGGTTCATGTAGGTCTGTGGCTTGAGAAGCAGGATTTTCTGCCGACCGATCCGGCCTTCTGCCACTTCTCCCCGAAAACGCTTGCGCCACGGAGTAAATCCGTGGCGCTCAGCGATCGCGTCAACCGTCATGAAGCCGATATTATGCCGGTTACCGCTCATCGAGCTCCCCGGATTGCCAAGGCCGATCCAGAGTTTCACGCGTGCACGTCCTCCGCCCCTTATCTGCTTGCGCCCGTCAGGCCAGACCTGCCCGGTTCAGGTTGGGGCTGGCAATCGGGGCGCGACTTCAGGCTTCCTCGGCTGGCTTCTTTTCAGTGGCCTGAGCGTCAGCCAGATCTTCAGCCGCTTCCTGCTCTTCCACGGCATCAACTGTCGGCGCGGCGATAGAAGCGATCACGAAGTTGGGCACCTGCAGTGTGGGGGTGGAATGTTCGGTCCCCTGCAGGTCGTCCCAACGCACGTTGTCGTTGATGTCGAGCTTGCTGAGATCAGCCGTGAAATGCTCGGGAATATGGTCGACATCCGTGTGCACATCAACCGAATGACGCGCCACGTTCAGCACGCCGCCACGCTTGATGCCGGGGGCTTCCTCTTCGCCGGTGAACACGACGGCAACTTCCACGTTCACTTTCTGGCCGGGGACCAGACGCAGAAAATCAATGGAGATCGGCGCATCAGTCACGGGATGGAACTGGATGTCGCGAATCAGGCCGCGCACTTCCTTGCCGCCCAGATCGAAGGAATACAGGCGGGATTTCCAGCCGCCGCGATGCAGCTCTTTCATGATCACGCGCGGATCAATGGAAAGCAGCTCGGGTTCCTGCTTGCCGCCATACACCACACCAGGCACCTGCCCGGCACGTCTCGTTGCGCGCGCTGCCCCCTTACCAGCCTTCGCGCGCTCGGAAACCTTGAGATTCGTAAGTTTCGCCACGTTGAATACGCTCCTGCGTCAAAAATCAGAAATACATGTTCTGCCTAAAGAGGCTCCGGCTTCCTGCGACATTCTGGCCAGTTGCCGCCAAGAGACGGAAAACCACGCGCCGGGACCTCCAGGGGTGCCCCGGCACAAAGACATCCCGCCTTAGCGGAATTACCCTGCAAAGACAATCAGTGAGGCCGGATAACCGAAAGCTGGCGGCCCGTTTCTCCGTTTCCTTCCAGCGTGGCGCGGCGGTAACTGAAGAAACGTGGGTCGGTCAGGGTATCAACGTCCATGTTCTCCACCTGCGCCACCCCAAGCAGACGCAGACGCCACAGGCAGAAACCGGCCAGATCGAAACGCGCATGGTTTTCCCTGAAGGAGGGACGGAAATAATTTTCCGCCTCCGCCCTTTCCCCTTCCGGCAGGCTCTGTAGCACCGTGTTGCGCATGTCAGCGCCGATCTCGTAGGAATTGGCCCCGATACAAGGCCCCACTACAGCGCGGATATGTCGTGCGCCCAGCGCTTCCATCCGTCTGACCGTCGCTTCAAGAATGCCGCCGACCGCGCCGCGCCAGCCTGCATGCGCTGCTGCGACGATGCTGCCGTCACCTGCCATCAGCAGCACCGGCGCGCAATCAGCCGTCGCAACACTGGCGGCAAAGTCGGGATTGACGGAAATGACGGCATCCGCTTCAGGAGGCGCGCCTTCAGCAACAGGCCGGGGCGCTACGTCCTGGCCGATCACGATCACCCTGTTGCCGTGCACCTGCCGAAGTGCCGGCATGTTCTGCGGTGTCACATCCAGGCAGTCTGCGATGCGGCGACGGTTTTCCTCCACGTTCCGGGGCGCGTCAACCGTGTTGATCCCCCCGTTCAGCGTTGCACACGGCGCGGGCGACACCCCACCCTCACGCGTGAAAAAACCATGTGGCACCTCCAGCAGCCCGACCCGCAACGGTGTCACGCTTTGGCGCTGAGAGGAGGTATTCTGTCCCTGGCTCATGACCGGCTCGGCTCCTTCAGGCGCAAAAGGCTCATTCTGAACCAGTTTCCGACTCTGGCCCAGCAGCGCTTTCCGGCACGAAGCCCACTTCCGCGCCAGGGCTCATGAACAGGGTCATGACAGGGGGGCGCATGAGAGCGTGAACGACCAGTGCAGCCCCCGCCAGGGCCATCGGCAGGCACAACACCTGCCCCATGGTCACGCCGCCGGCGAGATAGCCGATATTGGCATCCGGCTCGCGAAATAGCTCGCAGAAGGCCCGGGCACAGGCATAGCCGGTCAGAAACAGGCCTGACAGCAGACCGGGCCGCGCACGGACCGCCTGGAAACTGGCTGCCACCAGCAGGCCCCCAAGCAGCAGCACGCCTTCCGTCGCGGCTTCATAGAGTTCGGACGGGAAACGGGGCATGGGACCGGCAGCCGGGAAGATCATCGCGCCCGGCCAGCCTGCTGGCGCAGGGCGGCCCCACAATTCGCCATTGATGAAATTAGCGCACCGGCCCAGCGCCAGCCCGATGGGAATCACGACTGTGATACGGTCGGAGAAGCCCAGAAACGACAGCTTACGCCGGTAGCAGTAGAAAGCCAGTGCCAGAATGACCCCGAGCGCACCGCCATGAAAGGACATGCCGCCCTTCCAGGTTTCGAGAATGGCCAGCGGATGGGAGAGATAGAAAAGCGGCCTGTAGAACAGCACGTAGCCCAGCCGACCGCCGAGCAACACGCCCAGAACGGCGTAGAACAGGAAGTCATCGACTGTCCGCGGGCCCGCGACAATCGGGCGAAGCGCGCAGAGACGGCGCGCGATGGGCAGGGCGATGATGAAGGCCGTGATATAGGCCAGGGCATACCAGCGCACGCTGAAGGGCCCCAGATGAAAGGCGACCGGATCAATGGCCGGAAACATCAGCGGCGCACTCACAGGTAACCTCCTGCCCAGCGCGCGGCCCCCTGTGACGGGTCATCCAGACAGGCCTGCGATCCCCTCATGAGAAACTGTTCCACATACATGCTGATCCCGTCTTCAAGGCTCGTGAAAGGGGCGGTATAGCCGGCGGCACGCAGGCGTGTAAGGTCTGCACAGGTGTAGGACTGATACTGCCCCTGCAGTTTTTCAGGCATCGGCACGAAAGCGATGTCTTCAGGACGCCCTGCCGCCCGACAGGTCAAACGGGCCAGGTCAAGATAAGTCCGCGCCGCGCCGGTGCCGCAGTTGAACAGACCGCTGACCTGCGGATGGTCCAGCAGCCACAGCATGACGCGCACCGCATCTCCCACCCAGATGAAATCACGTCTCTGGTGGCCATCGGCCAGACCGGCCCCGTCAGAGCGGAAAAGCGTCACCGGCCGGCCCGCCCGGACTTCATCATATTTGACCTTCACCACCGAGACCATCTCTTGCTTGTGGTATTCATTGGGACCGTAGACATTGAAAAACTTCAGCCCCGCCCATTGCGGCGGTGACGGGTCCCCACGTTCCAGGGTTGTTCTGACCCACAGATCAAAGGCCTGTTTGGACCAGCCATACAGATTGAGCGGGCGCAGGCCGGGCACGCCGGCAAGACCGTCCTGAAACGCGGTTGGGCCGCCTTCACCTGCTTCCTCGGCAGTTTCATGGCCAGCAGGGTTGGCTGCACCGCAAGCGCCATTGCCGTAAGTCGCGGCAGAAGACGCATAGATAAAGGGCACCTCCATCTGCGCACACCACTGCCAGAGCCGCTGCGAGAGAGCCACGTTGGTCTGCCAGACCAGGTCCCCGTCACAAGCCGTAGTGGCGCTGATCGCGCCCAGATGCAGGAGCGCACGCGGTTTCCGGCCGTGCGCGCGCAGTGTTTCAAGAAAACCTTCCAGCGCCTGCGGACTGACGATTTCAGAGGGGGGATGGGCTGCCAGATTGCGCCACTTGCCCTGCTGGCCCAGATGGTCCACCACGACCGTGTCCTCGCCACGCCGGAACAGGGCTGCCTGCAGACATGAGCCTATAAATCCGGCCCCGCCGGTGACGATCATCATTCTTCCTGTATAGTCGGGCGCGAAAAAGGGTCAAAGACTCATCAGAAATCCGAAGGGGCCCCTTCGTTCCGCCCTGCGTCACAACCTACACTGTCCGGGAGTTCCCTCATGGCTGACCGCCCCCGCATCTTCGACGATCTCACCGGTCTTGCCGGTACGGCCTTCTCCGCTTTCAGCGGCGCGCGTGAAGAGGTCCATGCGCTCGTGCAGGCCCGAATCGACGAGCTCGTCAATGCCCTTGATCTCGTGCGGCGCGATGAGTTCGAAGCTGTCTGCGAAATGGCCAGCCGGGCACGCCTGGCCGAAGAAAAACTGTCAGGTCAGGTGGCCGCTCTGACAGAACGCGTCGATCAGCTGGAACGTCGCCTCAATGATTCCAAACAGAAGAAACACCACGCAGCCTGAACGCCAGTGTTTCTTTCGCGCCTGACCCGTTGCCATCCCGGTCCGGCCCGGTTCCCGATCTGTTTTTCAAAAGGCTCTTGATATGACTGCGCCACATCCCGCTTCCGCCCCTTCTTCCTCAGATGCGCCCGTGATCCTTCTTGCCGGCTGCGGGCGGATGGGCTCGGCCCTGGCGCAGGGATGGGCAGCCAGCGCCCATCCGCCACGCCTGGTCATCCTTGACCATAAACTTGAAAAAGCCCCCGGCAATGCGCCGATCTACCGCCAGGTAAAGGACCTGCCCGCCGATCTGGCGCCAGCCCTCATCGTGCTGGCGGTCAAACCGGCCGGCGCGGCAGAACTGCTTGCAGCCCTTCGGGAGCACTTGGGCAAAGGCCTGACACACAGTACGCTGCTTTCCATCATGGCTGGCAAGAGCTGCGCGGATCTGGCGCGCGCCTGCGGCAATCCGGACATGGCCGTCATCCGCGCCATACCCAATACCCCCTCCAGTGTTAATGCCGGCACGACCGGGCTCTATGCCGGGCCGACTGTTTCAGCCCCCATGAAAGCCCTCGCCCATCAGCTCATGAGTGACGTGAGTGCCGTGGTTGAAGTACCGAAGGAAGAGGATTTGCGCGCCGTCACAGCGCTTTCCGGCTCGGGGCCGGCCTATGTGTTCCTGCTGGCGGAGCTGCTGGAAAAATCGGGGGTGGAGCTGGGATTGAGCCGCGAGACAGCCACGCAGCTGGCGCGCAACATGATCTATGGCGCGGGAAAGATGCTGCACGACCTGCCGCAATCAGCGGCAACGCTGCGCCAGAACGTCACCAGCCCCAACGGCACAACGGCCGCAGCGCTCGACGTTCTGAGCGCACCTGATGCCTGGCCGCGCACTGTTCCCCAAGCCACCCGCGCAGCCGCCAAACGGGCTGCGGAACTGGACGACTGAGATCCCGAGCAGCTCAATGGAATCTGACATGCAGGCCGGTGGCTTTCCCCTTTCTTTCTCTGCGGAGCGCGCTTCAGAAACGGCCATGGTTGGCGCAGACAACTTCGATCTGGCCCTGCTGAAAGCCGCCATGGACCTGGCGGGCCGGGAAGGATGGCACCGGTTTTCGCTCGTTATGGCCGCCCAGGCAGCCGGGCTCGCGGTGGTTGAAGTACGCAACCGCTATCCCTTCAAGATCCAGCTTCTCCTGACTCTCAACCGCCTGGCCGATGACGCGGCCCTGGGGGAGAGCAACGGCGGGCGGACTGTACGTGAACGTCTTTTCGAGCGTCTCATGCACCGTATCGACGTATTCCAGTCCTTCCGTGAAGGGGTGCGGGCCGTCATGCACGGCCTGCCCTTTGATCCCCCACTGGCAGCGGGGCTGGGGGCGGCCACGTTCGACAGCATGAAATGGATGGCCGACAGCGCCGGTCTGGATTGCCGCGGCCTGGGCGGTGCGGTACGCCTGCAGGCCCTGCTGGGCATCTGGAGCCACACCCTGCGTGCCTGGGAGTGTGATACCAGCCCGGACCTCTCTGAAACCATGCAGGCCCTTGACGGTGCTTTGGACCGCGCCGAGCGTCTAGGGCTGCTCAAGCCCCTCCCTGAACCTGAATCGGTTTCCCCCCCGACCGACCATGAAGCTGCTCCCAGCGGGTCTGGGGACAGAACTGAAAGAGAGGATTTCAACTCCGGTTGCGTCACAGAGACCTTCGTCATGGAGACGGAAGAGGATGATGACGATCTGCCGGATTATGTGCCTCCGCCCCTCTGAATTCTCCCCGGCTTCAGCCCAGCTAGGGCCTTTACCTTCGGGAGGGAGGACTGTAAAACCTCTTCAGCCTTGGGACGTAGCCAAGTGGTAAGGCAGCGGATTTTGATTCCGCCATGCGGAGGTTCGAATCCTCCCGTCCCAGCCATTCTGCAAAAACTCATCTTATCATTCACTGTGAAACAGTCGGTTTCAGCAGAGCATTACCGTCAGGCGGTGCCTTTTCCTGCCTGCGCTTTTCTCCTAACGTGATCTCTTGAAGAAGACTGCCGCCAAAGGCATGTGACTGAAATGGCCCTTCCGCCAGCCTTTACTCTTCTGTAAGGCGCTGGCAGGACCTGGGCTGTTGCAAACTCGGGACTGATTGCTGATGAACGAGAGAAATGACGCCGCTCCCTTGCCGACTGACGGCATCCCGGCCGCTGCAGGCAATGAGGCAGACTCTTCTTCCGACCACCACCAATCTTCTTCCAGAAAAGAACGCAAGGCGCTTTTTTCGGGTGACGTTCTGGCCTCGCTCAATGAGCAGCAGCGCAAGGCCGTGCACCATATTCTGGAAATGGAGAACGGTCAGTTCTATCTCAACGGCCCCGCCGGAACAGGTAAGAGCTTCACCGCCTGTGCAGCCATTGCCGAGCTGATGAAACGCCGCCACCGCAAGGGACGGATTCTTATCCTGTGCCCTACCCATGTGGCCAAACTGCAGTTCACCCACCGTCTCAACCCGGCCTGGATCGAAGGGGAAGATCCTCCGGTGGTTCTCATGACGGTCGCCGCCTTTCTGGGCCAGGGGCCGCAGGCTGACCGTGTGACAGGACAGGATTACTTCCCTAAAGGCGCTTTCCGGAACATTGACGGCTTCGGCATCATCTTTGCCGATGAAGTCTCGATGATCGGAGAATATGAGCTGGGAGAGATCGAAAAAGCTTCCCGCGATATTCCTGTCATCTATCTGGGGGATTCAAACCAGCTTCAACCTGTCATGCGCCGCGATGCCAGCCATGTCTTTGACAAAATGCCGCACATGACCCTGACAGAGCAGATGCGCAATTCAGGGCCTGTGCTGCAACTTTGCCAGGAACTGCGCCACAGGCTGGTCTGGCCCCAGAAAACCGTGCGGGAAGTCAACCAGTTCGGCGATGTCTCCCAGATCATCGTTTACGACACCCGCCATGAAATGATCGAAGCTTTTCTCGAGCACCTCAAGAAGTCACCCGATCCCTGGAAGATCACTTACCTGGCCTATACCAATACTGCGGTAGAGCAGGTCAAACGCCTTGCCCACCACGCGCTTTATGGAGATGAGGTTTATTGCGTCGGGGAATATCTCCGGCTTGGCCGCCACATTCCCTGGAAGCGCCGTCATCTCGGCCACCGTGGCAACATCATTCAGATTCTGGAAATTCTCGGTGTGGCTGAACAGACCCTGGCCCGCGACTTCACCTGTCCGGTCTACCACCTGCGCGTGCGCAATCTGGACATGAACGTGGAAGGGGAGATCCGCTGTGTCTCGCCCGAGGACCAGACCCGCTTTCTTGATCTGCTGGATACGCTCTATCAGGAATGCAGCCGGCTCTTTGCCGAGCGGCGAATGGACGAGTATGACGAGACCCGCGCTGAGGTCGACAGCCTGAAGCTCCTGGCCAACCTGAAGTCTCCCTACTCTCAGACTATCCACAGCGCGCAGGGACGTTCCATCCCCCATGTCTACGTGGATACTTACAACATTGCCGAACAGGGGCGCGACAAGCGCCGGCTCATGTATGTCGCCTGCTCGCGCACCCAGCATGATCTCCACGTGATCAGGATCACCGAAAGACTACGCTGGGAAATGAAGGAACGCCGGAGCGCACGTCGCACGGCACGCAGGAATCATGACCTCAAGGCGGAGCGTGAGCTGTGGTAAGCCCCAGCTGAAATCGGGAGGCTCCGAAAAGCCCGGAAAACGCTTTCAAGCACCACAAGAAAAAGGCCATGTCCCTTCGGGAACATGGCCTTTTTTTCGGTTTCCTTGGAGCCGCTTTATGCGGCTCCGGAACCGACCAATCAGTGCGACTTGAACGGATGAGAGTGCTTCTGGGCGTACTGATCGTCCAGGAAGGTGATCTGGGACGATTTGTGCGCACCGCTCTTGTCGAACAGGCCGCCACCCAGCACGCTCATGGCGCTCTGGGCACCGCCCTGACCGTGCTGCGGGTTCAGGCCGACCATGTTGCCGGCAGAGCTGCCGAAATCCTTCAGCACGTTGTGCTGAGCCTTGGAGCTATCGAGGAACTTCAGCAGATCCTGGGCCGCGTTCTTCTGCGCGCCCGGAACCGTCACGCCCTTGGCGCCATGCACGGTGTCCGCCTGCATCGCCCCGGCAACGCTAGCCTGCTGGCCATGCTGGTGTTCATTCCAGGCATTGAGCACCGCATGCGAGGAAGCGGCCTGCGGCAGAATGGACTGACCGTTATGATGGGCGCCATGCAGGGTATCAAATCGGGCCAGCTGCTGGCTCTGACGGGCAGCAGCCTGCTGGGCCAGATAGTTGGCGATCTGCCCGTGTGCCCCAAAGAGGCTGGCCTGGCCGGCGCCCGTGACGGAACCGGGACCGCTGATGAAGCTCAGATCCGTATGGGAAGCCACGCCCTGCGTCAGATGCAGATCTCCACCGGCGGAAATGGTGTCGCTCAGGGCGCCGCTGACGCTGGCAGGATGCAGACCGCTGGCCTGCAGGTGGGTGTCGCGGAACAGGGAAGCATAAGGATGCTGGCCGGAGACGGCCGTGTTCTCAGGCAGGCTGCTCGGCGTCAGACCGCCCCAGGCAGGCTGCTGATCAGCACCACCAACGGAAGCGTTCGCCACAGGCGCATCGGCGCGCATGCTGACGATAGCCTCGTGAAACTGGCTTCCCAGCGTATTGGTACGCTGGCTTGCAACATTCAGGGCAAATGGCTGACTCGATGCCCCTACAACTGTGATAAACGGCATGGGCCCTCACACGTAACAGACTGAAAAAAACTTTCTTCCCCTCACCACAGCATGAAACGCGCTCGCAGATTGCAGGGTTTTATGGATCTATAAGAGAACATTAATATTTAGTCAATCCGCTGCCGGGACCAAAAAGCAGGAAATACGCCAGGGAATTCAGGCATATCTCGCCCATTCCAAATAAAACTGGAGCACAGCCAAGCGCGAATCACCCGAGATTCACCAGAGCGCTGGCAGAAAAAGCGAAACCTAATCCTTTATGTGGGATCGATTCCCGATTCTTTCCGTGCTGTTTCAGCTTGAAGAGCGTGTCTTCTTTTTCAGGGTTTTCCGCCTTTTCCACTCTCTCACCGATCCCAAGAAGCAGATAAGTGAGACGCGGAATCGCTACAGGAAATAATTCAGTACTGCTTCCTCAAGATCTAAAACAATATTTACTGAATTCCTGAAGTCACAGATCATTTACCCTGCCCCAGCAAAGCCGACACCTGTTCCAGGTCACGCAGCCACATCTCTGCATTGCCATCAGAAGGGGCCCGCCAGTCACCCCGTGGAGAAAGGGCGCCGCCTGCAAGGATTTTCGGACCGTTCGGCATGGCGGAACGCTTGAACTGACTGGTGGCGAAATAGCGCCTCATGAAAACACGCATCCAACGGATGATTTCTTCAAGTGTATAGCTGGCCCTGTCGGCTTCCGGATAGCCAGGCGGATAGGGTGACTGTGAGCCGGCCCCCCAGGCTTTCTCCTGCATGAAAGCGATTCGCCAGGGTGAAAACCCGTGTCTGAGCACCTGGTAAAGCGTGAAGTCCTGAAGGAGATAGGGACCGATATGCGCCTGAGTGCTCTGCTGGCCCTGCCCTGTATCGGGAACGAGTTCCGGCGTGATCTCCGCCTGGACGATTCGGTCCAGGATCTCACGGCAGTCCGCAGGCCAGATCCCATCCTGATCTCCCCCCGCCTGCGCACACCAGCGCACCAGCTGCTGGACCATGGTTTTCGGTAGACCGGCATTAACGTTGTAATGCGCCATCTGGTCTCCCACCCCGTAAGTGCACCAGCCCAGCGCCAGTTCGGACAGATCGCCTGTCCCGATCACCAGACCGCCATGCTGGTTGGCCAGGCGGAACAGGAAATCAGTCCGCAATCCTGCCTGCACGTTCTCGAACGTCACATCCCACACCCCGTCAGGGGCCTTCTGAACGGCCGGGGCGTGATATTCAGCAGTTCTGCCAGCCTCTTCCCCCTCACCCAGCCAGGCGGCAGAGGGATGGTCGATCGCCTGCAGCATTGAGCGCGCGGTCGGACGGATATCCAGCGTTCCGCCTGAAACGCCAAGACTTTCCATCAGCTTTTCTGCAAGGGACCGGCTTTCAGTCCCGGTTGCAAAACCTGGCATCGATCGGGCCAGAATCCGTGAGGCCGGCCAGCCCAGCCGCTGTGCTGCCTTCACAGCCACCAGCAGAGCCAGCGCACTGTCCAGCCCGCCCGAGACCCCGAGCACCATGCACCTGGCGCCGGAAGCCTGCAGGCGGCGGCAGAGGCCCTGCACCTGGATATCCAGGATCTCTTCGCATTCCCGGGCAAGAGCCGCGCTCCCCTCTGCCGACGCCAGTGCCGGCGCCTCCAGCCCGCCTGCTGCGGGTGGAAGGAAGGGGAAGCGTGGCACCAGCCGTTTCAGCCCCAGATCGCCTGCAGGAGGCTGCAGGGTGAAAGACACGGTTCTGAAAGGACGCCGAGGGCTGAAATGACCGTTGCGCAACCGCTCCTGGCGCAGAAGAGTCAGGTCTATATCGGCCACCACTTTTTCTGCCTCTTGCGGAAACCGTTTGCCTGCTGCGAGCAGGCGTCCGGCCTCGTGGATGGTCGTCTGGCCGTCCCAGCTCAGATCGGTGGTTGATTCGCCCGCACCCGAAGCTGCATAGACATAGGCGCACAAGGCCCGCATTGACTGCGCGCGACACAGGAGATCGCGTTCTTCGGATCGTCCGACCGTGACCGGCGAGGCTGAAAGATTGGCCAGTACTGTTGCACCTGCCATGGCCAGGTCGCTGCCGGGGGAGGCAGGCGCCCACAGATCTTCACAGATCTCCACGCCAAACGTGAAATCTGGCACGTCCTCAGCCTGAAAGAGCAGATCTGTTCCAAACGGGAGGGGCTGGCTGGCTGGCTGGCCCTTTTTCAGGGTGAGGAATCCTGCTGCACCTTCACCACCGCTTTGGGCGCCGCTGGTGAAATAACGCGGTTCATAGAATTCCCGGTAGCGCGGCAGGACGGTCTTGGGCACGATTCCCAGAATCCGGCCCCGTTGCAGAACGGCAGCACAGTTATAAAGCTGATCCCCCTTACGCAGAGGCAGCCCGATGACAGCCACGGTCATGAGATCACGCGTGGCTTCCGCCAGCCATTGCAGCGCTTCCTCCACATTGTCGAGAAGCAGTTCCTGGAAATGCAGGTCCTCAAGCGTATAGCCGCTCAATCCGAGTTCCGGAAAGACCGCCAGACCGACAGCTTCCCGGTCGCACTGACGAAGCTGTTCGGCAATGGCGCGAGCGTTTGCCTGCGGATCCGCCAGGGTGACGGGCAGCGTGCACGCGGCCACGCGCATGAAGCCCTGCCGGTACAGATTGCGGAAGTCATCCAGGCTGCGGGCTTCTCGCGCACCGGCCTCCATGATCACTGGGGTCACTGATGGCACAGAGGGAAGAGGTGACGACGGTGCTGGCTGAGTCATGGGTATTTTCCGTTACCTGATCCCTTACCGGGCCTCTTCGGCGCAGAACGCACGTCTTTTTTCTTCTGCCTGTTTTTCAACAGTCCCAGCACACACCAACAGCTGAACAGGCTCACCAGGGCTGTGTAAATACCGGAGATTGTGGTGAGCGACAGCGGCAGGCCGAAGGGATAATCCGGCAGGTCACAAGGCTTCGTCGGACGGGGCGGCAGGGCTTTCATCCAGTCCTGGAAGTCACCTTTCGGTTCCACGAGCATGTGGCATTCCGGTGCCGGGCTGGCCCAATAACCGAGCTCAACGCCGATATGCAGCAGCGACAGGCCCAGACTGATCACCAGACAGGCCAGGCCGAGAAGAATGAGCCAATAGCCCCACCGCCTGGGAATGACGAGAATCAACGCCCCCAGAACGACCAGCACGCGCCAGGGTCGCCGCTCCCACAGGCAGAGCTCGCACGGCACGAGATGCATGAAATTCTGCAGGCCCCAGGCCGCCAGCAGGGCGACGATGGCAGCAAGCAGAAAGACCGCTCCGATGCCCCTGATCGTCCTGAAAAGTCTGAACATTCCGCCACAGCCTTCCCACGTCCGTTTCAGCATTTCACTTCTCCGGCCCAGTATCTGTCCTGTATCTGTATTGGGCAAAGTCCTGTCCTTTGCCAGTTTCAGTCTTAAAGATTTCAGGCCTCTCAGTTCGGTCCTGAAAGGGGCGGGGCCAAGCGCAACGGCGCATGCGAATGGGCCGGACCAGAGGCAGGCGCAGGCATGTCGCTGCTGTCCCCCCTAGTGGTGGAAGAGGCAAAGGGCTGGGGTGGGGGCAGAGGGGCGGCCTGGCTCTCAGAGGGCACAGCAGGTGCTCCCTGGTCGGTCGGCAGCAGCGACAGGGCGCGACGATGGGGCCCCTGCGGTTGCGGAGGAGCCGTCATAGCGGCGCTGCCGGCAGCAGGGTTGTTGGAATCGGAATGAGGCTTGGGCGGCACATAGGCCGCATCCGGATCACGCATCCGACTACCGTTCTCTCCACCCGTATTTCCTGCGCCTGCGGCGGTCGTCGCTTCCCTGTGATGAACAGCCGCCGGGGGAGTGGCTGCAGCGCCACTCTCCTGCGGCGAAGGATTTTCCCCGCTTTTCTGGGTTTCCGACTGGCCGGAGCTCTCCCCTCCCGAAGGGTTGGAAGCAGAAGCTTCAGCCGCACCGGTGTTAGCTGCACCGCCTTCTCCACTCTGAGAAGGTGTGCTTTCACCCGCTGGCCCATCAGGGGTCTTAGTGGCATTAGAATCAGTTGTGCCTGATGGTCCTGACGTGTTCGTTGGGGCGGCCGGGCCAGTCTGACCCTGGTTCTTTGCACTTTCAGCCGCCTGAGCAGCCATCGCAGCGCTTATTGAGCCTGGGGACGGCGCTGTTTCCGCGCCCTCACAGCGGACCGCCTCCACTGAATAAAGTGGGTTGGCGTAAACGGATGCTGAAGGAAGACCAGACAGAAGCCAGCCATCAAAGGGCGAGGTCACAGGCGCGACCGCAGGCCTGGTGGCTGGGGAGGCGGCAGGCTGCACAGCGCCATTGCTGGGCACGACGTCGTTTCCCCCCGTCCCGAGCGTTTCTGCATCAGCCGCCTGGGAGCCGGCAGGCTGCCCGGTTGGCTGCGACGCATCGTTACGCGCCTCAACCGGCTCACCCGTTCCATCCTGCAGACGCACATGCACCGCAACGCCCGGCGGCAGGGTGGGAGGGCGTTCAAGACAGGCCGAAACGGACAGGTCAAGCGTGCGGTAATGGCCGGTCGTGCCGACAGGGATGACGAGCTCTTCCGTATGGGAATCCAAGCGGTCCAGCACCCGCACGACCGCTGTGGCCCGGCCTGACCAGGTATCAGGCGGGTAAACCTGCGGAAGGGGCAGGTTGGTCGCTGCCTGAACAAGGCCTGCACCGCTCAGCCCGGCCAGGGTGCCAACCAGTGTGAAGGCTGTGAAAGAAGATTTCCTGGTCATTTCATCCCTTTTTCGAATCTTCTTTCACAGCTGTTTCAGTGCCGGCTTCCCGGTCAGCCTTCCAATCGGTGGGCACCTGGTCGTCGACAAAGCGCCGGAGCAAGGTTTCCAACCGCTTCCGCATCATTTCCGGTGCCACTTCCATGACCAGGGCGTCTTCCCAGACATCTGACAGAACCTGGAGAAACTCCGCTTCATTTTCAGTCAGGACGCGCAGTTTCTCTGCACACTCCAGCGCCTGCCCCTCCCGGTCAAGCCAGGGAGGAAGCGAGGAAGCCACGCCTTCCGGAAGACCTGCTTCGCGGCTCATCGTCCCGAGCCGGAGTCCGGAGCGGCTGAGGCTGCAGGAGAAGCATGGGAGGAGGAGGTTTTCTGCTGCAGTGAATCAGTAACGGAAAAGATGAACTTGCTGAGCAGCTGCTCCAGGCTGATGGAGCCCTGTGTCTCGCTGATCACCCCCCCTGGCTTGAGCATGACTGTGTCACCCCCTGGTGACAGGGCGATATACTTGCCCCCCAGCAGGGAGGCTGACGTGATAATGGCACCGCTATCGACAGGCAACTGCACATCAGGAGCGACGGTAAAGGCGACTTCGGCCTGATAATTATGGGGGTCAATGCTTGTCGTGAGCACATGGCCTACCGGCACGCCTGCCAGCTGCACTTCGGAGCCGACATCCAGCCCGTCAATATGGCTGAAGGTCGCATGCAGCACGTAGCCGGCACTCCCCTTCTGCTGGTGCCCCGCCAACGCCAGGCCCATCAGAATGACCAGCGCCAGTGTGACGACCAGCCCCACGCCAAGTTCCACCCGTGTCTGCAGGAGCTGCCGTGCCTGAAAGGGGCTGTCGGCAACCATGCGTTCTGCAATTCCGTTCCCGCCCGTCATGAAACTCCTTTCCTGTCACGCAACCCTGAAGCCTGAGCAGCCCTGGCGCACTTGATAAGTACTTTACTTAAAGCACTTAAAGCGTCTCTACCCCACACGGCCCCCGCCGTCCAATCGCCCGGCCGGATTGCCCAGAGGCCCGGATTGCTCAGAGGCTGAGACTATTGAGCAGACTTATCCCCCTTATCCCCATGTTCCGCGTTTTTAAGTGCATGAATCACCCGCCCAGACACCCCCATGCTTCTTTTCGCCTGCGCTCATGAAGCCTAGAATCGGCAATATGAAAGCGCATCTACACTGGAGCGGCGTTCGGATGCGAACGCTTCACATCAGCCCGGATCCGGACAGTCCCGATCCGCGCGATGAAATCGTCCGCACCGTCATTCTGCCTGCTTCCTGGGAGGATGCGGCGGCACAGGCACTCGCCTGCCTGACGCCGACAGACGGCGGACCGGTCCGCCTGTCGAGTGAAGCGGCACGCTGGGTTGATGCGATCGAGATGACCCCGCGCCTTCCCGGTACGCCCAAAGAAGCCCCGCCTGTCGGACGCAGCCTCTCCTGCCTGTTGCTGATGCGCCAGATGGCGCCGAACGCCGCGCTGTGGCAGCGCCGTCCTGACGAACAGCCAGGTTTCGTTCTTCGCCTGGCAGGCTTCGTCCAGGAAGGCAGTTTTGCCACTGAGCAATTTATTGCCAGTCTGCGCCTGGCCTGTGAAAGCCTGCGCCGACTTCAGGCCAGCGGGCATGACGCCCGCAGCGGAGCGCTGCCGCTTTTTGAAAGTTTATCGCCCGCAGACGAAGAAAAGCCTGTCGCAGGGATTGTGAGCCTGACTGACCTTGATGCCTGCCTGGCAGCGCTGGGGCTTGATTACGACAGCCCGGCAGGGCGTGAATTCGCCAGCGCGGTCGCCGCCCTGGCCCGCCAGGTGGCAGGACTGGGCACGCAGAAGATCCAGCCGGCTTTCCCCAGCCCTTCCTTTCCCGATCTTGAACAGGTGGCACGCACGCTTGAAGCCCATGGGACCGAAGCGCTGGCAGGCCAACAGGACCCCACCACCCCGGCCCCATTCCCATTGGCACCGGTTGAAACGGGATTCACTGTTCCGACACCGACCGAAGCGCTGCTGGGCGTGGAATCATGCGGGCTGGCGCCCATTTTCTCTCCCGTTGATGATGAAGGCCATCTCCGCCCCTCAACCCTGGCACGCCTGGCGCATCTCGGTCTTACACCTGAGACCGCCCTTGCAAGAGCCCTGGAAGGCACTCTGCCTTTCACCCGATCTCCCTCAGGTGCACAAGCCAGGATGCAGTCAGCGCTCGCACCTTTCTGTGACTGCCTGCCCCCCATGCCCGAACCCGAGCTGGAAGAGGTGCGGACACGCCTTGAGCGCGGCGTGCGCCGCCCGCTTCCCGCGCGCCAGAAGGGGTTCAGCCAGCGCGTCTCGGTCGGCGGTCATCCGCTGGTCATGCAGACCAGCCAGTTCAGCGACGGCACCTTGGCAGCGCTTTCACTGACACCCACGCGTGAAAGCCCGATGATCCGCGGTCTTATGGAATGTCTCAGCCAGGCGGTCAGCATCGGGCTGCAGTTCGGCGCCCCGCTGGAAACCTTTGTGGCGCAGTTTGCCCATACCCGTTTCGGTCCCTGCGGAACGGTGGAAGGCGATCCTGCCGTGGCCTACGCCTCCTCTATGCTCGATTACGCCTTCCGTACCCTCTCGGCTGCCTATCTCGATCAGGCTCTTCCCGATGCGGCGCCTGAAGAACGCAATGCGACCCGTGATCCCCAGCTCCCTTTCGAGGAGAATACAAACGCCCCGCAGCAGACACAGCCGGACCGTGGCAGTCCTGCCGGCCCTGCCCGTAAAAACCGGCGCAAGGGCTCTAAGGGCGGGTCTTTAAGACTTGTAAGCTGAAGGCGCGGCTGTTGCGGGCTGAAAGCGCTGTCGTGTCCTGATGCGATGGCTGCATTGCGGGGGGTGTTTGTTGACACTGCAGGACGGCAATGGCTAGCTACCTCAGAAATTGGGGCGACGGGATGGCAGACCTACCGGCATCAGGCACAAATATGCATGCAGAGGTTTCCCGGACCCGCAGGGAAACAGGCGCAGGCCTGTCAGCCCGTCGCACCGCAACGCAGAGGAGTCGGGAGCCACCTGCCATGACTCAGCCTGAAAGCAGCGAAACCCGTGCCTTTGACGCACGTCTGACCGAGGCACAGAAACGGCTGCTTCCCGGTGATGCAAAGGCGCTGGAGAAAGCGGCGGCGAACAAGACTCCCACCGCTTTCGGCATGGCAATGCGGGTGGCAAGCGACATGATTGCAGGCGTCATTCTGGGGGCTGCAATCGGGGTATGGCTGGACCGTGAGACAGGGCACAAGCCCCTTTTCACGCTCCTGTTCGCCCTGCTGGGCTTTGGTGCCGGCATGAGAAATGTCTGGCGGGTTGTCAACACGCCGGTATCAGAGACTGACTCTGCTGCCGACGCTGAGAAGAACGGGAGTGGAAAGCGTGGCAAAGATTGACGCGCTCGGACAGTTTGAGCTGCATCCGGTCCTGGGAGCGGTGGGGGAGAAACTGCATCTCTCGCAATCGCCGGTCTACATGGTGATCGCGTGCGGGCTGGTTCTGGCCTTTCTGTATCTGGGCATGCGGACCAAAGCCGTCGTGCCGGGGAGGCTGCAATCCGCAGCGGAGATAGCCTACGAATTCGTGAGGGAACTTGCGATCAGTACGATCGGCGAAAAGGGAACGGCTTTCTTTCCGTTCATCTTCGCCCTCTTCTTCTTCATTCTGGCCGGTAACTATCTTGGCCTTCTGCCTTACTCCTTCACCTTCACCAGCCACATCGTCGTGACGTTGGCGCTGGCGATGGTCGTTTTCATCATGGCCATTTTCGTGGCGATCTATAACCAGGGATTTGGCTTCTTTAAGCATTTCATGCCCGCAGGTGCGCCTGTCGCGCTCGCCCCCCTGCTCGTACCGGTCGAGATCCTCTCCTATCTCTCGCGGCCCATCAGCCTTTCCATCCGTTTGTTTGCAAACATGGTGGCAGGCCACGTGCTGCTCGAGGTATTCGCGAGCTTCACGATCATGCTGGCTGGCCTGGGGACCATCGGGTATGTTCTAGGCGCGGCTCCGGTGGTGATCAACATCGCCCTGATGGGTCTCGAACTCGTGGTGGGGGGCCTGCAGGCCTATGTCTTTGCAATCCTCACTTGCATGTATCTGCAAGAGGCTTGTGAGACGACTCACTGATCTCTTGACTGACGTCTTGGTATCCGCCGGTCTCCTGACTGGCCTGACTTGAAGGAATTTTACCATGGATCTTCAATCTGCTCGCGAAATTGGTGCCGGTCTTGCTGCCATCGGTGTGGCAGGCGCAGGCGTGGGTATCGGCAGCGTCTTCGCCGCCCTTGTCAGCACCATCGGCCGCAACCCCGCTTCACGCTCCCATGTTTTCGGGCTGGGCATGCTTGGCTTCGCCCTGGCGGAAGCCACGGGCCTGTTCGCCCTGCTGATGGCCTTCATGATCCTGTTCGGCTGAGGAGCGGAACGATGCGCCGCCTTACGCCCCGCACTGTCCTGTCCGTCGCTGCTGCCGTGGCCTTGCCGGGGCAGGCGATGGCGGAAGGCATGCCCCAGCTCCAGTTCAGCAATCCCCTTGTTCTGGGACAGGTTGTCTGGGGTGCGGTCATTTTCATCATCTTCTATCTCATTCTGAGCCGTTCGGCCCTGCCGCGCATGGAAGACCTCCTGCGCAACCGGCGTGAGCGTATCCAGAATGACCTCAACCTGGCCCATAATGCGAAAGATGCCGCCGCCGCGGCCCATGAGGATCTGGTCAAGGCACGCGAAGAGGCTGCGGCTCACGCGCGTGCCCATGTGCAGGCCATTCGGGACACCGCCCGAGAGGACGCACGCCAGAAAGCAGAGGCAACGCAGGCGCGCCTGGCTGAAAACCTGCGCCAGGCGGAAGAGCGGATCGGCCGGAGCCACCGCGAAGCTCTCACACACCTGACGGAGATCGCCACCAATGCCGCGTCTGCCATGACCGATCGTCTGATCGGCCATCATGACCACCATGCGCTTCGGGAGGCGGTAGAGCGCGCCAGCCGCTGAGCAGGCCGCCCTGAAGGGACTGAACCATGACACTCTTTCAAGAACCGCGCTTCTGGGTCACGCTATCTTTCGTGCTCTTTTTTGTGATCTTCGGACCGAAGATCTGGCGCGTGCTCGTCAAGGCGCTCGATGCGCGCGCTGACGGCATCCGAGCTAATCTCGATGAAGCCACCCGCCTGCGCCGTGAAGCTGAACAGATGCTCGAGGATGCCACCCGGGAGCGTGAACAGGCCAAGATCGACGCCCAGAAGACCATTGCCGCTTCCGAAGCTGAAGCCGAGGCCCTGAAGGAAAACGCCGCACGCGAAGCCGAAGAGATGACCAGGCTGCATGAAAAGCTTGCCCAGGAGCGCATTGAGGCGGCGGAACAGGCAGCCCTGCGTGAAATCCGTGAACAGGCCATGGATGTGGCCCTTCAGGCCTCGCGTGAAGTCGTGACCCGCAAACTCGCTGATGACGAGCAGCTGGCCGATCTGCTGATCGAGCAGAGCCTGAAGGCCTTGCCGCGCGCCCTGCGCGAAGAAGCAGCCTGAAGGTTCTTTCCCTGAAAGCTCCGTCATTGATGCGGCCTGAAACGGTCGCCCCGGACAGGTGGACGACCGTGTCTTCTGCGCCGCTGCCCGAGCTGGCTGTCGTGATCACGGTTCTCAATGAAGAGCGGAACATTCTGCCTGTCTGCCGGGAACTGGCACAGATATTGCCATCACTGCCGCCTGTGGAAGTCATTATTGTTGATGACGGCAGCACGGATGCAACGATGGCGCGGCTTCTTGAAGCGCGCCAGGCCTTTCTCCCCCGGCTGCGGCTCTTCGCCCATCCCCGCAGGCTCGGCAAATCCGCTGCCTTGCGAACAGCCATCACCCATGCACGTGCGCCCTGGATCGCCACCATGGACGGGGACGGCCAGGACGATCCCGCCACCTTCACCGCCATGCTGCATCACGCCCGCGACCGCGCCCGAAAGGGCGAGCGCCCGCTCATCGTGGGGGTGCGGCGCAAACGGCGTGACAGTTTTTCCCGGCGGCTTGCAACGCGGCTGGCCAACGGGTTGCGCCGCCGCCTGCTGAAGGATGGTTGCCCTGACACAGGGGCACCGCTCAAGCTGTTTCCGCGCCAGCTTTTTCTGGCCTTGCCGCAGTTCGAAGGCCTGCACCGCTTCCTGCCGGCCCTGATGACGTCTTACGGCGCACGCCTGCACTGCCTGGAAACACGGCACCGGCCGCGTCTGCATGGGCAGTCCAAATACACCAATCTCAACCGCGCGCTGGTGGGCATCGCCGATCTTCTGGGCGTACTGTGGCTGCAGCGCCGGACCCGCCTGCCGAACGGACTGCCTGAAGACGTCAGGGAAATCTGACCGGAAAAAACAATCTGAGCGGTGCCCCTGTGTCAGGGTCGGCCGTTCCCGCAGCAGCCGCCCACGACTGACCAGATATCTCCATGCCCCTTTCTTTTCCCCGTCGCCTTCCGGGCAGAGCCTATCTTCTGCTCGGCCTCCTGACTTTCCTGCTCGCTCTTGCAGGACGGATGACGCTTCCCCCTCTCGACCGGGACGAGCCGCGTTATATGGAAGCGACTGAACAGATGGTTCTGAGCGGCAATTACCTGGACATCCGCTTTCAGGAGCAGCCCCGCTATCTCCAACCGGCTGGCATCTACTGGCTGGAAGCCCTGCCAGTCCTGGCAGCAAAGGCGGCTTTCGGTCCACAGGCCCTGAAATGGAGCTGGGTCTACCGGCTTCCGAGCCTTCTTGCCGCCAGTCTTGCCATCCCCCTCACCGCCTGGATCGGCTGTGCAGCCTTCAGCGCTGAATGCGGCCTTCTCGCAGCCTTTTTCCTGTTGGCCTCCACGCTGTTTGCAGCCGAGTGCCGCATGGCCACCATCGACACGACGCTGCTGTTTGTCATTCTCTGTCTCGAAGCCCTGCTGCTTTCCGCCTGGCAGGCCCTCAACCGCCAGTCCCCCGTTCCCCTCAGAACAGCCCTTCTCTATTGGGGGGCACTGGGTTGCGGGCTGATGCTCAAAGGCCCCATCGTGCTTCTGCCCGCCCTGGGAACACCGTTGCTGCTCGGGCTGACTGATCGGCGTTTCACCCTCTGGCGCGCTTTGCGGCCCGGATGGGGCTGGCTCGTGAGCCTGGCGGTCGTGGCACCCTGGTGCCTGTGCATGGCCCTGACCAGCCATGGTGCCTTTTTCCGTATCGCTCTCGGCCACAATCTTCTGGGAAAAATTGCCCACGCCCAGGAAACCCATGGATTTCCACCTGGCTATTACCTGCTCCTGTTCGTATTGAGCTTCTGGCCCGGGGCCTGGTTCACGGCCCGTGCGCTGCCGCAGATCTGGGCGCACCGGCACACGCCTGCCGTCCGTTTTCTGCTCTGCTGGATCCTGCCGGTCTGGATCACCTTTGAATGCCTGGCAACCAAACTGCCCCATTATGTCCTGCCGGCCTTTCCAGCCCTCGCCATTCTGACAGCCGCTTCCCTGACCGTCTGGCCGCCTGTGCGCCTGCCTCGCTGGGGAAAAGCGCTGTTGTCGGTCTACGGCCTGTTATGGATGCTGACCGGCCTGCTTCTCTGCAGTGCAGGCCTGCTGTTGCTGGCCCATCTTCATCCCCCGGGCCCACGGCTTCCCACCCCACCGGATTTTCCTGCTGCTGTTGTGCTGGCCTTTATAGGAGCGCTGCTGCCCCTGCTGGCGAGCGGGCTGCTTATTCTCAAGGGTCACCTGCGCCAGGCCGCCTGCTGCGCCATCGGCTGCGCCTTCATTGCCCAGACGGGAATTTTCCTGGCAGTCATTCCCCGTCTCGCCCCCCTCCATCTTTCCCAGCGCGCAGCGGATCTTTTTGCAGCCAACCGGCCCTGCGCTGACAGTGTGCTCCTCAGCGCGACCGATCATGAACCAAGCCTCGTTTTCCTCACCGGCCCTGCGACCCGGTTGCTCACTCCCAAGGCGGCAGCCCAGGCCCTGAAGACAGGCTTCCGCTGCGATCTCGCCCTGGTCGACCGGAAGGATGAGGCGCGCTTCCGCCAGTCCCTGAATGCGCTGGGCGGAGAAATGCTGGAAAGAGGACGGGTTTCAGGGCTGAACTATTCCAACGGCCACTGGCTTGATCTCGGCCTGTTCTCCGCCCGTTTTCCGGCAGGCTTTGCACCCGGTTTCAAACCAGGGAAAGCGGACTGAACAACCGCATCCAGGCAAGCTTGGGCCAAGTCACGCAGTTGTGTGACACGCCTGCCACGTTTCTGCCTCTTTCAGAACCTTTCGGGGCTGCAACTCACTTAACACCCCTGGCTTCACATGGTTAAACTCACTGCCACTTCTCAACAAGTGCGGCAGTTCAGCCTGCCCGTGCTCCTTCCAGAAGAACACGAGCCATGCGTCTTTTTTCCCTTCTGGCCCTGAGCCGGGCTTTTTTCTGTCTCCTGCTGGTTTCGGCTCTGTACGGCACAAATGCCCAGGCCCAGACCCCACCGCTCCAGCCAGCCCCCCAGATCGCTGCCCTTCCAGCCCTGAAACCCGTCATCGCCTGCGAAGCGCTGAAAGGACGGAAACTTGAAGGCTTCAATTGGCCTTTCACGGTGCAGTCCGCTCAGAAAATCGTGGATGCCAGAGGCAATCCGTTCTGTAAGGTCACCGCAACCCTGGCGCCTTCCAGCGGCGTGCAGGTGGTCCTCCCTCTCAAGCACTGGACTCAGCGCCTGCTGCAGCTCGGTTGTGACGGGTTCTGCGGCAGCATCAATCTCAGCGTGCCCAATGCCACAGGCTGCATGCCCGCCACCAATGGGGAGCTGGCCCTGGCAGCGACTGACATGGGCCACCGCGCCGGTCTTCTGGATACGAGCTGGGCACGTGATCCGCAGAAACGGCTGGATTTCGCTTACCGGGCCCAGCACCTGACCGCCCTGTTCAGCCGGGCGCTGGTAAACGCGTTTTACGGTGTGGCCCCGCATTACGCCTATTTCATCGGCTGTTCGGAAGGTGGACGCGAGGCCCTGATGGAAGCCCAGCGCTATCCCAAGGACTTCAATGGCATCGTCGTCGGCGCACCTGCTTCTTTCCTGACATTCCAGAACTCTTTCTTTCACGGTTGGAACGCGATGATGAACCGTCGTCCCGACGGCACAGCCATCCTGTTGCGCGCCAAGCTTCCCCTGCTGCACCGCATCGTGATGAGCCACTGCCTGAGCGGCTCCAACCTGGCAAATGACGTTCTGGAAAACCCCTATAGCTGCCAGTTCTCCAAATACTGGGCCACGCCCTGCCCTGCCCGTGCGACTGACACCGCAAACTGCCTCACACGCGAGGAGATCAAAGCGGCAGATGCCCTTTATGACGGGGCCCATGAAGACAGTCAGCAATTCGTTCTCGGCGGCATGATTGCAGGCTCTGAACTTCACTGGCCTCTGCCGCTCTCACCGCATGGTCGGTCCTGGTCCTACGCCATCGCCCTCAACAGCCTGCAGGACCTGTTGCTCCCGGGAACGGGACGCAGCATTTCAACCCTGGAGGAATTCCCCTTCAACCGCGCTGATTTCGACCTCGTCGCCCGATCAGCGCCTCTGTACAATGCAACCAATACGAACCTGCACCAGTTCGTGGCTAATGGCGGCAAATTGCTGATGTGGCACGGCCTGGCCGATGCTTCCATCAGTCCCGGCATTTCGATCGCTTATTATCACGGTGTCGAGAAGGAATTCGGCGCCCGTCGCGTGCCTTCCTTCCTGCGTCTCTTTCTCTTTCCAGGTGTCGGTCATTGCGGCACAGGCGGCAGCTACAATCAGGCCAACCTGCTGACCCCCATCATGGAATGGACTGAAAAAGGCATTGCGCCGGAAATGATTTCGGCGGGCAATACCGGCGTCCTGCAACCGGCTTTCTGGGGATTTCAGCATGAAAATTCCGCACCCCAAGGCCCGGAAGTGCTGAAATTCCTTCCTGTTCTGGCAGCGCGGCCGGTTTACCCATACCCCTATCTGACCGTTTATAAGGGGCAGAGCGATCCGCGTGACGGCCGATCCTTCTACCCGGTCTATTCCGACAGCCTGCAATCAGTGCGCTTCGACAGGCCGGCAATAGATTATATCGGGCCGGACAACCAGAAAAACTATACGGTCTCCGGTGATCAACTGGTGCCCATGCCCAACTGATTTCAGAAAGGCCTGCCGCGGCTTCCGGCGCGGCAGGTTGCAGGAAAGCGGAAGAGGTTATTTGTTGCCCCGCTGCCGGGCGACAAAATCATTCAGATGAGCCAAGGTTTCATCATACTGGCCATTGCGTTCCGCAAAACGGAGCGGCTCGACATTCTTGACCAGAATTTCCCGCGAGGTCGGAGTCTTGGCCAGCAGGGTCATGACTTCATCAATGAAGTCTTTCAGGGGCATATATCCCTCCAGCTTCTCCTGGCCCGGCGTCAACCCGGTCTGGACGGCGGGGGGTGCGAGTTCGAGGACCTCGACCTTGCCCTTCAGCGCTTCCCGCAGGGAATCAGTATAGGAATGAATGGCGGCTTTGGTGGCGTTGTAGGTCGGCGTGCTCACCAGCGGGACAAAAGCCAGTCCGCTCGTGACATTGATGATCACGGCGTCCGGTTGGTGTTCCAGATGTTCGACCAGCGCATTTGTCAGGCGGATCGGGCCCAGAAGATTGGTCTCGACCGTTTCCTCCGCATCATGAAGATCACGTTTTTTGCTGAGATCCTCAAAACGCATGATCCCGGCATTGTTGATGAGCACGTTGAGCTTGGGATAAGCCTGCACCAGCTCATGGGCGAATTTGTCAATGGCTTGCGGGTTGGACGCATCCAGCACCATGAAATGCATGTTGGGATGGCCGGCACAGGTTTTCTGCAGCGCTGCTTCACGTCGCCCGGCAATGATCACCTTATTGCCCAGAGCGGCAAAACGCTGTGCCAGCGCTGCACCGATTCCTGAGCCACCCCCGGTAATCAGAATCGTGTTGCCCGTCATTTTCATCTGTTTTCTCCTGCATTGCCCTGGCAGCCTGTTGGAAAGACCCCGCCACTGCCTGAAAGGATGACTGACAGGCAGTGTGGCATGCAAAGGCAATTACGCAAGGGCTGCGACGGAAACCCGTTGGAAATCCGGTTCAGAAAACGTAGAAAACCGCAGCTTCAGGGGTAAGCGCCGCTGAAGTGTTATGGCCGACAACCGGGATGTCACACCCGGCAATCGCGCCCCAGGAGCCGCTCCAGTTATATTCAATCGCAGGGGCCACGCGGAAGGCGCCGGACCAAGGGGTCTTGTGGGAATGAACATGCCCGGTCGGCAACCCCAGGCTGCGCAGCCGCGCCATGTCACCTGTAAACCGTCCGCCATACTGCGTGCCGGCCGACCACGTATGATACAGGTCAAGCGCCAGAAGCCAGCCACGCGTCAAGCCACCTTCCCACGAGACCCCTTCATTGCCGAAGGCGCCGGGATGGCCTGTGCCACGAAATCCTTTCCAGCTGCCACCATTGAAGGGATTGCTCATCCCGTTATAGACCGAGGCATTGCGGATGCTGGTGGAAGTGAAAGGCTCACGCTCCATCGCCCAGCCACGGATGCGCTGCTGATGGTTGAAAAACGGAAAAACCAGCTGCGTTTCCACCCCGAAACGCGCGATCCAGGCGCCTGTTCCCACCCCTTCCTGAGCATTGTGCAGGTTGGAATAACGTCCCACCGGGGCATTGGCACCGATCGAGATCGTCAGGGACGGAGAATAATTGGGCCCGATCCTGTATTTCACCTCCATAGGAAAATCGTTGATCTGCAGCCCGGATGAATGATGGGTACCGTTCCCCCAGGTATAGGTGTAGGAAGGCAGAACGTAGAGGGTGACGTGATTTGTCACGGAGTACTCAGTCAGCGTGAACTGCTGGAAACCGTTGGGCCCGTCACCTTTCTTGTTGGTATAATGCCCGCGCGGGTCGAACTCGCCATGAGGCGCCATTCCTCCCACATAAGGTTCAACCCCCCACAGCCCTGCCTCGGGCAAGGCCGGAGACGGCGACGCCAGAGAACCGGTATACCATTGCTCCGGTACAACTGCCGGAGATTTGCTCACCTTGGAGGGAGCTGTCGGTTTGACCGGATGGCCTGGAAGGGGTGCTGAAACATACACCCCCTGCCTGTGGGAAGCCGCCGCCTGCGCGCGCTGCTGAACGGCATGCTCCTTCTCCCAGGTGGCCGGATCACGCCAATCCGCAATGGGCACTGCCGGAGCGGCGTGCAGAACATGCCCGCCTGGCACAACCCCCACGCCTGCCATGCTGATCATTCCGGCCATCATCTGCTTCACACCCATGTTCTTCACCCACTTTGTTTTCACAGAGCAGGGGGAATACGCCAGAACCGCCTGAGCGGAACGGATGAAGGAAGCTTTTCGAAAGCGAAACGTCTCAAGAGGCATGAACGGATCTCAACAACGAGTCAGAATAGGAAAAAGGCGGAATTTCACTTTATCGAAGCGTTTCTACCTGTCAAAGCGTTACGCCATCAAAAGAACATTTTCCTGAAGCCTCAAAGACGCACCGTTGCTTTTACACAACGTGCTGTCATCCTGCCTTTTCTCTTTCCTGTAGCCTCACCATTACCAGCTGGTTTCTTTCAGTTCAGAGAGCAAAAAAGATGGGAGCGACCGGCTGATGCCAATCGCTCCCATTTTCTTCAATCAAACCTTCAAGCAACACCAGCCGGCTTTGCCAAGGCCGTTCCTTCACAGAACAGATCTGGCACAGAACAGACCTGGCTTTCTCTGCCGGTATTAGCCGATTTTACTTACCGGTAAACAGGTCCTTGGTCGCGTGCCAGCCTTCCTTGGCAGTTTCCTTGGTCCAGTGACCGGCATCGTGAGCTGCGTTCTTGGTCGCATGCCAACCGTTCTTAGCGGTCTCCTTGGTCCAATGACCGGCATCGTGGGCGGCGTCCTTGGTGCCATGCCAACCATTCTTGGCCGTCTCCTTGGTCCAGTGACCGGCATCGTGGGCGGCGTCCTTGGTGCCATGCCAGCCATCTTTGGCCGTCTCTTTGGTCCAATGGCCCGCATCATGCGCGGCGTCTTTGGTGTCGTGCCAACCGTTCTTGGCGGTTTCCTTGGTCCAATGGCCGGCGTCATGGGCCGCATCTTTGGTCGCATGCCAACCGTCCTTGGCAGCGCCCTTAGTCTGCTGCCAGCTGTTGCGGGTAGCCTGGCACAGGTCAGTGGTGCAGGGCTTCTCATCTGCCCAGGCCAGCCCGGTTGCGCCCATCACACCACTCATCAGGGCGACGCCCAGAAAACGTCCGTAAACCGTGTTTTTCATGATTGTTTCTCCGTTTTTATCTCTGAGCGCGGCAATTGCGCATTTCGCCTTGCAGCCGCCTGCAGCCCCTTCCCGCAAGGCTTCTTCTGGCCCCTGATGAACGACCTCAGGAGGCAGGGTGAAGAACGGCCTTGAGAGAAACCGTTCTCACTTCAATATCATGATGTTATGAAAATAATATGTGTTTTCCGTTCTCGGGCCCGGAAAACATGGTGGAGCTGAGGGGAATCGAACCCCTGACCTCATCATTGCGAACGATGCGCTCTACCAACTGAGCTACAGCCCCGACTTCGATCCTGATACATCACGCGGTAACAGGGATGTCAAGCTCTTTGCACCCTGACCCGGAGCAGGTGCCCCTGCCTCTCTTTTGTTGTTTCGGCTCCCGAAAAACTGTAGAAACCGACCTGCTCTGAAATATCAGCGCTTTTTCCGGTGCCGGCGGTCTGTTGTTCGTCGTGTTTGATTTGTCTGCTCGCTTGCCTATGAGGTCCCGCCTTGAGCTTCTTCAGTCTTTATGTGTCTTTAGTGGGCATTCTCATCACTCTCCTGGAAGCTTACGGCTGGGTCGTTATCGTCTACTGTCTCATCTCGATGGTTATCGGGTTTGATCTCGGCGGCCTGCGCAACAACCGTTTTCTGGTTACCCTTTATGAAATCCTGGGGCGCTTCATTGAGCCCCTTCTGGCGCCCATCCGCAATCTTCTGCCTGATACAGGCATGCTTGATCTGTCACCAATCATCCTGTTGCTGCTGGTACAGGTATTCATCCCCTATCTTCTGCGCACCAGCGTCCGCTGGCTCTATATGAGCTGAATATAAGCTGAGCCAAATACTGAACAGAACCGGTCAGGTGGCACTGCCACCGACCGTCAGGCCGGCTACCTTGAGCATCGGCTGGCCCACGCCGACAGGCACTCCCTGACCGGCCTTGCCACAGGTGCCGATGCCGGGATCAAGCGCCATCTCGGGACCGATCATCTCGATACCGTTCATGACATCACGTCCGCTGCCGATCAGCGTGGCGCCCCGCACGGGGCGCGTGATTTTCCCGCCTTCGATCAGATAGGCCTCTGACGTGGCAAAAACGAATTTTCCCGAAGTGATGTCCACCTGACCGCCGCCGAAATTGACGGCGTAGATCCCCCGCTCGGTGGAACGGATCATCTCCTCTTCCGAGGCCTGTCCCCCCATCATCACCGTATTGGTCATGCGCGGCAGCGGCGCGTGGGCATAAGACTGGCGGCGCCCGTTACCGGTCAGAGCGGCTCCGGTCAGGCGCGCGTTCAGGCGGTCCTGCAGATAGGATTTCAGAATTCCGTCTTCAATCAGCACGGTGCGCCCGCTCGGCGTTCCCTCATCATCCATGTGCAGGGAGCCACGCCGCTCAGGCAAGGTGCCGTCATCGACGACTGTCACGCCAGGGGCTGCCACGCGCTGGCCGATCATGCCTGAAAAGACAGACGTGCCCTTGCGGTTGAAATCCCCTTCCAACCCGTGCCCGACAGCTTCATGCAACAGGATGCCGGGCCAGCCTGCCCCCAGGACGACCGGCATCTCTCCCGCAGGCGCCGGCACGGCCGCCAGCTTGACCTGCGCCTGGCGCAGCGCCTCACGCGCCATGGACTGCCAAGCCTCCGGCTGGCTGAGGCGCGCAAGGGCGTAACGCCCTCCAGCCCCCGCATGGCCGCTTTCACGTCTGCCATCCTTTTCCACCATGACCGTGATGTCCAGACGTACCAGCGGGCGGATATCCACCAACGGGCGCCTTACGTTGTCAGCCCCTGCTGAAGCCAGGAAATCAGGGCGCAGAATCTCGATGACCTGCCATTGCACGTTCAGCGAGGTATTGACCTGCACGACACGCGGGTCAAGCGCGCGGGTGAAGGCATCAATTTCCCCCAACAGGGCTGCCCGGTCACTGAACCGGCTTTCAGCCAGAGGATGCAGCGGGGTGTAAAGCCTGGCTTCGCGGGCGGCAGGACCGGTCTGGCGCAATGGCTCGGTCTTCCCCGCGCTTGAGAGACGGGCCTCCGGCTGGCCGAGCGCCTGTGCGGCGCGTTCCAGCGCGTCGCGGCTCAGGGCATCGGACTGGGCAAAGAACGTTTCCGCGCCTGACACGCCCCGCAGGCCGAAGCCTGAGGAACGCGTAAAGCCTGCCTGGCGCAACACCCCGTCTTCCATACCCAGGGATTCATCTTCCCTGTATTCCAGAAAGAGCTCGCCATCCTCCATGCCGGTCAGAGCACGGTCCGTCAGGCGCCAGGCCTCCTCAGGCGCCCATTGTGCCTGGGGGCCGAAGAAGTACTGCCCTGCAACCTCCAACATTTCTGCTTTCTGCTTCACGTCCCGCCCTACTGCCTTCTGCAAGCTGTTGCAGCCCTGATGCGCCTCTCAAGAGCCAAGTCCACCTTCAGCCCTATCATATCTCCCCTATCATATCTCTGAGACGACGTCACAACTGCGCGCACCCCGCTCCGTGTTGCGCGGCTGCCCGGGACCTGGAGCGTCGGTGCAACGGCCCTGCAACCAGGCATGAAGGCCAATGTTTCACATGAAACAATTTTCAGAAACACTCGACACCCTGCCAAATGTCGCTTAATCGTTTGGCAAGCAGTCCTATCACGCGACCAATCACGCGAGGCGTACGAAGATGGCACCCACCGGACCAAGCTCAGCATCCCCCCAAAAATCTGTTGCCGATTCCCCCACTACCTCTCCTGCAGCCAGGAAACCGGTGGATCAGAACGCCATAAAACGCGTTTTCGATCTCATCCAGGAAAACGGGGCGGAGTTTGTGGATCTCCGCTTTACCGACCCCAAAGGGAAATGGCACCACACCACCCAGACCGTCCCCACTGTCGACGAAGACAGCTTCCGGGACGGTTTTATGTTTGATGGCTCCTCCATCCAGGGCTGGCGCTCCATCAACGAGTCCGACATGATTCTGCTGCCTGATCCTGAAACGGCCGTCATGGACCCGTTCTCGGCCCGGCCCCAGCTCATTCTCATCTGCGACGTGGTGGACCCCAAAACCGGCACGCTCTACAGCCGCGACCCGCGCGCCACCGCCCAGCGCGCCGAGCGCTACCTGGCTGACAGCGGCATCGGTGATACCGCCTTCTTCGGCCCGGAAGCGGAGTTCTTCGTTTTCGACGATGCCCGCTTCGGCGTGGGCGAGAATTACAGCACCTACCGCCTCAACAGCATTGAAGGCCCTGATGCCGGGCTGCGGGATTACCCGGAAGGCAATATGGGCCACCGCCCGGGCCGCAAAGGGGGATATTTCCCTGTGCCTCCCGTCGACAGCGAGCATGACCTGCGCGCTGAAATGCTCTCCACGATGGGGGAGATGGGACTGCACGTTGAAAAGCACCATCACGAAGTGGCGCGCAGCCAGCATGAGCTCGGCACGCGTTGCGCCACGCTCGTCAAGGCGGCTGATGACATGCAGATCTATAAATACTGCGTGCACAATGTCGCTAATTCCTATGGCAAGACGGCCACCTTCATGCCGAAACCCATTCTGGGCGACAACGGTTCGGGCATGCACGTCCACCAGTCGATCTGGAAAGACGGCAAACCGGCTTTTGCCGGCAAGAAATACGCTGATCTCTCGGAAGAGGCGCTGTATTACATCGGCGGCATCATCAAGCACGCCAAGGCGCTCAACGCGTTCACCAATCCCTCGACCAATTCCTACAAGCGCCTGATTCCGGGCTTTGAAGCGCCTGTGCTGCTGGCCTATTCAGCCTCCAACCGCTCGGCTTCCTGCCGCATTCCCTATGCCACCAGCCCGAAGGCCAAGCGGGTTGAAGTCCGCTTCCCGGACCCGACAGCCAATCCCTACCTGGCTTTCAGCGCCTTGCTGATGGCAGGGCTGGACGGCATCCGCAACAAGATCCATCCGGGCGACGCCATCGACAAGGATCTTTATGAACTGCCGCCTGAAGAGCTGAAGCAGATTCCGACCGTCTGCGGGTCGCTGCGCGAAGCCCTGGAAGCCCTGGAAGCCGATCACGACTTCCTGCTGCAGGGCGGCGTCTTCACTGAAGATCAGATCAAAAGTTACGCCAAGCTCAAATGGGAGGACGTGCACCGTTTCGAACACGCCCCTCACCCTGTCGAGTTCGAGATGTATTATTCCGTCTGAGCCCTGCCAGGCCCCTGGTATCAGTTTCTGGCATCGTTCCCTGGCCGGAAAGACGCCCAGATACATTGAAAAACCCGCCTTCCTGACAGAAAGGCGGGTTTTTCATGTAAAAGATCGTTATCGCATCCAGACCCGAAAAAGTTCTCAACCGTCAGGCAGTGCCGACAGGTCTGTTGTCAGCAGCCCCAGTTTCTGAAAGGTCCCACAGCCAGGCAGCACCGCGCACGCCAGAGCTGTCACCATGGCGGTTCTTCACCACCGGGGTGGTGCAGGGCGATGTGATAACATGCTTGGGCAGGATCTTGGGCAGGCGCTCATAGATCGTCTTCAGGTTGGACACCCCGCCTCCCAGAACGATGACATCCGGGTCGAGAAAATTGATCGCCTGGCCGCAGGCACGCGCAAACCGCTCGATATACTGGTCGAGCGCCTTGATGGCGGCCGGGTCGCCATTGCGCGCAGCTTCCTCAATACCGTGGGGAGAACGGTGGCCGGGCCCGTGCCATTCCTCTGCCAGCACCGGGCCACAGAGGTAACGCTCCTGACAGCCGACATTGCCGCAGAAACAGGGCCGCATAGGCTCATCTTCACTCTCCGCCCAGGGCAGGGGGATATGGCCCCACTCACCGGCAATACCGTGGCGGCCTCCCAGAACGCGCCCGTTGGCAACGATGCCGCCGCCCATGCCGGTACCGATGATGACCCCGAACACCGTGTTGTAGCCGGCCCCCGCACCATCGGCTGCTTCTGAGAGGGCAAAGCAATTGGCGTCATTTTCCACTCGCACCGGCCGTTCCAGCGCCGCTTCCAGATCACGGCCGAAGGGATGGTTGTTCAGCCAGGTGGCATTGGAGTTGTGCACCAGCCCCGTCTCCTGAGCCAGCGATCCCGGAATGCCGACCCCGAGCGTCGAGGTAGGCTGGGTGCCGGTGATGCGGTGCCCAGAGACGCAGCCGATCTTCTGTTCAGCGCCCTGCACGAGATCGCGCACTGCCAGAACGGCCTGGTCATAAACGCCGGGGTTGGGCACCCGCTCACGCAGCACTTCCGTGCCACTGCGATCGAGTGCGAGAACCTCGATCTTCGTTCCCCCGAAATCAATCCCAAGTCGATAATCGGCCATGATCAGTCACTTTCTCTGCTGGGCACCCGACCTGACCTGCAGGCCGGTGCAGTTATCCGAAGTTGGAGGCTCAGGCTGCAGACATCGAACCCATCCCTCAGACCAACGGCTCGAGCGGTTGGACTTTCTGGATGTTCAGTTCAGCGCCAAGCTTCTGCAGAGCCGCCGCCAGGGCCTGAAAATGCGGTGAAGCGAGATGCGCCTCAAACGCCGCGGGCGTGGCCCAGATCTCATCAGCCACGAAATGACCAGGCTGTTCCAGATCACGAGCGATCTCATACCGGCGACACGCTTCTTCGCGACGTGACGGACCGATGCAGCGCCGGCAGGCCTCCGCCGCCTCAGATGCAGCGGCTGCGGGCACGATGATGCTGGCAATGATATGGACGGCTTCGCTCATCGGAGCGGTCTCCTCTTTCTTTCAGTTTCCTGCATGACCTGAAGCCCGGACTTCTCACAAGCACTTGCAGGCTGCACATTTACGTGAAGGAATTTCTTAACAGCCCGTCAAAGGACCGCAAGACCGGTATTGCGGGAATTATGCAGACCTGCGCGCCTCCTGCATGGCAGGTGTTCCAGTGCCGATCAGGCACGACATTCCCTGCTTCATGTTCCCGTCTCTTCATCCACTGCCACGTAGGCAGAGATGTCAGGACACGCGCAGACCAGGTTGCGGTCGCCCCAGGCATTGTCGACGCGGCCGACCGGCGGCCAGTATTTCTCCTGCGTCTCTCCTGCCCGTCCCCTTCTCCCCTGTTTGCGGAATGGCCAGCCGGCTTCCAGGCGGCTGTAGGGATGCGCCCACGCGCCGGCCATATCCAGGGCGGTATGTGGCGCATGGCGCAGCGGGCTTTCTGTGACCGGACATGTGCCGCGTTCCACGGCAGCAATCTCGGCACGAATGGCCAGCATGGCGTCGCAGAAACGGTCCAGCTCGGCCTTGCTCTCGGATTCCGTCGGCTCCACCATCAATGTGCCGGGCACGGGAAAGCTGACGGTCGGCGCATGGAAGCCGTAATCGACCAGGCGTTTGGCAATGTCATCCACCGTCACCCCTGCACTTTCCTTGAAAGGCCGCAGGTCGAGAATGCATTCATGGGCTGTAAACCCGTCAGCCCCCCGGAAGAGCACCGGATAAGCTTCCTGCAGGCGTCCGGCGATGTAATTGGCATTGAGCATGGCCACTTCCGAAGCCTGCTTCAGCCCCTCAATGCCCATCATCATCATGTAGGCGGCCGAGATCGGCAGGAGGGAGGCAGAGCCGTAAGGCGCGCCTGAAACCAGGCCCCCGGTCCCTGCAGGGTCAGCGTGGCCCCCAGGGGCCTTTCCCCCGCCGAGAATAGCTTCAGCATCACTCTGGGGCAGGTAGGGGGCGAGATGCGCTTTCACCCCGATCGGCCCCATGCCGGGGCCCCCGCCGCCATGGGGAATGCAGAAGGTCTTGTGCAGGTTGAAATGCGACACATCGGCCCCGTAATGGCCCGACCGTGCCAGCCCCACCTGCGCGTTGAGATTGGCGCCGTCCAGATAGACCTGCCCGCCGGCCTCATGAACGAGGTCGCAGATCTCCCTGATCCGCGCTTCGAACACGCCATGAGTGGAGGGATAGGTCACCATGATGGCTGCGACCTGGCCGGCATGTCGGGCCAGTTTCGCCTTGAGGTCCCCGACATCGACATTGCCTTCAGCGTCACAGGCAATGACCGCCACTTTCAGGCCGGCCAGCTGGGCAGAGGCAGGGTTGGTTCCGTGCGCCGAAGCCGGGATGAGGCAGACATCCCGCTGACCTTCCCCGCGCGCCTGCTGCCAGGCGCGGATGGCCATGAGACCGGCGAATTCCCCCTGCGCACCGGAATTAGGCTGCAGGGACACCGCGTCATAGCCTGACAGCTGGCACAGGGCCTTCTCCAGCCAGGCATAAAGCGCCCGGTAGCCCTGTTTCTGCTGTTCGGGCGCATAGGGATGAATCCGCGCCCAGCCTTCCCAGGTGATCGGCTGCATGGCCGCAGAAGGGTTGAGCTTCATGGTGCAGGATCCCAGGGGGATCATGGTACGGTCCAGAGCCAGGTCCCTGTCCGCCAGGCGGCGCAGGTAGCGCAGCATTTCGGTCTCGGACTGATACGCGCTGAAGACCGGATGGGCCGGCACGCTTTCATCTTCGGGGCGCAGAAGATCTCTCGGAAGGCCGGCGCGGTTCCCCTGTGCATCGGAAGCGCCAGAAGCCGAGGCGCCCTCTGCGGCCAGCGCCTGCTCGATTTCGGCAACCTGCTCTTCGCTGGCACCGAAACAGCGCCACAGGGTGCGGATCACCTCAGGCGTGGTTGCTTCATCACAGCTGATGCCGATGCGCCCCGCGCCGGCATCACGCAGATTGATGCCGGCTTGGCGGGCGCGCTGCAGAATCCCGGGCCCCTGTGTCCCGGCCTCAACCGTCAGCGTGTCAAAAAAACTTTCTTCCGGGCAACGGATTCCACTCCCTGTCTGAGCGGCAAGCCTGTTCAGCCCTTCCCGCAGCAGGCGCGCATAGGCATGCACCCGCCCTGCCAGGCGGCGCAGGCCTTCAGGGCCGTGATACATCGCATAGAAAGCGGCCAGCATGGCCGGAAGCGCCTGGGCCGTGCAGATATTGGAAGTGGCCTTTTCACGCCGGATATGCTGCTCGCGCGTCTGCAGGGCCAGACGCAGCGCCGGCCGACCGGCCGTGTCGCGTGACACACCGACAATGCGGCCGGGCATGTGCCGCTTGAACGCTTCACGCGTGGCCATGAAACCCGCATGCGGCCCTCCATTACCCATCGGCAGCCCGAAACGCTGCATGGAGCCGACAACAATGTCAGCCCCCATACCGCCAGGCGACTGCAGCATCACCAGCGCCAGCGGGTCACTCGTGACCGCGGCAATGGCGTTGGCTGCATGCAGTTTTTCAATAACCGACCGCAGGTCACGCACGGCACCTGACGAACCCGGATAGGCCAGCAGGGCGCCGAACACGCCGTGGGCCGGCAGGTCGCGCTCCGGCACACCGGTCACGATGCGCCAGCCCTGCGGTTGCGCACGGGTCTGCAGCACTGACAAAACCTGCGGATGAATGTCTTCATCAACGAAAAAGACCTCTCCTTTCGCCTTGCTCACCCGGCGCGCCATCGCCATGGCTTCGGCACAGGCCGTGGCCTCATCAAGCAGGGAGGCATTGGCAACCTCCAGCCCTGTCAGCTCGCTCACCAGAGTCTGGAAATTCAGCAGCGCTTCCAGCCGCCCCTGGCTGATTTCGGGCTGATAGGGCGTGTAGGCCGTGTACCAGGCAGGGTTTTCCAACACATTGCGCCCGATGACCGGCGGCATGAAGGTATCATGGTAGCCGAGGCCGATCATGGAACGCATGACCTTGTTGTCTGCCGCCATGGCCTGCAGGCGCGCAAGCACCTCCTGCTCGCTCAGCCCGACAGGAGGCACACCCTCGCTGACAGAAGCGGCGTGAGAAGCGGCTTCCGGCGCGATCCGGATGTCAGCGGGGACAATCCTGTCTGCCAGCTCGTCCAGCGAGCTCAGACCGAGCGTCTGCAGCATGGCCTGCCGGTCCACGCTGTCGGGGCCGATGTGACGGCTGGAAAAGGGGCGATCATGAGCGGGCCAGGGAGAGGTCATCGCGCAGCTTCTCTCAAATCTCTTCTGTCAGGTCTTCTGTCAGGAAAGCAGGGGCAGGAAGGCAGGGCCGTTCAGCCGTGACGGGCCTTGTATTGTTCAGGCGTCAGAAGTGCCTCCCATTGCTGGGGCTCGGTGACTTTCATCTGCACGATCCAGCCTTCACCTTCCGGATCGCTGTTCACCAGCGCGGGGTCCTGGGTCAGCTTCTCGTTGAAAGCCGTGAGAATGCCGTTCAGCGGCGCGTAGATGTCTGAAGCGGCCTTGACCGATTCCACGACGGCCACCACATCGCCGGTCACGACTTCCAGCCCTTCATCCTTGCCTTCAGCGAACACCACCTCGCCCAGCTCCTCAGCGGCATGGGGCGTGATGCCGACCGTTGCGACATCCCCTTCAAGGCGGACCCATTCATGGGTTTCAGTATAACGTATGCTCATCGCAACCTCCCTCAGCATGCTTCAATACGAATAACGAATAAAAACCGGTAAAACCGAGCGCCGGCTTCAGCGCTTGAACCGGGTCGGAACGAAAGGCAGGGCGCAGATCTCCACAGGTACGTAGCGCCCCCGCAAGCCGGCATAGATCCGCGTGCCCGGCGCCTCACAGCCCGTTTCGACATAGCCCATGGCAACAGGCGCGTTGAGGCTGGGGGCAAACGTGCCTGAAGTGACGCAGCCGATTTTTCTCTTTCCCTGCTCGTCGGCAAAAAGCTCCACGCCTTCACGCACCGGCGCACGCCCCTGCGGGCGCAGTCCGACACGCTGGCGGGCCACACCCTCCACGAGCTGGCGACCGATCACCTCAGCGCCGGGATAGCCACCAGCCCGCGCACCGCCGGGGCGGCGGGTCTTCTGAATGGCCCATTGCAGCCCCGCTTCGACAGGGCTGGTGGTCGGCTCGATGTCATGGCCGTAAAGACAGAGCCCGGCTTCAAGGCGCAGGGAATCGCGCGCACCCAGGCCGATCGGCGCCACTTCAGGATGCGCGAGCAGCTGCCGGGCCAGCTCTTCGGCCCGTTCAGCCGGCAGCCCGATCTCAAAGCCGTCTTCACCGGTGTAGCCGGAGCGCGAGATCGTGACGGGCGCTCCCTTCCAGGTCACCTCCCGGAAATCCATGAATTTCATGTCCGTCACAGACGGAAAGAGTTCAGCCAGCACCGTTTCGGCCGCCGATCCCTGCAGGGCCAGAAGGGCGCGGTCGAATTGCCGCTCCACCTCAAAAACATCGCCCGCCGCTTGCTCGATGCGCTCGGCATCCGCCTCCTTGCAGCCTGCATTGGCAACGATGAGCAGACCGTCACCCGTGCGCGCGACCATGAGATCATCCAGAATGCCGCCTGCCTCGTCAGTCAGAAAGGCGTAGCGTTGGCGCTGCTCGGCCAGGTCCGCCACATTGATCGGCACTAGGGATTCGAAGGCCAGGGCGACTTCCTGCGGCGTATGGCCTGCGCGCGGGCGCAGTCGGATCTGGCCCATATGCGAAACGTCAAACAGGCCGGCCTTGGCGCGGGTGTGGCGGTGTTCTTCCAGCACGCCGGTATACTGGACAGGCATGGCATAACCCGCGAACGGCACCATGCGTGCACCCAGCGAGACATGCAGGTCATGAAGAGGCGTTTTCAGGAGGGGCGGACCGGATGTTTCTGAACCTGACTGCAGCGTACCGGACATCAGGCGTGTTCTCCCACTAGACGAGACAGGAAGGCAGGCCACGCCGGATGATTTTCCGACCGGCCGCCCCTTCTGTCCTTCCGCCTGAGATCGTTATCCCGTCGGCGGGCGCCAGGCTGGGCGCCACTCTCCAGAAATCAGTTTCTGTCACGGTTCTTCTGCCTGAGAGATTCCGGGGCGGTTGCTCCTTCGGCGTCAGTCACCTTCTGCCCGGCGAATTGTCCACCACGGCACCGGAACTGATCTCTCCCGTAACGAAATTCTTTCTGGCATCATCGGGCGCCCCTGACAACCGGTCGCTTTCAGCCTTTCAGGTCGTCTTTGAGATCTTTTTCGATCTTTTCCAGCACTTCCGGCGTCATGGAAGCACTCTGGGCAGCTGTGGGGAAACGCCGTGCCGCGACATCCTCGGCATAATGGCGCACGGCTTTTTCCATCTCTGCGCCGATTTCAGCGTAACGGCGGGCATGACGGGGGGGTTTGTGCTCAAAAAGACCCAGAAGGTCGTGCCATACCTGCACCTGCCCGTCACACCCCACCCCGGCGCCGATACCGATTGTAGGAATGCTGAGCTCCCGGCTTACCAATTCTGCCAGCTCCTGGGGGATCACCTCCAGCACCACGGCAAAGGCCCCAGCCTCCTGCAGGGCGCGCGCATCGGCAAGCAGCTTGCGAGCGGCAGCCTCGTCACGCGCCTGCACGCGCAGGCCCAGCTGGTGCTGGGACTGGGGGGTAAGGCCGAGATGGCCCATGACGGGCACGCCCATCTCGGTCAGCCGTCTGACGATGGGAGCGATTTCCGCCCCTCCTTCCAGCTTCAGCGCCTGTCCGCCGCCTTCCTGCATGAGACGGCGGGCATTGCGCAGCGCCTCCTCCACGGTGCCGTAACTCAGGAAGGGCATGTCCACCACCACCAGGGCCTTGCGGCTTCCCTGCATGACCATGCGGGCATGGGCGATCATGTCGCGCACGCGCACGGGAAGCGTGGTGTCATGACCGTGCATGACCATGCCGAGCGAATCCCCCACCAGCAGGATCGGCAATCCCGCACGCTCGGCAATCAGGGCCGAGGCGTAGTCATAGACGGTCAGCATGGCGATGGGCTCGCCGGCCTCCTTCATTTTCCGGATGTCGCTTATGGTGTTGCGGCGCATGGGACTGGAATCCTTCTGTCAGAGACCCGCTCACCTGCCGCGCCGGGGCAGCAGTGTTCCGGGCTGAAACTGTCTTTGATTATTTCATGATGTTTTCTGGAGCGTCCTAGCGGGGAACGGTGGCCAGAGCCAGCTTGACGCTGAAAGCCAGCAGGAGCAGGCCGGTCATCCAGTCGAACGCACGGGCAACCGAGGGGCGCGTCAGAAAGCGGCCCAGGGGCACGGTCAGCAAAACCAGACTGCCGAAAACCACCAGAGCGACAGCCATCTGCAGTAATGTCAGCAGAAGGGTGAATGCCGCGACATGGCTGCCGGGTGGAATGAACTGCGGAAAGAAAGCGCAGACCATCAGCCCGACAAAAGGATTGGTCAGCGTCGCCAGCAACCCCTGACGCCAGCTGGCCCAGAACCCTGAAGCGGGCTCAGGGCCCGGGCTTCCGGCACCGGTCAGTGCCTCACTTTCAAGATTGAGCATCGGGGCGGTCTGGGCGCTGTTGAAAAGCATTCTGAGCGCCAGCCAGACCAGGTAAAGCACGCCGATCCATTTGAGGAGCTGAAAACCCGTCTTCGATACCACGACCAGCGCACTCAACCCTCCCATGGCGGCCAGCCCCCACAGCAGCCAGGCGGAAGCGATACCGCATACGACCCCCAGACCTTTCCTGCGCCCGCCGGTGATGGAAGTGCGCATGATCAGCAGCGCATCCGGCCCCGGCGTGAGAGTAAGAAGAAAGGAAGTCAGCAGGTAAGCGGTCAGGGAGGAGAAAATAGGCGAAAACACTTGCGTACCCACTGAAAAGAACCTGCGTGTGACAGGCGCAACAACCCCGGTCTTCCGCCCTGCCTAAACTCTGCTGCCCCAAAAGGCCAGCACCGCACGGAACAACGGAACCTCAGTCACCGGCTCCGGGGCTGACAGAGCCCGCAGATGGTTCAGTCTGCGGGTCCGCCTGCGCAGCATCCAGGCCTGGAATCATGCGCCGCAACCTGCTGCCGACCTGCTCCATCAGCTGTGCGCGGTCGCGGCGACGGGCGGCTTTCATGCCGACTGAGCCTGACTGGGTCTCCAGCAGGAAATTGCGCACGAAAGTGCCGTTCTGGATATCAGCCAGCACATCTTTCATACCCTGCCGCGCCGCATCGGTGATGACGCGTGGACCGGAGACATAAGCGCCGTATTCCGCCGTGTTGGAAATCGTGCCGCTGGCATGAGGCAGGCCGCCGGCATAAAGGAGATCCACCACCAGTTTCAGCTCATGCACGCATTCCAGATAAGCCATTTCAGGCGCATATCCGGCTTCCACGAGCGTTTCAAACCCCGCTTTCACTAGCTCCATCGCGCCTCCGCACAGCACAGCCTGCTCGCCGAAAAGATCCGTTTCCGTCTCTTCGCGAAAGGTGGTCTCGATAATGCCGGCACGGCCCATCCCGTTGGCGGCAGCGTAGGCAAGAGCCAGCTCCAGCGCCTGCCCGCTGGCATTCTGGGCCACCGCCACCAGCGCCATCACCCCGCCGCCCTTGAGATATTCCTGCCGGACTGCCGTTCCTGGCCCCTTCGGTCCGATCAGAAACACGTCCAGATCCGCCCTGGGCTCGATCAGACCGTAATGAACTGCCAGACCGTGAGCGAAGCCGAGTGCCGCACCCTGCCTGAGCCGGGGGGCCAGCACGTCACGGTAAAGCGTCCCGTGGCCTTCATCAGGCGTCATCACCATCACCACATCCGCCCATTGCGCCGCTTCCTCAGGCGTGACGACCTCAAAACCGTCAGCCCGCGCCCGTTCCGCACTCGGCGAGCCCGGGCGCAGGCCGATCACCATTTCAGTCACACCGCTGTCGCGCAGGTTTGTAGCCTGCGCTGCCCCCTGGCTGCCATAGCCGATGACCGCCACGCGGCGAGTGCAGATGAGAGACACGTCCGCATCCCGATCATAATAAACGCGCATGGAATTCACTGTTCCTTTATTGATGGAGCGCCCCAACAACAGCCGGGGCAGGCTGCAGGCGGGATACAAGATTTTTCACCCCTTCCGCAAAAGCGGCAGTTCTTTCATCCTGCCTGCCTTTGTCTTCCTGCTCCAGCAATCCCCCATCAAAACCCCCATCAAAACGATGCGGGATCACGAAAGAATCCTCTGGCCGACCCAATGCATGATGACGGAACCAGGTCGCCTGCCTGCGCGTATAGCGCCCGGTAGCCAGAACAGCGGCTTCGATCGCGTCTTCCAGTTTCATCCTGCCTTGCAGAACCGCAGCAAGCTCCGGCACGCCATGGGCACGCATGGCAGGCAGATCGGGTGACAGACCCCGCGACAGCAGGGCTGAAACCTCCTCCAGTGCTCCATGGTGCACCATGTCACCAAACCGGGCCCTGATAGCTTCACGCAGGAGCGGACGCGGCGGATCAAGGCGAATCGAGACAAAGCGGCATGGCGCCGGCGGCAGCGCTTTCTCCGCGTGCCACGAAGTCAGCCCCCGCCCGGTGCCGCGCCACACCTCCCAGGCACGCGCCACGCGCTGGGAATCCCCGGGCTGCAGGCGGCGGGCCGTTTCACCGTCCACCCAGGCCAGGCGTGCATGAAGCCCTGGCGCGCCCAGTGTCGCCAGCAACTGCCGCGCTTCCAGGCGCGCAGCCTCGCCAGGATCAGGAACTTCCACAAGCCCTTCGGTCATGGCACGCAGATACATGCCCGTCCCCCCGCAGAAAACCGGCACCCGGCCTTCTGCAGCACAGCGGGCAAGTTCTTTCAGGGCTTCGGCGCGCCACCAGGCCACGCTGCCTGGGCGCGCTGCATCACGCACGCCGTAAAGGCGGTGCGGCACGCACGCCTCCTCCAGCGGAGTGGGACGCGCAGTCAGCAGGCGGAGATCACGATATACCTGCATGGAATCGGCATTGATGACCGTGCCACCGATCAGCCCTGCAAGATGCAGGGCCAGTGCCGACTTGCCCGAACACGTCGGGCCCGCCACAATGAGCGCCGTGTCAGGAGCCTTCATGTTAGCCGCTTCTGTCATTTTTCCCGGACTGCAAGCGAGGCCCCTTCAATGTCTCTACCCAGCGTTCTGACCCTGGTCGCCAACCGCCGTGACAATACGCTCTCCAAGGAAGCGATCGACATTGCACGCAATCTCGTCAAGGGTGAAGAGCCCCAGATCCTCTCCGAAGGCGAGGCGGTGGACATTCCCTGTCTCACCCCCGCTGAGGGCGACGCCACCCTCAACACCATCCGCGCCACGTTGGCCCCCTATCGCGTCGACCCGATCCTGACCAAAACCCGCGGGCGCCGCAAGGCGGTCCTGATCGCCGACATGGACAGCACCACGGTCGACGGGGAAACCCTTGACGAGCTAGCGCAGCTGTCAGGCACGGGGGCTGAATGCGCCCGCATCACCCAGCTTGCCATGAACGGCGAGATGGATTTCGATGAATCCATCCGTGCCCGGACGGCGCTGCTTGCAGGCCAGCCTGTCTCCGAGCTTGAAGACGTTTTCAAGCACCTGAAGCTCAGCCAGGACATCACCGAGCTGGTGCGCACCATGAATGCCAATGGGGCGGTCACAGCGCTGATTTCGGGCGGATTCACCTGGTTCACCAGCCGGATCGCCAAGATCGTCGGTTTCCAGCAGAACTATGCCAATGTGCTTGAGATTCGCGACGGCGTGATCACCGGCAAGCTTCTGGGGCCGATCCTGGGGCCTGAGCAGAAGAAGCTCCATCTCATCCGCCTCTGCGAAGAACGCGGCGTGAAGCTGAGCGCCAGCATCACCACCGGTGACGGCGCCAATGACGTTCCCATGCTTCTGGCAGCCGGGCTGGGCCTGGCCTATCACGCCAAGCCGCGCGTGCGCGAGCAGGTGGAGGGCCAGGTCAATTTCTGCGGCATGCGCGCCCATCTCTTCGCCCAGGGCTACAAGGCCGACCAGATCACCAATGAATAAGAGGCTGAATAAGCTGCGCCCCCGGCTGTCATAACAGGAATACCATGCAGGGCGTTTCACTTTCATGTTTCACGTGAAACGTTCTGCATCCCTCCAAACGGACAGCCGCTCCCGGTTCCAGGACAGACAGACTAACGTTGCCCCCGCCGCTGCCTACGTTGCAGTACATGACCACCGAGCCGCTCCAGAACAGCGCGGAGATCTCCCTGTTCCAGTTCGGGCAGGGACAGGGGCACTGCCTGGCGCGCACGCGGTGCGGGGGACGAAGGGAGTTGGGTGAAATCCTGCATGATCCGCAGCCTGATCAGGCGTTCCTCCCCCCACAGACCGCAACTGCCATTCAACCGCTCGACAATCTGCGGCGCCGCATACTGCAGCTCCATAGCCATGGGGCCGCAGCAGCTGACTGTCAGCACGCCGCCGCTCAGTTTGCGGGGAATGCTGCGCGTCCCCAGCTCTGGACCCACCAGGCTCTCCCAATCCATCACCAGACGCACCAGCAGCGGGGGACGGCGCCTGAAGGCCGGACCGGTCAGGCTCGGGATGAAGGCGCCGATCATCCGCACACCGCGCACGCGTGCTTCAGGCCCCTGAGAGCCTGATCTCCTCCGGCGCCCCGTCGCAATACGCCCCTGTCCTGGTCCGGACCCTTCCGACGAAGGGTCGCGCTTCCTGCCTGGGGGCCTACCGGAAAAGCGATTGGAACCGCCTTTTTCCGTCATGAACATTCCTTTTTGTTGTCCGCTATCCGTTTCATCCTACACGATCCGACACCCTGCAAGCCACCTGTTACTGAGCTGACTCCCATTGCCCGTCACCCCTTGCAGACTACCAGCTGAAACGTCATATCCTGCTCCGTGAGCTCCTCTTCCGTCCCACCCCCTTTGCGCGCCTCTGCCCCCGAGGTGCCGGCCCTTGAGCCGACTCTCGACCCCGATGTTCTGCTGGCCTGGTATGATCGCCACGGGCGCACACTGCCATGGCGACTGCCAAGAGGAGAGAAGCCAGCTGGCGGGGCATTGCCCTCCAGCACGCCGCCTCGTCCCGAGGCCTACAGGGTCTGGCTGAGCGAGATCATGCTGCAGCAGACGACCGTCAGCACCGTCATTCCCTATTACGAGAGATTTCTTTCTCTCTTTCCCACGCTGGAAGCCCTGGCGCAGGCGCCACTTGAGACCGTGCTGCACAACTGGGCGGGGCTGGGTTATTACTCACGCGCCCGTAATCTGCATGCCTGCGCCCGCGCTCTGACAGAACAGGGCGGCTTCCCCGCTGACCCGGATTCGCTGCGGAAACTGCCGGGCATCGGCCCCTATACCGCCCACGCCATCAGTGCGATCGCCTTCGGCCTGCCTGTCATTCCGGTGGACGGCAATGTTGAACGCATTCTTGCCCGGCTGGCCGCTGTTGCCCAGCCCCTGCCAGGTGCACGCCCCCTGCTGGCCCGGCTGGGCGAGCAACTGGGTGAACGCCTGGCTTCAGCGCCTCGCGCCCGTCATCGCGCTTCCGACTTCGCCCAGGCCCTTTTCGATCTCGGCGCGACAATCTGCACGCCGCGTGCGCCTTCCTGCCTGCACTGCCCCTGGCGTGAAAGCTGCCGCGCCCAGGCCGGCGGTCTGGCTGAGAGCCTGCCGGCCCGACAGAAGAAGAAACCACGCCCTGTCCGCTACGGCGTCGCCTTTCGCGTGCGTGACGCGCAGGGAGAGGTGCTTCTGCGCCGCCGACCGGCGCAAGGGCTGCTGGGCGGCATGGACGAACTTCCCGGCACGCCATGGCACGAAACCCCCTGGGAGGAAGCTGCCGCCTTCCACCATGCACCCCTGATACAGATGCCAGGACCCCCAGAGGACCCGCCTGCCGCTGGACAGCCCCGGTCCAGGCAGGGACAATGGGTACGGGCCGGGGAGATAAAACACGTCTTTACGCATTTCACCCTGATGCTGACCGTCTATGACTGGCAGACCCAGGACGCGCTGCCTTCCAGCTGGCCGGAAGGGCTTCAGTTTCACCCGCCTGCCCGCGCCATCCTTTCAGGGGTGCTGAAAAAATGTCTTGCGGTTCCAACACCCGCCGCGTCCCCTTCATCCCTCACCCGCCCAAGGAAGAGCCTTCAACCGTGACGCTGTCTTCAACCGCTTCTCAGGCTTCCCCCAAACCCCCGCTTTCGGGGCGGGCGGAGGCATCGAGCACCGCCATTCCCTCGTTGAGCCGTCATTACCTGCTGGACTGGTTCGGACGCTTCATCGATCACGATCCGCTTGCCGATCGCCTGAGGCGTCATCCCTATCAGCCCCGCTTCCGTCCGGGGCTGTTTGTGCTGGCCGTCCGTCCGCTGCACCCCCAGGCCACGGCCCTGCTGCGCAAACGCAGCTCCCAGCCGCGCCCGGTGCCGGATTTCCGGATGGTCGAAAGCGATGAGGGCATGACTGGGCTTCAGGTCAAGGAAACGGGATTGTGGTTCAGCATTCATGCCGAGAACGACAAGACCTGCCAGACTGCACCGGCCATGAAGGACTGGGAGAAATTCACCCTTCTGACCGAAACCATGCTGGACGGGCTCGATCTTCTGGCCGACCCGGAGCTGGGAGAATGCCGCAACCCTTCCGGCGAAGCCGTGCCGGCTTTTGTCATGGATGAAAGCTTGGGTCGCAGCAGCGGCCGTCTCGGCGCGAAGGTCTTTACCCCGGCCCTCAACCTCGACCTTCTGGAAGAGCTGGGGCAGATGGCACCGGGCGAGGTGAAAACACTCCCCTTCAGGCTCTCAGACCCCGACAGCGACCATATCGGAGAACATCTCTTCACCGTCACGCGCCGTGAACCTGCCGGTGATGGCGCGCCCTGAGGCCCCGCTGCCGGGGAACAGGGCGCGCCCCTGAAAGCTTCAGGAAGATTTCCCGGCCTCTGCACGCCGCGCGCGTTCCTGGCGCACGCCCTCAGCCCAGGCCGGGTCAGCCTTGGCGAAATGACCCAGCTGGCGTGTGACGATCTCTTCCGGCACGCCGGTCATGGCATCGGCGATATTGCTGAAGAAGCGTTCGCGCTGACCGCCGTCAAACATGCGGAACAGGGCCCCGGCCTGGCTGTAGTCGTCATAGCCGACCCGGTGGTCATACCAGCCGGCATCGCCATGCACCCGCAGCGGCGGCTCCTTAGCTGCCGGATCATCGACAGGGCCGCCAAAGGAATTCGGCTCGTAATAGCCGCCATCACCGATATCGGGCGCATCGAAACGCATCCGTCCGTCTTTGTGGTAGTTCCTGACCTCAACGCGCGGGCGGTTGACCGGCAGCATCTCGTAATGCGTGCCGACCCGGTAGCGATGCGCATCGGCATAAGCAAACAGCCTGCCCTGCAGCATGCGGTCCGGCGACACGCTGATCCCAGGCACGGTATTGGAGGGAGAGAAGGAAGCCTGCTCCACCTCGGCGAAATAGTTGTCCGGGTTGCGGTTAAGCTCCAGTTCACCGACCTCGATGAGGGGAAACTGACCGTGCGGCCACACCTTCGTGACATCGAAGGGATTGAAGCCGACCTTCTCCGCCTCGCTTTCCTCCATGATCTGGACTGAGAACGTCCAGCGCGGGAAATCACCGCGCTCGATCGCGTTGTACAGATCCTCCTGGGAGGATTCGCGCGTGCGGCCCACCACTTCTGCCGCCTCCTGGTTGGTGTAATAAGCGTGTCCCTGCTGGGTCTTGAAATGGAACTTGACCCAGAAGCGCTCCCCTTTCGCGTTCCAGAAGGAATAAGTGTGGCTGCCATAGCCGTTCATGTGGCGGAAACCTCGCGGCAGCCCGCGGTCGGAAAAGAGAATAGCCAGCTGGTGCAGGCTTTCGGGCGAATGCGACCAGAAATCCCACATGGCGGTGTTGGAGCGCAGATTCGTGCGGGGATGGCGCTTCTGGGTGTGGATGAAGTCAGGGAACTTGATCGGGTCGCGGATGAAAAAGACGGGCGTGTTATTGCCGACCAGATCCCAGTTGCCGTCGCCGGTATAGAATTTCATGGCCCAACCACGCACGTCGCGCTCCGCGTCAGCCGCGCCCATTTCACCTGCCACGGTGGAAAAACGCATGAACACCTCCGTGCTCTTGCCGACTTCCGAGAAGATCTCCGCACAGGTATAGCGTGAGATATCACGGGTCACGGTGAGCTTTCCGTAAGCGCCTGAGCCCTTGGCATGAACGGTGCGTTCAGGGATTCGCTCGCGGTTCTGGTGGGCCAGTTTTTCAAGCAGCTGGTAGTCCTGCAGCAGAACCGGCCCGTTCCTGCCGGCTGTCATGCTGTTTTCATTGTCTTTCCAGGGCGCGCCTGCGCTGGTGCGGATGATGTTTCTGCTCATAAACGGGTTTCTCCTTGAGATATCGATATTCATTAAGCTCCGGGGGTACTGCGCCATCTGAAAACATGACCTGGCGCAGCGGTCTTCCTTTCAGAGAAGACGCAAACAATCTGTAATATCAGAGTGTACGAAGCCTTAACTTCGGTAAAACCGTTTATTTTTCTATCTGTTATCGGTTTTTATTTTATACTGAGAACCGGTGCAGATCACAGCAGACGGGCGATCTTCATGAAAATGAAGGTCAGAACCATGAACAGCGTGCAGATGCCGCCCGCTTCAAGGGTGCCCCAACCGCCCTTGGCCAGGAACATGCCGCCCGTGTTCATGCCGAAAAATCCCGTCACAATCGTTGCGGGCAGCATGAGGATAGTACCGACGGAAAGAATGTAGAGGCGCCGGTTGGTTTCCTCGGCCTGGTTGGATACCAGCTCATCCTGCAGCGAGCGGGCGCGGTCCTGCAGGGCGATGAGATCATCCAGCGCGGCATGAACCTGGCGCTTGCCCGGGTCGCGCAGCTCATCTTCAGCCCATTCAGGCAGTTCGAGATCCTCATCATGCAGCACGCGGTCGATGGGAACGATGACCCGCCGCAGCTCGGTCGTGCGCCGCCGCACCCGTCCCACAATGGCACCCAGATGACCGAGGTCAGGATTATGGGTGGAAAGCAGTCCGTCCTCAGCGCGGTCCAGCTCATCATCCAGCTGCGCCAGCTGGCGCCGGACGGTAGCGGTGAAATCCCGCAGGATCATATCCACCACGCCAGCGGCATTGCGCGGGATGTTATCGGCGTTGAGCGAACGGTAAGCCGCGCCCAGCAGGGGAATGGGATTGCGGCGCGTCGTGATCAACAGAGGCTCGCGCATAGCAAAGCGCCAGGTGCAGATCTCGCGATCCTCTTCAGCCAGCGCATCATCAAAAGCCGGCAATGACCCCCAGACCGTACCGTCTTCGGCCTCAAGCGCGATGCCGTAATCGGCTTCCACCAGGGTCGCGCCGACCTCCTCGGGCATGCCGGGCAGATGGGTCAGCAAGGTGCGCGTGGCACTGTGGACGGTGTCGAAATGCAGCCATACCCATGCCCCGTTGCCCATGAGCCTGCGCGTGGCCGCATCATCGCAGGGCGCGGCCAGAATCGCGTCCACCTCGGTGGAATGCAGCGGGCGGATGCCTTCTCCGGGCACGCCGCAGATCGCCCAGACCAACCCCTGCACGGTGCCGGAGGCCTTGTCCTTCTGGTCCTTCTGCAGGGCCGGATCGAGAACAACAAAGGGGAAGTCATGTTTTTCAGGCATGGCGCTCACCTTCCGGGATCAGGGGATTTCAGGGTTCTGAAGCTCGAGGAAAAGGCAGCGGGAGTTTCAGACGTCCCGAAGATTTCGGGTAAACCGCTTCAGACCGCAAACCGCTGTAGCGGGACTTACGCTGAAACGCGCTCTGGAACAATCTGCGGCTGCATGGCTGGGGCGCTTTTTTAAGATTTCTTTCCTTAATGTTCCCATCTGCAGGTTTACCTGCCTTCGCGCTGCCGCTTTCCGGCAGAAGGGTGAGCAGCTATACTTCCCTGCTTCTCGTCTCCGCCTAATTCCCGCATTTCTCCGCAAGGACATGAAACACGATATGACGACGAAAACGGAAAAATTTTCTACCGGCAAGGATTTCAAGGTCCGTGACCTGGCGCTGGCCGATTGGGGCCGCAAGGAAATCTCCATTGCCGAAGGTGAAATGCCCGGCCTGATGGCGCTGCGCCGCGAATATGGCGACAGCAAGCCCCTCAAGGGCGCACGCATCGCAGGCTGCCTGCACATGACCATCCAGACCGCCGTGCTCATCGAGACCCTGGTGGCGCTGGGCGCGGAAGTGCGCTGGGCCTCCTGCAACGTGTTCTCCACCCAGGACCAGGCTGCCGCTGCGATCGCTGCAGCCGGAATTCCGGTTTTTGCCTGGAAAGGCCTTTCCGACGACGATTTCTGGTGGTGCATCGAGCAGACGGTTCACGGTCCTGACGGATGGGTGCCCAACATGATCCTCGATGATGGCGGGGACCTGACCGTGCTGATGCACGAGAAATATCCCGAACTGCTCAAAAACGTGCGCGGTCTTTCCGAAGAGACCACGACCGGCGTGCACCGCCTGTGGGACATGGAGCGCAAGGGTGAGCTGAAAGTGCCGGCCTTCAACGTCAATGACAGCGTGACCAAGTCCAAGTTCGACAATCTTTACGGCTGCCGTGAAAGCCTGGTTGATGCCATCCGCCGCGGCACGGACGTGATGATGGCCGGCAAGGTGGCCGTGGTGGCGGGCTACGGCGACGTGGGCAAAGGCTCGGCTGCCAGCCTGCGCAATGCGGGCTGCCGCGTTCTGGTCACTGAGGTGGACCCGATCTGCGCGCTGCAGGCTGCCATGGAGGGCTATGAAGTCGTGACGATGGACGAGGCGGCACCGCGCGGTGACATCTTCGTCACCTGCACGGGCAATGAAGACATCATCACGCTGGAGAACATGCAGCAGATGAAGGACCGGGCCATCGTCTGCAATATCGGCCATTTCGACAGCGAGATCGAAGTCGCCCGGCTGCGTGATTTCCCCTGGACCAACATCAAGCCCCAGGTGGATGAGATCGAGCTTGCCCCCGGCCGCCGCATCATCCTGCTTTCCGAGGGGCGCCTGGTTAATCTGGGCAACGCCACAGGCCATCCTTCCTACGTGATGTCGGCCTCGTTCACCAACCAGACGCTGGCGCAGATTGAGCTCTGGAATGCTGAGCCGGGCCAATATGAAAACAAGGTCTACACCCTGCCCAAGATCCTTGACGAGAAGGTGGCCGCCCTCCATCTCGAAAAGGTAGGGGCGAAACTGTCGAAGATGACCCAGAAACAGGCCGACTACATCGGCGTGTCTCCCGAAGGGCCGTTCAAGCACGACCTCTACCGGTACTGATACCGGCGCTACTGACAGCGGCAGTCTTCCTTCTCTGCCGGTCCGCCAGGAGGCCCCTGGCGGACCTCCTTGCCGGAGCGAGGCTGTCAGGGCACACTGCCGGTACCTTCCCCGCGCCATCGTGGCGTGGGGGTTGAATTGTATGACAGGAGAAATTTCATGGGTCTTCTCAGCGACATCTGGTCCAAGATCGTTCACATCGCTCATGCGGACGCCCCGCAGGACGCCGCCAAGGCCACCGGTGGCAGCACGGATGCCTCTTCCGCGCCTGCCGGTCAGCAGGCCCCTGTAGACGTTTCAGCCATCCTCGCCGGACTGGCCGCCAAGAGCGGTGAGCAGCTGAACTACCAAACCTCCATCGTTGATCTCCTCAAGCTGCTGGGGCTCAACAGCTCTCTGGAAGCACGCCGCGAGCTGGCAACAGAGCTGCACTATCCCGGCGACATGAACGACACCGCCGCAATGAACACCTGGCTGATCCGGCAGGTTTATGCCGAGCTGGCCAAGAACGGCGGCAAGATTCCCGCTGGCTGGGCGCACTGAGAAGCCTGAAACTTCTCATCTGTCCTGACCGCCTGGCTCCCGGAAGCGTGCCCGCTTGCCGGGAGCTGTGGTCTGGGAAAAGGCCCGGCGGTAAACCCGCCCTGTACCGGGTCTTCCTGATCACGAAATACCCGCACCGGAACAGCTCTATTCTGAGATCCCTGTAGCGAATGCCGCCGGGGAAGCTGTTTGAAAAACGACCCCACCTGCAGAAAGCTGGAAAGTCCCCTTGGCCCGGAAAAGCAGTTCGCGCTCATGCGCTCCACCGGATTCTGAAAAGGAGCTGGTGATCAAACTCTGGGCGGTGGGTAATCCCGGCAATCTGGCCATGATGTACATGACGGCCCTGCAGCTGCAGCAACGCCTTGGCATGGGCCGGATCTCCAATGTTAGTATCCCCCTGTTCGACATCCACCATCCTGACCTGAAGCCGGAAGGTCACGGGCTCCACAACCGTCTGACCACCAACAATCTCCAGAACGGCTACGTCCCGCTGCGGGGCCTTGCGCATGCAGCTGAGCAGAGCGCGCCCTCCTTCATCTCGTTGGAAGGCTACAGCCAGCATCTCGCCAACTTTCCGCCACGCTCGGATTTCGATTATGAACGGCTCTTTCCGCCCCTGGAAAGTGCTGAAGGCGGCAGTGACGATGAGCTCGTCATCAATATCCGCGGCAGTGAGATCCTGACCGGCCTGCATGCCGATTACGTGCTGCTGCCGCCGGAATTCTATCAATACCTCATCGAGCTCACCGGCAAGAAGCCTGTCTTCTACGGCCAGCTTGACCCGTCGCCCTATCTGCAGGAACTGAAGGAACGCTTCCCCCAGGCGACCTTCATCCCTTCACGCGGGGTCGCGCAGGATTTCGACTATCTGCGCAAATCCCGCCATATCGTGCCCAGCCTCAGCACGTTCTCCTGGCTGGCATGCTGGCTTTCAGAGGCCCGGACCATCCATTTTCCCATCGCCGGGGTGCTGAACCCGCAGCAGCACACGCTCAGCATGCTGCTGCCGCTCGATGACCCACGATATCGTTTTTATGAATTCCCGCTCTATTATTCCCTGCCGGTCGCGCAGTACCGCGACTACCTTGATCCCGTCCGTACAAACTGGGCGCCTGTCACGCCCTCAACGGTGAAAGCCCGTCTGCCTTCCTCGCCCCAGCATATCGACGATCAGATCCTCGCTTTCAGCCCCTGGGACTACCTGCACATGCACCCGGAAAAAGACGCGTTCTACCGGAGTTATGGCGATGTCGGGCTCTACAATGATTTCATGAATGACGACCTGCTCTGCGGCAGGGCAGGTTTCACCCTGGACCGCGCCTATTATGCCCGTTTGAATGTCGGGGCCGCACTGGCAGTCGCGCGCGGAGAATACTCTTCTCTGGAAGAGCATTACTACCGGGTCGGCCAGTACGGGGGCTTGAGCAAGCGCCCGTAGGCCGCCCATAGAATAAAAATAAAACGGTGCCGGCCCAGCCGTGCGGTTCAGACGCCCAGAAGGAGGCGGCGCGGGTCTTCCAGGTTTTCTTTCACCCGCACCAGAAAGCTCACGGCCTCACGCCCGTCCACCAGGCGGTGGTCATAGGACAGGGCGATATACATCATGGGCCGGATCACAACCTCCCCGTCCCGTGCGACCGGGCGGTCCTGAATCGCATGCATGCCCAGCACACCTGATTGCGGGGCATTGAGAATGGGTGTGGAAAGCAGGGAGCCGAAAATCCCCCCGTTGGTGATCGTGAAAGTGCCACCTGACAGCTCCTGCAGCTTCAGCGCGTTCATGCGGGCCCGCTTGCCGAAATCTGCGATCCTGCGCTCAATTTCGGCAAAGCTCATTTCATCGGCGTGCCTCAGCACGGGCACGACAAGTCCCCGCTCGGTCCCGACTGCAATCCCCAGATTGACGTGGTCGCGGTAGACGATCTCATCACCCTCGATCTGCGCGTTCACAGACGGAAATTCCGACAGTGCCTGTGTTACGGCCCGGGCAAAAAAGGACATGAAGCCCAGCCGCGTCCCCTCATGGCGTTTTTCAAACAGGTCCCGGTAGCGCGCGCGCATGTCCCGCACCGCACTCATATCGACTTCGTTGAAGGTGGTCAGGATCGCCGCCGTGTTCTGGGCGGATTTGAGATTGCGGGCAATGGTCTGGCGCAGCCGGCTCATGGGAACGCGCCGCACACCTTCCTCCTCAGGCGCTTGGCGCTGAGAAAGGGTCTGTTCAGCAACGCCCTGTTCGGCAGCGGGGCGGCTCTGAGGCGCAGCCGTAGGGGAGGCAGGGGAAGACGGGGGATTTTGAGGGGCAGATGGTTTTTCAGCTGCTGCTTCTGTTGGGGCTGTTGCTGCAGGTCTCTCAGTTTCCGGACGCTCTTCAGCAACAGGCGGCGCAGCCGTCTCGTCAATCACGCCCAAGGCCTGGCCGACTTCCACTTCCTGCCCTTCAGGCACATTTTGACGGATTTCACCTGAAACAGGCGCAGGCACCTCGAGGCTGACCTTGTCGGTCTCAAGCTCCAGAAGGGGTTCCCCTTCCTTCACATAGCTGCCGGGCTGTTTCAGCCACCGCGCCACTGTCGCGACCGTCAGGCTTTCGCCCAGTTCGGGCACCCGGATCTCCACGCTCATCCCTGCTTTCTCCAAGCCTTTTAGTTCTTCTGCCCCAAGGTCCGTCCTCGCGCCGGCTTCGTCCTTTTCCGCGGCACAATCGGTGAAGCGGATATCTGATCACCTGAGGAAGGCTCCCTGAAGGGAGACATGGGCAAGAGTGACGGTTTCAGCAATACGGATCAAGGCCCGCTTTCACCCCCGCTTTCATCATTGTGCCCCCCGCTTGACAGCCCGCCCGGCTTTGTCTAAGTGCTGAAACACCCCGTTTCCGCAAATCGGCTGGCTCTGACCAGAATAGCGCGGCGTAGAACATCTGCCTTCGCGGGCCCCCGCATTCCGGCCGGATGTGCCCGTCCCATCAATTCTGCGCTCTTGAAGGCCTGGCTGCCTTGGGAACGGCTCCCTTCCTCACTGGCTGGCACTTCTCTTCAGGTTTTCCTTCCCTCCGGAAACTGTCTGTCTCTCCATCCGAATCCGGGCTTTCCCGCATTCAACGAGGGGGATCTGCAGCTGCTTCCCCAACGGCAGGTCCACATGTCTCAATGACAGAGTCTCCGTGACGGTCCTCTTCGTCAGCTCTGCTACCGAGCGGGCTCACTGTTCGGACGAAGGCCATCTTTCCCCTTCTCGATCCTGCGACTGCCGGTGACCCTGCCGGCAGACAGGCTGCATCAAGGCGCGTAAACGTTCATGCATCTCGCCGAACTCAAAAAGAAATCACCGGCCGATCTCATGGCCTATGCTGAGGAACTCGAGATCGAGAACGCCTCGGCCCTGCGCAAGCAGGATCTCCTGTTCGCCATTCTCAAAACTCTTGCTGATAACGGCCAGGCCATCTACGGCGAGGGCACGCTGGAGATCCTGCCTGACGGCTTCGGCTATCTGCGCAGTTCGGAAGCCAATTACCTGCCGGGTCCGGATGATATCTACGTGTCCCCGGCCCAGGTCCGGCGCTTCGGTCTGCGCCCGGGCGATACGGTTGAAGGCGAGATCCGCTCCCCGCGCGACGGGGAACGCTACTTCGCCCTGCTCAAGGTCAACACGATCAATTTTGAAGCGCCGGATGCTGTACGCAGCCGCATCAATTTCGACAATCTCACCCCTCTCTATCCCGAGCGGCGGCTGAAGATGGAAGTCGACATGCAGGAAGAGCCGCCTGCAACTGCGCTGACCAAAGCGCGTGGCAAGAACGGCAAGAAGGACCAGCGCGACTATACGCCGCGCGTGATCGACCTGGTGGCCCCCATCGGCATGGGGCAGCGCGCTCTGATCGTCGCCCCGCCCCGCACCGGCAAGACGGTCATGCTGCAGAGCATCGCCTCCTCCATCAGCGCCAATCATCCCGATGTCTACCTCATCGTGCTGCTCATTGACGAACGCCCTGAAGAAGTGACCGATATGGCGCGCTCCGTGCGCGGGGAAGTCGTTTCCTCCACCTTTGATGAGCCGGCAACCCGCCACGTGCAGGTCACGGAAATGGTGCTTGAGAAAGCCAAGCGCCTGGTCGAGCACGGACGGGACGTGGTGATCCTGCTCGATTCCATCACCCGGCTGGCACGCGCCTACAACACTGTCGTTCCTTCGTCGGGCAAGGTGCTGACCGGTGGCGTGGATGCCAATGCCCTGCAGCGGCCCAAACGCTTTTTCGGCGCCGCGCGCAATGTGGAGGAAGGCGGCTCGCTGACCATCATCGCCACCGCGCTGATCGATACAGGCTCGCGCATGGACGAGGTGATTTTCGAGGAGTTCAAGGGCACCGGCAATTCCGAGCTGATCCTCGACCGCAAACTTGCCGACAAGCGGACTTTCCCTGCCATCGACATCACCAAGTCCGGCACCCGCAAGGAAGAGCTTCTGGTCGATCGCACCGAGCTTTCAAAAATGTGGGTGCTGCGTCGCATCCTGGCGCCGATGGGCACGATGGATGCCATGGATTTCCTGCTCGACAAGCTGCGTTACAGCAAAACAAACCAGGATTTCTTCGACGCCATGAACAACTGACCGGATAGCCGCAGTTCTGGCCCCGGCAGCGGGAAGACCCTTGCCTTTGCAAAGAGGGAGGGCCTTTTATGAAGCATGAGTGATGACATGCCCCCTGCCGGCTCCCCGCCGATCTCTGCCAAGGCTGATTCTGAAAGAAGCTCCGCAAGTCCTGACCCGCAGGCAGCTTTCGGGGAGATCCTGGCGCAGCTGAAAACGTCGGAATTCAGGGCGCGTTTCAGCCTTTCACGAGACCTGCAGGCTTACGCGCGCCGCAAAGGTCTGCTGGCGCTGCAGGAACATGCCGAACGCTTCATCTCCGAGCGTCTGGCGCCTGCCCAGCCTTTCAAGGACGGCAAGCAGACGCCCATGAAAGGCCATCCGGTCTTTCTGGCGCAGCATGCCTGTGCCTGCTGTTGCCGCAGCTGCCTCGAAAAATGGCATCACATCCCCAAGGGTCGCCCGCTCAGCGAGCCGGAAAAAGCTTTCATCATCGCGCTGCTACTGGCCTGGATCAGCCAGAAAACCCAAGGTTCCCTGCAACAGGAACCAAATCTGGAGGAAGCGCCCGTGACGCCACGCAGGAGAAAGGGCGCAGCTACGCGGAAGCCCGCTCAGCTCAGCCTGTTCTAGAGGCCTTTTTCCAGCTCCAGCAGACGCTGTTTGTCTTCCACGCCGTTGAAGCCGGAATACCCGCCCATCCCCTGCGCTGCCACCACACGGTGACAGGGAATGAGCAGCAGGACGGGATTGGCAGCTACTGCCTGCCCCACGGAACGCGCCGTGCCGCCGACTTCCTGCGCAATCTCGCCGTAACGCCGGGTCCGGCCATGGGGAATGCGGCGCAAAGCCTCCCAGACTTTTCTCTGGTAAGCCGTTCCGAAAGGCGGGCTGACGGGCAGGGTCGAAAAATCGACTTTCTCCCCGTCGAAATAGGCATTGAGCAGGTCACGGGCGCGCAGCAGCAGAGGGGTTGGGGTCTGGTCACGGCCCCAGCCGTCATCCACAGAGACAAGCGCGCCGTCTTCCTCACTGAGGGTAAGGTCACCAAGAGGCGTATGCAGGGATAGCTGAGCCATAAAGCTCATGCTGCAGCTTCCTCTCCAGGAGGTCAACGCCCCGACCGGCAGGGGGGTCTGCAGAGAAAGGTCCAAACATTGAGGACAATAGATTATAACGCTTCCATGAGCCCGACGGATCCTTCTGTTATTTTTGCCCTCGCCACTGCCCCGGGCGGCGCGATTTCAGTCATGCGCGCCAGCGGGCCGGGAAGTGCCGAGATACTGCAGGCGCTGGCGGGCACTTTGCCTGCGCCGCGGCGCGCCAGCCTGCGGCCCCTGAAACATGGCGGGGAAGTCCTCGACGAAGCGCTTGTTCTGTGGTTCCCGGGTCCGAATTCCTATACGGGCGAAGACAGTTTCGAGCTTCACCTGCATGGCAGCCCGGCCATCATTGAAGCCGTGGCGGAAGCGCTGCGGGCTCTTGGCGCCAGCCTTGCTGAAGCAGGGGCTTTCACGCGGCGTGCGGTCCAGGCAGGACGCATGGACCTCCTGCAGGCTGAGGCGATTGCAGACCTCGTCGAAGCCGAGACGCAGGCCCAGCGCCGACAGGCGCTCCGGCAGGCTGACGGCGCCCTGAGCGCCCTTTACGACAGCTGGGCGGGGCGGCTGAAACAGATTCTGGCCCAGCAGGAAGCGCTGATCGACTTTCCCGATGAGGAACTGCCCCCCGAAGTGGAAAACCAGCTCATGCAGAACATGCTGGGCCTGCAAGTGGAAATCGCTGAACATCTGCAGGACCGGCGGGGCGAGGCGACACGTGAAGGACTGCGCGTGGTCATCGCAGGCGCGCCGAATGCAGGCAAGTCCAGCCTGCTCAATGCCCTGAGCGGCACGGAAGCAGCCATTGTCACGGCACATGCCGGCACCACGCGTGATGCCATCAGCCTCGACTGGACTTTTGAAGGCATTCGTCTGCGCCTTACCGATACGGCCGGCCTGCGTGAGACTGAAAACGAGATCGAGGCGGAGGGCATCAGGCGCGCGCGCACTCATGTCAGCCAGGCCGATCTGGTCCTGCATCTGCTGGCACCGGGAGAGGAAGCCACCCCCTCCATCACGCCTGAGGCCCTGCGTGTGCGCACAAAAACCGATCTGGCGCCCCTGCCTGCTCCCAGTGTTTCCCTCACCGGTTCCCTTATAGGGATAAATACTGTCACACCTGATGGGCTGGCGCCTCTGCTGGCGGCCCTCAGAACACGGCTGCAGCCTCTCCTGGCGCAAAGGGAGGCCCCACCCCTTACCCGTGCGCGTCACCGGGCCGGGCTGGAGGAAACGCAGCACGCTCTCACCCGGGCCCTGCGGACAGACTGGCCCGAACTGCGCGGCGAGGAGCTGCGCCAGGCCATGCGGGCCTTGGGACGCCTGACCGGCAAGGTGGATGTGGAAGCGCTGCTCGACACCATTTTCAGCAGCTTCTGCATCGGCAAGTAAGCTTCCTGCCTGACACGTGCTGCTTGACCCCTGGTCCTAACGCGGGCCACATCAGCAGCTCACAGCCCAGGGCGCGCTTGAGCGCAATTGACGAAAAACAGAACAACAGGAACCAGCGCTTGACTGACGACGAATTCACCGCCCGTCATGACGGACCTGCAGAAATGACTCACGAAGAAAGTGAAGAAAATTATGACGTGATCGTGGTCGGCGGGGGCCATGCAGGGTGTGAAGCGGCAGCAGTGGCGGCTCGGTGCGGCGCACGCACCCTGCTGCTGACCCATGACCCGCGCACGATCGGCGCCATGTCCTGCAATCCGGCCATCGGCGGCATCGGCAAAGGCCATCTGGTCCGTGAGATCGATGCCTTTGACGGGCTTATGGGTCGCGCCGCTGATCGGGCAGGCATTCATTTCAAGCTGCTCAACCGCTCCAAGGGGCCGGCAGTGCAGGGGCCACGCGCGCAGACCGATCGCGTCCTTTACCGCCAGGCCATTCAGGAGCTGCTGGCCAGTACGCCCAATCTCACCATCCGCCAGGGCGCGGTCGCCGATCTGCTCATGAAAGACGGATGCATCCGCGGTGTGCAGTGCGAAAGCACGGATGCAGACAGTGAGACGACCCCGATCCATGCAGCTCAGGTCGTGCTGACAGCCGGCACCTTCCTGCGCGGCGTCATCCACACGGGTCATGAGCAACTTCCGGCCGGGCGCATTGGCGAGCGTCCTGCCACAAAGCTGGGCGAGCGGCTGGCCCAGCTGGGCCTGGCCATGGGCAGGCTCAAAACAGGCACGCCCCCCCGAATCGCACGTGACAGCATTGATTGGGAAGCCCTTCCGCCCGATCCCGGCGATACCGAGCCCGAACTGTTCAGCAGTCTTTCACAGGGCATCACAAATCCCCAGCTTTCCTGCCGCATCACCCATACAACAGCGCAGACGCACCGCATCATCCGCGACAATCTGCACCTGTCGGCCATGTATGGCGGTGAGATCCGCGGGCGCGGCCCCCGCTACTGTCCCTCCATCGAGGACAAGATCGTGCGCTTTGCCGACAAGGACAGCCACCAGATCTTTCTGGAGCCCGAAGGCTTGCCCGGCACCCTGGGTGGCGCGCTGGTCTATCCCAACGGCATCAGCACCTCCCTGCCTGCTGAGGTGCAGGAAGCGATGATCCGATCCCTACCCGGTCTTGAAAATGCCCGCATCACCACTCCCGGCTATGCGGTGGAATATGATTACGTCGACCCCCGGCAGCTGCGCCCCTCCCTGGAAGTCCGCACACTTCCCGGCCTGTTCCTGGCCGGTCAGGTCAACGGCACGACAGGATACGAGGAAGCGGCGGCCCAGGGCCTGCTGGCCGGTCTCAATGCCGCACGCGCCAGCCAGGACCAGGCTCCCGTGACCCTGGAACGCCATGAAGCCTATCTCGGAGTGATGATCGACGATCTGACCCTGCACGGCGTCAGCGAGCCTTACCGGATGTTCACCTCGCGCGCGGAATACCGCCTGTTGCTGCGCGCCGACAATGCCGATCTGCGCCTTACCCCCCGCGCCATTGAAGCGGGATGCGTCAGCGAAGAACGCAGGCTGGCCTTTGAGCGGCTGCAAACGCAGATCACCGAGGCCCTTACCCGGGCTGCGGAAATGCAGTTCACCCCCGCTGTGCTGGCACAGCACGGAATCGACGTCTCTCAGGACGGGCGCAGGCGCAGCCTCAGCGATGTGCTGGCAACCGGGGCTTCCAGGGAAAAAATCACAGCCCTTGCGCCCTGGTTCGCCACCCTGCCTGTACGGGTACAGCATCATCTGGCTACAGAGGCGCGCTATGGCGGGTATTTGCGCAGGCAGGAACGTGATATCCAGCAACTGGCGAATGAGGCAACGCTGAAACTGCCCGATACTCTCGATTACGCCCATGTCGGCGGGCTGAGCCGTGAAATGCAGGAACGCCTTTCACAGGCCCGCCCCCCTGATTTCGCTGCAGCCCAGCGCGTGCGTGGCATCACGCCGGCCGCGCTGGTGGCGCTTCTGGCCCATCTCCGGCAGCGACCGCCTGTTCAGGCGGAGAGCCTCCCGAAGCATCAGGCCCCAAAGCATCAGCCCATTGACAGGAAAGGCCAGCGGAAATGACTGAGGAGAGTGTGTTGAGCCACGAGTCCGGAACGCATGTTTCACGTGAAACGTTTCCCCTGCCTCCTGTTTCCGAACTCCCGGCTGAAACGTCTGCACAGCTGGAAGCCTTTGCCGGGCTGCTGGTGCAGTGGAACGAGCGCATCAATCTGGTCAGTCCGCGCGACGTGCCCAATCTCTGGCACCGCCATATCGAGGACAGCCTGCAGCTGGCTTCCCTCATCACACCAGGGGCCACAGTGACCGATCTGGGTTCAGGCGGGGGCTTTCCAGGGCTTATCATTGCGATTGCCTGCCGCAAGGACGGGCTTCGCACGCCGGTCACGCTGGTCGAATCCGACCAGCGCAAATGCGCCTTCCTGCGCGAGGCCGCGCGCATCTGCAAAGCGGACGTGACGGTTGTCCCCGAACGTATCGAACAGGCGGCAGGCCATCTGGCGCCCGCTGACTATGTCACCGCCCGTGCCCTGGCCCCTCTGGGCACATTGTTCGGCTGGGCTTCGCCTTTGCTCAAGCCGGAGGGAAAATGCCTTTTCCTGAAAGGGCGCAAGGCTGCAGACGAGTTGACCGCAGCCCGCCCTGACTGGCACATGTCCGAAAGGATCTTTCAGAGCCGGACTGATCCGGACGGCACCATTCTAGAAATCAGTGGCTTGAAGCATACGTGAGCAGCACCCGCATCATCGCGATCGCCAATCAGAAAGGCGGCGTGGGTAAAACCACCACCAGCCTTAACCTTGCTGCCGCCCTGGCGCTGCATCGGCGCGTGCTCCTGGTCGATCTCGATCCGCAGGGGAATGCTTCCACGGGATTGGGGATCGATTACGACCAGCGCGCACGCGGCAGTTACAGCGCCCTGATGGGCGAAGAGGAACCGACCTCGCTTCCCCAGCCCAGCAATGTGCCCCAGCTCGACATCATGCCTGCCAATGCCGATCTGGCAGGTGCAGAGCTGGAGATGATCGATGCCGATCGGCGTGAATATCGCCTGCATGACGCGCTTCAGATGATTGAGGGACTGTATGACGTCATCCTGATCGATTGCCCCCCGAGCCTCGGCTTGCTGACACTCAATGCACTGGTGGCTTCCCAAAGCGTTCTGGTGCCGCTGCAATGCGAGTTTTTCGCGCTTGAAGGCATCAGCCAGCTGGTCCGCACCATTGAACGCGTCAGGCGCGCCTTCAATGCCGATCTGCATCTCGAAGGCATCGTGCTGACCATGTATGACCGGCGCAACAACCTGTCGGCCCTCGTGGCTGAAGATGCGCGCAGCTTTTTCGGCGAGCAGGTGCTCGATACCCTGATTCCCCGCAATATCCGCATTTCGGAAGCGCAGAGTCATGGCAAGCCCGTGTTGGAATACGACCGCAATTCGAGCGGCGCGCGCGCTTATCAGGCCCTCGCTGAAGAACTTCTCAAGCGCCAGCACGGAAAAGGCGGCCTCTGATGAGACATAAACCGGACTCCCCTTCTGCCAATGCCCGAACTGACAAAACCAGAACTGACAAACCCCGCTCAGGGGCAACGCGACTAGGGCGCGGTCTTGCAGCCCTGCTTGGCGACCAGGCCCCCGATCTCGCCCGTGCCTCGCGGGTGAATTCCGCCCAGGGCATTGCCTCGCCCGTCTCCCAGATCAGCAGCTTGGGGGTGGACCAGCTCACGCCCAGCCCTTATCAGCCGCGCCAGAGCATGGAAGCTGAGCCCCTTGCAGAGCTGACAGCCTCCATCCGCGCCCGGGGCGTGCTGCAGCCCCTGCTTGTGCGTCCTGACCCTGACCGGCGCGGCGGGTACCAGATCATCGCAGGCGAGAGGCGCTGGCGCGCTGCCCAGATGGCAGGGCTGCACGAAGTACCGGTGCATATCCGCCAGCTCGATGATGTCGATGCCATGGCCGCCGCGCTGGTGGAGAACCTGCAGCGTTCGGACCTCAACCCGGTTGAAGAGGCGGAAGGCCTGCAACGCCTCCTGCAGCAATACAGCCTGACACAGGAGGAACTGGCCGGTGCTGTCGGCAAGTCGCGCTCGCATGTCACCAATATCCTGCGTCTGCTCAACCTGCCGGAAGCCGTGCGCGCCAACCTGCGCAACGGCCTGCTGAGTGCAGGCCACGCCCGCGCCTTGCTCAGCCACCCTGACGCGACTGCGGCCATGCAGACTGTCCTGCAGAAAGGGCTCAACGTCCGGCAGACTGAAGCCCTGGTGGCCGCCGCCCGCAAGCAGCAGGCCAGCTCCCGGAAACCGGCTCTGACCAAAAGCGACCAGAGGGAAATTCGGCGCCTGGAAGACGATCTTTCCCAGGAGCTGGGCCTGAAAACGCAGATTCGCTTCAACGGCAAAAGAGGCACGCTGAAAATCAGCTATTCCTCCCTCGATCAGTTCGAGAACCTGTTGAAGCGCCTGAAACAAGAAAGCTGAGGGCAGCAAATTCGCAAATTCGCTTTTCTCCCCTTGTCGCCGCTGGCTGTGGCTGATAAAAAGCGGCCATCAACCCGGTCATGGGCACATAGCTCAGTTGGTAGAGCAGCTGACTCTTAATCAGCGGGTCCAAGGTTCGAGCCCTTGTGTGCCCACCATGACCTGGTTGATCCATCCAGAAAAATGATTTGTCAGGTTTCAGAAGCGCCGGGACCCAAGCTGCCCTTCAGGCTGAAGCGGGCCTGGAAAGCTGGTCTGCGATGCTTTTCCAGGGCTTTCATGGCTTTTTCAGAAGCAGTCTTGGTAAACAGCAGATCAGTTCCAGGTATTTAAGAATAACACGCTGCTATATAGGTATTCATATTGGATATTCCAGCCTGTTCCATGCTAGCGTGGAGAGCTGTGTTGCCGGAATGGCTTTAGAACCGAGCACCTGGAGCGGCCGCGGAGGTAGGCTGCTGTAATGTCCGCTGCCTTTTCCGAAGGATTTCTTCAGAAAATCTCTTTTCACCTCCAACTGAGCTTTTCATATGCCCATGCCTTCTGCCGCCCGGACGCCGCTCCGCTCCGCTGGTGCTTTTCCGGACTCTGTACTGCCCAGCAAGCGCCTGCCCGGCCGAAAAGCACCAGTCATCGCTGTCGTCGGATGCGACGGAAGTGGAAAATCGACAGTCTGCGAGGAATTACTGAAGATCTTGCAGCCCATATATCCGACCAGACAGTGCCATCTGGGCAAGCAGGCCGGCAATCTCGGACGCGCGCTCTTCAAGCTTCCCGTGCTTGGAAATCATATCGCCGCGCGCTCTGCCCGTGAGACGAAGCGCAAGAAGGAAAAAGGCTTCAGCCCGCTCGGCGCCCTCGTCAACTTCCTGTTTGTCATACGGCGGACAGTCCGCTTCTGGCGCATGCGGGCCTATAATGCCGCGGGCTATGCCATCCTGGCAGACCGGTATCCACAGATCGCCTGCCCCGGTCCCATGGATGGCCCTTATTTCAGTCGCGCCCCCCAGACAGGATGGCTGACACCCTTTCTGACCGCGCTGGAAACCCGCGCTTTCGCCAGGATGGATGCCTTTCCGCCGGATCTGGTTATCCGGTTGAATGTGGATCCCGAAACAGCTTTTGCCCGCAAGCCCGATCATGATCCGGTCAAGCTCGCCGCGAAGATCCGCGATGTTCCCCGTCTGCGCTTCAGAAATGCGCCCATCATCGACCTCGATACGCGTGCACCTCTCAAGGAGGTGGTGGCAGCGGCAAGCCAGGCAGCCCTGGGCGTCATGAAGGTCTACGGGAAGGTGCCCCAGGAAAAGTCCCTCCCCACGCCGCGCGGGGCCGTTATCGCCCTGGTTGGTTGCGACGGCAGCGGCAAGTCCAGCCTGAGCCGGGAACTGGTGACGGAAATCGGCCAGAGCCGCCCGACGCGTTACGGTTATCTGGGACTCGGCTCAGGCGATCTCGGGCGGCGCATCGGCAGGTTGCCTTTCATCGGCCCTGTTCTGGAGCACAAGCTTGGCAAGCGCGCCAAAACGACCCGTACCCGCGGGGAGAAGATCCCCGACCTACCGACCGCTCTGGTCGTGTTCGCCTTCTCTCTGCTGCGCTATCGTCGTTTCCGGCAGATCCAGCGCGCAGCAGCACGGGGAGAAATGGTCATCACAGACCGGTACCCGCAGATGGAAATTCCAGCTCAATGCGATGGCCCTGGGCTGTCTGCTGCGACAAGCGACAATCCCCTCATCCAGCGACTGGCCGCCGTCGAACGCAGGCTTTACCAGCGCATGGCCGCCCGCCGCCCCGACCTTGTCGTGCATCTCGACATTGATCCTGAAACGGCTCAGCGCCGCAAACCCGATCATGATCTTGAAGCATTGCGTATCAAAACTTCGGTCATGTCCCGGCTGCGCTACAATGAAGCGCCACGTGTGGTCATCGACAGCCGCGCGCCTTACAAGGAAGTCAAGCGTCAGGTCAGTGAAGCCCTGCGCCAGCACGCTCTGACGGGCCCGCTCTGAGCTGAACCCACAGGCTTTCTTCAGGACTTCCCATCCACTGAGGCCTGCAGGAATTCCTTCAGACGGCTGACGATTTCCGCAGGCGGCGCGAAACGGTCCTGCCGGTAGTTCTGGGTGCCATGCAGGCTTTTCTCCACCAGCTCGTCATGCTTTTCCCCCATCATGCCATTAAGGGTAGCCAGGCATTCCGAGAGTTGATGAAGCGCGGGGTCTGGGCGCAGTGTACGCAACGTATCGTTAAAAGCCACACGGCGGCTGATGAACTTGCGCAAGGTATGAAATTCGTGCCCGGTCAGGTGCGCCTGGCTGTCCAGCACCGCCTGCAGCTTATGGTTTTCCCGCTGCTGGTAATCCTTCACATCTTCCGGCGTTGCCGGCTCAAAATCGAGCAAAGCCTGCATGAACAGTGCGAAAGGCCCGCTGCCGAGCATGAGCCATAATGTAAGGCCATAGCTAAGTGTACGCAGGCGATCGTGATGCTTGAAGGCATCCTGCATATTGCCCATCAGCACCGTCACGCCCTGCAACAGGAGGGGATAGTGATGCTTGCGGTCAAAATTGGCACAGGCGAAACGCATGTGCTTGCACCGGGCTCTGACATCCTTGAACGCCTGGCGTTCACGCGCGGTGGCCTGGCCTGTCAGGGCAATCCTGGCCACCAGCCGGCGGAAACGCCGGCGATCAAACCCACGCACCAGAAGCTGCCAGCTGAGCCGGTACCCTTCCTCGATTTCCCGAGAGGTGCAGACAGGCAGCGTCGTGGCTGGCAGAGGGGTCTCCGGATGGGGAACGTCATCAAGAAGAATATGCTGAAAAAGCGTATCAAGAGCTTCGCGCGGATAAGGCGGGTTGGCCAGGACCTGTTCCATGCGCCTGAGCCTATCCTTTTCACTGCTGACACCGCAGGACGCCAGAAGGGACTTCACTGACTGACGCATCAATGGTCGCCATAACTGAGCCAATTGCGGCTTCTCCTACCTGAAATCATCTTCACGTCCTCTAGAAATCTGAGACGCCGAAAACAATTAAATAAAAAAAGAGAGAAGCGGCCAGGGTTTAGTCGCGCTCCGGCTTTCCACCCCTTAAAGGCCCATCCGGCGCCTACCAACCAGGCCTCCTTCCCCGTGGGACTGATCTTTCTCCTTGGTCAGCCCCCAAGCTTGCGGCACATAAACCCTTAAACACTGTCCCACCGGGAAACCAAAACACAAAGGAGCCGCTCAGCCCCTGCCATGAGACTCTGTTCATGAGAATTCACTATCTCGTCTCGAGCCTGGACAGTGGTGGTGCTGAATTTGTCATCCCCGACCTGGTCCGCTTCTTTGAACGCCACGGCCACGAGGTGGACCTTACCGCCTGCGAGCCCAAGGACATGGGCACGGCACCGCGCCTGGCAGAAGCCAACATTCCCTGCCACCTGCTGGCCAATCCGCGCCGTTTTTTCATCCCGACTCTCCACGGATTGCTCAAGCACTTGCGCGCGCGCAGGCCGGATGTCATCTGGACCTCGCTCACCCGTGCGACCGCTCTGGGCCAGATCGCAGGCCGTCTGCTGAATATTCCCGTCGTCAGCTGGAAACACAGCGCTGCTGTGCGTCCCTCCATGCTGGCCATGAGCCGCATGTCACAGCTGTGGATCGGCGACTCCCCCATGCTGGGGAGCTATCTGCGCACGAAGATGCACCTGCCGGCTGACCGGGTCATGACCTGGCCCCTTCTGCGCTGTGACATGGAAAGCAGCGTGCCAGGCTACTGGCAGGGCCAGGGGGTGCTGCGCCTGGGCAGCGTCGGACGCCTGCATAAAGTGAAGAATTACGATCGCCTTCTTAAGGCCCTGGTCCAGTTTCGCGAACACCGCCCCGATCTGGCCGCACGCCTTCATCTGTCCCTGGCAGGCGACGGACCTGAACGTGACGCGCTGGAAGCACAGATCCGCACCCTGAAACTGGAGCAGAACGTCAGGCTCGTCGGTGCCCTGCGCCATGTCGGGCCCTTTCTGGAAAGCCTGCATCTCTACGTCCAGCCATCGCGCTATGAGGGGCTGTGCCTGGCAGCCCATGAAGCCATGGCTGCAGGGCTGCCGGTCATGGCCACGCCGGTCGGGGAGCTGCAGGCCAGCCTGCGCGACGGCCGGACAGGCTTCGTGCTCAAAGGGGATCTTGAAACAGCCATCTGCACGACGCTCGAACACCTCTTTACCCAGCCGCACCTGCTGGCAAGCTGCGGGCAGGCGGGGCAGGCGTTGGCACGAGGGAATTTCAGTCCTGCCGCCTTTGAAACCCATGGGCGCCAGGTGCTGACACGGGTGGAGGAAATCGCGCGGCAGGCCAGATGGAAGAGACCTGCCTGAAACATGTCTGCCTCCCGGTCTCCTTCCTGTCCCACAGCCTCGACCCCTCTGTCGCGTATCATGGGCAACGCGTCCTTCGTCGTGCTGGAGCAGGCGCTCAATGCCCTGTGCAGCTTCATCTACGTTCCCTGGTGCGTGCAGGCCCTGGGGCTGGGCGGCTTCGGGGAAATGCTGCTTCTGACCAGCTATCTTTCCCTCGTCTCCAGCATCACGCATCTGCAGTCCTGGAAAGCGCTTCTCCACTTCGCCACCGCCCCCCATGAACGCGGAAAAGCTGCAACTGTGCAGCGGCTCGCAGCTGTGGCCATGCAGACGGACTGGGCGAGCGGACTGGCAGGCGCGCTGCTCGGGGCCGCCGGCATAGGCCTGTGCGCGCCCCTGTTGGGATGGTCCCCCCATCTGGCCACCCTGGGCCTGCTCTGCACGCCAGTCGTGCTGATCATGAACACGGGCTGGGCCATTGGCATCATGCGTCTGTTCGACAGCTTCAGGACGACCACAAGCGTCGAGTTCGCCGGCACCTGCCTGCGTACCCTCGGCTGCTTCATCGGCTGGAAGACCCATCAAGGGCTAACGTTCTTCCTTCTGGTCTGGTGCGCTATGCAGGTCTTTCTTTTCCTGCTTTCCACCCTGAGTGGCCTGCATCTGCTGCGCCGCCGGCTGAACCGCCGCTTTTCTCCCGTCCTGCTCTGGCAGGGACCGTGGACTGAAAGAGGTCGGGCACCACACCCCGACTGGGCGACTTTCTGGAAATTCACGTTCAGCGTCAGTTCAGGCAATTTTCTGAGTGCGCTGACCAGGCAGCTTTCCACCCTGCTGATCGGCGCCTGGCTGGGTGCGGCAGAGGTTGCTGTGTTCCGGGTAGCCTCGCAGATCACCCGCGCCCTGGCAAAGCCTGCCAGCGTTCTCACTCCTGCACTCTATCCGGAGTTCGTCCAGCTGCGTGACAAGAATGACTGGCGGGGTTTCCGCAAAACGGTCCTGCTTCTCCTGCGCGGCATTCTTCTGGCAGCAGGGCTCATCCTCCTGCTGGCCCTCGCAGCCGGCGCGCCTCTGCTGGATTACATGCTGCACCACCATTTTGCAGGTGGCAGAAGGTTGATCACCCTGCTGGCGCTGAGTGTGCTGATCGATGTCGCGACAGTGCCGATGGAACCGGTTCTGCTGGTGATGAACCAGGCCGCTCATGTGTTTCATACTCGCCTGGCCGTCCTCTTCCTCTACGTGCCCCTGCTCTACCTGCTCGTGCGCCAGGACGGCATTGATGGTGCCGCCTGGGCTTCTGTCAGTGCGTCCATGCTTCTGCTGCTGTGCTTCTGGCAGCGCACAGCGAGGCTGCTTCGGAAGATGCATGCACGCATGCGGCAAATACCCCCTCTCCAGGCAGGAGACACGCTGCCATGAAGCCGGCGCTGAAGATCGCCTTTCTGCACTTTGCCGAACCCTACCACTGCTATCATGCCGCCCCGATGGCCAGCGCCATGGCCCGGCTGCCTGGCTGCGAAGTGGTGGAGTTCGTCAATTACAGCGCCTGCCTGCCCCACCTGGCTCACATCAGAAAGCGCTTGGGCACGCCCGCTCTGCCACAACACACTTTCCGTAAGTCCTGGTACTGCCGTGGGCTGGAAAAGGCGCATCTGCTCGACGCCCAGCGCCTGCAGCTCCTGCGTGAGAACGTGGCGCAGCTGCAGGAATTCGATGCCGTGGTGGCCACGGAATACACGGCAGCCCTGCTGAAGAAAGCGGGCCTGAGGGCAAAACTGGTCTATCTGTCCCACGGGGCGGGAGACCGGAAGGTCGGCGATGAAGCCCTGATACGCCATTTCGACCTTGCCCTGCTGCCCGGACCGAAAATGGCTGATTACCTGCATGGCCAGGGATGGCTGTCACGAAAGCAGATACGCACAGTCGGCGCGCCAAAGCTCGACCTCCTGCCCGCAATTCCCGGCAAGGGAGCGCCTTTCGGCACCCAGCCCTACGTGCTTTACAACCCCCATTACAAAAATTCCCTGAACGGCTGGAAGCACCTGCTGCCGCAGGTGGTGGAGGCTTTCCGGTCCCGGCAGGGAACGGGCAGCGATGCAGGCCTCGGACTGATGGTCGCTCCGCATGTCAAGCTGTTTCATGAAGGCTGGGGGGCAACAGCTCGCTGGCTGCAGAGTTTTGCCGGTGGCAATATCAGGGTGGATACCGGCTCCATGGCCATGCAGGACCTGAGCTATACATCCACCGCCAGTCTCTACCTGGGAGACATCAGCAGCCAGGTCTATGAATTTCTCATTCGGCCCCGGCCCTGCGTGTTTCTCAATCCACTTCGGCTGGATTGGCGCGGCAATCCCTATTTTCGCCACTGGGCTCTCGGCGATGTGGTAGAGGATCCTGCGGATCTGATGGAAGCGATCAGAGCGGCACCGGAGCGGCACGCCCTGTATCTGCAGGCGCAACAGGCCCTGCTGCACGAGACCTACACCCTTCCTTCTGAAAACATGACAGCTCCAGGAGCTGGGGAACAGACAGCGGGACTGTGCAATGCACATGCCTTGCGGGACTGGCTTCTGGAACAGGGCTGAGCGGTTGTGGCGGGCCCAGGCATGACCAGAACGGTCAGGCGTCTTTGGCTGTACCGCGGCTTCCGACCCTTTCCCTTACGGGGTGGAGACAGCCCTTTTCACCTCGCCCCTTTCCGGGGCTCTTTTCTGCTTGCGGCGTTCATGGGGCGGGATGATGCGGTCGCGGTGCCAGAAAACATAAAGGCTGAGGCTCACCACCATCAGGGCCAGAATGCCGCGTCCGACCGTATAGGCCAATCCGACGCCGTTCAGCCCCCAGAAATGGCCCAGAAGAATTACCAGCAGCAGGTAAATCAGGGCTGAACTGCCCTCAATGACCATGAGAGATGCCGCGCGGCCGGAAGTGAAAAGAATGCTGTCGAGTGGCAGCGGAAAGAGGAAGAACAGCACTGAAGGCGCCATCCATTTCAGCACTGTCGCACTCTGCCCGTAACGATGGCCAAGCAGGCTGATCAGCGGTTGGCCGCCGACATAAACAAGCAGCATGCCCCCTACCCCGACCAGGGCCGAAATCCCGCAGAAGCGCGCCAGGATGGCCCATGGCCGTTGCGTGCGCGGATCAAGCCGCACGATCTCGGGATAGTAGTTCTTCTCCAGCATGCGCGCAGGGCTGCGCACGGCCGAAAGGAGCTTGAGGGCCAGACCATACACGCCGGCGGCCGCATTGCCGAGCACACTGCCGACCATCAGGTTGCTGACCGGCTGCCAGGCTGAGTAGATCAGCACGTTGATGCTCGACATCCAGGTGAAGCTCCAGGTGCCGGCCGGCATGCGGCGCCCGGCACCCAGAAGGGAAGGGCGCAGGGCGGCACTCAGCCCAACTTCCTTCAAGGCACGCCAGGTGCAGACCCACATCCAGATCTGCGAAACCAGCCGGGCGACATACCAGGCGATGACGAAAGAGGCGAGATTGCCCTTGAGCACCATGGCAATCGCACAGAGCACGGCCTGCAGAACCGGACCGACCATCTTCTGGCGTGCCAGCATGCCCACCCTGTCGAGCAATCTGAGCACCCCCAGCGAAGTGGAACTCGCCATCCCGGGAATGAGGGTGCAGTAAAGCAGTGCCAGGTGCCGATGCTCCGCTCGCACCCCCAGCTTGTGACCGAACAGGAGCAGAGCTGCCATGGCGACTGCCATGCTTACAAGGCCTGCCGTGAGATCGAGGCCGAAGGCGAAACGGATCGTGTTGACCACCCGCCCCCGCTGACCGTCCTTCCAGGGGACCGCGCCATAATGCAACACCACCTGCCAGCTCTGGAAACTCCCGAAAGCCGTAACGCTGAGCGCATAAGAAGAAATGAGGGTCAGGACCCCGAAGGCCCCTGCGCTCAGCCCATGGGTGGTGCAGACCAGGGCGATGAGGCTGAACAGACCCCCCAGAATCTTGCTTGATCCAAGCTTGGCCGTATTGGCAAAGACCTTGCGGAAAAGATCATCGCCGAACAGTCTTTTCCCGACCCCACCCATCACCCTGCGGTCCCGCTGCCCTTCTTGCGGGATCTGCGGTCCTGAGGTGCCTCGGCAACGCTGAAGGGCGGGGCAAAATCCGGACCGAAATCCGGCAGGACATTCACGCAGACCACACGCCATTCCCCCTCAAGGCGTTCGATAATCGTCACCGAGAGATTCTGGATCGTAAAACGCAGGGCATTTTCCGGACGAATGGCCAGCGCAAAAGCCAGCGCCATGCGGATGGCCCCGCCATGGCTGAACACGACGATATCCTGGCCTTCATGGGTATCGGCCAGACGGGTCAGGGCCGCGCCGACACGTTCGCAGACCTCGACCATGCTTTCCCCACCCGGAGGTTTTTCCGTAGCACACAGGGACCAGAAAGGATGCGCCTCCTGCTGGCGGTAGGCATGGAAATCTCGGTGCGGCACGCCGTTCCATGATCCCAGCGACTGCTCAATAAAAGCAGGCTCCACCTGCAGGGAGTGAGTGAAATGCCCCGCTTTCTGTACGGCACGCCCCGTTTCGCGGGCCCGCTGCAACGGGGAGGTCAGCCAGAGCGTGTCGCGCGGCAGCATCTCCGCCAGTGAAGCAAGGGCCGTGCTATGGGTTTGCAGAGTGGGGGCGCAAAGCGGCACATCAAGCGTGCCGTACAGGGTCTGGCGCGCGCCTTCCTCCACCACGCCATGACGCACAAGCCAGAAACGCGTTACCCCCGCTTCAAGACCCGGACCATCCAGAAAATGGTCCTGACTGATGTCGGGGGTAATTCCGGGCGTGTCTGAATCAACGGGCATCTGGCGCAACAGACCTCATCATGGCAGGACCTCCCGAAGAAAACGGCTGGACAGCTGGAGCAGGCCAGCAGACAGGGGGGTGTTTCTGAAAACCGCGCCAGCGTCCGGGAAGGCATTGTCCGCAATGGCGATAGCGGGGAAAGCCTTCAGGCTCAAGGGGGCAGGGAAACTTTAACGTTTCCATGTGCAGCCCAGGCAGGCCAGAGCGGTAGGGCGAGGCAGGGCAATCCCGTTTTTTACAGACCCGTTTCATACAGATTTCGTGCTGAGATGAAGACAGCAATGAATGGCAGGCCGGTCACTTATGTTGTCACTTATGTTATAGCTCTAATGACGCTGGATGGATCGGACGTTAGGCAGGCTGTCGCATTAAATTTGAATAATGATGTGCAAAACCGGCACGAAGAAAAAGAAGCTGCAGGAAGCAAGGAATAGACATGAAAATCTTTTATCTGATGAGCAGCTTTGAAGGCGGTGGTGCCTCAGCCACCCTGCCGGATCTTCTGGCGCTGATCAGGGAGCGTGGTCATGACGTGGAAGTGGTGGCCTGCGAGGCACGCGACATGAAGATCGCAGTCCTGGTTGAAAAAGCGGGCGTGCCATGGTCAGTGCTGAAAGGAGGCACACGCGGCAAGCCCTACAAGATTTTCCGCCTGGTCGCCCATCTGTTGCGCAGACGCCCCGACCTGATCTGGACTTCCCACAGCAAGGCCTCTTTCGTGGGCCAGGTCGCAGGGAAAATCCTCGGCATTCCGGTGGTGAGCTGGAAAAACCAGGCGGCCTCGCGCCCTTACAGCCACCGGACCCGCAAGGTCGCCAAGCTCTGGCTGGCCGACTCTGATGCCGTATCAGCAGCCCTCCAACGTGATCTGCAGGTGCCGCAGGAACGTATCATGGTCTGGCCCCTGTTTGAATGCGCAGGCCATCCGCTCGCCGGCAACATGCCTGGTGGTCATACACCCGGAAAACGGAGAAAGGGCGAGCCTCTGCGCGTAGGCACGCTGGGGCGCCTGCACCCCCTCAAGCAATATGACCTGCTCCTTCACGCCCTTGCCGCACTCAGGCAGGCGCGACCGGGCCTGGCAGAACAGCTGCACGTGCATATCGGCGGGGACGGCCCGCAGGAAGAGGAGCTGAAAGCCCTGGCACGCTCGCTGGGGGTCGAAGATCTGGTCACGTTCGAAGGCTTCGTGACAGACACCAACGCCTTTCTCGACACGCTTGATGTCTACATCCAGCCTTCCCTGAAGGAAGGGCTCTGCCTGGGCGTGCATGAAGCCCTGAGCCGGGGCGTGCCTGCCATTGCCACGCCGGCAGGCAACATGGGCGCCATCGTGAAAACAGGGGAAACAGGTATCCTGCTTGAAAGCACAGAAGGGCAGGCCTGCATCGACGGTTGCTGCAAGGCCCTGGCCTTCTTTCTCGACCATCCCGAGCAATGCGCGCCACTGGGCCAGGAAGGGCGCCGCCGGGTTCTGGCCCAGTATGGGCCTGGCAGCTTCCGCCGCAACGGCAAGAAAGTCATGGAGCACATTGAAGGTCTGGTGAGGCGAAAAGCACGCCCTTCTGTCAGGCCGTCTGACAGCTCCCCGGACGCCTCCGCTCATTCCTGAAAAGGCCTTTTCAGCAGCACGCGACGGAGCGTGGTAATTTCTGTAATGCCGGAGATTAAAATAATTTTTCTGAAAAGCAGTCTCTGTCCACATCGCTGCAACAGGCAGGCAGAAGGAAGTTCTTTATCTTACATTAACCGGATGTTATAAAAACCTGGTTTTTCCTGCAGTTTCACTGCCCGGTTACTTCCTCAGCTTTCCGGCCGGGTACGGGAAAGCCGGTTCAGCCAGCGGATCCAACTGGTGAATTTGCCTGAATTTGTTTCAAAGGACCCCCATGCGTATTCTCCTCACAGGTGGTTGCGGTTTCATCGGATCAGCCGTCGTCAGGCATCTGATCAACAACACCTCCCATGAGGTCCTCAATGTGGACTGCATGACCTATGCAGCCTCCGAGGACAATGTGGCTGAGGTGGCTGAGGATCCGCGCTACCGGCATGTCAGCGCCAATATCGTCAATGGCAGCGAGATGCAGAAACTGTTTGAAGAATACAAGCCAGACGCCGTCATGCACCTGGCCGCTGAAAGCCATGTGGACCGTTCCATCGACGGACCGGGCGTGTTCGTGCAGACCAATGTCATCGGCACTTACGCCCTTCTCGAAGCGGCGCGCAAATACTGGATGGGACTGGAAGAGGAAAAAAAACAGGCCTTCCGCTTTCACCATATCTCCACTGACGAGGTCTTCGGCCATCTCGATGAGAACGCCCCTCCTTTCACGGAACAGACCCCCTACGACCCGCACAGCCCCTATTCAGCCACCAAAGCCGCTTCGGACCATCTGGTACGGGCCTGGCACACCACCTACGGCCTGCCGACCCTGGTAACCAACACGACCAACAATTACGGGCCGTGGCATTTTCCCGAAAAGCTCATTCCGCTGATGATCATCAAGGCCCTTCAGGGTCATGAACTGCCGGTTTACGGCCAGGGGGCCAATATTCGCGACTGGCTTTACGTGGAGGATCATGCCGAAGCCCTGGTGCGCGCTGTCGAAAAGGGGGTACCGGGCGAGACCTACGCCATAGGGGCCCGCCAGCCGCGTACTAACCTGGAAGTGGTCCGGAAAATCTGTGCCATCCTCGATGAAATGGTCCCCTCTGACAAGGGACCGCGCGAGCAGCTGATCCGCTACGTCAATGACCGGCCCGGCCATGATTTTCGCTATGAGATCGACCCCAGCCATGCCGAGACTGCCCTTGACTGGAAAGCCGAGCACGATTTTGAAAGCGGCCTGCGCAAGACTATCCAGTGGTATCTCGACCACCCGCAATGGTGGGAGGACATCAACAGCAAGCGCTATACCGGCCAGCGCCTGGGAGCCTCAGCATGAGTAAGCCCCGTGACAAGACGCGCAAGGCTGCTGAGGCCTCTCCCGTGAAGCCCATGAAGGGTATCCTGCTTTCAGGCGGGTCGGGAACACGCCTCCATCCCATGACCCTGGCGACTTCAAAACAGCTTCTGCCGGTCTATGACAAGCCGATGATCTATTATCCCCTGAGCACGCTTATCCTGGCGGGCATCAGAGATATCATGATCATCACCACCCCGCATGACCAGGAACAGTTCAAGCGCCTGCTCGGTGACGGCAGCCAGTTCGGCGTGACGTTCACCTATCGCAGCCAGCCAAATCCCGACGGCATCGCACAGGCCTTTCTCATCGGCGAGGACTGGCTGGACGGCGCGCCCTGCGCGTTGGCGCTGGGAGACAACCTGATCTTTGCCGACCATCTTCCCCTGATGCTGCGTGAAGCCGCGCTGCGCGAAAAGGGCGCGACCGTTTTTGCGTATCAGGTACGCGATCCCGAACGCTACGGCGTGGTTACCTTCGATGAGAAGGGCCAGGCTCTCGACATCACCGAAAAACCCGCTGATCCGGCTTCCAACTGGGCTGTGACCGGGCTTTATTTCTATGATCACCGCGTGTGCGACATGGCCCGCCAGGTCAGACCGAGCGCCCGCGGTGAGCTGGAAATCACCGACCTCAACCAGATGTATCTCGATGAAGGCACCCTGCAGGTGGATCTTCTGGGACGAGGCTGTGCCTGGCTGGATGCGGGGATGCCCGACAGCCTGATGCAGGCCGGCACGTTCGTTCAGGCCATCCAGTCCCGCCAGGGGCTGCTGGTCGGCTCCCCCGCGGAAGCGGCTTTCCGCATGGGATTCATTGACGCGGAGCAGCTGCGCGCGCATGGACGCAAGATGTCCAAGACCGAGCTGGGCCGTATGCTGCTCCAGGTGGCCGATACCCTCCGCTCACTGGCCTGATACAGCTACCGTTCTGAAGAGATCTGCTGCAAGCAAAAAGGTTTTTCATGCAAGTCACCCCTCTCCGCCTGCCTGAAGTCATTCTGGTAACGCCCCCGCGTTTTGGCGACAATCGTGGTTTTTTCTCTGAAACCTACAATATTGACCGCATGCGCGATGCCGGCATCACCATGCCTTTCATCCAGGACAACCAGAGCCTGTCCCGCAAGAAAGGCGTGGTCCGCGGCCTGCACTGCCAGCTTGATCCCTTCGCGCAGGGCAAGCTGGTCCGCGTCACCAAAGGGGCCATCTGGGACGTGGCGGTGGATGCACGGACCGGCTCACCGACCTATGGGCAATGGGCTGGTGCTGAGCTGTCAGCCGAAAACTGGTCGCAGCTCTGGATACCTCCAGGCTTCCTGCACGGTTTCGTCACGCTCGAGGATGATACGGAAGTGCAGTACAAATGCACCGCTCTCTACAACAAACCCTCAGAGCGTTCCGTGCGCTGGGATGATCCCACGCTGGGCATCGACTGGCCGATCGAGCCCGGGAAAGCCATCCTGTCGGAAAAAGACCTCGAAGCCCCGGCGTTCAGCGCAGCTGAAGGCTGGTTCGGCTTTCAAGGCTAGGAAGTCAGAGAGGAAGGGTAAGTTTCATGACGCAGCATCAGTCAGCACAGCAGGACGCGACCGGGCCGATACTTGTTATCGGCCGCAACGGCCAGCTGGCCACGTCCCTGCAGAAACTGGGCGGCGCACGCGTCATCCGGATCGGCCGGCCGGAATTCTCCCTCGACGCACCGGAAGACATCGGCCCCCTGCTGGACCGGATCAGGCCCTCTGTAGTGATCAACGCAGCCGCCTGGACGGCAGTCGACCTTGCGGAAAGCGAGGAGGAAGCTGCCGGACGCACTAATCGGAGCGGGCCGGAAAAGCTGGCCGCCGAAACCGCCAGGCGTCACATTCCCTTCCTTCATGTCTCGACCGATTATGTTTTCGACGGCGAAAAAGGCGCGCCTTATACGGAAGAGGACCCGGTCCATCCGGTCACGGCTTACGGGCGCACCAAGGAGGCGGGAGAACGCGCCGTGCTGGCAGCCTCCCCGCTCAGCGCCGTTTTCCGCACAGCCTGGGTATACGCACCGCACGGCAAAAATTTCGTGCGTACCATGCTTAATGCCGGCGCCAAAAACCCTGTTCTGCGCATCGTGGGAGACCAGAAGGGCAATCCCACCAACGCGGATGATCTGGCAGCCGTGCTGCTGGGTGTCAGTGAACAGATGCAGACTCGCCCCTGGCAGGAGAACTGGCACGGTATATTCCACGCTGTGGGCAGTGGCGAGGGAACCTGGTACGAGCTGGCACGCGAAGCGCTTGAAGAGGCGGACCGCCTGGGCCAGAAAATGCCGGAACTGCAGGCCATACAGACTGCCGACTGGCCTACGCCTGCCAAACGGCCTGCAGATTCACGGCTTGATACCGCCAAACTGGCCAGAACTTTCGGGCTTACCCTTCCGGACTGGCGGGAAAGCACGCGCCGCACTGTGCAGAGCCTGATGGAAGAAAACAGAAACCCCGCTTCTTCTTGAAGCAGGTTTACGAAGGAAATTCACATGCGACGTCCGACTTTCGAGTGGAATCCCGACCGGCTCTCCGATCCCGACAAGGTGCCGATCATCACGAAAAGAGACCTGATCGGCATCCAGATCGGCATGGCGCTGTTCATTCTGCTGGTGCATCTCTACCTGGTTTTTCTGCCCGTTCAGTAAGAACAGCCCGGACAGTTTCGGCGTACAAGCCGCTGCCCGGTAAATTCAGGCCGCACGCCAGCCTCTGACCAGGCAGGCGATCATGTAAAGCAGCACGGCACCGACTGAAATCCAGAAAGCAACCGGCGCATCGGTCCACCAGGACAACATGAGGCCGCCCCAGGACAGGACAAGGGCTGTTCCAAGCGAAAACAGGATTCCCCTGATCGGTGGCAGCTCCAGGCGCAGGGCGGCGGCGGCAGGGCCGATCATCAGGCTGAAAGCCAGCAGCGCACCGGCCACGACCGAACATGCAGCGGCGGCAAGGGCAGCCAGGGTCATGAAGCCCAGGGTCACGAGGCGCATGTTCACTCCCCGCGCCGCGGCAAGCTCAGGGGCCAGGCTGGCAAACAGCAACGGCCGCCACATAAGGGCCAGCAGAAGCGCACACACACACCCGACACTGCCCAGAACTTCCAGATCTCCTGGGGTGATGCCCAGAATATCGCCAAACAACAGGGTCGTTGCCCTGTTGGTGGCGCCATTTGCCTCATGGAGACACCACAACCCCACCCCCAGGCTTGCCGCCAGGACCAGACCGGTCATGGTTTCGCGCTGCACCAGTTGAAAGGTGTCATGAGGGGTCTGGCTTTCCCAGGCCATGAAAAGCCCTGCAAGCAGAGTGGCTGCCAGCATTCCCTCCAGCGGCGCCACGCCCAGCCATACAGCCGCAGCAGCCCCGCTGAAGCCGATATGCGGCAGGGCGTGGGCGGCAAAGGCCTGTCGGCGCAGGAGCAGGAACCAGCCCGTCGGCGCAGCGATCAGCGCTACCAGCAGACAGCCCAGAAAGGCGTAGCGCATGAAATCGTAAGCAAACATGACCCTACCTCCTTTCTCCCTCTCTGCCCCGGCACAGCTGGCCGTGCGCCAGCCAGAGCTCATGGGCATTGTCACCCAGTTCCTCACGGCTCAGATCCTCGTGAACCGTCATCAGCACGGAAAGCTTGAGAACCTGCCGCAGGCGCCGCAGCAACGCTAGCATGCGTCTGCGTCCTTCCTGGTCCAGACCGGCCAGCGGCTCATCAAGCAGCAGCAGGCGCGGGGCATCGGAAAGAGCCTGGGCCAGCGCGACGCGTTGGCGTTCCCCGCCTGAGAGAACCCCGAGCGGGCGGGCGGCCAGATGCAGCGCATCGGTCTGGCGCAGCAGGGCGCGCGCCTGGCGCGCACGCACACCGGGCCATGAAAACCCCCAGGCTGCGCCATCTATGCAGGCTGCCACATGACTTAAAACCGGCAGCATGGGGGCAGCCCTGTCACCTTTCTGGGGCATGTATCCCAGCAGAGACCGACAGCGAGCAGGGGGCCGGTCGAAAAGCCGGATTTCTCCCCGTATTGGCATGCACAATCCCAGAAGCGATCTCAGGAAAGTGGTCTTTCCGGCCCCATTGGGACCACGCAGAACCGTCACGCCGCTCAGATTGATCCGGCATGTGACATCATCAAGCACGTCATAATGCCCCACCCGTAACGTGACATGCGCCAGATCCAGCCATGGTGCATAGTCGCATGAAAGCGCCTCAACCGTGGAAAGGCCCGGAGAAGGGGTCATGACAGGGCTCTCAGCTCTGGCGGATTAGGCAAACCACACCACCCAGGCTCAAGGCAGGGTCGGCAGTGGAGCGGACGGGCGGGCAGTCATCCGCAGAGCCACGGTTATCTCATCAAGAAGATGGTTCATCCACTGTGCCCAGTTCTCACCTGACGGAAGGCTTTCACCGATTCTGACCAGAGGCACTCCGGCCCGCTGCGCACAGGCCACCATGGCAGTCATGGAAGGGGAGTCCAAAGCAGGATTGACGACCAGAAAACGCACCTTGTGCCCGGTAAGGGCAGCTTCCAGAGCCGCTGTCTCCTGCGGTGAAGCCCCGTTTCCTTCCATGGCCATATGCGCCCAGCGTGGATCAACGATATCAAAACCCGCCGCTTCCAGAAGACGCGCCCCTGCCGGCTCGAGCATGGCCACCGGCGCTGCCGGCGCCTGCCCTTTCAGCACGTCCAGCCGGCTTTCAACCTGCATGACCTGATGAGCGACGATCTGCAGACGGTTGGTGATAGCTTCCTTCTGCTCGGGAAAACGGCTCTGCAGCCAGGCGGCAATGGCCTGCGCGGTTTTGAGCACGAAAGGCGGGCTGAAAAAAAGATGCGGGTCCTCACCTTCTTTCCAGCCCGCCAGCTGGCTGACCACAAAACGCTCGGGCTGCGGGCCATCAGCATTTCCCCTGCTCAGGGCCAGCGCCCAGTCATCATAAGTGGCCCCGTTGACAATCACTCCCTGTGCGCCGGCCAGGGCCCGCGCCATCGAGGGCGTGGGCTGAAGATGATGAGGATCAAGACCTTCAGTGGTAATGAGCACCTGCGGCCTGACCAGCGCGCCGCCAACCTGCTGGGCTATGGAGCACCACACCGCTTCAACACAGACAAGTGTGACAGGTGCAGAGGCAGGGGCCGGGGCTGAAAGGCTGCGGGCAGAAGGCGCGGGGGCTGGAATGGCTGAGGCAGCGCCTGGCAGAAAAACGCCTGACAGGAAAGCGCAAAAGACCAGTCCCAAAGCTTTCGGACGCCACATGTCCGTTCCTGCCTTCATCTGCCTGTCCCCACACTTTGCGCCTGATGACTGCCGGTAGCCTGCCACTCGACTTCTTTGCGGCAGAATTTCACCTTGCAGAGACCTTATCAGCGCTTCCTGTTTCATAAATGTTATAGCATAACGTCTTATACGCTCCCCCGAACCCTGACAACGCGTTCCGAAGGGCCGGGGCGTTCTGCCTATATTTTTGCCGCTGTTCTCCCGGCCGCCACTTTTGAAAGTGCGGATGTAAGTGGGGACTGGCGCTGCCGGCACAGCCAGAAGCGGAACAAATACCCGCATGCGCCACGCCTTTTGCGGCTTCTTCCCGCAGTTTTTCACACCCTGATGGATCCCTTCATGCCTGCTTTCACCCAGCCTTGCCTTTCAGCCGAAGCAGCCCCGTCCGGCAGCGTGCCTGCCAGTGCACCGAATGCCAGTGTTTCTGACACGCCCCCCGAGCGGCCGGAAACCGATGACGCCCTGCGTGAACTGGCAGAGCAGCATCAGCTCGCCATGTCGAAGAAAAGCACGGAAGAAGCGTCCGAAGAGCTGAAAATGCTCCAATCCGCACGCCATCTCACGCCTTCGGAAATCACCACCCTGCTGCACTGGCTGGTCAAACGCGAAATTCTGCTTTCCGAACGCGTCGAACGCCTTGAAGCCCAGGTGGAAGCACTCCAGAAAACCGGCTCTGGCCAGAGCTGACCGGAAAACACTGTATCTATCTGCTGCTTCAATCACGTCGCTACAATGAACAGGAAGCCCTGTGGCCAGACCACGCTCATTTGATGAACAGGAAGTCCTGCTCAAAGCGCTGGACGTGTTCAGAAACAAAGGTTTCAGAGGCACTTCCCTGACGGACCTTCTGGCAGCAACCGGGCTGAGCAAGAGCAGCCTTTACGACTGTTTCGGCAACAAGAAGCAGCTCTTTCTGAAAGCCTTCGCCCTTTACCGCCAGGCCAGGTTGAATTTTCTGCAAAGCCATCTTGAAAACGCCCCTCACATACGCGCCGGGGTGGAAGGCTTTTTCCAGGCTCTGCTGGCGGCACCGGCTGAGGGCTGCCTGAGTTGCAGTGAGCCTGCTGTCGTCTCCCACGAGCATGATAAAGAGATGGGCGAAATTCTGGCCACTGATCAGGCGGAGCTTGAAGACTTTCTGACCAAAGAACTGACCGCGGGCCAGCAGCTGGGCAACATCTCGTCAGCCATGTCCGCACGCGCGCTCGCTCACAGCCTGATGGTGCTCTACCAGGGCCTTCAGCACATGGCGCGCGCAGGCACACCGGCACAATATCTGCAGGAAGCCGTAACAGGCGTGCTGACCATTCTGGACCCGGTCGGCGGCCCTGAAAAGAACTGTAAAAGTGACGAACACCTTCAAAGCAAGAGAGAGAAGCCTGCCGCCCGAACGCCTTCTCACCGGATAAAGCACTCTCAGAACAAAAGAGTTCTGGACTGATCGGTCCAAAAAAACTTAAGCTCGATTCGTGCCTGATTTCCCTTCAGACCCCAGGCCCGAGGCGGGCTGTACCAGCGTCAACCCAACTGGCAGGCTTTCACCGCCATGGACATCACCCGTGACGATAAGCTGCTAGTTACAGGTCAGACCCCTCAATCCTCGCGCGAAATCGGCACCGTGATGCTGCAGCTCCTCAAAACCCGGCAAAATACGTCTGCGCATCCAGGTTGAGCTGTCTGTTCAACATCTCTTTGTTTCCATAACCACTTTTTCAGGGAGTTTCCTCCATGACCTCTAAAAACACCCCTTCTTCGGTAGAACCCACTATCGTTCTCATCCATGGCCTGTGGGGCGACGGCGCACACTGGGCCGATGTCATCACGGAACTGAAAAAGAAGGGCCACACCAAGATCCGCGCCGTGGAAAATCCGCTTACCTCCCTGCCGGATGATGCCGCGCGCACGCGCAAACTCGTCGAAACGCTGGAAGGACCCGTAGTCCTGGTAGGCCATTCCTACGGTGGTGAGGTCATCACCGAAATGGGCGACATGCCCAATGTCAAAGCGCTGGTCTATATTTCCGCCTGGGCGCCTGAAAAAGGCCAATGCGCTGACGATCTCTGCAAGGAAGCACCGGCCCCGGGGCTGCAGGCTGTGAAAGAGGATAAATTCGGCTATCTCTGGATTGCGCCTGACAAATTCCATGAATTCTTCTGCCAGGACGTGCCGGAGGACAAGGCTTTTGTCATGGCGGTAACGCAGAAAGCGCCCCTAGCTGGCCTGCTGAAAAACCGCACCACGGCTGCCGCATGGGAGAACAAGCCCAGCTGGTATCAGCTCTCCACTCAGGACCGCATGATCCTGCCTGAGCAGCAGCGTGAATTCGCCAAGCGCGTCAAGGCACGCCGCGTTCTGGAACTTCCTACCAGCCATGCGCCGATGGCCACGCATCCTGAAGCCATTGCCGGTCTGATTGATGAGGCCGCCCGTTCCTGAAGGACGTGGGCCCCGGCTCTGAGGTTTCTGAGCCGGGATCCAGCCAACTCAACATTTGATGATCTGATACGCGCAGGATCTACCGAAAATGCCTCCACAGCCACTCCCGGATTCCAGCCAGGCCGCCAAGCTGCCCCCGACTATGCATGCCGTGGTGCTGGATGAATTCGGTGCGCCTGAAAAGGTGCTTCACCCGGGCACCATGCCCACCCCGCATATCGGGGCGGACCAGGTGCTGGTCAGAACCCTTCTGGCCCCCATCCACAACCATCACCTCTGGATCGCACGTGGCGAATACGGCATCCGTCCCACGCTGCCTGCAGTGGATGGCGATGAGGCCGTTGGCACCATTGCCGCTGTAGGAAAGGACGTGAAAGGGCTTTCAGTGGGGCAGCGCGTGGCCTGTGCGCGTATCGCAGGAACGTGGGCACAGTATTTCGCCGCGCCGGCCAGTGCGGTGGTTCCCGTGCCGCAATGGATGGGGGATGAAACGGCCGCCCAGCTGCTTTCCATGCCCATGAGCGCTCTGATGCTGCTTGATTCGCTCAGGCTCAGAAGCGGCGACTGGCTGATCCACAACGGTGCCAATGGCGCGGTGGGCAAGGCGCTGGCCGTCATGGCGCGTGCACGCGGCATCCATACCCTTAACCTGGTGCGCAGTCAGAAAGCGCTTGAGGAACTGGTGGAAGCAGGCATTACGGAAGGCAACCTCTCCACAGCCGAGCCGGACTGGCCCCAGGAAGCTGAAAAGATAATGGGTGGTCGAACAGCAGGCGCTGCTGTCGATGAAATCGGCGGTCCGGTGGATGTGGGCATGGCGAACCTGCTGCGCGAAGGTGGCGCTCTGGTCTCCTTCGGTGCGCAGGGAGGCCAGCCGGTAATCATCTCACCTGCAGACCTGATTTTCCGTGGCATCACCGTGCGCGGTTTCTGGGCCACCAGGGAAGCGCGTTCCATGCCTCCTGAAACCAAAAAGCGCCTGCTCGGCGAAGTTCTGGGCCTGCTGCAGTCAGGACAGCTGAAACTGCCCGTGACCGGCATTTACAGCTTCGACCAGATCACCCAGGCGCTCCAGGCCAATGCGCAGTCAGCCCGCAACGGCAAAATTCTTCTCAAGCCCTGAGCCACAGAAGACGCGCAACCTGCCGGATTGACCTATTTACACAGGTCAACGGGCAGGTTGCCCCATGCCCGGCAGAACTGAACAGAGTTTTGATTTAACAGAACGCTCTGGCTGCTGAAGAAGCAAGAGCTCTGGCGCTGAGCAGAAGATCAGGCCCAGGCATGAGAAACAGTTTTTCATGAGAAAAATGGTGGAGCCAATCGGGATCGAACCGACGACCTCTTGAATGCCATTCAAGCGCTCTACCAACTGAGCTATGGCCCCACGTGACGCTCTCTTTTTTCATTTCCTCACGGGAAAGAAATGAGGGATGCGCTGCAACGTCGTATATCCTTCCCCGCTGCCTCTGACAAGGCGGAAAACGCGCTTTTGTCAATTTCTTCAAGGCCCCGACGCCACAGTTTTTCCCGACCGCTGCTCTTCAGGAAGGAAGCACGCCGAAACGGCGCAGCGCCTCGAGCAGAGGCAGCAGGGGCAGGCCGAGAATAGCGTCCTGGCTGCCTTCCATATGCGCAAACAGCTGCGCACCGGGCCCTTCCACCTTGCAGGCGCCCACACAGTAAAGCAGTTCCTCTCCCTCCACTTCCAGATAACGCGTCAGAACGCGGTCGGAAAAATCCCGCATATCCAGCCGCGGCGTTTCGACATGCGACCAGAGCCTGCGCGCCGGCTGCCTCGCAGAAGAAACCGTGACCGCAGGTGCATCGTGCACCGGTTCCCAAAGCGTCACAGCCGTGTGCAGAAGATGTGTCCGGCCCCGCAGGCGCTCAAGCTGCCGCCGCGCTTCGTCCAGCGTGGCCGGTTTGTTGAAAATCTGCCCGTCGCATTCAAGGATCTGGTCCGCCCCGATCACAATTGGCAGAGCCCTGTCAGCAGGCTTCTCTTCCCCGCCAGCACCCGGCAGCGCCTGTCCTGCCAGGATACAGGCCTGCTGCGCCTTGGCCTCTGCCAGAACCAAGGCCGTCTGCTGGATGGAAAGCCCTTCTGCCTGCGCCTGTTGACGCAGTTTCTCCTCATCCAGATCGACAGAACGCACCTGGAACGGCACGCCGGCCTGCTGCAGAAGCTGGCGCCGGATGGCAGAGCCGCTCGCCAGAATAAGAGGACGTTCAGCGGGCAGAAACACAGCCTCCCCACTTTCTAAAGACGGTTGGACCGAAACAGACATGAAACGCAGACCTCCTGGACATTCAGCGGGCGAAAGAAAGCCGTTCATTAAAAACCCGAGTCCCGGTAACCGGAACTGATTGCCGGACTCCCCTGAACACACGACCTCACCTTAGCGGAAGGCATACGGGATACATGGGGTACATGGGGATTGTACGTTCATCAAAGGGCCGGCGACCTGAGTACCGGGGATGAATGCGTACAGTGTCACGGAAGGTGGATTGTACACAGGCCATTTGTGGAAAAATCTGGATAGTTTCCTGCAGCCCTTGAAAAGGCTGGTCGCGGGAGTTGTACACAGTGTGAATAAAATGGGGTACATTTTCTGAAAGCCGGGTACCCCGATATCCACAGGCATCCTTAACCCCGACAGGATATCTTTCTTTTTCTTTTCATGATTAGTGTTCGGCATGACAGTGCAAAACTCTTCCCGGCAGCCCGCCCCTCACGCCCCTCACACCAGGATGTCTGCTTCCAAACCGCTGCTGCGGGTCCTTAACGGAGAAGCCCTGTGGCCGCCACCGCTCTGGCTCATGCGCCAGGCCGGGCGATACCTGCCGGAATTCCGGGAAATGAGGGCCAGGGCCGACTTCCTGACGCGCTGCCTGACGCCTGACATGGCTGTTGAACTGACCCTGCAGCCGATCCGCCGCTACGGCATGGATGGCGCCATTCTGTTTTCAGATATCCTGATTCTGCCCTGGGCGCTGGGCCAGTCGCTTGAATTCATCGAAGGCCGCGGCCCTGTGCTGGAGCCGGTGCGTTCCGAAGCCGATCTGGAGCGGCTGAATGAAAGCCGCGTCATGGAAGCAGTGGCCCCGGTACGCGAAGCGCTGCGCCGCTTACGCTGCGAATTGCCGGAAGCCACCACTCTGCTGGGCTTCGCAGGCAGTCCATTCACCGTTTCCTGCTACATGGTGGAAGGGGGTGGCTCGCGGGATTTTGCCCAGACGCGGCGCATGATGCTTCAGGCGCCCGAACTTTACGATCGCCTGATCAACATGCTGACCCGCGCCACCATCGAGATGCTGCGCGGCCAGATCGAGGCGGGGGCTGAAGCGGTGATGCTGTTCGATTCATGGTCGGGCATCCTGCCGCCTGAGGCCTTCCGGCGCTATGTCATCGCGCCGACGCATCAGATCAGGGAAGCGCTGAAACACTCCCATCCCCATATCCCCGTTATCGGTTTTCCGCGCCTGTCAGGCGTGATGGCGCCGGAATACGCCTCTCGCACGAAAGTGAATGCGCTGGCGCTCGATACGGTGAGTGATCCTGCTACCATGGCCCCCATGGTGCCGGATACAGTTACGCTGCAGGGCAATCTCGATCCGATGGTGCTTTTCAACGGAGGGCCGGAACTGGTTCGGCAAGCCCGTCGCATCCGTGATTCATTGCGTGGCCGGGCCCATGTCTTCAATCTCGGCCATGGGGTCATGCAGCATACGCCGCCTGAAAATGTGGCCCTCCTGGTAGAAACGGTAAGAGACGTGTGATTACCTTGTCTGAGAGAGAGCATGACCGTGAAAATGCCCTGCGCCCGGGTCTTGAGCTGGTCATTTTCGATTGCGACGGTGTGCTTGTCGACAGCGAGCGCATCGGTGCTGAAGCCACCTCGGCTTTCGTCAGCAAGCTGGGCCTGGCCATGACGCCGCAGGAAGCGCATGACACGTTTCTGGGTCTGGCATCGCCGCAGGTGGTTGAGATTCTGCAAGAAAAACTCGGCCGCAAGCTTGCTCCTGAAACCATCCGTGCGCGTGATCAGGCCTTGGAAGACCGGATGCACCTGACCCCGCCTCCGCCCATAGCAGGTGCGCTTGATCTGCTGGCAGGGCTGCAGGCGCTGAAAGTGCCGATGCGTGTCGGCTCGAATTCCCTGCCGCATGAAATGGAGATGAAGTTCAGGCATGCGGATATGGAGCGTTACTTCCCGCCTGGCAACATTCATTCAGCGACAGCGCTCGGCCACCCCAAACCCTCACCGTTTGTCTATGAGCAGGCCGCCCGGGCCGCCGGCGTGCCACCTGAACGCTGCGTGGTGATTGAAGACAGCGATGCCGGGGCGGAAGCGGCACTGAAGGCCGGCATGTCCTGCCTGCTGCTGCGTCCTGAAGGCCGGAAGCTTCCCCCCTGGTGGCCTGCACCGCATTTCCAGCGCATCCCCAGCCTGTCTGAAGCGTTGCCCCTCATCCGTGCGCGCCTGGCGCCGGATGCATCGTTCGGAAAGGTGAATTAACAGGCTGACCCGGGAAGGGGTTTCTGCTAGGCGAGCGGATGATTTCACGTTTTCCGGCCTGCGACAGAGTGTCACCTGTCTGATCCTGCGGCAGTCCGGCACTGGAGCGAAACAATGACGGCATTTCTTGTCACGCATCTCAGCTGGATCCTGGCCCTGCACGTCATGGCCTTCATCTCGTGGATGGCTGGGCTGTTCTATCTGCCGCGCCTGTTCGTCTATCACACACAGGTCAGACCGGGGACCGAGGAATATGCACGCCTCACCCTGATGGAATGGCGCCTGCTGCACCAGATCATGCTTCCTGCCATGATCGTGACTTTTCTGACGGGCGCCTGCATGGCAGCGCTGCCGGGTGTGGTGGACTGGCACGCGGCCTGGTGGTGGACAAAGCTCATCGCCCTGGTTTTTCTTTTTGGTTTTCAGGGCATGTGCGGTCGCTGGCAACGGGCTTTCGCCAGGGACGACAATACCCACAGCGAGCGTTTCTACCGCATCGCCAATGAAGTACCGACCCTGCTGATGATGGTGATTGTCATCATGATCGTCGTACGGCCCTGAGAGCGAAGGCAGCTTTTCAATCGGCTTTCTTGCTTTGGTCGATAGCTTTTCCCGCTGTCGATTCAGGCATTCCCGGCACGAGCAGCTCGCCTTGGCGGGCATCGGCCAGCGCCAAGGCCATAAGATGGCGTTCATTGCGTCTGAGGGCCAGTATCGCCGCAATGGCCCCGATGACCACCAAACAGCCCAGAACGATGCCGATCGGCCCGGTGAGCTTCTCGATTTCCTTGCCGACCTGATAGGTGATGAGGGAATAACCCCCTGCCCAGAGAATCGCGCCGGCAGCGTTGAAGAAGAGAAAGATGTGCCACGGCATGCGCGTCGCGCCGGCCAGAATGGCGATGAACAGACGCATTATGGCTACAAAACGGCCGAACAATACCGCCCAGCCACCGAAACGCTTGGCCAGGTATTCTCCCAGGATGAGCCGGTTGCGGCTGATACCGACCTTGGGCCCATGCTTTTCAAGCAGCTTGCGCCCCCAGAAATGCCCGATCAGATAGCCGAAATTATCGCCTGCCATGGCCCCCAGGCACCCGGCTGCCATGATGGCCCAGATATCCAGCCTGTGGGTATGGGCAGCGTAAAGCGAGCAGAGAACCAGCAGGCTTTCAGCAGGCAGCGGCAAACCCATGCTTTCAAGCATGATGATGAGGAACAGCAGCAGATACGCATAATCAGGAGGGAGATGTTCCAGAAAGGCAGAAACGTGTTCCAGAAGGCGGCTCCTGTTTCGGGAGGAAATGGGTGGAGAGAAGGAAAATAACCATAGCATTCATGATCTGAGTGAGACAGGATCACAATGACCCTATTATAACTCAGACGATTTCAATTCTCTGTCTTCTCTTTGCCTTCAAGATCAAAACAAATATGGCAGAAATGATGAATTCTCATGCTCTGGCAGCCATAATGAAGGAAAGCTTATGAAATGTAGCCTTTCTTTTTAAGAGGCCTTCAGGCAGATGAGGCGGTATGTGGTCTTCACCATGCGAACATGGTAAAAATTATGAAAATTATCATATTTATTTCATGAATTGAGAAAGCCGCTTCAATGAGTGCCGAGAGTCTGAATATTGCCGTCGCTTCGTTTGTTAAAAATGAGTTTTCAGATATTGCGGGCTGGATTGCTTGGCATCTCGCTCTGGGCGTGAAGACATTCTTTGTCTTTGATGATCATTCCTCAGATGGAACGTGGGAACTTCTCCAGGCGGCAGCCAAACATTACGACATCCGACTTTTTCGGACAGATCCACTTATTCAGCCGGACTTCTATTGGCGTCAGCGTGACAGTTTTATGCAGGCTGCAGAAGAAAGCAAAGGAGAGTTCGACTGGATCGGTTTTCTGGATGGGGATGAATATATCTATTTACCTCATTATGACAGTCTACCTGAGTTTCTGAAGCATTTTGACCACGCGGATGGCATTGCCTTTTCCTGGCGCATCCAGGGGAGTGCCAATCGTGTTATAAGGCCGCATGTTACAACAGTGGAAGCTTTCCCCCAGCATTCGACCGAGGCTCTGGGTGATAACGGATTGGTCAAGAGCTTCGTGCGTCCGGAGAAGATGGGCGATGAATATGTCAATCCACATTGGTTTGATGTAGCCACGGAGCGTTACGTGCGTCCAAGCGGACGTTATGTCAGCAGCGCTAATGCTGTTCAGGATATCGAATGGACGGACGGTTTTGTCCTGCATTATATCTGCCGCAGCATGGAGCATTATATTCAGCGGATTAAAAGGCGTCTCAACGCGGATCTGTCTGATTCCATAGGTTACTGGGATCATTTCAACCGCAACGATGTGACGGACTATGGACCTCACAGATTACTTCCGAAGATGGATGCGCCTTTGGGAAAGATTTACGAGGAAGCGATCCGGCAGGCAGTTGGAAAGTTGAAAGACGGATTTTGCCCGATCGGTGACGCAGATACTGATGAAAGGCCTGAAGAGAAAGCGCTCACTCCTGCATTCTTGAAGACTACGCCTATGAACAGTGCCCGGATCTACAGGTTGAGAGGGTATTTCGGTCTTTATCTTTATTACTCGCCGGAAGCCGGAAAAGTTCTTCAGGCGTCCGAAGAAGTCGCAGCAGAGCGAGGATTCATCCCGCTTTATGGCAGTATTCATGATGAGACGCCGGATCTGATTACGCTTTTTATTCCCGGGCAGACGGATCATATCCTCCGTATTCCTTTTGATGATCGACTGGCACGGAAACTGGTCTATCGGCTCAAGGCTGGACAGCAGGACAGCATGGTGCTGTCAAATCCAATGACGGGTGCTTTTATGGCTTTTCATCCACCTGTTGATGAGCTTGGCAAGGTAGAGACGAATCGCCATGTTGCGCAGGAATGGGAGCAGGTTCATCTGGAGCTTGTCCTGCAGCCCTCCCTGAGCGCGGCTCAGCCGGCATTGCCTTTCGTGCCGGATGGCACCACGAGCTTTCGGGATATTCTGGTCTGGCTTCAAAGTCTCGATGAGGTGCCGGAGAATGCTGATTTCATGCGTGTTCTTTATTCAGTTTCTCCTTCTGTACAGGAGGAGGTTTCTCGTTGCGTGCCCGGACAGTTGTGGAATGCACTGTAAAAGAAGGCCGCTAGAACTGAACAGGGCCTGAAAGGAAATTTCATGTCCGGCCCTGTATCTTTCCAGCCCTGGCTGACAGCCGAGCTGATGACGCGTCCTTCGCGCTCTCTGAGTGAATTGCATTCTCTTGAAGGAGAAGGTGCGGGATGGCTGGCCTGGCATGAACGGCGTCCTGAAGAAAAGGGCCGCGGTGTCGTTACTGCTCGGCGTCCTGATGGCCGTCTCGTGGACCTTACCCCGCTTGAAAGCGATGTGGGCAGTGCCATTCATTATGGCGGCGGCGCATGGACCTTTCGCCGTGGCCGGAAAGGGGTGGAAACGTTCTTTACGACCAGGCGCACAGGCGGGTTGTGGCGCAGTCTTGAAGGGGGGCGGGCGGAATGCCTGGTGGCAGCGGAGCCGCGTGTCCGTTTTGCTGATCTGGCGCTCGGATCTGAGACACTTTTCTGCGTTTGTGAACGTGATGAGACGGATGCGAAGGGGAAAATTCTTCGGACCGTGATGGAGATCGTCGCCTTGTCTGTGCCGGAGGGTGGTGAGAAAAGTATTCCTTCACAGAAAGCAGGTACTTTGAGGGTCGTTGCCCGGGGAGCGGATTTCATGATGTCGCCCAGGCCTTCACCAGATGGAAGGTTTCTGGCCTGGGTGGAATGGGATTTTCCTTTCATGCCCTGGACGGCCACGCGTCTTTGCGTAGCTGACCTTGTTGCGGGTCAGGGGAAGATTCCTGCCAGAACAGTGCTGCTGGACGGGAGGCCTCAGGAGGGTTTTCAGGACAGTACAGACAATACATCCTGGAAGCCGCTGCAGGATACGGGAACCAGCACGATCGAGCCTTTCTGGGGTGACGGGGAAACGCTTTATGCGTTGACGGATCAACGCCAGCCGGATCAGGGGGAAGCCCAGCGTCACTGGACCCCGACAGTCTTCCGGCGTTCCGGCATGCAGGGATCTGAGACACAACCGGAACGATTGAAGGCAGAAACAGGCTGGGAACGACTGCTCCTTCCCCCAGCCCCGGCTGAGATCGGGCTGCCTGCCTGGGTTTTCGGTCAGAGGACGTGTCTGGCGCTGCCTGACGGGCGGCTGCTAGCCCGTGGATTGAAGGACGGCGTGGCGCAACTTCTCTGCTTTACGCCAGATGCCGCGTCCGGCTTGCACTCCAACACGCATCATGCCGCGCCTGGAACCAGGACAGGGGGACACTGGCAACAGGTTTGCGTGCCCGCGCGACCGGCCATGACGCCGGGGTCGCCTGCACAGGGAATTTTAGGGCAGCCCGAAAGCGTGCCGGTACCGCTGGGAACTGGAGACCTGTTCGCCTGGATCGACTGTCCGGACGATCAACCGCCTGCCGTGGTGACGGGCCCACTTCTTCGGGGGCTTCCTTCTTGTGAGGAGGGCCACGGGAACAGGACCGGAACAGTCGATACAGTAAGGCAGGCCTGGGCGTTGCCGCAAAATCTGACGCCTGCTGATCTGGCCCGCCCGCACCTGCTGACGATTCCTGTCACTGAAGGCCCCGGTCCATTGCGGGCTTTCTATACGCCGCCCGCCCGCGGTCCGTACTGCACAGGGTTACCGGGAGGGAAACAAGCCGCTGAAAATGGCCAGCCGCCGCCGATGGTGGTGATCGTGCATGGCGGCCCCACAGGCCAGGCGCGGGCGGAGCTCTCGTTCAAGGTGCAGTGGTGGACAACGCGGGGCTATGCGGTTCTGGAGGTGAATTACCGGGGCTCGACCGGTTTCGGGCGGGCTTACCGTGAGGCACTGGCCGGGCGTTGGGGGCTGCTTGACGTGCAGGATTGCCTGACAGCTGCGCAGTATGCCATCGATCACGGCCTGGCCGACCCGCAGCGCTGCGTGATTCGCGGCAGCAGTGCCGGCGGGCTGACGGTTCTGGCTGCGCTTGCTGCAGGTCCGCTGTTTCGTGCCGGCACATCGCTGTATGGTGTGACCGACCTGCGCGCACTTGCTGAAGACACGCATCGTTTCGAAGCGCGCTACCTTGACGGTCTGGTGGCGCCCTGGCCTGCCGGGGAAGCCACCTATCTGGCCCGCTCGCCCCTCAGCTGGCCTGAGCGGATCAGCCAGCCTGTCCTGTTCCTGCACGGAGAGTGTGACAAGGTGGTGCCTCTGGCACAGGCTGAAGCGCTGCATGCGCGCCTGCCTGACAGCCTGCTGCATCTCTATCCCGATGAAGGCCATGGATTCCGCGCGCCTGAAACACTTGCTGACGCCCTGCAACGTGAACTTGCTTTTTACGAGAGCGTGTTTCAGGAGTCGGACGGCGCTGGCTGAAATTAAACCTTACCTTCTTGTCCGGTCCGGCGTGGCCTGACTGGAGAAGAGGAGCCGCGCCATTTTTCAGGATGGCGCGCCAGGGAATTGATGACGCCCAGAGCGGTGAGCATGGCCGCTGAACCAACCAGAACCACCCCCAGAGCCTGTCCCAACATAACGCCTTTGGGCCCGTAGGCAGCGCCGATGGAGACGAAGGGAATCGTGCCCAGCGTGGCGCGGCCCCAGTTGAAAGCCGTTGAAAACAACGGGCGTCCCAGATTGTTGAAAGCCGTGTTGGAGACGAAAAGCAGACCGACGAACATGTAACTGGCCACCACCCAGTCGCAGAACAGGCGCACCAGGCCGATGCCAGCCCCCTGGACCTGGAACTGCACCAGAATGAGGTTCTGGCACAGAAAGAACACCAGCCAGGCGATACACACGCAGAGCGCGGTAAGCTTGAGGGTGCACAGAAAGGCTTCACGCACGCGTCCGATCAGGCCGGCCCCCAGATTCTGGGCCATGATGGGGCCGACTGAGCCGGTCAGAGCAAAGACGAAGGCGAAAGCGACAGGCATGAGCCGGTCGATCACGGCCTGCCCCGAGACGGCGTTGAGACCGAACCGTGCCATGGCATGCATGACGAAGAGATTGCCGCAGGGCGTGGCCAGATTGGTGGCGATGGCAGGCAGCGCGATGGCCCCCACGATGCGGGCTGCCACCGGTAGAAAGCGCCGTGAAGGCCATTCCAGCAGATCATGGCTGCGCAGGTTGAGAAAACCGCTCAACGCCATGACCAGGCGTGCCAGAATGGTGCTGATCGCAGCGCCTTCGAGCCCGAGGTGAAGGCCGAAAATCAGCAACGGATCCATGAGCGCGGTGCAGAAAGCACCTGACAGGGTGACGCGCATGGCCTGGCTGGCTGCGCCGACGGCCCGCAGCATGGAAGACAGAGCCATGCCCAGGCATACCAGCGTCAGGGTGGGAGAGGTCATGTGCATGAAGCGTGTCGCCTGGGTCAGTGCCTCGCCCCGAGCTCCCAGCAGAACAAGAAGGGGATGGGCCAGCACGGCCGTGGTGACCCCCAGGACCAGCGTGACGGTGACCATGAGGCAGAGGAAAGCCGAAGCGATCTTGCGTGCACGTGCATGCCTGCGGGCACCGATAAGGCGTCCGGTTGCTGCACCCAGACCGATGGAAAGGCCAAGAGCGACTGAATTCTGCACGTAGTTCAGTGAGGTGGCAAAGGCGATGGCGGCTGTCAGGGAGGGATCATGCAGATGGGAGATATAATAATAGTTCAGCAGATCAACGACGAAGAGCGCCATCAGTCCGACCGCTCCCGTTCCGGCCATGATGATGACATGGCGCAGAATGGAGCCCTGCACAAAACGAGGCACCCGGCGATCGGGGCCCCGAAGAGCTGAGGTGGCGGCAGGAACGGGCCGGGCAGATGAGTTGGGAAAAGACGGTTTCGGCATGAAACGGCATTCTGCCCGTTTTACATCCCGGGAGCTAGCGGCCCTGGTGCCTCAGATAGGCGTGTGCCCTTTGGCTGGGAAGCGCGTTCAGGAAAGATAACTTTCAGTTTCTGGGACCTGTCGTGCCGAAGCCGGTATCGATGATGGCTGCGGTCACGGTTTTTGCGAGGGCATCGGGCGTGGTGCGGGTGGGATTGAAAGTGACCTGGGCCTCTTCCGGCTTGAGGGTGACGTGAACCTGCGTCACATCGGGCACCTGCTCAAGGGCTTTGGTTAGGCTGGCCACGCAATGATCGCAGACCATGCCGGTAACCGGGAAGATGAGAGTGGGCTGTTGGGTCATGAAAGTGATCTTTCCTGCATGTGGTTTCGTGAAGACCGGGGAAACCTTAAGAGATGTGCAAGCGGTCGCCTGGTTCGGCACCAGCCATGAGCGCCGGGCTCTGGAGCCGCGTCTGCCTCATGTTTATACCATTTAATATAGTTCTGCTTGTTCCGCCTTGTTCCGCTATGCACAGGGGCGATCTTGCTGCAGTCATCATGAGGAGAGCGCCGTGACCGTACTGAAGCCATCCAGTTCTGTCAGCCCTAGTGAAGAAGAGCCTGACCTGGTGCCGCAGGTGGTGGCGCGTCTGTTGCTCAATGCGCGTCATAATGCCCACAAAAGCGGAGGTGAAAGTTCTGGTGCGCCACTGCGCGAGCTGCCGCCCTCGCTTGTGCCGGGAAATGCTGCGCAGGCCTATGAGATCCAGGATCTCATGCGCCGTGAACTCGAGCAGAATCACGCCCCTTCCGGCGGCCCGGTCGTCGCCTGGAAGGTCGGGGCAAGCTCGCCGCAGGCAGAACCGGTCTGTGCACCTATTCACCGGGGGACTGTTTTTGCCAGCGGAGCGGTCATTCCTGATGAGTTGTGCCATGTTTTCGGCGCGGAGGCGGAGCTTGGTTTCCGCCTGTCGCGCGCTTTGCCGCCCCGCGCCACGCCCTGGACGCGGGAGGAAGTGGAAGAGGCCATTGGCTCAGTTCATGCCGTTATTGAACTCGTTGATTCCCGTTTCGAGACTTTCGGCAGCCAGTCCGCGCTGACGCATCTGGCTGATCAGGCCAGCCATGGCGCCCTGATTATCGGCTATGGTCGGCGCAACTGGCGTGATTTTAATCCAGCCGAGCTGAACATGAAGATGTGGATCGACGGCAAGCTTGCTTATGACCAGAGCGGCGCTACCCCGGCTGGTGACCCGGTGCGGCTGCTCGTCTGGCTTGCCAACCAGGCCAGCAGGCGGGGACTGGGGCTGCCGGCGGAAGTGACCATCATCACCGGCTCCACGATGGGATCGCATTTCGTGGGGCCGGGAACGGCGCTGAAAGTGCTTTTCAGCGGCCTGCCTGAAGTCACAGCCAGCATCGCGCCGGCCAGTCCGGCCTGAGAGCTGTCGGCACTTGTTTTGCGCCGGGCCGCTCTCCATAAGAATAGGGAGGTTGGGGCTGTTCCGATAATGGGAGAGACAGGAAAGCCCTTGGCAAGAGGAAAGGAGAGGCAGGACGAAATGGAAGCGGATGTTCATGCCTTTGCAAAAGTCCGGCTGCTTTTTTCGCGCTTTCTCCGACCTGCCGATCGCAGGCAGCGTAGGCTTCCATTGGTTCTCGCTCTTCTGGCTTTGGCCGTTGTGATCTGTCCGCGTCTTGGCAATGCCTGTGGTTTTGCCATGTCAGGGGCGCTATCAGAGCACGGCGTCCCTGGTGCCTGCCACATGGCCTGTGGTTCTGGCTGTGCTCCAGGCCATGGATTTACAGTATTTTCCAGCCAAAATGTTTCTTTGCCTTCTGCTGCGGTGACGACCGTTTCAAAACCTGCTGCTGGTCCGCAGGTGTCCGGCTTTACAGGATGTTGTCAGGCAGCTTTGTCAGCCTGTCATCCTGCCGTGCTGGCCGATAAGCTCACCCTGGTTTCTCCGCGGCTGGGACAGAGCCTGTCATGGCCGCAGCGGGTTGCCAGACTGTTCTCCCACCGTCCTGAAAACCTTCTGCCACCGCCCCGTTTCCTGCCTGCCTGAAATCCTTTCCTGGAAAACAAAAGTTTTTCAGCCTGTTTTTCTTGCGCCAGGCAGGAGTTCCGTGTGTCTGATTTTCTATCCCGCCGCCGCTTCCTCGCGGGGGCTGCATCGTTGGTGGTCCCGAAAAGGGGACTGGCTGCTCCGGCTGCCGCGACAACCTTCCATATCACTGAGCAACGTCTGACCATTGACGGCAAGACGGCTCCGGCCCTGCTGATCAACGGGTCCCTGCCGGCACCGCTGCTGCGGTGGCGGGAAGGCACCGACATGCAGGTGACGGTGCATAATCACCTTGATGTCCTTACCTCCGTGCACTGGCACGGGCTGCGGGTTCCTTCCTCGCAGGATGGAGTGCCGGGGCTGAGCTATGCCGGCATCGCCCCGCGCAGCACTTTCACCTACCACCTGCCCCTGCGCCAGAGCGGCACTTACTGGTACCACAGCCATGTGGCCGGTCAGGAGCCGCGCGGCATGTACGGGCCCCTGATCCTCGATCCCGCCGGGCCTGATCCCCTGCCGCCTGTCGCGCGCGATTATATTATCTTCCTCTCGACCTGGACGGATGTCCTGCCGCCCTGGATCGTCTCCAATCTCAAGATGGATGGCGATTACTATAACTTCCGCCAGCGCAGCGTCGCTTCCCTGCCCATGGAAGCCCGCCGGCAGGGAGGCATGATAAACGCGCTGGAAGACCGGCTGATGTGGTCGGGCATGCGCATGTCAGCGACCGATATCTCCGACACGAGCGGGGTGATCCTGAGTTATCTTCTCAACGGCCAGGCCAATACGCCGGGCTGGAGCGGACTGTTCCGCAAGGGGGAGCGCGTGCGCCTGCGGTTCATCAACGGCAGCGCCATGACCCTGTATGACGTGCGTCTGCCCGGCCTGCCTATGCAGGTGGTGGAAGCGGACGGCAATGCGGTGCAGCCGTTTGAGGTCGATGAGTTCCGGATCGGCGTGGGGGAAACCTATGTGGTCGATGTCGTGCCCGAACAGGAGAAGCCTTACACGATCTTCGTGCAGAGCGAGGACAGGACCGGCTACGCCCGGGGCACCCTGACTCCGCGCCACGGCTGGTACGGGCCGGTTCCTCCCATGGATCCGCGCCCTGTCCGCACGATGGTGGACATGGGCATGAGCATGGGACCGGGCATGAAAACCGGCATATCCATGCCCGGGCCGGACAAAGCGGATTCAGCCCTGCGCGAGATCGATGATCCGGGGCCGCCTCCGCTGAGCGTGGAGAACCAGTGGACAGACCCACACCCCACCAACCGTACCGCCAGCCCCGGGGACGGGCTGGAACACACCGGCAGGCGGGTGCTCAACTACACGATGCTGCGCGCGCTCCATCCCCAGCCGGCCCCTTTGCCGACACGTGAGATCGTGATGCACCTGACCGGCAACATGGAGCGCTACATCTGGGGCTTCAACGGGCGCAAGTTCTCGCAGTCCGGTCCCATCCGCCTGCTGCGCAACGAGCGGGTACGCTTTCGGGTCATCAATGACACGATGATGGAACATCCCCTGCACCTGCACGGTTTGTGGAGCCAGCTGGAGAACGGGCAGGGAGAGGCCTGCCCGCTCAAGCACACGATCATTTCACAGCCCGGCTCGGTAATGCGCTTTCTGGTCACTGCCGACACGCCGGGCCGGTGGGCCTGGCACTGTCACCTCGCCTATCACATGGATACCGGCATGTTCCGGGTGGTGGAGGTGCTGTGATGAAGCCCAAGCACCTTCTGAGAAACGTTCCGAGGCTATTGGTTCTTGTGATTGCTGTTGGGGTTCTGCCGTCAGCGCGGGCTTCAGCGCCAGTCATGGTGAGGCTGGGCGATAAAAATTCACCAGGTTCCATGACGATGTCAGCGATGCCGGCCCCTCCAACAGGCCAAGAACCTCGGCTTTCGGAGCAGAAAACGAGACAGAAAATCTGGTACGGCGGTGCGGCGGATGCACCGGGGCCGCAGCCCATGGTGTTTATCGGTCACGTCACACCGGTCAACGATCAGGGGCGCTGGTGGCATGGCCTGCTCAACGAGTTTGAAGGCCGGTACGCGCCTCATGGCAACAGCGCCTTCCGCTGGGACGGCGAAAGCTGGTACGGGGGTGACTTCAACCGGGTCTGGCTCAAGACTGAGGGCACCGTCACCCCTGCTGCGCAGCGCAGAGACCGTGTCTCTGATGGCGACCAGGAACTGCTCTACAGCCGCGCCCTGACCAGCTTTTTCAACTTTCAGACCGGTCTGCGGCTTGATCTCGACAGCGGGCCTGTGCGGGCCTGGGGGGCGATCGGCATGGAAGGCCTGCTGCCTTACGAGCTGGAGGCCTCAGCCACGTTCTATTTCAGTGACCGTGGCGTGGCAGGAAAGCTGGAAGGCTTCTACGACATCCTCCTGACCAACCGGCTCATCCTGCAGCCGCAGGTGGAGATGAACTTCTACAGTGCCGCTGACCGTGCGCGTGGCGTGGGGCAGGGCCTGTCCGATATCGATACGGGCCTGCGGTTGCGCTACGAGATCTGGCGCAAATTCGCCCCTTATGTCGGCGTCACCTATGACGGTCCCCTGGGGCAGGCGCGGCGCATGGCAAATGCTTCCTGGCACCGCGAACGCGCCCGGGACGGCAGGCGTGTCTACCGTCCCGGTCGTGGGCCGCGCTTCACTTTCGGCATCAGGAGCTGGTTCTGAGGACCTGGCGCCTGAGGCGCTCAGTGCAGCGGATTGTTCATCATGTCGGTCCAGCGGGCGCTGGCGGCATTCCAGACAACGTCGACACCGGTGCGGCCGTTGAGGGTGCAATCGGTGCAGCGGGCATGCTGGCCGTCCTTCAGGGGTGCGGCGGAGGTGGAAGCGGGCAGGCGGCTGCGCGGAAAGGCCGGAAAAGCCGGTCCGGCCGCAGAGCCCGGGGCCGTTATGGGGCCGGTGCTCAGGCGCGCTGCCTCCAAGGCGCCGAAATGCGCCGGCTGCGTGGTGCGCAGACCGTCTCTCTTACTGAGCGAGAGCAGGAGATCAGCCGGCGTGCCCGAGCTGTCAGCATTGATGTCATAGAAGGTGAAGCCGCCCTGCTTGCCGCTAGGGTCAATATTGACCAGGCTTGTGCGCGTCTGGCTGCCGTAATCGTTCCACTGCAGCGTCGTTCCCTGGCCGCCGAGAAGCCCGCTTCCGTCAGGCATGGCGTGGAGGGTCAGCCCGTTGGCGAAATTCGTCGGCCGCGTGCCGGTGAAATCGACGGCATCCTGGAAGTGGGCCTTGCCGTGGAAGACAGCATTGGCCTGGCTGTCCTGACAGAGGCCCGGAACATTGCCGGCGCTCAGCAGGCACAGCGTATCAGGAGCGTTCTGGTAGTTCCAGGCCAGCTGGACCATGTCCACCCCGCCCTGCATCCTGTCGGAACGCTGGCCGTCAATATTGAGACCCAGCCGTACGTCCCAGTTCGTCCAGGAAGTGCCGGGGGCTGTGTCCTTGAAGACTTTCGCTCCGAAATGAAGCGTGTTTCTGGTCGGCAGGTCGGAGGCGAAGTCAAACAGGATATGGTTGTCGCCCTGTACCTGGGGGGCGCCATTGCCGGGCAGCCAGGTGTTGTAGCCCGAGAACTCCAGCCCGTCCGAGTAAAGCTGGGCCACATAGGCGCGTTTGAGGCCTGGGCCGTTCACCAGATAGGCATAGCTCTCGTCAGTGCTGGCATTGGGGGCACAGTGATCGCACTCATAAGAGGTCGTCCAGCCGTGAAAGGACATCGAGTGCGGCCTGGTGAAATTGCGCGGTCGGAAATCCAGCTCTTCGCGCTCATAGGCATTGGCGCGGGCGGTGGGATGGGGGCCGTAGATGCGGTCCGCGTCCATGCTGACATAGGTGTTCTTGGAGAAGATCTTCGCCGGTACCCCTGCAAAGACCAGCGGAACGGCGGCTGAGGATTTGAGCGTGTCCAGATGGGCCGGATCGGGCACCTGCCCGCCTGCCGCGTTGCCGGCTCCCAGAACGGCCCAGCCGTAAACCGTGATGCTGGTGGGCGTCCAGGACTTGATGAAGCCCCAGTAAGCGTTCTCATTGGGCAGGCCCTGCCAGTTGCGGGGGGGCAGGTGAGGGTCGACGACGTTGGTGGCCAGATACATTCCCTGATGCAGCAGGGCCATCTCGGCATCAGTCATGGGCCGGGCAAGAGAGACGGTCGTGGCGGTGAAGCGGGTGGCGCGGGCGGTGACGCGGGCCTGGGAAAGCTCGTCATACTGGTAGAAACCGGCCACAGCTGCATCACCATGGGCCACAGCAAAGGCGCCCATGCGGAAATCAATCCCTGACAGCGCGGCCTGTGCGCCGCCCTGGTGGAGGTTGTCAGGCGTGGAGAACACGCAGAGCGTGCAGCCCGCATTGTAGTTGCCGTAAGGGCGGCCGACGATTGACAGCGCTTCAGGGGCCGTAAAGCCGAGATCGGTGGGAATACCGCCCAGAATGGCGGATTCAGCGCCCAGGGTGAAGGCCTCGCGGTATATCTGCGCGCCGGGTAGTCCGATGACCGGTGGGGCGAGCGTGCGCCCGTCTGGCGCCTGATAAGGGCGCTGAATCATAAGAGCGGAGGTGGAAAGAGGGGTATCTGCACGGAGCAGGGAAAGAGACTGGGGCTGAGCCGGTTTCAGGGCTGTGGGAAATGGCCTGGCCGAGGCAGGGCGCGTCGTAATGCCGGCCCCTCCCAGAAGCAGGGAAAGTCCAAGGGTGAAAAAGGCAGGTTTTTTCATGTTATCCTCACTGTTGAGAGAGGGGATCTGAGGGAATATTTCCCCAAAGGAAAAGAATTTCTGTGATTTTGTTTGGTTTTATTTCGCAAATACCAAGAGAGAGATTTAAGGTCAGGGGATTACAGGCCAGTGATTACTTCACTTCTGTCCGCTATCAGCCGGAAGGCGAGTGGGCAGAAGAAGTGCTGAGCTGGCAGGCGCGCCGCAGGGTCAGCCAGCCGGTCAGAGCGGCGATCAGCGAGCCCGCCAGAACGCCGAGACGGGCCTGCATCAGCGGAAGTGCACCACCGAAGGCCAGGCTGGCAATGAGCAGGCTCATGGTGAAGCCGATACCGCAGACCATTCCCATGCCGAGCAGCCAGCGCCCCTGAACGCCAGGCATGGCAGGCAACAGGCCCAGCCGGTTGACCCCCCACACCGCTCCGCACACCCCCAGGGGCTTGCCGAGCACAAGGCCGAGGGCGGGGCCCAGAAAAGGCGCTGCTGCCAGAAAGGCCGGGGTGAAAAGCCGCAGGTCCACGCCGGTGCTGACGAAGGCGAACAGCGGCAGGATGACCAGACCGACAGGCAGGGCCAGTTGCCGGTTCAGCCTGTGGCCGCTCTGCAAGGGTAGGCAGAAGCCAAGCACGACTCCGGCCAGTGTGGGCTCCAACCCTGCACGGAGCAGGAGAGCCCACAGAATCAGGGTAAAAGGCAGATACGCCCAGAGCTGGGGCACCTTCCTCCAGGCCAGCAGACCCATGCACAGCAGAGGTACCAGGGCTGCCGCCAGGATACCCAGCTGGGGGGAGTGGCCGTAGAACAGCGCCATGATGACAATGGCGCCGAGGTCATCAAAAATTGCCAGCGCCATGAGAAAAGCGCGCAGATTGCCCGGAATGCGCGGCAGGGATGCCAGGATGGGCACAGTGAACGCCGCGTCCGTGGCTGTCGGAATGGCCCAGCCCTGCAGGGCTGGGGCGCCGGCAAGGTTGAGAAAGGCGGAACCGCAGAGAGCTGCCACCGCTCCTGGCACGGCCATGCCCCCCACCGCCCCGACCAGGGGCAGGGCGGCGCGTCTGGGAGAGGCGAGAGGGCCGACAAGAAGATCATGTTTGATCTCCAGGGCCAGCGTTGTGAAAAACACGCCCATCAGCCCTTCACTTATCCAGTTTGCCACTGTGAGAGGAAAAGCCGGAAAAGGCACCCAGGCCAGCAGGGCGTGGTAGAGAGGAGCGAGCGAGGTGGAAGCACAGCCAAGGCCCAGCACTGTGGCCAGCACCAGCAATATTCCGGTTACTGCGGGGCCGCTGAGACGTTCACTGAATTTCTTACCAGCCGGCATCGGGCGCGATGAGTTTCACGCTCAGCGTGCCGGTAAAGTATTTGTTGCCGCTCAACGGTATCTGGCCGTTGCCGTTCTGCAGTTGCAGTGCGCCGTGACTGCGGGCGTAGATGGATTTGAACCGGTCGCCGAGATTGTGCCCGACATCAGCGGTGATCAGGTAGTTGAGCGTGCCATTGTCAGATCCCCCGCCGGGGCCTGCTTTCAGGAAAACGCGCATCTTGTAACCGTCGATCTGCCAGCCCTGGCTTCCCTGACTGACCTTGATCTCCTTCTGGCCGCGCCGGTCGCTCGGGTTGACTTCGATAACCAGCTTGACCGGCTGCTGAGGGGCCTTTCCGGCCACAAGCACTGTCGGCTGGAGCCGGGCTTCGATGTGGTAGATGCGGCCGAAGGCTTCTGCCCGGGCCTGCGGCGTGCCAGCCAGGCCTGAAAGCCCCAGACCCGCAAGCAGGCCGACAGCACCCAGAATATGTCGGCGGGTGGGAAGCTTCGGAAGGGGGCTGGTGTTCTTGAGGGGCATTGCAGGATTCTACTTTCTTTCAACCGGGCCGCATCACGACCACCCCAGATAAAACCATAAATTTCAGCAATTAACAAAAAGCGAGGTTCAGGGGCCGGGAACCTGCAGATTATCTGCCGGTAACCGGCGGGGAGGGCGCCAGTGCCGGCAAGGGGGTCTATGAGTCGAATGAGTTGAAACCCTGTCTTTCCTCCCCATATCAACCGATAAATCAAGACGTTTCCCTGCCAGTCTTGCTCAGTGTCCCAGTATGCGAATGTTCAGCAGCCCTTTTGATGGCTGTGGGCAGGCAGGATGAAGCCAGCACCCGGGGAAATTTGGAGAAAAGATGATGACCCAGGATAAGAAACCGGATTCACATAAATCAGCCTCCGCCAAAAACTCAGATGCGGCCAATGCCTCTTCCCGGACTGGGCCGTCAGGCAACAAGGCTGACAAAGCCGTTTCAGGCGCGAGTGACGCCACTGAGCACAAGTTCAGCGCCGAAGTGGAGCGGCTGCTCGAGCTGGTGGTGCATTCCCTTTATTCAGACCGGGAAATCTTCCTGCGCGAGCTGGTCGCCAACGCGGCTGACGCGATGGACAAGCGGCGCTTTGAAGCCCAGACCGACCCGGCCCTGGCCCTGCCTGAAAACGCCGGAATCGTCATCACACCGCTCAAATCCACCCGTACGCTGACAGTTTCCGATGACGGGCTGGGCATGACGGCTGAAGACCTGGCGCAGAATCTCGGCACGATCGCGCGCTCAGGCACGCGCGCTTTCGGTGAAAAGCTGGGAGAGGCCAAGCCTGAAGACAGGCCGAACCTGATCGGGCAGTTCGGCGTCGGTTTCTATTCAGCTTTCATGGTGGCTGACCGGGTGACTGTCATCTCCCGGCGCGCCGGAACAGATGAGGCGCTGAAATGGGAATCAGACGGCAAGGGCAGTTACACGATCTCTCCTGCCCATCGTGACCAGCCCGGCACGGATGTGATCCTGCACATGAAGGCCGATGCGGAGGAATTTCTCGATCCATGGCGGTTGCGTGAGCTGATCCGCAAATGGGCCGACCATATTTCCTGGCCGGTCCGCCTGCGTGAAACCGGCCAGGACGGCAAGGTGGAGGAGCAGACCATCAATGCGGGCACCGCCCTGTGGATGCGCCCCAAAGCCGATGTGACCCAAGAGCAGTACACGGAGTTCTATCGCCACCTGGCGCGTGCGTTTGACACCCCTTACGCCATGATGCGCTGGCATGCGGAAGGCACGACGGAATTCACGGCCCTGCTGTTCATCCCGGGTGCACGACCTTTTGATTTCCTCGAGCAGCCCAACCGTGAAAGCCACATCCAGCTTTACGTCCGGCGCATGTTCATCACCGATGATGCGCATCTCGTGCCCAACTGGCTGCGCTTCGTCCAGGGTGTTGTCGATACGGACGATCTGCCGCTCAACGTGTCGCGCGAGATGCTGCAGTCCACGCCTGTTCTGGCGCGTATCCGCAAGGCCGTGACGCGGCGCGTGGTCAATGAAATCAAGAGCCTGGCCAAGACGGGGGGTGAAGAGTTCCTGCAGTTCTGGGAGAATTTCGGCCTCGTCATCAAGGAAGGCCTTTGGGAGGATGCGGAGTATCGTTCCGCTATTGCCGAGTTCGCGCTTTTTCGCACTACCCACGATGAAGGCTGGACCACGCTTGACGGCTATATCAGCCGCATGAAGCCCGAGCAGGAGGCGATCTACTATCTGGTCGGTGACAATCTCCAGGCCATGCGTGCCTCCGCTCAGCTGGAGGGTTTCAAGGCCCGCGGCATCGAAGTCCTGCTGCTGACCGATCCGGTGGACAGCTTCTGGCCCGAGCGTATGCATTCCTACAAGGATAAGGTTTTCCGCTCCGTCGCGCAGGCCCGCAGTGACCTGGAGAAGCACAAGGTCGATGAGGCGGCGCTGCCCAAGGGCGAAGCGGCGGATATGGCCAAGCTTCTGCCTGCGCTCAAGGAGGCGCTGGGCGACAGTGTCAAGGAAGTGCGGGACACCGACCGCCTGACAGATAGTGCTGTGGTGCTGACGCAGGAAGGCGGCCCCGACCTTGCCATGCAGCGCCTGCTGCGCCGCTCCGGCCAGGCCGTGCCGGAAGTGGCGCCGGTGTTGGAGATCAATCCGCGCAACCCGCTGATCGGCGAGCTGGCCGAGCGGGTCGGGAAGGGCGAGAGCGTGACAGATTACGCCCGTGCCCTGCTTGACCTGGCGCGCGTGCAGGAAGGCGAGCCCCTGCCGGATCCGACCGGTTTCGCCCGTTTGCTGACTTCCCTGCTGGCCGGCGGGAAAGCCGCTTCCTGACCGCTCAGCCCTGCAGGTTTGAAACCGTGAAAGGCGTGAAAAGGGAGAACCCATCGGTTCTCCCTTTGCTGTATTTGTGGGCGCCTTTGGAGAACGCGCTTTGCCCGTGTCTTGTCAGGGCTTAGGCAGCCCGCTAAGGCAGGGAGAACGCGCGCGCCGGCTCTTGTTTTTGCAGGCGAATTTCTGACAATGCCTGACCTGTCTGCCTTTTCCGGATCGGAACAGGCGCAGATTCCCATTCAGGAAATTTTCATGACGACGCCTTACGCTGAAGAACCCTCTCCTCACCCTGGCGCCTTCCCTGCGGCTGCTTTTGCGGGGCTGGGGGCACGGATGCGGGCTTCACTGGAAAAGCTGCCTGCCCTGCCGCATTGGGTGGTACCAGTGCTTCTTTTTGTAGTCGCGCTGGCGATGCGGGCGCCGCTGTTCGGCAATGCGCTGATCTATAATGATGAGGATTTCTATCTCTACGGGGGCGGACAGATGTGGCTGGGGCGCTGGCCCTATCTGGATATTTGGGACCGCAAGCCCTTCGGCCTGTTCGCGCTTTTCGCTTTTTTCCATGCGTTCGGTCCCTGGCGCTTCTGGGCTTATCAGCTCTGCGCGACGGGCTGCGTCTGGCTGACCGCGCTGCTTGTGCGCCGCATGGCCCTGCTGATCGCCTCGCCGGGCGGTGCGTTCGTGGCGGCCGTCTTCTATATTGTCGCCCTGGAAATCCGCAAGGGTTTCGGGGGGCAGACGCCTGTTTTCTACAATCTTCTGGTCGCCTGCGCCTTCTGGCTGGTCGTCTCTCAGATGGAAGCCCTGCAGCGCCAGCCTGCCCGCCTGCGCCTGACCGGTCTTGTCTGCATGGGCCTGTTCGGCCTGGCCCTGCAGCTTAAACCGACAGTCGTGTTCGAGGGGATGTTCCTGGGCCTGTTCCTGTTATGGCTGGGCTGGAAAGGCGGCCAGAAACCGCTCGCCCTGCTGCTGGATGGTATGCTGTGGGTTGCAGCGGCGCTGCTGCCGACAGTGCTGGTCGTTCTGGGATATGTGCTGACCGGACATGGGCGGGAATGGTGGTTTGCAAACATCCTCTCCTTTTTCCACCGGGCCAATGCGCCTGAGCCGCGTGATGTGCGCCAGCTGCTGGTGATTGTGGGGATTTTCCTGCTGTGCGGCTGGGTCTTCACCTGGGCGCAGAAAACACGTTTTTCAGCCGCCCAGAAAAGAGCCTATCTGTTTCTGAGCGCCTGGGCCCTGGTGGCGCTGGGCGCAGTATGGCTGGTAGGGGGCTATTTCATTCACTACGCCCTGCCCCTCATGCTGCCGCTTTCCATTCTGGTTGCGCCTGTCTGGCAGGAGCGGACGGGCAAGCTTCTCCTCATTGCGGTCCTGGTGGCGCTGATCTCAAGCGGTGTGCGCCAGGTCAGGCATATTGCCAAAAAGCGGGGTATTGAGACCTACCGGGAGATCGTACGCACCCTGTCCGATCCGCCCGGCTGCGTGTTTGAATATCTGGCCACGCCTATTCTGATGGATGCCACGCCACAGGCTGCACGCTGCCAGCTGACACGCTGGCCCTTTCCGGCTCATCTGGGACTGCGGCGTGAGCAGGGGGCGATGGGTGTGACGCCTGATGAGGGGACGGAAGTGACGCGTATTTTTGCAGCGCATCCGCGCTATGTGGTGATCAATGATTTCTTTCAGGACCCGAAGGATGAAGGGGTCCCTGCCACGGACCTGGCCGTGATCAGGCATCTGCTTGCTGATTATGAGCCGGTCTACCTTCACCGCCGCAGCCAGCCCGTGCCGGGGCGCGTCGCCCAGGTACCGCCTGCAGCAGCGGCTGCGCTTGTGGCTGCCATGCACACACGCCTGCAGGGCCCGCTGAAGGAAGGCAAGCGCGCTGATGTGGATTTCAGTATCTGGCGCCTGCGCCCCGGTCTGCAGGCCGATCTGCCGCGTCCCGATCTTTCGGGCCCGGCCGTTCAGTAACCGCCCTCTGGTGCCAGAGCAGGAGCGGTCCTGGTAGACTGCAAGGGCCGTCAGGGAGCGGGTGAAGTGGGTTCTCTGCGCTGCCAGATGACCATGTCCTCTTCCCTGTCGCGCCCGTGCCTGCGGTGCTCGCGGTGGTGATAGACCGCAACGTAATCGCGCTGCAGAATCTGTGCGAGGTAACGGTCAAGGGGCGGGTTCGCTTCAGGATCGCCGCTCCGCTCAGCATCCATGATGCTGGAGGCGGTGGCGACGTAGCGGGGGCGGCCAGCCATGACCCGCTTGAGTTCGGTGAAGGGATCAATGCCGATCGAGTTCACTTCCTGTGCGTCGCCGAGGTGATCGGGGAAGGACCAGGGCGTGAGATGGCAGCCGGCCAGGGTGGGCGTTGCATCCAGCAGGATGCCCTGGGCCTTGTATTCAAACACGCAGCCGGGTGGGTCGGACACCGCCCTGAGCATCGCCTGCCAGTCCGCGCCTGTCCGGTCGGTGACGCGACGATGGACCTGGAGTTCCCCGCCGATTGTTAGAACGGCCAGAAGCAGCAGAACAAGGGCACGTCCCAGGGGTCGTTGCCACAGCGGCGCCCAGAGAATGGCAAAGGGCACGAAAAGGGGCAGGGCGTAGTATTTGTAATACTGCGTGAACAGCAGAACCGCGATCACGGCGACCAGCGCCCATCCTGAAATGAAGCGCCAGACGGTTTTCTGGAAAGGGGTGAAGCGGAGCGCCAGAAAGCGGCTGAGCGGCCAGGCAAGTGTCAGGATTGCCAGGGTGAAGAGAAGATTCAGGAACTTGTGCCACTGAAACTCGGCCCCGCGGTGCAGGGAGGAGAGGACATTGGCCTGCCACCAGGCTGCCACTGCGTGCAGATGGACGTAATAGATCACGACCAGAAGGGTGGGCAGCAGGGCGATAAGGACCATGAGCCCGGCCTGGCCCAGCAGCATGGCGCCTGCACGGGCTGCTCCCGGCTTCTGGGAAGCGGAGAAGCGGTAGGAGAACCACAGCAGGGCCAGCGCACAGTAGACGCCTTCAAAAACGACGGTCGGCTTGATCTGCAGCCCTAGCCCGAAAAGCGCCATCGCGCCGATCTCGGTCAGAAGCAGCTTGCCAGTCAGGCGGGGGGGAGGCTTTCTGGAGAGGGGCTGGTCTTCCGGCAGGACGCGATCAGGGTTGGCCAGCGCGAGCAGCTGCACAACCAGCAGAAAAGCGCAGGCTGTGAGGAAATTGTAGAAAACCGGCGTTTCCCCGCCGAAACCTCCACGCATGTTGAGGCCCGCGACATAGAGCAGCGCTGCGGCGACCGCCCCACCGTTTGGTGCAAGGAGGCGGGCCATGCGCCAGATGGCCATGGCGGTGCCCCAGACACAGGCGCAGGCGCCAAGCTGATAGGCCCAGAAGCGCCAGGGCCCGAAGGCATGGAAAAAAGCGAAAAGCGCAAACAGGCCGAAGGGCTTGCGGTCCCAGAAGTCCAGATAGAGCTTGTGGCCGGCCAGAAGCTGCCCGCCTCCGTAGAGGTAGAAGCCGTCATCATCATCGAGGAGGGGATTGCCCAGCGTGGCGCCGCGCAGGGCCAGGATGACGAAAGCCAGGAGCAGCCCGACGCACCAGCCGTTGCGCCACCACGGGGTGCGGGCCTTGCCGGCAGGGGTTTCATGAAGGGTTGAAGCAGGGTGGGTCATGTGCGTCCTGAGCCGTACCTCTGTTCATGTTCACCTGTTGCATCCCTCCCTATCACTGCCATGGGCGGATGTGTTTTGAAGTTTTTTTTATTTTCCGGGTGCAGAAGACCGGGAAAAGGGAAACAGGCGTTTTCAGAGCGTAAGCGCAAGACCGAGCTCGCTGCCCATCTCGTAGAGGCGCCGGTGATGGGTGAAAAACAGGACCTGGGTCTGCTGCGCCAGCTCACTCAGGATCTCCAGCCCGGCGCGTGCGCGTTCGTCATCGAAGGTGATGAACAGGTCATCAGCCAGAAAAGGCAGCCGCACGCCTGCTTCCACCGCCTGCTGCACATGAGCCAAGCGCAGGGCCAGGTAGAGCTGGTCACGCGTGCCTTCACTCATCTCGCCGGACGGCACCAGGGATGTGGTTTTGCTGCCGGTTTTCTGCCCGGCCAGCAGCAGGGATTTCCCCTGTGGTTCCAGGGAAAGTCCTTCATACTGGCCCAGGGTCAGGCGACTGAAGAGAGCCCCGGCGCGTTGCAGGAAGGGGCCCTGTGATTTTTCGCGCTCACGCGCGATGAGCGTTTCAAGCAGGGTCTGCTGCAGGTGAAGGGAGACATAGGTTTCCGCCAGTTCAGCAAGCTCTGCCTCGACCTGGGCGATTTCCGCGGCAATCCTGGCACTGTCATCCTGGCTTTCCATCTCCGCCAGCGCCTGGCGGGCAGCGCTCTGGCGGGTGAAGGCTTCCTCACGCAGCTGTCGCAGCTCGGCCAGCTGGCGCTCCAGAGCGGCTATGTCGCTTTCGAGTCCTTCCGCTGTCAGAGCGCCAGCCTGACTGCAGAGCGTGTCCAGAGCCTCGCCGCGGCCCGCCTCCTGCAGGCGCTCGCGTGTTTCACTGAGCTGGCGGTCGCACTCTGCTGTCTGCAGGTCCTCCTGGGCCTGCTGCACCAGACGCTGCTCAAGCGTTTGTGCGCTTTCAGGGCCTGCAGGCAGCGGACCATAAGGCAGGCGGGCCATGCAGGCTTCCAGCCGCTTTCGGGAAACCAGCAGCAGGTGTTGCAGTCTGCCGCTCTGCGCTTGCCGAGCGGCCAGCTGGCCTTCAAGGTGTCGCCGGGCCTCGTCACGCTTCTGCTCTTCCTGCAGGCGGTTCTGCAGGGCCTGCAGGCTTTCAGCGGGGTATCTTTTCAGCAGCGCCTGTTGTCTTTCAGCGAAACGCGTTCCTGTTTCCTGCAGCTGCCGCACTTCCTGCATTACCCGCTGGCGTTCGGCTTCCAGCTGCACGAGCTGGCAGAAAGCGGGGAAATTCTCCGGTGTCAGGGCCTGGGTCTCCAGGGTGGGCGGAAAAGCCAGGCGCTGGCAGGCGGCCGCCCATTCCTCCAGGCCCAGAATCTGCTCCTGCTGCAATAATTCAAGAGCCGTGCGGGCCTCGTGCACTTGCTGCGTGGCCGTGTTGTGCATGTGCCGCCGGGTCTGGCGCTGTGTCTCGTGGTGGCGTTCAGTCTTCAGCCGGGCCCTGATTTCTGCCACCAGCTCACGGAAGGGCAGTTCCTGGGTCTCAACCGGCCGGCCTGGTAAATGTGCAGCCTGACGTGCGAGATGCTGCAGCGTGCTCAGGCGCTGCCGGTACGTCTGCTGAGCCTGTTGAAAATTCTGGAGCTTTTCCAGCGCCTCTTCATAGCGCTCGCGCCAGCTCATGAAGGCGGCAGGCGCAAGCGGGGGCAGCCCTGCGCTTCGCAACTGTCCCTGCCACGCCTGCTGGCATGCGTGTCTTTCGCCCTGTGCCAGACGGTCTGCTTCCTTCCGCTGGGCCAGATGCAGCTGCGCCTGCTCCAGGGTGTTTTTTGCTCCCTCCAGGGCGGCAGAGGTTTCCGCTTCCTGCATCCGGCGGTCTGCCAGTTCGTCCGCCTGGCGTACAGCCTGCCGCAAGGCGGGCCAGGAGGCAGGCGAAGGTTCCTGCAGAAATTCTTCCAGGCGTGCGTCACGCGCCTGCCGGCTTTTGAGGAGGTCAGCCACGGTTACGCCCTGCCCGGAGGCCTGAAGCTGGGTCAGGCGCTGCTGTTGTTTGGCCACGTCCTCTTCCGCCTGGCGGGTTTCCTGGGCACAGCGTGCGCATTGCTGCTCCAGCTGCAGCAGGCGTGTCAGCCAGAGCTGGATTTCCTCCAGTCCCGGCACGCACAGTTTTTGCAGAGCTTCCAACAGGGGCACGGGTGTCTGGGGGCCCTCCCAGGGGTTCAGACGTGCCAGCAAATGCCGGTTCAGCTGGCGGGCCCGGTTTTCCTGCGTGCCGGTCTCCTCTTCCAGGCTGGTGGAGAGTTCATAAAGGGGCAGAGCTTGCTCCAGCCAGGCTTCGAGCTGGTTGACGTGCGATTCGTCGGGATCTTCCTGCGTCTCAATGGCAGGGAGCGCGGCCAGGCGCTGCTCGGCAGTCCGGCAGGCCAGTTCCGCCGATCTGAGGCGGGTCTGGCGATCCATGAGGCTGTTCTGAAGGGTTTGAAGCTTCTGCAGCTGCTCAAGCGTGTCCCTTTCCTCATAGGCCCAGTCGGGCGCAGACCCGCTCTCGGGCACAGTCAGTTGCAACTGCCGGCGCAGGGTTGTGCCCTGATAGGTCAGGCGTTCATTGCGGGCTTTCAGGTCCTGATGGCGTTGCCCGCTTTCCACCAGCTTCTTCGCCTCGTTCAGGAGACTGGCCAGCTGCCCGGCTTCTCCGAGCAGGGCAGGGCGTGGGCCGAGGGCTGCAAGTTCAGCCTGAAGAGCGGTACAGAGCGCTTCGTCTTCTGCCAACGCGCGAGCGGTCTGGTGGTGTTTTTCAATCAGCGCCAGAACCTCTTCTGCCTCAGGCTTTCTGAACACCGGCGCAGGACGGCTCGCGCGCGCCGTCTGTGCGGCACGGTAATGACGATAAGGCCCCAGCAGGGCCTGCAGGCGGACCAGCTCGACCTGGGCGTGCCTGGTCTCAGCCTCCTGGCCGTCCAGCCGTTTGATCTCGGCTGCGGTTTCCTGCACAGCCTGGCGAGCCTGCAACAGTTTTTCGGGAGTGAGCATCTGTGCGCCCAGCGTTTTGCGCAGGGTGAGAAGCTGCTCTTTCCGCCTGGCGATTTCCGGGGTGGAGGCCCGTTTCTTCCAGAGTTTTTCCCGCGCCTGTTTCAGGTCGTCCAGGACTTCGCCGAGCCTGTCGGTACCCAGCTCTGCTGCCAGCACCTGCAGCCCGGCATCCCGCCTGAGCGCCAGCATCTGCGCGCCGCCTTCGCGCAAGCGCGCATGGTCCAGGGCCCAATCCCTTTCATAGGCTTCGCGCGCACCGGGCGCGCCCTGCTCGAGCCCGGGCAGGCAGTCCCGCAGCCAGGCGTCGCTGAGCGGGGTTTTGTCGTCAGGCCCGTAAAGGCTTTTCTGCCCACGCCGACGCCAGGCGCTGAAAATTCCAGCACTGGTTTCCACTTCCGCGCCGACGCGCAGCCTGGCTGCCGGAACGTTCCAGTCCGCTCCCTGCACCCGGTGGGGAAAGCCGAACAGAAAATCCAGCACCGCGCGTCGCGTGGTGGATTTTCCTGCCTCATTCGGCCCGAAGATCACCTGAAGGTCGCAATTTTTCCGGCCGTTTCCCGCTTCTTTGGCAAAGATGAGCTCGCGGGATTCGAAACCGCCATAAGGCTGCAGAGACAGGCGCGCCAATCTCATGCTGCGTTTCCCCGGGAGTTATGGTCCGCTCTGGTGGATTGGGCTGCGGGTGCTTCAGGCAAGCGATCGTCTGGCGTGTGCGCTCCTGTCAGCCGGTCTTTCAGACTTGTCATTGCCTGGCCCAGCAAGAGCTCAGGGGCTGTGGTCAGCGCCTCGGACGCGATGTCGCGCGGCAGCAGGCGCAGGAAGTCACTGAGGGTTTCATCCAGGGCTGCCAGCGGGTTTTCGTGGGGCATGTGCGGCATGCTTTTGCCCAGCACGTCCTGCCTGGCTTCCTCAAGCAGCGTGTCGAGCAGGGGGTTGGCGGTGCGTTGCTGCGCAGGCGGGCGTGTTTCATCGTGCAGTTTTTCCAGCGCGATGCCTTCTCCAAGCCCGGCCATGATGGCGCGCAGGTCCTCATCCCATCGGCCCAGCTGCCCGTGCAGGGGCGTGGTTCCCTGCAGCACGACGCGCACCACCAGCAATCTGCCTTCCGCTGCCCCCATGGCTTCCATGAGCTGCTGGCGCGCCCGGCGGGCAAGGGCCTCTGTGGTTGCCATATCCGTGAGATCAAGGTTCAGGACGTGCCAGCGCACGGTGTCGAAATCGACAGGCCGCACCGAAAGGATGCGCGTGCCTTCCGCCTCCACGATCATGCCGCCGCAGGCCCCGGTCTCGCGCACATGCCGCCCCTGAATGACGCCCGGGAAGACGATCCACGGCGCCTCATGCACGATCTGGCGCTTGTGGACATGGCCGAGCGCCCAGTAATCATAACCGAGCGCACACAGCCCCTCGACAGTGCACGGCGCGTAGGTGGCATGGGCGCTGTCGCCTGTCAGGGAGGTGTGCAACACCCCGATATTGAGCCAGCCGGGCACCGGCGGGGGGAAATTGCGGGTGATGTCTTCAGGCACGTGACGGGTGGCGAAGCTCTGGCCGTGCAGCGCGACCTGCAGCCCTTCCAGCCGGTAGGTGGTCGGCTGGCGGGTGGGAAAGGTGTGCACGCCTTCAGGCATGGGCAAGCGCCGGCTGATCACTGAATCCGCATCATGGTTACCTGAAACCGTGATGACCTCAATGCCCTTGCGTGTCAGCCTGCCGAGGGCGCTGGCCATATACAGGCCGGTCGAGGCATCTTTCCAGTCGCCGTCATACAGGTCGCCTGCCAGAATGACGAAAGCCACTTCCTCTGCGATGGCGGTTTCCACCAGGCGGTCGAGGGCGCGGCGGGTGGCAAGGCGGATCTCCTCATGCGGCAGGCCCTCATGGCGTTTCAGCCCGCGCAGGGGGCTGTCAAGATGCAGGTCGGCCGCATGGAGAAAGCGCAGAACGGTCATGAAAGGGCATTTTCCGAGACAGGCAAGGGCGGGAATGCCTAGGGTAACACGGTTGGAAAGAGCGGGCGAACGGAGGTTGGACTGGCTTCAGATTTTTGCTTCAGGCCAGGGCCTTGCATGGTGCGTGAGCTGATCCGTTGCGGCCGGCCGCGCGTCTCATGTCTGCCTTACAGCCTGGTTCTGGCAGGCTTGCCCCTGATGCTGCTTGCCGTGCCTCACCTGGGGCGGAGCGCGGACCTGCCGTCTGCCGGCAAAGACAAGGGCCAGCGCCCCCTCATGAAAGGGGCGCCCAGTCCCCCGGCCCCGTCGCCCAAGACCGGTACAGCGGACGTGCTGACCGTGACGGCGGAACGCCAGCCCCGCCCTGTCTCGCAGGTGGGCTCGGCAGTGACGGTCATCACGCAGCCTGAAATCACCGCCACCCAGCGCCGTACCCTGGTAGATGTGCTGAATTATGTTCCGGGGCTGAGCGTGATGCGCAGCGGCGGCAATGGCGGGACGGCTTCGGTTTTCGTGCGCGGGTTGAATGCCAACGAGGTCAAGGCGCGTCTGGACGGCATGGAGATCAACGATGCCGGCACGCCTTCCGGTCAGTTCGATCCGGGCCAGTTCATGAGCGCGGGGCTGGGGCGCGTGGAAGTCCTGCGCGGCCCGCAAAGCGGCCTTTATGGCGCCGATGCCATGGGGGGTGTGATTGACATCACCACCCAGGAAGGCCAGGCGACCAGGCCACAGGCCTGGATACGCGCCGAAGGCGGCACATATGCAACCACGGACCAGGCCGCAACGCTCTCAGGCCAGCAGGACCGCTTTCACTACATGGTCGCCCTGCGTCACAGCCATGTGGGCGGCTTCGATGACGTGCCGCGGCCATGGCGCGCCCGTGCCCCCCAGGCCCCTGCCGGGCACCGGCGGGTGGCAGACAACCGCAATGACAACCGCACAGCCAGCATGCGATTTGACTATGATCTCACCCAGGCGCTAAGCGCGCAGTTCACGGCCCATCTCATTGATGCACATTATGCCTATGTCCATGACCAGGTGGAGCCGCGAACCGGTCTGGACGGTCCTTCAGACCGTCACGACAGGAGTGATCAGGCTCAGGCTGTTCTGCACGGTCGCCTGCAGCTGGAAAGCTTTGACCGGCGCCTGGTCCAGAAAGTCGAGGGCGGCATTGTTCTCATTGACCGCCGCGATCTCCCGGCCGGCAGCCGGTCCGGGCGGATGTTCAACCGGAGCCTGAGGGCGAAAGCGGACTGGCAGGCCCTGGCCCGTTTGGACGCGGGCACGACCCTGCTGCTCGGGGTCGACCACCTGTCTGAGCGCCTGCTGCGCCCCGACCGGCGCGAAGGGCGCAGCGGCAGTGCGTCCATCGTGACGGAAGCCGGATACGGCCAGCTGACAGCGCGTTGGAACCCCTGGCTTTCCCTGGCTGCCAATCTCCGTTTTGATGCCAGCACCCGTTACGGCAACCATCTGACCTGGCGGGTCGCCCCGGTGGTGTCGGTGCCAGGCACAGGGTTGGCTTTCAAGGCCAGTGGCGGCACCGGCTTCCGGGGGCCATCGCTGGAGGAGCTGAGTGTGCGCACGCTCTACGTCATGCCCAACCCGCATCTGCATGCCGAGCGCCTTGTGGGCTTTGACGGCGGTTTTGAGCAGCGGCTGTGGGGCGGCCACCTGGTGATGAGCGCTGATTACTACGCCAATCACGTGCGCGATCTGATCCAGTATGCCCCCCTGCCGGGGGGAGGCTGGATGGGCAGTTATTTCAATGTCAGCCGGGCCGAAACCCACGGTGCGGAGGCAGTGGTGCAGGCGGTTTTTTCCCCCAAACTCAATCTGCAGGGTTCCTATACCTGGACGGTGGCGCGCGATACTACCACCCATCAGCCCCTGTTGCGCAGGCCGCACCACAAATTCGCCGCTACCCTCATCTGGCAGCCCTGCGCAGGGCTGACCGTGGCGCCTGCGCTGCTTTATGTCAGCAACTGGCACGATATCGGGCGTTACGACCCGCAAGCCGTGCGGACGGCGCCTTATCTGACGGCCAGCCTGGCCCTGAGCTACCAGCTTACCCCCCGCCTGCAGCTTTTCATGCGGGGCGATAACCTGACCAACCGCAATTATGCGTCGCCAGCCGGCTACCGACAGCCGGGGCGTGCCTTTTATGGCGGGGTGCGCCTTGGTCTCTAGGAAAGAGGGCTCCGTCCATGGCGGCCTGGATGAAAGGAGGGGGATGAATGGGTGGGCAATTGAAGTGAAGGCAGGAACGCTCCGGCGCCTGTGCGGGCTCGTATTCCTGGCGCTGATGGCAGAGCCGGTTGCCCACTGCCGCGCCGCACCGCCAGCGCCCACAATCCGGTCGCTCAATCTCTGCACGGACCAGCTGGTTCTGGAACTTCTCGGATCCCCTGGGGAAACCGGTGCGCCACAGGCTCTGGCGCGTGCGCAGATCCTGGGCCTGACCCCTCTGGTGCAGCGCTGCACGGAAAGTGCCTTCTGCCGCGAAGCCGGAAGCAACATGCACGCGCCCCTGCCCAGCCAGCTTCCGACGCCTGAAAGCCTGATTCTTGAACGGCCCGACGTGATTCTTGACGGGCCATGGGGCCATGAAGGCCTTGAGCGCCTAGTCAGGCGGGCTCTGAGTCATGAGGGGAAGGGAAATTTCGTTTTTCACCGTCTTCGCCCCCCGGAAACGCTCGAGGGTGTTGCCGATCAGCTCGAAAGGCTCGGGGAGACTTTGGGTGTCGCATCGCTGGCACGCGAGCGCGCACAGGCTTATCGTCAGGCGCTGGGGGGCTTGATCGCCCAGCCACCAGATAAGCCTCCCCACAGACCACTGACAGCGGTCGTGCTGGAGCAGGAGCCGTCCGCTTTCACCCTGGCGCTGGTACGGCAGGCAGGCTTCCGCCCCGTGGGTCTTTCGGGAGCGCCTGAGACTGAAGCGGGGATGGAAGCCCTGCTGCGGCGTCCCCCGGATCTGCTGGTGCTGCCGGTGCTTGGCGAAGGTGCCTCCCTGTCCGAAGCCGCACCGCAGCGCCTGGTTCTTCTGCTGCAGGGTCGCCAGGGCGAAGGGCATGGCGGCGTTGCGGTTCTGCGCCTGCCGCAACGCCTGTTGCTGTGCCCGACCACCCGCAGCCTTGAAGCGCTGCGCAAACTGATTGCCATGCGGCACCGGTTGAGTGCCAGCCCTCCGTGACGGAAGAATGGGAGGGAGAGCGAAGAGGTTGGTGAAAAAGGGTTTCACGTGAAACATTTCCAGTCATTACAAGGGCAGGTCGGGTCCCGGCAGCGATACAGGGTCGTTCTGCTCGCGCTGGCAGCGGCGCTGGCTGGCGTGAGCTTTCTGTCGCTGCATCAGGGCGAGGCGGGGCTTGCCGTCGGCCAGGGACTGGTGGATTGGGCCTTGGGTCACCGCACGCCTGCTGCGGTGATCATGGGGGCGCTGCGTCTGCCGCGCCTGGTGCTGGCGCTGAGCATTGGCGGCACGCTGGGGCTTTCAGGCGCCTGCTGGCAGGGCTTTCTGCGCAATCCGCTGGCTGATCCCGGTGTGCTGGGGCTGTCGACCTGGGCGGCGCTGGGGGCGGTCGGTGTATATTACACAGGCCTGTTTCACGCTTTACCGCTTCTGCTGCCGGCAGCATCCCTGCTGGGAGCAGCGGTGGCGACGCTCATTCTGCTCGCTTTCGGGCAGTGCGGGCCGCTGGTTCTGGTGTTGGCCGGGCTGGGGCTGTCCACGCTGGGCATGGCTTTGCTCGCCCTCGTGCTCAATCTCCTGCCGAGCCCCTATGCGGCTTACGAGATCATGCACTGGCTGATGGGATCCCTGGCGCAGGATGGCTGGCCTGAGGCGCTGCTGGCTCTTCCCGGGCTCGGGCTGGGCGGGCTGCTCCTGCTGGGCTCGGGCCGGGGGCTGGATGCCATGGCGCTGGGCGAGGAGGTGGCCCGGAGCATGGGTTTTGCGCCGGAGCGGCTGCAGCTGCGCCTGGTTTGCGGCACCGCGCTGGTCGTGGGCAGCGGTGTGGCTGTTTCAGGCGCGATCGGCTTTGTGGGGCTGGTGGTGCCCCATATGGTGCGCTCCGTTACAGGGGGACGTCCCTCTTTCACGTTGCTGCCCTCAGCGCTGGCAGGAGCGGTATTGCTGGGAGGAGCGGATGTCCTGGTGCGCATCCCTTGGCCAGTGCTGCACGGGGCGGAACTGCAGCTGGGCGTTGTGACCTCATTGATCGGCACGCCGTTTTTCCTGGCCCAGATCTGGAAGTTGCGTACCCGGTTCAGGGGCTCAGGCGCGCCATGAGCTTACCTGCATTTTCCTGGCTGGACGGAAAGGAACTTTCATTTTCGGTCGGTCCAAGGGCCGATCGCGCGCTCGTGCATGATATTTCCCTGTCCGTGGAGGCGGGAGAAGTCCTGGGTATCCTCGGGCCGAACGGGGCTGGCAAATCGACCCTGTTGAAGCTTCTGGGCGGTCTGCTGCGGCCTGCAGAGGGAACGCTTATGCTGGCTGGCAGAAACCTGGCAGACTGGCGCCTGCGTGAACGCACGCGGCTTCTGGCCTACATGCCCCAGAGCGGCACGGTGCCTGAAGGAATGTGTGTGGAAGAAGTCGCCTCCCTGGGGTTGCTGGCTTGTCGGAGCGCGCGCGCGCGTAACACTGAAGCTGAACTGACTGCCCGGTGCCTGAGTGAGGTCGGTCTGCTGACCCAGGCCCGCCAGCCGGCCAACACGCTGTCAGGCGGAGAGAAGGCGCGGCTTGTTCTGGCCCGGGCCCTTGTCACGGAAGCGCCGGTTCTGCTGGCGGATGAACCGGTTGCCGCCCTGGACCCGGCGCAGGCCCTGCACATGCTGCAGCTTCTGCGTGCCCGCACGCGCGCCAGGCCGATGCTGCCTGACAGCCAAAAAACAGGCGCTGCCGGAAGCTGCGTGCTCGTGCTGCATGACCTCACGCTGGCTGCCCGCTTCTGTGACCGGATTGCCCTGCTGCACCAGGGCCGCCTGGTCGCACTCAGCTCGCCTGCTTCTGCCCTGACCGCTGAAAACCTGCGCCGTGTTTACGGCATCCTTCCCCGTTACGTGGAAGGCGTGCCCGTGCCCTGGAACCTGGACGGTTCCGCGCCAGCCTGAGACTCAGCGAAAGTACGGGCGTAATGGCGCGCCAGGAGCGTGCAGATGAACAGCTGGAGCTGGTGATAGATCATCAGCGGCACGACAATGATGCCGGCCCCTGCAGGGAAGATGACGCTCGCCATGGGCACGCCGGTTGCCAGGGACTTCTTGGAGCCGCAGAACTGAAGCACGATGGTATCGGCCCGATCGTCGCCCAAAAGGCGAGCCAGCAGAACCGTCAGCAGCAGCAGGATCACCAGCAGAACAAAACACACGCCCGTGACAGTCAGAAAATCCAGCGGCGGGATGCGGTGCCACAGACCCTGCAGGACGGCCGAGCTGAAAGCGGCATAGACCATGACGATGATCGAGCTGCGATCGGTCAGCGACAGCAGGAACTTGTGGCGTGCCACGACCGGCCCGACCCAGCGCTGCACGCATTGTCCGGCAATAAAAGGCACCAGAAGTTCGCGCGCAACGGCCAGAATGGTTGAAAGCGCTGATGTGCCGCCGTGCCCAGTGCCGGAAACGGCCGGTCCCAGCAGAAGCCCCGTCAGCAGGGGGGTCAGGAAAATGCCGAGAATGTTGGAGGCCGTGGCCGCACAGATGACTGCCGGGACATTGCCGCGTGCAATGGAGGTAAGGGCGATGGAGGACTGGACGGTGGAAGGCAGGCAGCACAGGAACAGGATGCCCGTCCACAGGGCCGGGGCCAGCAGATGGGGCGCAAAGCGGTGGCAGAAGGCGTACAGCCCCAACCCCACCAGGGGGAAGACGACGAAAGTGACCGCCAGAACGGCCCCCTGGAGCTGCCAGTCCTTCAGGCTTTCCACCAGGGCGCTGCGCTTCAGCTTGGCGCCCTGAAAGAAGAACATCAGCATGATGAGCCCGGACGTCAGATGGGCCAGTGCCGGCTGCCAGCGAGCAGGGCAGGGCACCACGGTGGCCAGGGCCACGGCTGCCAGCAGGCAGGTCAGGAAGGGGTCAAGGCGTCTGAACATCTGGCGCTTTTCTGCAAGCTCGGAAACTCAGATGACGCTGAGCGACTGCTTGCGGCGCGGCGGCAGAAAGGCTCGGTCAAGGGCGGCCAGGTCCTGAGGCGTGAGCACGATCTGCAGGGCGGCGATATTGAGTTTCTGGTGTGCCACGCTTGCAGCCTTGGGAATGGCGAGCATGTTTTTCTGGCGCAGTACCCAGGCCAGGGCGATCTGCGCGGGCGTGGCGGGGCCGAGAGAGGTTTCGTGCCGGCTGGCGATTTCCACCAGGACAGGCTGGCGCAGCAGCGCGCCCGCCTGGCCCAGGGGAGAGTAGGCCATCGTCACCACGCCACTGGCGGCATCGCGTGCCAGCAGGTCGAACTCCGTGCCGCGTTCCTCGAGATTGTAGAGGATCTGGTTGGCCAGCGCGTCAGGGCTGACCCGCTCCAGCGCTTCCATGTCGGCAACGTCGAAATTTGAAACCCCCCAGCCACGGATCAGCCCCATCTGCATGAGGTCTTCGAAGGCGCTGACCGTTTCCTCCAGCGCGACCGGGCTGCGCCAGTGCAGCAGATACAGGTCGAGATAATCGGTTTTCAGAAAGCCGAGAGAGCGCCGGCAGGATTCCAGAACGCCGGCACGGCTGGCATTGGAGGGGAGAACCTTGCTGACCAGATAAACCTCCGCCCGCCGCCCTGCAATCGCTTCGCCCACCACGCTTTCGGAACGGCCGTGGCCATACATCTCAGCGGTGTCGATCACTTTCAGCCCGGCATCGAGCCCACAGCGCAGGGCCTGCACCTCTGCAGCCCGCAAGGCCGGATTCTCGCCGACATTCCAGGTGCCCATGCCAAGATTGGGAACCTGGACGCCATTGCGGAAAGTCACACTGGGCAGGGAGGCGGAAGGAGAATGAGAAGACTGGACCATGAGGCATTGCTCCTGTTGTCCTGACATTCTGTCAGGTGGCTGCTGTCGGGCAGATATCCCCGGGCAGCGCTTTTTTCAGGAGGCGCCGTCAACCTTGGGCCAGTTCGGCTTCAAGGGGCTGGCAGGGGCATGCTGCTTACAGGACAGAGCGAGCATGACAGAGCACAGCCTGCAGGGCAATGAGCACCTGTTCTTAAGCAGGGGCCTGAAACAGAGCAGAAAGATTTTCGGAATGGTTTCAGCGCGGGCTCAACATTGACGCTTATCAGAAATGGAGCCTGATGCTGATCAGAATGGTGCCCAAGGGCGGGATCGAACCACCGACACTGCGATTTTCAGTCGCATGCTCTACCAACTGAGCTACTTGGGCACCGAAGCACGCTGGCGCTGAAAAACAGCGGCGTGCGGGAAATCCTTATCTTATTCCGGCCTGCCGATCAAGCCTGCCCATACAAAAGCTGTTTACGATATGGGAAAGCGCCTGGAAATCTCCTGCAGGGTAGCTTCGGCAGCGCCTTCCTGATCTTCTGACGCAACGCCGTAGCGCCCTCCGAACCACCGGCCCAGGTCGACATCGGCGCAGTGCTTGGAGCAGAAGGGGCGCATGTCATGGGTGGGGGGATTCTTTCCACAGATAGGGCATAGCGGAGCCGGACGGCGGGCAGGTTTCTTCGTCATGGGGACTCCTGGGGCGTTGGGAATCCGCTCATGATAGCCCTGCCGGCCGGCGCAGGCCAGTTCACGGTGAGCCGGGAAGCGGAGCTGTGAAAGCCGGGTCCTGGCGGAGCCTGCGGGCGAGCAGGGAAGCGATGTGGTCCATGCCGGCCTGGTTGGGATGATAAGGCACAGCCGCGTCCCATCCTGTCACATAAGGTGTGGCGCTACAGGCCTCGTGCCCGCCGCCCGCCTGCGCGCCGGAAAGATAGATCGCGCCCGCTGCATGCGCCGCTTTTTCCGTTGCCTGTTCCAGCCCCTGCCACAGATGGCGGGCCCGTTCGGCATCCTGCGTGTTCAGCGGCACAGCTGGGCACAAGGGGCCTGGCGGCACGACCGGGAGATAGCCTACCACCAGAATGCGCGCTAAAGGCGCACGGCTGTGAATGGCCGCCAGGACGTCCTGCAGGCGTTGCGGCAGCCGGGCCAGACGCGCTGCCGTGGAGGCCAGGTCACGCCCAGGTCTTGTGGCAAGGGCAGGGACGAGTCGGCGGGGTCGGTGGCAAGGTTTCGGAGTCGGTTGCAGGGCGCTGCGTTGCGCGCGGCAGCTCCAGGCGAACAGATTGCCGATATAGGCTGCGTCATTGCCGCCCACGGTCAGGTAAACTACCCTTGTGCCACTGTTCACGGCTTCGATCTGCGGGCCGAAACCGCGATGGGCGCGGGTGAGGATATCGGCCGTGCTGGCGCCCGCGCAGCTGGCATCGACCATTTCCAGGGAGAGGTCATGCGCCAGCTGACGCGCAGCACTGGAAAACGAGTTCCGGCAGGAGCGGCGTGCGGGATCCATTTTCCCCACGCCATCGCCAGCGGCATAGGAACTGCCCAGCGCGACCAGGGTGCCAACTGGCAGTTCCCGGGCATGAGCGTCGCCGGTCCAGAGAGCGGCTGCAAGCAAGGCGCTCCCCAGGAGGGCAAGGTGCCGCCGGGGAGCGGCTTTTGTGCGGCCCTGCCTCTTTTCAGACAAGTTGCCAGTTCCCAGTTCTGTTTTCATTTATCAGCGGCGTGGCCACCAGGCGCAGCCCTCCTGTCCGGAGGGAAACGGCACGCTGGCGGTTGAACATGTCCAGAGCTTGCGGATCGGCCTGCAGGGCCGCAATGACAGCGGGCTGGGCATGCAGCTCCGTTCCCTGCAGGCCTTGCTGCAGAATGGTGCGCAGCAGGGCCAGCCCCTGGCCATGCGGGCTGTTCAGAAGCTCATGCAGGGGCGGGCGGCGGCGTGGACGCGTGATTTCCAGCAGACCGCTCGGCGTGGCCCCCGTCACGCGCGGGCCCAGGGGATCGTTTTCATCCTCCAGGGCGCGTTTCAGGAAAGGAACGAGCGCCGGGCGTTTGCGGGTAGGCACCCCCGCAGGATCCACCAGCAGCGTGCCTGAGAGGTTGCGCAGCTGCAGCTCCCGCGCAAGGACGGGAAAAGCCGCCACGTTGGTATTGAAGTCCCCGTTATGGGCGCTGCCTCCGCCAGGCACGCCCTCCCGCGGGCCGGTATCCAGGTCGATGCTGTACAGGGCCGGGGTGGGGGTGATATGAGCAAGCAAAGGCCCGAGCCGGACTGTCGGCTGGGAAAGACGGTCCCACTGGGCGGCCAGAATTTCGCTTGTGCCTGGGGGAAAACCGGAAAAACCGGCAAGGCGCTTGCGGAGTTCCGGGGGCAGGCGCGCTGCCGTGGCAGCACTGTCGGCGTAAATTGCGGCCTGGGGCCAGGCGGCTGCCAGTTCTTCCAGCGGTGTCGGGCCCGCGCTCAGAAGAACGGGGCCAGCGGGCGCTTGCGGCAGCGGTGTGCCTGGGGGCAGGCAGCGCAGGCGCAGACCCTTGCCGTTCTGGGCACTGCGTATCACCTCAGCCGCAACCAGCGCGCCTTCCTGAAGTTTCTCGCGGCGCAGTTTTTCAGGAGCCGGCAGAAAGCCTTCCTGCAGGCTTCCCCCGGGCCCGCCTGCCAGCTCGACGAACACGCCGCCCAGTTCCGGCGCACTGGCCGTAACCCTTGCCAGGTGACGGGCACCCCACCCGTCCGGCCTGCCCGGGCGCCAGAGCGCGCAGGCCAGCATGGCCGCGTCGTCCGGCGCGTCTGCGTCCAGCACGGTCGCGCGGATCTCGCCCGGGCTGCCGGTCAGATAAAGGTCAACGCCCATGGCCTTGAGTTCCTTTTCTGAGCAGGGAACAGAACCCAGGGCAATTCAGGCGATCCAGCCCTGGCCTGCCGGAAGGGGCTGGCCCCGGAGAAGCTGGGCCGTTTCAAAGAGCGGCAGCCCGATCACCGCTGAGGCACTGCCGCCGATCTGGCGGATATGGGCGGCCGCTGCGCCCTGAAGGGCATAGCCGCCTGCCTTGCCCTGCCAGTCTCCCTGCGCGATCAGGGCGTCGATCTGGCTTGGGGTAAGGCGGGCGAAGGTCACATGGCTTTCCACGAGCCGGGCGCTCGTATGGCCATGCGGCCAGCAGGCCGGCACGCACGACACGGCTGTCAGAACCTTGTGACGCCGCCCCGACAGCAGGGCCAGACAGGCGCGTGCTGTCTCTTCATCCTCGGCCTTGGGGAGAATGCGCCGCCCGACTGCCACGACCGTGTCCGCTCCCAGCACGAGCGCCGGCCCGCAGCCCGCCTCGCTGTCACTGGCCTTGGAATCTTCCTCCAGCTTGGAGGCGATATGGCGTGCTTTTTCCTGGGCAAGCCGCGTTGCATAGGGGCGCGGCAGTTCACCGGGGCGGGGGGTCTCGTCGAGGTCAGCGGGCATGACGGCGTCAGGCGTGATGCCGATCTGCGCCAGAAGATCACGCCGGCGAGGAGAAGCGGAGGCCAGAACGAGCGCCGGACGCTTCAGGGGAGGGGGAGAAGTCATGGAAAAGCTCGCCAAGCCGCGGCCCGGGGGCTTCTTATTTGAAGCGGAAGGTGATGCGGCCTTTGCTGAGATCGTAAGGGGTCATTTCCACATTGACCCGATCGCCGGCCAGAACGCGAATGCGGTTCTTGCGCATCTTGCCGCTCGTATGGGCAAGGATGGTGTGCTCGTTGTCGAGCGTGACACGGAACATGGCATTGGGCAGCAGTTCAGTGACGGTGCCGGTAAATTCGATCAGGTCTTCTTTGGACATGGGCATTCCTCAGGGGATGGGCAGGGGCGCGGCGGCATTATGGGCTGCCTGCAGCCCACGTCAAGCGCCACGCCGCCGGTTCGGTGTCCACGGCCTCGCTAAGGGGCCAGGCGTTCCTTGGCACGCCAGCAATACCAGGCCAGGGTCGTGCGGTGCGGCGCAAAGGCCAGCGTGGCCTGGCGCAGGCGGGCCGGAGTCAGGCGCTTTTCTTCCCGGTGGATCCGCCGCCATCCTTCCTGCACGCCCAGATCGTCCACCGGCATGACATCGGGGCGGCCCAGATTGAAGATAAGGAGCATTTCCACCGTCCAGCGCCCGATCCCCCGCAAGGGGGTCAGGCGTTCCAGGAGCTCCTGGTCGCTCAGCGCCCGTGCTTCCTGCAGGTCAGGCACAACGCCTTCCAGCCGTGCCTGCGCCAGGCCGAGCACAGCTGTTGTTTTGGCGCGTGAGAGCCCGCAGCGGCGCAGCGGCTCTTCTCCCAGCGCCAGCAGGCGTTCGGGTGGGGGCGGCAGATGAGGGACAGAATCGGCATTGGCATTGGCATCGGGACGCGGCTCCTCCTGCAGCGCGCACAGGCGGCCATAGATCTGCCGGGCTGCCTTTTCGTGCAACTGCTGCCCGGCCACGGCCCGAATCAGGGCCCTATAGGGGTCTGAACCAGGCTGGCTTTCTCCAGCCCCTGCTTCAGGGGTAGCGAGCTGAAGCGTGCAGGGACCGATTGTGCGGCAGAAAGCGACCAGGGCTTCGTCAGCCAGAAAGGAGGGGGGCAGTGAGGGCAATGAAGATGAAGACACGGCAGCTTCAGACACTCAGACATAGGGCACAACGGACAATAAGTAACAGCCTTGCCACAGGGGTGGAAAAGCGGCCGGCGCACAGCCCTTTACCCTGAGTTCCTGTTTGCGGAACCCCCGAGAGAGTTTACAAGCATTTTTAATTGATCGGCGCGTGGAAATTTCCCAGATGAAATTACTCGGTCACTGACCCGGTTGCCAGCTTTTCAGAGCCGATAAGCGACAGATTCAAAGCGGGGGGCTCGACCTGTGGACGCTTAACAGGGTGACCCTTCTGCCACAGAGCTGCAGCAGAAGAACATGCGGCTCCTTTGAAGACTGTGCAAAAGAAGCTGGACGGATGACAGATGCCTTTCCCTGGTGCAGAAGGAGGGAATCATGAACATGCGCATGCGTCTCCCCGTCGTGCTGTCGTGCCGCCTTCACCCTGATTCAGTACAGGGAGCGGTGGGTCACTGGCCGGCTCGGGCAGTAAATCCGGTTGGGGAAATGCAATCTTCGGGAGATCGCCCTGCGTGAGTGCCTCTCCCTCTTCGGCAACATCCGGCACTGCGTCAGACGCCGCCTCTGTGCCGCCTGAGCCTCGCACGGGCCGGTTGCGTGACGGCGCGGAGAAAGGTTCAGCCGAAAAAGCTATTCGCGCGCCCGAACGCAGGTTCGGTCCTGCGCGCTCCGGCAGCCTCCGCTCTGAAGATGCAGTATCGGAACCCAGGGGCCCGAAGCGCTGGAAACTGCGTGCCCTGCGCAATGTCCCTGACCCGGCTGCTGATGCCCCCTCGCCTCAGGTGCAGGCTGATGCCCGGTTTCCGGCAACGGTCTCGGGCGGCGTGGCACTGGGGCGCGGCCGACGCGTGCGGTTCGGGCTGCCTGTCGGGGCGTGGGAGAGCGGCGAGCAGGCGATTCACACGCCCCGGGTTTCCCTCAGGCGCCCGCAGGTCTTTGCTGATACCGGGCTTGCAGGAACGCTTGCGGGCTCATTTCTTGCACATCTTCTGCTGCTTGTACTCCTGTTCTGGGGGCCTGAGACCATGCATGGTTCGCCTGAAGCCAGCAACAATCCTCAGGTGGAGATGGTGTTCACCCCCTCACCGCCCCACAGCCAGCGCCAGCCCAGCGTGAAGGAAACGGGGGGCGGGGCCAGCGCGCCGCCGCCCACAAAGGCCCAGGAAGCCTCGACCAGGCCCCAACAGACAAAACCGGCTGCCCCAGTGCCGGCCCATACGGAGCCCTCGCCGCAGGGCGAGCTGCCGGACGCGGCGGTCCACCCCCGTCCCGTCCCGCCTGCCCTTTCACATCCGCGCCACCGTGCCCGGCCCATGATGACGCGCCGCCAGGTGTCGCGCGCCCAGGACAATAACCCGCTGGCCCACCCCCAGGACTGGTCCTTCAATGCGCCGCCTGTGCCGCAGATGCACCACCGGGGGCGTCGCGGCAGCCGGGGCGGCCCGATTGATCTCTCTATCGGGCCGCTGAGCCTCAACGGCCAGATCAACGCGCCTTACAAGACGCGCAGCAGCGTGCGCGGGGTCAGCTCCGATTACGGAGCGGAAATCGACCGCTGGATCCACCAGCATCTTTTCTATCCCGATGAAGCGGCTGCAAATGGTGAGCAGGGACCCAGTGCCGTGCATGTCCGCATTGATCGTTCAGGCCGGGTCCTGAAGGTCTACACAACCCACAGCTCCGGCTATAACGCGATCGACACGGCCCTGACCGGTCTCTTCCGCGGCGCCCAGCTCCCGCCGGTTCCGCCTGACATGTCGGGGGATCATTTTGACCTTGATGTCACGGTCAATTACATATTGCTCATGCACTGAAGGCCCCCACGTTTTTGTTTCTGGCCTGCTCAAACCCGCCATGCTCAAGGAACCCTGGTCTTCTATGTGTTTTCCGGCGCGCTCTTCAGCCATCTGTCCGACCTTCCGCCTGACGTCGTTTCTGGTGCCCGCCCTGGCGGTGCTCGGGCTGTCCCTTTCCGGGTGCAGTGTCGGTCATCCCTTTGCTGACCCGGGGGAAGAAGCGACGCGGCTTGCGCTCGGCAGTCTTCCACCCCCGCGCCTGGCGGTCATGCTCCCCCAAGTGCCGACAGGCAAAGCCGCCGGGCTGCTGTGGGAGAAGGACATGGTGGTGGCGCTGGTCGGCCAGTCCGTGCCTGCTGTAGGCCGCATGCCGGCACGCGGGGACTGGGCCGTGCAGCTTGGTGTCAAACCCGTGGATGGCGGCGTGATCCCGCAATACACATTGGTGGATGGCAGCGGGCAGAAACGCGGCAGTGGTGAAGGCAGCGAAATCGATGAGGCAGCCTGGCAGAGCGGCAATGCGGAAGCGCTGAATCTTGCCGCCCTGCAGATGGCCCCCAAACTTGCCCAACAGCTGACCACCATTGAGCTCCACGCCATGGAGGAAGACCCCCACAGCCTGCACAACCGGCCGGCACGCATCTATTTTTCCGGCGTGAAGGGCGCGCCCGGTGATGGGGACACGGCCCTGGGCAAGGCCTTTGTGAATTTTCTCAACGATGCGCGTGATCAGGTGCAGTCCTCGCCCAAAAAAGCGGATTTCAGCGTGGGCTGTACAGTCAAGCTCGGTCGGGTTGAGCCGGGTCAGCACGGGGCGCCTCCCCAGCAGCAGATCACCATCATCTGGCGCGTGCTGACCGCCAAGGGAGTGGAAGCCGGGGCTGCGACCCAGCTGCATGAAATCCCTGCCCATTCCCTTGACGGCAAATGGGGCGATACCGCCATTGAAGCTGCCCAGGAGGCGGCTGACGCGACAAAAACCATTATTTCCAACTATTCACGGCGCAATCAGACTACCACGCCTTCCGGTGCGTCCAAGCCTTGAGCCTGTCCAGGTTTTGAATGCGCTGGCTGCGCTGGAAATCACGCCGTCTGAAAAGAAACGCAGAAGATCAGCCAGGGAGAGCATCTGATCGGTTTTGGTGGGGCCGCCCTGCGCAGGACGGGTCATGACAGAAGCAGGCGGGGCTGGTAGAAGAAAGCGCCTTTGCCATCTTTATGCCCTTTTCTTCTCCGCCCCTTCAGCTCTGCGAGCCCTGATTCCATGAAAATCGTCGCCGGTAACAGTAATCTTCCCCTGGCGCGCGCCGTCGCAGCCGATCTCGGAATACCGCTTTGCAACACGTCCATCCGCCGCTTTGCGGATGGTGAGGTGTTTGTGGAAATTCTCGAAAATGTCCGCGGGGAGGACATGTTCGTCCTGCAGAGCACCTGCTCGCCCACCAATGACAACCTCATGGAACTCCTGGTTATCCTTGATGCGCTCAAACGCGGCTCTGCGCGGCGTATCACAGCCGTGATGCCGTATTTCGGTTATGCCCGCCAGGACCGTAAATCAGGTCCCCGCACGCCGATCAGCGCCAAGCTGGTGGCCAATCTGCTGACTGAAGCAGGCGCTAACCGCATCCTGACTGTTGACCTGCATGCCATGCAGATCCAGGGATTTTTCGATATCCCCACCGACAATCTCTATGCGGCGCCCCTGTTCGTGCGCGACATCAAGGCACGTGGTCTCGACGAGAAAAACCTGATGGTGGTTTCCCCTGATGTCGGCGGCGTGGTGCGCGCGCGCCAGATGGCGAGTCGCTTCAATGCGGATCTGGCCATTATCGACAAGCGCCGTGAGCGGGCCGGTGTGTCGGAGGTCATGAACGTCATCGGAGACGTGCGCGGCCGTAACTGTGTGCTGGTTGATGATATCGTCGACAGTGGCGGATCGCTGTGCAATGCGGCTGAGGCGCTGATGGCCCAGGGGGCGGCCGGGGTTGAAGCCTACGTGACCCATGGCGTGCTGACCGGCAATGCCTGTGAGCGCGTGGCCAACAGTCCCATTTCCATGCTTACCCTGACTGACAGCATCCCGGCCTCTGATGAGCAGCTTGCCACGCCGAATATCCGTCAGGTAAGCCTGGATAATCTGCTGGGGCGTGCCATCCGCGCCGTTTCGGAAGAAAGCTCCGTCTCTTCCCTTTTTGACTGAGCGGCTGCGCAAAGCGGAGGAGACTGGCTCGTGAACCAGCATGAACCGCCGAAAGCCCCAGGCCGGACAGTGGTGGCAGGCATGGCAGACGGGCAGGAAGAGGGTCTGTTGCGGCGTCCTTTCTGGTTCCTGCGTCATGGTCAGACGGACTGGAACGCCCGTCACCTGGCCCAGGGCCGGACCGACATTCCGCTGAATGCGACCGGACAGAAGCAAGCTGACGAAGCCGGCGCCCAGCTAGCAGGCAGCTTTATGCAGGCAGCTCGGAATTCCCAGCGCCCTTCAGAGAGCCAGCCCTTCACGCATATCGTTTCCTCACCTCTGAAGCGCGCCCATGAGACAGCGCGGCGCGTTCGCCAGAGCCTGCCCCAAGGCGCAGGCCCAATGCCCCTGAGTTGCGTGGAGGACCTGCAGGAAGTCAGTTTCGGCCGCCGTGAGGGAAAGGCGATGGGAGACTGGTACGAAAGCTGGATCAGCGGGGCTTTCACGCCCGAGGAAGGGGAAAGCTTTGCCGATTTGCGCTGCCGCGCGGTGGGGGGTGTCAATCAGGCTTTCGCCAGAGGTCCTGGCGCGCCGCTGATCGTGGCGCACGGGGCGCTGTTTCGTGCCCTGCGGCACGCCATGGGCCTGAAGGCGAATGTGCGCCTTCCCAATGCCGTGCCTGTCTGCCTGATCCCGAGCCCTGACAGTGAAGGGGGCGGTTGGCGGATCGAGGGGCTCTGAAACCGGCCCGCTTCTGTGTCAGGAAATCCCGTTACCAGGGAAGCAGACTGGTGGAAAGGCGTTTGGCATCCTTGGCACTCATGCCGAGATCATTGCGGTGCCACCAGCCGCCACCCAGGGCCTGAAACAGAGCGACCGTGTCGGTAAAGCGCAGCACTTCGTCCTGAATGACGGATTGCCTGTCGAGCAGAACCAGGAAATCAGCTGCCAGCACATCAATGCGGCTGTTGTCGCCCAGGCGGTTCTTGGCCCTTGCGATGGCGTAGGTTTTCTGGGCTGCCTCCAGCCCGTCCTCACTGGCGACAAGGGTCTGGCTGTCATGCTCGATGGCATGCAGACTGTCGGCCACGTCTCCGATGGCTGTCAGGACCGTGTTTTTGTATTCCTCGACCGATTGCAGAAAGACCTGTCGGGCCGCGCGCTGGGCATGGACCAGGCTGCCGCCCTGAAAGAGCGGCTGCGTCACCGTGGCCATGAGAGTGTAATTGCCCATGCTGGGGGTGAAGAAATTCTTCATGGCCTCGGCGATGTAGCCTGGCGAAGCGCTCAGCTGCAGGTTGGGCAGCCGGTTGGCAATGGCAATGCCGACCTGCGCTGCAGCCGCCGTGATCTGGGCGCGCGCTGCCTGAACGTCCGGTCGTTGCTCCAGGAGCTGGGCTGGCAGCGTCATGGGCAGCTGGGCTGGCAGCGTGAACTGATCAAGCTGGAATTCAGGGAGCGGCGTGCTGGGGGGAACGCCGACCAGAATGGCGATCTGGTCGCGATTCTGTGCCAGTTGTTTTTCGAGGGGAGGGAGGTCTGAATCCTGCTGGTCGAGAACATTTCTCTGCAGCAAGGTGTTTTCGACCGAGGTCTCTCCCAGGGCCTGCTGGCTGTTCATGATCGTCAGAATCTGGTCAGCCTGCGTCACCAGGGATTTCTTGACTTGAATCTGCGCCCGCAGGCCCGCGTCCATGAAGACGTCGTTCACCAGGTTGGAAATCAGGGTGAGGGCTGTCGCTTCCAGCTGAAAACGCTGGATGTCGGCCTGCGCGCCAGCCGCGATGATCGCTTCAGCCTTGCCGCCCCACAGGTCCGGCACGTAGCCCACCTGCAGCTGCAGGGTGTGCATGCTGTAGTTCCAGTAATTCTGGATCGGTACGTTGGAGAGGTCATGCGAAACCTTGTTCCAGCTGGGCATCAGCTGCGCGCTGACCTGCGGGTAGAGCCCGGCCCCTTCCACCCGGCGCTGCTCCCACGCCACCCGCAGGCCGCGCTGCATGGCCTTGAGAGAGGGGCTGTTGGTCAGGGCCATGACCACCAGACGGTTGAGATCCGGGTTGCGGTACACTTCCCACCAGGCGCCGGGGATATCCAGATTGGTCACCAGCTGTTCTGAACGCAGCACGCTCTCAGGGCCCGAGACATCAGCATTCATCCGGCGACCAGGGGTGGGCGGAAAGGAAGTTGCGCTGTAGCGCGCGTTGGCGGGCAGTGGCGGTGGCTTGTCGCTGGGGGCCAGCAGACATCCGCCCAGGCCGGCCAGCAGACCCAGCATCGCCAGGCGGCCGGCCGGGCGGGAAAAGCGGGCATGCGCAAGGTGGAACCGGGATTTCTTCACGCTGATTCTCCTCCCGCCTGTGCTTGGCGCGCCTTCATTTTTTCCTCTTTGCGCAGGATGTGCCGGGCCACGGATTCCTCCATCCGGCAATAGAGAACGGGAAGGATGAAGAGGGTAAGCAGGGTGGCAATGCCAAGGCCGCCGACCACCACCGTTGCCAGGCCGCGCTGCACATTGGTGCCGATGCCCGTTGCCAGGGCCGCTGGCAGCATGCCGGCTGTCGCCACGGTCGCTGTGGTAAGGACAGGCCGCAGGCGCTCGACGGCACCGTTGAGGGTGGCTTCGTGAATGGCGCGGCCGCTCAGGCGGTGGCGGCCGATGCTTGAAAGCATGATGATGCCGTTCTGGATCGCCACACCGAAGAGGGCGATGAACCCGACGGCTGTTGCGATGTTGAGCGTGTCATGTCGGAGATGAAGCGCGATCAGCCCGCCAAGGGTCGCCAGGGGCACGGTGCCCAGAATGAGCAGAGCCATTCTGAGCTGGTGGAACTCCATGTAGAGCAGGCCGATCATGACCAGGAACACCACGCCCAGCGCCTTGATCAACCGGTCCTGCGCGCGCTGTTCCTGCTGGAAGGTTCCGGCCCATTCCAGATGATAGGCTTCGGGATCATACTTGACCTCCTTGGCGATGCGCGCGCGCGCATCGTCAAGATACTGCGACATCGGGCGGTTGCCGCTGCTGACCTGAATGGTGATCTGGCGCTCGCCCAGCTGGTGGGCGATGTTGCTTTCGCCCATGTGTAGCCGGATGTCAGCCACTTCCGAAAGAGGAATGGCCGTTTTGGCGCTCGTCATGATCGGCAGCTGGCCCAAGGCTTGCAAGTTGTCGAGCGTGGGCTGGCCGACATGCAGGGTGGCATTGTAGATGCGGGGCCCGTCCATCACGCTGGTGATCGGGCCGTCGCCGATGGCGTAGGTCACGACATCGGCGATGTCATTGACGCTGACGCCGTAGCGGGCGGCGCGCAGCCGGTCAGCCGTGATCTGGATCTGCGGAATGCGCGGCTCCTGATAGATGTCGGCCTGTGTGGTGCCCGGCACTTTCCACAGAACGTCGACGATCTTCTGCCCCAGACGTCGCAGTTCCTGAAAGTCGTCGCCGTAGACGCGCAGCACCAGGGGGCTGTGCGCGCCGGCCATCATGTCGTCGATGCTGTCCTGAATGGGCTGGGTGATGTCAAAAGTGATGCCCGGCACTTTCTCGGCCAGGGCCGTATGCAGTCGCTCGACCATCATCTCCTTGGTCTCGCCGCGTGGCCACTGGCTGTAGGGGATCAGCCCGACCGGCATTTCCACATGCGAAGGCGTCCAGGGATCAGTGCCGTCATCGGAGCGGCCAAGCTGGGTGACGGCATAGGACGTCTCAGGAAAGGAGCGGACGACGGTGCGTAGCTTGTTGGCCAGTTCCGCTGCGTCATTGAGGGCGATGGCGGTGGGCATCTGCACCTGCAGCCACAGCGCGCCCTCATCGAGATCGGGCATGAATTCCCGTCCCGTGCGTGCGCCCAGAAACACGACCGCCACCAGCGCGCCTGCAGCGCCGAGATAGATCGGCAGCGGACGGTTGAGGAAGTGGTCCAGCGTGTGGCGATAAGCCTTCTGGACCCAGTCGAGAAACTTGTTGTGCCAGATCTTTCCGGGCTTGCGCAGTGCCAGATAGGTCAGGGTGGGCGTAAGGGCGAGAGCGCAGAGCAGGGCCCCCAGCAGGGCGAAACTGACTGTGAAGGCCATCGGATGCATCAGCTTGCCTTCGATGTTCTGAAAGGCGAACAGCGGGCTGTAGGCAACGATGATGATCATGGTCGAGGTGAAGATGGCCCGCCCGGCCCGGCACGTGACCTCGAGTGCCAGCGACTTGTTGAGCAGCTGGCCGGGTTCATCTTCACGCAGGCGCAGCAGGGATTCGGCAACCACGATGGCGCCATCCACGATCACGCCGAAATCAATGGCCCCGAGAGAGAACAGGTTGGCCGGCATGCTGAAGGCCTGCATGAGCAGAAACGCCACGGCGAGCGCGAAGGGAATGGTGAGGGCCGTGATCACGGCGCAGCGGGGAGAGCCGAGAAAGAAGGTCAGAATGACCAGAACCAGCAGCACGCCTTCGGTGATGGTCTCGCCCACCTTCTCGATCGTGGCGTGAACAAGGTTGTCGCGGTCCAGATAAGGCACGATGCGCATGTGCATGGGCGCCAGACGGTGCTGGAGCTTCTCGACCGTGGCATGGAGGTCATTGAGAACCTGCGAGGGATTGGCGTCGCGCAGCATGGTCACCACCCCCTCCACCGTGTCGGGGTTGCGGTCCTTGCCGACCAGGCCCTGGCGGATCTGGTGGCCGAATTCAACCCGCCCCAGGTCGCGGATCAGGACCGGCACGCCATTGTGCTGCGTGACGACCACCTTGCCCATGTCGTCAAGGGAGTGCAGCAGCCCGATGCCGCGGATGATGTAGGATTGCTCGCCGCGCGAGACACGCCCGCCCCCAGCATCGGTGTTGCTGTTCTTGAGCGCGTTGATGACGTCCTGCAGGCTGACGCCGTAGCGCACCAGGGCGTTGGGGGCGAGAACCAGCTGGTATTCCTTGGTGAACCCGCCGAAATTGGCCACGTCCACAATGCCCGGAACGCGTTGCAGGGCCGGAATGACGATCCAGCGTTGCGCATCTGACAGCGCCATCAGGTTTTCCTGGTCCGATTCCAGGGTGTAGCGGTAGATCTCCCCGCTTGGCCCCGAGATCGGTCCCAGCTCCGGCTCGGCCCCGTTGCTCAGCGGAACGGTGGCCAGCTGCGCCAGGACCTGCTGGCGGGCCAGGAACACATTGGTGCCGTCACGGAAGATCAGGGTGATCAGCGACAGGCCGAACGTGCTGCTGGAGCGGCTTTCAGTCACGTTGGGAACGCTGGCCAGAGCCCGCTCCAGCGGGATGGTGACCTGCTGCTCCATTTCCTCAGCGGCAAGGCCCGGCATCTGAGTGGTGATGATCACCGTGACAGGGCCGAGATCGGGATAAGCTTCCACCGGCAGATTGCGCCATGCGGCCCACCCTCCCATAAGCAGCAGCACGCTCAGGAAGAAGATGGCTTTCGGGCGTTCAAAACACCAGGTGATGAAAGCTGCGATGCGCATGTCCTGCCAGTGTCTCCGTTTCCGGGCTCAAGGTTGCGGCTGCGGCGCCTTTCGGGGCGGTGCGGGGAACCTGCTTAAAGCCTGTATCAGCGATATATCAGTAATCGTTCAGAAGAATGGCGCCGCGCACCACCACGCGCGCGCCTTTATACACCCCGGCCAGCACCCGCACGTTATCGCCTTCATCATAGCTGACGGTGACGACCTGGCGCCGGTAGGTATTGGGGGCGACTTCCAGAAAGACGGTTGTCAGATCATTGCTCATCAGCAGCGAGGTCTTGGGCAGCATGACGACACTGCGTTCAGGCACGCTGAGCAGGGCGGTGGTGAAGGCGCCCGGACGCAGAGAACTGTCCGGATTGGGACAGGCGAGAAAGATGTTGAGCCGGCGCGTATCTTCAGCCAGGGCCGGTTCCTGGGCGATGACGGGGCCGCCGCAGTGATGGCCGCTGAAATCAGCGGTAAGCTTCATGCCTGGGCGGAAGAGGTCGAGCATGTCCTGCGGTACGCTGGCACTCAGCCAGACCTCGCTGAGATCGGTGACAGTCAGCAGCGGGCCGGTCAGGTCTAGATTGGTGACATTCTGTCCGACACCCACGCCGATATTGCTGACGATGCCGGAGATGGGAGAAGTGACCGGAAGAATATGCGCGTCAGGCCCGTGCGTACGGGCCCCGATCGCCACCATGGCCTGTTGGGCGCGCTGGTATTCCGCTTCCGCCTCCTCAAGGGCAGCCTGGGCAGCCTGCAGGTCCTTCAGGGCCGTGCCGCCTACAGCCAGAACGCCGCGGGCGCGCTGGTAGTTCTGCTGCGCAAGTGTCAGCTCGGCCTGGGCCTTGCGGGCATCGGCCACCACCTGCGCGCCGTCAATGGGCAGCAGGGTCAGCATGACGTCGCCTTTTCTGACCAGCTGGCCTGGGCGGACATTGAGCGAGACAATTTTGCCCAGCACGGGCGGGTACAGGTTGACCTTTTTGCCGGGCGGCGAGATCAGTTGCGCCGGCAGGGGTACCTTGCGCGGCAGATTCAGCATGGGGACGGGTTCGACGAGAAGGATTTTCTGCAGCGCGCTGCCTGGCCGCACGTGCAGGAAATCGCCGTCGCGCGTGAGCTGGGGCGGCGGCGGTGTGGGAGAGGGCGTGACATGGAAAATGTGCCATGCGCCCCAGAAGAGGCAGGCCAGCACGACAAGCGCCGTCACGGTCAAGGCCGTTTTATGGGAAACGGGCCGGTTAACGGTCATGTTTTGATCGTCCTGCGCAATTCTTCAGCCCGCCATCTTGTGCCACATCACTCTGCCTCTGTCACGGTTCTGTAATCTGTGCCCGCGCAGCGTCACCTTATTTTTGCGTCCAGCTCCAGACGTGCAGGATGCAGGGTCGAGCGAAGAGAGGCAGAAACGGAATGCTTGTGACCTGAAACCTGCTTGGGGGACAGTGTAGAATATTTTAAGAACAGCCGATTCAGAAAGCCGGAAAGACCAAAAACGCCCCGTCCTGCCAGGACGGGGCGTTTTTGGTAAAGGCAAGACCGGTTTGAAAGCCTTTTCGGCTCAGAAGCGGTACTCGATACCCATGCCGACGAGCGTCGGGTTGATGCTGTCACGAGCATGCACCGGACCGTTGGTCAGCTTGTTGATGTGACGGTTCAGGTAGATGTTGGTGTGCAGAAGCGCCTGCTTGACGTCCACATTCAGGAACCAGTTGCCGACGAGCTGATAATCAAAGCCGAACTCGAAGGCCACAGCCGGGGTGGTCTGCAGCTTCAGGCGGTTGAAGAGCTGGTTGACGCCCAGGTTCTTGCCGGGATGGGTGTTGTGGAAGAAGGCCACCATCAGCCCGACGCCCGCATAGGGGTTGAAGCGTTCATGCGGCAGGAAGTGATAGGAGACCGTCAGGGTGGGGGGCAGGGCCCAGAAGCTGCCCACGTCCAGGTTGCCGCTGGGGTCGAGGCCGGAATATTTGGCGCGCGTGTTGTGGGCCTTAGCTTCGAAGCGCTCGGAAGCGGCGATCAGGTCAAGAGCGATATGGTCGGTAAAGAAGTATTCGAACGTCAGCTCCGGCATCACCTGGTTTGTGGCCGTCAGACGTCCGCCCGTGCCCTTGGTGCCCGGAATATAAGCGCCTGGAATGTAGGGACCCTTCAGCGCGGTCGGGTTGACGCCGCCCTGGATGTTTACCGAGGTGCTGGTGTTGTTGGTGATGGCGCCAAGCGCTGAGAGACGGACCAGGAAGTCGCCCTTGCCGAGACCGATCTTGGTGCTGGCGCAGGTTTCAAAGATGCCGCAGGGGCCTTTGGGCGGGGCGAGATGCACGGTCGGATCCGGCGCGGCCTGCATGTTGGTGGTAGCAGCAACGGTGGCCCGAGTCGCGCCCGGCGCACCGACGGGCTGTCCGATATAGGACTGAGCGCTGTAAGGCTGGGTGACAACGGCCTGGCCGGGAACCGGCTGGGCGGTCTGGGCCATGGCAGCCGTAGCAGAGAAACCGAGGGCGGCAGTCAGGGCGGTACGGAGAACGAGGCGCTTCATGGCGTCGGGAAATCCTGCGTTTTGATCAAGAATCAAGATAAGAATGGAATCGTCGGAAAAGCGACAAGAAAGAAGTGAGGTCTATGAACCACCCTGCTTGCGAGAATTCCTTGATCTAGATCAAAAAAAGCATGACAACTGCCTGTGCAGATTATTGTACAGGAAGAATGTGGCATTTTTGCACAGCTTTTCGGAGCTGCTTCCGGAGGCTGAGGCCCTAACCCTGATACCGGGCGCTGATATCAGGTCATCCTGTCTCTGGCCTGTCTCTGGCAGTCCGTTCGGCGCTAGGCCCGCTCGGAGGAAAAATGGGAAATGTGACGAGGCTGGACGGAAAGGCCTTCTCTCTGAAGACGGACCGTAAGGCAAAGCGGGCGCCTGCAATGCTTGGAGAAACGGAGTGTGCCGGCTGCGGCGGCCTGCGCAGCGCGCTTTGCGGTGCCCTGCCGCCAGAGGGTCGCCAAAGGCTGGCGCAGTGGTGCGAGCGGTTCAGATGTCCGGCAGGGTGCAGCGTCGCGACCGGGAACAGTGCCGGGGACATTCATGTGATCATTGAAGGATGCATCAAGCTCTTCACGACGCTGCCTGATGGGCGCCAGCAGATCATCGCTTTTGAGACGGCAGGTGATTTCCTGGGGCTGGGGGCCAGTCTTGGCGCAGGCAATCTGGGTACAGGCAGTCTCGGTGCAGACCGCGTTGTGCAGAAGGGGGGTGATTCGGGCCTGACCAGTCCGAGCGGCTCTTCAAGTCCCTTGCCGTCACCGTCATCAGTGTCGTCTTCCGTGCCGTGCCGGGGTTTCAGGAGTGGCATTGATGAAACGGCCATAGCTGAAACACTGGTTGTGACCACGCTGTGCCGCTTTCCGGTTGAGGTGGTCGAAAACCTGGCGCGTGATTTTCCCGAACTCAGTCTGCGCCTGCGCCAGGCCTGCATGCTGGATGTGCGGCGTCTGCAGGGGCAGCTGCTGCTGCTCGGGCGCAAGACAGCCCGCGAGCGGCTTGCAAGCTTCCTGCTTGAGGCCAGCGGCAGGCTGCAGCCCCTGTCCCCCTCAGCGCGCCTGCCCTGGTTCCGGCTGCCGATGTCACGCAGCGATATCGCCGATTACCTGGGGCTGACGCTTGAGACGGTCAGCCGCCAGTTTGGGCAGTTCAGGCGCGAGAATTTCATCCGCCTTGAGGGTATCCACCGTTTCTGTCTGCTCGAGCCCGAGAAGCTGCGTGCGCTGGCAGGCGGTCACCTGCCTTCGGGCAATGCGCAGCCCCATAAATGCGCAGCCCCATAAGGGAAAAGCCAAGGCGACTCTGCGCCTGAGCGGCGGCCAAGCACCTAAATAATTTAGGGCATATAAACAACAAATTGCAGGAACCGGCCTTATTTCTGCACAAGCCCGTCATAGTTCGCAGCTGGCAGAAGGGCAGGGAGAGCTGGAAAATACTGTAAAGAAAAACTTTCCTCCCGGTTTATCTCTGCGACACTTTCCAGTCACTTTATGGTCATCTTTCGGGATTAGGGTCTTTTATGTAGATTCCTAATTTATGAGGTTGTCGTATCATGACCATCAAGAAAACCACGCGTAAGTTCGCAACTATTCTTCCCGCCGCTGTGGTGGCTGCTTCCTTCAGCGCCCTGCCCGCTTTTGCCCAGAGCCTTCAGGCGGCCCCGCCCGTTCAGGCGACTGTGCCCAACCCGGTTGGCAATGCCGCTCAGAACGTTCTCAATGCCGAGAACAACTTCAACCAGAAGCTGCAGAACCGTCTGGACAGCTACACGCAGGCCCAGCAGCATGAGCAGCAGAAGCTCGATGCCCTGAAGCAGAAATACGAAAATGCTCCTGAGCGCGCCAAAGCCCGCCTGCAGCAGCGTATCGATGCGCAGCAGAAGCGTCTGCAGGCCGTGCAGGACAGGTACAAGAACATGGCCGATAAGTACAAGAACATGCCTGAAGAAGAGCGCCAGAAGCTGCAGAACCTGCGCAAGGAGCAGGAAGAGCGCCTGCACAACATGGGTCAGCAGCAGCGTGAGCAGATCAAGCAGTTCCGCGAGCAGCAGAAGCAGAACGTGAAGAACCTGAAGAACATCGGCAAGCAGACCCGTGAAGACGTCCACGGCCTGCTGGGCGGCCTGTAACAGGTCCCTGAAGCCGGCGCTTCGACAGCTGGGCTGAATATGTGCCTGCCGGCTCTTCCGGCAGCACATATTATCGGAACAAAAGACCGTTTCCTTTGCTTAATAGTGAAGGAGGCGGTCTTTTTTTATGGGCGCTGAAATCCTGTAAAAAGGCAGAGTCGGTGGGGTGGTGGAAATACTTCCGGCCGCTTTGCCCTTGCCCTTGCTTTGGGAGAGGGCCATATTTTCAGGCAGGATAACCAAAGACGTTCTCGGGGCAGGGTGTAACTCCCTACCGGCGGTGAGAAGTCTCAGTGTTCCGTGCCGGGCCTAGGGGCCAAGCATGTGGAACGCTCTGAGGTTTCAAGCCCGCGAGCGCCCCGGTCGCTCTCGGTCTGCCCCTACTGGAAACGGTGGGGCCTGAGAGCAACCGGGGGTCCAGCAGATCTGGTGTGATTCCAGAGCCGACGGTGACAGTCCGGATGTGAGAGAACGCTGATCCTGCACCCTTTTGCGGGGCGCTGGCGGCTGGGGCGCATGTCTGCTGTCCGAGCCGATCGCGGTCGCACCGCAAAAGGTGTGGGGAGACGTGCGCCCTGGAAACGTCCCTTGCCATGAGGGAACGTGATCTTGTCCGATCGGGCATGCCCAGTTTCAGATTCATTGCCAGACAGGCTGCCGGCTGCTGCCGTGTCTGTGCCAACAGAGGCGCAGCGGCAGGGCGTACGTGCAGGCTTTGAAGCGGCCCTGGCGCAGGCGGTGGAGAAAATGGGTGCCACTGCGCCCAATCCAGCCGTTGGCTGTGCCCTGCTTGATGAGGCCGGCACGCTGCTGGCGGTCGGGGCCCACCCGGCGCCTGGCCAGCCGCATGCGGAAGTCATGGCGCTGCGGGAAGCGGAACGGCTGGGTGTGATGGGGCGTGTGCGCACAGCGCTGGTCACGCTTGAGCCCTGTAACCATTACGGTCGCACGCCGCCCTGCAGCCTGCTTCTGCGTCAGTCACCTGTCCAGACCGTGTGGATCGGCGCGCGCGATCCCAATCCGCAGGCAAGTGGCGGTGCTGAATTCCTTGCCCGGGGCGGCCGCTCTTCCACGCCTTCTCCAGGCTCAGATAAACAGGTTTTCTTTCTCGAAGACGTGCCGGAATATGCCCCCCTTGCCGCTGACTGCGCGGCTTTGCGCGCGCCTTTCGCCAGCCGGATTTTGCGCGGACGGCCCTGGCTGACGGTCAAGCAGGCGCTGACGGCTGAAGGCAGCATGGTGCCGCCACCCGGACGCAGAACTTTCACGTCTCCCGATTCCCTCAAGCTGGCCCATCGCCTGCGTCGCGCCACTGATGCGGTGGTGACGGGCATCGGCACCGTGCTGGCTGATGAGCCCTCTTTCACCGTGCGTCACCTGCCGGACCATGAATGCCGGCACCCACGCCTGATCGTGGTTTTCGACCGTCATGGCCGCCTGCCTCCGGCCTGGCGCCGGGCACGGGAAGAGGCTGGCTTCATTGTGGAGACCTGCCGCGATACCGCCGGAATGCTGGCCCTGCTGGCCACCCATGAAGCGAACTGGGCGCTGGTGGAAGGTGGCCCTACCCTGTTGCAGACGCTTGAAGCGGAAAAGCTCTGGGACGACTGGCTGACTTTCACAGTGCGATCCGGCCAGGCGGATGCCATGCGCCTGCAACAGTCGCCTCAGCCCGGGCTCCTGGGGCATGAAAGCCCTGTGACCCTGCTGGACAGGCGGCTGCAAGTGACCCCTGACATGAAGTTCTCTGATGAAAATGGAGTATGACCCCGTGTTTTCAGGCATTATCGAACATGTGGGAGAGGTCACGACTGCTGACAGACGTCCCAGTGCCATGGACCTGCGCGTTGCCAGCGGTTTTACGGATCTGCAGGAAGGTGAAAGCATTGCCGTCAATGGCGTCTGCCTGACGGCGACCCGTTTCACCCCCCAGGGCGAGGTAGAGTTCCACCTCAGCGGGGAAACCCTGGACCGCACCGGCCTCGGTGCCCTGCAGCCAGGCGCGCGCGTCAATCTCGAGCGGGCCGTTTCCCTTGCCACCCGGCTTTCAGGCCATATCGTGCAAGGCCATGTCGATGGTCTCGGCTGGCTGAGCGCGATTGAACCGGCGGGCGATTCGCATGACCTGCAGGTCTTTCTGCCCGCTTCCCTGCGGCGTTACGTGGTGGAAAAAGGCTCCATCACCATTGACGGCATCAGTCTGACCGTCAATGCGGTTTACGACTCGTCTGCAGCCCTTTCCCCTTTCGGAAAATCCCGGTTGCAGGAAGGGCCGGGATTTGAGATCGGCCTGATGATCATTCCCCATACCTGGGCCCATACCCGCCTTTCCACCCTGCGCGTGGGCGATCCGGTCAATGTGGAGGTGGATGTGCTGGCCAAATATGTCGAGACCCTTCTGCAGCACGGGGGAAAACCGGTCTCCGCATTTATTCAGGGAGAGCCCGCATGAACACTTCCCCGCATCCGCTGCCTTCTGCACTGCATGAAGCTGTTGCCGCCATGCGGGCCGGCCGCATGGTCATTATGGTGGATGATGAAAAGCGCGAGAATGAAGGCGATCTCATCCTGCCAGCGCAGTTTGCCAACCAGGAGAACATCGCTTTCATGGCGCGCCAGGGCTGCGGGCTGATCTGCCTGGCACTGGAAGGGGAGCAGGTGGACCGGCTGGGGCTGCCTCCCATGACAGAAAACAACCGTGATCCCCGCGGCACCGCTTTCACGGTTTCGGTCGAGGCCGCTGAAGGGGTGACGACCGGTATATCCGCTGCCGACCGTGCGCTGACAATCCGGCGTGCGGCAGACCCAGCCTCCACGCCTGCGAGCCTGGTTTCGCCTGGACATGTCTTTCCCCTCCGGGCCAATCCGCAAGGCGTCATGGGACGTGAAGGCCATACGGAAGGGGCGGTGGACCTCATGCGTCTGGCCGGGCTGGAGCCAGCCGGGGTGATCTGCGAGATCATGGCTGAAGACGGCAGCATGATGCGCCTGCCGGAGCTGAAGGTCTTTGCACGCCAGCACGGCCTTCCCCTGATCAGCATCGCCCAGCTGCGCAGCTGGATTGCAGCTCATGGCCGGGGGGAAGTGGTTTCTGATGACCCTGCAGAGCACCCTATTGCGGAAAACCACCAGACTGAAAGCGCTTCAGCGCCCCTCGACCTGGCTGAGAGGTTTCCCGAGGCTGTGGCCGCATTGCCCGGGCTCTACGGAGGCACGGACCTCAAGATCCATGCTTTCGTCGCCCCTGACGGGGTGGAACATGTCGCCCTGGTCAAGGGAGATCCGCAACGTGCTTCACAACAGGCCCGCACGCCTGATGAGGCGCCACTGGTGAGACTGCACTCCGAATGCGTGACGGGAGATGCGCTCGGTTCGCTGCGCTGCGATTGCGGGCCGCAGCTCCGTGAAGCCCTGGCACGGATCAGTCAGGCTGAAAGCGGTGTGCTGGTCTATCTGCGCGGCCAGGAAGGACGGGGGATCGGGCTGTTCAACAAGATCAGGGCTTATGGCCTGCAGGACCAGGGACTTGATACCGTTGAAGCCAATGAGGCGCTCGGCCTGCCGTCTGATGCACGCAAATGGGACGTGGCTGCTGAAATTCTGAGGCAGCTCGGCATCGGGCGCCTGCGCCTGCTGACCAACAACCCTCTCAAGGAGGAAGGGCTGGAGAAGTCCGGCCTGCAGGTTCTGGCGCGCGTGCCGCTGGAGATCGCCCCCAATCCCTTCAACCGACATTATCTCGATACCAAGCGCACACGTATGGGTCATTTTCTCGAAACCAGCCCTGCTGCCCCCCAACTTCCCAGAGCTTCCTGATCTCCCGCCTGTATTTCAGCTGAATTTCAACAGACTGTCTGAATTCAAAGGATTTCCCCGCATGAGCACGCATATCGCAACAGCCCCGACTGACCTGAAACTCGACCCGCCGCCTCGCCTGGCCCTGATCGTCAGCCGTTTCAATCCGGTCGTGACCGGCGGCCTGCGCGATGGCGCGCTGGGCTGGCTGAAGGCGCACGGCATCGAAAACGTGGATATCTACGAAGCTCCCGGTGCGTTCGAGATGCCCCTGATGGCCAAGCGCCTGATCCGTCTGGGGCGCTATGAAGGGGTGATCTGCCTTGGATGCGTGATCAAGGGCGATACGGCGCATTTCGAGTATATTTCGCTTGGCGCGACGATGGGGCTGATGGAGACCATGCTGGGCGCTGAAACCCCCGTCGCCTTCGGTATTCTCACCACTTATACTGAAGAGCAAGCTCTGGTCCGCTCACGCAATGATGCCGCCAACAAGGGCCGGGAGGCCTCAGCAGCCTGCGTTGAGACAGTGGCCTTCATGCGCGCGACCCGTCTGCCCGACCCGGGCCATATCAGCTGCTGAACCGCCTGTAGATGAAAGGTGGCGCAGGCGCGTTCGCTTCTTCCAGGGCTTTGACCACACGGTCATGGAAGGGCGACAGGCTGCAGACCGGATCGGTATTGGCGGCATTGCCGGTCAGCGCCAGGGCCTGGCAGCGGCAGCCGCCCCAGTCCTGCTCGCGCCGGTCGCAGCTGCTGCAGGGCTTGGGCATCCAGTCGGTGCCGCGGAATTTGTTGAACAGCTCGGAGTCGTACCAGATCTCCCGCAACGAAGCGTCCCGCACATTGGGAAAAGCCACATTCGGAATGGTTTCAGCGGCGTGACAGGGCAAGACCCTGCCTGAAGGGGAGACGTTGAGAAAGCGTCGCCCCCAGCCGCCCATGCAGGGTTTGGGGCGGTCGGCGTAATAATCAGGGGTGACGAAATCGATCGCCAACCCGCCTTTTTTCTCCTCCTCAGCCACGCAGGCGGCGGCCTGGTCAAGCTGGGCGCGTGTCGGCAGGAGCGCAGGGCGGTTTTTGAGGGCCCAGCCGTAATATTGCGCACAGGCCATCTCCACTCGGTGCACGCCCAGCTGGCGTGCAAGGTGGAACATGGCCGGCATGCGTTCCATGTTGCGGCGCTGCAGGACAAAATTCAGCGTCAGGGGGATATCGCTCTGCATGATCAGCCGTGCGGTTTCCAGCTTGCGCGGCTGCACGTTCTTCACGCCTGCCAGCAGATCGGCTTCCTCAGGCACCACGTCCTGGAAGGAGAGCTGAATGTGGTCCAGCCCCGCTTCATCGAGCTTGCGGAGTGTGGCTTCGGTCAGCATCAGGCCGGAAGTGATGAGATTGGTATAGAGCCCGACGCTGCGCGCTTTTTCCACCAGGGCCGGCAGATCGGGGCGGGACATCGGCTCACCGCCTGAAAAATGCACCTGCAGCACACCGAGCTCCGCCGCTTCTTCCAGAACCCGCTCCCATATCTCGCGTGGCAGTTCTTCGCTCCGGCGCTCAAGATCGAGCGGATTGGAGCAATAGGGACAGGCCAGCGGGCAGCGATGTGTCAGCTCGGCTAGCAGGCTCATCGGGGCCGCAATGGAGGTGGAAGTGGGGGAGGTGGAAGTGGGGGAGGTGGAAGGGGGAGAGAGGGTAGAAGCGGAAGACATGGCAGGTCAGAAAGCCTCCGGTTCCGGGAAGGGATGAACAGGAACAAGCCAATCTAGCGAAGCTGCCAGAGCGTGAGAAGCATTTGCGGATGCGACCGGGCCTGGCATGTCGCCGGCGCAGCCAGCGACGGCCTGCTGATTTCAGGCTGATACAGAAAAGGAAATCCCCAGAGACCAGGGAGATTTATTGCTGCCAGGCAGGGGCGGGGGAAGAAATACTGTTACCGGAAGGGATTTACTTCAGGGTTTTCTGAACTTTGTGCAGTGGTCAGGCAAATGTTTCACTGGCGATTCATCAACAGAGCGTGATCGGCCGGTCTGATGTCTTACTGTCTCTTCATGTGACTGATAGGGAAGAATTCATGTCTGGTTCAGTCCCGTGGAAATTCTGCACCGTTCTGCGACAGCAAGGCATCACGAGGCTGAAAGATTTCAATGCTTCTCCGCGGGCTGTTGCAGTCAGCCGGACTGCCGCCCGCCTGTGAGTTCGAGGGAAAATCGAAACATGTCTTCCGTCGTGCAGTCTTCATCCGCATCGTCTCCACCTGGCGCCAGCGGCACGTTTTCAGATCCTGATCAACCTCACACACAGCCCCACAGTCTGGTAATCAGGGTGGGCCTGTTCGTGCTGGGCCTGGTCATCGTGTTTTTCGGTCTGTTTTTCATCATCGCCGGGTTGCAGCTCGTCTGGTACGGCGGCTCCTGGTACTACCTGCTCTGCGGCCCGGTGCTGGTTGCTGCCGGCCTTGGGCTCCTGTTGGGGCAGCGCTGGGGTGGCTGGCTCTACCTGCTGGCGCTGGCTGCCACATTGCTGTGGACGATCTGGGAAGTGGGCTTTGAGTGGTGGGGCTGGCTGCCGCGCCTGTTCGGCCCTGCTCTGATCGGCCTGCTCGTCCTTGCCGCTCTGCCTTTCATGGGCCGTCCCCTGCTTCATCCGGCCACGGCCGTTCCCCAGACCCCGGCGGATGTCGAGGCCCTTCAGTCCCTGAAGGAAGACGTGCAATGAGAAACAAGATCAATTCGAGCGCTTCAGACGTTTCCGGTGCTTTCTGCGGGAATGGCGCCTTTCCATCATTGCGGGCTCGGGCTCTGGGCGGCACAGCGCTCTTTCTGGTCGCTGGGCTGGCACTTGGCGCTGCAATGCTTCCGGGTCGGGCACGGGCGCAGATACCGCCTTCATCAGAGGTTCTGGGGCTCGACAGTGCCGGTAATCCTGCCCATCCTTCAGCGCAGTCCTCTCTCTATACCAGCACGCCTCCCACCACGCCCCAGCCAGCCAGCGTCAACCCTGCCCATCTGCCTGACATCGGCGAGATCCCCGCTCAGGACCTGCCCACGCCTGTGCCTCAGCAGAGTGCTCACCCCGCCCCGGGCGACTGGGCGGCCTACGGGGCGAGTGACGAGCAGAACCGCTTCTCGCCTCTGACGCAGATCACGCCTGAAAATGTCGGCAGGCTTCGGCGTGCCTTCATCTATCACACCGGCAGCCTGCCTCCGCGCGACAAACCCAATAAATGGGCTGCTGAGACAACGCCGATCAAGATCGGTGACTCGCTTTACCTGTGCTCGGCCATGAATGACATGATGCGCGTGGACGCGACCACAGGCCGCGAGATCTGGCATTATCACGCAGGTGTCGGTTATGACAGCATCCCCTATACGGCAGCCTGCAAGGGAGTGACCTATTTCACCTCCTCGCAGGTGCCTCAGGGCGAGCTCTGCCACAACCGCGTGATCGAAGGCACGCTGGATGCCCGGCTGATCGCCGTTGATGCGGCCACGGGCAAGGCCTGTCCGATGTTCGGCCATAACGGTCAGGTCAATCTCATGCAGGGGCTGGGCTGGGCAGTGCCGGGCACTGTGTCCATGACCACGCCGCCGCCCGTGGTGAACGGTGTTGCGGTAGTCAATCACGAGGTGCTGGACGGCCAGCGTCGCTGGGCGCCCTCAGGCGTGATCCGCGGTTATGATGCGGAAAGCGGGAAGTTTGTCTGGGCCTGGGATGTCAATAATCCTGATGACCATCATCAGCCTGGTCCCGGCAAGTTCTACAGCCGCGGCACGCCTAACTCCTGGGCGGCCATGGCAGGTGATGACAAGCTGGGCCTGGTCTATGTGCCGACCGGCAATTCAGCAGCCGATTACTACAGCGCCATGCGCACGCCGGCCGAAAACAAGGTCTCTTCAGCCATCGTGGCGCTGGATGCCAGGACAGGTGAGCCGCGCTGGGTGTTTCAGACCGTCCACAAGGATGTGTGGGACTACGACATGGGCGCCCAGCCCACCCTGTTTGACTACAAGGACAAGGACGGCCAGACGATTCCCGCTCTGCTCGTGCCGACTAAACGCGGCCAGACTTTCGTGATCGACCGCCGGACTGGCAAGCCTCTGGCTGATTTCCCGGTAGTGGAAAAACCGGTCCCTGAGCCCAGCCGCATTGCAGGAGATCCGCGTTCTCCGACCCAGCCCTGGTCTGTTGGCGTGCCCCGACTTGGGGTAAAGGAGCTGACGGAAAAGCAGATGTGGGGCATGTCGCCGCTGGACCAGCTGTACTGCCGCATCAAGTTCCGCCGTGCCCATTACAAAGGCGAGTTCACCCCCCCGAGCCTGGACAAGCCCTGGATCGAGTTCCCCGGCTATAACGGCGGCACGGATTGGGGCAGTGTGGCGTATGATCCCAAAACGGGCATCATGCTGGCCAACTGGAATAACACGCCGATGTATGATCAGCTCGTGACGCGCCAGACGGCGGACCGAATGGGGCTGCGCCCCAATGACGTGCCGCAGCCGGCAGCTTCAGGTGAATCCAGCCTGGCTGAAGGCAACGGCGCCATGGCCGACACGCCTTACGGAATCGTGGTATCGCCTTTCTGGAATCCCTACACCGAAATGCTGTGCAACCAGCCGCCTTACGGCATGATCACGGCCATTGATCTCAAGAACCACAAGGTGCTGTGGCAGCATCCCCTGGGCACCGCGCGTGCCAACGGCCCCTGGAACCTGCCGACCGGCCTGCCGCTGCAGATCGGCACCCCCAATAACGGCGGCCCTGTGGTGACTGCGGGTGGCGTGGCTTTTGTAGCGGCTGCGACCGACAATCTCCTGCGGGCGCTAGATATGAAAACAGGCAAGGTCCTGTGGAGTGACGTGCTGCCGGGCGGCGGTCAGGCCAACGTGATGACTTACGGGGTAAACGGCAAGCAATATGTTGCCGTCATGGCCGGGGGGCATCATTTCATGAGAACGCCGGTTACAGATGACCTGGTGGTCTATGCCCTGCCAGACGAAGCTCAGCCTGGTAAGGGACAGGCTGCCGAAGCAGATAAGAAATAATCTTTTCCACGGTCGTCCACTGCAATGAACGCCCCTCTTTTCACTCCAGAAAAGAGGGGCGTTCTGTTTCGGTCGTGTTTTTATGGGGTTTTCGTATCAGTCGGACGGCTTTTCGCGCAGCAGGTCTTTTGCCTTTAAAGCGGCAAGCAGGTCCAGAATGTCCGCCAGAATCTGCTCAGTCGGGGCGTTGTAGCGTGTGGCCAGCAGGGCGGCGATATCGTTGATGCTGTGTTTGCCGTCCAGATGCTGCAGGACGGTGGCTGCGGTTTCGTCGGCCAGCCAGGCGCGCTCAGGGCCCTGGATAAGCCAGCGGTTGCGTACCCGGTCATGCTGCAACCGCACGCCGCGGCGAAAAAGCGGCCGGCTGGCCGGGGTAAAGGCAGGCATTGTCACAGCAGCTTTTGCGACGTCGGGCTCAGGCACCGGGGGAAAGGAGGGCGTGTTGCGTCGGCTTGCCGCCGATGGCCGATACGTAGCCTTCGGGCACGAAGCTGCCGGGAGGAATATGGGCCTGCGCAGGTCCCTGCGCGCCGCGACCGTAGGAATAATCCAGCACGTCCAGCAGGGTCCACAGAAGGCCGCATTTGAACTCAAGCGCGCCTATCACCTCAGCCTGGGTTTCGGGCGTGCGGGCATGCGCGCGTACCCAGGCCAGGGCGAATTCGGAATCGCGCGGCGCCTGGGTGAGGCGCGGCTTGAAATAAGCCATCGTCTCTTCAGTGATGAAGGGGTAATGGCGCAACATGCCCGACATCCGCTCGGGAATGATGGTAGGTGAGAAAAGCTCGGTCAGGGAGGAAGCGATGGCTGCCAGAATGGACCGGTCACGCACGAAAGCCACATAAGCGTCGACAGCGTAACGGGTGCCTGGCAACAGGCCTTCCAGTGAAGTGACGTAATTGTCTGTCAGCCCCAGACCTCTCGTCAGGTGCAGCCAGCGGGTCACTCCGCCTTCTGTAGCGGAAGTATCGGCGGGCTCTGTGCCGTCATGGTCGACGATGCGCCGCCTCCATTCACGCCTCAGCTCAGGCGTGGGCAGGCGGGCCATGAGGGTGGCGTCTTTTACCGGAATCTGCGCCTGGTAATAATACCGGTTCAAAGCCCAGGCCTGGAGCTGTTCGCGTGTCAGCTCTCCTGCATACATCGCTTTATGTAGGGGGTGATTGCGATGATAGCGTTCTGCGCCGATGGCACGGAGCCTTTCCTCCAGCTGATCAGGCGTCAGGAGAGTGTCCAGAGCGGGAGGGGCGGGAAAGGCAGGGAGGGCGGAGGTCATGGTTGGCTCTCTCCAGGCGCGCCCGCTTGCGGACCAGGCGGGCTTTCAAGATGAAAACGCATGCCGTCTTCGGCAACGGTCCAGCCCGCGGCTTCGGCCTGGCTCCGCTCGGGGCTGTTTTCGAGCAGGACAGGATTGGAGTTGTTGATGTGGATCAGCACCTTGCGCGGCCGGGCGCAGGCGGCGAAATGACGCAGCGGCCCGTCATCACCGGTGACGGATACATGGCCCATGCGGTGACCGCTTTTGGGGCTCAGACCGGCGCGGATCATTTCATCGTCGCGCCACAGGGTGCCATCGAAGAAAAACAGATCCGCCTTGCGTGCACGCTCAATCAGGGAGGGGGTGATTTCAGCGCAGCCCGGCACCACCACCAGGGTGCGCCCCCCGCCGGTGATGGAAAAGCCGAGGGTTTCATCAGGCTGGCTGCCCTCTTTCTCCGCATAAAGCGGTGCCTTCCCAGGAACCGCGAAAGCTTCGCACACCAGGCCGGAAGGCGTGCCATCCTTGAGGGGGAGAGGAAAAGGGACATCGAGAGCCAGCTTTTCACGCTTGACGATATCGCGGTCGAGGGCCTCGAACATCGGGTTGGCGTCAAGCTGCGCCAGGGTGCTGGCGCTGCCCCAGAGGGTGAAGGGCTCACGCTCACGCAGGGTCAGCAGCCCCACTGCCGCATCAATCTCAGCGCCGGTGAGCAGAACGCCAGCAATGGGCGTTCCCCGTACCGGGTCACCGGCTTGCCGGGGAGCGGGCTGCTGAAGTTCAGGTGTGGCCAGAATCTGAGCACGCAGATCGGGTGAAGCATTGATGAGGAACCAGTGCTTTCCATCTCCGCTGAAAGCCAGAGAAGCCTGGCTGCGTGGTTTGGCGAAGGCAGGCGCGGCATCAGGCGGGTTCTCGGGCGCGCGCTGGTCCTGCTTCAGACCATTGCGTGCCGCCAGGCAGCCAGGAGCTGCGGAATTCCACTGTGGAAAGCCGCCACCGGCTGCAGCGCCCAGAACGATGACATCAAGCATGGTTGGCACGTCCATGTTTCATTTCACAGGGAGCCGGTTTTGAAATTCCGGCCCTGCCGCGTTTCTGAAGCGGCTACAGCCAGGCCAGACGAGTCGGATCAGGAAGAAGCGCTGGCCTCTCCGGCAGCACAGTCCTGGGCCTTGCCTGACTGGCAGACCCGGGACTAGGGGTATGGATATGTCAGGGTCGGCTCAGCTGGAAGCGCGGCCTGTTGCAGCGGTCTTGCGGGCGCGTTCAGCGCAGACATAGGAGTTGATTTCGCCGCCCAGGGGGATTTCGGTCACTTTCGGAGTGGTCCAGGTCATGGGAAGTCTCTTTCTTTATCTGTTTTGATCTGTTTTACAGTCGTTTTATTCATCCATGTCTTCCCTGCTGCACAATGGGGCACCCGTTTCAGAAGGCAGCCGGATTGAGAGCCGGAAAGGGCAGCAGGGTTCGCTTCAGCGGAAACCCGTGCCGGAAGGGAGCCCATTATAAACATTATAAGTAGGCCATGAAAACAATCGGGCCGTATGTGCGCTCTTCCTGAGCTACAATATGGGCCATGAGTGCAGGCACGAAAAGGTCAAAAACAGCAAAAACCGCTCACGAAACCGCGTATTTCCGCTCCTCCGGGACGGTTGATCTGAATCCTGCCAGGGATCTTGCCTGCCGCGCGCCGGACATGCTCTTCATAAATCTCCCTTTTTCTTTATAAGCACCCGGTGACAGCTGCCGTTTCACAAGGGCTCACAGCCGCAACGGCACAGGCTACGAACCCCCAGGAGACGGACTGCCGTGCCCCAGCCTTCCTGCCCCGCCCCCTCTCTTCCCGCTGACGCGCACGTGCCATCCGCAGCGCCTGCCGCGCCTTCTTCCCCCGGCGCGCCGGCCCGTTCAGTCCAGCCCGGGCGGCGCGGGGTGTGCCTGGTGATCGCAGCCCCCTCAGGGGCCGGGAAATCCACCATTGCCCGTGCCCTGCGGGCACGTGACCCTTCCCTCTTTACCTCCGTATCCGTCACGACGCGTGCGCCGCGTCCGGGCGAGCGCGAAGGGGTGGATTATCACTTCCGGCCGCTGGACCAGTTCCGTGACATGGCTCGAAAGGGCGATCTGCTGGAATGGGCCGAAGTGTTCGGCCGTGGTTACGGCACCCCGCGCAAACCCTTGCTGGAAGCGCTGGAAAGCGGGCGGGATGTCATTCTTGATATCGACTGGCAGGGCTATCGCCAGCTTCGCAAGGCGTTGCCGGAAGACGTGGTGGGGCTGTTCGTGCTGCCCCCTTCGCTGGAAGCGCTGGAAAGCCGGCTGCGCGGGCGCGATTCCGACAGCGCTGAGGAAATCGGCAAACGCATGCGGGCAGCCATGGATGAGATCTCCCACTGGAACGAGTTCGATTACGTTCTGGTCAATGAGGTACTTGATCAGGCGGTGGAAGAGGCGCAGGCCGTGCTGACGGCCGCACGGATGGCTGTCAGGCGCAGGCGTGACCTGCATGCCCAGGTCGCACGTTTCTCCCCGGTTGAGTGAGGGGGCTGAGCGAAGCAGGAAGGGCCATTGACCACCTGGAGATTCTGCTTCACGTTTCTGGGATCGGAAGCCGCGCGGCCACCGCTTGTTCCTGAACCTGTCTTCGCCTGGCGCAGAGCTTTTTCGGGGCCGCGCTCCCAGCAGGAGGGTCTGATGTCTGCGCCTTCTCCGCTCGTTCTCGCGCTGCCCAAGGGACGGATTCTCAAAGCCCTGCGGCCTGTCCTGGCCCGGACCGGGCTGGAGCCCGCGCCGGACTGCCTTGATGAAAGCAGCAGGCGCCTGCGCTTTCCCACAAGTGACCCCCATCTCGATATCGTGCGCGTCCGCTCCTTTGATGTGGCCACTTTCGTGGCCTATGGCGGGGCGGCACTCGGGGTGTGCGGCTCTGACGTGCTGATGGAATTCGACTACCCAGATCTCTATACCCCGCTCGATCTCGGGATCGGTGGGTGCCGCGTGGCGGTAGCGCGCCTGAAGGAACCCGAGGGGCGGCAGAAGCCGTTGCCTGCCAGGGCGCAGGAAGTGGATAGGCGCCCTGAGGGCCGCTCACGCCTGCGGGTGGCAACGAAGTATCCGGCCATTGCCCGGCGCCATTTTGCAGCCCGGGCTATCAATGCCGAAATCGTGCACCTGCATGGCGCCATGGAGCTCGCCCCGACGCTGAGCATGGCCGATGTGATTGTCGACCTTGTTGACACAGGCGCGACATTGCAGGCCAACGGACTGGAAGAGATCGAAACCATCACGCCGGTTTCAAGCCGCCTGATCGTCAATCGCGTGGCGCTGAAAACCCGGCCTGAAGAGGTCGGCACCCTGATTGAGCGTTTCCGCCAGGCGGTCTCCGCAAAATCGGCGCCCGCAGGTTCCGGTCCCGGGGAGCAGGTGCAGAAAGAAAAAAGAGCGACCATGCACGCCAATGAGGCAGGGCGATGATCTATCTGGATACGAGCGATCCGGCTTTTTTCCTGAGATTCCAGGCCTTGCTGACAGCGCGCGGTCAGCAGGGGGAATCTGTTGCTGCACCCGTGCGCGATATCATCCAGGACGTGCGGGCGCGCGGAGATGCCGCTCTTTGTGAGCTGACGGAGCGTTTTGATCGGGTAACGCTGACACCCCAGACCCTGCGGCTGACGCAGGAGGAGATTTCTGAAAGCGCTGCCCAGGTGCCCTCAGAAACCCGTGCGGCGCTTGAACTGGCAGCCGCGCGCATCACAGCCTTTCATGAAGCTCAGATGCCGCGTGACCTGGATATGACGGACGCAGAAGGCATACGCCTGGGCATGCGGTGGATTGCGCTTGATTCAGCCGGTCTCTACGTGCCGGGCGGCAAGGCCGCTTATCCTTCCTCGGTCCTGATGAACGCCCTGCCAGCCCGCGTGGCCGGCGTGGAGCGGCTGGCCATGTGTGTGCCCACGCCGGGCGGTGAGCTCAATCCGTTGGTCATGGCGGCAGCCCAGCTGTGCGGGGTGACGGAGATCTACCGGATCGGCGGTGCACAGGCGGTGGCGGCCATGGCTTACGGCACAGTCACCATCGCGCCGGTTGACCGCATCACCGGTCCTGGCAACGCTTACGTGGCTGAAGCCAAGAAGCAGGTCTACGGCCATACCGGCATCGACAGTATTGCCGGTCCTTCTGAAATCGTCGTCGTGGCTGACAGCTCCAACGATCCCGCCCTGGTGGCGCTGGATCTTCTGGCGCAGGCTGAACATGATGAGCGGGCTCAGGCCGTTCTCATCACGGATGACGCCGCCTTTGCCGAGCGTGTGGTTGCAACGGTGGAGGAAATCCTGGCCATCCTGTCACGCCGCGAGATCGCTCGCAGAAGCTGGGAGGATCACGGTGCGGTCGTGGTGGTGCGCGACTGGGGGGAAGCGTCGGAGATCGTCAATGCCCTGGCTCCCGAACATCTGGAAGTGATGCTTGACGACCCCCGGGCCTTCAGTGCAGGTGTACGCCATGCCGGAGCGATTTTCATGGGCCGTCACTGCCCCGAAGCTTTGGGGGACTATGTCGGGGGCCCCAACCATGTGCTGCCTACCAGCCGGACGGCGCGTTTTTCCTCCGGCCTTTCCGTGTTTGATTTTCTCAAGCGCACCACTACCATCGAAACTGATGCCGCCGGCCTGCTGGCCATCGGTCCGGCTGGCGCGGAACTGGCGCGCGCGGAAGGGCTGGAGGCGCATGGTCTCAGCCTGTCCGAGCGGATAAGGCGGCTGACCGGGCAGGGGTCGGAATGAAGGCAGACCAGGCGCCAGCTTACAGGCCGGTGGTTTTCAAGCCGGTGGTTTTCAAGATAGAGGGCATGAGTTGCGCCGCCTGTGCGGTGCGTCTGCAGCGCGTGCTCGGTCGCGTGCTTACTTCCTTTTTTCAGTCTTCTCCCGCCCCTGATGGCCAGGCGGGTGCCGAAGAGGCGGCGAGCCACGAGGTGAATGTCAGCTTCGCCACCGGCACCGCCCAACTGCTGATCCCTGATGCGTTGTCACACGCGCAGAAAGAACTGCTGGTGCATGAAGTCGTGCAGGCGGTCGGAAAAGCCGGATTTACAGCGCTGCCGGAAGAAAACCTGCAGCAGGCCGCAGGTGCCCCTCCAGGCCCGGCGGCTTCTGAAAGCGGGAAAAGGCCTTTCTCCAGGCTTGCTGGAGAAAACGGAAAGAGCGGCAGACAGGGCTTCCTGATCCTGGCCGATTTCACTGTTGCGCTGATGTGCACGCTGCCTCTGATACTGCCCATGCTTCCAGGGTGCGGTGACCTGATGCCGCCACCCTGGGTGCAGCTGGTTCTGGCCAGTGTGGTGCAGTTCTGGTGCGCGCGCCGCTTCTGGCGGCAGGGCTGGGCGGCGCTGCGGCACGGCGGGGCCAATATGGACGTGCTGGTGATCCTGGGTTCTTTCGCCGCCTGGTGCTGGAGCGTGGCGGTCATGGCGTTCAGGTTGCCGCAACCGCTTTATTTCGATTCCGGGGCCACGGTGATCACCCTGGTGCTGCTGGGAAGGTGGCTGGAGCTGCAGGCGCGCAACAGTGCGCGGGCAGGCCTGGCCCATCTGCTGCAGGCCCGGCCCGTCATGGCGCATCTCGAGAGCCCCGGCCCGGACGGCGAGACGCTGTTGGTGGATGTGCCCGCAGGCCAGCTGCAGCCGGGACAGGTGGTTATTGTGCGCCCGGGTGAAACCGTGCCAGCGGACGGAACCGTGCTGCACGGCATTTCCGAGCTTGATGAATCTCTGTTGAGCGGTGAGTCGATGCCTGTGGAACGCGGGCCGGGCCAGCAGGTGCTTGCCGGGGCGATCAACCGGCTCGGTGCGCTTGGCGTGCGGGTGGAGCAGGCGGGCGAGACGACCGAACTGGCCCGCATCGTCCAGCTCGTGGCGCGCGCCCAGGCCAGCAAGGCCGATATCCAGACGCTGGCTGACCGCATATCAGCTGTTTTCGTGCCGGTCGTGCTGGCAGTCGCCCTTCTGGCGCTGCTGGGCAACTGGATCTGGCTCGGCGCTTTTGCCCCGGCGCTGATCCGGGCAGTCGCAGTGCTGGTGGTAGCGTGCCCCTGCGCGCTTGGTCTGGCCACGCCCACAGCCATCATGGTGGGCACGGCGCGCGGAGCGCGGGCAGGTATTCTCTTCCGCAGCGCCCGTGCACTGGAGCGTGCACGCAAGCTGACCATGCTGGTGTTCGACAAGACCGGCACCCTGACTGAGGGCAGGCCCAGCCTTGTTGCCTGCCAGGCTGTAGCGCCCTACAGCGAGACATTTCTTCTGGCGCTGGCAGCCGCGTTGGAACGCGTGTCCGAACACCCGCTCGCACGTGCCGTCCGTGCGGCAGCGGAAGAACGGACGCCGGGAGAAATTCCGGAAAGTGTGCTTGAAAACACTCTGCCGAAGCTTGTCAACATCCGGGCTGTTCCCGGTCAGGGCATTGAAGGCGCGCTGCCCCAGGGCGGCCAGGCCTGGCTCGGCACACGCGCCTTTCTGGAAAGCCGTCATGTCGGCTGGACGGCAGAAGCAACAGCCTGGCTGGAGCGGCAGGAAACGCTTGGTCACACGGCAGTGGCGGTCGCCTGGCAACGCACGGCTGCCCAGCCGGCCCAGCTGGTGGGCTTCCTGGCTTTTGCTGACCGTCTGCGTCCTGAAGACCGGGCGGTGCTGCAGGCGCTGGTTGCTGAAGGCATCACCCCGGCCCTGCTTTCGGGCGACCAGCCGCGCGTTGCGCATCTGGTGGCACGTGCGCTGGGAATTGAAATCGTGCGCGCCGGTGTGCTGCCGGGACAGAAAGCGGAGGAAATCGCCCGGCTGGAGGCAGAGGGGCAGATCGTCGGCATGGTCGGCGACGGCATCAATGATGCGCCTGCCCTGGCAGAAGCCGATCTGGGGATCGCGCTGGGCAGTGGCGCGGCGCTGGCGCTTGAGAGCGCTGATATCGTGCTGATGCGCGGGGGCCTGGCCGCCCTGCCGCCCGCGCTGTCACTTTCGGCAGCCGTGATGCGGTGTATCCGCCAGAATCTCTTTTTTGCTTTCGGCTACAACGCTCTGTGCATTCCCCTGGCCGCTTTGGGGGTTCTGAGTCCGGTTTTCGCTTCAGCCATGATGGCACTGAGCTCAGTCTGTGTGGTGGGCAATGCCCTGCTTCTCAATCGTTGGCATCCCCGTTTTCCCTTTGCTGACGCCTGAACGGCGGGGGTGGCAGCAGATTTTGCAGACAACGGTGAGGCGCGGTCTTTTTCCCCGGCAGTCCCGATGCTATACCTCCGCCTTTCCTGAAAAGGCTGAAAGTCCCAGCGGTATCAGACTGCCACATATGAAACGACCGTTTCCCGGTGGCTGGGCCCAGGACCGGAAGGCAGGAAGGGGGGATGAAACACCAATGATTCTGCGGCACTTGCCTTCCTTCCTGCACCTGTCTGCCAGGCTGTGCCGTTCATGATGACTCCTGTCACCACTTCGCTGCTCAATTTCACGCTGGCTTCCACCATGTTCACGATCTCGCCGGGGGTGGGGGCGGCGCTGGTGCTGCGCTCCGCCATTCGTGGTGGTCATGCGCTTGGGATGGGGGCTGTGTGCGGCATCGTTCTGTCGCAGCTGCTCTGGGGAATCTGGGCTTCTCTGGGCTTGTGTGCCCTGCTTGCCGTCTCTCCGACGGCCTATACGATTCTCAAATGGGCCGGCGCGCTGTATCTGGCCTGGCTGGGCCTGCAGATGATCTTCCGCCCCAATGACGCGTTGGAAGGCGAAGCCCTGGCACTGGCGGAACCCGAGGCCCGGATCGCTTCTGTCCAGGGGCACGATTCGGACCGGCGCAGACTGGCGTGGAAGAGCCGGTTCCGGACGTTCTGGCAGGGGGTGAGACGCGGTCTGACCACTGACCAGCTCAGCCCCGAAACCGGCGTTTTCGTGGTGAGCTTTTTCCCCCAGTTCATTCCTCATGGCAGCAACGTGGTGGAATTCACCATGCTCCTTACCCTGATCCTCATGGTGGAAGCGCTGATTTTCCTGGGCGCGCTGGTCTTCCTGACCGTGCCGCTGGGCCATCTTCTCGCCCGTCCGGCTATCGGACGCTGGATCGACCGGGTGACGGGCGTCATGTTCCTTTACTTCGCCTTCAGTCTGGCCATGGCCACGGCGCCTCACTGATGGAAACGGAGGCCGAGAACGGGAAGGGAAGAACCGGGACGGGCCCTGGGTCCCAGCAAGGGACTGTGGCAGTAAGGCGCATGGCTTTGCGTGTGTTTCTGTCCCGGCTACCCCTTCCCGAACTGGCCCTTCTGGCTGCGACCGTCGTGTGGGGGGGCTCCTATGCCGCCATTCACCTGGCGCTGCAGTTCTGCGGTCCGCTCTTTTTCGTCGGGGCCCGTTTCCTGATAGCAGGCCTCATCACGGCTGCCCTGTTTGCACGCCAGCTGCGGCGGGTGACCGGGCGTGAGATCCTGGCCGGGATGGTGATCGGCGTGGCTGTATGTCTGGGCCAGGTGCTGCAGACTGTGGGGCTGGAGACCATCACCATCAGCCAGTCCGCTTTCCTGACCGCCCTGTACGTGCCGACAGTGCCATTGCTGCAATGGCTTGTGATGCGCCGCCCGCCCCGGCTGCAGGCGTGGCTCGGCCTTGCCTGCGCTTTTGCCGGTCTGCTTCTGCTGACCGACCAGGGTCTGAAAGGCTGGGCTAGTTTCGGTGATTTCACCCCGGGCGATACGCTGACCCTCCTTTCAGCTGTGGCGGTGGCGTTCGAGATCGTCCTGATAAGCTGGTTCGGCCAGGCCAGAAAACCGCTCAATATCGCCAATGTCACGGCTGTGCAGCTGCTGGCCACAGGCGTTTACGCTCTGGGGGCGATGCCCGTGTTTCATGAAACTGTTCCGGCCTTCAACTGGGGCTGGGCCGGTCCTGCTCTGGGGCTGGGCGTGGCCAGTGTCGGCATCCAGCTGGCGATGAACTGGGCCCAGCGCGATATTTCGCCTACGCGCGCGACACTCATCTATGCCTGCGAGCCAATCTGGGGCGGGCTGTTCGGCCGGTTCCTGGGCGAGCGCCTGCCAGCCCACGCTTTTCTGGGAGCGGTGCTGATCGTCGCGGGAGTAATCATAAGCGAGCTGAAACTGAAAGTGCCGCGGTCAGGGGCGCGCAACCGCTCCGGGCCCAAAGCGGGTTAGGGACTGTCAGTGGGGCCACCTGATGTATCCGGCCCAAGCAGAAAGTGCCGGACGGCATCATTGAAGGCCTCAGGCTGCTCCACATGCAGCCAGTGCCCGGCATCTGGCAGGGTCTGGAGCATGGCATTGGGAAAAAGCGCTTTTACGGCCGGCCAGCTGTCAGGGCTGACATAGGGAGAGCGCCCGCCGCGCAGGAAAAGGGCTGGTCCCTTCCAGCGCCGTTGATTCAGGGCCTGTGGCCAGTCTTCAATCTGGGCAAAGCCTTCGGCGATCTGGTTCATGCCGATCGTCCAGCGCGCAGGGGCGGTGGGGCCGAAGGCAAGATTCTGGCCCAGCCAATCTGCCAGGGCCGGATCTGATGCCTGGTCGCTGGAAGCCGTGCCCGGCATTCCCCTCAGGGCGGCCAGCAGAAAAGCCCGCACCTCCTGGCGGTCGCGCAAAACGGGGAATTTCAGCGCTGCCAGGGTCTGAGCCAGGCGGCGCTGGCCGAAATGCACCGGTGCGGGCGCGATATCTGCCACCACTAGGCGTTCCACCCGCTCAGGCGCTAGCAGTGCCATGGCCATGGCGGTTTTTCCCCCCATGGAGTGGCCGAGCACGCAAGCGCGTTCCAGCTCCAGCTGTGTCATGGTGTCCAGAACGTCCTGCGCCATCGCCTCATAGGAAACGGGGCCGTGGGGACTGTCGCCATGGTTGCGCAGGTCAAAGGCCCATACCCGGAAATCAGGGGCCAGGCTGCGGGCCAGCTGCCCCAGGTTGCGGCCGCGACCGAAGACGCCGTGCAGAAGCACCACTGCCGGCTTCTGCATGCTGCCCTGCTCGTTGCGTTCATGAAAAGTTAGCTGCATGGTGAGCTCCACAGGACAGATTACGGACGGAAATTGGGGCAACGCGTTCCAGGCCGGAGCCTAGAACAGGATCGGTTCTGCTGGAAAGCCGGGCCTTGGGAGCGGAAACAGGCGAGATGAGAGCGGGGTGGAAAGGGACGCGACGCAAGCGGGAGGATCAGGCCAGGCCGCGGATCAACTTCGCACGGCTTCGCAGGCGTGCTCTGGTGCGCGCAGCTCCCCCGCTGTTGCGTGGCCTGGTGCGCCGCCACCCCGTCTGGCTGACCTTGCTTGCAGCCTGCGTCGGGGCGCTGGGCGGCATGTGCGTGGTGGTGGTGACGCGCTTTACCCTGATGGCGCACAGATTTCTCTACAACCTGCACAACAGCGGACATCTTTCAGCGCTGGCGCATCTGCCCTGGCAACGCTGCCTGACGGTTCTGCTTCTGGGCGGGATGGCTGTCGGGGTGGTCAGTCTGGTTGCCAGCCAGCTCATCCGTCGCCCCACCATTGACCCCATCGAAGCCAATGCCTTGTATGGCGGGCGCATGTCGCTTGGCGATTCCCTGGTTCTGGTCGCGCAGAACACCCTCTCCAACAGCGTAGGCGCCAGCATCGGGCTGGAGGCAGGCTTTTCCCAGATCTCCTCGGCTCTCGGCTCCTGGCTGGGCCAGTCCTTCCGGGTGCGGCGCGAGGATCTGCGTATGCTGGTGGGGGCAGGGGCTGCAGGGGCGATCGGAGCGGCGCTCAATGCGCCGCTGGGTGGCGCGTTTTATGCTTTCGAGCTGATCATCGGCACGTATTGCCTGCTCAACCTGGCGCCCATTGCCGCTGCGGCCATCGCCGGGGTGGGAATGGTGCATCTGCTCGGCCTGCCGCCCAGCACCGAGCTTATCTTTCAGCAGCCGGACTGGCACATGGGGTGGCGTGACGTGGCAGGGGTTGCCGTGCTGTCGATCGCCTGCACGCTGAGCGCCATCGTCATCATGTGGGGCGTGACGCAGTTCGAGGCTCTGTTTCGCCGGCTTCCCGGTCCGGCCTGGCTGCGTCCTGTCCTGGGAGGGAGCCTGGTGGCTGTGCTGGCCGGCACTGTAAGCCCGGCTGTGCTGTCTTCAGGCCATGCGGCCATCTGGCTGGTGCTCTGCGGCAAGGTGGGCGCTGCGATGGCCCTGCTCCTGCTGGGGGCCAAGGCGCTGGCCACGTCGCTTTCCGTCGGATCGGGCTTCAGGGGCGGGCTGTTTTTCGCCTCGCTTTATCTGGGAGCGCTGGCCGGGCTGGGGCTCGGTGCCTTGCTGGCGCCTTACGGCCTGGCACCGCACCAGCCGGTGGTCTGTGCCGTTCTGGGAATGAGTGCGGTGGGGGTGGCGATCATCGGCGGCCCGATGACCATGATCTGCCTGGTGCTGGAAATGACCGATGATGCCGGCCTGGCCAGCGGCGTGGTTCTGGCCGCCATTCTGGCCTTTCTGACCGTCAAGCACCTGTTCGGCTATAATTTCTCCACCTGGCGTTTCCACCTGCGGGGCGAAACCATTCTCTCCGCGGTCGATATCGGCGGGCTGCGTTCGCTCTCAGTGCAGAGCCTCATGCGCACACGTGTCCGCACCCTTCCGGCCGGTACCCCCTTGACGCGTGCACGCGCCCTGTTTCCGGTAGGCAGCGGGCGGCGGATCGTCCTGGTGGGCGAAGACGGGCGCTATGAAGGGATGGTTTCCATCGCTGAGCTCCATGCAGGTCCTTCCTCTGATGAACCGGTAGCTATTCTGGGCCGCCAGCATGACACCATGCTTATTCCCGAAATGACGGCGCGTGCGGCGCTGGAAAGCTTTGCCAAGGCGGAAGCGGATGTTCTGGTGGTCGTCGAGGACCGGCTCTCACGCCAGGTGGTGGGCCAGCTGGAGGAGCACTACACGTTGCGCCGTTATGCAGCCGAGCTGGAGCGTTCGCGGCGTGAGCTGGCCGGCGAGGACCGCTTCCCGGTCTGATTGCTGGCCCCTATTCGCCGGTGTAGCGCGCAGGCAGCGGGTCAGTGTAGGGTGGGCGCATTGAAGGCACTCTTTTCCGGTGTGCCTGATCCGTTCTCTCCATCTTCGGTTGCTGAAGGAAACCCTTTGACATGAGCACCCCCGAACAACGCCTGACCCAGCTTGGCATCACCCTTCCCCCAGCCGCTGCGCCGGTCGCCAATTATGTGCCGGTCGTACAGACAGGCAGCCTGCTTTTCGTCTCAGGTCAGCTGCCGCTTGTTGACGGCAAGCTGCTGATCGAGGGCAAGCTTGGCGCCGGCGTGTCGAACCAGGCTGGGGAAGCCTGCGCGCGCGCCTGCTTCATCAATATTCTGGCCCAGCTTCAGAACGCGCTGGAAGGGGATCTCAGCCGCGTCAAGCAGGTGGTGCGCCTGGGCGGCTTCGTTGCCTGCGCCCCGGACTTCACTGAGCTGGCCCCGGTCATGAACGGCGCTTCGGACCTGGCAGCCACGGTTTTTGCCCCGCACGGCAATCACGCCCGCAGCACGGTCGGCGTCACCAGCCTGCCGCTCAATGCCCCTGTCGAGGTCGAGGCCATTTTCGAAGTCGTCTGAAGAGCCACCCTTTTGCCGGGACGGCAAGCCTGTTCCGGCGCTCAGCACGTAATTTTTCCTTGTGGGAGTTTCCACCGTGACCGCAACGCCGCCTGACCGTCTTTCCATCTATCCCGATAGCCCCTTTTATGACCACGACGCGCTGTCGCGCGGTATCGGCGTGCGCTTCAACGGTCAGGAAAAGACCAATGTTGAGGAATACTGCCTCAGCGAAGGCTGGATCCGGGTGGCCGCTGGCCGTGCCGTGGATCGCAATGGCCGCCCCATGACCCTCAAGCTCAAGGGACCTGTGGAAGTGTGGTTCCGTGATGACGCCGAAAAGGATACGGGCGCTGCCAATCCCCAGGCCAGTTCCCAGGAAGGAAAGCCCTCCTGATTTCTGCTCCTGAACCAGAGACAGGCAAGGCCTGCCCTGCGGGAGACGGGCAGTCCGGGCGGCGCAGCCTGAAAGTGGTGCCGGCCATGGCTGAAGGGCGGCTCGCCGCTGTGCCGCTGGTGGGGCTGGCGCCGGCAGGCGCTTCGGCGTTCAGGCGGTTCCAGGCCTTTGTGGGGCCGGGCTACATGGTGGCTGTGGGCTATATGGACCCCGGCAACTGGGCCACGGATCTCGAAGGCGGTGCGCGTTACGGCTATACGCTGCTCAGCGTCATCCTGATCTCCAATCTGATGGCGGTTCTGCTGCAGTCCCTGTCCGCGCGCCTGGGCATCGCCACGGGTCAGGACCTGGCACAGGCCTGCCGGCTCTGGCTGCCGCCCTGGCTGAACGGATTTCTGTGGTTCACCTGCGAGATCGCCATCATCGCCTGCGACCTGGCTGAGGTCATCGGCACGGCGGTTGCATTGCAGCTGCTTTTCGGCTTCCCGCTTCTTTTGGGCGCGTTTCTGTCAGTCGGAGACGTGTTTCTGGCTCTGTTGCTGATGCGCTGGGGATTCCGGCTGCTTGAAGCCTTCGTCATGGCCCTGCTGGGAATCATCGCGCTCTGCTTCGGCATTGAAGTCGTCATGGCCCATCCGGCCCTGAAAGCCCTGCTGCACGGCTTCATTCCCAGCCCGCATATCCTGACCGATCCCGGCATGCTGTATCTGGCTATCGGCATCATCGGGGCAACGGTAATGCCCCATAACCTTTACCTGCACTCCGCCCTGGTCAAAACACGCGCTTATCCCCGCACGCTGGAAGGGCGGCGTGAGGCGCTGCGCTGGGCGCAGCTGGACAGCGGGTTCGCCCTCACCCTGGCGCTCGGGGTCAATGCGGCCATTCTGATCGTGGCGGCCGCTGCTTTTCACGGCACGAAATACCAGAATGTCGCCGAGCTGAGCGATGCGTGGAAGCTTCTCACCCCCGTTCTGGGGTTCGGCATGGCCTCCACGCTGTTTGCTGTGGCGCTGCTGGCGGCAGGCACCAATTCCACGGTGACCGGCACCCTGGCCGGTCAGATCGTGATGGAAGGTTTTCTGCACATTTCCCTGCCCCCCTGGCTGCGGCGCCTGCTGACGCGGGGCGTGGCCGTGCTGCCGGTTCTGCTGATCATCGGCCTGTGGGGCGAAGGCCATGTGGGCAGCCTGCTGATTCTCAGTCAGGTGGTGCTGTCACTGCAGCTGCCCTTCGCAGTCATTCCGCTGGTGGTGTTTACCAGCAGCCGCAGGAAAATGGGTCCCTTCGCCCTTTCGCCTTTCTGGGTCGCGATGGCCTGGCTGGTGGCGCTGACCCTGGTCGGGCTGAACGGCAAGCTTCTGTATGATGCTCTGAAAGGGCTTCTATAAGCCTTCAAGTTCAGTGAAACCCTGTGAAGCGAAGCCCGTCACAGATCAGGGCAGATGGGCCTTGCCCGGGTCAGGCGCCTTGCTGGGCAGCAGAGTGGGCAGGAAGATCAGCGTGCAGAACAGGGTGCAGGCCAGTGACAGCATGAGCAGCTTGCCCATGCTGGAAGTGCCGGGATGCTGGGAGAGAGCCAGTGAGCCGAAGGCTGAACCGGTGGTCAGGGCCGAAAACAACACGGCCCGGGCTGTGGGCGAGACCAGCGGGTCTTTTGTTCCGACCGACCAGTTCATCACGAAATAGATGTTGAAGGAGACGCCGACGCCCAGAAGCAGTGGCAGGGCGATGATGTTGGCGTAATTCAGCGAGACGTGACAGCAGACCACGACGATCACGGTCATGAGCGACGACATGACCAGGGTAGCGATGACCAGCCCCATTTCCTGCGGGCGCCGCAGGGCGATGAGCAGAACCAGCGCGATCGTGCAGATGGCGCATAGCCCGGCTACCGTGAAAGCGTGAATCATGGTGTGCGCTGAGCCGATGATCTCCGCTGCCGGTCCGGCCAGATTGGTCGTGACAGTGCGGAGCTGGCTGACGAAGTGATGCAGTACCTTGGGCTCTGACATCTGGCCCTTGGGGTGGATGATCAGCAGGTAACGCCCGTCCGGCGTGACGTATTGGCGGCGGATGTCGGCTGGGATGTTCTCAAGCGTGACGGGGGGCGTGAGGGTGAGGGCTGTGCGTAGCTGATTGAGCTCATCGGGCAGGAAGCGCGTGAGATCGGCATTTATCTGCAGCAGCAGGCTGTCAGGGGCTTTTTCAAGCTTGCGCAGGGCGGCAAGGATCTGCTTGAGCGGCGCGTTCAGCTTGTCGGCCGGAACCGATTGCAGCGCGTCAGCCGCCTTGGCAGCGCTTTCCCGCAGTTCCTGTGCCGTGGGCGGGGGTGCAGGGTGCGATACATCCAGCGAAGGGAGGAGCATGTCTGCGGCGTCGGCAATCATTTCCCGCTTGACGGGTTGCTGCTCAGGCACCAGCGCGCCCAGCCACAGGACGTCATTCACGCTTGAAAGCTTGCTGATGGCAGCCGCCAGCCGGGCTGCCGTCTTTTCGTCAGGAGCGAGAACTTGGGCACTGTAAGGGGTGGTCAGGGGGTTCTGCTCCAGCAGGTGCAGCGCCCGCATGCCTTCGGTATGGGGGTTTTTGGTGTGCAGGGGGTCGGAATCGAAGGACAGGAAGGGGATCAGCGCCAGGCTCAGCAGGGCCAGCGCGCCGAAGATGCAGAGCAGGACGGGGCGGTGGCGGCGCAGAAAGTGGTCCACCGGTGCGAGTTCGCTGAAGCCGGTGCTTTTGTTGGCCGGATGCGCATGGAACAGAACCAGCAGGGCCGGCAGGAGGGTCAGGGTGTTGATGAAAGCGATCAGCATGCCGGCGCCTGCGATCAGGCCGAGCTGGGCGACCCCCACGAAACTGGTGGGAATGAAGGCCATGAAGCCGCAGGCGGTGGCAAGGGCTGCGATGAGAATCTGCGCGCCGCATTCATGACCTGTGCGCGCCAAGGCCTTGAGCGTGGAAAGCGGCATGCCGTCAGGCGCTACCTGGCTGCGGAAACGCACGCTGTACTGAATGCCGAAATCAACCGCGATACCGACGAAGAGAATGGCAAAGGCAACGGAAATGAGATTGAGCGTGCCTACCGCCAGGGCGGCAAAACCGGTCGTGAGCACCAGCCCCGTGATGAGGGTGATCAGGATGGGAATGATGATGCGCGGGGAACGCACAGCCAGGGTCAACCAGAGCGTGACCAGGGCCAGTGAAAGCACCAGCCCGACCACCATGCCCTTGGCGACGGTGGAGAATTCCTCATCGCTGAGCTTGGCTTCCCCCGTGATGAGAGCGTGCACGTGCCCGGCTTTGACATCGGGCAGGCTGTCAATGGCCGCACGCATGGCCCGGGTTGCCGCGGCCGCCGGCTCAAAGGAGGAGAAGTTGCGTTTGGGGTGGGTAACAACGAACTGGTACTGACCACCCAGATCGCTCACCTTGCCAGCCAGCAGTCTCTGCCAGGAGACAGGATAGGGGTGGCCGTCGGCAGCAGCGGTCAGGGCGTTGGCCATGCCCTGCAGGGCCGGATCGAAGCTGGGCGGGATCTCCTGGCCGTGTTCAATTCCGGTTGCGATCATGTCGAAGGTGCTGAACAGGCCGCGCGCTGAGGGGTCAGCTGCCAGCGTGCCGAGGAAGGGCTGGGCGGCAATGATGGAGTTCAGCAATCCGTCCAGTGTCTTGACCGGCAGAAGCTCGAAGGCATGCTGCACGTAATAGGGATTGTCGGCCGGCACGGAGACAGTGTTGAAATTCCTGTGGTCGCGCGTGAGAATGGCGGCCAGCTGCTTGGCTGATTCATTGCCTTCCTCCGGCGTGTCGGCTGAAATGACCGCTACGAGGGAGTCTTTGTCACCTGGAAAGAGCTTCTCGATGGTATTGACGCGCTTTTTCCACCCCAGGGAGTTGGAGAAAAGCTGGTCGGTATCGGTCGTGACCCCGAGCCGGTCATGACTGACCCAGAGGGCGCCGAGTACAAGGCCGAGAAATACCAGCACCACGCCAAGAGCATGGTGAAGAGAGAAGTTGTTGAGCCGGGTGGTCAGTTTCGTGAGCATGGCAGAGGATTTTAGTGGGGTGGGGCGGGTTTTGCCATCCCCGGCAGCGCGGAAAAACACCCGAGAACTTCTGCGGAAACGCGCCTGACAGACAGATGGGCAGACAGGTAAGGAAAGGGAGGGACGATGAGCTGGACGCTGGATGGCCCGGCCGGCCGTGAAAGCGTGGTGAAAGGCAGCGTGTTCCGCGCGCGTGCAGCGCCGGTCAGCTCAGCGGAGGAGGCGCTGGCTTTTCTGGCTGAAGTCCGTGTGGCGGAGGCCACGCATAATTGCTGGGCTTTCAGGATCGGCCAGAATTTCCGCACCAGTGACGACGGGGAGCCGGGAGGGACGGCAGGGCGCCCCATCCTATCGGCCATTGAGGGCCAGGACGTGGACGGGGTGATGGTGGTCGTGACGCGCTGGTTCGGCGGGGTCAAGCTTGGCGGCGGCGGGTTGGTGCGCGCCTATGGAGGGGCGGCTGCAGTCTGCCTGCGGGAGGCTGCCAAGACGCTTTACGTGCCGCGCAGCTGGTGGCGCTTTCACTGCCCCTTCTCCCTGCATGGGGAAGTCAGTGCCAGACTGGGCCAGTGGCAGGTGGAGGTGGCTGACTGCACGTTCGGCGCCAGCGGAGCTGAGATGCTGCTGGGCGTGCCGCTGGAATGCACTGAGGAATTGTCAGCCTGGCTGCGTGATCTGACACGCGGCCAGCAGCAGCTGCGAGCGGTGGAAAAAGCTTGACTTTAAGCTTGATTTCATGCATATGAGAATAATTCTCAATTAGAATTCTTATTCTGTTCTCGGGGTTCTCCCGGACTTTTCGCAAATCAGTGCCTGTATATGATTGTCTGTTCCTGCAATGTCCTGTCGGACAAGGATGTTACCGCCGCCATCGCGGCTGGCGCGCGCCGTCCGTCAGCCGTCTATGCGCATAAAAAATGCCAGGCCGATTGCGGAAAATGCACGCGCCAGATCTGCCGGTTGCTGAAGGAAAGCGGGGTCGAGGGCATAACCGGCTGTCCGCCGGACCTTGACGGCCCTGAAACCTGCGCGGCTGCGGCATGTGCGCCCGTGACCCCGGTAGCGTCATTGCCCTGATTGTCAGCCTCTGTGGAGTTATCTCCGCTGACGTCAGGAAAGGTCCGGAAGCCTCAGATGCTGGCAATGAAACCTTCAGGCGTGCCGTCAGCCGGATTGACGAAAACCACGTCATCGGGCGCGCGCCGGGGCGTGTCGATGGCCAGGAAGATGACCGGGTCACGTATGATGCGGGGCAGGGCGTGCACCATGCGCTTCGGAAAGACGAGCAGATGGCCCGGCGCAAAGGGCGCTTCAGTGGCCGGATCACCCATCCAGAACGTTCCCTCGCCTGACAGGACGTGAAGGACTTCGGCGCACTGAGTGTGGTAATGTGGTGGAACGTCGCGGTAGATCCGGAAGACCCGGATGCTGGCTTCCGGCTTGTCGGTCAGATAGGTGTCCAGAAGCATCGTGTCCGCTGTCTCGGGAAAGGCGGCGGCGATCCTGTTGAGGTCGAAGCGCCCATCCACCGAGGGATTCAGGGTCATCAGGTGTTCTTCTTCGATCATGCTGCCTGCTCCCCGGTCTGGAGAAGTTTCTGCGCTGTGGCGGTATCGGCGACCTGGTGCAGGGCGGCAATCTTACCGTTTTTCACGGTCCAGAAATGTGCAAAAGTAATATCGCCCGCGCGGTCTTCGCCTGACGGGTCTTTTTTTGTCCGCACGTGATAGACGCCCGTTGTGGCGACGACATTGCCATCAACCATGAAGCTGTGCGGATGTGCCTCGTATTCTGAAAAATGCGTCATGACCTTGGGAACGAAGGTCTCCACAACGGCTTTGCGACCCTCGTAGCGGCCTCCCTCGGGAAAGGTAGGCAGAACCTCCCAGAGAATGTCATCGGCCAGCAGGTCGGTATTGCCGGTCGCATACCAGTTCTCCACAGTTTTCCGGGCAGTGTCAGTCATCATTCTCTTCCTTCTGTTCAGCTGTGTCAGGCCCTTGGGGTGAAGCAGGGGTGCCGTGAGCCTGGGGTCCCGCTGCAAAAGCGGGGTTATGGAAAAGAGAGTGTGGATTGTGGGGCCGGCAGGCAAGAAGGCACTTTTAAGGCCCCTAGTGTTGGAAACGATACCGGACAGGGGCTGTATGACGTGTGAGGCGAACGGGTGCTGCCCCAGAAACGCCCATCAGAAAACCCAGGTTTTCCGCTGAAAAAATCCTGGCAACAGAGTTTTCTGTCAGCACTGAGACGGTTGAGGAAGACTGCGTCAGAAGAGCGGTTTTCAGTGTCACAAAAAGAAAAAACTCCGGTCCCGCCACGTCTGAAGTGGCAGAGCCGGAGTTTTATTTCGAGTCTGGCCTGCCGCCCAGGCAGGGCCGGAGTCACGCGCGTTTTAGATGCTTTCAGGCGCTGGGGCAGAGTTCAGAGTGATGTAGCGCTCAATGCCGACCAGCTTGATGAGATCGAGCTGGGCGTCGATGAAGTCTTCGTGCTCTTCCTCATTGGCGAGGATTTTGACCAGCAGATCGCGCGAAACGTAATCACGCACGGATTCGCAATAGGCGATCGCCTCGCGCAGGCTGGCCATGGCCTGCACTTCCAGCTTCAGGTCGCATTCCAGGATCTCCTGCACGTTCTGGCCGAGCAGAAGGCCCCCGATCTTCTGGAGGTTTGGCAGGCCGCCGAGATAGAGAATGCGCTTGGTCAGCCAGTCGGCATGCTGCATCTCCTCGATGGATTCCTCATACTCCTTCTTGCCCAGAAGGGTCACGCCCCAGTGCTGCAGGGTCCGGGCGTGGAGGAAATACTGATTGATGGCTGTCAGCTCGTTGGTCAGCTGCTGATTGAGATAGTCGATGACCTTCTGGTCCTTGACGCGACCGGCGGGCTGGGAAGTCATGAACGTGGTTCCTGTCGTGATAGTGAGGGGGTTGCGGCAAGGCGTGAAGCCAGAGGCGCCGGCTGTGGGAAGCAGGCTCTTCAGGCGCTTTTATGCCTGGGGGTTTCTCCCCAGGATAACATCGCCCTTCAGGAACACCAAACAGCCTGCCTGCCGCCGCAAGGCGGGAAACCGGGTGAGAGAAGCGCCTTTCAGGCTTCTGCGGATTTTTTTGCCGGAGAGGCGAATTTTTTCATCAGATCGGCCAGATGGCCCAGCTCTTCCAGCTGCAGGCCTTCAGGGGCTTTGGGGCGGGCGCTGGCACTGCCGACATGGCGGGGAAGCAGTGCCGTTCTGAAGCCGAGCTTGGCCATCTCCTTGAGGCGCAGCCCGGTCTGGGGCACCTGGCGGATCTCACCTGAGAGACCAATTTCGCCGAAATAGGCCGTGTTGGGATCGGTCGGCTGGCCGGTGGCAGCTGAGATCAGCGCTGCAGCCACCGCCAGATCAGCTGCAGGCTCATTGATGCGCAACCCGCCTGTCACGTTCAGGTGCACGTCCATCGAAGCGAGCTTCAGCCCGCAGCGCGCTTCCAGCACGGCCAGAATCATGTTCAGCCGCGCGCTGTCCCAGCCCAGCACGGCGCGGCGTGCTGCCCCATCGCCTGATTTGGCTGAAAGCAGGACCTGGATCTCCAGCAGGACCGGGCGCGTGCCTTCCAGACCGGCGAAAACAGCCGACCCCGCAATGTTGCCACGTCTTTCAGCCAGGAAGAGGGCTGAGGGATTGGGCACTTCACGCAGGCCTGCATCGGTCATGGCGAACACGCCGATCTCATCGGTCGCACCGAAGCGGTTCTTGGCAGCGCGCAGGATGCGGAACTGGTGGCCGCGGTCGCCCTCGAAATACAGCACGGCGTCCACCATGTGCTCCAGCACGCGCGGGCCTGCCAGCGCTCCCTCCTTGGTCACATGGCCGATCAGGACCAGGGCGAATCCCTGGGTCTTGGCCAGCCGGATGAGTTCGAAAGCGCAGCTGCGCACCTGGCTGACCGAGCCGGGCGCGCCTGAAACGCCTTCCAGCCACATGGTCTGGATCGAATCGATCACCACGACCTTGCGGCTTTTGACCTCCTCCAGAGAGGCGGCGATGTCGGCAACATTGATGGAGGCAGCAAGCTCCAGCCGCTCCAGGGTCTTGGGGTCCCCGTCCAGCTCCAGTCTGCGGGCACGCAGGCGGATCTGGTCGATCGCCTCTTCACCTGAGACATACAGCACGTCATGGCCGCTGCGGGCCAGGGCACAGGTGGTCTGCAGCATCAGTGTCGACTTGCCGATACCCGGATCACCGCCGACCAGCACCACCGAGCCCGGCACCAGGCCGCTGCCCAGCACGCGGTTGAGCTCAGCCATGCCGGTTTCGATCCGTGCCGGAGGGGTGGCGTTGCCGTCCAGCCGTGTCGTGACCAGCCGACCGGGCCTGCCTGCCGCTGCGCCGGCACCCCCCTGGGGGCGGTTGGGCGTGGCGCTGACGGTCTCTTCTTCCAGCGTGTTCCATTCGCCGCAGACATCACAGCGCCCGTTCCATTTCGGAAAAACGGCCTGGCACTGGGTGCAGACGAAGCGGGTGATCGGTTTCCTGGCCATGACCCTTCATGACCACACTCTGCCCGTTATTGAAACCTCTTATTGAGAGAGGTTTCGCCCGGTCAGGCGGCAGCCTTGCAGCTGCAGTCAGCGCCACAGTCGCAGTGGGCGCCGCAGGTGCAGGTGCCCGTGCCGCCCGCAGCAGGGCAGTGGCAGGCGCAGGCTTCTTCGCGCTCTGTCTGCTTGCGCTGCGTGTTGTTCGTGTGGCCGTGCAGGTGCTCAGGGCGATGGTTGCGATCGTGTTCAGTGGCCATGGAAACTAATCTTTCAGAAAATGAATTTGAAATGGAGGAGAGAGCAGCTTTTCTGCTTTGAAAACCGGGGCGTGAAGGCGTCAATGGCTGATTGCCGCCTGCAGAGCTCCGCATTACTTCCAGCTCTGGACGGCATTGATGAGATCACCGACGGAGGTGGCGATCTCCTGGAGGCGGGAATCAGGCCGGCCCTCGAACTCCTGCCGGATGCCGCTCATCTCGCTCGTGATGTCCTCGATGCTCAGCACGCCCTTCTTGACCAGGGCCTTGCCGATGGCGGTGATGTAGAGACGGGTGAGGGCATTTTCAAGCTCGGGCGTGCTCATGGGGAGGTCCTTTCAGAAAACATGAAAAACGGTTCAGGAGGAAAGCGGCAGGGGATAGTCGATCTTGATCGGTCCCTTGAGCCAGCCATGGGTGAACTGTTCCACGACAGGATTGCCTGAGTCCATCAGCCTGTCAGCCGGGCCGCTCCAGATGATCCTGCCTTCATAGAGCATGGCGGCGCGCGTGCCGATGACCTGGGCTGATTCCATGTCGTGGGTGATAGTGATGGCCGTGGCACCCAGGCGCTTGACGCAATCGACGATCAGCCGGTTGATGACCGAGCTCATGATCGGGTCCAGCCCTGTGGTGGGTTCGTCAAAAAGCTGGATGCTCGGACGACCGGCCAGGGAACGGGCGAGGCCGACGCGTTTCTGCATGCCGCCCGAAAGTTCGGCAGGCATCAGGTCCCCGACGCTTGCCCCCAGCCCGACCTGCGCCAGGAGTTCCAGCGCCTCCTGTCGTTGGCGGGGCAGGGGCAGCTTGCGTGTCTGCGGCGCTTTGGCCCGCAGGCCGAAGAGGATGTTGTCGAGCACGCTCATGCTGTCGAACAGGGCAGCATTCTGAAACAGCATGCCGATCTGCTGCAGGCATTTCTCGCGTTCCTCGGCAGGGGCGGTGAGGATATCCACCCCGTCGATCTCGATGCTGCCTTCATCAGGGGTCAGCAGGCCGAGAATGCTGCGCAGCAGCACGGATTTGCCGGTGCCTGAACCGCCGATGACCACTAGGGATTCCCCGGGCCAGACGTCAAGATCGACCCCGTCCAGCACGACATGACTGCCGAAGGTCTTGCACAGACCGCGGATGCGGATGCGCGGCACCGTGCCCTTCTGCGCCTGCGCCGGGGGCGTGCCGCCAACGGGTTCATGGCCAGGCGCGGGCGCGGCAATGTCGGCCGGGGCTTTTTCAGTTTCCTGGGGGACTGCAATCGTCATCTGGTCCTCATCTGCCTTTGCCTGGTGCTTCAGCCGGTGAAGAAAAGATCGGTCAGCATGTAATCGAAGATCAGCACCATGATGGAAGCGCCGACCACTGTGGCCGTTGCCGCGGCCCCAACGCCTTCAGCGCCGCCCTTGCTGTGATAGCCGTAATAACAGCCCAGAAGGGCGATCAGAAACCCGAAGACCGCTGCCTTGACCAGCCCGACAATGACATCGGACGCTTTGAGCCCTGAAAGCGTTGCGGTGATATAGGCGTCAGGCGCAAAGCCCAGCTTGGCCACTGAGACCGTGAAGCCGCCGAAAACGCCGAGAATGTCAGCCACCAGCACCAGCAGGGGCAAGGCCAGTGTGCCGGCCAGCAGGCGGGGGGTGACGAGGTATTTGATCGGATCGGTCGACAGCGTGGCCAGCGCGTCGATCTGGTTGGTGACCCGCATCGTGCCGATCTGCGCTGACAGGGCCGCCCCGACGCGACCTGCGATCATCAGCCCGGCCAGAACGGGCCCCAGCTCACGCGTGATGGCCAGCAGGACGATATGGGCGATGGCATTCTGGGCGTGATACTGGCTGAACCCGGTATAGGACTGCAGGGCGATGACCCCGCCTGCGAAAATGGCTGTCAGCGCCACGACGGGCAGGGAAAGAAAGCCGATATTCACCAGGCTGGAGAGGAAGATCTTCCAGTAGAAAGGCGGGCGTACGAGCCCGCTCAGCCCCCGCAGCCCGAACAGGACCACACTGCCGACCTGACGGAACGCGCTGAGCACCAGACGACCCAGAGCGACGAAGGGGGTTTCCAACATGCGCACCCTTCCTGCTCTATCCTGCACAGCCCCTGAACGCAACCGGCGCTCCTGTTCTGCAGGATATGAAAAAGGACCCGATGACTGCCGGAAAGTCACGACAAAAACAGGGAAAAGAGCGTTTGCAGAACGCCGGTTTTGTTCAGGGCGAGGAAGCGCTGCTGCCAATTGCTGCAGGCCGGGCAGGCGCAGGCGGGACCGAGTGCGTGGGCAAGCCCTGGGCCGCTGTATCGGGGGCAGGCGGAGCGGCAGGGGCGGCCGAGAAAGTGGCGGCGGCCTCGGTATGGTTTGCACCGACATGGTTGCTCAGAGGGGCGGGCTGCGTAGGCGCTGCCGGTCTTGGCGCGGCAGCGGGAGGTTGGGTCTTCTGGAGCGTGTTCTGGTTCTGTACGCCGCTACCGTTTTGCGCCTGTGGCAGCGGCGCCTGGGGCGGGACGGGATTAGGTGCGGCCTGTGCGGCAGGTTGGCTCTCGGCCGGTAAGGGCTGCTGGGCAGGAACGCTTGAAGGGGCAGGTCCTGAGCTTGCAAGCGCATGAACGGTGGTCGGGCCTGTATTGGTCAGGGTGCCCGTTACCGGGCCGAGCGTGACGACAGCATGGCCGGAAGCGTTCACATGGGCGATCTGGACCGTGGCCAGAATGCTGGCATGCGCCTGGTCCGTCACAGTCAGGGCAAGCAGGTCGATCTGCCCGCTCTGCAGCCGCAATGCAGCGGTGCCGCTGGCCTGCACGGAGAGGGCGGTCAGGTGCGCCTGGTCAACAGTGGCTGTGCTGGCGCCGTCCATGACAATCTGCCCGGCCCGGTTGAGCTGGCTGATCGCGGCGGTTGCGGTGCCGTGCAGGGCCAGGCTCAGCGAGGGCACCTGATCTGCAGTCAGGCTGGCATCAGTCAGGTTGGCATCAAGACCGGCCACAGGCCCGCTGAGCGTGAAAGCGGCATGCGGACTGTCCTGCAGGTTCAGCATGGTGGCAGGGGAGATGCGCAGCACCAGCCGTGCGCCGGGCACGCAGCGCAGGCTCAGCCCCAGCATTTTCGTGGCGCCATCGGCCGTGGTCTGCACCTGCGGCGCGGCCCCGTGGCTTTCCTGCAGGGTAATGCCGGAAGCCAGCGCCGGATCGGCAATGATCTTCACCTGTGCACAGGGGGCGGAGAGATCCAGCTCCTCGCCCTGCATATGCGTGCCAGCCGCCAGCGTCCCCGCAGCCCAAGCGCGGTCAGCCGTTGCGCCTGTGACTATGCTCGTCAGGCACAGCCCGGCAAACAGAAGACCAGCCAGCCGGGCAGCTTTCGGGCTGTGCGACGCCAGACGGAGGGAAGACGAGGAAGGAGAGCGCACGACGGAAACTTTCATCGGGTGTCGTTCATCTGAAGTGACGGCTGAAATGACGGCAGGGCGGCTCAGAAAGCAGGCCGGACCTGGGCCTTAAACATTAAGTGAATAGTGAATTAAAACGGAGAAAATAGGGCCGGACAATTCTTTTTCCCATTGCCCCGTTTTATAGGTTTGAGCCCCTTGGTTGGCAGGGGCAGAAATTACCCGGCTTTAATCTATCCTCCGCCCCAGCCGGTGATAGGTGAAGCCTGCCGCGCGCATTTCTTCAGGGGACCATAGGTTGCGGCAGTCGATCACCAGGCGGCCGGGCATCAGGCGGGCCAGGGTTTGGGGGGTGAGGGCGCGGAAAAGGGGCCATTCAGTCAGCACCACCACCAGCTCTGCCTGTGCCAGCGCGTCTTCTAGACTGGCGGCAAATCTCAGCCCCTCCCTCTGGCCCAGCTGCGCGCGGGCCTGGGCCATGGCCTGGGGGTCGTAGAGGTGCAGTCGGGCGCCGGCTTCCAGCAGCAGGGGCAGGATCGTCAGGGCGGGAGCGTCGCGCATGTCGTCCGTGCCGGCTTTGAAGGCCAGGCCCAGAACGGCGATCTGCACCTCGCCGTTCTGGGGGCGTTCGGCGGCATCGGGATCAGAGGAAAGAGGGCGGAGCGTTGCGGCAAGGGTGAGGATGCGCTCAGCCAGGCGGCGCTTGCGGGCCTCGTTCGTGGCGATGGTCGTCTCCACCAGCTGCATGGGCGTGCCCTTCTGCCGTGCAGTGGTGGCCAAAGCGCGCGTATCCTTGGGAAAGCATGAGCCGCCATAGCCCGGGCCGGGCTGCAGAAAGGCAGCGCCGATGCGCGGGTCCAGCCCCATGCCGCGGGCGACTTCCTCGATCACCCCGCCGCTCGCCTCGCAGAGATCAGCCATTTCATTGATGAAAGTGACCTTGAGAGCCAGGAAGGCATTGGCGGCGTATTTGGTCAGCTCCGCACTTTCCAGTCCCATGAAGGCCAATCTGTCCGGGGTCAGGGAAGAAGTGGCAGAACAGTAAAGACGGGTGAGGAAAGCCCGGGCGCTCTCTGCCCCAGGGCGCTGGCCATCAAGGCCGATCACCACGCGGTCGGGCTGCATGAAATCATTGATCGCTTCGCCTTCGCGCAGGAACTCCGGATTGGAAGCGACCGTGAAGCGCAGATCCGGCCTGAGCTCTGCCAGTTTCCGCGCAACATCGCGCCCGGTACCGACAGGCACGGTGGACTTCATGACCACCAGAAGCTCGCGCCCGTCCGGAAGGTTTTCCGCACAGCGTGCCAGCTCTTCCACCACCTGGGAGACATAGCGCAGATCCGCATGGCCGCTGCCGCGCCGCGCAGGTGTGCCCACGGCGATGAACACCGCCTCCCGCCCCGGCAGGGCTTCAGCCAGATGGCCGCAGAAGGCCAGGCGCCCGGCAATGCGCTGGCGCTCCAGCAGAGCAGCAAGCCCCGGTTCGTAAATGGGCATGTCGCCAACCTGTAGGCGGGCAAGCCGGGCCCGGTCCTGCTCTATGACGGTCACTTCTGCCCCGAAAGCGGCCAGACAGGCGCCTGAGACCAGCCCCACGTAGCCGCCGCCGATCAGAGCCAGCCGTGGTGGGGCGTGGGCAACGTGTTCGGCAGCTGACTCTGGCGCAGAAGGAGCTGTCACGGGAAAACTTAGTTGAACGGCATGTAGCGGAACGACATCATGACCACGTCGTCATCGGTGTGGGGCTTGCCGCCCGAGCCCGAGAAGGCCTCGAGATAGTTATGGGCATATTGCGCGCCGACCAGGATGCTGCCGTAATCGCCGCGCGCCGCTGTATACCAGAAGCCGGCCGTGGCCTCAGCTGAAAGCCGCACATTTGATGAAGCCGCGCAGTTGGTTGACAGCTCCACCCCGCAGCCGCCCATGTCGTAACGCCGGTTGCCGTAGCCGTAAGCTCCCGTGCCGACATTGAAGCTGCGGCGGCCCAGAACCTCTTCAGCACCGCCGTACATATACAGGCGCAAAGCCGGTGTGGGGTTGCCCCACAGCCCGACCAGCAGGCTTGCCTCAGGCAGCGGCACCGGCTGGCCGTGCCGGCCGAAGGTATAATCGGGAAAGCCCGCACTGCCGTAACGCCCGATACCTTTGCCCACCATGCCGGACGCCCGGAAGAAGAGGCGGTCGGGAATGATCGGCACCACCATGCTGCCGCCGCCGCCGCCGCCCACAACCGTCTGGTTGCGCCCGCCCCCGACCCAGCTGTTGCGGGTGCGGAAATACCGCATGAGGCCCGCGATCTCGTAATGCCCCCAGCCCGGATCAGCGGCGAATTTCAGCACCGTGTCAGGATAGGGGTTGGCGGAATAGGCGGCATCGGGGTTGTTGGTGCTGGTGCCCTTGACGCCGTCGGTGATCCGGTGGCCTGGCGCGATCCAGGCCTGTTTGGGATTAGAGCTGGCCTGGCTGGGGGATTCGATGGAGAGGCCGAGGCTGTAGTCTTCCGCCTGGTCGAAGGATTTGACCACGCGCAGCTGCGGGGCGCGCGTCCAGTTGAAGCCAGGCAGCAGATCGGTGTCGATGGTGATGGGAATCTGCTCGTCGCGCGCCAGCAGGCCATGGCCGTAGGGGGTGAGCAGGGACCAGTTCTGCCCGCCCAGGAAGAACCAGCCATCTTTTATGTCCTTGAGCTCGCCGTAGATGACGCGCGCGCGCGGCGAGTAGGAATCGGATTCGTGGGAATTGGCCGAGGCGCCAGCCGCCTGGAAGTCTATTTCCACGTAACCGTCAGCGACCAGCTTGTGGGTGATCATGCCTTCAGCCAGCACGCTGAGACGGCTGGAACGCTCGGTCTGCTGCCAGTTGGACAGATGATAGGCCGGCTCGTTCCCCCAGGGCGTGGCCATGAAGGAGGAGGCGAGGTCGGAGCCCGTCGTGCGCCGCCGCCAGATGCCCGCCGCCTCGAAGAAGCCGCCCAGCGTGAGGCGGACGCCACCGATCTGCAGCTGCCCGCGCCGCAGGGGGCCGTAAAGGTCAGGATGGGAGGGGGGCAGAGCGGTGATTTCGCCGTACGGGGTTTCGGCGGTCTGTGAGGGGGCGAGATTGCCACCGGGCGCGCCGAAGGTGTCAAAGAAACTTTCCGAGCGCGGAATTCTCTTGCTGTCCACCAGGCGTGCGGCCGGCGAGCCTTCCTTGAGCAGGCGCGGCTGGCTGAGCCCTGCCGGGGTCACGTTCTCGCCGCCAGGCGCGAAGGGGTCGGCTTCGAGCGATTCACGCTGGCGTTTGAGGGCTTCGCGCACGCGCTTGTTCTCGGCAGCCTGCTGGCGTTCCATCGTCGCCAGCTGGGCCTGCAGGGCGGCGATCTGCTTCTTCATCACCATCATGGCCTGGGGGGATACACCCTGGGCCCGTGCCTGGCTTCCCAGCCCCATGAGACCCAGCGAAGCTACCGCCACTGCCAGTGCTGCGCGCCCCAGGCAGCCCAGCTCAGCCCTTGCCGGGGGGCTGCCGGCCGGTGCGAATCCTTTCAGGATCGACAACCGTGATAAAAAGGCCAGCAAACAACACATGAGCAGGGGATCACCGTCAGGGAAGGGGCCGGTTGGAGCCCGGCCTGAAAACAGCCCTGACAGTGTAAGGCCTGAAGGAAGGGAGGAACACGTTCTTTAGGGTCTTCCCGCTACCAAGCCCGCTGACTGCTGCATGAATGCAACAGCCCCTCCAGGTACGGAAGGGCTGTTGCAGAGGCAACAAAAAGGAGCGGGGACTTCTCAGAAAGGCGCGTCGATATCCACCACGTCAATCAGCTTGTGATTGACGAACTCGTTGATGCCAAGGCCGATCAGCTCTCGCCCGAAGCCGGAACCCTTGATACCGCCGAAGGGCAGGTCAGCCTTCACCATGGTGGGATGGTTGACGAACATCATGCCGGTTTCCACCTGGTTGGCCACCCGCACGCCCCGCACCGTGTCGCGCGTGAAAACCGAGCCGCCGAGGCCGTAAGGGGAATCATTGGCACGCTCGATGGCCTCCTGCTCGGTGGCGACGCGGTAGATCTGCGTGACAGGACCGAAGAATTCCAGGTGCCGGGCCTCCTTGCCTTCCAGCCCGCTCATGAGGAGGGGGCGGAAGAAGGCGCCTTTCTCGGGCACGGGGCTGCCGATCGGCTCCACGGTCGCGCCTTCAGCCACCGCCTGGTCCACCTGGGCCTGCAAGGTCTTCTTGGCTTTCTGGCTGGACAGGGGTGCCAGCGTGGTTGCGGGGTCCATCGGGTCACCGGCTTTGAGCTTGGCGACCTCTGCCTTATAGGCGGCAACAAAGCGGTCATAAATGCCGTCCATGACGATCAGACGCTTGGAGGAGACGCAGACCTGCCCGGCATTCCAGTGGCGGCCGAAGGCGGCCCAGCGGGCAGTTTTCTCCACATCGGCATCATCAAGCACGATGAAGGCATCCGCCCCGCCGAGCTCCAGGGTGGCTTTCTTGCCCGCATTGCCGGCAATGCCGCCCACGATGCGCCCGGCCCGCTCCGAGCCGGTCAGCGCCACGCCGCAGACGCGCGGGTCGTTCAGCACTTTTTCGATGCTGCCGTGGTTGAGATAGAGATTCTGGTACAGCCCTGCGGGAAGCCCTGCTTTCTGCAGCAGCGCCTCAAAGGCGGCCGCGCATTGCGGCACGTTCGAGGAGTGCTTGACCAGCATGACATTGCCCGCAGAGAGCTGCGGGGCCGAGATGCGCGCCAGCTGATAATAGGGGAAGTTCCACGGCTCGACTGCAAACAGGATCCCGAGCGGCTGGGCGACCAGCCAGGCATGGCCTTCCTGCGGGGTTGCGACCGGCAGATGCTGCGGGTTGAGGAGCACCTGGGCATAACGGGCGTAATATTCGAAGATTTCGGCAGCCAGGATGACTTCCGCCTGTGCCTCGGCAAAGAGCTTGCCCATCTCGAGCGTGATGAGGCGGGCATGAGTGTCGCATTCCTGGCGCAGCAGGGTGGCGACGGCTGTCATGAGACGCGCGCGCTCGGCGAAATCGGTTTTGCGCCACGTCAGAAACGCCTTATGGCCTGCGCTCAGCGCCTGGTCGATCTGGCCATCGGTCGCATCGGGGAAAGTCTTGAGCTGTTCGCCCGTATAGGGGTTGGTGGTCGCATACATGATGACAGCTCCGGCAGTTGGAGACCTCGTCCGGCCCTGATCTGACTGCTGGATCTGAGTGGGGCCGGATGAGGAACATTTCATAGGGCACTTGATCAGTACCCAATTCAACCTAACAAGCCTGTCATGAAAAGAGAACCGGAATCTTCACTCTTTCCGTTCCTGTCGTTTTTGCCCGTTTCTGCCTGCATCCCGCGCGGAAAACCGGGCAGGCGCCTGTCAGTTGAAGGGCATGTAGCGCAGGGAGAAGAACACCATGTCGTCATCCGTATGGGGCTTGCCGCCGATGCCTGAAAAGGCCCGCAGCGTGGTGTGGGAATACTGCGCGCCGACCAGCAGCTTGCCGTAATCCCCCTGTGCTGCCGTATACCACGCGCCCGCCGTGGCCTGAGCTACGCTCTGGATGTTGCCGGCAGCCGCGCAGGCGGTGGAGAGCTCCGTGCGGCAGCCTGCCATGACGTAATGGGGGTTGCCGTAGCCGTAAGGCTTGCCGTCCGCATCGAAGCTGCGGCGGCTCAGCACTTTTTCAGCCCCTGCATAGGCGTAAAGCGTAAGTGTGCTGAGAGGGGTGGCGTAAAGGCCGAGCAGCAGGCTGGCTTCAGGCAGCGGAGAGGGCGCGCCGCCGCGGCGGAAGGTGAAGTCGGCCAGCCCAGCGCTGCCGTAGCGGCCGATGCCGCGCCCCACCAGTCCTGAAGCCTGGAAATACAGGCGTTTGTCGATCAGCGGCAGCACCATGCCCCCTCCACCGCCGCCACCCAGGACGGTCTTGTTGCTGCCGTGGCTTGAAGTCACCGCCCCGTCCAGCGCGCGGCGCGCCCAGGTGCTGCGGGTGCGGAAGAAACGCATGAGCCCCGTCAGCTCATAATGTCCCCAACCCGGATCAGCGCCCACCTTGGCCACCACGTCAGGCGCCGGATCGCTGGCGTAATAGGTATCGGGATTGTTGATGCCCGTGCCGCTGACCCGGTCGGTGACCTGGTGCTGGGGGGTATCGGGGTAGCGACCCGCGATGACAGCGCTGGGATTTTCAATGGAGAGGGCCGCGCCGTAGCGCTCCTCACGCCCGAAGGTCTTGAGCAGGCGAACCTGGGGGCTGCGGGTCCAGTTGAAGCCCGGCACATACTGGGCCTCGATGACCAGGGGTGTCTGCTCGTCGCGCGGGAACATGCCCTTGTTGAACAGGGTGACGAGCGACCATTCCTGCCCGCCCAGGAAATACAGCCCGTCGCGCCGGTCCTTGAGCTCGCCGTACAGCACGCGCGGGCGCAGGGTATAGGAGTTGGACTGGCGGGAGTTGGAGGAAGAGCCCGAGGATTGGAAGTCGACCTCCACGTAGCCGTCCGCCTCCAGGCGCCGGGTGATCATGCCTTCAGCCAGCAGGCTGAAGCGGCTCTGGCGCTCGCTCTGGTGCCAGGAGCTCATGTAATAAGCCGACTGGTTGGCCCAGGGAATGGAGGAATAGGAAGAGGCGATGTCCGCACCCATGGTGCGGGAACGCCAGAAGCCCGTCGCCTCGATGAAGCCGCCGAGCGTGAGGCGGATGCCGCCGATCTGCAGCTGCCCGCGTCGCAGGGGCCCGTAGAGGTCGGGATGGGCTGGTGGCGTTGCGGTAAGCTCGCCGTAAGGGGTGCTGGCTGTGCGTGCAGGCAGGAGGTCGGCGCCTGAGAAACCGAAGAGATCGACGTGTTTCTGCGCCAGGGTTTCTGCCCGTGCTTCCTCTTCAGTGCGTGCCAGCAGCGGTGCGGCCGGGGAATCAGGGGGCAGGAAAGGAGGGGCGGCCTGCGCGCGGAGCGGCTGCTGGGCCGGCCGGTAGGGATCGGCTTCGAACAGAGCGCGCTGGCGCTGGAGCTCAGCCTGGAGCTGCTGGTGCTCGCGCGCCTGTTTCTTCTTGAGCGCCTTGACCTCGGCCTGCATGGCGGTGATCTGGCGCTCCATGCGATCAATCATGCTGGCTGTATCAGCGGCCTGCGCCGTATCTGAACAACCCGGAAACGGGATAAAAGCGCTCATCCCCCACACCACGCTGCCGAGTGAGAGAAGCGGCAGTGCCATGCGGGAGCGGCGCTGATAAAAGCAGGTGGGTAGAGGGACGGTCCTGTTACGGGGCGTAGGTGTCATTTCAGGCGACCTGCCGGGTTTGTTAAGGACAGGCAACGATTAACCCGCCAGCTTCTGCTTGACCAGTGGTTCCGGCTTTGGATTCTCTCCCTGCAGCCCTATTATGGGACAAGTGGGAAAAACTGTGGTCATCAAGCCACGCGAAAGGCTGACTGGCAGTCCGGGGCGGCACTGCGGGCAGGGGAGCGGGAAGAAGATGCGGGATCGCTGTTCAGACCGGCATGGTGCCGAAAGACCGTGCAGGCATCAGGCATCAGGCAGGGCAGCTTTTGTGGCTGCACTTGCCCTCATACTCATTCAGGCCGGCAGTCCGGTCGGGCGCGCGCAGGCTGATACGCTGCTGGAGCCCCAGGCGGCGCAGTCGGTCGAGCAGAATCTGCGCGGCGTCACCATTACCGGTGCCGGTTCCAGCTTTGCCGCGCCGGTCTATCAGGGGTGGAGTCTGCCGGTACAGCGGGATCTCGGCATCGGGGTGAACTACCAGGCCATCGGCTCCAGTGCAGGGCAGGACCAGGTGATCGCCGGCACGGTGGATTTCGGCGCTTCTGACAAACCCATGGCGACCGCCCAGCTGCAGGCGACCCATCTCTATCAGTTTCCCACTGTGATGAGCGGCGTGGTGGTGATCGTCAACCTGCCCCGCAACGGGTCAGCGCCTGCCGGTTCCCGCACTCCTGCAACGCCCGCGCCCCTCAGGCTGGATGGACCAGTGCTGGCCGATATTTACGGCGGGGTGATCACGCGGTGGAATGATCCGCGTATCCGCAGGCTTAATCCAGGCCTGGTCCTGCCCGATGAGCTGATCGCTGCCGTGCACCGTGCCGATGGCTCGGGCACCACTTACGTGTTCACTTCCTATCTTTCCCTGGTGTCGCCGCAATGGCGCCAGCGCTTCGGGGCGGGCACCCTGGTCGGCTGGACGGGTGGCGATGGCGCGCGCGGCAATGACGGCGTGGCGGCGATCGTGCGGCAGGTGCCGTGGAGCATCGGCTACGTGGAATATGCTTATGCGGCGCAGAACCGTCTCGACATGGTGGCGCTGAAAAACCGGGCAGGAAATTACGTGCTGCCGACATTGGCAGGCTTTGCATCAGCCGTGGCTTCAGCTGACTGGAAGATCGGCCCGGGCCTCAATGGCGCGGTTGACCTTCTTGACCGCCCGGGTGCAGTGACCTGGCCGATCGTCACCCCCACCTATGCCCTGGTGCCGGCACGCCAGAGCGCTACGCGGACCGGCCACGGCGTGCGGGCCTTTTTCAACTGGGGCCTGACCCAGGGCGGTGCGGTGACCGAAAGGCTGGGCTATGTGGGGCTGCCTGCAGATGTGCAGGCCCGCATCCTGGCCGGCTGGCCGCGTTAAGCCACGCGGTTCCTGCCGGGCGGGCTGGATCAGTGCGGGTCCGTTTCCTGATCGCCCTTCTTTTCGGGCTTTCCGGGGTTGGGCCTGCCGGCGTGCCTGACAGCCGGCACGTGCAGGCTGGAAAGCAGCGTCAGCTGGTCTTCGCGGCGCAGGCCATGCCAGCTCAGCAGGGTATCGGCCAGAAAGGACATCAGCCCTGCCACTGTTGAGGCCAGGGCCGCGCCGAACATGGCCAGCATCCAGAGTGAAGTGGTGCTGTCGCGCAGCGTGCCCAGAAACAGGGCCATCGCCGCCCCGCAGGTGAAGGCCCCGCCCAGGGCGCAGAAAATAATGGCCAGATCCAGGGTGAAAATGCGGGTGCGCAGCCGCGCCTGGTGCAGCCGAAGCCGCTCAGGGGTATAGTAGGGATCGTTTGCGGGCTGTTTGGCTGCGTCAGAGCCGGAAGAGCTGTCTGAAGCGGCAGGCGGAGGCGCGGCCAAGGCTGCCAGCCGTTTGTTGACATCTTCGAGATGGTCGGAAACGCGTGCCAGACGAGTGTTGAAAATATTGATGAGTGTGCCGATGCCTGACAGCATGAACACGGGCGTCAGGGCCATCTGGATCAGATGCGCAGCACTGTTGACGCTGCCCGAATCAGGAAAGAGCTCGGAATAAAGGGGGGCGACCATGCGCGTCTTCTATCGGCTGGCGTCTGGGGCTGGCAAGATACCGGGCCTGGTGGGCGGATAACTCCGCCTAAGATCGGATAAGGAGAGGCCGGTGAAATGAGGTGGGCGATGAGAGTCAGTAACTGGAAAAAGCCGAGAAACCGATGCGCCGCAAACGCCACGCTGCTCCTGCTGACATCAGGGATGTTGCTGACAGGCGCCCTTACGGCACAGGCGCAGAGCAGCACACCGCTTGCGGAGACGCCTGTCTGCAGCGGGCCCGGCGCAAAAGTCGCCCTTGAATGCCGGACCTGGACTGAAATCGATGCCGCGCTGAAGCAAGGGATGCATACGGTCATCCTGCCTGTGGGAGGCACGGAGCAGAGCGGGCCATACATGGCTGTGGGCAAGCACAATCGTCGGGCCGAGCTGCTGGCCGACCGCATCGCTGAAACGCTGGACAGCCAGGGCATCGCAACGCTTGTCGCGCCGGTGATCCGGTATGTGCCTGAAGGCGGCACCTCGCCGCGTACGTCGCACATGCGGTTCGCAGGTACGCTTTCCATTCCCCCTGAGGTGTTTGTCAGGCTGGTGGAAGGCGCTGCGGAAAGCCTGAAGGCCCAGGGTTTCACCACCATCGTGCTGCTGGGCGACCATGGCGGCACCCAGGGCGCCCTGGCTCAGGCGGCGCAGGCGCTCAATCGCCGCTGGCGTGGCACGCGCGCACGCGTTCTCTACGTGCCTGGCTACTACCGCATCATTCCCGGCGCTTATGCAGACTGGCTGAAACGCCAGGGGCACGGGGCGGAGGTGGGGCTGCATGCCGAGCTGAGTGATACCGCGCTGATGCTGGCAGCCGACCCCAGCCTGGTACGCCAGCAGGCGCTTGCAGCTGCGCCGCAGAAGCCCGGCACGGCCCAGGGGGTCTATGGCGGTGACCCGCGCCATGCCACAGCAGCTCTGGGGCAGCGCGGACTTGAGATGCAGGTGAGCGAAACGGTGCAGGCCATCACGGCTTTTGAGCGTGCCGCCCCCTGAAACCCGGCCCTTCAAATATCCGTGCTTCCCGGGAGACACAGGTGTGGCTTACAGGCAGCAAGCCTAGTCGGAATTGCCAGCACTGAGGTGAATTGCCCGTTTGTCATTTTTCGTCAGCCAGAAATCAGGGCATAGTGCCGGGTGAAAATTTGGAAATCGACCGGAACCCCTGCAGATGGTTGGCACAGGCGTTCCAGGCAGCCTGAGGGCACTGGTTGCGCGTTCTGCGGGCAGAAGGTGTTTATCCCGGGGCTGCCAATCCATGGGAAGGAGCCCTCCAGAATGTTTGCGATGAAAACGCTGAAAAAGCCGTTCATGACGGCAGTGCTCAAGCCGCAGCCTTTCAGGCTGGCCCTGCTGGCAGCCGGCGCTCTGCTGGGACTGGCGACAGCCGGCGCGCAGGCGCAGGACGTGCCGCCGGAAGCCGGGTCGGGCAGCGCGGAAGCGCCCGCCGCTTCTTCGCCCGCTGACGTTTCTTCGGTCATCTCCCCAACCATCGCCAATGAGGCTGCCCCGGATGCTTCTTCTACCGGGGCAACCGGTGTCGCGCCTAAGGAAAGCCAGGAGGCCGCTCCGGCTGTTTCCCAGGCAGCGCCTGCCTCTCAGGTGCAGACCATTCCCGACATGCCGCCGGTGATCGATGCGCGGAACATCTACAGCGAGGCCTCGGGCCCTGAGAAGATGTCGCCGACCGTTGCCAATCACCTGACGCGCATCTATGTGCCCAACCTGCGCGGCAACAGCGTGTCAGTCATTGATCCGGCCACCGACAAGGTTGTGGATACGTTCAAGGTGGGGCGCTCGCCCCAGCATGTGGTTCCCTCATGGGACCTGAAGACGCTGTGGGTGACCAACAACAGCGAAGGGCATGCCGATGGCTCCCTGACGCCCATCGACCCGGTAACCGGCAAGCCCGGCAAGGCGATTGACGTTGATGACCCCTACAACATGTATTTTACGCCTGATGGCCACGAAGCCATTGTGGTGGCGGAAGCCAAGCGCCGCCTCGACTTCCGCGATCCCCACACCATGGCGCTGCACCAGTCGGTGGAAGTGCCGAAGTGTGAAGGCATCAACCATGCCGCCTTCTCGGCCGATGGCAGCTACGCATTGTTCACCTGCGAATTCGGGCGCTACATGGCCAAGGTCGATACCGTCAACCACAAGCTGCTGGGCATGCTGAAGCTCTCCAAGGGCGGCATGCCCCAGGACGTGATTGCAGCGCCTGACGGCCACAAGTTCTACGTGGCTGACATGCATGCTGACGGCGTGTTCACTATTGATGGTGACAAGTTCAAGGAAACCGGCTTCATTCCCACCGGGGTCGGCACGCATGGCCTTTATACCAACCGGGATGCAACCCGCCTTTACGTGGCCAATCGCGGCTCGCACATGGTGCATGGCCCGCGCCATTCCAAGGCAGGCGGTGTCACGGTGATCGATCTTGCAACCGACAAGGTGATCACGACCTGGCCGATCCCCGGCGGCGGCAGCCCCGACATGGGCAATGTCACGCCGGACGGCAAGCATCTCTGGCTTTCAGGACGCTTTGACGATGTTGTCTATGACATCAATACCCAGACGGGCGAGATGAAAAAGGTTCCGGTCGGCGCAGAACCTCATGGGCTTACGGTCTGGCCGCAGCCCGGGCGTTACAGCATCGGCCATACCGGCATCATGCGCTGAACGCTTGGCCTGACAGGAGGGCTTCACGACAGGTGCGGGAAACACCGTTTTCTGATCGGGGAAGGGGCTTACAGACTCCTGCCCCGATTTGATTTATTGACGCTTTCCCGGCTTTCCGATTGACTCAGGGTTCACAGCGGTTTCTGCCCGAGTGCCTGGCCTGGGGTCTTGAGGCGGAGACCGGATTTTCGGATATGACAGAACTCATGAAAAAGATCCTGCTCCTGGATGGGGGCCAGAAATTCGGCCATTCTGCCGGTCAGCTCAATGACAGCCTGACAGATTTCGCTCATGACCACCTGACCGCTTCCGGCCATGAGGTGCGCCAGACGCGGATTGCCCCGCTCGGCAAGGCCGGCGCGCCTGATGCCTATGATCCTGAAGAGGAAGTGGAGAAGATTCTCTGGGCCGATGCGCTGATCTGGCAGACGCCCGCCTGGTGGATGGGCGTGCCGTGGACGACCAAGAAATACATGGATGATGTCTTCACGGCAGGCCATGGCAGGCTTTACCGCAATGACGGGCGCACGCGCTCCGACCCGAGTTGCCTGTATGGCAGCGGTGGCATGCTGCAGGGCAAGAAATACATGCTGTCAGTGACGTGGAACGCGCCCCAGAAAGCCTTTACCGATCCGAAAGACTTTTTTGAGGGCAAGGGGGTGGACGGGGTTTATTTCCCCATGCACAAGGCGCAGCAGTTCCTCGGGATGGCACCCCTGCCGACCTTCATGCTCAATGATGTCATCAAGGACCCGCAGATCGAGCAGGATTACGCTCGCTACAAGGCCCATCTTGACAAGGTCTTTCCCGCCCACAGCCCGGCCTGAAACCTGGCGCAGGCCGGAAAGGGAAAAAGGCCTCAGGCCTTTTCTTCGCGGCTGATATCAGCTTTCAGCCCTTCGGCCTTCAGGCGCAGGATGCTGCGGTAGCCGTTCAGCGCCGTTTCAAGCGCTGGCAGGCCATGGGCTTTTACAAATTTTTCAAGGGCCAGTTTCTCGCCCGGTGTGGCGTGGCCGAGGAAAGTCTCAAGCGTGGCCGGCGCATTCAACTGCATATCGGCCTGGTCAAGCAGGCCGTCGACGGCGGCCAGCCACATTTTCTGGCCATAATATTTTTCGCGCATGAGGCACTCCTTCACTGAAACCGGGGTAGCTGATCCAGAGGGCTGGGGGCCAGCGCCCCTTTTCAACCAGTCAGCCACCCCATAGGATGGAATAAGCCTACACCTCTTTCCCGGGCAGTGTCACCAGCCATGCCGGCAGCGGGTTCTGTACAGCCAGGGGCTCCTGAGGGTTGCGGAAGTCTGAAAACAGATCGGAGAATACGCTGTTCATGTCATTGCGACCTGACCTGTTGAAAACCGGCCTGCGGTTCCGGGCTGGTTTTGGGCGTTGGGGTTTTGCGCAATTGGCTCTGTTGCTTATGGGCTGGCTCCTGCTGGCTTTCCTGGCCGGGAACCCGCATGCGTGGGGGCAGGCCGGCGCGCCCCAGCCGGGCACTGATGAGTTCACGGTTCCTGTTTCCAGCGCGCCGGTTGTCACGCGCCATACACGCGCCACCCTGGTTGCTGATCGCAGCACGATCATTGCGGGCCAGCCCTTCATGGCAGGGCTGCGCCTGCAGCTGCAGCCGGGCTGGCACAGTTACTGGGTCAACCCTGGCGATGCGGGCGATACGACGCGCCTGACCCTGTCACGCGCTGATCATGGCCTGCTGAAGACCGGTTCCCTGCAGTGGCCGCTGCCGCAGCGTCTGCCTGAAAGCGGGCTGATGGCTTACGCCTATACGGGCGATGTCCTGCTACCCATGCAGGTAACGGTGCCCCAGATTCCACAGGGAGTAGGCGGGTCGTCCGGTCCCCAGGTCGTGAAGCTGAAGGCGCATGCGGAGTGGCTGGTCTGTGCAGCACTCTGCGTGCCGGAAGAAGGGGAGTTCACTCTTGCCCTACCCTTACGCGCAGCAGCTTCCACTTCTAAGCCCCCTTCTTCTGATGCACCTTCCGGTGCCGGGCAGGATCTGTTTCGCACTACCCTGGCTGCCGTGCCCCCACCCCTGCCTGCAGGCGTGCAGGCCAGGCTGTTCATAGCAGCACCGTCCTCACCGGAAGCCCAGTTGCGCCTTGGGCTTTCCCCCCAGGCGCCGCAGGAGGGGACGCACAGACTGGCGCAGGTCTTGCAGCAGACGGGTGATGCCTGGTTTCTGCCCCTGACCCCCGGGGTGATCGACCAGGATGCGCCGCAGAAATGGCAGGTGACTGAAGAGACCGGGCATCCGGTCCTGAGCCTGCAGCTGCATGCCGAGCGGACGCGCAAACCGCCTTTCTGGCAGGCGCCGCTGCAGGGGGTGGTGGTGCTCAGGGAGAAGGGCGGAAAGACCGGCTCGGCACCCCTGGTTGCCTGGCGCGTGACTGCAGCTCCTGTTGTTTCGGCTCCAGGCGCCCCAGTCCGGGAAGAGCCCCGGGTCACACAGACCCTTCAGTCGGGAGAGAGCACGGACGTGAGCTCTTTCCTGGCGTTGATCGGCAGCGCTTTCCTGGGGGGATTGATCCTCAATCTCATGCCCTGCGTGTTTCCGGTGCTGGCTATGAAAGCGTTGGCGCTGGTGCGCGCGGGGCAGCAGGAAGCCCAGGGGCGTTCAGCACGCCGGTCGCGGCTGGAGAGTGCCGGGTTCTATACGCTTGGAATCGTCTTCAGCTTTCTTGCCCTGGGGCTTCTGCTGCTGGGTCTGAAGGCGGCTGGTGCGGGAAGCCTCGGTTGGGGGTTCCAGTTTCAGTCGCCAACCTTTGTGCTGGGCCTGGGTTGGGGATTTCTGCTGCTGGCCCTGAACCTGCTGGGTGTTTTCCAGATCACGGGGGGGCGGGCGGTCCGCAAGCTCGGCAATGTCTCGGTCTCTCCCAAGGGTCAGGGTGGCAGCCGAGCGGGGGATTTCCTGACCGGCTGCCTTGCTGTCGTGACGGCCACGCCCTGCACGGCGCCTTTCATGGGGGTGGCGATTGCCGGCGCGCTTGCAGCCGGACCGCTCGGGGCTGTCCTGTTGTTCGGCGCCATGGGTCTGGGGCTGGCCGCTCCTTATGTGCTGCTCGCCCTCTGGCCGGGGCTGGGCCGTTACCTGCCTGCGCCCGGCAGCTGGATGGAAACCTTCAGGCAGCTTCTGGCCTTCCTCCTGTTGGCCAGCGCGGCCTGGATGGTCTGGGTGCTGTCTTTTCAGCAGGGACCAGCCGGTGTGGGGCTGGCTCTGACGGGTGGCGTGGTTCTGGGACTGGGGGCCTGGGCCTGGGGCAAGGCGCAGACGCTGCTGTGGCAGGGGCGAAAAGGCTTGGGCCTAGCGACCTTGCGGTTCGTTGCGCTCGCCTGCCTGGTGCTGTGCCTTGTCGGGCTGGTGCTGGCAGGGAGAACCGCCCAGTCGCTGCAGGAACTTTCCGCCTCCAGCCCGCTTGAGGGCCCGAGCGGGGAAAAAGGCGCCAGTGCCTCGGTAACAGAGCCCTTTTCCCCTGGTCGCCTGGCTGAGCTGCGGAAGGCAGGACGGCCCGTGCTGGTGGACATGAGCGCTGCCTGGTGCCTGACCTGCCTGGTCAATGAACGTGTCGCGCTCGACACCCGTGCTGTGCAGCAGGCTTTCCGCCAGCACCGCGGCGTTATTCTGCGCGGCGACTGGACCAGGCGCGACCCCGTCATCACCGCATGGCTCCAGGCCCATCACCGCCAGGGCGTGCCGCTTTATGTGTTTTATCCGGCGCATTCCCCGGGCGTGCAGACTTCGGGGCAGATACTGCCCCAGCTTCTTACCCCAGGCCTCGTGCTCAAGGTCCTGAAGGAGAAGGATTCCCCGAAAACAGACAGCCTCCCCAACCCGTGAACGCACCGGAAAAGACACCTGTTTTTGATGGAATGTTAATATTCCCTTCATGACATTGTGCGAGAAGTATCGGGAGCGTGGGGAGAGAAAAACTGATGTGGGAGGATAGCGAGCACAATATGCCGTTAACGCAGTCACTGGGATGGTTCACAGGTCACGCACCCAGCCATGAAAGAGGGCATGAGCGGCCCCTGCTTCCCGCGCCTCCACGCGGCGCGGGTCATCGGTTGCGTCTGATCCTGAGGCAGCTCGTGCGACTGTGCCGTGATGCCTACGTCACGCATTCCTCCGTCATGGATGTGCAGCAGCTGGAAGGCCTGTCGCTGCGTATGCTGTTTCCGCTTTTTCTCCTGGCCCAGGGCATTGCCCTCCTGGCCATCGGCGCGCCGCTGGAATATGTGCCCGTTCCTGATGCGCCGCAGGGACTGATGCGCCTTGCCCTGTTCCTGAGCCTGGCCGGAGGGATCGGCATCTGGCTGGTGCCTCTGCCAAGGGAAACCCTGGCCCGGCAGGCTCAGGACGGAATTGGGGAGGGAAATGCAGCACAGGATAGAGTGCAGGAGAAACCGGGACCTGTCCGAGCCTGGCTTGACCGCTGGCGGGTGCGTTGGCCGGTCCTGCGCTGGACCATGCGGGCGCTGGCCATGGTGGTCGGCGGGCTGTGGGGCTGGGCGTTCGTCATACTCCTGGCGCGCCTGGGCGTGCATGCCTCGACTTTGGTCACCGTGGCCCTGTTGCTGACCGATGCCGGAATTTTCCTGATTTCCGTCAGCTGTGCCTCGATCCTGTATCTCTGCCTGATCAACGCCCCCCTGCTCTGGGAGCTGATCACCCTTTATCACCAGACGCACAAGCCTTATTACACGGCCTGCACCCTGATGGTGATCAGCAACCTGCTTTTCGTCTTTCTGGCCAGCACCGTGTTGCGCGTTCTGCTCGTGGGGTTTCAGGCCAACCGGCTTTTTCTTCACCAGCGCGACCGTATTCTGGCTCTCCTGCTCGGCGGTTCGGAGGAAGGGCGGCGTGACTGGCTGTGGGAAACCGATGCCAAGGGGCGCCTGCAGAATGTCTCGGCCGGGCTTGCCCACATGCTGCGCGCCAGCCCAGGCTCGCTGGACGGCAGGAAGTTCGTCCAGGTTCTGCAGCACGAGATCCGTCTGCGTGAAAAACCAGGCCAGCGCCTCTCCAGGGCCCGGCGTGTTTCAGTGCCCTACAGCCAGATGGCCAGCCTGAACCACCTGCAGGACTGTCTGGAACGGCATGTCTTTTTTCGTAATCTGGTGATCTGTGTGGTGGTGGAAGGCAAGCCGCGTTACTGGGCGCTCAGCGGCCGGCCGGTTTTTCACGACCAGGTCTTTCAGGGTTACGGCGGGGTGGGAACCGATGTGACCGAAGCGCATCAGGCCCAGAAGGTTGCCCTGTTCCAGGCCCGTCACGATGTTCTGACCGGTCTTGCCAACCGTGCGGCCTTTTTCGAGGACATGGGCGCCTACATGGTCCACAACGCCCAGTGGAGCGAGAATTACGCCCTATTCTGTCTTGATCTGGACGGGTTCAAGGCCATCAATGACCGTTACGGCCATGCGGCAGGCGATGAGGCCCTGAAGATCGTCGCCTCGCGCCTGTCCGGGGCTTTGGGAGAAAAGGCCCAGCTTTACCGCATCGGCGGTGACGAGTTCATTGCCCTGGTGAAGGAGGCTGAGCCCGACAGCGCCGCCCCGCTGGCCGAGCGCCTGCTGGAGACCCTGGCAAGTCCTGTCGTTCTGAAAGACGGCGTGCCCTGCACGCTTGGCCTCAGCATCGGTATTTTCCTGGGCGACAACAGCGGTCCGCAGACCGTGGAACAGGTTCTGGCCTGCGCTGATCTGGCCCTGTACGAGAGCAAGCGCATAGAAGGCAGCTGTTTCAGCTTCTACAAGCCGGACATGGAACGCGGGCTGCAGCGCGATCGCCAGCTGATCCGCGACCTGACGACTGCCCTGCAGGAAGAGACGCTCGATATCGTCTATCAGCCTTATTTCGATCTGCAGAGCCAGGGTCTGCTGGGCTTTGAAGCCCTGATCTCCTGGACCCATCCGGAATACGGGCGTCTGCCGACTGATGAGGTCATCAAGCTTGCCGAGGAATCAGGGCTGATCTATGAAGTCGGCCTTTATGTCCTGCGGCATGCGATGGCTTTTGCCCAGACCTGGCCTGAAACCGTTGCGCTGTCCCTCAATGTTTCAGCGCTGCAGCTCCGCACTGAAAGCCACCGCGAGGAATGGGTGCGCGCCCTGCTGGCAGGCGGCCTGCCGCTGGAGCGGCTGCAGCTTGAAGTGACGGAATCCATCTTCATGGACCTTTCACCCGCCCTTTATGCCAAGCTGGACCAGCTGCGCGCGCGTGGGGTGCGGATCGTGCTGGATGATTTCGGCAAGGGCTATTCCTGCCTGGCCTACCTGAACTTCTTCCCTTTCTCGAAAATCAAGCTGGACCGGCTTTTCGTGAGCGAGATGCTCTACAACCCCCGTGCGGCTGCCATCGTCAAAAGCACCATCGGGCTGGCTGTCGATCTGGGCCTGGCCGTGACGGCAGAAGGGGTGGAAACGGTCGATCAGTATGATTTCCTGGTCCGCCTCGGCTGCACGGAAGCGCAGGGATATTACTTCTCCCGCCCCCTCACGCCTGAAGCGGCCCGTGCCCTGATGAAGAAAGCCGAGACGTCCGATGGCTATCCTTTCGGCACCTGGTCGCATGGCAAGCCGGTTGAGCGGAGCTGGAAAAGCCGGTTCCTGTCCAGGAAACGGCGCCGCAATGCCAAACGGGTTGCCTGAAGCCAGACCGGCACAGGCCCTGTGCGGGAGACTTCAGAAATACCCGCGCAGGGTCAGGTTCAGTGAGCGTCCCATGGCCAGGACCGGGGGCGGTCCGTCCTGATTCATGGTGTTTCCCATCCCGCCGCTGAGGTCGCGCCCGCCAAGCGGCAGGTAATAACGTTGGTTGAGCAGGTTCTCCAGGCTGACATCAAGCTGCAGCGTGGGCGGCTCTGTTGACGGGCGGCCTGCGTGCCAGCGATAGCTCGCCCCAAGGCCGAGCAAGGCATAGCCTGGGGTACGGGGCTCGTCGCGCACCCAGTCGACCGTTTTCTTGGCCTTGACCAGGATGACTTCGGCATGCGCGCTCCAGGGGCCGCGGCTTTCCTCAAAGCGCAGCCTTCCGTTGAGAGGCATCTGCTGATAGAGCCCGGAATGCATGGTCAGGTCCTGGCCACGAACCCAGGAGAGCACGGCGCTCAACCGGCCTTCTCCCATCAGGGGTGAATGCCAGAGCAGAGCCTGCCCCCTGGCGTTGAGGCCGTAGCTCTGGGCGCGGTGATTGGCGAATTTCAGCCGGTAGATCCCAGGCCCCAACCTGGCAGTACGGTTGACGTCGATATAATTATGCGTGGCGGTGAAGAAAGGCTGCACTTCCATTTCCCAACGCCTGCTGCTGGAGAGCGGATCGTGGAAGCGCAGGGTGAAGCTGAAGGTATTGGCCACTTCCGGCTTGAGATTGAGCGTGCCGACATAGCCGTTGCCATCGCCGAACCAGCCGATCATGCGCGAAGCCATGCTGCTGACCCCCCAGGCGTAACGCTCGTAGAAGTTGGGCGAGCGGGTCTTGCGGGCCCAGCCGCCCTCAAGATGCAGAAAAGGCGTTGCCTCCCAGCGCGCCAGCAGGGTTGCGTCAAAATTGCTGTCGGTGCGCCTGCGTCGCGCCGCATTGAAGGCGCGGGCCGCCATGATGTCGGCAGAGGCGCCGTTCATGCCCATCGCGTTCCAGCTATAGGGGGAAACGCGGCCTGTATTCATCATGATCAGGTCGCTGCGTATGCCTGCTTCCGTGCTGAAACGCGGCGACCATTGCGCATTCCACTGCACGAAGTTTCCCAGGTGGTCGCGCCGACCGTGATTGATTTCATGCCATGTGCCCGGTCCCATCATCATGCTGCCCGGCACCGCAGGCCACCAATCGTTCAGACCATGATGCTCGAACGCACTGCCGAGGCACACGCCCTGCGTGGCCGAAAGAGTGACGGTGGCCCGCAGGTCGTAGCCTGCCTCGCGCCCGTCTGAATTCATCGGCATGCCTCTTTCGGCCCTCATGGGCATCATGCCCGCCATTGCCCTCATGCCCATACTGGCCCCCATGGGTGCGGGGCCGTGGCCGCCCTTGTCGCCCAGCATGTTCATGGCGTGGATCACCCGTTCCCAGAAGCCGCGCGCTTCCAGCACGCCCCAGTCGAAATTGCCGGCATAATGCCCGTTGACCACTGTAGTGCGGTTGTTTGTTTCGTCCATATACTGGTTGGGGAAAGCCTCATAAGGCACGTCCTGCTGACTGAAGGTGAAGTCGAACAGGTGATTGCCATGGCGCAACCCGGCCGTGACCGCCTGATTGAAGGTGAGATAGGACGTCGAAGCCACGCGCCCGCCCCCCTTGCCTGGAGCACGGCTGCCGCCAGCAGTGTAATCCGTGGCATGGGCGTAGGCGCCGCTGTAGCGCAGGCTGAGCTGGTCGGTGGCCACGGTGAAGGCTCCGGAAGCCCCTGAGCGCCCACCGTTGCTGCCCCAGTCGCCGCGCCCGTCCCCTGTGACCAGCACGCTGTCCTTGCGGCGCGCAAACTGTGGCGGTCGTCGGCTGACCGAGACGGTGCCGCCCGTGCTGTCACCGCCCATGCTGACCGAGGTGATGCCTGCCGTGGCACTGCTGCGCGCCATCAGGTCAGGCGATACCAGGGAGAGGGCCGGGTTCATTTCATTGGGGCAGTCAGCGCCCAGGCGCATGCCGTCAACGAAACTCGCCACGCGGTCAGCAGCCATGCCGTTGAGCACGGGCAGATCGGTGGTGCCGCCCGTGTTCCAGGCGCTGAACCCGGGAACATCGCGAAACAGGGAGGTCGTTTCCGCACTCTGTGTGAAGGGAGCTGCGTCGTGCCGCCGGGCAGTGACGTTAATCCGCTCAACCGGGGTGTTAGCGGCTGGCGCGAGGGTTGCAGGGGCGGCCCGAACTACAGTGGCAGTGACGAGCCACAGCCCGACCAGCACCAGGGCTGCTGGCAGGTGCCGGTCCTTTCGGGTCCGTTGTGGTTGTGTTCCTTGCGGAAAGCCTGTGGGAACAGGCTGAAAAACTGGGGCGGGAGGCATACATCCCGAGACGTGGGGTCTCGCTCCTGAAAAGCAGGCCGGGAAGCAGCGAACGCCCGTGATCAGGGAGATTGCCGGGCCATGTGTCCTCTGGCCCTTGTCAGGGGCCTTTCAGGAGAAAACGCAGGCCGGAAAACGGAGAACAGGACGCGCGCCGGTGCGGAGATTGGTCCGCAATGCGGGCGGCCCTCGCCCGGGCGGGCATGGTGCATGCTGAAGTTCCGGCGGGCCCCGCGGCACTGAAGGCAGAAAGCGCAGCCATTGCATTCTGCCGGCCACGCTGATGGCGATCAGCAGGGGGGTGAGCGCCAGCAGAACGTGCTCCAACAGGGGGCACAGCGGGCAGGTTTTGTCTTTATCAGGCCCGGGATGGGCTTTGTGCTCTGGGCAGATCCCAGGGCTGTGCATGGTCATGGTGTGACCGAGCGACACTGCAGTGTGAGAATACGGCGCTGAGGTGGGCGCGATGTCCCATCCGGTCAGGCGCAGCATGGCAGCGCGCGGATGTTCCCCGGGCTGCAGGGCGGTGTGGAAAGCCAGCTGCAACAGGAAAAGCAGCGCGACAGTCAGAACGCTGCAAAGCCTTAACGCGCCGCGATGTTGGGCCCTATTCACGCACCGCTCCCGACAGGCTGGCCACCAGCGTGCCCAGAAAGATCAGACCGATGCCTGCCCACGCCCCCGGCGAGAGGTGCTGGCGGTAGATGAACGCGCCGATCAGGGCGATGCACACGATCCCCACCCCGCACCACACCGCGTAAGCCAGTCCCAGCGGCAGGACACGCAGAGCGCGCGCAAGGCTGAAAAACGCGCCTGCGTAAAGCGCCAGCGCGCCCAGGGCAGGCCCTGCGCGCCGGAAGCCGTCACTGGCATTGAGCAGGGAAGTGGCAGCGACCTCGAGCAGAATGGCAACCAGCAGAAAAAGCCAGGCGGTGAGGGAAGGCAAGCAACCGGCTCCTGTGCAGCGGAAGGGCCTGGTCCTGCAGGGAAATCTGGGGACCGTTGCAGGCAGCCTAGCAGATGGCCCCTGTCTCCGTCAGGGGTTACCTGGCGCCTGAGGGATAGTCACGCGCGACTTGCCCCGCTAGATTGGCGTTAACCGACGGAAAACCTTTTCCGACGACCATTTTCCTTTTCGAAAGGCGCTTCTGCAATGGCCACTACTCCGACCTCTTCCCAGCAACTCCCGCCCCAGCTCATCAAGGAATTCGCCGATTACGACGCCGCTGTCGTGCAGGACGCGCTGGAAGAGCTGAAACATGGCTGGGAAACCATGTATCTGACCGCCTGGAGCCTTGATGCCGGTGCCGCTCTCAGCGCGCTGGCCCTGAAAGTGGAAGTCGCCCGCCGCTGCGGCTACGCCCCTGAAGGGGACGTGCAGATCACCTACAACCCCCAGACCGCCCAGCTGGTGGCGGTGCAGTCCGTGTGGAAGATCGACCACGCCGAAGATTTCGAGGACTGAAATACTTTTCAATGTGCTTTCCCAGGGAACTTCCCGGGGAAAGCATATTACCAGCCTGGCGCTTATACCAGGCCGGTAGATGAAACTACTTTTAATTACAAAAAATTTCTATCTGAGTTCTCTGATAGAACCAATTCTGCAGGTGCGCCCCATGAATCAACCCGCTCTTTCATCGCTCATCTGGTCTGTCGCTGATCTTCTGCGTGGCGATTACAAGCAGTCGGATTATGGGCGCGTTATCCTTCCCTTTACAGTACTGCGCCGCCTTGACTGCGTGCTGGCTCCCACCAAGCTGGCCGTTCTGGAAGAATTGGAGACCAGAACGAAAGCGGGCCTGACAGATCCAGCGCCTTTTCTGAAGCGCAAAGCCGAACAATCATTCTACAATACGTCCCCTCTGGATCTGCAGAAGCTGCTCGGCGATCAGGACAATATTCGCCAGAATTTGCATGATTATGTTCAGGGATTTTCGCCTGAAGTGCGTGATATCTTCGAGCGCTTTGACTTTGCGGCGCAGATCGAGCGCCTGGCTAAAGCCGATCTTCTTTACCTGGTTACGGAAAAATTCGTGCAGATAGACCTGCATCCTAATGTTGTTGATAATTTTCAGATGGGACTGGTTTTTGAGGAGCTGATCCGAAAATTTGCCGAACTCTCGAACGAAACCGCCGGCGAGCATTTTACCCCGCGTGAAGTGATCCGCCTGATGGTCAATCTGCTGTTCATTGAAGACAGTGACATGCTGGCGCCTGGTAATACTCCGGTACGCGCGATCTACGACCCGACTGCGGGGACAGGCGGTATGCTCTCCACGGCCAGTGAATTTCTGGCCGAGCATAATCCCGATGCGCGCCTGACGCTGTTCGGTCAGGAACTCAACGACGAATCCTATGCTATCTGCAAAGCGGATATGCTCCTCAAGGGAGAAACCATCACGCGGATCGCTGCAGGCAACACTTTATCTGAGGATGCGCATTCCGGGCAGAAGTTCGACTACATGCTCTCCAACCCGCCTTTCGGCGTGGAGTGGAAGAAAGTCGAGAAAGTAGTGCGTAAGGAACACCAGGAAAAAGGCTTTGATGGCCGCTTCGGCCCTGGCCTGCCGCGTGTCTCAGATGGGTCCATGCTGTTCCTGCTGCATCTCATCAGCAAAATGCGTCCTGTTCAGGAAGGCGGATGCCGGTTCGGTATCGTGCTTAACGGCTCGCCCCTTTTCACCGGCGGGGCAGGCTCAGGTGAATCGGAAATCCGTCGCTATGTATTGGAGAACGATCTCGTTGAAGCCATCATCGCGCTGCCGACTGACATGTTCTACAACACAGGCATCGCCACTTATATCTGGATCCTGTCCAACAAAAAGCCTGCAAAACGCAAAGGCTTCGTGCAACTGATTGATGCATCCAGCTTCTGGCAGAAAATGCGCAAAAGCCTTGGCAGTAAGCGCAAGGAGATGAGCGAGGCCCAGATTGACGAAGTCACCAGATTGTTCGGAGAATGCGTGGAAGCCGAGCAAGCGTGCGTGTTTGACGCGGCCGGGCGCGAGATCAGTCGCAGCATCCTCCGTACTGGCGAAGCTGCGCCGACGGCGCCAGAGGGTGGGGCAGTCAAAATTGTGCCGATCTCCCGTCTCTTCCGCAATCAGGATTTCGGTTACACTACCCTGACCGTGGAGCGCCCGCTGCGCGATGCGCAAGGCGAGATCGTGCTGGGGGTGAAAGGCAAGCAGAAAGGCAAGCCGCAGCCTGACAGCGCTTTGCGCGACACTGAGAACGTGCCGCTCTCAGAAGATATCGGCGCTTATTTCGCCCGTGAAGTGCTGCCACACGCACCAGATGCCTGGATTGACGAGGCGAAAACCAAAATCGGTTATGAGATCCCCTTCAACCGGTATTTCTACGTTTTCGAACCACCGCGCCCGCTGGTGGAAATAGACGCAGAGCTGAAAACGGTCTCAGCCGAGATCCTGCAGATGCTCGGGGAGTTGGCAGGATGACCGGAACGCAGCTGCCGGTTTACCCGGTGTATAAGGATTCCGGGGTCGCGTGGTTGGGTAAGGTGCCGGCTCCTTGGAAAGTGAAACGGCTAGGCAATTTTTTTAGTGAGCGTAGAGAAAAAGTTAGTGATCGAGATTACGAACCACTTTCTGTAACAAAATCTGGGATTCTTCCTCAGTTGGAAACTGCAGCTAAGACTGATGACGGAGATAACCGCAAACTTGTGTGTGTTGGTGATTTTGTCATTAACAGTCGATCTGACCGTAAAGGATCAAGTGGCGCTTCGAAATTTGAAGGATCCGTTTCCTTAATTAATACAGTTATTCATCCTTCAGATGAAATAAATTTAAACTTCATTCAATATCTATTACGAAGTGTACCTTTTCAAGAAGAATATTACAGATTTGGGAAGGGAATTGTAGCAGATTTATGGAGCACAAAATATGCAGAAATGCGCAATATTAAACTTGCAATTCCAGATTTATCAGAACAGCGTTTAATAGCTGCTTTTCTCGACCGCGAGACCGGCAAGATTGATGCTCTGATTACTGAGCAGGAAAAGCTGCTTAAGCTGTTAGCGGAAAAGCGTCAGGCCACCATCACCCACGCCGTCACCCGCGGCCTCAACCCTGACGCACCGATGAAGGATTCCAGGGTTACGTGGTTGGGGGAAGTGCCGGCGCATTGGGGAATTACGCCTCTAAAACGAAAGTTTAAGATTTTTGGCGGCTCTACACCGAAATCAGGCGAAGCCTCTTATTGGGATGGGGAGCTAATCTGGCTCAGCCCAGCAGATCTAAGTAAGAATTCTTCGCGCTACATTAGTGACTCAGCACGAAAAATAACACAGGCGGGGCTGGAATCATGCGGAACTTCTTTAGTGCCTAAAGGAACTATTATAATTTCAACAAGAGCCCCAATTGGTTTGCTTGCTATTGCCGATAGAGATCTCTGCACAAATCAAGGGTGTAAGTCTCTTGTTCCGCAGCTAGGAATAAATAGCATTTATTTTTATTATTGTTTATTCGCTGCAAAGAAAATTTTGAATGTTTACGGAAAAGGGACGACTTTTCTCGAACTCTCTGGAGAGAGCCTTGGAGATTTTAAGCTACCTTGTCCGTCTTTTGCTGAACAAACTGCCATCGCCGCTTTCCTCGATCGCGAGACCGCTAGGCTCGACGCGCTGACGGATAAAGTCACCCAAGCCATTGCGCTTCTTAAAGAACGCCGTAGCACGCTGATTTCAGCTGCCGTTACCGGCAAGATTGATGTGCGTGAGAGCGTTGCTGAGGCGCCGTTCACTGAAAAGCAGCCAGTATGAGCGATATTCAGCTTTTCCGTTTCACTGATGAAGGGGTTGCCGAGCTGCGAGGGCACGCTGCGAGGCTCGAGCGGGACCTGCAACGGCTGATTGAAGCCCATATGCCCGTTTTTCTGGGTGTGCGTTTTCTCGCCAGCGAATACCCAACCGGCAAAACCCACCGGGGCCGGATCGATTCCTTAGGGTTGGACGAGAATGGCTGCCCGGTCATCATTGAATACAAGCGTTCCAGTCATGAGAATGTCATCAATCAGGGGTTGTTCTACCTGGACTGGCTTCTGGATCATCGGGCTGAATTTCAGTTATTGGTAATGAGAAGACTGGGCCAGGAAACGGCAGAGCAGATCGAGTGGCCCGGGACGCGGCTGCTATGTATCGCCGCTGACTTCACGCGCTATGATGCCCATGCCGTGCAGCAGATCCCGTGCAATATCGAGCTGCTGCGTTACAGATTATTTGGAGAGGACCTGCTGTTACTTGAACTGGTCAATGCCAACAGTGTGGCGGATGCCACAGCAGTAAAGCCCGGACCAAACGAGAAAACGGCTGACCCGGAAAAGTCTGATGTTCCGGCTGGGCGTCAGACGTCTCAGAAGGGCAAGGACAAATCCCTTGAGGAACAATTGGTGCAGGCGCCTAAAAAGGTCCGTACGCTTTACGCAGAAGTGTCTGCCTATCTGCTGGGCTTAGGCGAGGACGTACAGGAAAAGCAGCTGAAACTGTATACGGCTTTCCGACGCCTAAAGAACTTCGCCTGCCTTATCGTGCAATCCAACCGATTGCTGGTGACGCTGAAGCTGGACCCGGCTTCGGTAGCGCTTGAACCGGGTTTCAGCCGCGATATCAGCGCGGTTGGTCATAAAAGCACAGGTGACCTTGAATTAATTCTGCATAACCAGGCCGATTTCGAGCGCGCTATGCCGCTGCTGGCGCGCAGCTACAGTGAAAGTTGACTCAGCGAGAGCGGGAGAAAAAGAGGCCAGGTCATGAGCAGTTTACACCGCGAGCACCATTTTGAAACTGAGATCTGCCAGGCCATGAACGCACGCGGCTGGCTCTACGGTGAAAGAGACGCAGCGCAGTACGACCGCGACCATGCGCTTTTCATGCCTGACCTGCTGGCCTGGATTGAGGCCAGCCAGCCTGAGAGCTGGGAAAAGCTTCAGAAAACCTATGGCGCCAGGCTGGCGGAGAATGTGGCTGAGCGCGTGCGCAAGTGCTTAAATAAGCGCGGCACGCTGAGTGTGTTGCGGCACGGTATCGAAATGCAGGGGTTGGCGAAACCGCTTTCTCTGGTGCAGTTCAAACCGGCTCTAGCGCTCAACCCTGCTCTGCAGAAACGCTATGAGGCGAATCGCCTGCGGGTCGTGCGGCAGATGCATCATTCCGTCAACAATCCGAAAGACGCGCTGGACCTGGTTCTGTTTGTCAACGGTATTGCTGTTGCGACGGCTGAGCTGAAGTCTGATTTCACCCAGAGTGTTCAGGATGCGGTGGACCAGTATCGTTTTGACCGCAATCCGCACCCGAAAGGCGGGCGGAGTGAGCCGCTCCTCAGTTTTCCTGGCGGTGCATTGGTGCATTTTGCCGTCAGTCAGACTGAAGTCATGATGACCACGCGCCTGGCCGGGCCTGAGACGCGTTTTCTGCCATTTAACCGTGGCAATGCAGGCGGGGCGGGCAATGTGCCTAATCCGGAAGGCTTTGCTACATCTTATCTGTGGGAAGAAGTCTGGGCAAAAGAGAGCTGGCTCGACCTGCTGCAGCGTTACCTTATCGGCAAACGCGATGAAAAGAAGCAGCTCAAAAGCGTGATTTTTCCGCGCTATCATCAGCTTGATGCCACGCGCAAACTGGTTGCAGACGTTCAGGAAAAAGGCCCTGGCGAGCGTTACCTGATCCAGCATTCAGCAGGCTCAGGCAAGACAAACTCCATCGCCTGGACAGCGCATTTCCTGGCGGATCTGCATGACGCTGAGAATCAGAAGATGTTTGACAGCGTGCTGGTCATCTCAGACCGTAACGTGCTGGATGCGCAGTTGCAGGAAGCGATTTTCGATTTCGAGCGCACGACCGGCGTCGTCGCCACCATTGACGGCACGCATGGCAGCAAAAGCGCCCAGCTCAGCCAGGCTCTGAAAGAGGGTAAGAAGATCATCGTCTGTACGATCCAGACCTTTCCTTTCGCGCTGCAGGCCGTGCAGGAACTGGCAGCGACGCAAGGCAAGCGCTTCGCCGTAATTGCTGATGAAGCGCACAGTTCCCAGACGGGAGAAGCCGCTTCAAAACTCAAACAGCTGCTTTCCACTGAAGAGTGGGCCCAACTCCAGGAAAGCGGGGGGATTGATACAGAAGCACTTCTGACTGCGCAGGTGAATGCGCGCGCTGGCGCGGTGAAAGGGCTGACTTATGTCGCCTTCACCGCAACGCCGAAGCAGAAGACGCTTGAGCTTTTCGGCCGGCCTGACCCGAGTGAGGGGCCGGAAGGTTTGCCCAAGCCGTTTCATGTCTATTCGATGCGCCAGGCGATCGAGGAAGGGTTCATCCTCGATGTGTTGAAGAATTACACAACTTACGAGCAGGCCTTCAAACTGGCCCAAAACGGCAAGCAGCTCGATGAGAAGCAGATCGAGCGCAGTAAGGCAATGAAGAGCCTCATGCTGTGGGTTCGGTTACATCCTTATAATATTGCTTCGAAAGTGCAGATCGTTATCGAGCATTATCGCAAAAATGTGCAGCCCTTATTGGAGGGTAACGCCAAAGCGATGGTGGTGGTCGGCAGCCGGCTGGAGGCTGTGCGCTGGCAGAAGGCCATTCGCGACTATATCCGTAAGAAGAATTATGCCTTGGGCGTTCTGACGGCCTTCTCTGGTGAGGTTGAAGACCCGGAGAGTTATCCGCAACCGGTAAGCGAGACGAGCAAAGTGCTCAATCCCGGCCTGAACGGGCGCGACATTCGCGACGCTTTTTCCGGGCCTGAGTATCAATTGCTTCTGGTGGCCAACAAATTTCAGACCGGGTTCGACCAGCCGCTGCTGTGCGGCATGTATGTGGATAAAAAACTAGGCGGCATCCAGGCTGTACAGACGCTCTCGCGTCTTAACCGCGCTTATCCGGGCAAAGACACCACGTATGTTCTGGATTTCGTCAATGATCCTGCAGACATCCTGAAGGCTTTTAAAACTTACTACGAAACAGCTGAGCTTGAAGCGGCTACGAATCCCAATGATCTCTATGATCTGCGCGCCAAACTTGATCTCATGGGTTACTACGACGCATTTGAGGTGGATCGGGTGGCCAAAGCGGAACTGAATCCGAAGGCCACGCAGGCGCAACTGTTTAAAGCTATTGAACCGGTCGCTGATCGCTTACTGAAACGCTATAAGGCGGCTCAGGCAGACAAGACAGCAGCTGAAGCGCGTAATGATGAAAAAGCCGCTCGTGTAGCGCAAGATAAGCTTGAAGCACTGGAGCTGTTCAAGAGTGACATAGGAGCCTTCGTGCGGCTGTATGTCTTTTTGTCGCAGATCGTGCCTTATGGACCGGAGATCGAGAAATACTTTCTGTTCTACAAGCGTCTGATTCCTCTCCTGGCCTTCGGGCGCGAGCGCGATGAGGTGGATCTGTCGCAGGTGGTCCTGACGCATCATAATCTGCGCAATAGGGGCGTGCAGCCGCTGGATCTGGCGCAAGGGGAAGTGTCGAAACTGCCCCCTATCGACAGCATGGGCAGCGGGGCGGTTCAGGAAAAGCAAAAAGCGCTTCTTGAAGAGATCATTCAGAAGGTCAATGACCTGTTCGACGGTGAGCTGACAGATGATGATCAGCTTGTTTATATCAACGGGGTTCTGAAAGGGAAGTTGCTCGAGAATGGTCTGCTGAAACAGCAGGCTTCAAGCAACAGCAAAGAGCAGTTCGCCAGTTCACCTGATCTGACGGAAGCAATCATGCATGCCATCATGGATGCCCTGGATGCTCATAAGCTTATGAGCACGCAGGCGCTTGGGTCCGAGCGGATACGCGAGGGCTTGAAAGAAATTCTTCTGGGCCCCGGCCAGCTTTACGAAGCTTTGCGGGAAGACGTTTCTCTCTGAAAGAACGCGTCTTCAAGCATTTTTCTTCCGCTGGCCTGCCTTGCTTTCAGATTTGGGTTTAAGTACGGCTTTTTTACGCGCCGGTGCTTTCGGCTTGGCCGAAGTAGCGTCTGGTGCGGGGGCGGCCAGCATCGGCTTGAGAAACGCGCCAGTGTGGCTTTTCGGCGTGGTGGCGATGGTTTCCGGCGTGCCCTGGGCGACCACCTGGCCGCCGCCGCTGCCCCCTTCGGGGCCGATATCGACCACCCAGTCAGCGGTCTTGATGAGGTCGAGATTGTGCTCGATCACCACCACCGTATTGCCCTGGTCCACAAGCGCGTGGAGGACTTCCAGCAGTTTGCGTACATCTTCGGTATGCAACCCGGTGGTGGGCTCATCGAGCACGTAAAGGGTGCGGCCGGTGGCGCGGCGGCTCAGCTCCTTGGCCAGTTTCACGCGCTGTGCTTCACCGCCTGAAAGGGTGGTGGCCTGCTGGCCGAGCGCCACATAACCAAGCCCCACCTGCTGCAGAACCGCCAGCTTCTCGGCGATGCGCGGCACGGCCTGGAAGAAGGGCACGGCTTCATCGACGGTCATGGCCAGCACGTCAGCGATGGACTTGCCTTTGTATTTCACCTCCAGCGTCTCGCGGTTATAGCGTGCGCCTTTGCAGGCATCGCAGGTGACGAACACGTCAGGCAGGAAGTGCATCTCGATCTTCAGCACCCCGTCACCCTGGCAGGCCTCGCAGCGCCCGCCTTTGACATTGAAGGAGAAGCGGCCCGGCTTGTAGCCGCGCGCCTTGGCTTCCGGCAGGCCAGCGAACCAGTCACGGATGGGGGTGAAGAGATCGGTATAGGTGGCGGGGTTGGAGCGTGGGGTCCGCCCGATGGGGGACTGGTCGATCTCGATGATCTTGTCGATATGCTCCATGCCTTCGAGCGTCTTGTAAGGCAGCGGCACGGCCCCTGACCCCATGAGATTGCGCGATAGCCCCTTATACAGTGTGTCGATCACCAGCGTGGATTTGCCTGAGCCGGAAACGCCCGTTACCGCCACGAAGGCGCCGAGCGGAAAGCGCGCGGTGACGTTGCGGAGATTGTTGCCTGTGGCACCGCTGAGGGTCAGGAAACGCTCGCTTTTGCGGCGCTGCTCGGGCACAGCGATACCGCGCCGCCCGGCCAGCCAGGCACCCGTGACGCTCTCGGGATTTTCAGCCACTTCCTCAGGCGTGCCGCAGGCCACAACATGGCCGCCCTGCGTGCCGGCGCCCGGTCCCATGTCGACGAGGTAATCGGCCTGCCGGATGGCGTCCTCATCATGTTCCACCACCAGAACGGTATTGCCGAGATTGCGCAGCCGCTCCAGCATGGCAAGCAGGCGGGCATTGTCGCGCTGGTGCAGGCCGATGGAAGGCTCATCAAGCACGTAAAGCACGCCTGTCAGGCCGGAGCCGATCTGCGAGGCCAGCCGGATGCGCTGGCTTTCGCCGCCTGAAAGCGTGGCCGAGCCGCGTGCGAGCGTGAGATAATCCAGCCCGACGCGGTCGAGAAAATGCAGGCGTTCGGTGATTTCGCGCAGGATGCGGCGGGCGATTTCAGCGCGTTGCGGTGTCAGCGTCGCTTCCACCCCCTGGAACCAGGTCAGGGCTTCATGAATCGTCATGTCGGAAGCCTGGGCGATATCGCGTTCATTGATCTTCACACACAGCGCTTCAGGCCGCAGGCGTGCGCCGTGGCAGGCGCTGCACGGCATGGCGGACTGAAACCGGCCCAGCGCTTCACGCACATGCACGCTGCTGGTGCGCGCAAGGCGGCGTTCCAGAAATTTCAGTACGCCATCAAAAGGTTTCGTAACCGTATAGGTCTTGCCGTTGTCGGCATAGGTCAGCTTGACGTTTTCCCGGCCGCTGCCTTCAAGCAGGAAGCGGCGGGTCTGCGGCTTCAGCTCAGCCCAGGGGGTGTCGATATCCTCACCACAATGGGCGGCCAGGCCAGCCAGGGTCTGCTCGAACAGGGGGTCTCTTTCATCCTGCCAGGGGGCGATGGCGCCCTGGCGCAGTGTGAGGCGTTCATCGGGCACGATGAGGGCAGGATCGAAATGCGTTTCCGTGCCCAGCCCGTCACAGGTCGGACACGCGCCCATCGGCGCGTTGAAGGAGAACAGCCGCGGTTCCACGCTTTCCAGCGTGAAGCCAGATTCCGGGCAGGAATAACGTGCCGAGAAGCTGATCCTGACGGGCTCCTTAGCTGTTTCCGCAGTGTCTTCGGCCGTATTTCCGCTACCCGGACGGAGGACTTCCTCCACGCTCGCCAGGCCGTCTGAAAGGGCGAGGGCGGTTTCAAAGCTGTCAGCCAGGCGTTGCTCCACGCCTTCCTTGAGCACCACACGGTCCACCACCGCTTCGATAGTATGGCGAGTACGGCGGTTGAGGGTCGGCACGTCGTTGATCTCGTAAAGCGTGCCGTCGACCCGCACACGGGTGAAGCCCTTGCGGGTCAGCTCGGCCAGTTCACGCGCCTGGTCGCCCTTACGGTCGCGCACTACAGGGGCAAGCAGCATCAGCCGCGTGCCTTCAGGGAGGTCCATCACCCGGTCCACCATCTGGCTGACGCTCTGCGCTTCGATGGGCAGACCGGTAGCCGGAGAATAAGGCACGCCGGCCCGCGCCCAGAGCAGGCGCATGTAATCGTGGATCTCCGTGATCGTGCCGACAGTGGAACGCGGATTCCTGGAAGTGGTTTTCTGCTCGATTGAGATAGCTGGGGAAAGGCCTTCGATGGAATCGACGTCCGGCTTGCCCATCAGCTCCAGAAACTGCCGCGCATAAGCAGACAGGCTTTCGACGTAGCGTCGCTGCCCTTCGGCATAGATCGTGTCAAAAGCCAGGGAAGACTTGCCCGAGCCTGACAGCCCGGTGATGACCGTCAGCGTGTCGCGCGGAATCGTGACATCCACATCCTGCAGGTTGTGCGTGCGTGCACCCCGCACACGGATGGCCGGCAGGTCAGGCGTGATCTGCGCCTGGGGCACAGGCCTGCGGCCTGTTGTCTGGTGCCGGGCAGCCGTGCCGGCATCAATCTCAACATCGGCAGCGGAAGATTGGGAGGAAGTTTGCGTGGCTGGCGTCACTTGCGTCATGGAGAGGTCTTTTCAGCTGATCTTCTGTAACGGTCTGGTAGGCGTGGCATACGATGGCATACGAAATGCCATGGACTGGAGGGTTTCCGGGTAGGGCTGCATGAAGATCGGAAAGGGACGGAGACGAACGAACACAGGGTGTCAGGACGGAAGAAAATCTTTATGCTAGAAGACCGGTTAGAAATGCCTCCCTTCATCCGGCCCTCAGCCCGGCAACCTGCCGTTGGGGCGCTGGAGCAGGATATGGACGAGACAGCACAGGAAAGCACAAACGCATGGCTGGCAGCGTAAACAAGGTCACTCTGGTAGGTAATCTGGGGCGTGACCCGGAGGTCCGCAATACCCAATCGGGCTCAAAGATCGTCAATCTGACTCTCGCAACCAGTGATTCCTGGAATGACCGCGCAACGGGCGAACGCCGCGAGCGCACGGAATGGCACCGCATCGTGATTTTCAACGAGCGCCTGGCCGATGTGGCGGAGCGCTTTCTGCGCAAAGGCCGCAAGATCTATGTGGAAGGCGAGCTGCGCACCCGCAAATGGACTGACCAGAGCGGGGCGGAAAAATATACCACCGAGGTGGTGCTCGACCGTTTCCGTGGTGATCTCGTACTGCTTGACGGGCGCAACAGCGGCGATGAAGGCGGGTTCAGCGGAGGCAGCAGCAACAGCGGCGGCGGTTCCTCTTTCGGCAATCCGCGCCCGCAGAATGCACCTCAGAACCCCCAGCGTTCGGCCGCCGGGAGCCCGTCAAACAGTCAGCCGCAGGGTGGGCAGAGCTGGGATACCGGCGCGCATGACAATGATCTGGACGACGAAATCCCGTTCTGACCCGTGTGGCGTCCTGGTTTTCCGTGTTTTCAGAGGCCTGTCTGCTCTGTCGGGCCTGCCAAGTGGCGCAGGGCGGGTATTGGCCTTGCCGGACTGTGCCTGCTTCAGCTGGCTGGTTGTGCGTCGCCGCCGCCCCAGCATCCAGGTAATCTCTGCGATATTTTCCGTGAGAAGCGCGGCTGGTATTTCTCGGCGATGAAAGAGGAGGCGCATTGGCACGTGCCTTCTGCCGTGCCGATGGCGATGATGTATCAGGAATCAGGCTATCACAGCAGCCTGCATACAAAGCGCACATACATCCTCTGGATCATTCCCTGGGGATATCAGACCACCGCGTATGGCTATCCGCAGGCCAAGGATGAAGTATGGGATGAGTTCAACCAGGCCACGGGGCGCGACGGCTCGCGGGAAAATTTCGGCGATTCCCTTGATTTCATGGACTGGTACATAGCGGGCAACCAGAAAAATCTCGGCATTCCCGTCACCAATGCCGCCCAGCAATATCTTGCGTACCATGAAGGACGCGGTGGTTACAGCAGGCGCAGCTACAGCTCCAAGGGGTGGCTGGTACAGGTGGCCGGCAAGGTAGGCGCGCGGGCGCGCACTTATCAGCGGCAATATGACAGCTGCAAGGAGTCGCTCAAGCCCGGTTTCTGGGAGCGTTTCTGGAATGCGATCTTCTGAGACCGCCCTTTAGCGCCAGGTTAGGGCTTGGCGATATTACGGAGAAATAGTACGGGGAAATTTCCTCACTGTTTCGTGCATTGGCCTGCACCGGAGCCCTCCAGTAAAATCAGGGGATGCCAAAGTTAAGATATGCCCGCCTCGCGGTCATATTGTGGGCTCAATTCGTTTTTAGGTTTTCAGACCTGCTGCTGAACTTCTTCCGCTCCTGGAAGGGGCCCGCTTTGAGGGAAAAAAGAGATGTGTGCTTCTGAAGCCGTTGCTCCCACCCGTTTTTCCATTTCCCGTTTCTTTACCCTGTCTGCAGCAATTGCGCTGGCGCTGGGGGTGAGTTTTGCAGTTGAGCTGGGTCTGAGTGCCTTCGGCCAGCAGAGCAGCCAGGCGCAGGCGGCCACTTTCCTGCCTGTCAGTGGCCATGTGGTGGCAGGCGGACAGGTCATGGGGCTGCTTGACGTGGATGGCAGCGTGCATGACCAGAACGGAAATGTCGTCGGCATGGTGCCGCCCGGCAATATGGCCGCGGCTCTGACCATGATCCATCTTCATGCCGCTCTGCTGTCGCCCGACCTTCTGTAAGAAGCCAATATATATAAGCTACAGGCTTTATAAGCCTTTGCAGGCGCTCGGTCGCTTACCCTTCTTTCGAAGCAGCTGATTGCGAAGCAGCATCGGTATTCTGCTGAAGTGTCCGGCCAAGGGATTGGGCCAGATCATCTATCAGCGCGTGGTCCTGGCTGGCCAGGACCGCTGTATCGGTCGGCGCGCCTGTAGCGCCCTGTTCAGGGGTCAGGCTGAGGATAAGCACGCGGAAGGAGCGACGGCCCAACCACCAGGCGCGTCCCAGGCACGCTACCGCCAGAATGGCAGCCACCACCAGTTCCCAGCCCGACAGAACACAGCAGATCACGCCCAGCGCTAATGCCGCGAAAAGCAGCATGGCAGCCGTGCGGCTGATGCGGTTGCTGAGTCGGACTGCCCGGATCCGCTTCAGTGCATAAAGCTTTTCACCGACCTGAAGTCCCGAAGAGGTGAGGGCAACGGTACCGTTCTGGAAAAGAGGCGGCAGGGGAGAGGTGAACATGTCAGTGTCTTTCAGCTGGACAGGCAACGGGAGAGGACGTGCACTCTGCGCGGGATCAGCTTGTGGCGCCTGCGCGCGCCGGCCCTTCAGTGCTGCTCTTAAGATAAGGCGGCAGACCGGCGCTCTTGAAGGGGGTAGCGGGGGCTACTGATTGCGGGCTGATGCGTTCGGGCGCTGCATGAGGCAGAACGTCACCATTCATGCAGACATAATGAAAATGCCCGGCCATGGGCGAGGCGCCGCTGTCATGCAGCACGCCGGGGGAGGCAGGATAATAGCGGTATTCTGCCAGCAGCACGTCTTCAGGCGAGGGAATGCCCAGTTTTTCCATATCCGCCAGCAGCTCTTCACGGCTCTGCCCCACCTCTTCCAGCTCTGTTTCGCGGATAAGGCCGTTGCAGATGACGATCGGTGCTGGAATGCGATTGGGGTCACAGGTGACGGTTAGCGATCCGTTGGGCTCGATCTGGGCATAAGCAACCTCATCAAAGGAAAAGATGCCTTGCAGGTTGAGCTGAGAGGCGACGTTGAGGATGTCCACCCGATTGTTCTGGTCCTCGATATTGCGGACCAGGAAATGCCCGTTGCGGATGATGGGAATGGGCCGGCCGATCGTGACATTGCGGAACAGGTGGAAGCGGCGGCAGAGCATGTTGAGGCCCATGAGCACCAGGATGCTCATGGCCAGTACTGCCACATAGGTGTGATACGCGATGGCATCGGTATAAAGCACGCCACCGATAACGCCGCCCAGAATGAAATTGCCGATCAGGTCAATGGCATTCATCTGTGAGAACTGGGTGCGCCCTGACAGGTTGAGATAGGCCAGGACGAAGCCGAAGCCGGTCAGGAGTTTGAGGAGCGTCCAGAGATAGAACATCATAAGACAACCATCACAAGAAAGCCCCTGCAGGGGCAGAACGACCCTGACAGGACAGTTCCTGCCCTACATGCCTCCGAAAGACCCGGAAAGCAGCTGTCGCGTCACCTGCTTTCTATAAGCGCCTTTCCAGGTCGCGCCAACTCCTGTTCTCTCCCGGTTTTCCGTCGCTCCCCAATCAGTTGCTCAGTCGACATGGGGGTGTTGTTCCACCAGGCGTTTGCGGCGCTGCAGCAGCAGTTCCACCTCTTCGTCGATCGCCTCGATCTTCTCTTCCAGCGTTTCATAATGCTCGAGCAGGATCTCGCGCGCTTCCTCGAGGCTGGAGGCCATCGGCTTGGAGCCGCGCAGGGGCATGTTGGCGGTTTCACGCATGAAGATCGACGTGACCAGCCCGACCCCGCCGACGCCCATCATGAAATAGGCAGGCATCATCAGGTTGCCCGTCCAGCTCACCAGGGCGGCCATGATGGTCGGAGACTGACCGGCGGCAACTACCGCGATGTTGAAGGCGCTGGCCAGCGCGCTGTAACGCACGGCTGTGGGGAACATGGCCGGCAGGATGGAACCGCAGACGCCGGTAAAGCAGTTCATCAGGGCTGCAAACAGGAACAGGCCCAGAAACACGAGCCAGGGATGCCCGCTGTCGATCCCCCAGAAGCCCGGGATCGAGAGGAGAATCAGCCCGATGCTGCCGGCATAGAAGAACGGCTTGCGCCCGACCCGGTCCGACATCCAGCCGATCATGGGCTGGATGAACAGCATGCCCACCATCACAACCAGCATGATGAACACGCCGCTCTGAGGCGCGTAGCCCAGGCTGCCCGTCAGATAGCTCGGCATGTAGGTCAGCATCAGATGCGTCGCCATCATGGCGGTGATGACAAGACCGACGCAGATCAGCAGGGCACGCCAGTACTGATGCAGGATGCTCTTGAACGATACGCGCGGCGCGGTGCCTGCAACCGCCTTGTCAGCTTCATCCTGGCCGGCAGATTTGCGGGGTGCGGCAGGTTTCTGGGCGTCTTTTGCCTGATTGTCTTGGGCCAGACTGTCGGTATGCTGCTGGAAGGCTGGCGTTTCCTCGAGCTCATGGCGGAAATAGATTCCCAGCAGCCCCAGCGGCAGAGCCAGGAAGAAGGGCAGGCGCCAGCCCCAGTTCACGATGGCGTCAGGCCCCATGACCATGGTCAGCAGTTCCACCACGCCGGCGCCGGCGATGAAGCCCGAGAAAGCGCCGAAATCGAGAAAGCTGCTCCAGAAGCCGCGTTTGCGGTCGGGGGAATACTCAGCAATGAAGATGGCCGCGCCGGTATACTCACCGCCCACCGAGAAGCCCTGCGCCATCTTGCACAGCAGCAGAAGCAGCGGCGCCCAGAGGCCGATACTGGCAAATGAGGGGATGAGGCCGATGCAGAACGTGCTGATCGACATGATGATGATGGTGGCTGCCAACACGCTCTGGCGGCCATGCCTGTCGCCCAGCAGCCCGAACACGAAGCCGCCCAGAGGGCGCATGATGAATGTGATCGATACGGTGGCAAAAGTGGCCACCAGCTGGACCGAGCTGCTGACGGCCGGAAAGAAGACCTTGCCAAGTGCCGTGACCAGATAGCCGTAAACGCCGAAATCGAACCATTCCATCGCATTGCCCAGCGCTGCAGCGGCGATAACGCGGCGCACCTTGGCGTCCTCGATGATGGTGACGTCCTTGAGGGTATAGGGCTTGAGGGGCTTTCGTTTGGCGATCACGCGGATCCTCTCTGACTGTTGGCACCAGGGCTGGATGAGGGACTGTTTTTGCAGAAGCTGCTACCTGTTTTCTGACTTTAACCGGAAATTCCCTGCCGGGATCGGTAATAAGCGAAACGCGCCTGAAGTCCCCCCGGCTTCCGGTTTCGGAATGTGATCAATCATGAGCGATCATTCATGACCAGAACCGGCCTCGGCAGATAATACTTACGCACAGTGCAGAATTACTCTTCCGGTATTTTTCTTCCGGTTGACGGAAGTAGCACTTACCGGTGAGTCCAGGCAGCCGTTTCCTCCTTGACTGCAAAGGCTTCGGTTTTTGCCGGAAAGGCACAAGCCGAAAAACAGAACCCATTGAAATTTTAGCGCCAAGTATTGCCTGTTTTGATTCAGAAATCAATTGAGGGGCTAGTGTGGGGTCTGGCACGGGGCACAGCTACCAAGGGCCTTCCAACTAATATTGGTCGCTTCAGGTCAATAATAATTGGAATAATTGCGGGGTCTGTATGAGAGAGAACAGGCCTGGACAGAAAGGGACAGGGTTTTTTTCAGAGATATTTTTTGTTAGCCTCTGTGGCAGAAATACAGCGGTCACGGGAGGATCGCGGCAGATTGTTGCAGGCACATGCCGCCAAAGAATGCGGAGCAGGCGCCAATCTGAAGCTTGCTTTCAGAGGCAGGTTCTCGTGTCACGGTTCAGCAGTTCTCTGAAATCAGCTCACGTGGCGGCGCCTTCCTTATTTTTGATTTTTGAGGCGCGCCCTTTTTTCGTCCGGTTCCTGACCGATGCTGCCTTTCCTGCAGGACCTTGGAGGCGCCACGGTGCGCTTTTCCTTTCAAGGTCAGACCCGGGGTCGGCAGATCGGTTCTGGCAGTGAGCCGGCATGCAAGCAAACGAGTTGAATAAGAGACCAACAAGGGCAGGAAACAGGAGTACTCTTCATGAACGATTATAAATCGAGCACCCCTTCCCCCGGCACGACCTCATCCGGTTCAGACGCGCAGGTTGCGGGCCATGCGGCTAATTTCCCCATTCCGGCTGACGCCCCTGCCGCCGTGCAGCCGGACGGGCAGTTGCGGATGGTGATATTCGACTGTGACGGCGTGCTGGTGGGAGGCGAGAATCTTTCCACTGCCCTGATGGGCGAAGAAGCCCGTAAATATGGCTGGAACATCACCAATGCCGAAGCCAACAAGCTGTTCAGCGGCGGAGAGCTGGCCAAGATCGGCGAGAAGATCGCAGCCCATACCGGGCGCAAGCTTCCGGGTAACTGGGCCGCCATGATGGAAGGGCGCATTGTCAGCCTGATGCGCAAGGAAGCCAAAACGGTGGACGGCGCTGAAGAGATGCTGCGTGACGTGATCGACCTCGGCCTGCCGATTCGCGTCGGCTCCAACTCTTCAGAGGCGGAGATGGAAGCCAAATTCGCGCGTACCGGTCTCGATGAAATCCTCGAGGAAGAGCGTATCCATTCCGGGCGTGACCTCAACATGCCCAAACCACGCCCCGATATCTATCTGTACGCTGCTGCTGAAGAGGGCATCCCGCCCGCCAATTGCCTGGTGCTGGAAGATTCGGATGCAGGGGTGGAAGCGGCCCGCAAGGCCGGCATGGCCTGTGTGCTTCTGCGTCCGTTTGACAAACCAGCCCCGCAATGGCCTGGACTGCTGCGCATTTCACACCTTGATCAGTTCGTGCCGCTGTTGCGGAAAGTCCTGGCAAGCCAGAGCCAGGCCTGAACTGCACCCACAGCCTGTAAGGCCCAGCAAATCCAGGAATTAAGACCAAGACTCAAGCCTGAGGAGGAAGCCCCATGCTGACCCCCGAAACCCTGAAGAGCCAGGCCTCCGATCCCGTCCATGCCGGTAAGGCGCAGGTGGGCGTGCCGGTCTATGACCGTGCGGCCGTCACTCCGGGGATCGTGCATTTCGGGGTCGGGAACTTCTTTCGGGCCCATCTGGCCAATTATGTCGACCGTGTTCTTTCCCTGCCCGAAAATGCTTCCGACCCGCAGGCCCGGCAGTGGGGCATCATCGGGGTCGGACTGCGTGAAAGCCCGCGCGCGCTCAGGAAGGCTGAAGATTTCGTCGCGCAGGATGGGCTCTATTCCCTTACTGAAGCTGCGACCGGCGGCGCGCGTGACATCCGGGTGCTCGGCGCGCTCAAGGGGTATCTGCTGGCCCCGCGTGAAGGAGAGAAGGTGCTGGCGCTGCTGGCCAGTCCTGAAACCCGCATCGTTTCTCTGACCATCACGGAGGGCGGCTATAACATTGATGAAACACCCGGTCCGAACCGGGGGAAGTTCCGGCTGAAAACAAGGGCTGTTGCTGAGGACCTGGCGGATTCCGGCCACCCGAAAACCGTTTTCGGCTTCGTGGCTGAAGGCATGCGCCGTCGCCGGGCCGCAGGCCTTGGCGGGGTGACGATCCTGTCCTGCGACAACCTGCGCCATAATGGGGACGTGTCGCGCAAGGCCTTCCTGGGATACGCGCAAGCGCTTGATCCGGAGCTTGCAGCCTGGATGGAGGCCAACTGCACCTTCCCCAATGCGATGGTGGACCGCATCACCCCCAGCGTCAGCCAGGAGACGATGGACCGGCTGAATGCACGCAGCGGCCTGCAGGACCTGCAGCCCCTTCTGGCCGAGGATTTCACGCAATGGGTGGTGGAGGACAAATTCGCCGCCGGCCGTCCCCCTTTCGAGAAGGTGGGGGTGCAGTTCTCTGACCAGGTCAGCGCTTTCGAGCACGCCAAGATCCGCATGCTCAACTGCAGCCACCTTATTCTGAGCGCGGCCGGCATGCTGATGGGGGTGGATCTGGTGCATGACGTGCTGGCCTATCCCCAGCTGCGCCGGTTTGTTGACGACGTGCTGGACCGCGACGTCATCCCCACCCTTCAGGCGCCGCCGGGGGTGGACCTGGTGGCCTACAAGGACACGATTCTCACCCGCTTTGCCAACAAGGCGATGGCTGACCAGGTGGCGCGCATTGCCGCAGATGCCACTTCCAAGGCGCAGGTATTCTGGACGGAGACCGTGCGCAGCGTGCTGGAAAATCCCGATCATGATCCAAGCCGGATCATAACCATGCAGGCCCTGCTTCTGGAACTGCTGCGGGGACGGCGCGAGGACGGCACGCTCTTCGAGCTGGAAGAACCCGCCCTTGATGAGGCCCAGCTTGAAATCGCCCATTATGAGGGGCTGGATGAGAGTCCCGATAAGGGGCGGGAAGTTTTCACGCTGCCGGCTTTTGATTCATGGCGTGACCTGATGACGCCCGGGCTGGAAGATCGGATCACCCGCGAGCGCAGGCGCCTGCGCTGCCTTGGGGTGCTGGAAGCTCTGGCAGTCCTGCCTGCCTGACCGCTTCCAGCAGGGGATTTGACAGACGCAGGTCCGCTTGGGATGAAGGTTCCCGTTATTGGGTATCTCCGGCCATTGTCGGGAAGGCAGGGGTCTACATGATCGGGCGCCTTGCTGAACGTCTGGCCATTCAGGCCGGCTCGGTCTGTGGCAGATGCGTGGGTATTTCCTCTTTCCCTGTGCTTTTTGCCGGAACCGTTTTCAGGAGGAGAGCTGAGTGAGCGAAACTGTTCGGGAAGGACTGGTCTGATGGCGCATAACCCGGCTAACCGTTCAGCCACGCAGGAGCGACCCTCGCAGGGCAGTCCTGAGGTCAGCATTGTCGTCCCCTGTTACAATGAAGTTGAGAACGTGCGCCCGCTTGTTGAAGCGGTTGAACGTGCTTTGCCACGCCATCACTGGGAACTCATCTTTGTCGATGACAATTCTCCTGATGGCACCATGGAAGAAGTGCGACGCCTGGCTGCTGAGGATGGGCGCGTGCGCGGCCTGCGCCGGGTCGGGCGGCGCGGGCTGTCCTCAGCCGTGATCGAAGGCGCGCTCAGCTCTTCGGCCCGGGTGGTGGTGGTGATGGATGGCGACCTGCAGCATGATGAAAGCTGCCTGGAGGAGATGGTCGAAGCTCTGCTGAAAGATGAGGCTGATCTCAGCGTGGCCAGTCGCTACGTGAGCGGTGGCAGCCGGGACGGGCTGGCCAATGGCTGGCGGCAGAGCCTCTCACAAGGCGGAACCTGGCTGGCCCGCCTGTTGCTGGGCGTGCCGCTGACTGACCCGATGAGCGGCTTCTTCGCCCTGCCGCGCCACCGTTTTGAAGCCGTGGCTCCGGCGCTGTCAGGGCGGGGTTTCAAGATCCTGCTGGATCTGACGATGATGATGCCCACTTCCGAAAAGCTGCGGGTCCATGACGTGCCGATGGTGTTCCGTGAACGCCGGCACGGTGAAAGCAAGCTGGGGCTGAAGGTGATGCTCTCCTTTGCAACCATGCTGCTTCAGGGGGCCTGTCGCCGTCATCCGGTTCTGATGGCCGGCAGTGCTGCAGCCACGCTGGCGGGCAGCGCATGGCTGGGCAGGGCCTTGGTCAGGCACAAGCCAGCCCGTCATGGGGGCGCGAAAGTGCGTGCCCGCAGGTCCCGTCTGCTCCGTAAAGGACGTTGAAAGCGTGAAACGTAAACACTCAGAAACGTATTTGTGGATTAACGGGGCGACGCGAGGGGCTGTGCTTTCTCTGCTGGCCTGTACAGCGACCGGGATTAGTGCGCAGGCTCAGACGCCTCAACCTGCGTCACAGCGTGAACTGAGCCCGGCCCCGCATGCCCGTGCTGTGCAGAGCTACACGCCGCATGTCACGCCCGACGGTCGCATTTTCAACGCGCAGGGCATGATCAGCGGGCATGTTACACCTGAGGGCAAGGTGACAGACCGTCATGATCTGCCGGTCGGTATCGTCAGGAATCCGCAACCCGGCCAGCCTCTCTCATGGAAGAACCGGGCGCGCGTGCTTGATGGCAGCGGGTACGAACTGGCGCATATGAACAGTAAGGGCCTTGTGTCCAATGAGCGTCGGCAACGGCTCGGCTTCATTGACCCGAGCGGGCGCGTTACCGACCGGCATGGTTATCCGGTCGGCTACGTGCCTTCCGACCACCGTGCTTATGGCATGCTCTTCCTGCTGCGCGGCCATGGGCTCGATCTGCCCTGAGTCTGGCCCCTAAGGTTTTATTCCGGCCGCAGGTCAGCTGAAGCCGTATTGGAACTGCCCGCCAGGGTGGCAGCCGTGAGAAAGCGTGACAGACGAACGCGACGCTGGGTAAGGGGGTGGCCTGCCGGCAGGGGGGCCGGATCATAGGCCTGCTCGCGTTCGCGGGCTGTAAGCTGCAGCCCTTCGGGAATGCGCCGGTAAATGCCTCCAGGCGGAAGCCGCTCTGCGGCCAGTTGCCTGTCAGTCCCTTCCTTGTTCAGACCTGGCGGGCTGCAAGGTGCAGAGCGCGGGCGGTTGGAGGGGGTTTTCTGCCCTGGCTTGCGACGGCGGATCAGTTGGGGCGCCTGGCGCGCCAGCATGTGGGAAACCGCTTTGTAGCTGCGTCCGAGCCGTTCGGAGATCAGCGTCATGGGAAAGCCTTGCTCTCTCAGACGGGTGAGAGTGGCAAGTTCATTTGGGCTCCAGGTCGGACGTCTGCCGTGCATCATGGTTTCTGATCCGCTTCTAGGCTGTTCCAGCTCCGCCCTTTCGCCTGGAAAGCCGGAAGCGGGAAAGCTTGGGTGAGAGAGGGAGGTATCTATATTGGCTACCTGTTTACGTTAGGTAACCTCCGGCTCTCTTACGGTCAACTTAAAAGATACCATTGACAGAAATTCCCCATATCGTTGCTTAGATACGTTTTTAGGGATTAATCAGGGCATATCTATAAACCAGCCTGTTATCGAAGCCCCGGGATTCCGAATTTTCAATGTTGCATGCGGAAGAAGAGGGTAGCTACTAAGGATACCAAGAGATCGTAGCGGAATCGGCTGAGTGAGGGCTTACAGGCAAGCCTCCCTCAGAGTCGTCCCTATGGAAGGTCAGCTCAGCAGGGCGTCCGGGCGCACAAGGGCGCAGATTTACTGCGTGACAGGGAGGCCGGAAAATTGCGAGACCCAGCCAAAAGTATCAGCCGGGCCTGTGGCCGTTCCGGATACGTTTCCGCTTCGGCTGGAGTCAGGTAGGCCCGTGCAGATCACCTGCCCGCCTGATCCTGCGCCGGCAGGCTCGCCAGGTTTGCGCAGACGGGTGAGATAAACCTCGCTACCGAGTTGTGCCTCGTTACAGGAAGGCAGAGCAGCCAGGCTCTCAATCCGGGCGGGGCGCAGGCCTGAGAGAAGCCCGCTCCCGCTGTCCAGAAGCACGGGTTGGAAGCGGGACTGATTGTCGAGAACACTGTTGCCGAGGCGGACGCCCAGGAGTGAGACTCGGCCCCGGGTGCTTGATCCGATAAGAACGGGTGCCCCACCTGCGCAGCCGATGCCGCTGACCTGGGCGGTGCCGCCCAGAATTTCCATGCAGCTTTGGGCCAGGGCGCGCGGGGCCTCGATAACCGCGCCAATCAGGCTGGTTTCAGGCAGGTTGGAGTCAGTTCCAGACCGCTCTCCGGCGCCTGTAGCCTGGCTGGTCAGCACGAGCGGGCGCTGCAGATCTGTGAACTGCCCGCCCACCCATTGCACGCCTTGGGCGTCTCCGTCGGTCAGCAGGCCGATGCCGGTCAGGGGAGCCCGGGTGGGCGAAGTTTCTGGGGCCAGAGCGCTTCTGGCAGGCTGGCCCTGGGCAACGGCATCGACCAGCCTTGCCCCGTGCAGGCCTTCACCCAGCCGGTAGGCGATGGGGAAGTGCCGTGCCGTGGTTTCATACAGGGCAACGCCCGTTCCATTGCGCAAGTCAAAGCCAATGCCGGGGCTGAAGGTTTTTGACAGTTCCAGTCGCAGCGCTGTCCGGGTGGGGCTGGTCTGCAGCGGGCCGGTCTGCACATCGGCGCGTTTTTCTGAAAGCTGCAGGTCGCGCAGGGTGAAGCGACCACCGGGCAGGCGGTAGAGAACAGCGCTTCCGGCGGCCTCGCCAGACCACAGCCTGACCGGCCAGCCGACCGCAGCAGGCCAGTGAGCCGGGAAAGGGTCAGGGGCCTGAAGCGTTACTGGCAGTCCCTGCCCGGGTTCAGGGCCGGAAGATGCGCCCGCTGAAGGGAGGGCGTTAAGGGGGCTCTGGCGGCCGGGGGCAGGCAGCCTGTCCCAGCTTACGTCATAGAAACGGCAGGCTTGTCGGCACCCATCAAGCTGTACCCCGTTGAGCACGCGCCCTGTCACGCCGGTAACATGCAGCCGCGCCACGTCATGGGCCTCAATCCCCTGCCCGAAACCCAACAGGACCACGTCTTCGATCGTAACGTCTGTGGCGGGGCCGGAAGAGCTGGAGGCGGGGTTGAGTGTGGCCCAGCGGGGCGTCTTGGCGGTTTTGTGTCCTGCAGGGGGGCGGGCTGAGCCCGCCTGGTTCGGCAGCTCCTGTGAGGTGGGGAGAAGCGCTGGTGAGAGGCGGAACGTTGTTGCGCCGTCAATCGTCAGGGCAGCCGGGCCTGGGGCAGAGGGGAGATAAGGGGCAGGGGGAGTGCCGGGTGTGCGGACCCAACCGGCGGAGAGCACGGCGAGATGGCGCAGGGTGGTGGCACTGGCCAGGCGCACCGTGTGGCCTGGTTCCAGTATCAGGCTCGAGGGCAGCCCGCCCCCTTCTGTGGAGCGCGCCGGGGCAGCAAGCAGATGCCGCCTGGAGCGGTGGCGCCTGTGCTGTCGTGCTTGGCCTGTCGGCGGCTGGTCAGTACCGGGGTTTTCCTCTTCTGCAAGTACAGTCGCGCCGGGTGAAGCGCCTTCCAGCGTAACGCCTGAAGGAATGAAGAGATCCTGGCCCTCAATCGGATAGGCATGGGCCAGGAGGCGCACGGTACCCCCTCCATGTGCCTTGGCTACCGCAATGGCCTGCTGGACGGCCCTGCCCCAATGCCCTGCCTGGCGGTCTTGGAGAGTGATGTTGAAATCCGGAATGGTCAGATAAGGCTCCATAGCCACTTCAGGCATGTCGGCCAGGCCGGCTTGGTTGCCGGGCTCGCGGCCCTGACCCTGTCCGCCGGACGTGTGGGGAGCGGGTCCCAACTGGTCCGGCATGGTTCCGACAGCGCTGCGGCGCGCGGCTTCCGCCTGGGCGGCAAGGCGGACATCGGGCGGCACGAAAATCTGCCAATCCTCGCGACCCTGCCCGGCCTGGCCTTTAGCCGCGCCGGACAGGGCCTGTCTCTGCGCTGCGATCTTCGCCCCTGCCGGCGCGTCCTCAGGCAGGGGCGGCGCAGTGGCTCTCGTAACCGCTGGAGGCGTGGCGGGCAGCAAGGGGGCGGAAGGAGCGGCGTTTCCCATTTGCAGACCGGCAACGCACAGGGCGACCCCCAGCAGGACAGGCGGGACAAACGCAGGCGCCAGCAGGCGGCGCAACTGGACTTGCAGAAGAGGGAAACGCAGAGGCGGAAAGTGGAAGGGCGGAAGGGGCATGAAGGCAGAATAGCGTGTCAGGTGCTGGCCGCGAAGCCTCCGGGATCTGGGGGATCAGCCGGCTGGGGGAGCAATTGGGAAAATTTTGCGTGGCAAGCGTCTTCCAATTTCCAATGTGAGGCGATGTCGGTAAGGTGAAGAAAGACTTCAGTTCTGAAAATCGGCAGTGAGCTGCCTTGAAGGCACCTGGCTGCGCTGTGGTCGCTACTGTACAGGCAGCGGCCCGCATCAGGTTTCAACGGAAAGAAAAAGGAGATTTCATGGCCCATCATCAGACCCGTCTCGACATGTCGCAGGATGAGCAGCGCAAGTTCTTTACCTTCAAGGGGGACAAGTCAGACAAGTTCGAGGTCGTGCGCGTTCATGAAAATCGCGAAGGGGCCGGGGAGGGCCACAAGGCCGCCGATCGTGGGGCCGATGGGGCTTATCAGGTGGTCTGCAAGTCGCTGCCCGACCATAATGTGCTCTATACTTCCCCCCACCAGGAGACGGCCATTGCCTGTTGTAACCTGGCCAATGAGGTGATGCGCAGCCTCAAGCACAAAGGCCCGGATGCTGAAGGGGAACTCCCGGCCCATGAACGCGAAGGGGTGGAGAAGGCCCACTCCTTCCACGGCCTTGACGGCAGTGCCGTTCTACCGGAACTGCGCCGCAATGTCGGCCAGTTCTACCGGCGCCTGATGGAGATGGGTAAGCTCTGAGCAGATCCCCCTGCCAGTGTCTTTCCCCCAGGAAGGTCCTGCCGGCAAGCCTGCAGAACGCGCAGGCGCTGCAGGAAACGGGCCCAGTGAGGACGCGGCGAGGGGCACGGAGGAAAGCCTGGAGCTGATGCTGGAGGGAACGCTCGCAGAAGCCCTTCTGCCAGCCGAAGCTCTGGCTGGCCCTGAAAGTGGCGGCAGCGGGGTTGGGCCAGGGAGCGACGTTTTCGGGCCGGCTGGTTTCAGGCGCGTGTGGATGCTGGGGGTGCTGAGCCTGCTGATGGCTTTCGCCGCCATCTCCATCGACGTCTATCTGCCTGCCATGCCGGCTATGAGTGCGGCGCTGCATGCCAGTGTCGGTGCGGTGGAATGGACGGTTTCCGCCTTCCTCATCGGCTTCAGCCTCGGTCAGCTGGTATGGGGACCGGTAGGAGACCGGCTGGGGCGCCGGCTGCCCATTGCCCTGGGGCTGGTCTTTTTCGTGCTCGGGGCGATCAGCTGTGCGCTGGCCCCCACGATCGGGGTGCTGATCGGCGGCCGGGTTATCATGGCTTTCGGGGCTTCAAGCGGGGTGGTGCTGGCGCGTGCCATGGTGCGTGATCTCCATCCCGGACCGCAGGGCGCGCGTATGCTTTCCACCCTGATCGTTGCCATGGCCTGTGCGCCTTTGCTCGGGCCTTTCGTGGGGAGTGCGGTTCTGAACCATGCAGGCTGGCGGGCCATTTTCTGGCTGCTGGCTATAACGGGGGTGCTGACATTCGGTCTGCTCTTTACCCTGCCTGAGACCCATCCGCCTGAAAAACGCCGCCATGTAACCATCTCGGGGGCGCTCAGACTGTATGGTCGGCTGCTGACCCAGCGTGGCGTGATGGGCTTTGGCGGGACAGGGGCTTTCTACTATGGCGGCATGTTCGCTTATGTGGCGGGCGTGCCTTTCGCCTATATCGGCTTCTATCACGTCGCGCCTTCAGCTTTCGGTTATCTGTTCGGGCTGGGCATTCTGGGCGTCATGGCCACCAATGCGCTCAATGCCCGCTGGGTCGAGAAGGTCGGTATCCTGCCAATTCTGCGGGCAGGCACAGCGATTGCGCTGCTGGCGGGCGTTCTGACTGTTCTGACCACCGCCACTGGTTGGGGCGGGCTGTGGGGGTTGGTGTTGAGCCTGCTTGGCTTCATGGGCATTACAGGGCTGATCGTGGCCAATTCCATTGCCGGTGCCCTGCAGAACCACGCGCAGGAAGCAGGCGCGGTTTCAGCGTTGGTAGGGGCGCTTCAATATGGCAGCGGCATTCTGGGCAGCGGCCTGACCGGCTGGTTTGCAGACGGCACGCCATGGCCCATGGGATGTGTGATCGGGCTGGCAGGGTTGGGCAGTTTTCTGTGCCTGCGCTTGCTGGTCAGGCCGCCGTTGCCAGGCCCCCGGTCTGGTTGAACAACCATTTTTCCCGCCCGGGAAATGCCGCTTCCTTCATCCAGGCAGCTGCTCAGTGGGTGGCCGCTTCAGGGCCCAGCAGGGGGCGCACTGTGCGCGTGATGACATGCATGTCCGCGCAGCCGCGGGCGAATTTGATGAAATGCGGCGTGTTGCGGTGGGCTTCGAAGGCAGCCTTGTCGCGGTAGACCTCAAAGAGAACAATGACGTTGCGCTCGCCTTCGGGTACCAGAACCGTGAAGTCCAGGCAGCCCGGCTCTTCCTGGCGGCTTTCGCGCGCGTCATAGCGGCAGAGGTCAAGAAAAGGACCAAAGCTTTCCTCGCTGGTCTCGAATTCCGCGAAAATACGGTAAGGGGCGTTTGCGGAAGCGGAATGGGCGGTCATGGTTCTGGTATCTCCTAATTCTGCTTATCTGCAGAATCACTCTCCGGTTTGGGGCTGTTCTTTTCTTTTATGTCGTGAGGGGGCAAGAGCGTTTAAAGGGGCTTTCAGCCGGTCTGTCTTGTTGACCCTCATCCTTGTTGACAGGCGCTCACAGCCAGAGGAAACTTTCCTTAAGCATCATCGCCTTTGCAGGCGGATCTGCGCACACTAGGAAGGATGAGACCATGGCACAGACCTACAAACTCTATTACGCCTGGGGGGCCTGTTCCCTGGCATCGCATATCATGCTGATCGAGGCTGAAGTGCCCTTCACCATTGAAGCGGTGAACCTGCAGACGGAAAAGACGGCTAGCGGACGCGATTATTACGAGATCAATCCGCGTGGCGCCGTACCGGCTCTGGAAATCATTGATGAGGTCCTGACCCAGAATGATGCCATCCTGCCCTATATCGGCGATCTCAGTGACATTCCTGCTTTCTGCCCCGTCCAGGGGAGCATGCGCCGTGCCCGCGTTGATGAGGCGATCGGCTTCTGTGGCGACATCCACAGCGCCTATGCGGCGTTTTTCACCTTCGGCAAGGTGAAGGGGGAAGTGGGTGAACGCGCCATGGCCGGGTTGAAGAAGCGCATGCGCCAGCTTGAAGCCTGGCTGCCCGAAGGCACGTATTGGCTCGGACCCTTCACGCAGGCTGATGCTTATGCGGCTGTGCTCATCAGCTGGGCTCCCGGTGTCGGGCTGGACATGAAGGACTATCCCAAAGCTCAGGCCCTTAAGGAACGTGTATGGGCACGCCCATCCACCAAAAAAGCCCTGGCCCAGGAAGAAGCGCAGCGAAACAAGGCTGGCTGAGGAGAAGCGGTTTTTGCAGCCTGCCTGGGGAAATCTTTTCTTGAGAGGGTTTCCCCGGATAGTTTCGGCAGCATCATCACAGGAGATAACGGATGGCTACCTCGCAGAATGGGACATCCTCTTCCGGTAAAGACCAGGCTGCCTCACAGGATAGCCAGCAGCCGGACGGGCTGCCACGCAGCGATCACAATCCCGAAGGAAGTGATGCTTTTGAGAACACGCCTGACTTCATCGGCGCGGACACAGCCTTTGTCCCTTCGCCGGTGGAAGGTGACCAGGCAGCCATTGAGTCGGATGCCGGGGCCGGGCTGGCAGGTTTTGGCGTGGACGGCGTGGATGTTGACGGCGCGATCTGAAAAATCTGGCTGACCGGAAAGTCAGACGGCTGATAGAAAACAGACGCCAAACGTTATGCCCAGCCTCGTTTTTCAAGAAAGCGGCAGGGCTCAGAGGCCGGCTGCGCGTGCCAGATCAGCCTGAGCTTTTTTTAGCGCATCGATTTCCTTTTTCAGCGCCCGTTCGAGCTCTGACTGAGCAGAGGCCATCAGCGCCCAGGAAGAGGGATCGCCGATCAGGGCCGCGCTCGGCGTGCTCCGGCGGTGAGGCAGAAAATCATGCGTCAGCACGGAATGCTGCAGAGCATCGAGATAGGCTTCGGATTTCTGGAGAAAATCCGTCACGGCTTCATATTCACGCCGGGCGAGGGTCTGGCGGTCTGTGGCGCTGGTGGCTGAATCAGTCATGAAACAGGGCTCCCCTAAAGAGATCTCGCCTGAAGACGGTTCCGCTTCAGGACGGGGGCTCATGATGAAGCCGCCCCTTCATGGCTGCAAGGCGGTCAGCCCTGCATTTCCTGCCTGTCAGCCGCCCATCCGGCTGGCAGCTGGGTCTGCAACCTTCAGGGGGCAGGGGTATCGTCGTCCAGCAGGCTGTTCATTTCCTGGGAGAATTTCCTGGCGATATCATCCACCAGTCCGGTGGCCTGATGGATCGTGCTGACCACCGAGCCCAGGCGGGCATATTTGCTCCAGGCCGTGAGGGTGGCATTGCCTACTGACGTTGTGGGGGCAAGGGTGCAGACCAGCCGGACGGAATCCAGAATGAGCTTGCTGTCTCCCTCTGAAGGGTTTTTGTCGGAAAGGGCGGCAGGCTTGAGCATATTGCCTCCGCACTGGCTTACATTGCCATCATTGGCCAGGAGACAGGCTGTCTGCAATCCGCTGAACGCGCCCAGAACCCAGCTTTCATAACGCTGCGCCTGAAAGGGCCCGTTGCTGACGGTCCGGGTGCTGGCGCTGCTCCAGCTGCTGCAGGGCTGAGCGCCGATGCCGAAGAAAACCCCGCCTGGACCGGGCGCTGTACGGCTGCCTTCGTGTTCTTTCGCAGGAGCAGAACTTACGGTATTCGCGCCTGTTTCAGGCGTGCGGGTGCCATGAAAAATGGCCCTGAGCGAAGTCTCTGAAGGGGGAATGCTGACTGACGCCGCGCTGGTGCTGGCAAGTGCGGATGTTGACGCGCTCCAGGCAACAGCTGGAGCCATAGCGAGAGCGCAGCCCATGACGGCCAGCTTCAGCATTGCAGCAGCGGGCGGGTTGAAAATTCTTTCACGGTGCGTGAGCACGTATTGAGAGAGGGGCAGCAACATTGTCGCCATGGCAGGCAAAGCTCCGTAGAGACGGGCCAGAGAGGCCGCAAGAGCCACCAGAATAATCGAAAGCACGACCTTCTGAAAAGCGTAGGGCGTTGCAGGGTTCAGGCTGCCCGGGCTCATACTGTCTGAGCCCCCCCTGCGGAGTTGCGTCAGGCGGGCTGCTGGGGCATTGACTGAAACGCTTCAAGCCAATTTTGCCTTTTCTGGCAGGGCTGCAGGCAGCATGGATTGCGTGCCTGCTCTGATCCCTGTCTCGTTCCTGGTTTTCCTCCTGCTTTGATTTCCTTCTGAAAGTCCGCCTTGTCGACAGGCCCGCCAGTCCTTTCCCCCTATCAGCTCGTCATGCGCTTTCCTGCGCGGCTGCGTGCCGTCCTGGGTCGCATGGGCGCATGGGCCGGATTTTCACCAGCACAGCCCCTTCTGATGTTTCCCCCCAGGCTGGGCTTTACGCTGCGCACGGCTTTCGGCTGCCTTCTGGCCCTGGGACTTGCCTATCCGTTGGAAATGGGCAGTCCGGGCTGGGCGCCCCTGATCTGCTGGGCGGTTTCCCTGACAGGGGGCGGAGAAAGCCTTTCCAAGGCCCGCTGGTGCATCATGGGTACGCTGCTTGGCGTGGTGGCGGGTATCGCGATCACCGCTTTTCTGCCCCAGGCGCCCTGGCTGTTCCTGCCCGTTCTGGCGCTGTGGACGGGGATGTGCCTGTTCTTTGGCAGCTTTGCCAGCAATTTCCGAACTTATGGCTGGGGCCTGGCGGGCTTTACGACCGTCATCGTCGCCATGAATGCCATTCCGGACGGCAATACGGTCTTCTGGCTCGGCATGTCGCGTGGCACCAACATCATTCTTGGGGTGATGTGCAGCCGTTTCAGCTGCATCGTCTTCACCGGTGACCCGGCTGCAGGCGCATGGGAAAAGCTGCGCCAGAACCTGGAGCAGAGCTTTGGCAATGTGTGCCGCATTCTGGGCGCGGCCCTGGAGGACCAGGCCGACACCCGCCGCACGGCTGAGACAGAGATCACCCGCATTCTGGCAGCGGATGCCCAGATTGAGTTTCTGGCCATCGAACTGCGCGGCAAAGCTCATGCAGGTCCGCACGCCCATGCCACCCTGGCTGCGCTGGCCAGTGCGCTTGCGCGTATTTTCGGCGCTCCGCTGCATTACCCGCTTGTGCGCCATTACGAGGAACTTGTGGAAAGCGGCGGCAGGATACCGCCTGGAGTCCTGCTGTTTCACCGCGTGCGTGAAATGCTGCAGCGCCTGCCTGAGAACCTGTTTGCAGAACCCGGTCTTCAGGCGGGGGCCGCTGAAAGGGCTGAGGCGCGCGGCGGTGACAGCGAAACGCTTTCCCCTTCTGGGGAAACGCCGCTTATTCTGGGTGAACTCTCTGAGTTGCGCAGCCAGGCTCTGGCGCTGGCAGGTGAGGTGGAGGTCAGTGCCCAGGCACAGGCTGAGGCTGAAGAAGTGCTGATGCTGACAGTGCTTGCTAATCTGCTCAGTGACATCGAGATCGCTGCCCGCCAGCTGCGCGCCAGCCTGGGCTATGATACTGATTTCAGCCTGTCCCCCAGAAAGCAGGATACTTTCCGCTTTCCCCATGTGCGCTGGCGTGATCCGGTGCTGGCGATGGAGACAGGGCTCAAGGTCAGCACGGCGGTGATGGTGACCTCTCTGATCTATGAAGTGACCGCGTGGCCGGAAGGCAAGATTTTCGTCACCTTCACGTCCATCATCTGCTGTCTCTTCGGCACGAGCCCGACCCCGGCGATGGGAAGTTTCGGCTTTCTGGCCGGCATGCTGGCCGCAGCCGCCAGTGCTTTCGTACTGGATGTGATCCTGATTCCGTGCGTTGAAGTCTATGAAGGCATGATCCTGTGCTACCTGCCCATGCTTCTGCTGCCGGCTTTCGTGCAGCCCGGCAAGCGCACGGGGGCGTGGATGGGCGTTGCCCTCATCGCCTATGGTTTCATGATCTTTCCCATGACCGTGAAAGGCAATCACCAGGTGATGAACGCGCTGGAATATTTCAACCGCGTGCAGGCCATGGTGCTGGCTTCCATGATCGCCATTCTGATTTTCCGTATCGTGTTTCCCTACAGCCTGCGGCGCGCAGCCAACCGTATCCGCCTGTCCATGCTGCGTGAGCTGCGCCATATCTGCCGCCTGCCACGTAGCTTCAGGAACGGGCTGACAGCCGACAAGCTGCCCAGATCCCACTTTTTCAAGGGCGCTTTTCTTGCGCATCTGCCTTCAGAGCGGCTGTGGATTGCGCGTTCCCTGGGTCGGTTTTCGCATCTCTCCATTCACACGCCTAAACAGGAGACTGCAGCAGTGCAGGCTTATCTGTTCGGTCTGCTTTCCACCATGTCGCTGGGATTGAGCATCATCCGGCTGCAGCATCTTCTGGCTGGTCAACGCCTGCCAGCGCCTCTGGCCCATGCTGTGCTGGCTCTGTTGAAGCAGCTGCGCCGCAATCCGGGTGACACGGTTGCGGCAGCGAAGCTGGCCGGGCAGGCGCTCGTTGCCCTGGACCAAGAGGGTAGCGGGAGCCGGAAGGCTCAGCCCGCTCTTCCAGATACGCTTACCCCCCAGGACCGGGCCCTGGTGGCAGGCTGCCTGCTGGCCATAGAGCGCGTACTGCTCGAGGACCGCAGCTTTCTCTGTCAGCAACAGCCCCCTGTGGCTCCGGTGGAAGCTTTTCCGCCTCGCCCCGTCGCCCGCTGAGTTGCCCCGTTCAGGGAGGTGACGGCAGGTTCCATTCCCGGGCGGCATCCCAGCTGCGCTTGTTGGCGGGGTAGTGCTGGAAAGTGGGGGCTGGCTAGACTGCCCGGGGTGAATAAGGCGCCTGAATTTTCCTCTGGCGTCACATCCGTTCCAAATCAGTCCATCAATCATTCCATCAAACCGGGAGGCGATTTTTATGGCTGCTGTGTCTGCTGACCAATCCGTTATCTGCAAGGATGGCGCCTATGCGGTGCTGTTTCCGGTGCCTGGCGCCAGTGCAGACAATCTGGGCTGCTGGCTCATCATGGCCATTCCTGAAAAGGGGGCGGCGCAGAGCGAGCCGGATTATGAAGTCATTCTGGTCAAGGACTGGCGGGCGGCCCTGCCGCAGGGTGACGGCACTGCTCTGCCTCCTCTGCTTGATGCCCTCCGCCAGGGGGGTGCCGGTCTTTATCCCCATGCTCCGATCGTGGCGGCGACCACGAGCCGCGATCAGGACGAGCTGCTGGTAAAATACGGCCCTATGTCAGGCCCTGCCTGCACCTGGGGCGTGCAGGGCGGCGAAGCCATGCTGGTCATCGGGGCGTTGCAGAACATCGAGCGCTATCTGGTGGGCAAATACGACAACGTGACCCGCAAGCGCTGCCAAGCCAACACGACCGCACCTAAGCGCAGGACGGCCTGAGCCGTTCAGCAAAGCGTGATTACTGCTCGTGATTACTGCTTGAGCGCCTGGTTGCTGGGCTGACCGGTTGGGCATCCCTTTGTGTGCTGCACGCTGCCAATGGCGATCATCTCGCCCTTGGCACGTGCCAGGCTGCCGGCACGGTCAGGCACCGTTTCATAATCATGGCCCATATTTACCAGCCCGTCTCTGTAATAGGCGTTGCGTTGCTGTTCGGTAAGGCGCTGGAGCCTGTCGCCGGTATTGAGAGCTTCCAGGGCCAGCTGCTGGCAGCTCATCCCCAGATACGCCTCGGTTGAAATGGGCACTGGCTGCACGTCTTCAGGCAACGGAGGAGAGGCGCAGCGGCACAGAGTGCAGGCAGCTGCCAGAATCACAAAGGTTCTGAACCGGATGGCGGGCATGGACCTTCTCCTCTGCTTTTCCCGGTCGGGTTATATCCCAGTGGGGTTATATCTAGGTGGAGCCTGTATGCCGTTCTCTGCCAGGGCTGGCAATCTCAGGTCATGGCATGTTTCCTTTTGGCCATGTGCGGGTTAAAGTGGCCGGATTGCGGCAGCGCATGCCGGCTGTGCCTGAGCCTGCGTTACGGAGGCGCGAAGGCAGGCGTGAAAGGGGTAAAGGAGAAGGCTTATGTCCATGTCTACGCCACCCAACCCGCCTTCATCCCATCCACCGTCGCAGAAGCCCGGCGCGCCACAACCGGCTGCGGCTGACACAGCCGGGCAGGTTGCGGGAACCGACCGCCTCAAGGAAGAAAATCTCCGTTACGCCAGGCTCTGGAACCGCGTATTGCGCGAAGCGTCTCAATGGGATTACCAGGCCTTGCGCCAGGAATGCTGGAGCCGCCGCAGTGGCGTGGCCAAGGCGGTGATTCTGGTTGTGGTGCTGTCGGTCGTTCTGGCTTTGATCATCGGGGCGTGCATTGCGCAGTACAAATACCTGCACTGGGTGTACTGACCCAGAGTGTACTGACATGGTCTGCTGACATGGACCGTTTTTGTCCGCCCAGGTCTTTTCAGCTTGGGGCTTTCCGGGCGTTGTCGGAAACAGATGCATAACCGGAATGGACGGGGATGGCTTTTCAAGTTGCGTTTCGCATCTTAAGGTCGAGCGGTTCGTTCTTTTGTCCTGACTTCAGGCCGTGAGGTCCCGATGCGCCGTCCGTCCTTCCGCGAGCCCCGTCTTTACCCCTCCGCTCAAGAAGCCGATCCGCTTGAGGCGCGCGCTGACGGGCGGGCCGAGTCCCGCTCTGCACACTGGTCTCAATCCCGCCTGGAACCGCTGTCTGAGCGGGACTGGGATCTCTCTGTCGATATGCCATCAGATGAAGTGCCTTCAGCCGCCTCTCCTGAAACCGGCACAGTCGCTGCTTCTCCCTCCCTGTCCTTCCGTTCCGCAGCCGAAAAGGCCGGTTCTGGCGCGCGCGCCTCTTCTTCAGCCCCGTCCTCCCTGTCAGCTGGAAGTGCGGGTCAGCCAGGAAGCACGCTGGCACGTTGGCAGGGGGAAAAACTGAAGCTGGAAGTGGCCCTGCTCAAGGCGCAGCTGCACAATCTGGAGCTGGATGCCACGCTGAAACAGGCGCAGATGGAAAAGCAGGCCCCTGCTCTCTATCGTGCTGCTCTCAGCGGCACCCCGTCCGTCGCGCCGCGGCGACGGTCGCCCATGGTCTGGGTAGGGGGCGTGCTGGTGGCCGTTCTGCTGCTCCTGCTGGCTGGCGGCCTGCTCTGGGCGGCCGTGCTGATCGGTGTGGTGGATCTGGACAGTCTTGGCTGGGCGCTCGTTTCCTGAAGCGGACCGGTCCTGAAACCGGTCGACAGGCGCTGGTTGGTGAAGAGAGGTGGAAAGTGAACAGCGCAATGCAAGGCAGCAAGCCGCGCTTCAGCCGGGTGGCGCTGGGTTATCTGGGCCCCCTGGTGGCAAGTGCGGTCTGGTTGGCTGCAGGCCAGGGCCGGGCTGCCGGGAATGCGCCGCCTGTCCCTCCTTACCGGCCAGGGGATAAATGTTTTTCTGTGGCCCGTACCCAGGCTGGGGAAACGCCGCCAATGCCGATACTGGTCAATCAGTGCACGGGCGAAACCTGGCTTCTGGTTTATTCCGATATGCGCCAGCGCCCCTATTGGGTGCGGATAGAATTCGGCCGTTATGAGCCAGTCCCCGGGTCTCCTGCAGCCCCTCCACCCGTTCCGCTGAATGCCGGGCGCATGACTGCTGGCCGGCCCGGGGCGGCCATGGGAATGAAAGGTCGCAGGAATCAGCCCCGTGTTCCTACAGCAGATCAGCTGAATGCCGGCCAGTTGAGAAGCAACGCTGATGAAAATTCAGCGCCGCCCAGCCCACGGACCGGATCTTCAGAAGGCCGTTAAGAAATCGGCTGTAAACGGGACTGTGTGAATCAGGTAGGAAAAGCGGTTTTCAGACCTCTCTCTGACTGTTGCGCACCGTTCCATCCGATAATTGCACCCGAGTCGGGGAGCTGATAGGGTCGCCTTTTCGGCGCTTTTGAATAATTCCATTTCACACATCCAGCCAGGAGATCTGTCATGCCCAATTCTTCCGATCTGAAACAAACGATCGAGCAGCGGCTCTCCCAGGCGCTGACCGCGCTGCAGGCCGCCTTGCAGGAAGGCGAGCAGGGCTTTCGCCAGGCGCTGAAGGAAGCGGAAACCCGCGCTGAAAAGGCGGGTACTGAAGCGCGCCAGACCACCGATCATGCCCTGGCCCGCGTTGCGCAATATGTCGAGACGGTGCTGGGTGAGGCAGAGACGACCTTCAAGAAACTGTATGAAGAAGGCGCACGCTACGTTGAGAAGGCCTATGGCGAGGCGGAAAAGAATTTCGCTGCTGCGCGCAATGCTGCTGAAAAGGAATTCCAGAAGCTGATGGGCGAAGCCCGACAGGTCTATGAGGCGACCGTAGCCGAACTGGAAGCCGCGCGCAGGCAGGAGCATTCTGGTCAGGCCGGCACTGGCAGCAGCGCTGGCAAGGGTGCAGGCAGCGACCCCCATAAGTCCTGAAGACTGACTTCGCGAAAGCCTTTGCCGGCCCTGAGCGCCGGCTGGGTCTTTCAGCACTCCGGGAAATTGAGCGCCAGTCCTCCTTGGGAGGTCTCCTTGTAGCGGGCATTCATGTCGCGCCCGGTTTCTTTCATGGTGTGGATGACCTGATCAAGGGAAACGCGGTGACTGCCGTCCCCGCACAGTGCGAGGGAAGCGGCATTGATCGCCTTTATCGCGCCGAAGGCATTGCGCTCTATGCAGGGTATCTGCACCAGGCCACCGACAGGGTCACAAGTCAGGCCAAGATGGTGCTCCATGGCGCTCTCGGCGGCATTCTCCACCTGTTGGGGCGTGGCGCCAAGCACGCTTGCCAGACCGCCAGCCGCCATACTGGCTGCCACGCCTACCTCACCCTGACAGCCCACTTCCGCCCCTGAAATCGAAGCGTTGAGTTTAAACAGCGCGCCCAGGGTGCCGGCTGTCAGGAGGAAATCCCGCATGAGGGTGCGGGTCTCGCAGTCCCGGTCCGGCACTTCCGTTTCTGATGACAAGGGCGGTGCGCAGAATTCGCGCCAGTAACGCAGCACGGCCGGCACCACGCCTGCCGCGCCGTTGGTCGGAGCGGTGACGACGCGGCCGAAACCGGCGTTTTCTTCATTGACGGCCATGGCAAACAGACTGACCCAGTCCATCCGCGCATGCGGCAGAGCATGGGCCGGCGCCCGCGCTTCGCGTTCCAGAAGGCGCTGATACATGGCCGGCGCCCGACGCTTCGCCCCCAGCCTGCCTGGCAGCAGGTTGCCAGGCCCACTTGTCGGGCGCGACAGGCCCTGCTCGATGCAGTCCATCATGACGTCGATCAGGTGATCGAGTTTTTTGTTCACCGCAGCACATCGCTCTTCAGCCGTGCCGGTCATCTGCGCTTCCTCATTGGCGCGAGTGAGAGCGGCAATGCTCAGCCCGGTGCGGCGGGTCAGTTCCAAGAGCTCGTTGCCGGTACGGAAAGGATAAGGCAGATCCGGTTGAGCGTAAGCTGCGTTTTCCAGTGAGTTCTCCGGCACGATAAACCCCCCGCCCACCGAACAGAACCGTTCTGTCAGAAGCACGCGGCCCGCGGAATCAAGCGCTTCGAACTGCAGTGTATTGGGATGGTGCGGCGGCAGGGTATCGCGATCAAGAACCAGGTCCCGGCTGGGCTGGAAGGCGACGGCGTTGACTCTCGAGGGTTTGGGAATGCCGGGCGTATCAGGCAGGGCGATCTCAATCTCACCAGTGTGTTCCAGTTGGTCCAGAATGGACATCACCAGAGGGAGGGGAACGGTCTCGGGGGCTTCCCCACACAGGCCGAGGGCCACCGCCCTGTCCGTTCCATGACCTTGGGCCGTCCAGGCCAGGGAGCCGTAAAGTGTGACCTGCAGGCGCGCGGGACGGAACGCCTCTTCCCGGGCCATTCTCTCTCCCAGCTCAGCTGAAAACCGCGCAGCAGCCCGCATGGGACCGACCGTGTGGGAGGAGGAAGGACCGATGCCCACCTTGAAGATATCGAAAATGCTGATCACGCCTGCACTGCCCGGAAAGGAGAGACTGAGAGGCAGGCTATCAGCTGTCCGGAAGTGGCGGAAGCGCCTGCAACCGGGAAAGAGACGTGAAAAAGCAGTCTGAAAGCCGTCTGTCAGTCAGCCCGGTTCTGGCCCAGGAGATGCGTGGAAAGAACGGCAAGGATGCGCGCGCAGAGCGGATTGTCGCGTTGTGCGGCCTGAAGAGCCGTCCAGATCTCGGAGGCGGAAAGGTCGCTCAGAGAGGTGCCATGCAGGGACTGGATCACCTGGTCGAAAAGGCCCGGGCAGTTTTCTGGTGCCTGCGTGCGGTCAGAACGGGACCGGCTGGTCGTGCCGAGGGGCAGTTTGCCGACAGGCGGTCTGGCTGGAGATCTGGCGCCAGCAGGCCGCGGGGTGACGATGAAGCGCGGGGAGGAGGAAATGAAGGAAGAGGATAGGGTCATGGGGGTTCTGTCCGTGAAACTGGGACTCCACATTACGCATCAGCTGTGAGCTGCGTTTAAAGCCTGAGAGGTGAAGTGCGGGAACTGAGGTCGGAAGAAGGCTCGGAAAGTGTCTCCTGCCCGATCGGCAGAGTGAGCGGGCTCTTTGCAGTATTAAGCATCTGAGAGCTTAAAAGTGTATTAAAATTATATATATTAAGAGAGATTAAAATCACATTCTCCTGAAGTCGCTTCATCCTCTGCAGGCGTGCAAGAAGAAAATCTGGCGGAAATCAGCGGTAAATGCTTGCCCGGGCGCGAGAGAGCCGCGAGAGATCAAAGAAAGGGGCGGCTCCATTGCACTTGTAGGGCTGATGCAGTAGCGATTTATGGGTAGACGTGTAGAGCCAGAGTCGTTGCTGCCCGGCAGTTCTTCTTCCCTTTTCGTCCCACAGCTTCCGAGCGATCTATGCCCAAAGATCTCGTTCATTATTCTCCCTGCCGTCACGGCAGCAAACATGCCCGTTTCTGGGTCAGTCTCACGGTTCTGGGAGTGCTGGGCGCCCTTGGCAGCCTGGCCTGGACCTGCTGGCTGCACTGACCCGCTCCAGCAGCGGGGGCTGCAGGTCAGGCAGGTGGTTGCAGAGCGGCAAAGCCAGCCTGGCGTGTGCACGTGGCAAAGGCATTCAGCACCGGGTCTGCGCCCTGTAGCGAGACAGGCAGATCATGCAGCGGCGCGTTGCTGCCTGAAGCCATTCCCGAGAGATGCAGGGTCACGCTGTGATCGGGGCCGCTTCCGGCCAGATGCAGGCCCTGCAGAAGCCCCTGCATCTGCGGTGCTGTGACCGGCGCACCCAGGCTGTGGCTGTCGCCATAGAACATCGGAAAGCTTTGCGGAAAACCCTGGCCCGGACTGGCGCCGGCAGTGATGGTCAAGGTCGCGGGGGGCTGGCCGGAGCGGGGCTCGGGAAAGTTCCAGTCCGCGCTGCCGGTGCGAAGCTCCAGCCCATTGGCATCGGCATGAACCATCAGGGGGGCTGTTTCACCGTCCTGGCTCATGGCAAAAGCGGCGCATTGGCCAACCCGGCCCCCAGCTGCCTGTTGCAGGGCCACCCACTGCCCGCCGCGGGCCAGCATTGTCACCCCACCTTCAGCCAGGCTGCCGGCAGGCGCGGAAGCCGCATGGCTGACTGCGCCCCAGCCTGGACCCAGCAGGGCCGTCACGAAAAGCAGCCCGGCGAGAAGACGCCAGCCCTGCTGCCTGTGGGAAGGCGCTGCAAGGGGGGATGGCACAGATGCGTGCACCGACATGACCTGAAACATGGGGACGCCTCCTGAAAAAGAATTAGAACGGGCTTTTGACATGCGGGGTCATGGCAAAATCACCCAGCCCAGCCTGATTGATGCATTTGCGGAAGGCCTCCAGTGCTTCCTGCGTTCCTTCGCCGCTCGGGGCGGGATGGAGATGGGTGGGCCGCAGGGCCAGCATCACCCTCTTGCCGGATCGGGCAGCGGGCAGGGTGATGATTTCCTTGTCCTCCTCTTCTTCCCTGATGTCCAGGTTTCTGGCCTTGGCTCTGTCATCAGGCGTTTCCAGCCCGGAGCCGACAGAGCCGCTGAAGGTCATCCAGGCTGTATTGTGGTCCTCAAGCGCATTGAGCAGGCGCTCTGTCTGGCCGGCGGTCAGAGTGCCGACCAGCAGATGGGGGGTGGCTGCGTGGAGGGTGAAGCGGGACTGATAATGCCCGGCACTGATCTCCAGTGTGCCTTGGGTATGCGGGAGGGCCAGGTGGGTATGTAAGCCGCTGTGATCGGCCCTGCCACCGCTGCGTGCGCTGCCGAGGCCCGACCTTGTGGCTGAATGCAGCCGCGTCCGCGGTACCAGACGCCAGTGGGCATTGTAGCTGTGCAGCGCAAAACCGCGACGCGAGGCCTGCAGCCCGAGCGGATCATCTCCAGGCGCCAGGAGATAGGTGAGAGCGCATTCATCGGTTCTCTGGCTGCGGGCATCTATGTGGTGTGTGGCCAGCCAGGCGCCGCCCTGGCTGTCAACCAGGCGATGCTCAAGCAGCGGCTCCGCTTGCCCGAGCGCTGTGCTGGGGCAGGCCATTACCGCGGCGCTGAAGGCGGCTGCCCTCAGGCCTGCTGGCAGTTTCTGCCATCCTTTCAAGCGCGACCGGGCCAGCCCAGGTGGACGCAGGTAAAGGATGTGAGAGGGTTTGGAGCAGGAAAAAGCGGAAGAGTGCATGAACAGGCGATGGCATCAGATCGTTGTCGGATGAGGCGTAATATACCGGCCCAGCCCGACGGCGCAGGGCCGCACGGCCCTGATCCGCAGGCCCTGGGGGCTGGTGAGAAGTCAGTGAGACTCAGAAGGGAGAGGTGCGGGGCGTGGTGTTTAGCTCGGCAAAGCCGGAACGGGTCGCGCAGGCCGCGAAAGTTTTCAGCACTTTGTCAGCGCCCTGCATATCGAGCTTCACCAGTGTCCGGTTGCCGAACTGGAGGCTGGCCGTTTTACTTGTTTCCAGCGCATGGAGGAGGGTGCGCATGGCCTGAGGCGTGATAAAGGTGCCCAGCACGTGAGCATCCCCATCGAACACCATGAAGGTCCGCTCGTATTTGCCGGCCTTGACGGTCAGGGTGCCGTGGGCCCGGGGTGTGAGGGCCCAGTCGATGCTGGCGGTGCGCAGTTCCAGCCCGTCCCGGTCGGCGCGCAGCATCAGCGGGGCCATGTCGCCGTCCTGTTCTACGTTCAGGGCGGCGCAGATGGGCTGGCCGCCGGAATCCTTGTTGCCGAGATCTTTCATCGCCAGCCAGTCGCCGCCTGTCGCCAGGATCTCCACGCCTGGCGGGAGGGCTTCCGGATCGGGTGCGGGCATTGAAGCCGTGGCCGGCGCAGGCGCCACCGCTGCTCCGGCCTGGGCGCTGCTTGTCAGACCGTCGGCAAGGCTGCCGACCCCCACCGCCAGAGCGACCAGGCCGGAAGCGAGGTAGGGAACCGGGGAAGAAAGGGCGTGAAGGCGCATGGATTTTCCTGTCGAAACGATCAGCGCAAAGCCTGTTCCGGGCCGGTAGAGGCGCTGGAAAGGGGCTGAAAGTGAAACGGCGGCGGGATGGGGTAATACGGGCCCGACTTAGCAGAAAGCAGGTTTTTCAGGAAGGGGTCAGGAAGGCGCGAGATACAGGGTCGGAGTCGCCTCTTCAGGAAGAGCCGGGACAGCCGGTTTCTGCAGACCCGCCTGCCCTGGGTTCTGTTGCGCCTGCGCCTGGGCGTTCTGCTTGTTTCCAGCGCGCGTTTGTGGAGCAGTCGCGCCAGAGGGCTTCTCTCCAAGGGCCTTGAGGAAACCAGCCTGGCGGGCGCACTGGCGGAACCCGTCCAACAGGGGGCGGGCGCCGATCATCTTCAGGGGATGGGGCCGCTGATTGTTGATCTGCACCGAGACGGTAAGGGTGCTGCCAAGGGCATCGAGAAGAGGCGCACGCCAGCGCCGGCGCACGCGTCCGCGCATCAGCCCCGGCTCAGTTTCCGTGCCCCGGACGCGGAAAGTGCGGTCGAAGCTGCCGGCCCGCACCGTCAGTTTTTCCACTTCATTGGGGGAAAAGTCATCTGCTGGATCCTGGCTGCCCACGCTCAGCTCCCGCGCATCAGCGCTCAGAACCAGCGGCGTGCGTGCCTGCATGCGTGAAGTGTAGGTCAGCATGCAAGCCGCCGTATCTGAGGCCGGATTTCCTGCAGCAGGCGTGGCTCTGGGCACACGGTAGAGCTGCCAGGGACCGGCCTGGGCGATTTTCACCGGGGGCGCGAGAGGAATGGGCGCGGGTGGTTTTGCCTCGACACTTCCCCCCATCAGCCCGAGCCCGGCGGCCAGGCTGAGCAGACCTGCGCCGAGCAGTCCCGCCCTGCACGGCATGGCTCGATCCGGAGTTGTCATCCCCGGACTTGAGGGAGACAGAGCGTGGCGCGCCCGGAGGCGCACTGGGAAAGCTGGGCGGGACACAGGAGGGGTTTTCCTTGCCGGAGGATTAGGGGCAGGGCTCTGGGGAAAGTCTCAGGGCGTTGCGGCTTTGGGCGCGTTGCCGGGGAAGACATTCTTGTTCTGGGGAATGCTGAAATCCAGCCCGCTGGCCTTGGTCAGCGCGTCACGCTGCATCTGCGCCTGTTCACGATCCAGCTTCTGGGACTGTTCCTGGTAGCTGATCTGCAGGTTGCCATCCATCATGGGCTGGATCTTCTCATAAGGCACGTGGCTGCGGCGCGCCCAGGCCATCAGGGCCGCATTGTCGCACATGGCCTGATAGACGTAGAGCTGCCGGTTGACCGAGCCGTAACGTGCCGCACATTCATGCTGCTGCCAGCCCAGAAGCGAGGACGGCACCACATCAGCATTGGGGGTATAAGCCGTTGGCGGGCTGTCGAGCGTGGCGCGTTCCATCAGCCCGTTCCAGCTCAGCCTGGCCATCTCGGCCGGCATGGCCTTGGAGGCCACCTGGGCGGCATTGGCGCTGTTGGCTTCGGTGGCAGCGGTAAGGGCGGCTGCATTCATGCCGCCCTTCTGGCCCCATTGCGTGAAGGCCTCGTTCTGGCAGCTCGCCAGTTCGCCGGCCTGTTTGCGTTCGCCGTATTTGTCAGCGCAGTCCTCCATCGCCTTGGCGGTTGCCCAGACCGGATCGGCCGGCTGGGGCGGTGCTTTTTCAGGCAGCAGGGTATAGGCCTGCAGCATGGGGCAGAAAGGGGCCAGAACCATGCAGCCGACCGGATGATTGCCGACAAAGGTGCCGGTCTGGCGCGAGGTCTTCAGCCCCGCTGTGCCACTGCTGCAGGCCGCCAGGCTGCCCAGCAGGGCCAGGCTGGCCAGCAGAAATTGCCTGTTAAACCGATTCGCGTGGCTGACCTTCTTTCCCATCACTCTCTCCTCTGTTCTGCCCGGCACGCCCTGCGTGGCCTGTTATCACGTTCTCGCTGTCTTTCGGGCCTGCACTGTCGCGGCAGTTTAGAGGAGGTCGGACATTTGCAAAAGCCAGGTGAACAAAAGCTTTCTTTTGAGCTGGGCTCAGACCAGATCAAATCAAAACGGCCGCAGAACTGGCAGAACTGTCAGTGGTTCGAGCGGCTGCAACCTCTGCCTGCAGTTCAGAGCAGCTATGGGCAATCAAGGGTTGCAGGGCCTGGGTAATCTTGGCGACAGTGGTTTTACTGAAAGATGCCCTTTCTGGCCCGATATTCTCTCCACTACCTGGCCTTCCGGCAGATGCCCTGCCGATTTCCAATCCGTTTCTTTCCCTTCTGCCGGTTCCGGGCAGAAGCGGTTTTCCGGTTTTGCCTGCCGGTCTGCCGGCTTCCTGTGCCGGACTTGCCGCCTTTTTGCTTTCATGGAGACAGACAAAGGAGTTCCGCCCATGTGTTCCGCCCCTGCTGAAGCCCCGGCCGCTGACCCCTCCACCCTGTCGAAACGCCCCGTGCGTGACCGGGCGGAGATGCGCGCCTATTTCCCCTCCCCCTATTCACTTGCAGCCTTCACAGCCCCGCAGACAGGCGCGGCCCAGCCCCATTATGCCAACCCCTACAAGGGCCGTAAAAAGGTGCTGATGATCAACACGCAGGAGCGCTACCTGCCGGTGCATGAAGGCAAGTATTTCTCGAGCGGCAATCATCCGGTGGAAACCCTCCTGCCGCTGGCCCATATAGTTGCAGCCGGCTTTGAGGTGGATGTCGCAACGCCTTCAGGCGATCACGTGAAGTTCGAGAACTGGGCCTATCCGGACAAGGATCCGGTGATCGCGGCAACTTATGAGCGCTTCCGTGACCGGCTTGAATCCCCGCTGGACCTGCGCGAGGTGGTCAAGCAGGGAGGGCTGTCGCGCGTCGCTGCGGCTAAGGACGGCACCCAGCCGGCCAAAGCGACTGAGGATGAATACATCGCCGTGTTTGTGCCCGGCGGCCACGGAGTGCTCAATGACATTCCGCTGAGCCGGCATGTGGGTGTGCTGCTCAATCAGGCGCTGGCGACCGACAAGTTCATCATCACGCTGTGCCACGGCCCTGCCTGCCTGCTTTCAGCCTCTGTAGCGCTCATGTCGGCGAGTCTGCCGGAGCTGGAGCACGCGCTGAATTTCGTTGATCCCGAAAGCCTGGCTGACCCGGCGCCCAATCCCTTCGCCGGGTATGAAACCTGTGCCTTCCCTGATGCGATCGACCGTGAACTGCCTGATATCGGGTATATCCCGGCCCCAATGCGCTGGTATGTGGGCGAGGCGCTGACGCAGGCGGGGCTGAAAGTACTGCCGAGCCCCAAGCTGGGCCGCGTGCACCGTGACCGCCATCTGGTGACAGGTGACAGCCCCCTGGCTGCAGAGGCGCTGGGAAAACTGGCGGCCACCACCCTGTTGGAAGCCTACGGCGACAAGCAGGGCTGACTTAAATAATAAGGGCGTTTCTGATACTTCAGAAACGTCCTGGCCCGCCTGTGGCACGCGTGCCCAGCAGGATTACAACTGCGCCCAGCAGCGCCAACCCAGCCCCTGCCAGATCCCACCAGGTGGGGCGCGTACCTTCTACAAGCCAGAGCCACAGCAGAGCAGTGACGATATAAATCCCGCCATAAGCTGCAAAGGCGCGTCCGGCCTGATCAGAAGGGGCGAAGGTCAGCAACCACGCAAACAAGACCAGGCAGATCAGCCCTCCAGCCAGCCACCAGGCGCTGGCGCCTGTGCGCCGCCAGGCCCAGAAGGCGGAACACCCTGCGATTTCCGCCAGTGCCGCCAGGACGTACAGCGCCAGCGATGCCAGCTCTCCGGCCAGACCGGCTGACAGATTATGGTCCGGAAAAAAGCGGGCGAGAAAGGCAGGCAGCTGGCGCATGAGGGATGGGCTTTCATCAATGGGCTTGCGGGCGCAGGCGAGCCTATAGGAGTATAGGCGGGCACGCTTGGTGCAACACCCCGCAGCACTGAACCCCTTCTGTAATGAAGTATTGAAAGGCTCCTTCTATGGCACGTCTTACTGAAGCTGAACGCGAAGCCCTGCCGGATACGGCTTTCGCCCTCATGGCCCGCCGCGCCTGGCCGGTGATCGATCGCGACCATGCTGAAGCGGCCCTGATGGATGTCGGTCGCTCTCTGGCGCTGGGCCACATCACCCCTGAGCAGGCAGCCCTGATCCGCACCTGTGCCCATGAAGTGCTGCGCACGCACAAGTCTCTGCAGGAGCTGCGGGCTGGCGGCTGGTCAGCCGAGAAGGCGTTGGCTGCAGACCCCAAGCTGGGCGAGGACTGGAACAAGCTGAAGCCCGGTACCTGAACCCAGGTACCTGAACACGGGCTCAGGCGGTCGCTTGGCACGTTCCCCGCGCGGGAGTATGCACGGGGCATGAGCGCTTCTTCTGTTCCTTTCGGGCCAAGCCCTGCCTTTACTCCCGACAAGCCCGCTTCTGCCGTTCCCCGGGAAGCGGGCTTCGATTCAGCGCGTCAGAAAGCGCTTCTGGCCCGCTACAGCGGCCAGTTGCCGCGCTATACCAGCTACCCCACGGCCGTGCAGTTCACTGAAGCGACAGGCTCAGCCACACTGGCCGGGTGGCTGGAGGACCTGGCGCCGGGTGCCTCCTTCTCGCTTTATTTTCACGTGCCGTTCTGTGATGAATTGTGCAGTTTCTGCGCCTGCAACACGTCTGTGGTGCGCCATGAGGAACGCCGGCTCGCCTATGGTAGGCAGTTGCTGGAGGAAGTGGCGCGCGTGGGCCAGCTGACGGGTCCGGGCCATCCGGTCACCCATCTGCATTGGGGCGGGGGCACGCCTACCTCCCTGCCTGCCGAGAGCCTGCGGGCCGTGATGGCGGCGGCACGCGCGCAATGGCCGCTCACGCCGGATGCGGAGGTCTCGATCGAGCTTGACCCGCGCAATGTGCCGCCCGGCTGCGGCGCGCTGCTGGCTGAGCTCGGTTTCAACCGCGTCAGCCTCGGGGTGCAGGACATCGACCCGGCGGTGCAGAAGGCAGCCGGGCGCATCCAGAGCCGCGCGCAGACGGAAGCGTGCATTGCCGAGATGCGCGGTGCCGGCATCGCTTCGGTCAATATCGACCTGATCTACGGCCTGCCGCGCCAGACGACGGAAAGCGTGACACGCACCGCCCGTTCCATCGCCGCCCTGCGCCCGGACCGCCTGGCCGTGTTCGGCTACGCCCATGTGCCGTGGAAAGAGAAGCGTCAGAAGCTGATTGATGAAAACCTGCTGCCCGACAGTGATGCGCGCTTCGAGCAGCGCGAGGCCATTGACCGCGTGTTGCGCGAGGCAGGCTATGTCGTGGTGGGGCTGGATCATTACGCGCTGCCGAGCGACAGCATGGCCCGTGCGCTGGAGGACGGCACGCTGCGCCGTAATTTTCAGGGTTATACGACTGATGATTCAGATATCCTGGTCGGGCTCGGGGCTTCCGCCATCTCGGCCTTTCCCCAGGGCCTGACGCAGAACGCCGTCAGCGCAGCTGCCTATCGCCGGGCCCTGACCGGGGAGGACGGGGTGGAGCGCACAGGCGGACTGCCCACCTGGCGCGGCGTGACGCGGCGCGGCCAGGATCGCCTGCGTGCTGCGGTGATAGAGCAACTCATGACCTTCCTGCAGGTGGATCTCGCCGCCCAGTGCCGTCGCTTCAACGCAGAGGAAGACTTCGCAGCCGAGCGCGCCGCCCTGGCGCCGATGGTGGCGGACGGCCTTGTCACGCTGGAAGGGGACGTAGTGTGCGTGCCTGAAGAGGCGCGCCTTTTCGTGCGCAATGTGGCCGCCGTGTTTGACCAGCACCTCAGGCGCGACGGGGTGGCGCGGCATTCAAGCGCCGTCTGAACCCGTTTGAAAGAGAATGGGTGATTCCTCTCGCTTTCCCCCGGGGGTCATGCTAGGGGTAGAGAACGACATTGGGTAATTCTACGGGTTCACGCCGCATGTGGCGGGGTGATGTCCCGTAGGGCATTATAAGGGTGGGGCCGTTTTCCCCGCCGCCAATGTGAATTGAAGAAAAGGAGCTTGCAATGAGCGCAGGCACCGTGAAGTGGTTCAATCCCACCAAGGGTTATGGTTTCATCGCACCTGAAGACGGCGGCGACGACGTGTTCGTGCACATTTCCGCAGTCGAGCAGGCCGGCATGAAGGATCTGCCCGAAAACCAGAAGGTCTCCTACGACCTGGAACGCGGCCGCAACGGTAAAGTGTCCGCCGTGAACCTGAAGACCGTCTGAGACCACCAGACCGAATTCAGCCTGCCTGGCCTGTCAGCGCGTTGACGCCTGAAAGCTAGGTCGGAAAAAACCGTCTTGTTTCTCTATGGGATGAGGCGGTTTTTTTTATGATTTAAAATTATAGAAATCGGCCTTGACAATTTTAGGAATAAGGATTTAGAATCTAATTCTGCTGCCAAATGGGGTAGTTTGAGCTATGTTAATCGCAACGCCGATTAAAGCGTACCAGCCATAGGCCGGATGCGAATGCAAATCGACAGTTGCTAACAATCTTATCATCGAGGATAATCTCCAGATTAGGTTATTTCGCTGAGCATAGCAGATTGTGATGTTAAGCACCTATGTTTCGACCAACCATTACTAGGTTGATCGAAACAGCATACTTAAGAACGGAGGCCAGGTTTGGATGAGACTAGTATCTCAACATAAACCTGGCCTTTCGCACATAAATCAGGCTTCCGATCTGGATTTTCATCAAATATACAAGAGAAAAGATTATCCGCATTTTGAACTAGGGGATCCTGATTACGCACGCAAAATAAAAGAGGATTCTTCTTTAGTAGAAAAACATTCTTTCTTTCCTTTTATAGAAAAGGAGAAAGTTAGGAGAAAATTTCGCAGAAAAGGGGAGATAAAAAGACCACCTAAAAAACGTCTTTTAAGAAGAGCTTCCACTAATGATTCATTTATTTTTAAACTGTATCGTGAAAAACTTTCATTGCTTTATGAGAATTTAATTAGGGAATATGATTTAGACCAAAGTGTATTAGCCTATAGAAAGATCCCATCAAGTACAAATAATAGGAATAAATCGAATATTGATTTCGCATACGAGGCGTTTATAAAAATTAATAAAATGGATGAATGTGTTGTTATTGCTCTAGATATAAAGAGTTTTTTTGAAAATATACCTCATAGCGTAATAAAAAAAATGTGGAAGAAATTATTAAATAGTGAAAATTTACCCAAGGATCATTACCAAGTATATAAAAATATAACTTCTTACTCTTATATAAAAGAAGAAGAGATTTATAGAGGTCTAAATTTACTAAAAAATTATAAAGATTTTTCAGGTTCTATGTATCAAGGCTTGCCTCCTTATAAGGAAAGAAAAAAGAAAATTTGTAGTTTAGATGAATATAGACAGAAGATTGTTCCTTTAGTTAAGAAAAATAAGGAAAAACATGGAATACCGCAAGGGGCTCCCTTGTCGGATCTAATAGCGAATTTTTCTTTATTTGAGTTTGATTTGAAGATGAAAAATCTTCTAGAAAATGAAGGAGGAGAATATTTTAGGTATGCTGATGATTTATTCTTAATTATTCCAACACAATCAGAAAAATTCTTTTGTAAGACGTCTAAATGGGAGGATGCTATCTCAAAAATTATTGATGAAGAACTGAAAAATATTGGCCCAATGCTATCACTCTCTCGTGAAAAAACGAGCTGTTTCAAATATGAAAAAGTAAAGGGATCTACGTCTCAAATTGCCACTAATTTAAATCCAAACCATAAAAAAGACAAGCTTGGTATTTCTTATTTGGGATTTCGATATGATGGAAAAAGAATTTACATTAAAAATAGTAGTATTTCTAATTTTCAGCGTAAGCTAAATAGGAAAATTCACAGATGGTGCAGGGGCTATATCAAAAATAATCCTAGCTTTAGCTATGAGGAAGTGAAAAGTAATTTCCCATATTTTAATGTTATGAGGTCAGAAATTAAATTCCCGAAGAAGAGTAAAAAAAACTCTGCTGCCCAAGGAAAAGCAGGGAGTTTTTATAAATATGCTCAACAAGCTGAAAAGATTTTTTCTCTAAAAGGTTCAGATATAGAATCTAGGGTTCTGAATCAATTAAGAGCTTTAAGTAAAATAAACTGTTTAGAAAGAAGATTTATTCGGATATTAAAAAGAGAATATGATCTATTCCATAAAAATGTAAATGTTTTTCCTTTATAAATGAGTAAGGGAGAAATAATTGGCAGTAATCTTTAGATAATTCCGCATTAATTATACCGTTTATGATTCCATGGGCTAGCTTGGCCTAGGCATTGGTGAGGCTGCTGACCGAGTCTAAAGAGATGCTATCCAGATGGTTGAAGAGATTGGGTTTGACACTGTGCAGCTTCCAGTCCAGGCGGTACCACATGTTTTTGTTGGACCGAGATAATAATTCTGGTCGAAATTCGAATGGTTGCGAGTGCAGATAAGGTAGCTGTGTGCTTTGAGGAGCAGAAGGCTCTTGAAGTTTCCTGACCATTCTTTCTGATAGCGGTGACCTATCTACCTATTTTGGTCAGCGCGGTTGAAAGCGGCGTAGAAACACATGCTGTTTATGCTGAGATCTCCAGAATTAGCACGCACAGAAGATCCGTATCCGTTGAAACTGTTAAATTACTGACTGACACTGACCTACCTTCCGGCTTGTGGGGCGGCGCTCGTATGGGTTAGGGCACCGCCTGGCAGCTGTATCGTGAAGGCATCCAGCGCGCGTTGGCGACCTAGGTGACGGTCAGCGTGACGGTAGTCTTCTGAATCCCGATCTGGTTGATCGCTACTCCTTCCCAAATGGCGAAGCTTTGCTCTTCTATGAAAAGGCTGTCTAGCGTCGCGCCAAGCCGGGAGAGCAGGAAATTATGCTGATAGAAAGTGTTTGTGGCTGTGTCGAGGGTTAGCGCCTCCTTAGAGGAGAAATACGCGCCTGGAGTTGTTCCAGTAACAAAATCATTGAGAGTACGGCGGCTCACCACGTTTACTGCACCTGAAGGTATGGCTCGACGGGCACTGAAATGGTTTCTCCCGCCAGCTGCTGCGCCCGGTGGGAGCAGGGTGGTTGAGAATGCCGACGCTGTCTGACCTGGAGATATTCCGTCTGCCGGATGTTTCCGCGCGGCTGGAGGCGCATGTTTTCTCGGCTGCAGCTGCGCTGAACCAGAAAAAACATGTACCGTCTCCTCAGAATCGGGCTTCAACGGCGCCGAAAAAGGCGCGCGGGGCGGCGGGGTAGAGGATCGGGTTGTCGTCGCCTGTCAGGGCGGCGCCCCCATGGATGCCGCTGAAATATTTTCCGCCGAACAGGTTGGTGATGCCGAATCTGGCCTGGAAATCCCGCGCAAAGCCCAGCCCGCCGAAATCGTAGGTGCCTGTCAGCTCCGAGGTCCAGTAACCCGGCACCCGGGTGTCATTGGTGTAGGTCAGCGGGCGTGATGAGCTGTAGGTGACATTGAAATTGGCTGTCAGGTGCCGGTAGCGGTAGTTGAGGTTCATCTTGTACATGTATTGCGGGTAGAAGACCTGCAGCTTGCCCTTGATGTTCAGCGGTCCGTTCGAGGTCGGCAGCGCCTTGTTCTGGTAAGCGGCATGGTTGTAGCTGAAGCTGTTGGTCAGTCCCACGTCTCCCCAGCGGTCCTTCGCCAGTCCCAGTGCCTGGAGGGGGTGCACGGTGACTACCACGTCAGCCCCGTTCATGGTCTCGTTGCCGAGATTGAGATAGGCCCGCACCGGGTTGAGCGCGCTGCCCGAGGTCAATCCGCCCAGGCGGTTGATGTAGTCGGTGTGGTAGTAATCCACCCCAGCCGTAAGGAAGGCGGAGGTATAACGGTACCCCACCACATAGTTCCAGGTGCGTTCAGGCTTCAGGCGTGATTTCTGCTGGTTGAAAACCTGCTGCCCGCTCGCGCCGCTCGCTGTGCCCAGCCCGGACCACGGTGTGTTGCTGGAGAACTGCACGTTGTAATCATAGGCGCGCATGTTTTCGGCAATGTCCCAGTAGACCTCATGGGCTCTGTCAGCTCCGAAGCGCCAGTCATAGCTGAAATGGGGGAGGAAAGCCGCTGCTGCAGTCAGGCTGCCATTGGCCGGATGGCTGTAGAACAGTCCCCAGCCCTGGCGCGTCAGCTGGGATGACCAGTCATGGCGCGTGCCACCGGCTGTTGTCTGGGTCAGGGAGCGGAAACCGGCCAGAAAGGTCATGCCGGGCAGGATCGTCCAACGATCCTGCAGGAAGAACTGGAAGGTGTTGGTGTTGGTTCTGTCCTCCGCCCAGTGCGCGGCCCGGTCGTTGTGAAGATGGTGAAACATGGAATGCGCCCCGGCCGGCCCGTCAGCGAAGAGGTCATTCCAGGTCTGCATGTAGTCGTTCTGATACCACAGCCCCGTCTTCACGGCGTTCGTGCGGCCGGCCTGGATGTCGAAGGTCTGGGTGAAGCCGATGCGCCTCATATTGGGGTGCTGGGCGAATTCAGCCATGGGGAAGCCTTCAGGCGTGACGATGCCGGGCTGGGTGCCGCCATACCAGGCATTGGCCACCTGCCCGTAGCCAAGTGTGGTGGCACGCACATTGGGAAAGAGCCGAACCTCTATCTTGAGCGCATTGAGATAAGCGCGCTGGATCTGGCCGCCCTGATAACCGACATCACTGACTTCATCAGGCGTCAGCCCGGCGCTTCCGGGAGGCATGCAGCCGGTCACGACGCATTGCGCCCATTGCGTGGCCTTGTGGTAGTCAGGCTTGAAGTTATGGGCGTGATAGCCGAGCACGCGCTCCATGTTCTTCGTCAGGCCGAGCGGGCTGTAATCGGAGAAGTCAGAGTAGTCGAAGCTGTAGGTAAGTTTGCCGATATCGCTGAGTGGCTGGACGAGTTTGAAATTCCCCAGCCAGGCCTTCTGGTACCCGTAACCGGCCCAGAGATTGTGGTCAGAGCGCAGGAAAGAGCCGTAAAATTTCGTTCCCGTATCGTTCAGCTTGCCGGAATCGATACGGGCGAAGGTGCGAAATCCGTTGAAACTGCCGAATTGCTGGCTGATCCGCGTGCCAAAATGGTCTGAGGGGTCAGAAGTGGTGTAACGCAGCACCCCACCCAGGGTCTGCGATGAAGGCGTGTCGAGCGCGCCGGCACCCTGGCTGGCTTCAAGACGGGAGATGTTTTCCTGAATGAAAAGCTGTGTTGCCGTGGCCCCGCCCACATTGGCAAACATCTGGCTGCCCATGGGGATGTCATCTACCGTGACGCCAAGCTGGGTGAGGTTGAAGCCACGCAGGTAGAAGGTATTGGTGGAGGTATCCATGCCTGAAGGGTCACCACTGGCAAAGCTGGCCCCAGGACTGGTGAGCGCCAGAACCTCGAGGGGATTGGTGCCCGCGACGAACTGGTTGATCATCTGGCGGTTCACCACCTCTTCGGCGCCATGGGAAACAACGCGGCGGGTGCTGATCTTGATGGAATCCGTTCCTCCGCTCAGGGTGCGGGAGCGGTGAGGACCGGAAGGCGCACCCTGCGACCTGCCCCTGCCGGCCTGCGGGCGCCCAGGAGACAGGTCCTTCCGGCTGCGGGTGGGGAAGGGGTCATGTGCAGAAGGCCCGCGCCCATGCCAGCCCACCTGCCGGAGAGCCCCGTGCGCAGGGGCTTTGCCTGGAGAAAGGGTGCCCGGCACGTTGGGAAACCAGATGAGGGGCGCAGAAGGGGCCGCTGCCTGCAGAAGCGGAACGTTCCAGATCGGAAGCGACCCGGCACTGAGCACAAATGCCCATTTAAGGGAAGCCTGGCAAGAGACGGCGCTCTGCGAGCGTTGCACAGACAGAAAAGGATTGTGGGCAAGCGCAGGGCGGGCAAAAGGGAAAACAAATCTGCGAAAACGGGCCATGGAGAGGACTAACTCCGTCGGTCATCCGCCTTTCCGTATCCGCCCCGGTCAGCGCCTGTGTTTTGCGTCCTCTCCCTGCCGGATCTGGTGGGTACAGGTACCAGGCACATGTTCAGGGACGTGAAGCCAGGCTGGGGCCGCTGCCGTTCAGGCCCTGCTTTCGAGACGCGTATGCGCGCAAGCAGAGCTGCATGAAAGCAGCGCCGGGACGAGGCGAGAAAGCCGGTTTTTCCGGAACTATCCGGATTTTGCGGGAATCTTTGGGGAAAAGCCCTGTGCGGATACCTGATCAGACAGTGACCGGCTTTAGCAGTCGGCAGTCAGTCAGAGGTAATGCGCCTTATGGGCTGATACGCATTCCGCTGCACATGAGCGGAGGCATCATGCCGCCCATCATGAACCCATCAGCCCGTACGCAAGAGGAGGACAGAAGTGCCACAGTCTGGGCAGCCTGTCGTCTGTTGCCGGTCGTAAGAGCGGGGAAGGGCATGAACGCTGTTCCTGGTGGAAGGGGCGATGATTCAAGACTTCTAGGGTAGCGGAAATTGCCGCTACGGCTTACCCCATCACGATCAGCGTGGCCTGACAAGATATAATGACTGAAAATATGCTTTTTGAACAGCAACTGCCGACATGACTGTTGGATAATCCCACAGGGGAAGATTCTGTTGTCAGTATCCCTGCTTGGGGCACAGAGCTGCTTTGCGGGCGGGGAGATCAGGGCTTGAGTTGGGGGCAGGAACAGGGCACGCTTTCATGGCGAGGTTCACATTGTCCGGAAGTCATTCCACCAGGCCTGTCGTCCTATGGATAATTCTGGGGATATTTGTGGGATGAAAAGGGTACAGCCATGAGTGAACAGATTTTCGAGCTGGTGGGCTATGGCGCTGAAGTCCGCTCTTTCGGCAGTCAGCTGGGCAAATGGGGTCGTGCCGGCAGTGACCTATATGCCGTGTTGCAGACACCGTTCACGCCGCTCAATGAAGCCCATAGCGCCCTGCTGGACCTGCTGAAAGTGGCGTATAATGACGGTTTGGGCGATAATCTGCTCAAGCGTTACAAAGCCCTGGTGCAGGATTTCACTTTTGATGGGTTTGAAGAGTTCTCGACTCGCCTGGAAAAGGCCACACCGTTCTTCAACAAGTGGGTGCAGGGCGTGCGGTTCTACAAGACGCTTTTTGCCCAGGGTGTGGATAAAATCGAAGTCACCCCCGCCCAGGCGGAAGAACTGGCCCAGCTGCATCAGTATCTGGAAGCCAATATCTACCTCGTTCTGCCCAGCCTGTTCTGAGCCCGCGCCCGAAATCCGGGCACAAAAAAAGCACCGTCCCGACGGGGTTCGGCGCATTTTTGAGACACAGCATCAGCCCAGAAGAGAAAACTCTTCCGCCTTCCTTGAAGTCTGCTTTCCTCTGTGAGGGGCAAAGACTTCTGAAGACTGGCGTCGCGCGCTGTGATTTTGGGATCTCCACGACAGAAGGTGGCGGGCTGATCCGAAGATCACCATCTGCTGCTTCGTTGTCGGGAGAAGTCCTTTATAGGGGAATGCCGAGTGTCTGTCAAGAAGAAATATAGGTTCATATAAAAATAATATGGATGCTTGCAAAGGCTCTGTCTGTCCTGGTGGAGGGATCAGGCTTTGAGGATCTGTTTCCGGAAATTTAACGATATAGGAACGGATTAAGCCGCTTCTGGGTAAGGGGAATATAAATCAGAATTTAATCCGATCTTAAAACGTAAACCTTTTGAAAACCTACTCTGTGATATGTAATGCCGCAAAATTCAAAGGCGACGTGAGTGGCGGATGCAAGGGATTGTGGCAGAGCAAGCAGAAAAGACCTTGCAGGGGGATGAAGAACGGGCTGGCAGAGTGGAATTGCTCTGGCTTTGCGGCGTTTTCAGCCTGTGGACCTGGCTGCAGCGGTTTCGGGGTGGAGAAGTTCTCAGGCCGGAAGAAGGCTTTTCCCTACCGCTTCCGAGCACGCCCGACCCGCTGGTTCAGGTGATCGGGCAAGGATGGAGCAGCGGCATGGGGTCGGCCTGCATGACGCTCCTTGCCCTGATGGCCCTGCTGTTCTGCCTTTTCGCCCCTGCAGCCCGGGCCCAGGTGATGGACAACAATATCGAGGCCCAGCCGGAAATCCGCGTTGCAACCCCGCTGCCGCCCAAGCGCGATGACGATATTACGGTGCCCGCCTTCAACACGCCCCAGGCGGTTTTCCCCACCGGCTTCGGCGCGCTGTCGTGGCTGCGCAAGCGGGGGGTGAACTATCTGCTCTCCAACACAAATGAATTTGCCGGCGCCATTACCAAGCCCACCAAGGGTTTTCCCACCTACAAGCAGGGGGCCAGCAATGCCGGGCAGACGGCGATGTCGCTGGATGTGAACTGGGAGCAGATCCTGGGCATGCGCGGTTTCGCCACCCATGTCATCACAGTGGGGCGTTACGGCACCACGGCCAACCGCATGTTCGGGGACTGGCTCAACCACGCCTCGGAAGACTATGGCGGCGGTGGCAATGTGGTGGTTCATCTCGTTACCGCTTACGGCGAGGAAACGCTGTTCGGCGCACGCCTTTCCATTGCGGCGGGCCGGCTTGGTGAAATGGCCAACTTCGAAAGTAGCCCGCTTTTCTGCAACTTCCAGAACGGCAGCATGTGCGGACGCCCCAAGGCAGCGACAGACAATCCCTATGTCAGCGGTTATCCCGGGGCCGTCTGGGGCGGGCGTATCCGTGGCCGGCCGCAGCGCTTCATCTACCTTCAGACCGGCGCTTATGCAGCCGAGGAAGGCATTTACGGCGTGGCGCAGCACCGCACCGGCTTCAAATACAATGGCGCCACCATCCATGGCGTGCGCCTGCCTTTTGAAGCGGGGTGGGAGCCCGTGTTTCAGAACAAGTTTCCCGGGCACTACAAGGTGGGTGCGGTGCTGATGACAGCGCCGACAGCGGATAATTACCGCGATGCCAGCGGCCAGCCCTATGTGCTGACAGGACGCAAGCCGGCCATGAAGCGCAACACCTATGGCGCTTGGTTCATGATGGACCAGCAGCTGCTCAACCATTACCACGACAAAAAGCGCGGCCTGATCTTCATGACGGGCTTTCTCTACAATGATGCTTCCGTTGCGCTGCGCGAGTGGGAGACCTATGCGGCCCTGATCGACCGCGGCATTTTCCGCAGCCGGCCTTACGATACCTTCGGCATCGCTTTCACTTACGAGCGCATGCCTCATGGCGTGCAGAGAACCGATGCCCTGCTTTTGCACGGCCGCCATTCCGCGCCTTATGGCTCCATGCCCAATCACGCCACCGGCATCCAGCGCCATGCCAGCGTGCTGGAGGTCAACTACGCTGTGCACGTGGCGCGCGGCATCATTGTGCAGCCTTTGTTTGAATATTTCGTCCGCCCCAATGGGCAGGGCAATCTGCGCAATGCGGCTTTGCTGGGCTGTAAAACGATGGTCGAGATTTTCTGATATTTTCTGGCGGTTTTCCGAGCTTGGTTCCGAAAATCGGACACAAAAAAAGCGCCGTCCCGACGGGGTTCGGCGCATTTTTGAGACACAGCATCAGCCCAGAAGAGAAAACTCTTCCGCCTTCATTGAAGTCTGCTTTCCTCTGTGAGGGGCAGAGACTTCTGAAGACTGGCGTCGCGCGCTGTGATTTTGGGATCTCCACGACAGAAGGTGGCGGGCTGATCCGAAGATCACCATCTGCTGCTTCGTTGTCGGGAGAAGTCCTTTATAGGGGAATACCGCGCGCCTGTCAAGGGAAAATATAGATCTATATAAAAATAATATGACTCTTCATGAAGGCGGCGTGACAGCTGTCTTCGAGGGAGCCGAAAAAGGCGTTGAGCTGGCAGCAGGAGCCCCAGGCAGTTTGTCGAGTTGCAGCTGGTTGAGCTCTTCGGTCGTCATGGGCTTGGTCGGCACCGGGCGTGCAGGCGCTGCGCTCTGGGTTTGAGGGTGTGCGGACGCCTGCGCCGAGCCCCCAGCCTGACCGGAACTTGACTGGCCGGAACCAGCCTGACCGGAAAGCGTGACGGTTGCAGTCTTGGTGGGGGCAGGCGTGGGTTTGGGCGGGGGGCAGAGCGCCATGGTGCTGACAGGCCATGTGGGCCACAGCAGCCCTTCGGCAAAGCTGGCGCTGGCATGGACCGCACCGGGCCTGCAGTAAAGGGAGTGCTCGCTGCAGCCGCCCAGCATGCCTACTGTCAGAACCGCACCCAGAAGCGACCCTGACTTCATGAGGCTGGCAGCAGGGCCGAAAAGGAAGAAAACCCTGGCAGGGAAGGGGGCATGGGTTTCCGGCAGCGCAGTCATGTGAATTCCCCTCGTTCAGATGCGTAAATGGGTTGTTTCAATTATTCTGCAAGCAAACCTAACTTTCCCATTCTTTTCTTGTCTTTGCCTGCCAGTGTTTACGCCTTTGCCCCAGGCCGTGGTTTTTGGGTGACGGGGCAAGGCGCCTACCTGTTCGCTTTGGGGCGTGTTACGAAAAGAGAGTTTTCAATTCCTGCACGCCCACCCCACCCAGGAGATCCGGCCCATGTCTTCCCCGCCTTCCGTCCTGCTTGCGCTTTGGCAGGCTCTGCACCGTAACAGCACCGCTCTGCTGACGGTCATGTTCGCCCAGATTCTGGCCTTCGGGGTGCTCAATGCCTCATGGGGGGGCTTTCTGGCAGCTCTTGCCACGTTGCCTGCCTTTACTGGTGATGCTGTATCTGTGGCCAATATCAACCAATGGATAAATCAGGTCGGGCAGGCGATCGTGAATGGTCCGGCAGCTTACTGGCTGTGGCAGGGGATCGCCCTGCTGGCGGGTTTCGGGCTGATCATTCCCTTCTGCCGTCTCCTGTACCAGCGCCGCGGGCTGTCTCATGAAGTCAGGGCCGCTGAGCTGCACGCGCGGCTGACGCACACTGCTGAAACTGCTCAAACTCCCACAGAACCAGCTGGCGAGCAGAAAACAGCACTTTTTGATTCACAGTCAGGACTGATCTTCCTGAAACGCCTCCTGCGCAATGACTTCTGGTGCCTGCTTCTGCTGGGCCTGGTGCTGGCAACCCTGGTCCTGCTGGCCCTGCCCTGGATTCTGCTGGACGGCATCACCCTGGTGGCCACCCTCATCCCCGCAGACTGGATCCCGGCCTCCCAGCTTGCGGAACTTCAGAACGCCTATGTTACCTTCATTCCGGTTTTTCTGGCGCTGTGCCTGAGCTTCCTGCTTATCGTGGCTGTCCTGCTCCTGCCCCTGCTGCTCCTGTGCCTGGCCTTCGCCTTCTACCGCCGCTGGACTTTAAGCGTGGCGCTGAAACGATTGCAGGGCTGAAAGTGCTCCCGGTGAGGAAGCAGGCCTTATTCCTTTCTCACCAGGCGTAATAAATCCCGAACTGGGGGGAGACGATGTGGGGGGTGTTGTGGCCGGCGGCGGTGACGACCAGTTCCAGCGCGCCTGAGAGATTGGGGCTGTAGGAATATTCCAGTGTCGGGCCGATCTGGTAGTCGGTGGACCAGCCGGTGCGGTGTGGGGCGTGCTTGGTGGGGTCGTTCTTGTAGAAGCCGTGCACCTTGGTCGAACTGGACCAGTCATTGAACAGGTCGAGGCCGAACACCCAGGCGCGCGTGATGCCGAATTCCATCGTGATGCCGTTGGTGCCGTAAGGGCCCGGGTGGGCACTGCCCCGGAAGCCCTTGCCTGTGCCATAGGCTGAAATGTTGCGCAGCCGGGCTGATGTCACGGGCGTGCGGGCAAAGCTCCAGATACGGAAGCGCACCTCACGCTGGAAGAAAGGCTGCACGAACTGCAGCAGCATGCCGTAACGCAGGTTCCACGTGCCTGTGCCCCCGGCCTCAGAAGCGCGCGAGAGGTTGGAGTAACTGCCTGTGGGGGCCTGAAAGCCCATATAGGCTGTCAGCGAGGGCGAATAGGTGCTCTCGAAACGGTAGTTCAGATCCACCGGTAGGTCATTGAACTGGACCTTGCTGCTTTTGACCTTGGTTCCGCCTGCAGTGCGACCGCCCGAGGTGATGCCCCATGTCGGCTGCACCACGACGGAAATGCGGTTATTGAGCGCCTGCTTGAACCATTCATCCTGGGTGAAGGTCTTCATGGAGCTGCCACGCGTCTGGCGGCCGTGCGAATCAAAACGCCCGACCGGCAGATTGCCGATCGACATCGGCTCGAAACCGCCTTCCCCTTCCAGGAAAGCCGGGGAATAGCCGATCATTGTGCCGGCATACCACTGCTCAGGCAGGGGTTTCTTGGGAGCCAGCCAGCTCAGATTGATGGTCGGCCAGCCGTTCTGCAGGCTGATGAACGGGCGCCCATGGCCTGAAGTCCGTGCCTTCTGCTGCATGCCGGGATAGGTGCTGGCATCCGTGGGCCGCAGCGGCTCGCGCCCCTTAGTGCTGTTCTGCACCTTCAAGCCGGCATTCCCGCTGCTTTCCTGCGGCCGCGTGCTGGTGCCGCCAGACGAGCCGGGACTGGCTGCGGTTACAGGGGTATTGGAAGCAGCCTTCGCATCAGGGACCAGAAATGCCGCACTCAGCACGCTCCCCAGAGCTGCGCCGCTCAGGCCCAGCCAGGTCAGGCTGCCCCGGCGACGGATGTAATTGCCGTGACGGAAAAAGGAAACAGGAATGATTGATTCGCTGGGGAAACGTTGTGCTTCACCTGCCGTCCGGTTGCACGTCAGTGCAGAGGCCAACGAGAAACTTGGTGGGACGTCGTTCCTGAAGCGGTTTGAAATCATCCGTGGGCGTGGCTCTACTGCTGGAAGGGCGCGGCGCGAGAAATCAAAGAGAGAATCCCTGCCTACCTAGCCGCGCCCGGGAAGTCAAAATCTTTGCTTCCCTGTTCACATCCTCCGGGTGGCATTATCCTGGGCTTTTCCAGTCCACGCGCGGGTCTCGGGTTCTGCGGGCCTCTGCCTGAGGCAAAACCTGAATCCAGCGCCTGAACATAGGTTGTGATCGTCTTGCGCCTGCTCGTCTTCGCTGTTCCCCTACTTATCCTGCTCCTGAACTGGCTGTGGCCCCTGCCGCTGCCCCTGGCCGGCAAGCTTGTCGCGGCAGTGCTGATTGTCGTGGTGGCTTTCTATCACCAATGGTGCCGGCTTTCTTCAGGCTCCGTGCTGGTGGCGGAGATGCCGCGCCCGCTCATCATCCTGTTCAACTGGGCTTTCGGCACCCTGCTGTTTCTGGCCCTGCTGCAGCTGGGGCTGGACCTGGCGGCGGCAGTGCGGGCGCTGGTTGCAGGGCACTGGGTGGCTGTCGGCACGGCCCCGCGCGTGGTGATCGCGGTTGTGGCAGGCATTCTGGCGGCCTGGGGCGTGGCCAGTGCGGTCAGGGTGCCGCCCATCCGGGACGTGACAGTCACGCTTCCCGGTCTTGACCCGGCGCTGGATGGCTATTACCTGGTGCAGCTGAGCGACCTGCACGTCACCCGGCTTTTTCCTGTCCGCTGGGTGGCACAGGTGGTGGCGCGCGTTAATGCCGCCAGGCCTGACATGATCGTCGTGACAGGAGACTTCATTGACGGCTCTGTGGCCATGCGCCGCCAGGACGTTGCAGGTCTGGCTGCGCTGCAGGCGCCGGACGGCGTGTTCGGCGTGCCTGGCAACCATGAATACGGCTTTGACTACGGGGCCTGGATGGCGGCGCTGGAAAACCTGGGCATACAGATGCTGCTCAACCGCCATGTGGTGGTGGCGCGCCCCACGCCTGAACCGGCACGGCTGGTGATCGCCGGGGTGACGGACCGTGCAGCCGCCCATTATGGCGAAGCGCCGCATGATCTCGAAGCGGCCCTGGCTGGTTGCCCGCCGCATGTGCCCATTATTCTGCTCGATCACCAGCCGGGCGATGCGCGCAAGGCAGCCCGGATGGGTGTAGCGCTCCAGCTTTCAGGCCATACCCATGGCGGTATGCTTTACGGGCTGGACCGCCTGGTCGCGCGCGGCAATGACGGTTTCGTTTCAGGGCTTTACCGTGTCAGCAACGGGCGCGGCGGCAGCATGGCGCTGTATGTGAGTAATGGCACCGGCCTGTGGCCCGGCTTCGCCCTGCGCCTGGGCATTCCACCCGAGATCACACGGTTCCACCTGAAAGCGGCTCGCTGACCTTCCCGCTCTGGCACCGGATATAAAAAGGGCGCTCCGGATGCGAGATCCGGAGCGCCCTTTTTTGTTCTGACCGAGCCCGGTTCAGGAAGGCTGAGAGGTTGTCTCAGAGGATGTTTTCTCGCCGGGCGCGCTGGCGGGCGCGGCCGTGGAAGCCGCCTTGCTGTTCTTTTCCGGCAGGGCGAAGGCCATCATCAGGTCCCCGGTGGGGCCGTTATGGTTCATGCCACCGACAGAGACCAGGATATACTGCCGCCCGGTCTTCGGGGAGACGTAGCTCATCGGTGTCGCGCTTGAGCCGATGGGCAGCGCATACTGCCACAGAAGCTTGCCGTTCGCCCCGTCATAGGCGCGCAGGTAGAAGTCCTGGTTGCCGCTGAAGAAGACGAGCCCGCCAGCTGTCGTCATGGTGCCGGCATAGGTGGGCATGCCCATCGTCATCGGCAGGTGGGAGGGGATGCCGAAGGGGCCCATCTTCTCCACCGTGCCGCCCTGCACCTGCCAGGCGATCTTGTGGGTATCCATGTTGACGGCCGTGATGGTGCCGTAAGGCGGCTGCACGCAGGGGGCGCCGATGACCGAGAGCCAGAACTCCGTGATCATGCCGTAAGGCGTGCCGTATTGCGGTGCGGGGCCGTGACCGGCATCGGTGAAGGGGTTGGGGAAATGCCCGTGCAGCAGCACGCCGGTGAACTTGTCGCGCGGCACCTGGAAGAACAGGCTGGGCACGCGGATGTCGTTCATCATGGCGAGATGGTTAACGGGGTCATAGGAGACGCTGCCCCAGTTCAGCCCGCCAATATTGCCCGGCTGCTCGATGCTGGGCCGCAGCGAGGCAGGGGTGAAGTCACCCGTGTAGTAGACCTTGTGGAACTGGATGCGGCACAGCAGTTGGTCCAGCATCGTCGCGCCCCACATGAACTTTTCGGTCAGGTGGTCCGCACCGATCGTGGGCATGCCCACAGAGTAGGGCTGGGTGGGTGAAAGCTCTTCGCCCGGCAGCTCGCCCTTGGCGGTGGCGACAGGTTTTTCCTCCACCTTGGTGATCGGCTCGCCGGTCGCCCGGTTCAGGAAGAAGATCTGCCCGCGCTTGGTGGTCTGGATGACAGCTGGGATCGTGCCGCCCTTGCCGTCCGGCACGTCCACCAGGGCCGGCTGGGAGGGAAGGTCGTAATCCCACACGTCCTTGTGGACGGTCTGGAACTTCCAGCGCGGCTTGCCGGTCTTGATGTCCAGCGCCACGATGGAGGAGTTGAAGAGATGGGAGACACGCTTGCGGTTGATGGTGTTGTAGTCGGGCGTATCATTGCCCAGCGGCACATAAACCAGGCCCAGCTTGTCGTCATAGGCGGCGGAGGTCCACATGTTGGGGGTGCCGCGCGTGTAGTGCTCGCCCGGCGGGGGCGCGCCCGTCCAGTCCGGATGGCCCATGTCCCACGCCCAGGTGAGCTTGCCAGTGACCGCATCAAATGCACGGATGACGCCTGAAGGCTCGCCGCGCATCATGTTGTCCATCACCCAGCCGCCGATGATGACCTGCCCGCGCGCCACGGTGGGGGCGGCGGTCTGGAAATAGAAGCCCGAAGGCACGCGGCCCATGCCCTGGGTGAGATCGACGACCCCCTGCTGGCCGAAGGTGGCGCAGGGCTTGCCGGTATCGGCATCCAGCTCGATCAGGCGCGCATCGATCGTGGTGTTGATGAGCCGGCGCCTGCAGGCTGAAGGCGGCGCCAGGGCTTCGTCAGCATCATTGGTCCGGGGCGCCCGGGAATCACCTGCCTGCTGCGCCGCTTCCTGGACCGCGGCAGGCACTTCATAATAGGCCAGACCGCGGCAGCGCTGCCACGGAGCGGCAGTGGTGGAGACGGTATTGTAGCGCCAGCGGATCTTGCCGGTATCGGCATCCATCGCCACGATGATGTCATTGGGGGTGCAATCAAAAACCGTATCGCCGATCTGCAGCGGCGTGTCCTGGCGCACGCCGGGGCCGAGGTCCCCCGTATGGGCCTGCCAGGCCAGCTTGAGGTCTTTGACGTTGTCGCGGTTGATCTGCTGAAAGGGCGCATAGCGCGTGCCGTGATTGGTACGGCCCCATGCGGTCCAGTCGGAGACGTTCTCGCCAGCCGCTTTCAGCGCTTCAGGCGTGGGCAGCTTGTAATCAGCCAGCTGCTTGGCATCAGGCGTGATGATCGGCACGTTCATGAAGCCGCGCCCGAAGCCGAGCACGCAGAGCACGAGGCCGACCCAGCCGCCGCATGTGGCGGCCTTGCGCCAGCTTGCCGGCATGCGCGGCGCAGCCGCCGGGCTGTAGAGAAACAGGGCGACGACCGCCAGGCCGAAGGGCATCAGCAGGCGCGGGAAAAGGGCCCAATAATTCGCACCGCACTCCCAGAAGGCCCACGGCAGCGTCAGCAACGCTGCGCCGACGACACAGAGCAGGGAGAGGGTCGGGCGGCCGAAATAGAACACTGCCGCCGCCAGCATCGCCAGGCCGAACAGGACATAATAGGGCGAGCCACCCAGATGCACGAGATACCCGCCGAACCCGACAAGGTAGAGCCCGATCACGGCCAGAATGCCGACCCAGGCGCAGGAGATCACATAGAAGCCCCGCGAATGCTCAGCCCGGAAGGCCTGCAGGGGCGAGAGGCGGGCACTGCTTTCGCCGGACCCGCCCGGCCCGGAATGTCTAGCCATGAAACAGCTCTCCATATTCAGGGTGTGGCCCGCGTTTTGAACACGCGCCACCAAGATGACTGCTGCCCAGAAAGAAGTTTCTTCCTGAGAAAGTGAGATTGTTTCAGTAAAGACATATTTAGAAGTGATATGTCAATGAAACGTCAGCTCTGATGGTAAATGGAAGCCCGCTGGACTTTAAAGAACATGAATTACCAGCTTTGGGATATATGTTTTACTTTTAGTGGCTGCTCTAAGCTTTTCGGACAGAATATATGCTTGAGTAGAGGAGCAGATATGTCCGCTTACGCCTTCACAACTGACCAATTGTAACCCAAAAAATTCTATATTTGTAACGCAGGTGAATGACAAACGGGGACTTGTTGATGACCCAACGTAAGGCAATACCGGCGGAGACTAAACTGCGACTATTTTCTGAGGCATCTGGTCATTGCCAAAACCCAGATTGTCTCGAACCACTTTTTCCAGTCGAATTGGGTGGTGCTAAGCATATCGCTGAAATGGCTCATGTCGTTCCACATGGTGAGGCTGGGCCGCGTCGCGAAGATCGACCCAACGATAGCTTCGACCCTGATGTGTTCGAGAATTTAATCCTGCTTTGCCCGACATGCCACACGAAGATTGACAAAGATCCCGCTAGCTTTCCGCGTAATATTCTTTTGGATTGGAAGGAGAACCACCTTGCCAACCTTGCTACTAAGCAAGGGATTAGGGCCTATGTCAATCGCTGCATAGCGAGAGAGGCGATTGCCGGATTTATGGCCGAAAACAAAGCTATTTGGAACAGGTTTGCCCCGGAGCATGGGACGGACTTTAACTATGATCCAGAGTCCGAAGTTGCAAAAGGATGGAGCAAACGGATGCGAAGCGTTATTCTACCCAATAACTATCGGATTCAAGCAATTATCAGAGCTAACTTAGGGCTAGCCACGGAAGATGAACGTCGGATCTTCGCGGAGTTTCAGGAACATGTCCGCGGTTTGGCAGAACGCCATGTGTGCAACGTTTCTGGACGTGCGATCCGGTTTCCCAAAGCGATGGAAGACATGTTTTTATGATGTGGCAGGTGGAATGCATGCTCGCGCTCCTTGATAAGGAGCCGAATATAAGCGCGCAGCATGTGGAAGGAGAGTTAATCCGGCTTGAGGCTGAGAATCAACCAGGCGTCTTGGCCGTGATATCTGCTGCACATAAAATCGATATAGCGACAGCAGTAAGCTACAGGGGAAAATACCCGAAAATGGATTTCCTGTGCGGTTATAGGAAGTCCTGCATCTGGCCCGGTGATACAATCGAAATTCTTCAGGAGGCTCGCATCGGCTGGGGTAGTGCCGCAACCTTGACTTCGGCAGTGCTTGAAGGCAAGGCGAATATCGCCTCCCACAAGACCTACTTTTTCTGGGATCGGCTCCTTCGGCAATATTGGAGTGTGCAGAAGGTAATTCGGGAATATGACCGCATTTACCAGATTACGCTCAAGACCGGGACTGTGCTCAGAATCGGTATGATCGCCGACTATGAGCCCACCGCGGACGCTGTGCGCAGCCTCTGGGATGAGTTTGGGTCTGTCGATATTGTTTTGAATATCAATCCGAATGGAAATCCGTCGGCGGAAGCGGTTAACGCCGGTGCTGAGCTTGGATGCAAGGTGATAAAATGGGAAGAGCTAAAGAATTATTTGAAAACGGCCTGATGACGGCCGGCGAGGTAGCAGTCCATCTACTCGGTAGCTGCAGGTCCCTAGAACAATTTTCCGCCTACATGTTCGGTTCGGCTTTGCGTGGTATTGGTGAGGATATCGACATTCTAATCGTCGGGCCTGGTGGTAACGCACTTTCGCAGTTGAAGCGGGAACTTCAGGTAGCAGGCGAGTTTCTGCCACTTCACATCCTCTACATGTTGCCTTCCGAGGAGCGGCATACCGATTTTGTTGCGAAAGAAAAATGTGTATCCCTCGAGCAGGTGATGGTTAATGACCGTGCCCTTCGTGCGGCCTTAAGACCAACGACTAGGTAGCGGCCCAAAGCTAGCATTTTTCAGTGCCATGGTAAAAATACCGGAGGTGCCGGAGGTGGAAACCTGCCTGTATGTACAGACCCAGGGTGTCGGAGAAGCGATAGGCCTTCTCCCGCGGTTTGAGACTGCGAATTTTCGCGTCCGAAAGTGTTTTCGGCCCGGCCATCCCCATCCCCAAAATTGCTACCCAGCGAAATACCCAGCTTTATGCTGGACGCACTAAGACACCTCTAAACCGATCTGTACAAGAGATAACAAAAAAACCGCAGTTTTCTGCGGCTCTCATACTGATATGAATTGATTTGGAGATTCTTCTGGCGTCCCGTACGGGATTCGAACCCGTGTTGCCGCCGTGAAAGGGCGGTGTCCTAGGCCTCTAGACGAACGGGACTGGAGGCGTGAAGGGGTGATACCAGCGGGACCCGTGGCGGTCAAGGGGATTCTGGGGGCGGGCGCGTTTTTGGAAGGGCGTTTCCGGCACCAGGCGCAGGGTTTGTGCGCTTCAGGCCGGAGCGGCGTCTTCAATGAAGAAAGTGACGCTCTCGCGCTCCTGCCAGACTTCGCTGCGCAGGTGGCCTGCCACGTGCATCAGCGGCATCGTGCGGTCTTCGAGCAGGGCGGCAAAAGGCTTTTCACTGGCGCGGAACACCAGGCCCTTGAGGCGCGCGCGACCGTCCTCGCCCTGCAGCAGCACCCGCAGCGTGTTGCCATCACGGCCGATGCGGTCTGCCTTGACGCAGCGCACGTGCCCCACAGCCAGCAGGGGCTCGGGGTTGCCAGGGCCGAAGGGGGCCAGACAGGCGAGCTGACGGGCCAGAGCGATGGTGGCGCCGGTCAGGCTCACCACGCCGTCCAGCTGCAGGTCCGCCTGGCGCGGGCGGGTGCGGGCTTCACCCAGGTATTGGTCCAGATGGGCATGAAAGGCGGGGAGCTGCGCTTCTTCCAGCGCGAAGCCGGCTGCCATGGCGTGGCCGCCACCTGAAAGCAGCAGTCCGGCGCGCTGGGCCGCCAGCACCGCTTCCCCCAGGTCCAGCCCCGCAATGGAGCGTGCTGAGCCCTTGACTGAAACCCGGCCCTGCGCGTCCTCCACACGTGCGCCCACGAGCACGGGGCGGTTGAAGCGTTCCTTCAGCCGTCCGGCTACGATGCCTACCACGCCCGGATGCCAGGCCTGGGGCGTTGCGCCTTCAGGCGTGACTTTGCCGGTCTCGTCATGAACCAGGATCACCGCATGCCCGGCTTCAACCTGCGCCTGCGCCTGTGCCAGCGCGGCATCGAGGATGTGGCTTTCCACCGTCTGGCGCTTGCGATTGACGCCGTCCAGCTCCTCAGCCACGGCGCGCGCCTCGCCCAACGAGGTGCTGAGCAGCAGTTTCAGCCCCAGCCCGGCGCGGGCGATGCGGCCGCCGGCATTGATGCGCGGCCCCAGGGCGAAACCGCAGCTCATCGCATTGCCCATGTCGCGCACGCCCGCCACTTCAGCCAGGGCCGCCAGACCGATGCGCCGGCCTTTCTCAAGCACCTTCAGCCCCTGTGTCACCAGGGCGCGGTTCAGCCCGCGCAGGGGCATGACGTCGCAGATCGTGGCCAGCGCGGTGAGGTCGAGCTGGGCCATGAGGTCCGGGGCAGGATGGGTCTCAAACCAGCCCTGCCGTCGCAACTGCCGCTGCAGCCCCACCATGGTCAGGAAGGCCACCGCCGTTGCACAGACATGGCCGAGCCCGGAGCGGCAATCAGGCCGGTTGGGGTTGACGACAATGCCGCGCGGCAGGCGCGCTTTTCCGCTTGCAGGCTCAAGATCCGGCTTGTGGTGGTCGAGCACGATGCGGTCTGCCTGGCCTTCAAAACTATCCAGCACGTCCAGCGCCGTCGTGCCGCAATCAACACAGACCAGCAATGTCGCGCCCTGCTCCATGAGAGCCTGCAGGGCCGGGGCATTGGGGCCGTAGCCTTCCTTCATCCGGTCGGGGATGTGGGTGCACACCGTGCAGCCGAGCGCACGCAGGGTGTCCGCCAGCAGGGCGGTGCCGCAAGCCCCGTCAACGTCGTAATCGCCGAAGACGCCGATCGTCTCGCCGCCCTGCACCGCACGGGCCAGGCGCGCAACCGCTTCATCCATGCCGGCCAGGGTGGAGGGATCGGGCATCGCATCGCGCAGGCGGGGGGTGAGGAAGGCAGGCACCTCCTCCAGCATCAGACCGCGCGCTGCCAGAATGCGCGCCGTCAGGTCGCCGATCCGGTGCTGGCGGATCATCTCCTGCGCCGTTTCCTGTGTAGTGGTGCTTTTTCCAGGCGTGTTGTCCTGGGGGCCCAGTCGCCAGATCCAGCGCCGCCCTCCAGCGCTGGCATTCACGCCGAAAACCAGGGCCTCAGCCTCCGTGGCCGGGGCAGGTGGTGTATTGCTGGTGGAGAAAGAGGCGTGCTCGGCATCGGGCAGGCGGGGGGTCATGAAGTCTTGTTTAGCACGCACCGGAGGCCGTGCAAGGCTGTGCTGGAGGGGGATGGTGTGCGTGCCCCTCCGGGATCAGGCGCAGCGGCGTGCTTCTTGTGAGGCCTGTAAAAGGTAGGGGGCAGCGGTCGTGATCTCGAGCGCAAGAAGGGTCACGCCGTTGAGGGCACGGTCTCCCAGCGGCAGGAGGGCGTCACTCTCCGTCCAGCGCCGGTCTGCTTCCCGCCCGTGCCAGCCGGTCTGGTTTGGAAGGAAACAGGGCGTGCGGTCAGGGGGCGGTTACGCCATCAGCCTGACAGCACGCCGGGCCTCATGGGCCGTTTTTCGAGCGTCAGTCCCCGGCAGCCGGGCTCATGCCCAGTGCCCAGGCGAGCCCTTGAGCGCCGAGGACCAGGCAGACGAGCAGCAGCCCCATAAGAGCTACGATTTCCATAGAGCGGGGGGAGGAGAGTCTGTGGCTGCGCGGCATGAGGCACATCAGCACAGGCAGAACAGGCGGGCAGAGGAAGCAGAGTGCACTCCACAAGACCGCCTGCCACCAAGGCCGGCCCGTCCGCCGGGCGCAGATCATGGCTGCCGTGGCGCACAGCACGCCCAGGCCCAGCAGCATGGCCAGCATCGGGCGTGTCAGGGGCAGCCAGCTTTCCGGCGTGGCAAAAACCTGCCGGGCCAGGACGTTGACCGGCGCGGTCGGGTCATCATCAGCCAGGGAAGGGCCGAACATCGGCGGGGTGAGGAGAAACATGCCGGAAAGAAAAAGGCTGGAGAAAGCGGGAGCGGAAAAGCGCGGCTCTCTCTAGCACGCGCCTGCGTTTCCCCACCAGTCCCTCTTTAAATTTATGCCTTCAAATGTTCTACCGGCTTGCCGGGTCTGTATTCTGGCCGGATCAGCGCGCAATCTGCTCAGAACTTCCGCCCGACATAGCCCAGGGTGGGCACACAGCTGCGCAAAGCCTGTACCAATGTGTTGAAATGCGGTGGGAGCGTCAGGGTGAAGTGCTGCTTGACCGAGGGCAGCACAGTCACACGCGTGCTGCCCTCAAGTGCCTGCAGCAGGGAATGCGCCTGCTCAGGGCTGAGATAGGTCACCTGCATGGCAGGTGTGGCATTGAACATGGTGAATGGCAGGGCCGTATCGCCAGCCTGGAGGGTCAGCGCACTTTGCTGACCTGGTTTGAGCGGCGGGGCGCCTGGGGCACGGACACTGTCGAGCTTCCATCCCTGCGGTCCTGCTACCAGCATGAAGGCCAGAGGCGTGGCCCCTGATCCCCTGGCGCCTGAAGAGACATAAAGCGCGCAGAACCGTGTGGAAGGCGGCGGTTCCACTGCAGGCTCTCCCTTAGCGGGTGCTGGCTTCACAGGTTCTGGCGGCGGCTCATGCGGATCAATATGCCGCGCCACCACCCAGCCGCCTGACTGGGCCAGCACTTCCGTATAAGCCGGCATATCCGGTGCAGCTTGAGCAAAGCATGGCGCGGCAGAGGCCAGAAAGAGGGAGGACAGAAGTGCGGGGAAGCGGGGAAAGCGCATGGATTGAGGTCTCTTGACTGGAAAACCGGGTCTGCCGGTGAAAGAGATTATGTCCTGCCGGACTGGTCTTCGTATTTGTCGAGGTGATGATAGGCGCTCATATAGCGCAAAGTGCCGCTTTCAGAGCGCATCATGACGGAATGGGTGCGGAAATAGCCGTTCTCCATACGCCTGACGCCCTGCAGCAGATCGCCATCGGTTACGCCGGTGGCGCAGAAGAAGACGTGGCCTGCCGCCATGTCATTGAGGCCGAGCTTGCGGCTGAGGTCATCAAGGCGCGCCGCACCGGCGGTCTGGTTCATGTGGCGCGCACGGATACGCTGGGTGTCGTTTTCAAACAGAAGCCGCCCCTGCATCTGGCCGCGCATGCAGCGGATGGCCGCTGCAGCCAGCACCCCTTCAGGCGCGCCGCCGGAGCCGGCATAGATGTCGACATCGCTGCGCGGCAGGCAGGTGGCGACAGCAGCAGCCACGTCACCGTCAGTGATCAGCCGCACGCGTGCGCCGGCTTCGCGTGCATGGGCTACCATCTCCTCATGGCGCGCGCGGTCAAGCGCGCAGAGGGTCAGGTCGGAGACATCGCATTTCTTGGCCTGGGCCAGCGCGCGCAGATTGGCTTCAATACTGGCATCGAGATCCACCACCCCTTCAGGCAGGTGGGGCCCTACAGCGATCTTCTCCATATAAACGTCAGGCGCATGCAGGAACTGCCCGCGTTCGGCCAGGGCGACCACCGTCAGGGCATTGGGCAGGGAGCGGGCACAGAGATTGGTGCCTTCCAGCGGATCGACTGCAATGTCCATCGGTGCGCCGCCGCTGCCTACGTGTTCGCCGATATAGAGCATCGGCGCTTCGTCCATTTCTCCTTCACCGATCACCACTGTGCCGTCAATTGCCACCGTGTCAAAGGTGGCGCGCATCGCCGCTACGGCAGCCCCATCCGCTTCGTTCTTGCGGCCACGTCCCGTCCAGCGGGCGCAGGCGAGGGCGGCTGCTTCGGTCACGCGCGCAAGCTCCAGACCGAGATTGCGGTTGGTGATCCGCGTGAAGGTGGGGAAGCGGCTGCCGGCGCGTTGATCTTGCTGATCGTCTTGCATGCTGAATTCCCGTAACGAAGTTAGGCGAGGGGTTCGATTTTCAGCACCAGAGGCGCCTGCAGGATGCACTCCAGTGCTTCCAGCCTGGCGGTGGCGCGCGCCATGGCATGGCCCGGTGCAGGATGGGTGACAACAGTCATCCAGGTCTGCGGGATGTCCGTGCTTGCCTGGTCGGTTGCCTTGCTGGCCTCAGATGCTTCAAGCGCGTGTTGCGAAACGAGATGCACGGAAATGCCCTCACAGGCCAGTGTTTTCCCCACTGCTGCGATAACGCCGGGCTGGTCGCGCACCAGCAGGCGCAGATAGAAAGCGCTTTCCAGCTCTTCCACAGAACCACCGGCCACCGGAGCTGGCGGCGGGTTGACGCCCCAGACCGGCAGGGCTGCCCCGCGCGCCAGGGCCACGAGATCGCCTGCCACCGCGCTGGCCGTCGGGCCTTCCCCGGCCCCTGCGCCTGAAATCACCAACGGGCCGCAGGCTGCACCCTCCGCCACCACGGCGTTGAACACGCCGTTGACATGCGCCAGGCGTGAGGAGGAAGGCACCAGGCAGGGCCCGACCCAGGCGACGATCCGTGTTTCTTCGGTGGCCTCCGGGTGGCCTGCTTGGGGGGAGCGGGCAGGAACCTCCTGGGCCATGCCGAGCAGGCGGATGCGGTAGCCGAGCGCGCGGGCAAAGCGCAGGTCCTGTGGCGTGATGGCCTCGATGCCGCGCACCTGCAGGCTTTCGAAAGTCAGGGGGCGGAAGGCGAGGCCTGCCAGGATATCCAGCTTGTGCGCCGCATCCCAGCCCCCGATATCAGTGGTGGGATCCGCTTCCGCATAGCCTTTGGCCTGCGCTTCCTTCAGGACTTCATCAAAGGGCCGTCCGCTCCGGTCCATTTCAGTCAGGATATAATTGCATGTGCCGTTGAGAATGCCCCCCACACGCGTCACGCGGTCACCTGCCAACCCCGATCGCAGCAGGTTGATGGCCGGAATGCCACCTGCCACAGCAGCTTCATAAAGCAGGGGGGCATTGTGCCGGGCGCTGAGGGCGGCCAGCTCTGTGCCGTGCAGGGCCAGCAGGGCCTTGTTGGCCGTCACCACTGCCTTGCCCGCGCGCAAGGCCTCCTCCACCAGGGCGCGGGCAGGCCCTTCCGCACCGCCCATCAGTTCCACCACGACATCCACATCCGGGCGGTGGGCCAGTGCAACCGGGTCTTCTTCCCAGGCAAGGCCGGTCAGGGGCACACCGCGGTCGCGGCTGCGGTCACGTGCTGAGACCGCCACCACCTCGAAGCCCCGCCCTGCCCGGGCTGCCAGCAGATGCCCTTCGCGCTGCAGCTGCTTGAGCAGCCCGGCGCCCACCGTGCCCAGCCCGGCCACGCCCAGACGCAAGGGCGCAGGAGAAGAGGCTGGCGGTGTGGAAAGGGAGGGGGAAGGCGCGGGCGTCGTCATCCCCAGACCCTGCACGTCTTGCGCGGCAGTGGCAAGCGCTATCAGGAGGCTCTGGTAGGCGGTTCTGGAAGGCGCCCGCCGGTCCTCAGAGGGGTCTGGCGAAAAAGCCTTTGATGGCACGGATGGCCTGGCGCAGGCGCTGGGTGTTTTCCACCAGCCCGATACGCACGAAGCCATCGCCGTATTCCCCGAAGCCCAGCCCCGGCGCCACGGCTACGCCCGCCTCCCGGAGCAGCAGCTTGGCGAAATCCACGCTGCCCATCCCCTGTTCCCGGTAACGCGGCGGAATGGGCGCCCAGGCAAACATCGAGCCCTCGGGCGCGGGCACTTCCCATCCGGCCTGGCCCAGGCCGCGCAGCAGCACGTCACGGCGCTCGCGGTAAAGCGCGCGGATGTCAGCCACGTAGTCCTGCGGTCCGGTCAGGGCGGCGACGGCCGCCACCTGGATGGGGGTGAAGGCGCCGTAATCCAGATAGGACTTGATCCGCCCGAGCGCTGCGATCAGCCGCGGGTTGCCAGCTGCAAACCCCACGCGCCAACCCGCCATGGAATAGGTTTTTGAAAGCGAGGTGAACTCCACCGTGATGTCTCTGGCGCCGGGCACCGCAAGCACGGATGGCGGGGGCGTATCGCCGAAATAGATCTCGGCATAAGCGAGGTCGGACAGGATCCAGATCCTCTCGCGCCGGCAGAAATCAACGATCTCACGGTAGAAATCCAGCGTGGCGCAATAAGCGGTGGGATTGGAGGGAAAATTGAGAATCAGCGCCGTGGGCTTGGGGATGGAATGCCTCACGGCCCGATACAGCGCACGCAGCATGGTTTCGTCCGGCCTGGCGGGGATGGAGCGCACGGAAGCGCCGGCGATGATGAAGCCGAACTGGTGGATGGGATAAGACGGGTTGGGGACCAGAATGGTGTCGCCCGGGCTGGTGATGGCCTGGGCCAGATTGGCCAGGCCTTCCTTGGAGCCGAGGGTGGCGATCACTTCGGTTTCAGGATCGAGATCCACCCCGAAGCGTTTCTGGTAATAAGCTGCCAGGGCCCGGCGCAGGCCCGGAATGCCGCGGCTGACGGAATAGCCATGCGCGCGCGGGTTCTGGATCGTCTCAGCCAGTTTCTGCACCACATGGGCAGGCGGCGGGCTGTCGGGATTGCCCATGCCAAGGTCAATGATATCTTCCCCCCGCCGCCGCGCCGCTGCCTTGGCCTTGTTGACTTCGGCAAAGACATAAGGCGGCAGCCGACGGATGCGGTGGAATTCCTCCTGAGGCAGGGGAGGCGTGGAAGCAAGACCAGATTCAGGAGAAGGCATGGGTGAAATAACCTGAAAGACGAGATACAAGATCAAGACAAAGCGAAAAACAGTTTCGCGAAGGTTACGTTATCTGCCTGCGCTTGTCGCCGGCTCGGGCGGTCGAGCTATTTCCCTTGCCAGATACACCCGATGCTAAATGAAAGCCCCAAACAGGCGGCGACCTGGCGCATAGGGGCTTTCATAAAATTTACGAAATGTAATTTTCCGCGCTTTTAGGTCTGCCATGCCTGCACATGCGCGCGCAGCTGAACGCACGTTCTGCAGCTAGATTTCAGATAGGCGCTTCAACCGGAAAGTGGCAGAAAACCTGTCTTTCTGCTTCTCAGCTCTCAGCATTCAGTGCAGGGCTTCCATTGAAGCCAAAAGCTCAAAGGTGAGGGAGGAAAGGTAAAAGTTTTTGCTTTTCAGGATAGAAGTCAGTAGAAAAATTGCAAGGGCTTCCCCCGCACATGCGGGGATAGACCGCAATTCCTCATAGTCACGAATGAATTCGATACGCTTCCCCCGCACATGCGGGGATAGACCTCGGATTTGACGCGCTCTTATGACTTTCTTTTAGCTTCCCCCGCACATGCGGGGATAGACCGCTGAAGGCGAGCGTAATGACGCTGAAGAAGAAGCTTCCCCCGCACATGCGGGGATAGACCCTATTCCTTTCTGGCCCGGCACTGCTATCGCTCGCTTCCCCCGCACATGCGGGGATAGACCCAGTGGATTTTAAGAATTTCGAGGAAAATATTAGCTTCCCCCGCACATGCGGGGATAGACCCCAGACTCCATACCCGAAGGAATTTCCTTCAGGGCTTCCCCCGCACATGCGGGGATAGACCGCTTGTTCTCCGGGTCGGCAAAACGGGCGATAAGCTTCCCCCGCACATGCGGGGATAGACCCACCTTCACCTTGCTGTTAGGCAGGGCGATGAGGCTTCCCCCGCACATGCGGGGATAGACCTTTCCCCTATCGGCAGCGACGCGGTAGCTCTACGCTTCCCCCGCACATGCGGGGATAGACCTGTCTTTTTGCGTAAATGCGCTTGCGCGGCCCGGCTTCCCCCGCACATGCGGGGATAGACCTCAATAAGAGAATAAGGCGTAATTCCAGCGCCGGCTTCCCCCGCACATGCGGGGATAGACCCGATTACGATTCCGTATGATTTTTCTTCTATGGGCTTCCCCCGCACATGCGGGGATAGACCTATCCGGGAGCGGGCATTCAAAAACAGGTGCCAGCTTCCCCCGCACATGCGGGGATAGACCGCCGCCGTCCCACACACGCCGCCAGGCGGCGGAGGCTTCCCCCGCACATGCGGGGATAGACCTTTCCTTTACCAGGCGGTGCCGACGCTGAACGCGCTTCCCCCGCACATGCGGGGATAGACCGGTGACACCCACGAAAGACCCTTATTTATTAATGCTTCCCCCGCACATGCGGGGATAGACCGCGGAGCTCAAGCCTCTCTATGAACGGGCGATGGCTTCCCCCGCACATGCGGGGATAGACCCATGCGGCAGGCTTTCGAGCCTGAGTGGCGGCGGCTTCCCCCGCACATGCGGGGATAGACCGAAAACAACCGCCGATGATTTCCCTTAAATCGCGCTTCCCCCGCACATGCGGGGATAGACCCAATGAGGTTTTTTATAAGAGGGCTCAGACGCGGCTTCCCCCGCACATGCGGGGATAGACCTGACCTCCTGTGCGCCGGTGTCCGCATCGCCCAGCTTCCCCCGCACATGCGGGGATAGACCTGCGTTTGCGCCCTGTCACGGCCAGCTGCCGCCGCTTCCCCCGCACATGCGGGGATAGACCCCGTTTAGGTGGTCGGAGGGTCGCTGGGGTGAGGCTTCCCCCGCACATGCGGGGATAGACCGGTCTCCTGCGTGGTGTGGCCCCAGTTCGCCAAGCTTCCCCCGCACATGCGGGGATAGACCCACCGGCTCCGGCGCACCCGTTGGCTTTGTGCGGCTTCCCCCGCACATGCGGGGATAGACCTAGATCCTCATGCAGGCCCGGACATCCACCATGGCTTCCCCCGCACATGTGGGGATAGACCGTGCTCATGGGTCTTTTTGTTACTCCGAATAGCGCTTCCCCCGCACATGCGGGGATAGACCCGCCCGCGTGCGACACCTGACGGCGGCGCGCCGGCTTCCCCCGCACATGCGGGGATAGACCGGGCGTGGCCGGTCGAATCCGTAGAGGCCGCGGGCTTCCCCCGCACATGCGGGGATAGACCTCCCCTGTATACTGGTTCATATACAGATCGCTGGCTTCCCCCGCACATGCGGGGATAGACCTAAAATATTCGGTCGCTTCCTCGCTCATAACGCGCTTCCCCCGCACATGCGGGGATAGACCTCTTTTGCTACCGTCACCCGCTCACGCTACAGCGCTTCCCCCGCACATGCGGGGATAGACCTTAATAATTCTATGTATATTCGCACACCTCTGCGCTTCCCCCGCACATGCGGGGATAGACCGCGCTCCCTTGGCGCCAGGGTCTATCCCTACAAGCTTCCCCCGCACATGCGGGGATAGACCCTCTCCAAATCGGCGCGTAGCCTTCCTCATAGTGCTTCCCCCGCACATGCGGGGATAGACCCCAAGGGAGCCCGTGCGGTCAGGGGACGCACAGGCTTCCCCCGCACATGCGGGGATAGACCGCCGACGCATGGACAGGCACGGCATGTAAGGCTGCTTCCCCCGCACATGCGGGGATAGACCGCGACATCATGAGAGACGCCATCCCAGACGCTCGCTTCCCCCGCACATGCGGGGATAGACCGCTACGCTTGGCGTTGGTGAAAATGCGCTGCCAGCTTCCCCCGCACATGCGGGGATAGACCCATCCCGCGCAGAAAATGAGGGTAAAAACAACAGCTTCCCCCGCACATGCGGGGATAGACCTGACAGAAGAGAAATCACTGACCATACGCAGAAGCTTCCCCCGCACATGCGGGGATAGACCCCTTCAAGCTTCACATAGCAATGATACATCTCAGCTTCCCCCGCACATGCGGGGATAGACCTTGACTTATCTAGAGGGTATCAAATTCATTCGTGCTTCCCCCGCACATGCGGGGATAGACCTTAATAATTCTATGTATATTCGCACACCTCTGCGCTTCCCCCGCACATGCGGGGATAGACCCACGCGATGGGGCGATCACTTTGGGGATCGAGCGCTTCCCCCGCACATGCGGGGATAGACCCGGGATCAGCGACTTTTTCGACGAGCGCGGCCAGCTTCCCCCGCACATGCGGGGATAGACCCCTGACCCGCGCTGAGTGCATCAAAAAGGTAGGGCTTCCCCCGCACATGCGGGGATAGACCCGGCTGTCCGTCAAGTTTAGCTTTAATGATTTCGCTTCCCCCGCACATGCGGGGATAGACCGGCTTCCAGCTCCTTCGCCTCTTCCGGAGAGGGGCTTCCCCCGCACATGCGGGGATAGACCCCGCGCAGGTTGCGCAGACTCGCCCGAATATGAGCTTCCCCCGCACATGCGGGGATAGACCGTCGCTGGAAAAAACGGCCGCCATCGAGATCAAGCTTCCCCCGCACATGCGGGGATAAATTCCTTGGTTTTGATGCGTCCTGTAAGGCGGCCATGTATGCTTACTGCGGGGCAGCACCGGAGGCTTTTCGCAAGCAAGGCCGTATGGAAAAACGGCCAGTACTTTAAAAGCACTGGCCGCTTCGAGGCTTCACCCTTGTTTTTGGATTTAGCTCTGATGCCGGATCACGGCAAGAGCTGAGCAGTAAGCGCTCCCAAGGCAATGGCGATTGTGCCTCCGATCAGACACCAGGCTAGAAGATGGCGTTGGATTGATAAAGCCAATTTTTCAAGCATTTTTTCTCTTTCATTTCATGCACCTGAATGCAGTTATTTCCGTTCATGCGGGGACAAAGATTCTGAAAATAGGTTCAGTCATTATTGCCATTTATCGGCATTTCGAAAAGTAAGGAAAGAATGAAGCAAACAGATTTCTCCCTTGGTTTAGAGAACGCTTTTGCAGAATGGATCAGGGTCCACATTTACGGGTCACGTGCGCGCCACCTGCGTTTCCTGATCATTGTGGCACTCGCGACATGTCTCTTTATTTTCCTCAGGGAGAGGTTGAGCTGATGCCCACGCGACGTCTTACGGCGGAAGAACTCGAAATGGCGGGTCGGGCGCTTTACGGGGAACGGTGGAAATCACCGCTGGTTAGGGCCTTGGGCGTGCCGTCTACGCGCATACGGGAGGTTATGAGAGGGGAACGTCTATGCCCCGTCGGATGGACGCAGGACGTGCTGATCATTCTTCACGACAAAGCAGTAGCGTGCGTGACTACGGTTCAGGAGCTGGAGGAACGGATAAACAAATAGCCGTTGCTCTTTATTGAGCGGCGCAAAGACCATTTTCGGACCCAACCCATTGAAAACAAAACAGTAAGTTTCGCACTCTGGCTAAGACCGGAACTTCTGGAGTGTTGGTTCTTTGGTGCCAAGTTATTTCAGGGATCAGACGCTCAGTGGTCTCAAGGTGTCCAGCCAGGGATAAGCCGGTACGCGGTTGCGTGCTTTCCAGAAAGCCTGCGCATCTGCAGGCAGGAGCGAGAGGGCTGCTATGAAGGCGTCGGTTGCCAGGCTGTCTGCTGCCTCATCTGAGGCCCGTGCCTCTTTCTGGCGGTTGTCAAAGACCTGGGAAGGGTCGGTGACGTTCTGCAACACGTCAACTGCCTGTTGCTCTAAGGAAGGCACGTGTTCGAGAGGGACAAACCGGAGCCGTTCCCAATCATTGATGGAAGTGCGGTTGATCTCGACATTTTCCAGAGTGTTCATCAGTCCAAGGAAAGAGGCCAGTAGCCCGCTTACAGGGTTACGCAAGCTGATCTGACCATCCGGTTGTTCTTCTATTCTGAAGGACAGGAAGGTGGAGACACGCGGGTCGCCGGGTGCAAAAAGAAACCGCGTGTCTCCTTGCGGCTCGGTCGTGAGGAAAACACTGCCCGGCCATTGTGGCAGGCGTAACGCCATGATGGGGGCGACACGATTTCTGCAGGGCTCGCTTTCGGGGTCCTGCACATGGCACAGGCGCCCGGTTTTCAGGTCATAACAGACTGTGGTGCCATGATGGGTGTGCAGCTGACCGACCGTGAACGGCGTGCTTGAGGGCGGCGCAGGGGGCAGCGTTAATTCCCCCTTAAGCCCGCTTCCGCAGCTGTCGATCATCTGGGCCAGCAGAGCTCTGTTTACCTGGTTCTGGATCCGGTAAAGCCACGGCATCATGCCGTCATGGCGTGCTGTTGGCAGAACATCGGGCAGGTCGTTGCGGTCACAATAGCTGAAGAGATCCAGCCCCATGCCGGATTCACGGATATCAATCCGGCGCTTCAGCTTTTCCAGATAATGCTCCGTGCTGCGGATCAGATAATGATTGATCCGCGCTACATCCCACTGCGCCAGAGAGAGCGTTCGGTGGGGATGTTCCGCGTTCCAGCGGATCGGCTGGTGATCGGTCGTGACGTAAGGGCCGGTTACTTCGAACCTGTGGGGATTGAGATAGGTGACCGCGGTTGCCCGGGGGCGGATGAAACTCTTGACCGTGTAATTGTATTCGAACCCCGGGACAGCGTGACGCGTATAATGCTCGAAGACGTTGGAGGTAGGGGGCTTGAGAACGTGCCGGTTGCTGCCGAAACAGCACCAGTTCAGCGCGACAGCGGCCGCTTCAGGATAATGGCTGAGAAAGTCACGCACGTTTTCGCCGTTGCGGATTTCCAGAAATTCATCGGCGTCCAGGAAAAGCAGCCAGTCGAACTCATCGCGATATCTGGCAAGGGCATCAAGATAGGTGTTCCTCTGGCGGGTATTGAACTGCTCACCATCAACCGCACGATGGGCGCGGATGTCGCACACTTTGGCAGCCTGCGTGATCAGCTCCCAGGTGCCGTCATCTGAATGGTCGTCATAGATGATGAGCGTGTCAAAACCGCAATGGAGATGCCACGCTATCCAGAAAGCGAGATCACTGATCTCGTTTTTCACGAAGAGAACAGCACCGATTTTTGGCGTGCCGGTTTCCGTCATGGGAATGCTTACCGCTCAGTGCGTTTCCGGCTCAGGCGGAACAAGAGGCGCTTCGTAGCGGGCACGCACGCCGTCGCCGATGGCGCTGGCGGCCAGCAGGATCTCGTTGGCGGGCACGCCGTTCTGCATCAGCACGCCTGCCACCGCCTGGGCCCTCAGCAGACCCAGTCTGATTTCTGCCTGCTGCTCGGCTGGCTGCAGCCCAGCTTCAGGGCCCATGCTGACGCCGAAGCCTGTCAGCACCACTGCCCGTCCCTGTCGGTCGGAGAGAATGCGCGCGAAGGTCTTTTCCTGGCCTTCCTTGGGCTGGTCGCTGGAAGGCAGGAAACGCACCAGGGTGCCAGGCGGGTTGGCGCTGGAGATGTCGGGACGGATGTCAGGCCGGCTTTCAGGAATGGCGAAGCCCGGGAAACCGATGGGGGGCGGGGGCGGTGCGATGATGGCCGGCATCGTCTTGGGCAGGCTGCGGTCCGTGGGGGCGTACTGCAGCGGGGCGGCCCCGCGGGGTGAAACCGCACCGCCGTCCACTGCCTGGCCCGGCTTGAAGGTGGGCTGGGCCAGAACCGAGGTTGGCTGTGCGGGTACGGCAACTTTCTGGGCCGGCGGTGGGGCAGGGGGGCGGTCATCGCCCATGATGGTCAGGGAACTGTCGGTATTGATCGGCGGGGGCGGGTTAGGATGGCCGATGCGCGGCAATGGCCCGGAGGCGGCACTCAGGCGCTGGGCGTAGTTGCGTTCCGATTCCAGCTTTTCAGTCAGGGCGACGCGGGCCTGCGGGGAGGGGAAATCGAGCTTCGTTTTCGGCTCGAGATTGATGTTGGGGTATTTCCTGTTATAGCCCGGTGCGGGCGGGCGTAGCTTGGCGATTTCCCCGCCTTCGGCGCTGTAGAGCCAGTCTTCCATCGTGCCGCCCACGCTGCGCCCCTGGCAGCCGGTCAGACCCAGCACCAGACCCATGAGGGCGCCGGCAAACAGGCCCGAATGCAGCTTGGCCGGCAAGAGGCGTGCCTTCTGCAGAAGCGGAGGAGAGAGGTGCGGGCGGAAAGGCGGGACGCGCATGAAACCTGGCTTGCGAAAAGAGGGGCCGGAAGGAAAGTGAAGATAGGCTGCCAGGCTTAGAGGAGCAAGCGGCGCGCCACTTAGGCGGCCCGCAGGGTCGATGAATAAAGATAACGCCTTTTTAATTCCTGGCTGCCTTGTATCCCTGCCGTGAACGTTTCAGAAATAAGGGCGCAAATGTGGCGCACCTTCAGCAATGGGGCTTTGCGGTTGCCGTAGGGGCAGGTGTGGCCGGGGAAGCAGACGGGGCTTGCGCCAGCCCCCGGGAAAAGAGCAGAGTGACGCGCATGATGATACACGACGACACACTGAACAAGCTGAACCCTTCTTCCGCCCTCCCTGTTTCCGGGAAGCTGAGCCAGGCTGCCCCTGGCCCGCGTTCTGACGACGAGGGGGAAGGCGACGAGCCGGCTGCGCCCAAGGCCGATGAAGCTGCGCGTGCGGTCACGCCTGAAATGGAGAACCGCCTGTTCGAGCAGCGCAAGGTGCTCATCTTTGGCGGCGTCAATGACCGCATGGCCCGTGAGGTCACCGGGCGCCTTCTGGCGCTGGCCGGGGCTTCAACAGCGCCGATCGAGGTCTATGTGAACTCTCCGGGCGGCCACGTGGAAAGCGGCGATACCATTCATGACATGATCCGCTTCGTCGACAGCCAGGCACCCGTCACCATGATCGGGACGGGCTGGGTAGCCTCGGCAGGCGCGCTGATCTTTGCGGCCGGAGCGCCGGAGCGCCGGCTGTGCCTGCCCAACACGCGTTTCCTGCTTCACCAGCCGATGGGCGGGGTGCGCGGACCTGCGACCGATATCGATATCGAGGCGCGTGAGATCATCAAGATGCGCGAGCGCCTCAACCGGATCTTCGCGCGTGAAACCGGCCAGAGCTTTGAAAAGATCGCGCGTGACACGGACCGCAATCACTGGATGTCCGCTCAGGAAGCCGTGGATTACGGGCTCGTCAGCCGCATCATTTCCTCTCTGGCGGAGCTTGAGAAGCGGCAGGAAAAAAATGAGGGGGAGAAATCCTCCTGACCTTTTCGCCAGGCCGTGGCCTGCCTCATCCTCCATCAGTCAGTGCTGTTTCAACCGTTTTTACATGAAAGTTTCCGTCGCTTTTCCATAGCCTTTCCACTTTCTCTTCATTGCAGTGACAGCAGCTCTGCTCCCCAACTCTTTTTCCGTGCGTGGCCAAGACCGGACTTTCCTGCCCTGGCGCGCCTGACAGCGGTGGGGAAGGGCGGGTTGCCAGGAAAAGGAGCGCGCAGATGAGCGCCAAGCATCATCATTCCCATCGTGAGTCCCATCATCACCCCCATCACGATGATTCCCGCCACGCGTCGTCTTCTCACGGTCATCATGAGTCCCGCTCCGAGAAGGCGCGCAAACGCAAGTCGGGCCCTGAGGCAGATCACTGTGATGAGGAAGCCAGCCGCGCCCGGCTCGAGCAGCTTTATTCCCACCTGCCCGATGCGCCTTCGGCCCGCACGCTTGAGGAAGTGGATTTTCAGGCGCGTCACTGGAGCAGCCCGGTTATCGGCCCGCTGACCCCAGGCTCGCCGGAACACAAGAAGGCAACAGCGGACATGTTCCGCGAGACCTTCAACCCCTACAAGCCTTCCATCATCGACTGGCCCGAGCTGGATCCCGAGACGCGCGAGCGCATCACCTCCCTGCCCATCTGGGACATTGCGGTGCATACTGAAGGCCGCGCGCGCCTGCGCATGGCCGCCTATGCCGAGATGATCGAAGACCCTGAGCTGCGTGACGCCATCGCCCGCAATGCGTGGGAGGAGAACCGGCACAAGGAAGTGCTCTCGCGCATGGTGGAGCATTACGGCATCAAACTTGGGGTTGAGCCCCCTTATGAAATGCCCAAAAATCCGGAATGGGCCTATCTGGTGACGGGTTTTTCCGAATGCTGGGACAGCTTCTTCGCTTTCGGCCTGTTCGCCATGGCTGAAAAATCCGGCCTGTTTCCCATGGAGCTGGTGGAAACCTTCGAGCCGGTGATGCAGGAGGAAGCGCGCCATATCCTCCTTTTCGCCAACTGGCTGGCTTATCACCGCACCCATCTGCCCCTGCTCAAGCGCCTGTGGTTCGAAGGCAAGGTGCTGGCTGTGCTGGCCTATCTCTTCTATGAGCGCCTGACCCTGCTGCGCACTTTCGATGAAGACGGCAATGAGCACACGGAGGACTTCAACTTCGCCGTGCGCGGGGTGGAATCAGTCACTGAGGAAACGATTGATTTCGTCAAGCTGATGGAGCTGTGCCTGAGTGAGAACGACCGTCGTTTTTCAGGCTACGACCCCCGCCTGCTGCGCCCGCAGCTTGCGCCTGCCTGCGCGCGCATCGCGCTGACGGCAGTCAGGATGTGGAAGGGTGTGTTCAACAAGGCCGAGAAAAAAGCAGAACGCGACGGCGGCGAAGTCGCGCTGTAAGGCGCGTGGTGGTAAGGGAGCCGGTAATTTCAGGAAAGAGGCAGCCCATGTCCGGTACGTCTTCTGGGTCCTCTGAGCTGGCAGCTGGGCCAGCCGGTGGTCCTGTTGAGCGGGCGGTGTCCCCCATCCGCATCGTGGCTGCGTTGATTGAGGATGGCGAGCGCCTGCTGTTCGTCCGCAAACGCGGGACCGAATGGTTCATGCAGGCAGGCGGCAAGGCCGAAGCCGGGGAAACCCCGCTTGAAACCCTGACGCGTGAGCTGCGTGAGGAGATCGGCTATGAGCTGCGTCCCGGTGAAGCCACGTTGATCGACCATTTCACCGCGCCGGCTGTCAATGAACCGGGCTGCCAGGTGGAAGGCGCCATCTATCATCTCCCGCTTGACCGCCACGCCCTGCAGTCGGGCGCACTTGTGCTGCAGCCGGGCGGGGAGATTGCCGAAATGCGGTGGGTGACCCCGGAGCAGTCGCGTCATCTCAGGCTGGCCCCGCTCTCGGCGCAATGGTTGGTGCCTTGGGCTGAGAAAAGATTTCGGCTAAACTCCTCTCCCCCGCAGTAGCCAGCTTCTGTCTCCTTGCAGGAGCGAGCTGGTGGAGAGCGGAACCGGGCCGGAGAGGCAGCCATGAGAGTGAATCGCGCGCGCTTGGTGCGCACCAAACATTGGATCTGGCAGGGCGTGGAAGCCGCAATCCTGCTTCTGTTCAGCGCTGCTGTTATCGCAGCCTGCACCTGGATCGGCGCGCAGATCGCGCAGGGGGCGGTCTTTCAGCCCCAGCCGGTCAATCTGTTTTCAAACCGCGCTCTGGATCTGGAAGTGGACCTGGAAGTGCTGGTGCAGGTGCTGATCGGCACCGGCGTGGCGGTGATGTGCGCCTGGATGGCTTTCTCTCTGCTTGGGTGTTTCCTGTGTGACCGTCTCTTCCCCAGTCTGGAAGAAGTGGCGGCTGCCTGCAATGAAGGCCGGTTTGCCCAGGCGCAGCTTGCGGCCCAGAGTCTGCGCGCGCCCGAGGAGGACCGCAAGCTGCGTCGTTATTATGATCAGCTACAGCGCGATATCACCTGCGTGGAGACCGTTTCGCTCAAGATCCACCGGTTCTGGACTGGGGTGCCGATGATGAGTGCGGTCGCCTTTCTCAGCATTCTCGGCACGCTGCATGTGGTCGATATGGGGTGTGTGGAAGTCTGGCTGGTCTTCGGGGTCTGGGGTATGGTGACCTTGCTGGCCTGGGGGGCGCGGCTGGAAAACGGATTGCTCGCTCTGGCCACCGGCATTGACGGGGCTCATCATGCGCTGGGCCGTACGGAAAGCCTGGCCTGGGGGATGCGCAATGCCTGGGCTGATATCAGCGAGTGGCTCCGCCGTCTGGTACAGGATGTAGCCTGAATCTGGCTATGCATCAGAGCCTGCACTCTGTCTGCCCTGCCGTCAGAAACTTTTCCGATAATTTTTCCGATAACAACAGGGTGTTCGTTTTCCTTGGGGAGAGCGCTTGCCTGGCGAAGGGAGTCATAAAGTGGTCATAAAGATGTAAATAATGTAAATATATAAAGAGAATGGATCTATTGGATAAAAAGGAGAGGCGGCATGGCACGTCCACGTGATCCTGCCAAGAGAGAAGCGCTTCTGACAGCGGCTGCCGAACTGGTTGCACAGCTTGGGCCGACGGCTTCCCCGGCCAAAATCGCGCGCCAGGCGGGTGTTTCGGCAGGGACGATCTTTGTCTATTTTCCCACCAAGGATGACCTGCTCAACACGCTTTACGTGCATCTGAAAGCCAATCTGCGGCGCCATATCCATACCAGCCCGGAGATGCCCTGGCCGCAGCGGATGCGCAGAGCCTGGGATGACTATATCGACTGGGGTTTTACCCATCCGCTTCAGGCACGCGCGCTGGCAGTACTCTCAGCGTCCGAACGCGTGACGCCTCAGACGCGCGCTGAAGCGCAGACGGTTTTTCCTGAATTTGAAAAATGGGGAGCGGAAAGCCGGGATTCGATCAGCGCAGAAGCCGCTGGCGAAGGCGCACCGGCAGGTTTCCTGGATGCCAGCTTCTATGCCCTGGCCGATATGGTGATCGCACATGGAACCCAGCAGGCTGAAGAGGCGGCCAAAACCGGTAGCGGTGCGGCTGACAAGAAAACAGCTTCTGCCGGCAAAGCCGGGACTGAAAAGACAGCCACGCCAGTTGCCGAAGATTCAGAACTTGCTGAGCGGCGCGAGCGCTGGCGCCAGGCAGGCTATGCCATGTTCTGGGAGTATATGCAGAGGCAGCCCGGAGAAAGTTATTTTTCTGCGAGGCTTGACTTTAAATGATCTATAGATCATTTAAAGACTGTTCCCTTCAGATCAGGAGTCTTTCACATGGGTAACCCTTCTGCTTCCGCAGTCAACGCCTCGACTTCACTTTCAGGTCACACGCCCTCTCATCATTCCAGCCCGCGCCTGTCCCCGCAGCGCATGGAAGAGGCGCTGCACCAGCTCTCCACCATCAGTCCGCAGGACCTGGAAAAGGTCAATGGCCTGGCGGCAATGGCCAAGCCCGCTTTCCGTTCCTTTCTCTACACTGTCCCGGGCGACCGCGGTATGGCGTGGGAAAGCCTGTCCATTCCCTCTGAAGACGGCACGCCGCTTGAAGCCTGGTATATTCCCGCTACCGGTCCGGATGGTGCGGAGAGCGACAAGCTGGTGATCTACAATCATCCCCTGCCCATGTGCCGTGCAGGCTTTCCGGGGCATTTCGGCCAGCCCTGGAGCACGCTTTCGGATGTGCAGGTCGATTTCGTGCAGCAGATGCGTTACCTGCACGATGCCGGCTATAACGTGCTGGCTTATGATTTCCGCAATTTCGGCAACAGCTCGGCAGCCAATGGCGGCGTCAGTGGCATCGGCCGGTGGGAATGGCGCGATTGCGTCGGCGTCAAGCAGTTCGTGGATGCCCATCCCAAGCTGAGCCGCATGAAAGTGGGGCTTTACAGCCAGTGCATGGGCGGCATGGCGCAATATGAAGCCATTTCCAACCGGCCGGAGCTCTTTGCCAATGTGGCCTGCATGTGCAGCCCGATGGTGCCTTCCATGGGGGCGATTTTTTCAGCCTTCGGCAGCCTGATGGGGATTGAGCAGTACCTGCCGCTGATCGATCTGCAGCTCGTCAAGATGGGCGCCTGGACGATGGAGGAAATGAATCCCCGTCTCTTTGCGCCGGCAGTGACGATGCCGGTGCTCATGTTCCAGGTGCTGCACGACAGCTGGACCCGCAATCCTGAAGACGGCCAGGCTACCTTCGATGCTCTTGGCAGCAAGGAGAAGGAGCTGATCTGGGTGCCCGGCACCAATCGCTTCCGTGACGGCTACGGCTTCTTCAACCGCGAGCCCGGCAAGATCCTGCCCTTCTTCAAGAAATACCTGGGCTGAACCCGGGGTGAGAGAAGCGCCAGCCAAGTGCATCAGGAAACCTGAGCGGGAGCCTGGCGCTTCTCCATCTGTGACACCTCCTCAGGAAGAGCCCTCGCGCTTCAGAACTGAGAGACGCAAACCCCTTTACGTGCTGTTTGCCGCGGGCATGGCGGCTTTCAGCCTTCTGCTGCTGGGCCTGGCAGTCATGGAGCTGGTGCGCTGCTGGTCGCTTTCATGAAAAAGCTGGTATAGGGAAAACCGGAAGGTCGTTTCCGCCACGCCTGCCCGGGCCCTGTCCTTGCAGGGCTGACTGGCCTGATGCCTCAGTCTGAAAGACGTCCTCATGTTTTCCCTGGCCACCAACTCTTTCGTCGGCCTTTCCGGCGCCATGGTCACCTTTCTCTCCTGGTTGCTGTGGCCGATGGAGATTCTGTTCTCCCCCCACAGCTTTCTTTCCGGTCTGCCGGGGCTGGCGAAGTTTGTGGGCGTGCTTCTCCTCATTCTGGCAGGGCTGGCGCTGCTCTGGTTCTATTTTCTGCCCAGCAGTATTTTTTTCTGGCGTGGGCTCGGCGGTAGCGGAAAGAGGCGACCGCTGCGGCTCATCGGCATGGCCGTTCTCAATCTCCTTCTGGGCTGGACGGGCTTCGGCTGGCTCAGCCTGCTCACCATGGCCTGTACCCTGCCGCGGCCCCGCAGCAGAGGGCGGGCCATGAAAGATGAAGGAGCTGAAGATGGCGCGTCGTAACGAGCCTCCAAAGCACGATGACAGGCATGACCGGCAACAGGGTCGTCACAGCTGGCGTCCCCATGACCGCCAGCGCGCGCTCGGCACCCTGGCCATGCCCGGGCTGCGGCACAGCCGGATCAGCCTGGCAGTGGCCTGGCTGGGGATCCTGCTTTCCTCGCTGTGGCTGACCTGGCGCCTGTCTTTCGTGTCAGGCGTCCTGTTTTCTGGCCTGGCATTGCTGGCTTTTCTGGCGTTGGCTGTGCCCGTGCTGGTGTTTCTCACGCCGGCCTACCGGATCTTCCCGGCCTGGAAAGCGCTGCGCCAGGCGGATCGCGCGCTTATTGATGTGCCTGTACCCCTGACAGTGGTTGAGGAAGCCGAACGCCTGGCTGAGTTGGAAACCCTGCTGACAACGGCTTTGTGCACCCTGCTTATCAGTGCCCTGCTTGGGGCGGAGACCTATGGCTTCCACCTGCTGCGGGCCATGGAAAAAGGTGTGGGCTCCGCAGTGGCCGGGTCAGCTGCCGGGCACGTCACCTTCTGGCCTGTGCTTACGGCTCTGCTCAGTTGCTGCGTGCTGATCGCTTTTTTCTGCGCCGGCAATGCTGTTCTGACCCGAGGGGCGGTACAGGTGCGCCAGGAAGTTGCGGAAGTGGAAGGGACCTGAGGGACATGGCGAAATATCTCTGGTGGGTCCTGGCCCTGTTTCTGGGCGCTGCCGGGGTGGGACTGTTCTGGCAGACCATGTCCGACGGGTTCCCGGCCCATTCGCATCCCACAGGCCTGCTGGGCGTGTTCCTGGCGCATATGGGGCAGTTCAAGGCGCTTCTGGCAGCCCTGTGGTGCCTGATGGCCACGGGCCTGGCTCAGAAAGCCAGCGGCCGCCCCCTGCCGGTCGTCTGCTTCTATGCCGTGCTGGTATGCGCTCTGCTGGCGCTGATTCCCTATCTCTTCACCCGCGCTTCCGACCGCACTGTCCTGCTTCTGTGGTCGGTCACCCTCACGGCAGCGGCCATATGGGCAGCGCGACGGGCACCGGCCTGAAGTTCGCTCTGCAAGAACCGATCTTTCGGCCGGTGCCCAGTCGCGCGATGCAGAGAGGGTTTTACCCCTCCAGCGGCAAGGCGCCGTGGGGCTCGTTTTCGCTTTCGCTTTCTTCCTCGCCGGTCAGCATGGCGTCAGCCAGGATGCCTGCTTCCTTGCGGATGCGGTTTTCGATCTCCTGAGCCATTTCCGGATGCTCGCGCAGATAGGTCTTGGCATTCTCGCGGCCCTGGCCGATCCGGGTGCTGTCATAGGAGAACCAGGCGCCGGATTTCTCGACGATGTTGGCCTTGACCCCGAGGTCCAGCAGCTCGCCCATCTTGCTGATGCCTTCGCCATACATGATGTCGAACTCGACCTGGCGGAAAGGCGGGGCCATCTTGTTTTTGACTACCTTGACGCGCGTCTGATTGCCCGTCACCTCGTCCTTTTCCTTGATCGCGCCGATGCGGCGGATATCGAGGCGGACGGAGGAATAGAATTTCAGCGCGTTGCCGCCGGTCGTGGTTTCGGGATTGCCGAACATCACCCCGATTTTCATGCGGATCTGGTTGAGGAAGATTACCAGCGTGTTGGAACGCGCCACGGTGCCGGTCAGCTTGCGCAGGGCCTGGCTCATCAGCCGGGCATGCAGGCCCACATGGCTGTCGCCCATGTCGCCTTCCAGCTCGGCACGGGGCACCAGTGCGGCCACGGAATCGACCACCAGCACATCAATGGCGCCTGAGCGCACCAGGGTATCAGCGATCTCCAGCGCCTGCTCGCCGGCATCGGGTTGGCTGAGCAGCAGTTCATCCACATTGACGCCCAGCTTGCGCGCATAGATGGGGTCGAGAGCGTGCTCAGCATCGATGAAGGCGACTGTACCGCCCTTTTTCTGGGCTTCAGCCAGCACGTGAAGGGCCAGCGTGGTCTTGCCCGAGCTTTCAGGGCCGTAGATCTCCACGATGCGCCCGCGCGGCAGGCCGCCGATACCGAGGCCGATATCCAGCCCCAGCGATCCTGTGGAAATCACTTCCGCCTGTTCGACAGGACGGCTGCCCATCCGCATCACCGAGCCCTTGCCGAAAGCGCGTTCGATCTGGCTCAGCGCGCCTTCCAGCGCTTTGGTCTTTTCAGCGGAGGCCTTGTCGTTCTGGCCCCGGGCGGTCGGTTTTTCAGCCATGTCGGCCTCCGATGTCATGAAAGATGAAAGAAAAAGAAGATGAAAAGCGGGGTGATCCGATCCACCTCATGGACCGCTGATATGGGGCCCGTGAGGGGCAAGTGACAGGGGCGGAGCTCGTTTTTTCTTTCTGCCCCTCAATGGCTCACCTATGGAAAACTGGCCCTTCAGACTCCGCTGTTTCTTGGGGATCTCAGTGCGGTTGGGCGCTGGAAACCAGGCCGTGGCCTCGGGCGTCCGCAGTGCCGGTGCAGCTGTGGGTATCACCATGGGCGCAGATGATGGCATTGACCCGCCCGCTGCTTGTGGGCTGGCCTACCGCAGTGCCGCCCGTGATCGCGTTCAGCGCATCCGCTGCCGCCTGGGCTGCGTCGTTCTGGCCGGAGGCGGCCACCACGCCGCGCAGTGCGCCGTTGCGGTCACGCAGCACCGCGCCGGTGATCATCGGCTTGGGGTAAAGCACTGGCGAGGCGCCCAGAATGACCCCGGTGCTGCCGGCCATGCGGCCGGTGCCGAACAGGTTGTCCTCGCTCAGCGCGCAGGCCACAGCCATGCCGTGACCATCTGCCACCACGAAGGAGGTGGAAGCAGGCAGAGGGGGCAGGCTGCCACCTGTAACCTGGCCGTTTTCCAGCAAGTTCTGCGCGGCATCATAACCCTGCTGGCCCGAGCTGCGCCAGGTTGCCACCGCGGCTTCAGCCGGCACGCCGCGTGCCCAGGCCATGGCCGTGCCCAACCCGCCATCAGCAGGCGGGGTGAGGAAAAGACCTTCCCAGCCATCGCGCCTGGCATGCAGGGCCTTGCTGCCTCCCGGCACGGCGCGGCGCATGGCTTCGCTGGTCAGCGCGCCGCCCGCCAGGTCCGCCTGGGTGACGAAAACCGAGCCCAGCACGCCGTTATAGAGATCCCCCACGCCGATCAGGCCAAGGCGTGTCAGGAAAGCGCCCAGGCGCTTCTGCACCAGTTGGTCACCCGCGCCCAGAATGCCTCCGTCACGCCGTTGGAAGATCTCCGCCAGGGCGGGATCGCCCAGGAGCGGTCCTTTCACGGCCGCAAGGTCCTGCGCCAACGCTTCGCTGACGGTCACGCCCTGATCGGCCAGCACCACGGCAGGGGCCACGATGTCATTGAACTGCACGCTGCCGTAACGGTCCTGCAGCAGGTAGACGCCGCGCGGCAGCATGGGCACGGAAGCGGGGCGCAGGCTGACCCCGTCGGCCAGGCGCGCTTCACGGCTGCCGGAAGTGCGGGCAGCTGGGGCGGAATTGCCGGGTTCTTCCATGAAGGTCAGGGTTTCAGGCGCGTGACCGGGGCGGCTCACCAGGCAGGCCCCGCCGCCGCCCAGAGAGGCGCGCGAGGGCAGGGTGACACTCAGCGCCATGGCCGTTGCGGCAGCTGCATCCGCCGCATTACCTCCGCGCGCCAGCACATCCCGCCCGACCAGGGCGGCCTGGGGTTCATCTGCCACCACCAGGCCGCTCTGCGGGGAGTTGACGTCATGGGCAGTCGGGCCGAACAGGTGGTATTTGAGCGAATGCACGGTTGAACAGCCGCCCAGGCCCAGCGAAACCAGGGAAGCCAGGCTCAGCGAGGCCAGGCGCTGCTTCAGCTGCCCGCAGGAAAGGCAGTAAGTGACGGGGCGGGAAAGAAAGGAGCGGAAGGAAGCGGGGCGCATGGTCGTAAACTGCCTCATCGTGGGAACACGCTTGCCGGGCGCATGGCTTGCGCGGCACGCCTTGGGTGGAGATGCCGACCGGCTGGGATGACAAGTTCTCGATATTACAGGGTTCTGCGGGCGGAAGATAGCGCAGGGCTTTTCCCGGTTCTTTTCCGTCTTTTCTTTCCTGTACCCAGCCGAAGTTCTAGACTGCAGCCTCTTTATTCTTCCTAGATGACGGACCCTCCAGCGTGACGCAGTTTTCTCCCATCGCCGCCAGGTTTTCATTTCCTTTCAGCGTCTTCAGGCCGAAAGCGTTGAAAGGATGTTCAGTGAGATTGGGGCTGCTGTTGGCGCTGGGGAGCATGCTGAGTTCCGGCCTGCTGGCTGGCACAACGCGTGCGGCTGAAGCGCCCAATCCTGCCGGAGAGCCCCCGGCTGCAACGCCTGCCGTCAATCCTGCCAAGGTATTCACCCCGCGCCAGCGTGCGGCGATCGTCGCCATTATGCGCCAGGCGTTGCAGGAGGACCCCACGATCCTGAGCGATGCCGTGCAGTTCTACCGTGACAAGGCCCTGCAGCGCCAGCAGGCTGCCACCGTGCAGGGCGCGCATGCCGTCTGGAACCAGCTGACCGCCGCGCCGGCTTTTGCCGTGCGTGGCAACCCGCAGGGCCGGCTGACGGTGGTGGAGTTCCTCGATCCCCGTTGCACGTATTGCCGCCACATGTCGCCGCTGGTGACGGATTTTCTCAAGCGCCACCCCGATGTGCGCCTGGTCGAAAAGGTCGTGCCCGTGCTGGGCCCGGCCAGCCTGACGGCAAGCCGCGCGATCTTTGCCGCAGCCCAGCAGGGAAAATACGCTGAAATGCGCGATGCCCTCCTGCTCAGCCCTGCCCAGCCTGACGAAGGTCGCCTGAAGAAGCTGGCCCGCAGCATGGATCTCGACATGGAACGCTTTTTCAAGGATATGACCGGCCCCGTCGTGAACGGGCTGATCGCGCAGAATCTGGGCCAGGCCCAGAAAGTGAACATGGAAGGCACGCCCACTTTCCTGTTCGGCCCTGATACGGTCGTGCCAGGCGCTGCTTCGGCAGGCCAGTTGGATGCGGCGCTGGAAAGCGCGAAACAGGCCGGAACCCGTCCCTGAATGCCTGACGCGTCTTCCGGACCCGGAAACCTGGCGCCGCAGGCGGCCCGGCTCCGCCAGCGCCTTCTGGCTGCCGGGAGCGGTCAGGCCCCTGCGGTTGTGATGGGGATTGTGAATGTCACCCCTGATTCCTTTTCTGATGGCGGCCATTTCCACAAGCCGGAGGCGGCTCTGGCCCAGGCAGACCGCTTGGTAAGGGAAGGGGCGGAAGTCCTCGACCTCGGCGCGGAATCCACCCGTCCTGGCGCGATTGCGGTGACGGCGGAGGAAGAATGGGCCCGCCTGGAGCCGGTTCTGGAGCGAATAGAGCTCCAGATGGCCAGTGGACCGCATCATAACGCGCCTTTTCTGTCCATCGACACCACCAAGGCCCGCGTGGCGGAAGCGGCTCTGAGCCCCCGTTTGCCGGCTCCCGTGGCGCTCATCAATGACGTCTGGGGCCTTCAGCATGACCACGGGATGGCTTCAGTGGTGGCTGCACATGGGGTCATGGCTGTGCTGATGCACAACCGCCCGCATCTCTCTTCAGAGCAGGGACAGGCCCTGCCTGACAGGCCAGGGGTGCTGTGGGAAAGCTTCGAGCGGTTTTTTGACCTCTCCCTGACCCGCGCGCACCAGGCAGGAGTAGTGGAGGAAGCGTTGCTGCTCGACCCCGGAATTGGGTTCGGCAAGACGCTGGCGCAGAATCTCGAAGCCCTAACGCTCATTCCCCGCCTGCGGCGCCATTACGGTCTGCCGGTGATGGTGGGGGCCTCACGCAAGAGCCTGTTTGTCAGGCTGCTGGGGCGTCCGTTGCCTGACATGACCGAACGCCTGCCGCCTACCCTGGCTGCGCATCTGCATGCCGCCGCTTGTGGGGCATGCATGCTGCGCGTTCATGACGTGCAGGCCCATGTGGATGCGCTGGCTGTGCAGCAGGCCCTGCAGCTGCACCGCGACAGCCGGGAAACCACTGAAAGAACGGAGAAACGCGATGTTTGAGGAAGCGCTGACAGCTATCGAGGTACGGGAGCTGGTGGTGTTTGCCCGTCACGGCGTCTGGCCGGAGGAAAAGCGCCTGGGGCAGAAATTCATCCTGTCCCTGACCGCCCAGGCGGACCTGCGGCAGGCCATCGCGCAGGATGATTATACCCAGGCGGTCTGTTACGCCACTCTGTGCCGCATCGCTGAGGAGGCGGCACAGGGTGGGCCGTTCAACCTGATCGAGACCCTGGCTTCCCGCATTGCCGATGAGGTCCTGGCCCAATGCCTGCCGGTGCGTGAAGTGCGCGTAACAGTTGCCAAGCCTGGCGCGCCTCTGCCGCACGCGCTTGAGACGGTGCAGGTCAGTCTCACGCGGCAACGGACAGTGCCTTTCGCCCTGGGGCTGGGCGGAAACATGGCGTCGGAGGGCGCGCGCGTGGAAGACACGCTGCGCCTCGCACTGGAGCGCCTGGCCCGCACGCCTGGCATAGAGATCGATGCTGTGTCTTCCCTTTATGACAGTGCCCCCTGGGGCGTGACGGACCAGCCGCCTTTCGTCAATGCCGCCGCCCTGGGACGCACCACATTGTCTGCCGAGCAATTGCTCGGGGTGTTGAAAGAGACCGAGGAGGTTCTGGGTCGCGGGGTCAGCCGTCGATGGGGCAGACGTTGCGTGGATCTTGACCTGCTGTTCTACGGCGCGCCGGCGCACATGGTCGTGACGGACCATCCGGCGCTGACGCTGCCCCATCCCCAGCTCTTCAACCGGGCTTTCGTGCTCGCCCCCCTGCTTGAGCTGGCCCCTGACCTGGCCCTTGACGGGCGCAGCCTGCGTGCAGCGCTGGAAGTCTTGCCGGCTGCTGAACGCAAAGGGGTCGTGCGGCGCTCTGAAGGCGCGTTGCAGGATGAGGGGCAGGAGAGATCATGGAACGATTTTGCCCGTCGCTTCGCTTGCCACCGCGGCGCGGGCAAGGGATAACGGGCCCAGTTTTTCCGCCCCTTTCAGGGCAGCCGCCCGAGCCAGAGACCCTTGATGAACGATTCCTCCACACCGCCCGCAAGTTCCGACCATGCACCCGAAACGCGCTCTGACGGCGCGCGGCTGCAGCCGGCAGAGGCCCGGGCCCGGTTGGAAGACAGCATCCGCAACCTGCTGGAAGCGGTAGGGGAGGACCCCGACCGTGAAGGCCTGCGCGAGACGCCTGAGCGCGTGGCGCGCCTGTATCTCGACCTGTTTTCAGGTCTGTACGAAGACCCGCGCCGCCACCTGGAGAAGCAGTTCAGCGCGGATGGGCACAGCGGGCCGGTGATCGTGAAGGACATTCCCTTCCAGTCCACCTGCGAGCATCACCTGCTGCCGGTACGCGGCAAGGCGGCAGTGGCTTACCTGCCTGATGGCGGCCGGCTGACCGGGCTGAGCAAGCTGGCGCGCCTGGTGGAAGGCTATGCCCGCCGGCCCCAGCTGCAGGAGCGCCTGACCGACCAGATCGTCGCCGCGCTCGTGGAGGTGCTGCGCCCGCGCGCTGTTCTGGTGATGCTGGAAGCCGAGCACATGTGCATGACTCTGCGCGGCGTCCGCGCGCCGGGCAGCCTGACCGTCACCCTGGGTGCACACGGCCTCTGGGCCGAAGACCTGGCCGCCCGTGGCGAGATCCTTGGCCTGATGAAATCCTGAAACCAGGCTGGTTCAGTCAGTCTTCCGCCTGGGGATAGCCGCAAAGACCGGGCAGTGGTCGAGGCGGCCGCGCAGGCGGGCGGAGAAGGGGTACACCACGCGCCGCGTGCGCTGCACCACGCCCAGCGGGCGGTGGGCCTTCAACCCGTGCCAGGGGGAGTAAGCGAGTTCCTCCTCCATGGGCACCGCGCGGTCCATGGACCAGCTGTCCTGCGGATCGACCCTGATGGTGGCAACGGGCAGGTAGGGGTTGTCCTTCTCCGGCCATGGCTGGGCGGCATTCTCGATCGGGTTTTCCGCCAGGTCACGGCACAGCTGGGCGCGCAGGGTCCAGCTGCCGCCTTCATGCTGGAAGATCTTCCACAGGTGGTGGCGGATGGCGTCGGGGTCGTAATCGACATTGATGAGATCAGTGGCCAGATTCCTGAAATTCTCTGACTCCGGCACGATGTCGAGCTTGGCCATGTAGGCCCCGTAACGGATGGCAGCCTGGCTGCCGTAACGGCCTGCAAGCGGGTTGAACGGCAGAAAGCCGCCCAGGGCACCGACCATGCCGGGCAGGGCGATATTGAAACGCTCGGCCAGCGCGCTGACCCGGCGCAGGACGCGTGACAGCATGATCTTGAGAAACAGGAAACGGTCCGTGGTCAGCGAGAGCAGGGTGAAGAGCTTCAGGAACTCTTCCATGCTGGGCGTGGCAAAAGTCAGCCCGCTGGCAAAAAGGAAATCCTGCACCGGCACGCCGTCATTTTCCGGCAGCAGCCCGCCGCCAAGATCAGGTGGAACGTCATTGACCTTGACGGCAAAGCCGTGCGGCACGGAAACGGCATCGCAAAGCGGGTCCCCGATGACCGAGGAAATGCGCAGGTCGGCCCTGTAGCGGCCAGGCCGCGAAAACAGACCCTGCGCCAGCTCTGCAGGCAGCCCGTCGTGAACGGTGAAAGTGCCTTTCAGCAGGGCATGGCTTTTGGCGTGCACGCCCCGGTAGGCCTCGTCATAATCCCGGTCAACAGTCGTGATGATATGGCGCAGCTGCTTTTCAAGCCCCTGGTTGATCCGAGTCTCGTCAGGCTGGATCTGCTCGACCGTGTCGCTGTAAGGCACGGGCGGGCGGAGGCGGCTGAGGGTTCTGGCGGTTTCGGGCAGGCTCTGGATCATGGGAAGTCCTCCTTGAGGGGCGCATCCGACCGCTTTCGGTCCCGGTCTGCGCGGCCACGTCTGTTTCAGAAGACGCCAGATGGGCCCGGCAATCAAGGGCCAGGGTGCAGGTCAGGTTTCAGTCGCGCGTGCTGTCATCGGCGCGGTGCCACCAGCATGCCTCGGGGGGGCGGGTGACAGCTGGCAGGTAAGGTGCGGGGTCGCTCCCGACCAGGCGGACTGTGTTGGTCGGCGTTTCGCGGATTTCCAGCGCGCGCACCGCCAGCCTGTCGCCCTGCGCCTTGAGGATCGCGTTGAGCTTGGCCATGAGCAGAGCAGCCAGCAGTTCGGTGGTCGGGTCGCCGGGCGTGACCACCAGCCGATCAAGGCGGGTGGGCTCGTTCTGGGCGAACCACTGCAGCAGCGGATCTTTCTCGCCGAGCTGGAAGGCGTGGTCCATGCGCGTGTCGATGAAATGGTGCCAGCGCCCCTTAGCCTCGGCGAAGGGCAGCAGCATGTTGGCCTGCCCGTCCAGCCGGGCCGCCTGCGGGTTGGCCGGCCCCGCACCCAATGTGACAGAAACATATTCATTGTGGCCGTGAGGGATGGCGCAGCGGTCGCTGCAGCCGGCAATCAGCCGGTGCCCCATGGAGAAGCGGCGGGTAAAGACCAGCTCAGGGGTGGCGGTGTCGGGAGAAGTCACCGCGCCTCCTTGCGGGCCTGGTACTCTGCCCAGCCATTGGCGCGCAGCGTGCAGGCAGGGCAGTGGCCGCAGCCATAGCCCCAGTCATGTTCCTGGGCGCGGTCGCCCTGGTAGCAGGAATGGCTGTCGCGGCGGATGGTCTCCACCAGTGAGGGACCGCCCAGGATTTCGCACAGGCGCCAGGTCTGGGCCTTGTCGAGCCACATGAGGGGGGTGTGGATCACAAAGCGGCCGCCGCTTTCAGGCGTGGTGCCCAACCCCAGATTGAGCGTGACCTGAAGGGATTTCATGGTGTCGTCACGGCAGTCGGGGTAGCCGGAATAATCGGTTTCGCACACACCGGTGACCAGGTGGCGCAGGTTGCGCCGATAGGCCAGGGCTGCAGCGAAGTTCATGAAGATGAGGTTGCGACCGGGCACGAAAGTATTGGGCAGGCCGTCTTGCTCATAGGTGATCTCGGCTTCACGCGTCAGGGCTGTTTCAGATAGCTCACCCAGAGCAGGCAGGTCGATCATGTGATCAGGGCCCAGCCGTGCTTTCCAGAGCGGGTTGAGGGCGGCGATCTGGTCGCGCAGCGTGGCGCGGCAGTCCAGCTCCACCGCATGGCGCTGGCCGTAATGAAATCCCACCGTTTCCACGCGCTCAAAAGCCGTCAGCGCCCATGCCAGGCAGGTGGCTGAATCCTGCCCGCCCGAAAAGAGCACCAGTGCCGCGCCTCGGGCTACCCCAAGAGGCAGAGCGCCGGAAAGCGCCCAGGAAGGCCGCGCCAGGTCATGGGAATGATGGAGCGAGGGGATATCGTCGGTCATCACGGAATTCCGATCAGCTTGTGGGTCTGCAGGCTGAGGCGCCAGCGGGGATGGGCCTGACAGTAGCGGACAGCCTGCGCAGTCGCGTCTGCCCTAGAAGACGCCAGATGCCCGCTGTGATCAAGGGGCGCGGCCTGGCTGGAAGCAGGTTGGGGCACCGGCAGGGCTGAGCCATCAAGGGGCTGAAGCCAGAAATGCCGGAAGTCGAGGCCTGCAAACATTTCCGGCGGCAGGTGCGCCTGGGGATAGACCAGTTTGAGCTCGTCGCCACGGGACTGCACCAGCGGCGCGTCCGTCTTGGGGCTGACGCAGATCCAGTCCAGCTCCGGTGGGGCGGGCAGGGTGCCGTTGGTTTCCACAGCTGTCTCGAAGCCCAGCGCGCGCACGGCCTGCAGCAGTGGGCTGTCGAGTTGCAGCAGGGGTTCTCCGCCGGTGAACACCACGTAAGGGCGCGCGCCTTCCGGTTGTGTGCAGCCTGCCTGCCAGCAGCTCAGGATATGGCGTGCCAGCGCCTCGGGCGTGGAGAACTTGCCGCCTCCTTCGCCGTTCGTGCCGATGAAATCGGTATCACAGAAGGTGCATTCAGCGCGGGCGCGGTCACTTTCGCGCCCCGACCAGAGATTGCAGCCGGCAAAACGGCAGAACACGGCAGCGCGTCCGGTCTGCGCGCCTTCGCCCTGCAGGGTATAGAAAACTTCTTTGACAGCATAAGCCATGCCGGGAACATGGCAGGAAAGAGGGGACAGAAGGCAAGATTTTTTTAAGCCCCCGGTCAGGCATGAGACCGGCAAAATAAAAGCCCGACAAAATAAAAAAGAGTTCCGGAATTTTCCGAAACTTTTCCCAGTGTCTCTTGATTGAATTTTCGGGATGAAGTGGCGCGAGTGACGGGGCTCGAACCCGCGACCTCCGGCGTGACAGGCCGGCGCTCTAACCAACTGAGCTACACCCGCATCGCGCCTGAGCGGTTTCAGCAGCCCTCATTGATATGTGTTTCCGACATCAGAAAGACTGAAATCAGAAACAGCAGAGGGGCTTTGCGTCTCATGCTGCGGTGACGCCTATTTAGCCGCCAGAGCACAGATACGCAAGGAGAAAATTCATCTTCCGCTAAAATCCCGCCCGTAAAATTATCCACAGAAGTCCAGCTCTTGCGGGAATTTGTTTATGCTTCCGGTTCCGCTGTTGTTTTTGCCCTTTTAGTCTTCAGCGCCCACAGGGCAGAATCCTGCTGCCGAAGCCAGTATTTTATTCTGGATATTCTATTGCTGGATTCTATTCCGGCAAACGGCTGGTCAGGAGGGGAGCAGTTCATGTCAAAGCAGTTTCTTACGGTTTCAAAACGCAATACCGACCGGTTCACACCTGAAGACTTTGCGGCCCAGTCCGGCCGTGAGGCGGAACGGGCACGCGCGCTCTACATGGAGGGTTTTATCCGTCAGATCTGGCACCGGGCGGAAGGAAACGGCGCCTGTCTTCTGGTCGAGGCCGACAGCCGCGAAGAGGTGGAGCAAAAACTTGCTAGCCTGCCCATGGTCGCCAAGGGCATGCTGACCGTGGAACAGATCATTGAGCTTGCACCCTATAAAGGATTTGGCAACGCGCTTTGAGTAATGGTTGCGGGGTGTAATAGAAAGGGCAGTGGTGCTCTGACAGGCACAGCCTCTATGTGATATAAAAAAGATTGAGTTGGAGCGCGTCCTGCCTTCCTCTAAAGTGAAATTCCATGAAGCTGGAGGACCGTCAGCTGCCGGCCTTCAGAACGTGCTTTACCGTCATCCGTCTTTCAGGACAGGAGAAGTCGCATGAAGACAAAGTCCCCCAAGACTGGGCGTGCGCCCGTGCGAAAGGGCCTGAGCGCCCTGCTGGTGCTGCCGCTGCTGGCTGGCACCGCCCTTGTGCCGGCTGCTTATGCCAACCCTTCCTCGGGTGCTGAAGCAGGCGTGAGCGCCAACCCCGCCATCAATGGCACCCAGAGCGTGCCGCCCCTGCTGACGCAGGATACGGGTGCTGGCGTGGCCGACAACCAGAACACCAAGACTGCCGGCGTCAACGGCCCGGACCTGCTGGAGGATTACCACTTCCTGGAGAAATTCGGCCATTTCGACCGTGAGCGTATCCCCGAGCGCGTGGTGCATGCCCGCGGCGTGGGCGTGCAGGGAGAGTTCGAGGCTTCGACCGATCTCAGCAAATACACCATCATGTCCCTCTTCAAGCCGGGCAAGAAGACGCCGATCGTGATGCGTCTCTCCACCGTGCTGAACCGTCCGGGCTCACCGGAATGGATCCGTGACCCGCGCGGCTGGGCGATCAAGTTCAAGACCGAAACGGGCAACTGGGACATCGTCGGCATCGACTTCCCGGTCTTCTTCATCCGTGACGCCGTGAAGTTCCCCGATCTCATCCACTCCCAGCGCCCTGATCCGGTTTCAGGCGTGCAGGATCTGGTGGGCCGTTGGGACTTCTTCTCCAATTCACCTGAGAACACCTTCGCGCTGACCTATCTCTACTCCCTGCGTTACGGCGTGCCCAAAAGCCTGCGCCAGATCGACGGCTTCGGCGTGCATGCCTATCGCCTGGTCAATGCCAAGGGCGAGCAGTTCTTTGCCAAGTTCCACTTCAAGTCCCGCCAGGGCGTGGAAGGCATGACGATGGAGGAGCAGAAGCAGGCTGACTGGAATTACGCCACGAAGGACCTGTACGGCCACATCTACAAGGGCGACTACCCGAAATGGGATCTGTACATGAAAGTGCTGACCCCTGCCCAGGCCAAGGCTCTGCCCTACGATGCCTTTGATGATACCAAGGACTGGGTGGGCATTCCGGAATTCAAGATCGGCACCCTGACCCTCAACAAGGTTCCGCCGAACTTCTTCCAGTGGACCGAGCAGGCGGCTTACGGGCCGGGCACCATGATCCCGGGCATCTACCCTTCGCCTGACAAGATGCTCCAGGGCCGTCTGTTCTCCTACCCGGATACGCAGCGCTACCGTATCGGCGCCAACTATCAGGATCTGGAAGTCAACCGCCCGCTGGTGGCCGTGCATAACGACCAGCAGGACGGCGCCATGCGTTTCGTGCCGCAGCGGGGTCACACCAACTACCAGCCCACCAGCTACTGGAGCGATCCGTGGGCCGTGGTTGACCAGACCAGCCCCGGTAACGGCAAGATCAGCGCCAGCGCGCCTGCCGGCAGCCCCTTTGCCACCGCCACCTATCCTGTGGGCGGCATGGCGGAGCAGCATGCGATTTCGCCGACGGATGACTTCACGCAGGCCGGTCAGTTCTGGCGGTCTCTGAGCCCGGTTGAAAAGACCGAGGAGATCAAGAACCTGGCAGCTGACATGCATGGTGATGATTTCCACCAGCCGGCTCACCAGACGCTGGTGCGTTGTACGGCCTATTTCTACAAGGCTGACCCGGAATTCGGCTCCCGCCTGGCTGAAGCCATCAACATTCCGGTGGCTGAAGTGAAGGCCGTGGCTGACAAGGTGCCGGCCAACCCCTGAGACCTCTCAGGCGGCTCCTTCTGCTTGCAGGCGGCAGGGGCACGATCAACAGGCCGGCTTTTCAAGCCGGCCAGCGTTTCGGCAGGCTTCTTCCAGGGGGCCTGCCGAATTGCGTTTCAGCCCATGAAAACCCGCTCGTGCGCGCGGGGCCTGAGCAGGGGAAAGCTTTGGGAAAAATCCTCTTGTATCGCACGGGAGGACATGGGATCATATTTCTGCCGCAATTCCTTTCCGCCAGCGCAGGAACGGCAGGAAACAAGGCCTGAAAAAGCCGAAGAAAAACAAAAGACGCAACAAAGACTGAAGATGAAACAGGGGAACGCATGATGAAAAAAGACCCGGTTGCCTCCTTTTTGGGGGTTCTGCCTCTCTGGGGCACATTGGGTCTGGCTGTCATGTGCATCGGCCATATCCAGATGCGCTCAGACCGCCTCATTGCCCAGGCCCAGGCTGACCAGCCTCCCCTGATGAAGTCACAGAACGACCAGCAGGCCCTGCCGGCGCCGCTCAGCGAGGCGGAAACGCAGCGCAAGCTGCATGAGATGTTCGACACTTCGACGCAAACGCAGGGCCCCCTGCCAAAGGCCCCGGGCCTGGCGCGGCTTGGCGTCAGTGAGGCGCATCTCAAGGCAGTCTGGTTTGATGCCGCGCGTGAAGGAAAAACGGATATCCTGGCCGGGCTGGTCAAACGCGGCTTCAACCCGGATCTGCAGGACAGCAAGGGCTATACTGCCCTTATCCTGGCCACTTATCACGATCATGCGCCCACGGTTCAGGCCCTTCTGGCGCTCGGCGCCAAGCCCTGCGCGGCTGACCGCAAGGGCAATACCGCGCTGATGGGCGCGGCTTTCAAAGGAGAAGCCGGGCTGGTGCGCCTCCTTGCCGAGCATGGCTGCCCGGTCAACACGCAGAACGATGCCGGCCAGACAGCGCTCATGATGGCTTCACTGTTCGGGCGCACTGAGGCTGTCAAAACCCTGCTGGCCCTGGGCGCTGATCCGGCGCTGGTGGACAAAAGCGGGGCCACCGCCCTGTCGCTGGCGCAGACGCAGGGTGAAAGTGCCATGAGTTCCCTGCTGCAGGATGCTCTCAAAGCTTCACATTCACACCCAGCGACCCACTGAAGCCCTTTCCGCCTTGGTATGTCTGAACGCCTGAGGGGCCAGACCTCTCAAGGGCGGCCGGGCCTAAGTTGAGGCTGTCGGGCTGTGTGGTTTCCCGTTTTGCGGAACGGGGACGCGGCAGAGGCCGGTTGAGCTTGCGGCATATCCTGCACGTAGATCCGGCCTTCTCCGTCGGGCGTATCGGTCGAGAGCCAGACGCGGTGGGTGGCAAACCAGTCAGCGCCCAGCAGCAGGTCCGCCTGGTCATGCAGCGGCGCGACCGTCAGGACGGGATCAAGTCTTGTCTGACCTGCCACCGAAAGCCGGTGAAACCGGTGCCAACGATAGACATTCGCTTCATTGAGTGCGCGTGCCGGGTCTGCGGCCTCATTGGTTGTTGAGGCGGTGTTCACGCCGCCGCTTACCCCGCCCGGATCACGCGCCAGAATGTCAGCGCTCACCCCCAGGCGGTGGGCGAACCCCCTGCTCAGGATATGAGACCGCGCCCCGCTGTCCAGCAGCGCTACGCCGCGCCTGCCGTCCAGGGTGAAGGGGATGAAGAAGCGACCGCCTGAAACGCGCGCGGGAATTTCCGTCCAACCAGCCCCGACGCGTCCTGGCCAGGGGGGTGGTGAAGGACAGATCGCGGAGCCACGCCTCACGTCCCACAGGTTTAGCTGATGATGGGGCAGATCAAGTTCCACATCGAAAATGCCCAGAACGTTCATGCCCAGTAATCCCTGAACGGGCGGCCTGATTTTCGGCACGCCTGGCAGATTGCCGAGCGGAAAGCCCACATCGGTCAGGCGCAGGTGCTCCAGCTGCAGGGAAGGCACGAGCATCACCGGCACTTCATGGCCCCGCCCGTCCGGCCCGGCAATAACCACGCGTGCCTGGGGGTCAGGGACCAGATGAAACCGCATGGCCGCTTCGGGCGTGAGCAGACCGCCCTGTGAGCCGGTATCGACGATCATCGACAGCACCCCGCCATCCAGCAGGGCAGGGGTGGTGAGGGAGTAGCCGGTCAGGCGCAGGGGCAGGCGGGCCACTTCCTGCATCCGGCACAGGCTGGGCCGCTCGGGCAGGAGCGGGATGGAGGGATCAGGCAGTGTAACAGGGGCGGCGCTGCTCCCGGCTGTAGCCAGTAAAGCGCTGCCCCCTACAGCAAGGGCTGCCAGCAGGTGGTTTTTCGTTCGGGACCGTTTGGCAGAGCCCACATGGTTTGCCGCCGAACCTTTGAGAAAGGGCCAGGACTTCATGAGGCCGGGCGGTGGGTGGGTGGAGAGGCCGGTGCTGAGGGCGTGGCAGAAGCCTGGTCCGCGCGTGGATGGGCTTTCTGCCACACCGCCATCAGGCGCTGCTCATCGGTATGGGTATAGACCTGGGTGGTGGACAGGCTGGCATGGCCTAGCAGTTCCTGGATGGCGCGCAGGTCAGCGCCGTTCTGCATCAGATGCGTGGCGAAGGCGTGCCGCAGGGCATGGGGGGTGGCGCTGTCAGGCAGGCCTTGCAGCCGCCGCCAGTGCCGCATGACGCGCTGGGTCACGCCGGGGTTGAGCCGGCCGCCGCGCACGCCGCAGAACAGCGGGGCGCCGGGCGCAGGTGTAGGATGCACTTTCCGCCAGGCCGCCAGAGCGTGTTTTACGATGGGCAGAAGCGGGACATAACGTTCCTTGCCCCCCTTGCCACGGACCAGCAGGGCGCTTCCACCGGCACGCTCCAGGTCACCCACATCCAGTCCCAGCGCTTCACTGATGCGCAGGCCGCAGCCGTAAAGCAGGGTGAACAGGGCTTCATCGCGCAGGGCGGTGGGTATGTCCTGCGCCTGCTCGGAAATACCTTGCGGAGCCAGGCGCGATTCTTCGGGGCTCAGGGGTCGGGGCAGACGCGTTTTCAGCTTTGGCCCGCGCAGAAGACTGACGGCAGGGTTGTTTATTGCGTATTCACGCTCTAAATAAGCAAAAAAAGAGCGGCAGGAAGAAAGGCGCCGCGCCCGCGAACGTGCCAGGCTGTCCGGGTCAGGCGCGCGGTGGCGGCGCAAAGCGGCTTCTTCTCCGCGCCGGGCTTCATGGGCCATCCATGCACGGAAATCAGCCAGTTTCAGCCTGGCCAACCCCTGCACGGCCAGCTCGCCCCCACAATGATTGGCAAAAAACCCCAGCATCTGCAGCACGTCATGGCGATAGGCGCTTACGGTGCGTGCGCTGACCCGTTTCTCATGGGCCAGCCAGTTTTCCCAGGCTTCCACAGCCTGCAGGGCAGGGGTGGTGCCGGTCACAGGCGGTTCAGCTGCAGGCGGAAAATCCACCGGGCCGTCCGGTAAAGATTCGTAAGTGGAAAGATCGTTGTGGAGCGGCGGGCGGGAATGGGGCATGAAGGGAATGCTAGCGGGCAGCGCGGCAGCAGGAAAGCGGGAAAGTGAAGCGCTTTTTCCTCCCGCGTTGGGTTGGCTGAATGGAGAGAGGATACGTGGCCTCACGGTTTTGAGGGACGACGTGAGGGAATGAATGCAGTGATTGCACCAATGACGACACCCATGCTGACGACCATGAGGACGGAGGACGGAAAAAATCCGGATACCTCCCAGTCCCTGCCTGCCGTCAGAACCTCCGGTCCCGATACCACCGCGGCTTTTCCCGGCCGCTCAGGAATGCTGCGCCCCTTTCGACGCCCGCCCGGCATTTTCCCCAGGAAACCCCGCGTGCCGAAAGTGCAGCGCTGGGAGGAACTTCTGGCCAGCGCGCAGGAATATCTGTGCTTCTACCTGCGTGGCCTGTCCACCTATCCGGTCTGTGTGGGCACGGCTCCGGCAGGGCTCGTTTATGGCAGCCCGCGCGCTGACGCCTATTGCCTGGGCCACACCACGGAAGTTTTCCTGAAAGCCTGGGTCAACCAGAAGACCCGCAAGAAGACCTCCTACACCCATGACCTGGCTGATCTGCTGCAGCTGGCTGAAGAGCACGGCCTGTTCAAACCGCTCCCGCCTTCCACCTTTTCTGCCTCATTCATGGGCGCGCCCTTCACGGTGACTGATCCTGAGGCGGAAGAGGGCGATGAGAGCGACCTGTTTGCCCGGGGCATCAGGCAGGTTGTGCAGGTGCTTAACATTCCCTTTGGGCACAAGGGCAAGTTCAAGCTGAAATATCTCAGCTATTCAGAGAAATATGCCATCTTCGGCGGGCCCACCAGCTTTCCGGATTCCTATCTGTGGGTCGCCCGCCAGATGGTCGTGCTGGGCACTCTGTTCGTGCTGCGCCTCAAGGGCCGCACGACGTTGCAGGATATGCAGGACGCGCTGTTTCTGCGCCTGTTCGTGGAGCTGTTCGGCCACCGGGTCCGCCACCTGACGGAAGCGCAGGTCCACGAGCTGGCGGAGGGACAGCCCTTCTTCATGAAAGCGACCCTGCATCTGTGCTGGAGCGGCATTTGCGACTGGGATGAGCTCAGTCTGGGGCTGCAGGTTCTCCATTTTGTCGCCATGTCGGTTCACAACCGCCATATACAGGTCCATTCTGCCCGGACCCGCATCCTGCAACCCCGCACGCGCACGGCCCGCAACCGCATGCTGCCCACCCGCGCCCATCTCTCCCACACCACCGCTTTCACCGCCTTCATGCCTGTGCCAACTTGAACAATAATGAAGTTAGGTTCGAAGGATGATAATGAGACAATTTGCGTCCAGGATCCTCTATTTGTTCGGTCTCAGGTTAGTCGTATGACTTAAACTTTAGGTTGCATCAGAGACTGCTTTTTACTTGAGAAATTTTAATTATATTTCTTTCACACATTGATATTGAGATTGGTTTTAGAGAAATAGCTTTTTATAAAAGGATGTTAAAATGTCAAAGTCGAAATTACCTGAATATTCAGGCCTACTATTCAGTGCTGAATCATTCCTAGCAGCTTTTTTAAGAATAATTTCAACATTACCTCCGTCCTTAAATTTAAGAGAAAGTGAGTCAATAGATAAAAGTGTTTTTGCCGCCCAATATAATTTAGGACATTCAATAGAGACTTTTCTTAAATCCTTTATAATAAAGAATGGCGGAAAATTAGAAAAAAATCATGAATTAAAATATCTTCTAGAAATAGCTATAGATAAGGGATTATTTTGTAATAATAAATTCGATGATAGTGCTTTATTAGAAAATTTTGAATACTCATTAAAAAAAATAGTTAATGGTTTAAATTTTAATTATGGAAAAGAATCTAATTACTCACTTAGATACCTAAGAAACGGTATCGGTTATAATATTATGTCTGCACCTATGAACCATAAAGATAGTTCACTGGCTATAGCAAATGATACTGCACTTATCGGAGACATACTTACTGGGTTAATATTGAAAGATAAAGTAGATAATTATTCAATCGTGCAAGGAGAGTTCCATAAGTTATTCGAGAAATTATTTCAAGAAAGAATAATTATCCATAAAAAATATATTAGATCTCCTTTATAATCTCTATTAAACGTAAATAAGAGAATAAACCCCTCTCTTTCTGATGCAATTATAATTTTAATATTTGGATTTTTATGGAATTTATTTTACGCAGTTCTTTTTGTATACAGAAATGGGTGTAATGAATGTGGCTATAGTACCTTGGCCCGTGCTGGTGCCGCGTCCCTTTGCAGGCGCGCTGGATTACCTGCCGCCTGCTTCCGCCGGGCCGGGAGAACTGGCAGCGGGCCGGATCGTGCGGGTGCCGCTGGGGCGGGGGGAAAGCTTCGGCTGCATCTGGGACGACGCTGGGGAAGTTGCCCAAACCCTGCCGCCCGACCTGATCCCTGACCGCCACGAAGAAGAGAACAAGGGCCGCAAAATCACGCTCAGGCGTATGGCCGAGCTGCGGTTGGACATTCCCCTGCTGCCGCCCAGCCTGCGCCGCTTCATCGACTGGGTAGCAGCCTATACCCTTACGCCGCCAGGCATGGTGCTGGCCATGGCGATCCGCGCCCCCCTGCAGGCCAGCGCGCGCACCCAGCTGGGCTGGTTGCGGGCTGAGCCGCTGCCTGAAGACCTGCGCCTTACGCCGCAGCGGCGTGCGGTGCTTGAAGCGGCCAGCCTGCAGCACCCCATGACAACGGCCATGCTGATTGAACGTGCAGGGGTGGGTGCAGGGGTGGTGCGCGGCCTGGCGGCAAGCGGTGCTTTGAAGCAGGCGGTGGTGCACCCTGAAGAAAGCGGGCTTTTCCCGGCCCCCCAACCGGATTTCGCCCCGCCTGTGCTGTCAGCGCAGCAGCAGGATGCGGCCGATGTTCTCACTGCTGCCCTGAAAGAGCCTGCTGCAGATACCGCAAAGCCGGCCCCGGTCATCCTGCTGGAAGGTGTTACGGGCTCCGGCAAGACGGAAGTCTATTTCGAAGGGGTGGCTGAGGCCCTGCGCCAGGGCAGGCAGGTCCTGGTGCTGCTGCCCGAGATCGCCCTGACCACCCAGTGGCGTGAGCGCTTTGCCCGCCGCTTCGGGGCCGAGGCAGCCGTCTGGCATTCCGAGCTGGGCGCGCGGCGGCGGCGTGACGTGTGGTGCGGGGTGGCTGAAGGGCAGGTCCAGGTGGTGGTGGGGCCGCGCTCAGCCCTGTTCCTGCCCTTCAGCAATCTGGGCCTGGTGGTGGTCGATGAAGAGCATGAAAGCGTTTACAAGCAGGAAGAGGGGGTGACCTATCACGGCCGGGACATGGCAGTGGTGCGCGGCCGCCAGGCTGGCGCGCCTGTCATCCTGGCCTCAGCCACTCCTTCGATGGAAACGCGCGCCAATGCCGAGCACGGGCGTTACGGCCATGTTGTGCTGCCGGCGCGCCATGGCGGGGCCCGCCTGCCTGAAACGGCCCTGGTGGACATGCGCCGCGATGGGCCTGAGCGGGGTGAGTTCCTCTCGCCCGTGCTGAGTGCGGCTGTCGACCGGGCTTTGGAGGCAGGGGAACAGGCCATGCTGTTCCTCAACCGCCGCGGTTATGCGCCGCTGACCCTGTGCCGCGCCTGCGGGCACCGTTTTGAATGCCCCAACTGCTCGGCCTGGATGGTGGAGCACCGCAAGCGCGGCGTGCTCGCCTGTCACCACTGCGACCATGTCGAGCCTGTGCCGACGCAGTGCCCCGGCTGCGGCGCGGAACACGCCTTGGTGCCGATCGGCCCCGGCATTGAGCGCATCCGCGAGGAAGCCGAGAAGCGCTTTCCCCAGGCGCGGCTGCTGTGCATGGCCTCTGACACGCTCGATTCCCCTGCAGCTATGGCAGAAGCCGTGCACAAGGTGGCGTCAGGGGAGGTGAACCTGGTGATCGGCACCCAGATGGTGGCCAAGGGTTGGGACTTCCCCGACCTGACGCTGGTGGGCGTGGTGGATGCCGATCTGGGGCTGGGAGGCGGCGACCTGCGGGCAGCAGAGCGCACGATGCAGCTCCTGCACCAGGTGGGCGGGCGTGCCGGGCGCGGCACCAGGCCCGGGCGCGTGCTGCTGCAGAGCTACGCTGGCGAGCACCCGGTGATGCAGGCGCTGCTGAAGAACGATTTCAACGGGTTCATGGCGCAGGAGGCCGCCCTGCGCCAACCGGGATTCTGGCCGCCTTTCGGCCGGCTGGCCGCGGTGATCGTCAGCGCGCCCCAGGAGCGGGTGGCTGAGGAACAGGCGCGCCTTCTGGCCGCATCTGCCCCCCGTGGCCCGGGCGTGCAGGTTCTGGGCCCCGCGCCGGCCCCCCTGGCCCTGTTGCGCGGCCGCTGGCGGCAGCGCCTGCTCCTGCGCACCCGCCGCGGCATCGCCCTGCAACCCCTGCTGCGCCAGTGGCTGGGCGCCCGCTGGTCCGGCACCTACGGTCTGGGCGTTCAGGGAGGAGAAGGCGGGGTGAAGATCGAGGTCGACGTGGACCCCGTCTCTTTTCTCTGAGGCTTATTTATCGCGCCCGGTGAAAAGCGCGACCGTGGAGCCGAGCACGCCGATGAGGGCGACGATCTGCTGGAAATAGGGGCGGAAACGGCGCGGGCCGGCCATGCTCATGAAGGTCGCGCCGGCCACGGCGGCTTCACCCGCATGGCGCAGGCGCCTCTTGCGGCGTTCGCGCCGCAGCACGCGCTCTTCAATGCTTACGCGCTCATCGCTCTTGCGGCCACCAATCTGCCAGCGGCCCCGGCCACCCCGGGGGCTGTGCGCGCCCGAGCTGTGGGAAGACCCGCCCTGAGGCGTGCCGGCAGCGCGGCGGGGGAAGGGGTGGGGAAATCTCATGGGGGTTCTCCTCTGGTGGGGCGCTCAGGGCCGCTCTCGGGCGGTTTTGTTCCTGCTTTTCCGATCCTGCCAGATTTGGGGCGTCTTGGGAGGAAATTTAAGGGCTAAAACGTGGCCGTGCCAAATTGACCGGTCATGAACCTACTGGCCCACGGGCTTGCCCGCAGGTGCGGGGCTGTCGAGAAGACGGAGGATCTGCTCACGCACGAAGCCCGCGCCGCGGGTATCCACCACAAGCGGCCTGGGGTGCACACCGCCCCCTGCCGGGGTGGGGGCGGTGACAAGCCGGGCGCTGGAACTGCCTGCCAAAGCATCAAGCAGGGCGCGCGCGTTCCGCTGGCGGGCAGGGTCTGTGTCCAGCACCTGGCGGGGCAGGTCCGCTTTCCAGAAAGTCCCATTTGTAGAGCCAGCACCTCCTGAAAGGCGCAGGCCGATGGGTGGGCTGGCGCCGGGATCACTGACGAAAAACCCGTCTTCCTCATGCGTGCCGCGCTCCAGCGTGACGGCCAGCCCCACATCACCTGAAGGGCTGTTGGTTGTTGGCTGGGCAGGCCGCTTGCCTGGTGTTTCCATGAGGGCTTCAGGGTCGCGCCGGGCGGCGATGAAGCGGATATTGCCCTGACCGGTCCGGGTGTTACAGTCCACCCTCACCTGCGCTTCAACCGTGCAGCTCCAGTTGCCGTGCTGCAGCAGGGGCGGGCCACGGCGTTTCTGGCTGTGGTCAGCCGCCTGGGCTTCAGCGGCAAAACGCGCCTGCAGCTCAGCCTGCCGTTCCTCCATCGCGCCTTCGCTGGTGCCCAGATGCTCATCCTCCATCCCTGCGTCAGCGCCGGCACCCTGGTCCTGGCGGGTGCGCCCTCCATTCTCTGCGTGCCCTGCACCGCTGCTTTCCTCCGTGGGAGGCAGGTCGGGGTTGAGGGGCGTGGTTTCAGGCGCGCCGTAACCGTAGCTTGAGGTCGTGCCGCTACCTGACTGGCTGTTATGGCTGCGTGGATGGGCTGAAACCGGCAGCATGTTCAACATCACCCCTGCCATGACCAGGGCGCGGAGGGAATGGCGGAAAACGGGGCGGGGGTTGATAAACGGCATGAAAAGCCTGTGGCAGAGGAGAGAGGGCCGCCATCATAACCCACCCTGATCTGCGTGTAACGTTTCCGGTCCGGGCGCTCTGCCAGTTCGGGAAAAGGCTTGTCGCAGATCATTGCACTTGCAGGCCGGGGGGCGCAGGCTGGCCGCATGAAAAACCATTTTACCATTTTTTCACTCATCCGCTTCCTGCCCTGCGCCGCCCTGGTTGGGGGGATGGCAGGCGCTGTGTTGGCATGTCCAGCTCGGGCGCAGTCTGGGCCCACGCCTGCAGCTGGCCCCACCACTTCCCTGACACCGGCCCAGGCCGCGGCCCTCTGGCGGCTGCAGCTGGCCCCGGGGCCCGTGCGCCTCGGCCCGGATGGCAAGCCGCTTCAGCCTGGGCTTCAGACCACGCAGAAGCCTGTCCCTCCCGCAGACGCCCAGCTGGACCCGCAGCTGAGCACAGTGACTCTTGTTGTGCTGTACCAGACCCTGACGGCGATCAGTACACAGGGGGCGCATTTTCAGCCGCGCACGCCTTTGCAGCGCATGCTGGCCGGGCTGCCGCCTGATACGCGCAAAACGTTGCTGGAGGCGGTCAGCAGAACGCTCACCCCGCGCCAGCCGGGCTGAAACCCGGGCCGTGACGGGTTTCAGTCCGGCTGGCCCTGTGCGTCGAGCGTGAACTGGTGCAGCAGGGTTGTGCGTTCGGGAAAGAGAGGGGCGTTTTTCAGCGCCTGACAGAAGGCGTTCAGCGCTGCCGGGCCATTGTGCAGCGCCTCTTCAGTGCGCGCCAGCAGGAACCATGAGGTCGGATCGCCCGGGTCCTGCTGCAATGCGATTCCCAGATCCTGCACGGCCCCGGTGGGGTCATTGCTGGCCAGGCGTATCTCAGCGCGCGTGCGCCGCAGCAGGGCGGCATCGGGCTGCAGGGTCAGGGCGGCCGAGAGATCATAAAGGGCTGCGTGCAGGTCAGGTGCAGTGGATTTTTCGCGCGCTTCAGTCAGCAGCAGCTCCGCCCCGGCACTCAGCTGCCGTTTGCGCAGGGTCTCAGCCTGCTGCCAGGCCTGGTTCGAGGCTTCCTGCGTGTGGGCTGCTTTGACGGCCTGCTCGGCAGCCTGCAGGCGCAGCTCCAGCACTTCTGCAGGGGTGCGGATCTTGCGGGGCGTTTTGGCAGGGGTTTTGCCGGCTGGGGCCGGGCTTTTTTGGCCTGCGGCTTTTTTGGGCGCCTGCTTGGCCTGGGGGGCTGTCTGGTTATGTGGTGCGGAAGAAGTGGCGGCAGCACTCCAGGCCCGGTTGATGCCTGCCTGACCCATTCCTGCCTGATCTGTCCCTGACAACCCGCCCCACGCCCAGAAACCGGCCAGCCCGCAGGCCAGCGCAAGCCGGCGCAGAGAGCGCGGAGATTTCCTGCCGGCAAGGACAGGGTGAGGCGTGAAACGGGTCATGGACTTCCTCTCAGCGACAGGGCGGAAGCGGAAGGGCTGAAAAAGAAAAAACTCCCGACCGGTGAGGAAGGGAGTTGTTCGAGCGCCCTGCGGCAGGACCGGAAGCCGGCTTTGCACTGTGCCGGCGAGTCGCGCTCTTTGCTTTCTGCCGGCCCGGGCCCGCGCTGCAGGCGCCCGGCTGTCAGCCCTGGCGGGCTTTCAGGCGCGGATTCTTCTTGTTGATGACGTAGACGCGACCGCGGCGACGCACCACGCGGCAGTTCTTGTCGCGCACCTTGGCGGATTTCAGGCTGTTGCGGATCTTCATGGCAAAACGGGCTCCCAAACCAGTGGAAAGGCCCGGTAGGCGCTACCGATAATGCGGCTGACGCGGACCCTTGATAGTCTCAGATTTCATGCAGCGCGGCACAGCGCCAAATCGGCAGCCCCCATACCTGCTTTCCGGACAGGGAGTCAAGGGGCGCGCCGGGTCCGGGGCTGTTTTCTCCAGGCGTGTTCCCCGTGGTTTTACCCGCTTTCCCCACCCGTCGCCTAGCCCCTGTCGAGAGGGCGTAGGGGCCTGAGAAAGCTGCCTGCGCCCTGAAGGGGTCAGATCTGGGCTGGGGGCAGGGCTTACACGGTGGTTTTACTTCAATCCCGCCTGCAACCGGCTTATCATGGCCCCATGATGACCTGTTTTCGCATTCCCGCTGCCGCCCGTTCCATGCTGTCCCTGGCCTTTCTGGCCCTGCCGCTTGCAGTGCCTTATGTCGGCCTGCAGCCCGCGCCCGCTTATGCCACCGGCGCGCCGACCGATGTGGATGACCCGACGCTGAACCGCATGGGGCGCGACATCAACCGCGTGCTTGTCATTCTGCGCCAGGACCACAGCTATGCCAGCCAACGCTGCCTGACCGGCCTGGCCGAGATGCACAAGGCCGAGCACGAGCTGGACCGCATCCACAACCGCAACGACCCCGACCTGGCCCTAGTGCATGACGTTCTGGGCTCCACAATGGAAGAAGCCCTGCGCGCCTGCGGCACAGACGCCACCGCCCTGTGCGCCCGCTCCGCTAACGCCAACCCCAACCTGGCCGCCGCCTGCCAGCACTTGCCGGCTGTGCCTGCGGAGGATTCTTCGCTTGATGCAGGTGAGGCTGGGGCTTCTTTGCTTTCGGGGGGATAAGGATATGGCTTAGGCAGAAATATTTACAGTGAATCTATTTAAGGTAAGGTATAATTAAGAGTATGGAAGTTCCATTTGATATATTTCTTAAAGGGAAGAGGAAATCATCATCTAATCCTCTTATAACAAGGGAGAAAATTTATAAGAAAATCAAGAATGAAGCTGAAAATTGTTTATGGTGTTCAACGGCTTTGTATCTCAAATCTGTCAATCAAGAAAAATATTTACTTTGGCTAAATATTGCGGCAGGTTTATTGGGATTTATATCTGGAAGCTTTTTTTTGTGGAAAGTTGCAGGGCCGCTTTGGGGGTCAGCGGCAGCAATTTTAGGGGGAAGTCTAAATGTTATTTGTTTAACAAGTGGCCTTAAGAGTAATGCGTCTACTTTAAAAAGAAGTGCGGATAGATATAAAGACCTTCAAAAACGCTTTGAGTATCTCCATATTAAGGCAACTCATATGTCTCTAAAGGAAATATTTTTTAACTTTGAGAGACTTAGTGATGAGTTGAGCAATATACGTAAGCAGTCTGGCCCAATTGATGAAAAATATTTTTCTAAAACAAGAAAAAAAATAAATTCTGGGCATTATAAAAATAAAAACGGAGAGAAATGAAATGGCAGAATTGCCCTCTAAGCTATGGGATGAATTTCATAATAGAGTAAAAATTACGAAAGAAGATAATGAGTTATATAAAAATAAATATAATGAAATAGCTAAAGTTCTAAATAAGGGCTTTAGAGGAATAGGAAGTGAAAGTAATAAGTTAGCTTTTGGATCATATGGTAGAAAAACTGCTGTTAGGGGAATATCTGATCTAGACATGCTATATTTACTACCAGATAATCTTCTCGCTAGCTATAATGCCTCTTCTACTGGACCGAAAAAGCTTCTTGAAGATACGGCAAAATTTTTAAGACTTAGATACTCAAAAACTTATGTTAGAGTAAATCGTTGTGTAGTTGTGGTGATTTTTGGAAATATATGGGTAGAAGTCCAGCCCGCTTTCAAAGAGAATGATTACTTTCTGTATCCAGATACAAAATCTTCTTGTTTCAAGCGTAGTTATGCCCAGAAAGAAACGGAAGCTATTACAAATTCTAGTAATGATTTTAAGGAGCTAATTCGGCCTTTATGTCGTATGATAAGAGCTTGGAGGAATAATAAAGGCATAAGTTCATTGTCTGGGTTACTAATAGATACTTTTGTCTATAGATTCCTGCGAGATAATCATGAGTTAACTATGCGTCCTAAAGAAGAGTTGTTGAAAGGTTTTTTTGATTATCTTGCTGGACAAGAGAATGAAAGTTACCAAGCTTTAGGAAGTAAGGCTCTAATTAAATCTAAAGGCGGTTTTAAAAGAGCGGCAGAGAGGACTAGTAATGAAATTGGCGAAGCATTGCAGGAAAATGATATAGAAAAATGCCTTAAGATATGGAGAGGGATATTTGGGAGGAAATTTCCAAATATTGATTTTTATCGCTCAATAACTGGTTCGAAGAATATTGTTTTAGATAGTGTGAGGGTAAGTGATGAGCAATTTATCGAAGAATTTCGTGATTTTGAAATAGATATAAAATATCCCCTTGAAATTAAGTGTGTGGTTGAGAAAAAAGCCTTTAGGCCAAAATCATTTGAAAAACTTGTTGAAATTGGAAAGTTGTTTAGAGGCATAAAAGCTAGTGGAAAGTTAATTTTTACGGTTCCACCTAAAATGAAGAGTAAATTTCCTGATGAGACTAAATTATACTGGAAAATTTTAAATAGGGGAGCTGAGGCCATTAAAAGAAAATGTACTAGAGGGAAGATTCTTGAAGACGAAGGGGGGTGGTCACGACAAGAAAGTGCTGATTTTATGGGAGAACATTTTGTAGAATGTTATGCTGTATTAGGCAATCGAGTCATTGCGCGAGCTCGTTTTGACGTTCCTATTATAAATAATGCAGAAATTGAATCGCCTTAAAAGGAAGAGAATAATAATAAAAATGATTTATAGTGCGGTTTTATTCAAACACCACAACGCAAAAGCCTGCACCAGCGCAACCTCCTTCAGGCGTGTATAACGCCCTGAAGAACCGCCGTGGCCGGCTTCCATGTTGATGCGACACAGGAAGGGGCCGCCCTGGGCGATGTCGCGCAGGCGGGCGATCCATTTGGCGGGTTCCCAGTAGGTCACACGCGGGTCAGACAGGCCGCCCATGGCCAGAATGGCGGGGTAGTCGGCCTGGCGCACATTGTCATAGGGCGAGTAGCTGGCAATCAGCGCGTAGGCCTCCGGATCGGTCAGCGGATTGCCCCATTCCGGCCATTCCGGCGGGGTGAGGGGCAGGGAGGTGTCGGACATGGTGTTGAGCATGTCCACAAAAGGCACCTGGGCGGCGATCCCGGCGAAGAGCTCGGGCGCCATGTTGGCCACAGCCCCCATCAGCAGCCCGCCTGCCGAGCCGCCATGGGCGACGATGCGGCGGGGGGACGTATAGCCTTCAGCGATCAGGTGCCGGGCCACGGCGATGAAATCGGTGAAGGTATTGGGCTTTTTGCGCCCGCGCCCTTCCAGAAACCAGTTCCACCCCTTCTCCGAACCGCCGCGTACATGGGCAATGGCGTGGATCCAGCCGCGGTCCACCAGGCTGAGTGTGGTGGTAGAGAAAGCCGCTTCCATGGAAATGCCGTAGGAGCCATAGCCGTAGAGCAGCAATGGCGCGCTGCCGTCCAGCTTGGTGCCGCGCTTCATCAGCACGGTCACGGGCACCAGCTCCCCGTCCGGCGCAGGGGCGAAGAGGCGGCGGGTTTCATAGGCCTGCGGGTCATGGCCTGAAGGCACGTCGCGCACCTTGCGCAGGGTGCGCGCGCCGGTCTCCATGTTGAGGTCATACCAGTGCGGCGGTGTGGTGGGAGACTGGTAGACGTAGCGCAGTACGGGCCGGTCATATTCCAGGATGCCCAGCAGCGTCAGGTCATAGGCCGGTTCATCCATCTGCACGGAGCGCGCGACCTCGCGCAGGTCTGGCTCGGCATCTGAAGAGTGGCCGTTTTCAGCGGGGCGGAGTGCGGGAGCATCCTTGCGGGCCAGCACGTAGATGCGCTCATTGCCCTCAAAGCGCTCGCTCCAGGCCAGGAAATCGCGCCCGGCACTCACCTGCAGCAGGAAATGCCCGGGCGTCTGCGGCAGGAAGGGCGTCCATTCCTGTTGGGGTGTGGGGCGGTCTGGCGCCTGCATCAGGGTGAAGTCCACCGCCTGGCCGGGGCTGGAGGCGCCCGGTTCATCCCGGTTGGTGAGGATGATGAAGCGGTCGCCCCAATGGGTCAGGCTGTAGCGCTCGCCGCGCACCAGCGGTGCAAAGGAGACGGGGTCGGCCTGGGGGTCGGCAGCCGGGATCAGCAGGGTTTCATTGGTGTCATGGTCGCCGCGCTCCAGCATGATCCACTGGCGCGAAGCGGAGACAGAGAGATTGAGGAAGAAGCCGGAGTCCGTTTCCTCATAGACCAGGATGTCTTCCAGGGGCTCGCCTGGTTTGGCGCGTGTGCGGCGGCGGTAGAGCCGGGCCGGGCGGCCGTTGTCGTCGCGCCAGATCCAGAACAGCCATTCGCTGTCAGGCGAGAAGGCAAAGGCTCCGGTGCTGCTTTCCACCGGTCCCGGCAGGCCTGGCCCCGCTTCCTCGCCCCACAGCATGGCGTCAGTTGCCTGGTCCTTATTGGTCAGGTCCTTGAGGTGGATGCGGAACACTTCCGAGCCCTGGGTGTCCTCGCTGAAAGCGTAAAGTCCGTGGTCGTCAGACACCGCTGCGCCGCCGAGGCTGTAGAAATCATGGCCCTGGGCGCGTGCCGTCACGTCAAGCAGGATTTCTTCCGGCCCGGCTGTTTCTTGTTCTTGGCCTTCTGTCGCGGGTTCTTCAGAGGCAGGGCGGGGGGTGCGCACGTGCAGGGGATACTGCGCGTCGGTCTCAAAGCGGCGGTTGTAGAGCCAGGGCCCATCAGGCACGGGCACGGATTCCTCGGTTGCGGGAATGCGCGCCTTCATCTCCTCAAGCAGGGTTGCCTGCAGGTCTTCCGTCTCCGCCAGCACGTCAGCGGCATAGGCGTTTTCCGCCTCCAGGTGCTGGCGGATGTCAGGGCGCAGGCGGCCCGGATCGCGCAGCACCTGCTGCCAGTCGGGGTCCTTCATCCAGGCGTAGGGGTCGCAGCGCGTGTGGCCGAGCTGTTCCAGAATGACGGATTCGCGCTTTGGCACAGGCGGGGAAAGCCTGGAGGAAGTCTGCTTGCTCATGCTCCATAATGTGGGCAGCGGCCGGCAAGTTTCAATCGGGTTTCACCCGTGTTTCAAGCACACAGGCAGCTGGACTGGTTTCAGTTCTGCCCGCTCAGCTGGCCGGCAGCACGTCTTTGAAGAATTCCGGCGCCACTTCCTGCAGGCGTTCATCCAGCCGGCGGCCCATCTCCAGGAACACTTCGGCCTGCGGCACGCTGGGGTCGCGCCACGGCTTGCGGGGCCCCGGCCAGTGGAGGATGGCGGCGTGTTCCTCCTCCTCCTTGTGGTGGCGCATCCAGTCATCAGGGATGAGCCCAACGGTTTCGGGGAAGGTCAGCACGTAGTTCCAGCGCTCAGGCAGCAGATGGGTGCGGTCGCCGAAGATGGTGTTGAGGATGTCCTGGTCCGGGCAGTAGCGCGGCGCATGGCACAGGTCGAAGCAGGCCTGCACGTCGCTGTCGGTGATCTCGGAGGGGCGGAAAAACACCATGCCTGAATTGAAATAGCGGTCGGGATTGTCGAGCCCCACCACATCGCGCTTGTAGTCAGCCAGGCTGAGCTCAAGCATGTCTTCAGGCCCGTGGTCCATGACGTCGCGCATCATGGCCCCGCGCGCCCGGTCGCCGCGCGAGATGTTGTCGCGCACGGCCCCCAGGCAGGCGCCGGGCGGCAGGCCGTCGACCATGGCGAAGATATTGCGGCGGCACACCATGTCCGAATCAAGATAGATCACCGCCTGCGCGTCGCGGAACAGGATGGGGATCAGCAGGCGGTAATACATGGCGCGCGAGAGATGGCGCGTCTCGAAAAGCTCGAGATGGTCGAAATGCGGCCGCACGTCGATGAAGGTGATGGAGGAGCGGGGCCCGTCAAAAAGCAGGTGGCCCAGGCGCTGGGCGAAGTCGGGCAGGCCGTCATGCAGGACGTTGAAGGCGCAGAACTGGGCGTCAGGCGTGGTTTCCAGCACGGACTGCATGACCGTGAAGCCGGCGCGGGCATATTTGAGGTCGAAACCCATGACGATCGGGCAGTTTTCCACCACCTTCTCGGTCGTCTGGCTGGCAGGCAGGTTGCGGGCTAACAAGATATGCTCCTTTCAACGCGCCCCCTTTCCGGCTTTCACGGCATTTTGCCGACAAACAAAGAGCAGAAAAGAAATGAAACGGGGCGGCATGAGGTCTGTCGGACGGGGCCGAACTTCTTTCCTCCGGTTCCTTCCTGATGCGCCTGTAATGTGACCCAAATGTGACTCTCCGGTCTGTCATGGCAGCCATGGCCTCTTTTCGCTTTCACTGTCTTGGGCACTGTCTTGGGCCGGAAACGCTTTCCCTCCGTTGCGGCTTCTGGCAAGGTCGTTGCCGGAAGAATCAGCAGATTATGCAGGCGCGTCCGGCCCGACCCCGGGCCTGCCCGGTGGCCAGAACTGGAGAGTTGCTTCATGCCCGCTTTCACCCCTTTTTCGGATTTTCTGTCCCCGGATTTCACGCCTGATTTCTCGTCTGAAGAAGGCGCCTTTGCCACTTTCGAAGCGGGTGACGGGGAGGTGTTTCCTGCCGACGCCTTGCTGACTGATCTGCCGCTCTGGGAGCTCAACACGGCTTTGCGCGGGCTCTACCTGGCCGAGCATGACCCTGACCTGGTGCAGCGGGCTTATATGATCGCCTGCATGGATGGCAGCCTGGCCCAGGCGGAACAGGCCCTGCTGCAACAGGCCCTGGCTGAGGAGCATCTGCCCGCCCGCCCGGTCCAGCAGCTTGCTGCCCAGTCGGAAGCGTGGCTGGTTTACGTGTCGGAAATGCTGCGCACCTGGCGCGGCCTGCTGCACGATATCGACCGGCTGGCGGCAGCAGACGCGCTGGAAAGCGAGATCCGCGCCCTGGGCCATCCGCGCTCTGCGCGCAGTCGTGCCGGGCGACGTCTGCACCTCCTGCAGCTGGCCCACAGGGAGCGGGACCTGCGGGAGAGAATTCAGGAAGCCCTGGGCCGCACGCAGGATATCGTGGCGCGCATTGAAGCGCTGCGTGAAAGCCTGGAGCGCGGGGAAGCCATGGAAGGCGAATGCCCCCGTCTGAGCGCTTCCAGGAATATCTCCCCTGAAAGCGGCGCGGTGACCTGGGTTCTGTATGATGAAGCTGACCAACCCGTCCTGCGCCTTTCACGCCGCGCCGTGGCTGAGATGCTGCGCCTGATGGATGCGGACTGAAAAAAGTGCGCGCCCGCCCGGCCCTGACAGGCACTGCTTTTCTGGCCGGGCTTGGTCTGACCTCTCCTGCAGCCCTGGCCCAGCCCAGTCAGACGCTTACCCCCCGGGCTCATATTCCAGCAAAAGTGGCTTCGGTTCCGCCAGCCGCCGCGCTGGGGTTGGGCATGCAGGTAAAGGCCGGCGAGGCGGCGACGCTGGCTGCCGTCTGGAAGGATGGACCAGGCGAAACCCTGCCGATTTTTGCTCTTTTCGCGGTCACCAACCACCCGGACCCGGCCTGCCCGCCCCCTGATCTGGAAACGTCTCCTGCCCCTTCGCATTCAAAGCGTTCAAAAGGGGCCCGGCCTTCTGCGCTCCCGCAATGCCCGGTCGTCACTCTGGCCCTGGGGACGGAGCGGCAGTTTCTTCGCCCAGGCGCTTTTCCCCTGCCGGATCTCAGCCTGTTGCCCCTCTCTGATCCCTTCCTGGAGGAAGAGGCTGTTTCAGCCGGGCCAGAAGGCGGGGAAAAAGCCGCTCCTGTCATCCCGGCCCCGTTCACAGCCTCGCTCGGTCCTTACGGTCTGGGAGCCGAGACAGACCTGCAGGCCGGGTTTTACGCCCTCCTGCAGGGACCGGGCCAGGCCCCAACGCGCACGCCGCCTTCCGAGCCGCCCCCAGTGCTGATGGTCTCCACCTATACCGGCGGGGCCCATTGCTGCGACCGCATCCGGCTTTACTATGACGCCGGCTATGACACGCCCGGTACTGTCAGCGCGCAGGCTGCAGGGATGCCGGGCCCGTGGCGTGTCTATGAGCTGCCGCAGCAGGATGGAAGCGGGCTGCCCTCTGTTCTCGATGTGCCGGGCGATCCCGCAGTGCCGCCTGTTGTGGTGCTGCAGGACCAGAGCTTCGACTACACTTTTGCGCCCCATGCGGAGTCGATCATGCCGCCGGTGCTGACAGCCCTGCACCTGGGTCCCCCGGGCCCGGACGGCCTGCGCTCTCTCATAGCCACGGATATGACGGCATCCCCTGCCTACCGTCCTTACCTGCTGGCCTCCTTCAGCCGGATTGTGGCGGAGATGACCTCTGTGCCCAACACCCCGGCAGGCAAAAGTGCTGCGGCCCGCAAGCTTAGGCAGAATCCGGGGTTTCTGGCTTATGCCATGGCCATCGCCTGCCGCCTGGCCGCTTCAGGCGGGCCGGCAGACCAGAAGACGCAGGACCGGATCTGGCGGGCTGTGCTGCAGGCCCCGGTTGAAAAGAATTCCATGTTCGGTGTCTCGCCGTGCACCCTTATGCCGCAAGAGGCCCAGGCGCATTGCACGCCGGCCCAGCAACGGACCCTGCCTTTCCCGCAGGGGTTGCGGGCTTTTCTGATGACCCAGCATTATCTGACGCCAGCCCAGGCTGAAAACTTCCCCACCAGCCTGGCCGCCTTTGAGACGCTGCGCCAAAGGCAGGCGCGTGAACAGGCGAATACCCTGCCCCGCCCGGTTCAGGCGGTGGAAAACAGCCCGAAGCGGCGGGAATCTTCCGTGCAGCCGGTTCTGCGGCCCCCGGTGGCGGCAGAGAGCTTGATCAGCCGTTTCCGGCATTGGTTGGCGCAGGCTTTCTGAACTTCCGGGAAGGCTGGTTTCAGGAAATGCGCGCCAGAAACCGGCGCAGGTTATGCGTCCTGACAGCATTGAGGTCCAGCGAGATAGGCTGGCTCCCCCCATTGATCGTAACAGTGCTGACTTCCGTCACCCCCAGGGCGGTTATCAGCCAGGCGCTCTGCAGGACCGGGAGCTCATGGGGGATGAGGCGCTGCTCACGGCAAAGGCCGCTTTCCAGCAGCCGACGCCGTGCTGTGCCTGGCAGGGGGCCATCGCGCAGGGGCGGGGTAAGGAGAAGGCCGTTGCGGTCCAGCGCCAGAAAATTGGCCGCGCTGGCTTCGCAGAGATGGCCCTGCTGGTTGAGCAGCAGCGCGTCATCAGCGCCCATCGCCTGGGCTTCCTGCCGGGCGTTGATTGAAGGCAGCATGGACAGGGTCTTGGCCCCGCAGAGGGGCGAGGTCTCATCACGCCGCTGCTGCGGGATATGCAGCCGCACGGGCGTGGGGAGGGAAGGCGGTCCGGGCGTGGCGGTGATCAGCAGGGTTGGTCGTGGTTGCGCGGGCGGGGAAAGGCCGCGTGGCCCGCAACCCCGGCTCCAGGTGAGGCGCAGGGCGCCTTCGGTAAGCCTGTTGGCCTCCAGCACGGCCGTCATGGCAGCCAGAAGGGCAGAACGGTCAGGCGCAGGCAGGTTGAGCAGCTTGCATCCTGCCTCCAGCCGGTCGAAATGCAGTGCCGGCCAGGCAGGGGCGCCCTGGGTGACGCCCAGGGTTTCAAACAGTCCGTCACCGAGCAGAAAACCCCGGTCCGTCGGGGAGATGCGTATTTCTGAAAGCGGGAGAAGGCGCGTGTCATGCCAGGCCCACAAGTCGGGTTGGGCGTTCATTGGGCCTGCCTTTGGGGGTGCCGGGAGGCCGGGTCTTCAGGGTTAGGCGCGGCACGCAGGGCCTGCAGGAGGGGGGCGGCTTTCAGACAGGTTTCACGGTATTCAGCCTGCGCCTCCGAAGGCCAGGTGATTCCTCCGCCCGCACCCAGGGCGAAGCGGCAGGTGGCGCCGGAGGGTTTGGCTGAAGGATCGCAACCCTGTGCGGGGGCCTCTTCCTGCGTGCCTGTGACAGTGCGGATGAGCACTGAACTGTCGAGCGCGCCATCCCAGCCCAGGCGAAACAGCGTGCCGCAATAAGCGCCGCGGGGGCTGCGCTCCAGGGCGTCAATGACCTCCAGCGCCCGCTTCTTGGGCGCGCCGGTGACAGAGCCGGGCGGCATGGTGGCTTCCAGCAGGCTGAAGGCGTCTTCTCCCTCTGCCAGCTTTCCGGTCACGCTGGAGACGAGGTGGTGCACACGCGCAAAGCGTTCAGGACGGGCCAACTGGGGCACGCTGACGCTGCCCGGGCGGCTGACACGACCGATATCGTTGCGCATCAGGTCAGTGATCATCAGGTTTTCAGCCAGTTCCTTCGCGTCCTGCGCCAGGGCGTCGCGCAGGGCGGCATCAGTTATGGGGTCATCCGAAACGGCGCTGGTGCCCTTGATGGGGCGGGTTTCAATGGTGCCGTTCGGAGAAAGTGAGAGAAAGCGTTCCACTGAAGCGCTCATCAGCTGGTGGGTGCCGAAATCAAGATAAGCCCCGAAAGGGGCGGGGCTGCCCTGGCGCAGGCGGGCGTACAGCGCTGCCAGGTCAGCGTGCGTTCCGTCAGCCTGCTGGAAGCCGCCATGCCAGCGCATGGTCAGATTGGCCTGAAAGATATCTCCCGCACCGATCAGGCGGCGCGTTTCCTCCACCGCCTCACCCCAGCCGTGCTCGGTGAAATCGGGCTGCCAGTTTTCAAGGGGCGGAAAAGCGGCAGTCAGCGGGCGTGGCGCCGGGGCGGGGTGTTGCTCGGGGCTGATCCACCAGAGTTTTTCCCGGGCGTGATCGAACAGCAGGAAGGAGGTGCACACCAGCGCCAGAAGATGGGGCCAGTCATCCTGCGCCGCATGGCGAGAAGACACGTCCTGCAGCGCCAGCCCGGCCCCGTAGGACAGAACGCCGATAATCCCGCCCGTAAAGGGTAGATCGGGCGAGGTGGGCACAGGCCGGGGCGGGCGGTGGGCCTGGGCGAAGCGGCGGAGCGGTTCCAGCCCGTCTTGGCCCCCCGGCTTCAGGCGCGGCAGCACCAGCGCGGCCTCGGGGCGGGGACACAGCAGGCTCCAGCGTTGCCGGTCCCGGCTTTCAGCTGTGGCCTTGTCGAAACTGCCGCTGTCGAGAAAGACCGGCCCTGTGGAGGGCAACGCTCTTCCAGCCTCTGAAGCTCCCTGCCTACGGGAAAGCAGACCGAGATAGGCTTGGGGGGGCTGCCAGGGCAGGGCTGTCACGGAAGGGGAAAGGGCGGTTTCAGGCGGAACGGTCATGCGCAGGCCGGGAGAGGCTTTCGGGGAACGGAAGGCGGGAAGCTGACCGGCAGATACCAGGGGAAAAAGCCGGGAAAGTCCCGGCAGGCAGGGGTGCGGCATCTGGCATGAAAGCTGCGGATGGCGTATGATAGATCCTTCTAATGCTCCTGAAAAATCGGTGGACCATACCTTGACCGACCCCCATGATCCGAATGCCTCTCCCTCTGATGCGCAGGTTGATGAACTGGCAGGTGCGGCGCCCGTGCCGTTCCTGCCGAAAGGGGCGGAACCGATCACTATTTCAGATGAAATGCGTTCCTCCTATCTCGCTTATGCGATGTCGGTCATCGTTTCCCGCGCCCTGCCGGATGTGCGCGACGGGCTGAAGCCGGTGCACAGGCGCATTCTCTACGCCATGCGCGAAAGCGGCTTCACCGCTGACAAGCCCTACCGCAAGACGGCGCGCGCGGTGGGTGACGTGATGGGTAAATACCACCCGCACGGCGACAGTGCGATCTATGACGCCCTGGTGCGCATGGCCCAGCCCTGGTCCATGCGGCTGCGCCTGATCGACGGGCAGGGCAATTTCGGCTCCGTGGATGGCGACAGCCCGGCTGCCATGCGTTACACCGAGGCGCGCCTGGCCAAAGCGGCTTCCCAGCTGCTGGACGATATCGACCGTGACACCGTCCCTTTCCATCCCAACTATGATGAAAGCGAGATGGAGCCAGCCGTGCTGCCGGCGGCCTTCCCCAATCTCCTGGTCAATGGGGCTGCCGGCATCGCGGTGGGGATGGCGACCAACATTCCGCCCCATAATCCCGCCGAGATCATCGATGCCACGCTGGCGCTGGTGGAAAATCCGGCCCTGGAGCTCGATGAGCTGATGAAGATCGTGCCGGGGCCCGATTTCCCCACCGGCGGCATCATCATGGGGCGGCACGGCATCCGCCAGGCCTATGCGACTGGCCGCGGTTCCATTCCCGTGCGGGCTCAGGCGGAGATCGAGGAGATCCGCAAGGACCGTCAGGCTATCGTGGTGACGGAGATCCCCTACCAGGTCAACAAGGCCACGCTGCAGGAGCGCATTGCCGACCTGGTGCGCAACAAGGTTGTTGAAGGCATTTCCGATATCCGCGATGAAAGCGACCGCTCGGGCATGCGCGTGGTGATCGAGCTCAAGCGGGATGCGACCGGCGACGTGGTGCTCAACCAGCTCTACCGCTACACCCAGCTCCAGACCTCCTTCAGCGTCAACATGCTGGCCCTCAATGAAGGCCAGCCCCGCGTGATGGGCCTCAAGGAAGTGCTCGAGGCTTTCATTCACTTCCGCGAGGAAGTGATTCTGCGCCGGGCCCGCTACGACCTCGGCCGCGCGCGTGACCGCGCCCATCTGCTGGTGGGTTTCGTGCTGGCCGTGGCCAATATTGACGAGGTGATCGCCCTGATCCGCGCAGCGCCTGACGCGGCCCATGCGCGTGAGGCGCTGCTGGCGCGCGCCTTTCCCGCCGGCCCCATCGCGCCCCTGCTGGAGCTGATCCATGACGAGGGCAATGTGGTGGTGGACGGCCAGGTGCGCCTGACCGAAGCCCAGGCCCGCGGCATTCTGGAGCTGCGCCTCCAGCGCCTGACCGGGATGGAGCGCGAGAAGATCCAGGCGGAGCTTGATGAGGTGGCCCACCGGATCACGGAACTGCTGGAAATCATTTCCAGCCGCCCCCGGCGCATGGAAGTGCTGCGCGATGAGCTGCACCACAGCCGCACAGCTTTGGGTGTGCCGCGCCTGACGGCCATTTCTGACGCGCTGGGTGACCAGACGGATGAAAGCCTGGTCGAGCCGGGCCAGATGGTGGTGACCATCACGCGCGAAGGTTTCATCAAGCGCACCCCGCTTGAGCTGTTCCGTGCCCAGAACCGCGGCGGGCGCGGGCGCAAGGCGGCCGGCCGGCGCGGGGATGACGTGGTGGTGCGCAGCTTTACCGCCCATACCCATCAATGGGTGCTGTTCTTCTCCTCGGGCGGCAAGGTCTTCCGCATGAAGGTATGGCACCTGCCTGAAGCTGCGCCGGCAGCCAAGGGGCGCGCGCTGGTCAACCTGCTGCCTGAAATGGGCAATGACACCATCACCGCCGTGCTGCCGCTGCCGCAGGATGAGACGCTGTGGGATGACCTGCACCTCGTCTTCGCCACGGCCAGCGGCAATGTGCGGCGCAACCGGCTCAGCGATTTCCGCAACATCCGCGCTTCCGGGCTGATCGCCATGAAGCTGGAGGATGACGACCAGCTCATCGGTGTTGCGACATGCCGCGTCGGGCAGGATGTGTTCCTGGCCACGCGCAAGGCCCGCGCCATCCGCTTCCAGATCACTGATGAGACGGTGCGCGTCTTTGCCAGCCGCGGCAGCACGGGCGTGCGCGGCATCCGCCTGGCCAAGGGCGACCGCGTGGTGTCGCTCTGCGTTCTCGACCATGTGGAAGCCACCCCTGAGGAACGTGCTGCCTACCTGCGCCTGGCCAACATGCGCGGCCGCGACACGCCGGAAATGGGCGCAGAAGATGACGTCGCCACGGCGATGGCTGAACCCACCGAGGAACTCGAGGCTGATCCGGAGGGGCAGGAAGAAGAGGCTGAGCTTGCCGAAACCGGGGGCGTGATCGACGAGGTGCGATTCGAGGAGCTGGCGCGCCAGGAAGAGCTGCTGCTGACAGTGACCGACAGCGGGCACGGGCGACGTTCCTCCGCTTACGACTACCGGGTTTCTGGGCGCGGCGGGCAGGGGCTGCTCAACATGCGCGCTTCCGCCTCGCGGCCTGACAGCACGGTGGTCGGCGCGCTGAGCGTGCGCGACGGCACTGACGTGATGATGGTCACCGATACCGGCCGCCTGATCCGTCTTCCCGTTTCCCAGGTGCGCGTCATGTCGCGCATGGCAAGCGGCGTGACCCTGTTCCGCGTTGATGAGGATGAACACATCATCAGTGTCTTCCCCGTGCTTGAAGATGGCAGCGAAGGGGAAGGAGAGGGAGAAGGAGACGAGGGGGAAACGGTTGTTGAAGGCGTACTGGCTGAAGGCGAAGCGGCCGGAAATGCTGCGGAAGAGCCGTGAGCGCGGTGAAGGCAGGGGCACAGGAAGGCGGGCTTCCGCCTGCCCCTGATTACCGCACGGGGTTTTATCCGGGCACGTTCGATCCCATCACCAATGGCCATCTGGACGTGATCGAACGCGCGGCCGCCCTGTTTGACCGCCTGGTGGTCGGCGTGGCGGTCAATGAAGGCAAGCAGCCCCTGCTTTCCCTGGAGGAACGGCTGGAAATGGTGCGCGATGAGGTGGCGACCCTGCCCCATGGGGACCGCATCACGGTCGTAGGATTTGACGGGCTGCTGATTGATGCCGTGCGCCAGGCAGGTGCCGGAACGGTGGTGCGCGGCCTGCGCTCGGCAGGGGATTTCGATTTCGAGACCCAGCTTTCAGGGGCGTTGCGCAGACTGGCACCCGAGATCGAGACGGTCTTTCTGCTCGCTGCTGAAAACCACCGCAGCACAGCCAGTCGCATCGTCAAGGAGATCGCCCGGCTGGGCGGGGATATTTCCCCCTTTGTCAGCGAGCGGGTGCGCAGGCGTGTCCTACACAGGCTGGGCCGCGGACAGGGCGCGGAAGCAGGAGGGCAATAAAAGCCTGCCGCCCTCCTCCAAGCGCTTTCTGCCCCTTGTCGGAAAGGGCTGTGCACCCCACATGCTGATCAGCACGAAAACAGTTTTTTCCAGGAGAGATGCACATGACCGATGCTGCAAAACACGAAAATCTCGTTCTTGAAATGCCGGAAGGCAAGGTGGTGATCGCCCTGCGCCCCGACCTGGCGCCCAAGGCCGTTGAACGCCTCAAGACGCTGGCCAATGAGGGCTTCTACAACGGCGTGCCCTTCCACCGCGTGATTGAAGGCTTCATGGCCCAGGGCGGCGACCCGACCGGCACCGGTACCGGTGGCAGCAAGCTGCCTGACCTGCCGGCCGAATTCACCGACAAGGCGAAATTCGAGCGCGGCACGCTGGGCATGGCCCGCACGATGGATCCCAACAGCGCCAACAGCCAGTTCTTCATCATGTTTGCCCCGAGCCCGTCGCTGGACGGGCAGTACACGATCGCCGGCAAGGTGATCGAGGGCATGAATGTCGTCGACAAGATCAAGCGCGGCAGCGGCCCCTCCGGCATGGTGCAGGAGCCTGACAAGATCATCCGCGCCTATGTCGAGCCGGCAGCTCAGTAAGGCTGTTCCGGGCTCTTTGAAACCCGCTTTTCTCCCGCTTTTTCAGGCGGTGTAGGAAGGCGGGTTTTTTGTGGCCCCACCCTTGACCGGTTTCACCCGGAAAGCTAACAACACAGCTGCGTGAACCGGTAGCTCAGTTGGTAGAGCATTCGACTTTTAATCGAATGGCCGTGGGTTCGAGTCCCACCCGGTTCACCATTTCTTCTTGAAAATGTCTTGAAGCTGCGGTGATCCGGAAGGTGATTTCACACTTCCCAAAGACAGTTTTCATTCGCCTCTTGCGCTTCAGAGGTCGTTTCCAGCTCATTTTTCCTTATGTGAAGCGCTTTCCATGACGTCTGATTCTGCCCCGCCTGTTTCCGCCGCTTCTGAACCTGTCAGCCAGGCCGAAGGGGAGGAGGGCGGCACCGCGACGGCCCGCAAGGCGCAGGCGTTCATGGCTTCCCTGCGCGCCGAGGGGGGAGAGGAATATGATCTGGCGGATCCGGAGCTCGTAAAGGCGCTGGTGGACCAGTTCTTCGGGATCATCCGCGAGCAGATGCGCGAAGGGGCGAAAACCGCTCAGGAACGCGACAGTGCCATCCACATGCTTGAAGAGCTGGCGGGTCTCTATGCTGATCTGTTCAGCGGCGCGACAGCGCAGGGCCGCCCCGCCCGCCACTGGAATGGCCGGACCCTGGCTGAAACCCTGGGCGCGGAAGGGGTTGAGGCACGCGAGGCCCTGAAAGACTGGTTCTCCACCGATATCGCAGCCCAGTACATCGCCGCCACCTCGCATCACAGCTATGGTAATATGACCGATGAGCAGTACCGCACCTTCATCAATGAGCTGGAAGAACGCACTTTCCGGGAACTGATGGGCCCCGATTACAGGGGCGCCTCTTCTTCAGGTTGAAAGAAACCCGATCAGCCTGGCTGTGAGCTTTGCTTTGCTGGTTTCAGGCCAAGGAACAGAAGAAAACCGATCCCCGGGATGAGCAGGCTCAACGGGCCCCATGCTGTGGCCAATGCGCCTGCGCCGGGAAGGACAGCTGCTGTACAGAGCCGCAGAACCGTATTGAGCGTCATGTCATAACGGGGCCGGAGCCTGGAGGGTATTTCTGCATGCAACCCGGCGCTGAGCTGCAGCATGGTCAGTCGCAGCACAAACATGAAAGCTGCCAGACCGATGACAAGTCCGCTCAGGCAATGCCAAAGCAGGCCGGCGCTGAATCCAAAGAGACTGAGCCCACCTGCGAGCCAGAGATATAGGCGAAGGTTTGAAGAGGTGAAATGAGTGGCTGCTTTTTGCAGGACATGACCAGCTGCGGATTGAGCCAGGAGCATTAGAAACAGGATCAGACCGTACAGGCCGGAATGCGTGGCAAGGGGCGGAAAAACAGCCGCCATGGGTTGCCAGTACTGAATGACTACCTGAAACAGCGTGGCTGCCAGCAGGAAAAGTGCCAATGCACTTTTGTGTGGCCGGCACAGAGTGAGGAGCTGCCTGAAGGCTGTAGCGCCAGGGAAAACCCCGCCTTTCTGGCTTTTCTCTTCCAGGCAGGGGGGCAGAAAGTACCAGGCAAGCACCCCGATTATAGCCGCAAGCAGAGCGGCATAAAGGAATTCCAGACGCGGGAAAAGCGCATAGAATGTGCCGCTGAGCAGCGAGACCAGGGCCATGAAAAAGAAATGCAGTTTTCCAAGCTGGCCGAAGAGTTTTTCAAGTCCGGTGCTCTGTTTTTCTGTGGAAGCTGCTGCGGGGGCTTCGGCCTGGTAAATGTCAATCAGATAGGAATTGGTATTGTTCTGAAATAGCGCCAGGGAACAGCCATTACAGATTTCAGCTGCCATGAAGATCAGTAAGGGCTTCACCTTGTCATGAGGTATCCATACGGCTGTCCAGGAGAGCAGCAACCAGGCGCAGCAGAGCGCAATGCCTGCCAGGAACAGGAGCTTGCGGTCAATCCGACCAGAGCTGAACCCGACAAATGTGCCGAACCCCAGGATGGTCAGAGCCTGAACGGCCTTGAGCATGCCCAATCCTTCCAGGGTGATTCCGTTGCCCAGCATATAAACGGCCGATGTCGCGCCAACCAACATTCGGGTGGAGGAAACGGCAACGTCAGCTGCAATGATACGGTCTGTGAGTAAGAAGCCGGGGCAAGAAGGCATGGTTTCATCACAACGCGAGGACCGGTGCTCAGTCAATAAGTTTCATAAACGAAACGTTATGGGCATTTTCCAGAGAGTGTTGCGATGAGAATCGGAATTTCTAGAATACGGAGCTGATGGCAACTTGAGGTTGCAGGGCCGCATCAGTGTTGTGGCCCATGGTCGGTACGATCACCCCCATGATCACCCCCCAGTTGGGGTTCCAGTTATATTCCAGTGCGGGGGCAAGGTTGAAGCTGGTGGACCATCCCGTGCGGTCGTACTGGTGCACCCCATCCTGGTGGCCACGCGTAACCGTGCTGGCCCCCCAGCTCTGATACATGTCGATGGCGAACAGGAATTCCCGCGTGATGCCGAATTCAAAACTGGCGCCCGCATCGCCATTGGCGCCGACATGGGCATGGCCGCGAAAGCCGTGATCCGTGCCGTAAACGCTGACATTGTGCAGCCGGGCCGTGCTGACGGGCTGCCATTCCTCGCCCCAGAAATAGACATTGAGCGCGTGCTTGAAAAAGGGAAAGGTCATCAGCCCTTCCAGCGCATAATGAATGCTCCACACCCCGGCCCCCACGCCATTGGCGGGATTGCGGAGGTTGGAGAAATGCCCTGTCGGCGCGACAAAGCCCAGATAGGCCGTCAGGGACGGGGCATAGGTATCGGTGAAGCGGTATTCAAAATCAACCGGCAGATCCTGAAACTCAACGGAAGAGGCTTTCTGGTGTCCCCCCCAGCTGTAGCCCCAGGTGGGATAAGTGGCCACAGTGAGGTGATCGGTGATGGCATAGTTGAAGAACCAGTAGGCCTGCACGCTGGCCTGCGAGGGATCATGCGGATCCCGGTGGCCTTTGGGGCCGAAACTGCCGCGGGGGACGGAAAACTGGGTATAGGGCTCGAACACGACCTGTCCGGCTTCATCCAATGCCGGAAAAAGCGCGTAAAGCGGTCCGGTTGCCCATTGTTCCGGGGTTTCGGTATTGAGAAAATCGTTCAGGCGGGTCCAGAATGACTTCCGGTGCGGCGTGAGCGAAGCGCTGGCGCCGGGTTTCCCATCCGTTTTTGTAACAGCCTTCCCTGCTTTGTCCGAGGCAGTCCGCAAGCCTGGCGTAGGTGCCTGGCTGTTCATGGAAGCCGCTTGCCGGGCATTGGCCAGACCGGTGCGGATGGCATTCGGTGTGACCTGACCCGTTTCAGGGTTGGAAGGCACAGCTGCCTGGGCAACAGAAACTGCATATGAAGACGCAACTGGCCCTGACAAAATGACTGACAGGATCAGCCTGCTGAAATAACGGCCAGCTTTAAGGGTATCGGAAATCGGCTTTTTGAAGACGATAGAACCCCCATCAGGGGGTGGAGAAAAGGAATCCGGCAGGAGAGCGGAAAGGGGAACCGTCTTCATTTCGTTGGGGAAAACACCTCGGCTGTTGCTTGGAGAAGCAGGAGGGCGGCCATTGGCAAGCCCAGCGCTTCCCGGTTGCATTTCCAAATCCAAAGAGAGTTTTCATAAGGAGTCTCCCGGCCGGGAGCAACGGCCTGGGAGGAGTTTTGCCTGTTTACGTGCCCGAAATGACACGCTGGAACGGGTGGGTTCCCAACAGGGCGGCAGTCAGTGCTGCTGCAGAATTTCCAGAATGGAACTCAGGGCCTGGGACGCGTGTTGGTCGAAGCAGGCTTGGATTTGCCGCCCATGTGAATCTGCATGGGAATGCCCTGGCGTTCAGACCAGGCCACGATATCGGTCAGCGCCGGCAGATCATTGGAAAAGGAGATCTCATGCAGGTTGGCAAAGAGATCACGGACGGAAAGAGGCGCGGAAGGGGACCGGCTGTTGGAACGGAAACGGAATTTCATTGTCAGACTCCCGACCTGTCCGTCCTCGGTTTCTGGTGAAGGCGGGCAGGAGCAACTGTAAGATATGCGGGCAGAATCTTGCGCCTTCCCGCGTGAGAGGGACCACTACAAGGACCCTCGAAGAGTGTCTTTATTTGTATTGTGATTTTTCACAAAAAGCAAGATGAGAATTTCTTGGGCTTCGGAAGCGCGGATATCCGGCCCCGACTCCAAAGCAGGGTCTACATGTCTGTAATCAGCCAGGGCGGGTTTGGCCGGATGAAGCTTTCAGAGAATTCTAGAATTCCGCCCTCGGCTGAGGGGAATAGTAACCGATCACCAGCCCCTGTACGATGACATCAGGCGCGCCGGCCGGATCATGTTCCGTTTCTTCAGTGAAGAAATCCTGGTCCCAGTCCTGGGAAGCCTGCTTGCGGGCAAGCGCGTTTTGAGTTCGGGAACTGTTCCGGGAAGGCAGGGGGGGGAGTTCAAGCGGGGTCTGGAATTCCGGTGCCGTGCTGCGCGGCCAGAGCAGCACCCGCCCGTCCCCGCAGAGCTGAAGCGCCTTGATGGTGGCTTCGTAGCTGTCTCCAAACGGATCACGCCGCGCCACCACCACGTAATCACCATTCTGGGGTTGGCGTCGGGCTTCGCTGAAATTGACCACCACAGCGATGGTTCCGGGCGGAAAGATGAGATTCATCGACAACCCTTCCACCAGAAGTCCGTAAGGCGCGCGGTCACGCCACTGGGCTTCTGTCGGCAGGGCCACGCGGAAGCGGTCGGAAGTGGGCCATTCCGTGCTTTCGCGCCACATGCCGGCCTGGACCGAGCCGCGCACTTCCACCTCCCACTCAGGCACAGAAGGGGGCCGGAAAGCATTTTCCTCCTCGAGAAGGTCCGGCAGCGTGCAGTTCAGCGCCTCGGCAATCAGGGTGAGCTTGCTGGGACGGGGCTCACGTGAGCGGCCGGAGAGAATGTCGCGGATATAGGTCTGCCCCACTCCCGCAGCCAGGGCCAGGGTATGCTGTGTGTAGCCTGCCTGCGCCATGCGCTGAGTGATCTGGCGCTGAAGCGGGGTAGTGGAGGATAGGACCATGCTGAACTGCGTGCCTGCTAGAACCGGAAGAGAACCCTGAGGGCGTCTGAGCGGCAGTCTGCCTGCTTTTGGGAAGAATCACAATTTCTTCTGCCCGTCTTTTCCGGTTTTTACTTCACGGCAAGGGGAAATATCCCCCCTTCCCCCTACCGCCCTGCCGGCAGGAGACGTTAGAAAGGGCAAATGATGCAGCTTCTCGATCTGATGGATGATCTGGTTACCGCTTCGACTGCGCTGGCCGGTCTGATTCTTGTTTTTATGGGCGCTATCGTTTCAGCTTACGAAGCTTATGCGCCTGCTGATCAGGAAAAGGTGAAAGCCCGCTACTGGCAGCGGGCCTGTTTTTCCCTGACCGGATTGATCATGGCATTGGCCAGCTGCGTGACCGCCCTGGTCGCCAAGGGGCTGAACTCCCCCTGGCTGGCCCTGCTCACGCTGATTCTCTTTGCCTTTACCCTCATTACCGTGCTGGTCACATCCTGCTTCTACGTGCGCGAGATCCGCTGAGCCTGCTCAGGCACCGCAGAAGAGGAAGTAATAAACCAGCCCGATCACGCTGAAGAAGAAGATCCCCCACTGCACGGCTGTGCGTAACAGCGCCCGTTTTTCCCACTCCGGAAAGGCATCGACATGCAGCCGGGCTTCACGGGCCTGCCAGCTGGCCAGAAAGTCCTGCGCTTCCTCGCGCGCGGTCTGCGGGTCGGGCTGGTGTGCCAGAAGCCCCTGCCAGAAAGCGGCGATCTCAGCGCCCTGCCCCTGGTAGAGATGCAGGGCAGGGGTATGGCGGCGCAGGTAATGGGCAAAGCCCCACAGAAACAGCATAATCCCCACCAGGGCCAGAAGGCCGATCAGCACCACCCAGCGGCCGAGAGGCAGAAAGGGGTCTGTCCAGGTCGGGGCCAGAAGTTTGTGCATCGTCCAACCCGTGCCCAGCAGGAGCAGAATCAGGAAACTTCCCTCGAACAGGCCGTCCACTGAGCTCTCGCCCAGATAATGGCGTTCCATGCCTGTCGTGGTCTCTTTGAGCAGGGGCTGGAACAGGCTGAAGGCTTCCGGGTAGCGGCGTTCGGCTTCCACCGCCCAGCCAGCCGTTGCAGGGTTGAAGCTGCTGCCGGGATTGGCGCCTGGCCGGGGCGTGACCGGCTTGCGCCCCGCTCTGGGGTCTGAATCCCGCACCAGTCTCTGCTGGGGCTGGGGCGGAATGGGGGGATGTGTCGCCATGACGTGACCTGAAAATGCTGCTTGAAAATGCTCAATGCGTGATCTATTTCTTTCCAGAGCTTTAACGCGCCCAGGCCGTTCCGTATAGGGGCCATGCCAGGGCTTCTGAAGCCTCACACGGCCTGAGCCTCTGCTGCGCTGGAGCTGGGGTTCAGCGACGCAGACGCCGCGCCAGGGCATTGCCGCCCCATTGCATCAGGCACACCATGACAATCAGCACCACCACCACCCAGATCATGACGGTGGTGTTGTAACGCTGGTAGCCGTAACGGATGGCCAGATCGCCCAGCCCCCCCGCGCCGATCATGCCTGCCATGGCTGAAGCGCCGACCATGGTGATGAGCGTGACCGTCAGCCCGCCGATAAGGCCCGGCATGGCTTCAGGCAGCAGCACGGAGCGGATGATGCTCAGGCGCGTGCCACCCATGGCGCGGACGGCATCGATCAGGCCTGGATCCACCTCTGCCAGCGCAACCTCGGCAATGCGGGCGAAATAGGGAATAGCCGCGATCGAGAGCGGAACGATGGCAGCTGCTGTACCCAGGGAGGTGCCGGCGATGAAGCGCGTGACGGGAATAAGCACCACCAGCAGGATGATGAACGGCACGGCGCGCGCGGCATCAACCAGAAGCCCGATCAGGCGCGGCAGAACCGGCAGGCGGTACAGCTTCGCGGGACCGGTGGCGATGAGAAAAACGGCCAGTGGCAGCCCGACCGCAACCGCGATAGCGGTGGAGGCGAAGACCATTTCCAGCGTCTGGAGCGTGCTTTGCCAGATGAGCTTAACGATCAGAGGGGACATAGCCCAGAACCTCCATGCCGGATGCGCGTTCCTGCAGATAGCGCACGGTTTCGGGCACCCGGTGCCCGGTCAGCCCGATGATCATGTCGCCGGCCAGAGCCTCGCCGATCGTTCCCACGCCGCCCTGCAGGAGATGGGTTTCCACCTCGAAGCGACGGTCGAGATCAGAGAAGAGAGGAGAAATGGCCGTGCGGCTGTCGAGCACCAGGCGCATTATCAGTTGAGCGCCGGGGCTATGGGTCAGGAGCTCACGCCAGCTTTCTTCCCATGCCCTGTCCTTCGCTTCCGGGCGGAACGTGACGGGCAGAGGCGCCAGCCGACTGCTGTAGGTTGGGGGCAGCTGGGGTTGGATCTCTGCAAGCAGAGGCGATAGGGCGGGATTGCGGGCTCTGTTGCGCAGGAAGTCCATCATTGTGCCGTCTTCGACCAGACTGCCGTGGTCGAGCACCAGTACCCGGCGCGCGAAGCGTTTGACGACGTCCATCTCATGGGTGATGAGCACGATCGTCAGCCCCAGGGAACGGTTGATCTCCTCAAGCAGATTGAGAATCGCAGCTGTTGATTCCGGGTCCAAGGCCGAGGTGGCTTCATCGCAGAGCAGCAGATCCGGCTTGGCAGCCAAGGCGCGTGCGATACCGACGCGCTGTTTCTGTCCGCCTGAAAGCTGGGAGGGATATTTCCGCTCAAATCCTTCCAGCCCTACCAGCTTCAGCAGCTCCGCCACCCGTTCCTTCTGCCTGGCGCGCGGCCAGCCTGCGATCTGCAGGGAGAGGGCGATGTTGCCTGCGACATTGCGCGAATTGAGCAGGTTGAAATGCTGGAAGACCAGCCCGATCCTGCGTCGCACGTCGATCAGCCGGGTTTCAGGCAGGGCGGCAAGGTCCTGGCCGTTGAAAAGGATGCGCCCTTCCTGCGGCCGCTCAAGCGCGCACAGGCAGCGCAGCAATGTGGACTTGCCTGCGCCTGACCGCCCGATCAGCCCCACCACCTCGCCACGCCGCACCGTGAAGGAAACGTCCTTCAGGGCCGGCACAGGCGGGGTTGAGGCACCGGTGCTAAAACTGCGCGAGACATGCTCGACTGCCAGCAATACATCCGGAGCCTTTTCCTGTGCTCCCGCCTCCTGGCTCATGAAGGCGTCTTTCCGTCACTGCCGGGCCCTTCAGCAGTGGTTGCAGCCTCCTGTCCCGCTTCTGTCCAGCCCGGTACGGTGGTACCGTGATAAACCTTTTCAATCTCAGCCCGCACGTCAGGTTGCTGGAAGGCGCGGACCAGCAGGGGCACCCAGGGTGCTTTCGCGTCTGAGGCATTGACGGCGATGAAGTTGACGTAAGGATTGTCCTTCATCGTCTCCGTGCCGATCCGGTCTTTCCTGACGTCAATTCCGGCCTTGTAAGCCCAGTCCGTGTTGACGACGGCCGCATCGAGGTCGGGAAGCGACCGCCCGATGACACCGGCATCCAGCTCCTGAAACTGCAGGTCATGGGGATTGGTGCTGACATCGAGTGCGGTGGGGAACAATCCGGCTTCCGGCGCAACAGAAATCAGCCCCATTGCCTGCAGCATCCGCAGGGCGCGCCCTTCATTGCTCGGATCGTTGGGCAGCCCGATCCGCGCGCCGTGCGGCAGGTCGGCAGGCGCATGATAGTGGTGGGAATACAGCCCGATGGGCTGGAAGAATGTGTTGCCGACCGGGACGAAATGATAGTTGTGGGCCTTGTTCTGGGCCTGCAGGTAAGGCAAGTGCTGAAAGGCATTCGCGTCGATATCGTGCTCATCCAGAGCCTGGTTGGGGGCCGTGTAATCAGAGAACGGCACGATTTTCAGCCGGAGCCCTTCTCTGGCGGCATTTTTCGCCACCACGGCCCAGATGTCTTCATCCTCGCCCGACATGATGCCGATCCGCAGTGTTTTCGGCGGGTTGAGGGGTGCCGGTGCCTCAGAAGCCTGCGCGCCTGCCAGGGAGTGGCCGATGAACAGGCCTAGCGCGCTCAGGGCCAGGGTCTGCAGCAACCGGCGCCGGGGAAAACCACTGTGCTGCTGCGACAGGATTTCCGGTACAGCGGAATCGGAATCGGGAAAACGAGTCATGATGAATGCCCTTTTATGTTTGTCGTGCTGCCCGGCTTCCGCTTTGCTGGGAGGGGCCGGACAGCGCTCTTTCCGGACTTCCGGAAGGAGCGGAGATAAGAGCGGGGCGCATCAGGCGTGCTGATTCAGGTCAGGCGCGCTCAAAGCTTCCCGCTCAGGTGAACGCCGGCGGTCCTGCAGGAGCCCTGTAAAGGGATGCAGCTTCGTGAAAGTGACTGAAGCGACGGTGCGGCCCGGGCCCCGGGCGATTGGTCTTCCCAGGCCGTCTGTCGCGTTTTCAGCCAGCCGTCATCACGTACCGGACCCTTCCTGAATAAGGTTTGCACTTCCGCTTGGCAAGCAGGCGTAAGTGATCCCCTTCCGTAAGTCAGGCGCGCATCTGGCTTTTTCTTTTCAGGCGATCCTTCCTAAAAGGACATTCCATCAGAGATTATCCCTCTTGTTGTCGCCTTTGGAGCCTCTCTCTTGCCCCCATCTGATGTCCCGGACGTTTTTCCTGCGCCCCCCTCATTCCTGACACCGCCAGCTATTCGTCAGGCACGGCGCAAAGCGCAGCTGGCCACGCTGCACGTGACCATGATCTCCATCGGCGGCATCATCGGGGCGGGGCTGTTTGTCGGCACTTCCGCCACAATCAGCGCAGCGGGGCCGGGGGTGATGCTTTCCTACGTGGCTGCCGGAGTGGTGGTATGGCTGGTAATGCAGCTTTTGGGCCTGCTGGCTATCAGTGCGCGCGGTCGCGGTTCTTTTGTGTCGCATATTGCGCGTATTCTCGGGCCGCGGGCCGCGTTCATGACCGGCTGGGCCTATGCCTTTCTCTGGGCTGTGACGGCCGGAGCGCAGGCAGTGGCGGGGGGACTGGTGGTCCATGCCCTTTGCGCCATACCGCCCCTCTGGGCGGCATTGGGCTTCATCGCCCTGGCCTGGGCGGTCAATCGCATGGCGTTACGTTATTATGGCCATGCTGAAACGGGACTGTCGGCACTCAAGCTGATATTCCTGGCCTGTTTCATCATCGGGGGCGTGGCGTGGGTGGCCTGCAGTGCCCATCCGTTCCAACAGGTGGCGGGAAACATTTTCGGCCATGGGGGCATTTTCCCTCTCGGCCTGTGGGCGGTCGTGGCAGCCATTCCGATGATCATGCAGAGCTTTGCAGGCTGCGAGATCTCCGTTATCGCCGCCACTGACAGTGAACGCCCATTGCGCAGCATCGTGCGCACCATGCGCCGCCTACCCTTGTATATGCTGTTTTTCTTCGCAGGCTCTGTGCTGGTGATCCTGGCCTTGCTGCCCTGGAATGATGTGCAACCCGGTAGCTCGCCCTTTCTGGAAGTCATGCAGCGCCTGGGTCTGCCCTTTGCGGCCGGGGCCGCAGCGACAGTCACCCTGCTGGCCGTGCTTTCCTGCCTTAACTCATCGGTTTATGTGGTGGCACGTGTTCTTGAGGAACTCAGTGCCTGTCAGCTCGCGCCGGCCTGGCTGCAGCACAGGGCCGGTGGGCAGAGGCTCTGGGCAACGCGCCTGACGACACTGCTGGAAGTACTGATCGTCCTCTGGGCGGCAGGCTCGCCAAAAGGGGCTTATCCGCTCCTGCTTGGCGCTTCAGGCGGACTGATCCTGTTCGTGTATTTCATGGTGGCCCTGGCCGCCTGGCGTGCGGGTATCGGGAAATACTGGGGTAGCGTGACGACGGCGTTGCTTTTCACCGTGGTAGTCCTGATGTTTTTTCTGCCAAGCACCCGGCTTGAGGCCTGTTTGTCCCTCGGCCTGGTCGGGGGGCTGGGGTTGGTTGCTCGCCTCTGTGTGCCTGCAGGCCAGGCGACTTGCGTGAAGTGAGGGGTTAAGTGCGGGCCCACAGGGGCTGAGGGTATGTTTATTTTGTCTGAAGATCGAAAAAGAGCCGCTTCCCTGCAGGGAAGCGGCTCTTTTCTTCAGGCCTGTATGGCCCTGACGCTTTTACGCCAGGATCTCAGGGATAGAGACGGCGCATGATGAGCGCCATCACGATGTAGATGCCCAGGAACAGGAAGGGCACGAAGAAGATGATGCCTTCGAGATCACCCATCATGGTTTCAGTACTCCCGATTGCCGGCGTTGTGACGGATCTCTTCCTGATGATCGAACAGAATCGCGCCGCAGGCGGAGATCAGAACGATCATCATCGTGCCCAGGATCCAGGCCAGGTACCAATGGCCGAGATTGCCGCAGACCATGACAACGATCATGGCCACGCCGACCATCAGCGCCAGGAGACCCAGGCGGATGAGGGCTACCAGCGGATGCTCCCTGGGCTCTTTTTTGACGGCATGGTCCGTAAGGGACGCCGCCGAGTGTTGTGACTGAGTCATAATTCCTCTTCCGCTCCTCAGTAGCTGTGGGAATCTTCAGCGACGGTCTTGGGCGTCACTTTGCCACGCGTCACCCAGTAGCTCCAGGCGGTGTAGCAGAAGATTGTGGGCACGAAGATCGCGGCGACGAGAGCCATGCAGATCAGGCCGTATTCACTGCCCGTTGCATTCCAGGCGCTGAGGCTCTGGTTCGGGGCCGTGGTGGAGGGCATCAGGAACGGGAAGAGCGCAGCGCCCACGGTTCCGATGGTGCCAAGCCACGTGAAAACACCCAGCCACCAGGCGACCAGCGGCTTGTTGGCGCGCAGCATGAGCGAAGAGCCCAGCATGCCGAACAGGGCCATGGCCGGCAGCGCCCACAGGATGGGGAAGTGGTGGAAGTTGAGCAGCAGGTCACCTACGCCACGACCGACTTCCTGGCCGTACAGCGGGTTGGCGGGCATGCTCATGTCCACTTTGTTGATCATGTGGAAGCCGTTGATGCGGCTGACCCAGAACCCGCCGATCACGAACAGGATGGCAGCGATGATGCCAGCCGGCACCGCAGCAGCACGGGCACGACCGTAGATCGGCTGGATGCCGTGGATCATCAGGATCGCACCGCCCCCCTGAATACCCAGCGCCACTGACATCAGTCCGCACAGGATTGCGAACGGATTGAAAAGGTAGCTGAGGAAGTTCTCATCCTGAATGTACTGGCCGTCCCACAGGAAGTGGTACCCCACACCTTCGAGCACGTTGCCCATGGCGGCGCCGAAGATGAACATCGGCACGAAGCCGGAGATAAAGAAGGCCCAATCCCACCAGTCACGCCAGGTGGCGCTGTTGACTTTCGAGCGGTAGTCGAAAGCGACCGGACGCAGGATCATGCTGAACAGCAGCAGAATCATGACGATGTAGAAGACGGAGAAGGACGTGCCGTACAGGGTGGGGAACGCCGCGAAGACGGCGCCGCCGCCCAGCACGAACCACACCTGATTGCCTTCCCAGTGCGGGCCGATGATGTTGAGGGCCTCGCGGCGCTCTTCATTGTTGCGACCGACCCAGCGAAGCAGCGTGCCGACGCCCATGTCCATGCCGACCATCAGGCCGACAAGGGACAGCAGAACGCCGAGCAGCCCCGTCCAGATCAGTTTGAAAACGACGTAGCAGGTCATGGATCAACGGTCTCCGTTCAGGAAGTTCAGACCGAAAGCGCCCTTCTTGTTCTCGGTCTGAGCAGTCTCATGATGATAATCCTGCGGACCCAGACGTGCCGTACGGAACATCAGGAACAGCTCGATCACGATGAAGATGCTGTAGAGCAGAGCAAAGCCCACCAGCGAGAAGATCATGTAACCGACGCTGTGCGAGGAAGAGGACAGGAAGGTCGGAAGTTTTTCGAACACGGTCCAGGGCTGGCGGCCGCCCTCGGCAGTGATCCAGCCGAATTCGGTGGCGAGCACCGGCAGCGGGATGGAGAGCACGGCAAGACGCAGGAACCAGCGGTGCTTGACCAGGGTGTATTTGAGGCTGAACAGCGCGGCGAACGCGAAGAACACCAGGAAGTAGCCGCCCAGGAACACCATGATGCGGAAGGACCAGAAGGTCACGAACACGTTGGGCAGGATGTCGGGCTCAGTGGCCTTGACGACCTGGTCGACGTCGGCATCGGTGATGGCCGAGACGTCCTGGTTAGGCGCGTGCTGCACGGCGAGGAAGCCATAGCCGAGATCGTTCTCATGCGCCTTGAACAGGGCCAGGGCGTCAGCGGAATGCGTCTCGCTGTAGGTCTTCAGGGCACTGAGGGCGACGATGCCCGAGCGGATCTTGGGACCGGACATTTCCTCAAGCTGATGCATGCCCAGGATCGGCGTGTTGAAGCTGTGCGTTACCAGCGGGGTCAGCACATAGGGGATGCCGATCTCGAGATAGTTCTTCTGCTGCGCATCGTCAGGCAGCGCGAACAGCAGCCAGGGTTCTTCGGGCGGATGGGTGGTGTTCCAGATGCCTTCCATGGCCGCGAGCTTGGTGGGCTGGTGCTTGTAGTCTTCCACGCCCAGGGCGTCGCCCAGCGCGATGACTGCACAGGTGCCCAGCAGGCCGAAGAGGGTGGCCATGCGGAAAGAGCGCAGGGCCAGCTCCATGTGACGGCGGCGCAGGATGTAGAACGCGCTGATGCCCATGATGAGCATGGCGGCACAGACATAACCGGCGACGGAAGTATGAACGAACTTCGCCTGCGCGTCGGGATTGAACACCACGTCAGCGAAGCTGTCGATCTGCAGACGCATCGTGGTGGGGTCGAAATAGCCGCCGACGGGCAGGTTCATGCCGCCATTGGCGACCAGGATCCACAGAGCCGACAGGTTGGAGCCCAGGGCCACCAGATAGGTGACGGCCAGATGCGCGCCCTTGCTGAGACGGTGCCAGCCGAAGAACATCAGGCCGACGAACGTCGCTTCAAGGAAGAACGCCATCAGGCCTTCAATGGCCAGCGGCGTGCCGAACATGTCGCCGAAGAAGTGCGAATACATCGACCAGTTGGTGCCGAATTCGAACTCCATCGTCAGGCCGGTGGCCACGCCGAGAGCGAAGTTGATGCCGAAGATGCCGCCCCAGAACTGCGTCATCTCCTTGTAGATCTTGCGACCGGTGATGACGTACACCGTCTCAATGGCGGCAAGCATGAATGTCAGGCCCAGCGTGAGCGGGACGAACATGAAGTGGTAGAGGGCCGTCAGCGCGAACTGGAAGCGCGACAGGTCTACGACTTGCGGGTTAATAAGGTCCACGAATTGAAAACTCCTGTGGTCAGGATGGACGCGGGTGCGCGCCGGCGAAAGCGCAGGGCGAGGGCTGAAAGAAGCGGAGCAGCAGGACCGTTCCTGATTCCGTCAGCGCCTGCGCCAGGCAGGGATCGTTTCAGGCAGGATCACGAAACCATGATGGCAACTCCCGGGCGAGCTGATTCAGCAATCAGCCGCCCATTTTCCAACCGGTACACCCTGTTCATGAAGGCCAGGGGTTCCGGCCGGTGGGTGATGCAGAGCACGCTGGCTCCAGGCAACGCCTCCAGCATGTTCGCCATCAACGCGCGACCGGCTTCGGGAGGAAGGCTTTCGGTCGGTTCGTCAAGGACGAGAACGCGGGGGCGCCGCAGGAGAATCTGCGCTGCAGCGAAGCGCCTCAACTGCCCGCCTGAAAGTCGAACGCCCTGCTCACCGCAAGGCGTGTCGAGACCGCCAGGCATCTGGCGCACTTCATCGGCCAGCCCTACCACAGAGAGCGCCTGCTGCATATCGCTTTCTGTGGCCTGCGGGCAGGCGATGAGAAGATTCCGGCGCAGACTTCCCTGAAACAGATGCGGATTCTGCATCAGCACGCCGATCGGGCGCGACAGTTCCAGGGTGGTCAGGCGCCGCAGGTCCACACCGTCCAGGAAAACCTGGCCTTCAGTGGGGTCAAGCAGCCGCATGACCAGCCGGATAAGGGTGGTTTTGCCAGCTCCCGACGGCCCGACGATTGCCACGCGCTCCCCTTCCTCCAGACGGAGGTTGAGATGGCGCAGGAGGTCGCGGTCGTGCCGGCCCGGCTTTGTTGAGCCGGGCGGGAGAAAACGGAAGCTGACATCACGCAGTTCCAACCCGAAGCCTGTGGGAAGCCCGGCTTCGGGAATCTCTTTGACGGGGCAGGGAAGGGAACATACCTCTTTCACCTGCCGGGCGGCGCGCTGGAACCGGCTACGGGCCATGCGCGCCTCGTTCAGCGGGGCGACGATCTCGAATGCCGCCAGACATCCCAGGGCCAGCATGGGCAGCTCGGGCGCCTGCAGGGTGCCGGCCAGGAAGCCGCGGTCACTGACCAGCAGCACAGCGAGCACCGCCAGCACAGCGAGCATGGGCAGCATCTGGCGCACCAGATTGGCGCGCAGGGCGATCGTGAAGCTCAGCTGGCGGATCTCTCCCTGCCGCGCGGCGACACTATCCAGCCTGCGCCCGGCAGCCCCGCAACTCAGCAGGTCGGCCATCCCCTGAAGACATTCGAGGATGTCGCTGCGCAACACATCGGTAGCAGCCGCTTCCCTCTCGATGGCCCGCGCGGTCAGCAGACCGGTCAGCCAGGGCAGAACCACGCCCCCGAGCATGAGCCCGATCGCCAGCACAGCACCTGCTGCAGGGGCGAACAGGGCCGTTACCGCAACCACCACCACCGCACAGAGAAGGGCGTTGAGGCAGGGAAGCAGAACATCAAGCGGATATTGTCCCACCACTTCGGTGCCCTGCACGAAGCGGGAAAGCAGGTCACCGCTGCGGGTCAGGATCACGAGGGGGACTGAGCGCGGAATGAGCCGACGGAAGCTCCAGCTGCGCAGCTCACCCGTAGCCCGCAGGGCCGCATCATGCGTGGCCAGGCGCTCGAGGTAGCGCGCCAGAATACGCGTCAGGGCAAACAGGCGCACGCCAGCTGCGGGGGTGAACATGTTGAAGGCATTCTGCGCTGCGGCTCCGCCGAGCCCCGCCACCGCAGCCGCTGCCAGAAACCACCCCGACAGAAACAGCAGCCCGAAACCTGACAGCGTGGCCAGGCATGAAAGGGCAAGCCCCAGCAGGAGCAGGCCGCGCATCGGGCGCAGAAAGGGCTTCATGTCCAGGCTGTTGGCCTGTGCGGGGTGGTTTCTGGCAGCGGCTGAATTCACGCCTTGCCTCCTTCAGCAGCCCGCTTATCCACTCTGTCGTTTTTCCGCAGGTGCCCGTCGCTCAGCTGCAGCACCTGATCGGCCAGCTGCAGAATGTCGTCGCGGTGGGAAATGGCGATCACGATGCGCGGGCTGGCGGGAGCGTGGGCTGCGTGCTTCACCGCTTCACAGACCTGACGGGCGTTTTCAGCATCCAGATCTGCGGTCGGTTCATCAAACAGCAGCAGCTGTGGGGCAGGGAGGAGGGCGCGTGCCAGGGCCAGGCGACGGATCTGCCCGGCTGAAAGGGGCGCGCCGCGCTCGCCCAGCACCGTATCGAAACCGTCAGGCAGGGCTTCGATAAACGAAAGCGCACCCGCTTCGGCACAGACAGACATCAGGGCAGCGAGCGAAGCCTGCGGGTCGGCAAGGCGCAGATTGGCAGCGATGCTGTCTGCCATCAGATAAGGGGACTGCGGCACCCAGGCGACCGGAATGCGGCTCAGAGCCACGGTTCCCGGCTCGTTGTTTTCCCCCTTGTCAATCTGGCCTTCCATGCTGCCGGTGCGGGGCGGCATCAGCCCCATCAGCAGGCGGAACAGGGTCGTCTTGCCCGCGCCGCTGCGCCCCGTCACGACAGTGAGGCTGGCGGCAGAGAAACAGGCTGTCACGCTTTTCAGCACGTCAGGCCCCGGCACGCTCAGCATAGTGCCTTCCTGGGGCACAAGCTCCGCGTAGCCTGCCGAAACGTTGTGCATCAGCACGGCCTCAAGCCCGGGTACGGGAAGGGTGTTGGTCTGAGAAGTGAGCGGGCCTTCAAGAGCGCGCACTTCCGGCAACTGGGCCATTTCTGCCAGGGGGGTGAAGGCGCTGGCTGCATTCTGCCGCGCGTGATAGCTGGCCGAGAAGGCGCGCAGGGGCATGAAGTATTCCGGCGCAAGCAGCAACACGAAAAAAGCCGTTTCAAACGGCACGCTGGCCTTGAGGAGCCGCACGCCGAAAAAAACAGCCACAGCCGCGATGGAGAGACTGGAGAAGAACTCCAGCACGGCCGTCGTCAGGAAAGCGACGCGCATCACCTCCATCGTGGTGCTGCGGTGACGCTCAGCCAGCCGGGCGACCAGGGCTGCCCCTTCCTGCGCTTCGCCGAACAGGCGCAGCGTGGTCAAGCCCTGCAGCATATCCAGAAAGGCCGAGCCAAGCAGCAGAAGCTCGTTCCATTTCTTGCGCATCACTGCCTGGGCGCCATAGCCGACCAGCGCCATGAAGAAGGGAATAAGCGGGCCGGTGATCGCCAGGGTCAGAAAACTGATCCAGTCGAGACGGAAGACGACGGCCAGGATGAGCAGCGGGATCACCACCATGGCAGCGGCGCGCGGAATGTAGCGGGCCAGGTAAGGACGCAGGGCTTCCACGCCTTCGGAAAGGGCGGTTGCCATGCGGCCGCTGTCCTGGCCTGCCAGACCGACCGGACCAACGCGGAAGAGATGCCCCAGCAGTTCCAGGCGCAGAGAGGAGGTGACTTTCAGCGCCGCCTGGTCACTGGCGCTGTCAGCGGCAGTCTGCACGAGGGCACGCAGCAAGGCACAGGCGGCCAGTGCGCAGATCAGTCGCGTTTCCTGCATGACCGGCTGGTGGCGGAAAGCCAGATCGGTCACGAGCCGCGCCAGAAGGCCCATCTGTGTAATGAGCAGTCCAGCGCTGAAGCTCCCAAGCCCTACTGCCAGTCCGAGCAACCCTGCGGCGCGCCGGGCCAGGCCTCCCAGCTTGCCCAGTTCCCTGGGAAGCGGGGAACCGTCATTCCGGTCTGCCGCCTTGCGGGCGACCGGGCCACCGGATGGCGTGCTGAGGACGGAGGACGGCATGGAAAAACGGCTTTCCTTTCCCGCGAGACCCGAAAAGAAACGAGTGTCTGGATAGTGGAGCGACTCTCACCTCTATTAAGAGAGCACCCGGAAAGGCGCCGGTTATTTGTGGAGTCTTATCTCCATCAATAACAAATTTGTCATGCCCTGAAAAAGAAAAAACATGGCAGCAGCTGTCTGTGCCCTTTGGCGAGCAAGCGCTAAAGGCGCAGAGGACAGGCTGGAGAAGTGAGAAAAGGAGCGGTTCTGACAGGTCCTGCCAGGCTCCGAGTCGGCGTTAATGATCTTTAATGCTTCTGCGCTTTGGGCGGGCCGCTGGGCCTGCTGTCAGCTGGGTCGGGCTGTAAAGTCACACAGAAAAACCACTTTGCCGGTTCAGAGATCTTGCGGCGGATACAGGGCTTTCCGATATCTTCATGTTGGTAAAGATTTTATGTCCCGATCAGCTTGATCAGGCTGGCTCTGCTGCCGTGTTCTGGCAAACTGCCGGCATGGGCCTGCAGGAGCTGGATTTACAAGGAGAGTTTGCATGTTACGCGTTCTGATCGCTTTTTTTGCTCCCTGGCTGACTTTCTTTACGATTGGCCGTCCGATCGCCGGGATCGTGTGTCTGCTTCTGCAGGTTTTCCTGATCGGTTGGCCGATTGCCGCAATCTGGGCCTTCATGGCGCTGCGTAAATATGACCTGCAGACCGGTGCGGCTGATGCGTTGCGTCATCACGGCTGAGCGCGACCCATCGCAACGGGCTGGATACCCCTTGTCTTAAAGCTGGGGTCGGTAATTAGGCCTGATACAATAAACCCCTGTCAGATTCCGCCATTATAAGGGCAGCAATCTGACAGGGGTTTTTCTTGTCTGCTTTTGAGGCAGGCCGCCTTTTAGCGCTTTCCCTTCCCGTGACCGTTCGGGTTGTCCTGATCCTTGCTTTCGTTTCCACCCAGAAGCGGAAAGCGGTTTTCACGTTCCTGCTGCAGGAAGGTATCGAGCACCGGGACGTCGAGGGTGCGCGTGGGATAGGGGAAGTCGATTCCGCGTTCGGCGAAGACCACCAGCATGCGCCGGTTGAACTCGCGCTGCACGGGCAGGCGACCAGGTGGAATGGTGGGCAAGGCGCCCTTGACGGTCACTGAAGAATCGTTGAGCGACGAGACACCCCAGAGCTGGAAATCATCGATGATGAGATCGCCGTAATCCTCACTGCTGCGCATTTCAGCTGTGATGTCGTGAAAGGCTTTGATCACGTCGCCGATATTGCTGTCGTAAGCCACGTCCGCCACGATGAGAGCGCGACCGAACTCACGGTTGTAGTTGACCGTCTGCGAGAGCGAAGAAAAGGGGAAGATGTTCATCGACCCGTCATCAGCCCGCACATGCACCGTGCGCAGGGAAAGCTTTTCCACAATGCCGTAGGTGCCATTGAGCGTGACCGCGTCACCGACCGTGAAGGCGTTTTCCAGCAGCAGGAAAATGCCGCTGATGAAATCCTGCACCAGTTTCTGGGCACCGAAGCCCAGCGCCACGCCGAAGATGGACGCGCCTGCCAGAAGCGGGGCGATATTGACGCCGAGATCGGACAGGGTCGTCAGGCCGATCAGGATGGTGAGACTGACAAACAGGATGATCCGCATCATCGGCTGCAGGGTACGCAGCCGGGCAACGCGTGCCTTGATCCCGCGTGAGTTCCCTTCCTCGAGCAGGAGATTGATGCGGCGCTCAAAGAACATGTTGGCCGCTTCCCAGATGCAGAAGCCGATAAAGACGGAAAGGCAGATATCGGTGAGCGAGGAGAACACCTTTGCCCCGAAGCTGTGCGGTCCGATCAGCGCCCGCAGCGGCACCCCCCAGGCCAGAAGCAGCGCCACTGCCGTCAGCCCCAGCAGAATGACGTTGAGCATTTTCTCGATCACAGGGGCGTAGGTGGTGATGCGCGTGGACAGCACGTTGCTGATGCGCGGCGAATTCTCCAGCCGCGAGAGAACGCGTTCGAAAGCGCCCAGAATCAGGATGCTGAAAGCGCGCATGATCGCCAGGGTGATGCAGGTATGCAGGAAAACCCTGAAGATAAGCTGGTAGCCGCCTGGAATACCCATGGCCCAGACCAGCCACAGGCTGAAATCAAAGAAGAGGGCCGCGATCCACCAGACGCCAGAAACGATGCGCATGATGGTGCGCAGGGAGGGCTTGTGCGCCACCACGCGGTCGCAGGCATGCCGGACTAGGGGGCGCGAGCCGAGAATCATCACTGCGATCATGATGTGCACGATCAGCATCAGCAGCTTGGCCAGTGAATCCAGCACATTGGCAGGCAGGGTACAGCAGCGCAGGATGATCAGGGCCGTAACGCCCCAGCTGCTGACCGTGCCGATGCGCTTGAGTCCCCGGAAGAAGAACCAAGCTGTCTGGTCACTGCACGGGATAAGACGCATCCAGGGCCGCAGGGGGGCAAACAGCGCGCGCAGTCCTGCAACCCACACGCCGAGCGCGACACTGGCCAGCCAGGAGATACTCCAGACAGCCTGCAGGGTCTGTTTGTCAGGGCTGGGATCGAGAGACTGGATGATCAGCGCCATGAGCGGGAACATCATGATGCTGACCAGATTCAGGCAGAACAGGCCCAGGGCGTAGGGGATCCGCCTGAACAGCTCCACCATCTGCGTCATCGACGCCTGCCAGTCGCGGCCATCGGCGGCGAGTTGCGCCTTGTCCTGGGCCAGCTCGGCCTGATCATTGGCCTGGCTGTCGCTCTGTTCAGCGTTGGGGCCTGACTTCCCGTCTGAAGTGCCGGCGTCAGTGGGGGCGCTGTTCTGCGCGGGGTTGTCTGCTTCCGAGGCGTTCGATTCCGCCTTGTTGCCGTTCTGTGCTGCGGCAGCAGTGGACTGCGCCTTTCCCGCCTGGGCATCGGCAGCGTCCGCCTCTGCCTGGGCTACATTGGCGAGGGGCTTGGGATAAGGAGGCTGGGTTTCGGAGAGTTCGTATTGAACAATGGCAGCCTGTGCCAGTGGCGTGGCCCCGGAACTGTCCTGGGCGCTGTTTTCCCCGGAATCCTTGTGGGCGTCCTGGTTGGCATCGATTCCGGCGGCATCTGGGGAAGTCTGTTCCGGGTCCGCTTGGGCCGCCGATGCGTTCCGAGCCTCTTCCTCTTTTTTATGAGCGGCTTTTTCCCGTTCTGCCCGCGCCTGGGCAGGATCAAGCTGGGTTGGATCACTGAGTGATGGAATCCCTGTTGCCAGGGCCGACATGTCCTCCTCTGTGGCAGAAGTACGGGCAGGCGTTTTTTCTTTACCCGCTTCTGAGGCTGTATCTGCTTTGCCCGCGTGCTCAGCGCTTTCTGGATGCGGTGCCTCGGCAGCATGAGCGTCAGTCTCATGATGGGGCACGATCTGGGTTGTGTCCTTCAAGGCCAGCGGTTTCTCGTCGTCCTCAGCATCGTCATTGCTGTCACTTTTGCCGTCCTGCCCACCCGCAGCGGTCTCAGTGCTTTCGCCGGTTTCAGGAGGTTTCGGCGCGTGACCGGCTTCGGAGGCTTCGGAAGGTTCAGCTGTTTCTGAGCCATGATCAGCCGCGGCGTCTTTCTGCGGGGCGATTTGCTGAGCTTCGGGCTTATGGGAAGACGTTTTTTCTTTTTCTTTTTCTTTTTCTTTTTCTTTTTCTTTTTCTGCTTCTGTGGCCGCTTTCTGCTCGGCTGCCTGTTTGGCAGCGGCTTCAGCGTGGGCCTTTTTCTCGGCTGCCTGGCGGGCTTTTTCCTTGGCTTCTTTGGCGAGCTCTGCCAGGCGTTCAGCCTGCTCCTCAGCCCGGGCCGCCTCTTTTTCAGCGCTCATGATTTCGCGCTCGCTCATCCGCTTGGCTGCTTCTTCAAGCTTGCGTCGCGGTATGCGCAGCAGATAGGCCATGCCATAGGACAGCGCGAGCCCCCCGATGATCATGATGGCGACGCGCAGGCAGATCCGGGCGATTTCCACCTGCAAGGACGGCGTTTTCAGAACGTGATGCGTCCACGGCACGAAAGCGTGGAAATTGGTGACATCCTGAATCAGCGCCTGGGACTTGCCCAGCAGGTGCTCACTGAAAGCGCTGATATGCGCCCAGCCCTGGTCAAGCAGGCTCTGGTCTTCCTTGTGATCCAGGGTAGTCTGGACCTTGCTCATGTTCTGTAGGGTCTGGGTGAATTCCTTGCGCTTGACGGGGTTGTTCAGAACGCTAAGCAGCTGCTGGGCCTGGGAAGGATCGAGCGCCGGCGCCGGCTTGGCGGCTTTCTCCTTGTGAGGCTGTTCCCTGTGAGGTTGGGCGTCATGAGGCGGTGTGTTCTGGGCAGGGCCCGAAGCACTGGCGCCAGCACCGGAAAAGGCTTCTTCCGCCCGGGCTGGCGAAAACCAGCAACCGCCTCCCGACCCGTCTGACAGAGCAGGCAGGCCGACCAGGCTGAAAAAGAGGCCCAGCGCCAGCAGGCTTGCCCGCATTCCGGCTCCCTGAAGCTTCTCTCTGCAAGACCGTGGCGCACGTTTGGTGGAAAGCCCTGCAAAAACAGAGCTGAAAAGGGGCAAAGAGCAGAACAGGAAAGCGTTGGTCGGCACGGAAAGGAACCTCTTCCGAAAAGTACAGGCTGCAGGAATGTGCTGCGGCAATGGCTGCAATGATACTTGCAATGAAGCCAGGACGATACACTTGCAAAAACGGCAAAAATGGCCCTCAGCGCAAAAGAAGAAAGGCGCCAGGTGTGCTGGGGGACCAGGATGGCCTGTAATTTTGCTCCAGGCGCGTGGGCCTGGCGAAGATCAGCGAGTATGCGGGCTGGCGGATCGCTGGGCCGGTTGGGCCAGGACCTGTTTCAATGTCTGGGGCGGCGTCAGCAGCAGGGCCGTCCAGGCATCGGCAAGGCTGCGCGCGGTCGTGTCAGGCGGCACCAGGGCGAAGACCTTCAGCGCATCATTGACACGACCGCTGTCGAGCAGGGCCATGCCGTATTCCAGCAGGGCAGCAGCGGGATGCTTGGGGTGACGGCTCAGCCCGGTGCGCATCAGGGCCAGGCCTTTATGCGCCTGGCCGGCCAGAACGAGGTCATAACCTGTCGTCAGCGCGGGCCCTGGGGCCGGCGAGGCCTGGGCAGCAGCAACCTGTTGCGGCAGGGTGGCTTTGAGTTTGACGACCTGCTGGGTCACGAAAGCCTGGAAGCGGGCCTGGGCATTCAGCTCAGCGGGGGTTGCGCCTGATCCGGGGCCCAGCACGTGATGCGCCTGTCCGTAGTCAAGCAGATTCAGCGCCAGCTGGGGCAGTCCCATCTGCACGGCCCGCTCGGCCAGGTCCCGGTAGGTGGCGGCATTGGTGGCCAGGCCGGCCGTCAGGCGCAGTCGTGCCAGGTTGAAGCCCAGCCGGGAGGTCAGACCCTTGTCGCTGGCCAGATTATAAAGGAGGTTCTGCCAGTAAAGCGCGCTTGGGTAATAGCGGGCTGACAGCGCATAGGCCGCAGTGACACCGCTGAAATTATGCAGCGCTTTCTGGGCACTGGCCAGAAGCTGCAGCACGGCTTCGGGAGGACGTGTTCCGGTTCTGCGCGCCGCATCTACCTGGGCAAGAGCGGCCTTCACCGCGGCCGCCCAGTTCTGCTGGCTGTAGGGGATCTGCACCAGAAGCGTTTCCAGCTTGTCACTGGGGCCGATTTCCTTGAGGTAACGGGCAACGGTCGCCTCGACCTGAGGATAATTCTTGGCCGCATAAGCGATGCCGATTTCCGAATCGAGCATCTGTGCTTTCTGCGCCCGCGTGGTCCGGGGACTGTGGATCAGCATGTCATAGGCCCGGACCGCGACTTCCGGCTGCCCGGCCTGCATAGCCACCGCGGCCGCCATTTCGGCAATGGTGTCATTGTCATAAGCCGTCTTGCCAGGCACGGCCTGGGCTGCGTTGACCGCTTCCATGGCCTGGGTGAGGTTGTGGGCCCGCAGGGCAGCCTGGGCCTTCTGCAGCCATTCACCAACGGCGCCGGTCAGAACTTCGTTGCCGGGCGAAGGGGCAAGTGTCTGGCCGGTTCCTGAAGAGGTGCCCCCGTGATGCCGGGCCAGGGCCGGCTGCAGCCCCGCCATCCCCAGCACCAGCATGGAAGCAGCCAGCGTGGAAACCGATAGGAGGGTGGGGCGAAAAACCTGCATGAATGGCTCCTGAGACTGGAAAGGCAGGGATAAGCGGCCGGGGTTGAGGGGGAACGGAAAGAAGGCCCGGAATCCCGGGTCTGGTCGGGTTATTGGTCGTCCATGACCTGGTCCAGCCCGACAATACCCAGTTTGGTCATGCCCAGGCGCTGGGAAAGGGCCAGGACATGGGCCACCGTCCTGTAATCGGCCAGCCGGTCGGGGTGGATATGCAGCTCCGGCTGGTCGGGTTCACTGGCTGCCTGGCGCAAATCGGCCTGCAGGGTCGCTTCATCGACGGGCTGGCCGTTCCAGCTGATGGCGTTGTCATAACCGATATCGATCGTATCGATCTTCGGCTCCGTCGTGGGCGGGGGCGGATTGCCCTGCGGCAGGTCGATCGAGACAGAGTGCGTCTGCAGCGGAATGGTGATGATGAGCATGATGAGCAACACCAGCATCACGTCGATTAGCGGCGTGGTGTTGATATCGACGATGCCTTCGTCTTCATGCGTGCTGTCGGTGCCGACATTCATGCCCATGATGCAATCTCCGCAAATGAGGGGGCGTTGATATCAAGGTCCTTTGGGTTGCTCGGTGATGAAGTCGACATGCTGGATGCCGGCTTCCTGGCAGGCCGCCACCAGCTGTCCGACCGCCTGATACTTGGCCTTGGCATCCCCGCGGATCTGGATCTGGGGCTGGGGCTGCTGCCTGGCCACGTTCATCAGGCGTGCGACCAGTTCCTGGTGGCTGTGCAGGGGCGTGGTGTTCCAGTAGGCCTGTCCGTCGGTCGTGACAGCCAGCACGACATTGCCGTTCTTGGTCTGGGTCGGCTGGTTTCGGTCCACGGGCAGCTTCACCTTCACCGTATGCGTGGCAACAGGGATGGTGATGAGAAAGATGATGAGCAGCACCAGCATCACATCCACGAGCGGCGTGGTGTTGATGGCCGAGACCACCTCGTCTTCGCTGTCGTTTCCAGTGGTGATGGCCATGGAGCTCAGACCCTGCTGCTGGTGGTGATGGTCACCGGAGGTTCATTGTTGGAGGAAGTTCCCTGCTTGGCAGCCGAGAGCACATCAGCGTGACGGTACCCCCCCAGCAGGACGGACTGGATGTCGGAGGCGAAGTTGCGCACGCAGTCCATGGCTGCCTTGTTGCGGCGCACGAGCAGGTTGTAGCCCAGCACGGCGGGCACGGCGGTGGCCAGGCCGATGGCGGTCATGATGAGGGATTCACCCACCGGGCCCGCCACCTTGTCAATGGAGGCCTGGCCGGCGATGCCGATGGCCGTCAGCGCGTGATAGATGCCCCACACCGTGCCGAACAGGCCGATGAACGGTGAGGTGGAACCCACCGTGCCGAGGAAGGCCAGGCCCGACTGCAGGCGGGTGTTGATCGTGTCGACCGCGCGCTGGATGGAAAGGCTCGTCCAGGTGGGCAGGTCGATCGAATCCCGCATCGCGCCTTCATGGTGCTCGGCGGCGATGATGCCGGTTTCGGCAATGTAGCGGAACGGTGAGTTCGGCTTGAGCGTTTTGGCGCCTTCCTGCACCGTCGCGGCCCCCCAGAAGCTCCGCGCCGCTTCGCGTGCGGCCTTGAAGAGGCGGTTTTCCTCCAGGAGCTTCACGATGATGATGATCCACGAACCCAGGGACATGATGGCCATGATGAGCAGGACACTGCGGGCGATGATATCGCCATTCTTCCACAGGGCCTTCAGCCCGTAGGGGTTGTCCCCGCTCTTCGCACTGGCCTGGGCCTTGCTGTCCGTGTCGGGTGCCAGGGGTGTCGCTTCCGTGCCTGTGGTGGGTGCCGCGCCTGCCGGGGTGGCACCTGGAGCGGCCGCTTCACCGGGGGGGCCGGCCGGTGCGGTCGGAACAACAGGCATCGGCTCGGCTGCATTCCCGGAAGCTCCGGCTGTCGCACTGGCCCCGGGAATGACCGGCTGGCTGGCCGCTGCCTGGGGGGCAGGGGTCTGGGCAGCCGCAACGCCGGCCAGGCTGGTTCCGACCAGGGGGGCGAAGGCCAGGGCGAGTGCCGCGCCCCGACCGAAACGCAGGCTGCGTGTGGTTTCCAGGCCCTGGGGCTTGCAGGCGGAAAGCGGGAAGGAGCGGAACAGTGAGGTCATGGGGGCCGGTATCCTCTTGGTCGTGATGGTCGTGTTGATCTGGGTCTGAAGCTGCGTCTGGTCCGTTTGTCCTGTGCGGCGCATTCGCCGTGCGCCGGGAGTCAGGAAACGTCTTTCCGGTAGGGGGCGGGCCGGTTTATCGCTCATGCTGTCCTCAATCATCGCTCAGGGTGAAGTCGAGATGCAGCACGTGGTTGTGCTCGACGACCGGTTGACCGTTTACGACGGCCGGCTGATAGCGTACGGCGGAATGTTCCAGGAACTGCATGGCGCTCTCAGCGAAATCGCGGCCACCTTTGACGCTCAGAATACGGCAATGGGCGGGTTTGCCGGTGGCGAGAATGTCGCAGGAGGCTGTCACGGCCCCCTCGCGGTTTTCCTCTTGCGCATCCTGGGGATATTCAGGCCGCACATTGTTGATGGGAACCGCACCGGCTGCATGGTCGGCCGTGGAGCCTCCCTTGGTGCCCCCGGGTGCGCCTTTGGTGGAGGTGGAATCAGTGGGACCGGGCGCCGCATTTGAAGGCGCGGCAGCTGCCTTGGGCGGATGGGGGGGCGCCTTCTGGTGGCTGACCCGGATCGGAGGCGGTTTGGGGGCCGGCAGGTTGAGCTTGGGCGGCGGTACGAAAACCGGCGGCGGCGCCACTGAAGCGGGCGGTGGCGGCGGGGGAGGATTGGTGGGCTTGGGCGCGGGCGGAGCGGGCGGGAGAATGACCGTATGCATGGGCGGCCGCACTGTCTGGGTGGGCGGGCTCGGTTGGGTATTGAGGCCGATCCCCACCAGCGCCAGCGCCAGAAGCGCGACAGCGGCAGCGACGAGATAATCCGTCGGCTTGCGTTGCTGCTCGGCGTAACTCTTCATTTCAGCCCGTTGCCTCTTTCTCTGTTGTGGGCCCGGCTGCCCCAGGCCCTGCCGGGCTCCGGAAAGCGGAACGCCAGCCAGTCCCGACAAGTGGACAAATCCTGCGCGTGTCTGTCAAGCGTTACGGAATGAAAACGAAAAATAAAAAGCTTTTCCCGCTTTTCTGTCTGGTCAGGGCGCGGCAGGCGAAGGCGGGGTGGAAGAAGAGACCAGCTGGCGGTAATCCCCCAGAACATGGGCGCCGACGCCGCAGCTGCTGATGACATCGGCCCGTTCCAGCCTGAGCCCTCCCGGGACCAGCCGGGCCTGAAAGCGCCCATCTGTCCGAGAGGCATGATCGGCGTCCACGGCCTGCACGACTGCACCTTCCAGCTTGCCTTTGGCCAGGACAGGGCAGCCTTCTCCTGAACCGGGCACCACGCTGCCTTCGTGCAGTTCCGGCTCATCAAGCAACAAATACCAGGGCCCATCAGTCCTCTGGTGGAGAAGAGTCAGCGTATGGGTTTCTTCCGGCGCCAGCCCGGCTCCCTGGCTACCGCTGTGATGATTCAGGACGTAATGAGCCAGGAAGGGCAGCCGGGCGCTGGGCGTGGAGGAAGCAGGCGCTTGGTTCGGGGCGCACAGCCCGCCCAGAACCAGCAGGAGACCGACTGCGCGGAGCCCGGGATAACGGATTGTCTGAGGCAGGCGGTGCAGTTGCATGGCTGTGCTTACTGAGGGCTTACTGAGCGTTGGCGCTGGCCTCGGAACGCGTGCCGCCGACGCGCTGAGCGAGAGAGGCGGCCATGAAAGCATCGAGATCACCATCCAGCACGGCGTCGGGATTGCCTTTTTCCACGTTGGTGCGCAGATCCTTCACCAGCTGGTAGGGCGCCAGCACGTAGGAGCGGATCTGGTGTCCCCAACCGATATCGGTCTTGGCAGCCTCGGCATCAGCGGCGGCGGCTTCGCGCTTCTGCAGTTCTGCCTCATAGAGGCGCGCGCGCAGCATCTCCATGGCGGTGGCGCGGTTGCGGTGCTGGGAGCGGTCAGTCTGGCAGGCAACCACGATACCGGTCGGCTCATGGGTGATGCGGATGGCGGAATCGGTCTTGTTGACGTGCTGCCCCCCAGCGCCGGAGGCGCGGAAGGTATCGACGCGCAGGTCAGCCGGATTGATCTCGATTTCGATCGTGTCGTCCACGACCGGATAGACCCAGACGCTGGCAAATGAGGTCTGGCGTCGGGCTGCCGCATCAAAGGGCGAGATGCGCACCAGGCGGTGCACGCCGGCTTCGGTCTTCAGCCAGCCATAGGCGTTGGGCCCGCTGACCTGCATCGTGGCTGATTTCAGCCCGGCCTGCTCGCCGTCGCTGGTTTCCATCAGCGTGACCTTGTAGCCGTGCTGCTCGGCCCAGCGCGTGTACATGCGCAGCAGCATTTCCGTCCAGTCCTGCGCTTCGGTGCCGCCAGCGCCTGCATTGATCTCGACGTAGCAGTCATTGGCGTCCGCCTCGCCCGAGAGCAGGCTTTCTGTCTCGCGCTGGGCTGCCTGGGCGGCAAGCTGGCGCAGGGTGGCCGTGCTGTCAGCCACCAGCGCCTCGTCGCTTTCCATCTCGGCCAGCTCGACCAGCTCCAGCGTGTCGCGCACATCGGCTTCAAGCTGCTCGACACCTTCAATCTGGTTGGCAAGCAGGGTGCGCTCGCGCATCAGCTTCTGGGCGGCCTCGGCATCATTCCACAGGTCCGGGTCTTCAGCGCGGTGGTTCAGTTCATCCAGGCGGAGTTTGGCTGCATCCCAGTCAAAGATGCCTCCTCAGCAGTGCCACCGACTGCCTGATCTGTTCGGAAAGGGATTCGGTCTCGGCCGACATGCGCGTAGTCCCTGTGCAGAATGAAAACATGAAACGACATACCCGGAATTGCGGGTGGAACCGGCGCGGTTCCTGACAGGTCCTCTTAGTAAAGCCCGCCGACGCCGATGTCACCACCTCCTTCAGGTGTCCTGGCACCTGATGGGCCTGCGCTCTGCTGGGCAGGCCCTGCCGATGCGCCGGCCCCTGTGCTCTGGGGGCCGTCCATGCTGTCTTCAGACAGCGGGATGGCATCCGCTCCCGTGTCGCTGGCTGTCAGCTCGCGCGTGCCGGCGCCATGGCCGTGCAGGGTGGCTGAAACGCCCGGGACCTGACCGGGCTTGAAGGCGTCGATGGCGGGAATACGCCCTGTGCTGGTGCGGCGCAGCACTACCCCCTCAGGGGCTGCGAAATCGAGCTTCGGCCGCGTGGCCAGGGCCTCCTTCATGATCTGGTTCCAGATCGGGGCCGCCACGCGCGCGCCTGTCTCATGGCGGCCAAGGGTGCGCGGGGCGTCATAGCCGACCCAGACGACCGTGACCAGGTCAGGCGAGAAGCCGGCAAACCAGGCGTCCTTGTAGTCCTGACTGGTCCCTGTCTTACCGGCCAGGGGGCGATCGATGCCGGCTGCCGCACTCATGCCGGTGCCGTGCTCCATCACTGCGCGCATCATGGTCACCACCTGATAGGCGCTCTGGGGGCTGGCAAGAGCTGGGCGGGTATCGACCACGGCAGGCAGTCCCGCCTGCCCGTCCTGGGTTGTGCCTTCCGGGGAAAGGGCCAGGCCTTCGGGTCGCCAGATCACCGTGCCTTCGGGGTCCTGGATGTAGTCGATCAGGCTGGGCTTGACCACGTGGCCGCCATTGGCGATGGCCGCGTAAGCGCCCGCCTCACGCAGCACGGTGGTTTCCACCGCGCCGAGGGCGGCTGGCAGGTAAGGCGGCATCTTGTCGACCATGCCGGATTTTTCCGCCATTTCGCAGAGGGATTTCATGCCCAGATAGGCAGCCAGCCGGATGGTGACAAGGTTGCGGCTCTCGCGCAGCGCGTCGTGCAGTGTGGTGGGGCCCCAGTTGTCATGCTCATAGTTCTGTGGATGCCAGCTGCCATAGGAGACGGCGGCATCAAGAAAGGTCTGGGAGGGGGAGATGTCATGCTGCATCGCGTCAAGATAGACGAGCGGCTTGAAGGAGGAGCCGGGCTGGCGCAGGGCCTGCGAAGCCCGGTTGAACTGGCTCTGGTGGAAGGACCAGCCGCCTGACATCGCCAGCACGCGCCCCGTGCGCGCATCCATGATCACGGCCGCGCCCTCAACCTGGGGCGTCTGCTCCAGCCGTGCCTGACCGTCCGCTTCAGGCTCGATCATGATGAGCTGGCCCTTGCGCAGGGGATGGGTGCGGCGTGCCCAGCCGACGTCAACGCTGCGCAGCGTTCCGGTGCGCGGCGCCAGATCGGTAGGGTCCAGCGGATTTTCCAGCCAGCCGACCCGCACGCTGCCCGCTGTCGACAGCACCACGGCCAGGCGCCAGCTGCGTAGCATGCTGGTGGGCGGCTTGGCCTGCGCCAGCTGCAGCGCCCAGTCCGGCAGGGCCTGTTCCGTCCCTTGCGCGCCTGAGCCGGCAGGCATGAGGGCGTCTGCCGCCGTGTCTCCGGAAGACAGGGCGGCTGCGGGCAGGGTGCCGGCAGCGCCGCGCCAGCTGCTGTGACTGCGATCATAGCGGATCAGGCCTTCGCGCAGGGCCTGGGTGGTGATGTGCTGCAGGTGCGGGTCGAGGCTGGTATGCACATCCAGTCCGCCCTGCAGGGCCTGGTCTTCACCGTAACGGCTGATCAGCTCCCGGCGGACATCCTCGGCAAACCACTCGGAATCCGGCAGCGGACCGCTGCGCTTGCGGCTGCGCAGGGAAAGCGGCTCCTGCTTGGCAGCCTCAGCCTGTTCAGGCGTGATGGCATGGGTTTCAACCATGCGGTCAAGTACCCAGTTGCGCCGCCAGAGCGCGGTTTTGGGGTGCAGATAGGGGTTGTAGTTGGTGGGTGACTTGGGGAGGGCGGCCAGGGTGGCTGCCTCAGCGGCGTCAAGCTGGTCGAGCGGCTTGTTGAAGAAGGTCTGAGACGCCGCTTCCACACCATAGGCCCCGCTGCCCAGGTAGATGCCGTTGAGATAGATTTCGAGAATGCGGCTCTTGGGCAGCGTGTCTTCAATGCGCATGGCCAGCAGCGCTTCACGCGCCTTGCGCAGCAGGCTGAGCGAGGAGTTGTTGAGCAGGATGACCTTGGCCACCTGCTGGGTGATGGTTGAAGCCCCCAGCGGGCGCTTGCCATGGCGGTTGAAAAGATCGGTCAGCCCGGCGCGCCCGATGGCCAGGAAATCCACCCCGCCATGGGTGTAGAAATGCTGGTCTTCAGCGGCGATGAAAGCGTTCTTCACCAGCGGCGGGATGGCGTTGCCGGGCACGTAGATGCGCTTTTCATGCGCCAGCTCGGCCATGAGACGGTCATCACCGGTATAGAGCCGGCTGACCACAGGCGGGTGATAATGCTGCAGGGCCGCCACGCTGGGCAGGTTGCCGGCCAGCTGCTCATAAAAGCCCCAGCAGCCGATGGCGACCACGCTGACGCCCAGCACCCCTGTGCCAAGCAGGGTGGCTGTCAGCATGCGCCAGCGCCGCCAGCCGGGCCGGGCCGTGGGCGGCAGCGGTCCGCGGGACTTTCGCCCCCCATCGGCCTGGCTTTCACCACGGGGGGCGGTGCTCGGCCGGGATAGGGGGGAGCGGCGGGAAGAGGCCGGGCGGTCCTCAGGCGAGGGAGGCGTTACTGACGTCATGCTGCACCTATATCAGGCCCGCCGGAAAGGGGAAACTGCAAAGGAAATCCAGAACAGGCGCGGGACTGGTGCTGGGCCTGTGAGGGGAACTCCGAGCAGGACCCCGGAAAAGCGTGCACAAAAACCGGCTCCCCGTTAAGGTGGCCTCCCCCTTGTCCCGACCCCGTAAGGAGCCTCCCGTTCATGGCCGACCTCCGTTCCGCCCTCAAGGCGGCTGATCTCAAGATACGCGCCAAACGCCCCAGCGGGCGGGCGCCTGACGAGAATCGCCCCGTCTCCATCACCACGGGCATGGCACGCCATGCTGAAGGCTCGGCATTGGTGCGGGTCGGCAATACGGAAGTGCTGTGCACCGCTTCCGTGGAATGGAAGCTGCCGCCTTTCCTGCGCCACCAGAAAGGCCCCGTGCAGGGCTGGATCACGGCTGAATACGGCATGTTGCCGCGTGCCACCCATACGCGCGGCCAGCGCGAGGCGGCCAAAGGCAAGCAGTCAGGCCGCACCCAGGAGATCCAGCGCCTTATCGGCCGGGCGCTGCGGGCCTGCGTGGACCTGCGCGCCCTGGGGGAATGCACGGTCACGCTTGATTGCGACGTGCTGAACGCTGACGGCGGCACGCGCTGCGCCTCCATCACCGGGGCCTGGGTGGCGTTGGCCCAGGCCCTGGAGAAAGCAGGCAAGAGCCGCGCCCTGACCGGGCAGGTGGCGGCGGTGTCCTGCGGGCTGACCGAAGCCGGCGCGGTGCTGGACCTTGATTACGTGGAAGACAGCAGCGCTCAGGCAGACACGAATTTTGTCCTGACTGCTGATGGCGGCATTGTGGAGATTCAGGGCACGGCGGAAGACAAGCCTTTCCGCCATGAGGAGTTCCTGGAACTGCTGGAGCTGGCGCGCAATGGCGTGCCCACATTGTTTGCCGCCCAGAAAGCCGCTTTGGCCCAGCTGCCTTCGGAGAACCAGGGAGAGGGCTCATCTTCTCCTGCCCCTGCTGCAGGAGGCGCGTCATGAGCAGGGCCCAAACCCCGGCAGATGGAAACACGCCTGCCGAAAGCCGGCGTTGCTTGCAGAGGGGCGCGGAGATCGTTCTGGCCAGTCACAATGCCGGGAAAATAAGGGAATTTTCCCTTCTCCTGGCGCCGCTGGGCATCAAGGTACGCTCCGCTGCCGAGCTTAACCTGCCGGAGCCTGAGGAAACCGCTGACAGCTTTGAAGGTAATGCCGAGATCAAGGCGCTGGCTGCCGCGCGTGCGACCGGTCTGCCCGCCCTCGCAGACGATTCCGGTTTCTGCGTGTCGGCCCTAGAGGGCAGGCCGGGGGTCTATTCCGCCCGCTGGGCCGGCCCTGAGCGCGACATGAACGTGGCGATGAAGCGGGTGCATGATGAAATGGCGCAAAGCCGTTCCGCTGACCGTGGCTCTTCTTTCGTTGCAGTCCTGTGCCTGGCCTGGCCGGACGGGGAAACGCGCAGCGTGCGCGGCACCTGCGAGGGCGAGGTGTGCTGGCCCCCTCGTGGCACGGGCGGTCATGGCTATGACCCGATCTTCGTGCCGGCCGAGGAGATCGCAGCCAGCGCCGGTGCTGCCAGCCCCGAGCCGCGCAGTTTCGGGCAGATGAGTGACGAGGAGAAAAACCGCTGCAGCCACCGCGGTCGTGCCATGAAGCGTTTCGTGGCGGAATGCGTCGCGCCTCCTGAAGCTTAATTGGCTGAAGCCTAATCGGGCGGGTAGCACCGCTAGTTCTGAATAGTTCTGAAAATCGGGTCACTGATGTGATCCGGTCTTCAGCCGCCCCTTGTAATGTTACGTTATAACATTCTATTTCTATCGACAGATGGTTCTGGACAGGTAGTTTTTCAGGACGGAATTTCCGATTCGGTCTCAGACTGTTACGGTGTCAACATGAATTTCAGCTATGACAGAGGAACCCTGTAGGGCAAGCGGGAGAGAGCACATGGCAGGGGGGGCAGGAAAATATTTGCGGGTGGGGGCCGCAAGCAGTGTGATCTGCGCCGGATTTCTCCTGGCTACCGCCCAGGCTGCGCCAATGCTTGCCAAAGGCAAGCCGGGGGCGCATTTGAAAAAAAACCTTCCGTCCACTTCTTCCGCACCTGCACCCGCAAACCGCAGCGCTGCGGTCCAGCCCCCGCTTCCCGAGCATCTCCGCATCACGGCGAGCCGCGGCTCTTCCGGGCGTGAGGCGCTTCCGCCCGGTCTCGGGGCGACGCAGACGCGATTTTCCGCCAAGGCCCTGGCCGCCATTCCCGGCGGGGATAACGCTTCCCTCAATTCTGTTCTGCTGCAGGCACCCGGCGTGGCGCAGGACAGTTTCGGCCAGCTTCACATCCGCGGCGATCATGGCAATGTGCAGTACCGCCTGGACGGCGTCATGCTGCCTGAAGGCGTCAACCTGTTCAGCCAGGCCCTCATGACGCGCTTTGCCCATGATTTGAGCCTGACCGTCGGCGCGCTGCCGGCGCAGTTCGGCTTCCGCCAGGCCGGCGTGGTGGATATTCACACGCGCAACGGCGTTGAGGATGCGCATGCCGGCCTGCAGCTTTACGGCGGTGCGCGCGACAACCTGCAGCCTTCAGCCCTGTGGGGCGGCCGCCTGGGAAAATGGGACTGGTACCTGACGGCTGATGCCGTTCATGACCGCGTGGGCATTGAAAACCCCACGCCCCGTTTCAATGCCCCCCATGACCTGACCAACCAGTACCACTTCATGGGCCATCTGCGGTACACAGCCAGCGAGCATACGCAGTTCAGCCTGACAGCCGGCGTGGCCAATGCCTGGTTCCAGCTGCCCAACAATCCTGCCCAGCAGCGGCAGTTCGCAAGCCCGGTCTGGCGCGGCCACAGCGTGCCGGCCTCTGACCCGGCCAGTGCGGCGCTGAACGAGCACCAGGCGGAGCTTGGGGATTTCGGCATTTTCTCCTGGCAGGAAAAGCGCGGCGCGATCAAGGCCACGACTTCTGCCGTGGTGCACGCAAGTGCGGTGCGCTACTCGCCGGATCCGGTGGGGGACCTGGTCTATAACGGCATGGCGGAACGCGCTGCCCGCTCGGTATTCACCGCCGGGGTGCAGAGCGATGTCGAGTGGCGCGCCGCCCCTGCCCATACAGTGCGCATGGGTTTCCAGGCCTACGGCGCGCGCAGCGTCACCCGCACCGATGCGGATGTTTACCCGGTGCAGCCCGGCAGCAACGGGGCCGGCAGCGACGGGGACACGCCTGTTTTCCTGTCCACGCCTGTCACCATTCATCAGGGCTCGGGGCACACCGGCGCGCTTTACGGCGTTTACGCGCAGGATGAGTACCGGGTTCGCCCGGGCCTGGTTCTCAATGGCGGCCTGCGCTTTGACGGGGTGGATGAATATGTCAGCGCCACCCAGCTCTCGCCCCGCTTCAGCCTGGTCTGGACCCCGTGGCGCAACGGGCGGTTCCATGCTTCCTACGCCCGCTATTTCACGCCGCCTGCCTTTCAGACGGTCAGCGGCAACAGCCTGGCTGCCTATCGCAACACATCAGGTGCGCCGCCCAACCTCTCCGGCCCTGACAGCGCGGTGAAGCCTGAGCGTGATAACAGTTTTGATTTCGGTTTCATGCAGGAGGTGACCCGTGGCTGGCAGGTCAGTGTGGACGGCTATTTCAAGCAGGCCCACAACCTGCTGGATGAAGGCCAGTTCGGCGCGCCGATCATCCTGACTTCCTACAATTACCGCCGCGGCAGGGTGCACGGGGTGGAGTTCACCACCGATTACACCCACGGCCCGCTGACCCTTTACGGCAACATGGCCTGGTCACGCGCCATGGGCAAAGGCATCACCTCGTCGCAATGGAACTTCTCGCCTGAGGACCTGGCCTATATGCGCCACCATTGGGTGCATCTCGACCATGACCAGCGCTGGACCGCCTCGGCAGGCGCTGCCTATGGCTTTTTCGCCCATACGTCGCACCCGTTCAACATCTCGGCCACTATGGTTTACGGCAGCGGCCTGCGCCGTGACGGCACGGGGGCGCGGGTCGGCGTGCCCAATGGCGGCGTGCTGCCGCAATATGTCACGTTCAATCTGGGGCTGGTGCAGGATATCTTTCTCAATGCGCATTCCAGCGGCAGCGGGCTTTTCGGCATGAGCGAGGAAGGCCGCCTGCGCCTGCGGCTTGACGTGATAAATCTGTTCGACCGCAGCTACCGCCTGCGTGACGGCTCAGGCATCGGCGTCGGCGCGCCGCAATACGGCCTGCGCCGCACCATTCTGGGCGGTATCTCCTATACGTTATAAGACCGGGTTCTTTGCCTGGGGGCTTACGGCCCGTAATCCTCATGCACCGTATCGAGATCGGCAAAGCGGGTGTACTGGCCTTCAAAGTAAAGGGGAATGGTGCCGGTCGGCCCGTGGCGCTGCTTTTCCAGGATGAGCTCGGCCTTGTTGTGCACGAGCGCCATTTTGCGCTGCCACTCCTCCAGCGCCTCGATGTATTTGTCAGGGCTGTCGAAGGCGCTGTCCTTGGGCTGTCGCTGCTGGAGATAGTATTCATCGCGGTAGACGAACATCACCGCGTCAGCATCCTGCTCGATGGAGCCTGATTCACGCAGGTCGGACAGCATGGGTCGTTTGTCTTCGCGCGATTCAACCTGTCGCGAGAGCTGGGAGAGGGCGATGACCGGCACTTCCAGCTCCTTGGCGATGGCCTTGAGCCCCTGGGTGATCATCGAGATCTCCAGCACGCGATTGTCGATGCGGGTGCCGACGGCAGGGCGCATGAGCTGGAGGTAGTCCACCACCACCAGGCTCAGCCCCTTGGTGCGCGCCAGGCGCCGGCAGCGCGTGCGCATGGCTGAAAGGCTGATGGCCGGCGTGTCGTCAATGTGCAGCGGCAGGCGCTGGAGCTCGCGCGAGACGCGCACGAACCGGTCGAACTCCTTCTGCCCGATATCGCCGCGGCGGATCCTCTCGCCCGAGACCTCCGCCTGCTCGGACAGGATACGCGTCGCCAGCTGCTCGGCTGACATTTCAAGCGAGAAGATCGCCACGCTGCCTGCCGGGCGCCCGCCCTGTTCCTCGGCCTCGCGCATCAGCGCGCGGGCGGCGGAGAAGGCGATCTTGGTGGCCAATGCCGTCTTGCCCATGGCCGGCCGGCCCGCCAGAATAATCAGGTCGGACGGATGCAGGCCGCCGGTCTTCTTGTCGAAATCACGCAGGCCCGAGGTGAGGCCGACGATGTCGCCCGTGCGGTTGAAGGCCTGTTCCGCCGTGCCCAGCGCTTCGATCAGTGCGCGCTCGAAGGAGACGAAGCCGCCATCCTGGCCCTTGTCGGTAGCGAGCTTGAACAGCGCTTCCTCGCCCGCGGCGATCTGGTCGGGCCCGTCCAGCTCCGGCGTGCCGCCGAAAGCGTTGTTGACCACTGTCTCGCCGATTTCGATCAGCTGGCGGCGGATCCAGCAATCATGGATGATGCGCCCGTATTCCCCCGCATTGACGATGCCCACCATGGCGTTAAGCAGCTCGACCAGGTAAGCGGGGCCGCCGGCCTCAGCCAGGATGCCGGTATGCTCGAACTCGCCCCGCATCGTGACGGGGTCGGCAAGCTGTCCGTTCTCGATCCGGCGTGCGATCGCCTCATAAACGCGCCCGTTCAGGCCGTTGGAGAAGTGCACCGGCTGCAGGAAGTCGGAGACGTGCTCATAAGCCTTGTTGTTGGTGAGAATGGCGCCCAGCAACGCCTGCTCGGCCTGTGCATTGGCCGGCAGCCCGCGCTCCAGACCGGCATTGACCAACGCCGCCAGCGGCCCGGCAACTGCGGGGGTGGCAAGCTGGGTGGTGGGAATGGAAGATTCGGTAACACGATCACTCATGCCGCCCTTTTAGCGGGTCTGCCGGGGCTTGGGGAAAGGAAAATGTTGGGGTGGTGGAAAGGGGTAGATGAAGGCGGTTGTTGGGTAAGCAGTAAGGAACGTGTAAGGGAATAAAAGCAAAGAATTCCAGGAAGAGTAGAGGAACGTAGATAATGGGATTTTGGTCTTGGCTGCTGGATCCACAGCACGCCCCTTGGGCAACAGTAGCTGTATCTTTCTTTTCAGCTATTGGCACAATTATTATTGCTTTCATGCAGTGGCGAATTTCTCAGGGTATGCATCTGATTGCAGAGGAGCAGAAAAATATCGCGGTTTCTAAATTGGGACTAGATATATTTAATAAACGTTATGATGCTTGGGAAAGACTATATAATAATATGATTGAATATGATAAAGAAATAGTAGATTATTTTGATAATAAAGAGAAAATTTTTAATGACATATCACCTAAATTAAATAAAGAAAATTACACTCAAGAGATAAAACGCATTTTATCAAATGGATATGAAAAATTTAGATCAGATGATGTTATTTATAAAAGTATTGATGAAATGATAATTTTATTTGATTCAACGGAAATGGTCAATCTGCTAAATGAACTTAAAATAGAATGTAGGGAATTAAGTCGGAAGATATGTGGCGATGCTGAATTGCTATATAAGTATGTAAATGAAGGAGGAATTCTGTTCGGGAAAAATGGTTTATCTAATTTTACCTTGACATTTGAAAAAATTTTCAAGTATAATGAAAGAATAGGAAATACATTTTCAAATATTAGAGATTTATGTATGAAGAAAATGACTTTGCCAATTTAATTATATGGCTTCTGAATAAATCGACATAAGATACTGCTAAAATCTCTATTAATTAAGTTGAGATATAACCGATATTTAGGATGTTATGGACGTTTCACTAAGCTCAGCACTCCCCCCTCAAATCAGAGTCATTATGGACTCTGGCTGGATCATAGAATGGGCGCCGGTTTTCGGGGTGGTGAGCACGTTTGTCATTGCTTTCATGCAGTGGCGCATTTCCTGGGCGCAGAAACAGATTGCCGGGCAGCAGCAGCGGATTGCCGATGAGAAGCTGCAGCTGGACCTGTTCAACAGGCGTTATGATGCCTGGGAGAATTTCAGGAAATCCGCCCTGGAAGTGGAAAGGATCATCAGGGAGATCAGTGACAGTTCCAGGGAAATCATTCAGGACCGCAAATCCCTGCTGTCCGTCAGTGAAATCATGGAAGAGAAAACCGATTTCAAGGGCGCGCTCTTCCAGATGAAAATGCTGTTCGGCCAGAAGCTTATCGGGAAGAAATGTGAGGAGATCTATGACTTCTACGAAAAAGAAGTGCAGGATCTGTGCCAGGCCATCGCGGACCACAATGAAGAGCGCGTGAAAATCAGCTATGATGATTTCGTCAGGCTGAAGCTGAAATCAGCGAAGATATTTGAGGAGCTGGATAAAAGCATTTTGAACTATTCCCTGTTCAGATGATCCGGCCCCTTGTTTTAACAGGCAAGAAATAAAGCTGGTTGCTCAGATAGGCCCCACCTGTTCCCGGTCCTGCTGCAGCGCGCAGCCAGCCAGGTAAAGACTGCCGCAGATCACCACGCGCCCACGGGAGTTCGCACCAGCCGAGGCTGCAAGGCGTTCCAGCGCGTCCTGAAGCAGGGGTCCTTCGCTCAAAGTTGGGGGAGAACGCCCGGGCGGCAGATCAAGGGCAGGCTCCAGAGCACGGGCCGTAGCAAGGATGTCAGCAATCGGCATGGCCAGATGCTGTTGCGGCTCAGCTACGGCCTGAAAACTGTCGGCCAGAGGCAGCAACGGGCGCAGGACGCCTGATACATCCTTGGTGTTTTTCAGCCCCATGATGAGATGAACCGGGCGCGTGCCTTCGTCACGCCAGAGGCGCAACTGTTCAGCCAGGGCTTCGGCCCCGCCGGGATTGTGGGCACCGTCTACCCAGAGTTCCCAGCCTTCCGGCAGAAGCCGGGCCAGCCGGCCTTCCAGGCGTTGCAGGCGTGCGGACCAGAGGGTCCGGCTGAGGGTCTGGTACGCCTGGGGAGGGAAACTGGCGGGCGTGAAAGCCGGGAAAGCCCCTGCCGCCAGGGCGCGGCGCAGGGCGGCTACGGCCAGAACGGCATTCTCTCGCTGGTGTGGCCCGGCCAACCCCGGCTGCGGCAGGCGGAGTGTCCCCAGCGCGTCGGCATAGTCGATCTGCCCTCTTTCTTCAGCAGGGGTAGAGGGGTTCCCTGTATCGCGGACACGCCAATGAATTTTCCGAGCTTCAGGCGCGAGTGGTTCAGGGGGTGTCCCCCTGACTTCCTGCACCCGGTAAAGGGGGGCGTTCAGGGCTTCGGCCCGTGCTGCGATTACCGCAGCCGCTTCAGGAGATTGGGGGGCACTGATGACCGGCACGCCGGGCTTGATGATACCTGCTTTCTCAAAAGCGATCTCACTCAGCGTTTCGCCCAGGAAAGCCTGGTGGTCGAGGCTGATGGAGGTCAGCACGCAGGCCACCGGGGCTGTAATGACATTGGTGGCGTCAAAGCGCCCGCCCAGCCCGACCTCAAGCAGGACCAGATCGGCAGGCAGGCGTGAGAACAGCAGGAAGCCCGCTGCGGTCAGCACCTCGAACACTGTTATCGGCGCCCCGGCATTGACCTGTTCCACCTCCTCCAGCGTGGCGACGAGCAGGTCTTCATCCACTGGCCCGCCCGCCTGGCCGCCAGGAAGGCCGGAAACCGGGGCGGCGACGTGAAAGCGTTCGGTCAGGGAAAGGAGATGCGGGCTGGTCATGGCGTGAACACGCAGCCCGGCGGCCTCAGCAATGGTGCGCATGTCAGCCACCGTGCTGCCCTTGCCATTGGTGCCGGCGACGTGAATGACCGGCGGCAGATGCCGTTCCGGATGGCCGAGCCTGGAGAGCAGCGCTTCCAGCCGCTGCAGGGACAGGTCGATCAGGCGCGGATGAAGCCGCTCCAGCCGCGCCAGGATCTCCCCGCTCCGCCCGCTGAACTCGCTGGTGCGTGCATTCGTCTTGACCATGCTCAACCTGCAGCCGGCGCGGGCCGTTTACGCGCCGGACCTCTTGCGGTGCTTGTGGTGTTTGGCGCTGTGCTTGCCGGAGGGCGGTTTATGCCCGGCCTCACTGTGGCCTGAATTATGGCCTGACGGGGCGGCAGACTGGCGCGTGGCCGGCGGGTGGGGGGCCGGGTGCTGGGTGGGGGGGCGCTGCTCTTCCTGCCCGGCGCCCGGCAGGGTGACCGTGCGGGTGGTAGGCGCCAGCATGTTGACCAGGCGACCGAGCGTCTGGGGCAGCTCGGCGCGCGGGGCGATGAGGTCGACCATGCCGTGCTCCAGCAGGTATTCCGATTTCTGGAAGCCTTCCGGTAGTTCCTCGCGCACCGTGTCGCGGATGACGCGCGGTCCCGCAAAGGCGATCAGGGCGTCGGGCTCAGCCACATGCACGTCGCCCAGCATGGCAAAAGAGGCCGAGACCCCGCCGGTGGTGGGATTGGTGAAGACCACGATGTAAGGCAGCCCGGCCTCGCGCAGCATCTGCACGCCGATCGTGGTGCGCGGCATCTGCATCAGGCTGGCAACCCCTTCCTGCATGCGTGCCCCACCTGAGGCGGTGAAGATGACCAAAGGCGCCTTCTGCAGCACGGCCAGGCGGCAGGCAGCCAGAAAGGCCTCGCCCAGGGCAGGCCCCATCGTGCCGGCCATGAACTCGAACGCCATCACGGCAACCACTGTCTCGCGGCCGCCGATGCGGCCGTGGGCCACCAGTAGGGAGTCGTCAAGCTGTGTCTTGGCACGCGCTGTTTTCAGGCGGTCGGTATAGCGTTTGGAATCGCGGAAGGCGAGGGGATCAGTCGGCATTTTCGGCAGTTCGATGGGGGTGTATTCCCCGTTGTCGAACGTCCATTTCATCCGTTCATGGGCCAGGGCGCGCCCATGGTGACCGCAATGGGGGCAGACCTTCCAGTTGCGCTCATAATCGCGGATCAGCAGCATCTGCCCGCAGCTGTCGCAATTGGTCCAGAGATTGTCCGGCACGTCGCGCTGGAGGAGGCTCCGCACCTTGGGGCGGACATAATCGGTCAGCCAGCTCATGGGTCGTTTTTCTCTCCATAGGTCTGGGCGGCCGCACCCGGGGCTGCCGAAGTCTGGGGATTGCGTGCAGGAAAGCTGCAGGCGCGCCGCCCGGCTGAAAAGGGCGTATCTTATCGCGCGTGTTCTGAGGAGGCCAGAGCTTTCCTGCACGTTTCCCCTGCCCCAGAGCTGGGCCTGTCTGACAATCTGTCTGACAAGAGGCGGCAAGCTCATGACTGTTTCGAAACGTTCAGGGCCGGCAATGGGAAGCCAGCAGTGTTTGAGCTGTAAACGGGAGGCGTTCAGAGTAAAAACAAACGTGTGAAATGAATGTTTAAAGAACGATCAAGTGCTGTTTTCAGGCCTTTTCCTGTTTCCCCGGGTGAACCTGCGGTGATTCCCATGCACGAGACTTGCACCTGGCACGCGCGCTATGCGTAGAACCTGAAGCTGGTAGTGCCGCAATTGCTGCCATTGAAGATGGAAAAGAAGACGGGAAATAGGTTAAAACCTTCACTGGAAGTCTACCCCTGCCTGCCGGTCTGTGTTAGGGGCGTGCAAGTGGGAAAGGTTTCGGCATCTGATACCTGCTGCCCAGAAGAGGCAGGGCAGAAGGCGAAGCGGGCGATATCCCCTGTTTTTGAGACCGGCCGCCATGGTCCGGTCATGTAACACTGGTGCCATCGGCGCGGCGGTCCATGCCGTTTTCCGCCAGGGTGCCGCAAGATCGGAGTTTTCGAGATATGAACGAACAGGAGATTATCCCTGGAGTCGGCGTTCTGCCGACTCCAGCCATGAAGCCGGGCTACTTCATCGCCGCCGGTATCATCATGGTCCTCCTTGGCATCCTCGCCTGGATCTGTGCTTTCCAGGTTTCTCTGGCCAGCACCATCGTGCTCGGCGTTCTGCTGATCGCCGGTGGTGTGATGCAGCTGGTGCAGGTTTTCGGCCATGGTCCCACTGCCGGTATGCCGCGCTGGCTTGCAGCGCTGACGGGCGTGCTGATCATTATCTCGGGTGCCCTGCTGTGCCTTGAGCCTGTCCAGGGCGCCATGCTCCTGACGGCCTTCATCGCAGCCATGCTGATCATCGGTGGCCTGATGCGTATTTACTGGGCCTTCCAGCTGCGCCACATTCCCGGCTGGTGGGTCGGGCTGCTCAGCGGCGGCGTGACCCTGCTGGTCGGTGTGCTGCTCTATGCAACTCTGCCGTGGGCCGGTCTGCTGTTCATCGGCACGCTGATCGCAGTCGAGCTGATCATGGCTGGCGTCTCTGCCACTTATTTCGGCTTCACCCTGCGCAAGGTGGAGCAGGAGCTTACTCAGGTTCCCTGAGTTTCATCTTCTGAGCTGTGATGGAAGCCTCCCTCCACATTTGTGCTGGGAGGCTTTTTTATTGTTCTGGTAATGGAAAAAGAAAGCCGGAGCCCGCAAGCGGATCAGGAGGTCAGGACAGATGGGTGCCAATTCACTTTCACTGTTTCCAGAGGCCGGCTCTCAGTTCCCCGGTGTCGAACTGCCCCCCGGCGTATGGCATGCACCGGAGGCACTGAGCCTGCCGGAGCAGGAAAGTGTGGTGGCAGACCTGCGGGAGCGCCTGAAAGAGGCGCCCTTCTTCCGGCCCTATATGCCTGAACGCCCCGGCTCGCCGGCAAGCGGCGTTCCTTTCAGCGTACGCATGACCAATCTTGGCCCGCTTGGCTGGGTTTCCGAACGTCGCGGGGCGCGTTATCAGCCCGTTCACCCCAAAACCCAGCAGCCCTGGCCGCCGATTCCTGACTTCCTGCTGGGCCTCTGGCAACATTTCACGCTTCCCTACTGGCGGGAGGCGGGAAGGGGAAGTGAACCCCTGCCGCCGCCTGATTGCTGCCTGGTCAATTGGTACAGTGAAGACGCACATATGGGGCTGCACCGGGATAATGGGGAAGCAGCGCGGGAGCTTCCCATCGTCTCCCTGTCGCTCGGCCGCAGCGCCACCTTCCGTATCGCGGATCCTGATAACGGCCGTACTCAGGATCCGAACGGACGCATTCACAAAGTGCGCCTCGATTCCGGGGATATCATCGCTTTTGGGGGCGCCAGTCGCCTGTCATTGCATGGGGTGCCCCGGTTGCTGAAACTCCGTCAGCCCGGCAATCGGGGGACGGGAACTGATCCACTGGACCTAGGCGGGCGGCTGAATCTGACTTTGAGACGGATTACCCCGGTTTGAAGATTCTGGTCCCAAGACAGGATATAAAGAGGCAGCGGGCGTTCGGCTGTGAGGTGGAGAGATGACAGAACAACGGAATACCTTGAGAAATAGGGTTCAAAGGATATTCGAATACTTTCCACCACCTTTTATGAAGAGAGCCTATTTCTTCAGTTTTATATATCTCATTATAATATATGCGGTAATATTTACCGAAATTATGAAGAGAGAAAATTTAAGTGTTCGCCACATCGGAGGCGATATAGGTCTCTCTCTCCTTTGCCTGCTGTGCTTTTTTCTGTATCCGTTTTCCAGATACATCTGGGATCAGATAAAAGCTTTCATACTCGGCAAAACCATACTGATAATGCCGATTGTCATCATCGTCCCGCTCAGCATAGTCTGGAATGCACTGCTCTGGGTGGCTTCTCCCTTGCTTGGACCCTTAGCAATTCTTTACGTCTGGACGAAAACCGGACCGAAAGTACAGTCAGAGGTAAAGTGACAGGCTAAGGCGACGGTAATAGAAGACTTATGCGGTTGATGAATCAGAAAACCTTAAGGCCCTTAGACGAGGCTAATTCATATCAGCATAAAAGGCTTTATACGGATAAAGCTCATTTCTTTGAGTAACATTTCATAGCGTTCTACAGATACCAGATTTTCAGAAGTGGTAAGAGTGGATTATGCCTTGGCAAGTATTTCTTATTCTGACCTAGATTGAAGCGTTTCCGGTCAAAATGGAGCTCAACAAAAATGAACGGCCCACCATATTGGAGAGTTTTATAGGCTTGTTAAAGTAATTTAAGTCAAATTTCTTGCTTTTTTAGGAGGTAACCTTAACTCAAATAAGAAGAGACCGGAACTAAACGGCTCTAAAGATAATGTAAAATCTATTTTTCCAAGAATACTGTTTGATTTTAGATGGCCTCTAATCCAAGTATATGCTATTGCAAGTATAATTTGGGAGAGATTACCTGTTATAGAACGATATTTAGGGTCAATATTGGTTAGAAACTGTTCTCTTATTCTATCGTGCCGTGTCGATAATAAATAATAAAAATGTTAAACAAAAACAAATTTTTCCCATTCGAGCTTATTTTCAGAAAACAAGAATACACTCCCATCGAAATTACTCCTTAAATAACCGTACGAGGTAAATATTAAACTATTATCAATATTTAAACAAAGAGATGACATATTAATTTCGCTCGAGAAAGATAAAGATTTCCGTTCATTTACATATAAAAATACTCTTTCATCTTCAAACCAAAAAAACAAGTAATTTTTATTTCCAATACTATATAAAGAAAGAGGTGATAAATGTTTTTGATCTCCAAACTCTCTTGATTCTAAACATTCACATTTATGGTTAAAACATATGACTTTTCCATGACAATCAATTATTAATCTAGGGAAATTTTTAAAACCCATATTCTGAGGAATTTTATAATAAAGAAAATTATAAAAAAGCTTATTCTTCATTCTAAGAGCAAGATCATAACGCTTTAATAAGCATAGTCCATGTATTTTCTTTAAGATATAACTATGATTAGCATAGATGCGTTCTTTATTATGAATTTTATCACTTAACAAAGATAAAGATTGTAAATATAAATTTTTATTATATAGATTAAGTCTTTTAATAAGATTATAGTTATTTCTTCTCCTTGACTTACTAACAGATAGATTAATTTTACTATTATCCATAGTACTCAATGCTAAAATTATCTCTTTAAATGAGTCCGATCCAGATATATCATTATAGACTATATGTTCAGCATAAAACACAGGTATTATATTAATCTCAAATCCACTATCTGAAAGGTCTAAAATTTTCTTAGAATGGTAATAATCTATTTTATCATAAGGATCGACAGCAATAAATATTTTTCCTCTTAAATCATTATTGCTTATAGTCATATTTGACATGCTGTCATTATAAAATTGACTATAATTATTGAATTTACTTTCAATATCTGGATCAATAGTATATTGAGGAGCCATAGCGAAGACTATATCTGCTTTAAACAGCCGAGAAAATTTTATAGCAGCAAATCCCCCCATTGAGGGACCTGCAAGAATCCTAATATTGTAATCCCCGTCTAATTCAATTATTCTTGCTATTTCGTCAATTTCACTGGAAATATACCAATTAGGCTTCTTTGTAGTGATGCCATAACAATTGAATTTATATTTTTTTGAGAGTTTTTCAAGAAAAAATAAGTTCATAGCTCTATCATGATAATTTACCCCCATAAAGGTAATAAGGGTAAAATTGCTCTCTCCCGCTACCTTATGAAGGACTAACTCATTACCATTGTAGATTATCATTTTGGCTTGGATCTTTATGAAATTTGTGTTGTAAGAATCGAACGGGTGCTTATTTAGAAGGGATAAGGAATTTTTTCAATTTTAGGCTTTATTTTGTTGTATAGCCCCCATTCACTAAAATAGTCTGACCGGTCATCCACCAGCCTTCGGAGACGAGGAAGCGGATGAAGGGCACGATATCTTCAATGTCAGTCAGGCCGGTCTTGGAGAAGGGCGACAAAGCCGCGGCGGTTTTGTGGTACTGCACGGCATCCGCACCTTCGGCAGGATAGAAAAACGGTGTATCCATCGGCCCGGGCCCGATCGCTGTCACGGAGATCCCGCGCTCTCCCAGTTCTTTCGAGGCCGCACGGGTATAATGCTCGACAGGCGCCTTGGTGCCGGCGTAGGCCGCATAGAAGGGGGTATAGGCTCCCAGAAGCGAAGTGACGAGGGAGCAGATTTTGCCGTTGTCGCTTACTGTTCGGCCGGCTTCTTTGAGAAAGAAAAAGGCCGTCTTGGAATTGACAGCATTCATTTCGTCAAATTCAGCTTCGCTGATTTCTACCATCGGCTTTTTCAGCACTTTGCCAACGGTATTGACGGCGATATCAATGCTGCCCATTGCTTCCTTGGCCTGGGTGAACAGCTTCTCCATCGCTGCGGCACTGGTAAGGTCAGCCTGGAAGGCAAAAGCCTTTGCGCCCGCCGCTTCGATGGCTGCAACTGTTTTATCGGCTTCCGCTTTTGAGGCGTCACTGTTGTAGTGGACAGCAACCGCTCTGGCGCCATGCTGTGCCAGATCACGCGCCAACAGACCCCCCAGATTTTTGGCGCCCCCGGCAATCAGCACGGTTTTTCCAGTGATGCTGTGGTCGGTCATGGTCTTCTCCTGATTATGGGACGCCAGTGTTTCGTTCAGGCTCAGCAGGTTAAGAAATTGCTGAATCTGTTAAGATTAAACTCTAAGCCAATCCTCTTTCAGGAAGCAAAGGGAATGAAGAGAAGGCTGAATCCTGAGCTCTGAGATCATCGCTGCCGTGCTGCTCAGATGATGGTGGAAGTTTCGACCATGACTGTTTTTGCGGGATGGGATTAAGGAGTCACCGTCTCGCCGCTTTCTTGAGGGGTGACTATGGTGTCCCTGCCCATGGGCTCTCTTCTGAAGAGACCACAGAGGCCAACTTCACGCGCCAGGTGAGTCCGGGCTCTTTCACATTCTCTCTGGCGCTCCTGGAGCAGCTCAAGAATTTCCGGGGTCCACCCAGGCGGGGACTGCCGCTTACCAGACAGAACACCCCGGATCCGGCTTGAGTTGACATTGAGGTAGCGCGCCAGTTGGCTCTGCCATTTTTCCCCGAAGGCAGCGTGACCTGCAAAAGCGAGCTGGTCAGCAGTCAGGCGGCTCGCTTCGTTCATGACAGATTCCACCACAAGCGGCCGATAGCCGCGACTAGTGCAACAACTGCAATGAAAACAAAGAAACGGACTGGTTTTTCGGCCCAGTAGTTCATGAGCTTGTCAGTCATTACCTTTCTCTTTCTTCTTTGGTAAAGATTTGCACAGGAAGGCAGGGCTTGCGCCGCCCGACATTCTATCTTCGCCTGAGCGAGAGAAACAATGCTGTTTAATGCGGCTTTTCAGATGCGGCTGGGCCTAGCCCATATGTATGAAGGAAATTTTCGGAGAGCAGGACCCTCTAATGGCTAATGGTAGCGTGCCACATCAAAACGGTCTTTAATATCATAGACTACTTATGAACAGGGGCCCTAATCCTTGATGGCCCATTTGCCAGGAAAAAGGTAATGACTGACAAGCTCATGAACTACTGGGCCGAAAAACCGATCCGGTTTGTTTGGGCCATGCTGACCCTGTTCGTGGTCACATGCCTGGGGCGGCTGTGGTGGAACATGTCATGACGATGCCTGAGGCGCTGGAGGCTGAACAGCTCATCCGGGCCGGAGAAACGGCGTTTGGCCATCACTGGAAAGCTCAGGTGATAAAGCATCTGGGAATCAAGGACACTACCCTCAGAGGTGTTCTGGCAGGCAAGCGCCCCTGCCCACCCGGCTGGACGACGGAGATCTTAGAGCTGCTTCAGGAACGGGCTGATGCCTGTGAGAAGCTGAAGGCAGAGCTGAGCGGCGAGCTCTACGGCAGGCGGCCCAAGCTGTAAGAGCGCAAGGCTTCTCCTGAAATTTCGGGTATTCTGTGGCGGGAAGGCGATGAAAGCTTCAATGCTGGCAAGGACGGAAAGCCGATGTTCGAACCTGAAGCCAAAGCAGGAAACCGAGAAAATGACCTCTACCCAGAATACCCAGAACGAACTCCTTACTCCGGAAGAAAAAGCCTTCCGTCATAAATGCGTTGACCAGGCCATTCACTCGCAGCGGCTGGAAGGGGGCGATGTTTCAGAAGACGTGCAGGCTGACCTCCGCCTTTATGCGGAAGGCCATCTGACTTTTGAGGAAGGCCTGAAAAGGGCCCTGAAGAAACACACTGTGAAGGCATGAGATTTTAGGAGTCCATTTGTGCAGAGCCAGGACCCTTACATGAACCCCAGGCATGGCGTCCTGAGAAACAGGCTGGGTCTCACTGATGGGACGGTGCTCGCAAAAGCTGAGCATGACATCATCAGTTGGAAAGAAATTCTGTTCAGGCAGCAAGCCCCGCCTGAAAATTTCGATTTGAACTATCTGAAGCAGACCCATGAATTTCTCTTTGAAGATATCTACGCATGGGCAGGTGAAATCCGCACGATAGCCCTTTCCAAGGCCAACACCATGTCTGCAATGCCCGCTTTTATTCAGAGCGAAGGAAAGAAGTTTTTCGGGAGTCTGAAAAAGGAAAGCAATTTACGCAGCCTTGACGCCGAAAATTTCTCAAAAAGGGCGGCCCACTATCTCGGTGAGATCAACATGTTGCATCCTTTCCGGGAAGGAAATGGCCGCACGCAACGGCTGTTCATGGAACAGCTTGCCAAAGGGGCCGGCTATGAACTGGATTGGAGCAAGGTTTCCCGTCAGGAAATGACGGCTGCTTCCATTGAAGCAGGACGCAGTATCCCCAAGCTTTTTGAAAAGCTCATTCAGACTAACCTAACGCCTCTGTCATCAGAACATGCGCTTTCCAGTCATGGAAATCAGGAGAAACAGACGGCCACCAGGAAAAAACTTGTCGCCCAACAGGGAGAGTTGAAAAAGCAGCGGTAAAAATGGCCTCTATTAAACCTGCAGGCAAAGAACGCCAGGCTGAAGCTAGTCTTTAAAATCTGTAACAGAAAGATCAGGACCTCCAGGTTCTGGAGGCCTAAATTTCTTCAGCCCTTAAAGAGGTCTATCCCCGCATGTGCGGGGGAAACTGCGAATGAACTGCGGCCCGCCACGGCCGGCACGGTCTATCCCCGCATGTGCAGGGGAAACGCACCAGCGTCAGCTGGGCGAGCCAGATTTTCAGGTCTATCCCCGCATGTGCGGGGGAAACGCTTTCTATGACCTCATGAACAACGCCGTTCCCGGTCTATCCCCGCATGTGCGGGGGAAACTTCATCCATGCCGTTTAGATTCGCCAACTGAGAGGTCTATCCCCGCATGTGCGGGGGAAACACAGAAACAGGAAAAAAAATCATGGTTCAGCAGGTCTATCCCCGCATGTGCGGGGGAAACGCTACGTCATCGAACGGCTAACGTGAATGAATAGGTCTATCCCCGCATGTGCGGGGGAAACTTGTGACGCTGGATAGGTCCTCGTTGAAACGCGGGTCTATCCCCGCATGTGCGGGGGAAACCCCGACAGGCCGCCACGGCCGATCAGCACCTGCGGTCTATCCCCGCATGTGCGGGGGAAACCCCTACATGTCGATGAGCACGCCCGGAGTTCCGGGTCTATCCCCGCATGTGCGGGGGAAACCTATACACAGGCGTGACAGGCATGTGAGCCGCCGGTCTATCCCCGCATGTGCGGGGGAAACGAATATCAGGACACGCACCTGACCACCGCTGAAGGTCTATCCCCGCATGTGCGGGGGAAACGTTTTTACCAGGGAATACCTGAAAACTAGCGACGGTCTATCCCCGCATGTGCGGGGGAAACTGCCTCTGTGTCGAAATCCGGAACGGCCCCGTGGGTCTATCCCCGCATGTGCGGGGGAAACTCCGACTGGCTTATGCAGCAGCCCCCTATTCCAGGTCTATCCCCGCATGTGCGGGGGAAACGGATCGGCACGGCGGACCAGATCGGGCGCGCGCGGTCTATCCCCGCATGTGCGGGGGAAACTGATCCATAGCAAGCTGATAGGCTGAAACGATGGGTCTATCCCCGCATGTGCGGGGGAAACAATTTTCATCACATCGCAGGCCTCCCGCATCGCGGTCTATCCCCGCATGTGCGGGGGAAACTGACGAATGAAATCCTAAGAATCTGATACGAAAGGTCTATCCCCGCATGTGCGGGGGAAACTCTTGTAACCTTATATACCCCACCCTATGTCCTTAGGCAAAAAAATTGTGCTTTTTGGTAATCTGGAATGCCAGAGAATGATTTCCCCTGGTTTTTTTAAGGGCTTTTCACTTCAGAGCCGGAAAATTCGGTCCAATGGCTCTGGCCGGCAAACAGCAGGGCCAAAAGAAAATGACGGAAATTTCATAAAATTCCCTTGGTTCTGTTTTCGCTCGGTAATCGGCAAAATCTGGAACCCAGCTGGATCGGCTGTCTCCGAAATTACTCCAGAAAAGTGCCCTTCCGCACGCCTGCCGCCAGCTGACGGAGCTGGGTCAGGACTGCCGGGAGGGTCTGTGGGGTGGCCTGACCGTCATTGAGAGTGGAGGCAAGGGTTTTGATCAGGGCGGAGGCCACCACAGCGCCGTCAGCGATCCGGGAAGCTTCAGCAGCCTGTTGGGGTGTGCGGATGCCGAAGCCGATGGCAACCGGCAGGGAGGTGGCCTGGCGCAGGCGTTCGAGTGCGCTGCGGAGCTGGGCCGTGGTGGCGCTGGCCGTGCCGGTCACCCCGGCGATGCTGACATAATAGACGAAGCCGGTGGCGTTTTTCAGAATGGTGTTGAGGCGCGCCTGCGGCGTGGTGGGGGCGGTGAGTGTGATGATGTCGAGACCGTTCGCGCGGGCGTGGGGCGCCAGGAGCGCGGCTTCTTCAGGGGGCAGGTCAACGACAATAAGGCCGTCCACGCCCGCGCGGGCGGCAGCGCGGCAGAACTTCTCGGGCCCGAAACGGTCGATGGGATTGCAGTAGCCCATCAGCACAACCGGGGTCTCGTCGTCAGTCTGGCGGAATTCTGCCACCATCTCCAGCACGCCTTCCAGCGTGGCACCGGCTTTCAGGCCCCGTTCAGCAGCTTGCTGGATGGTCGGTCCGTCCGCAGAGGGATCGGAAAACGGCACGCCGACCTCGATCAGGTCCGCCCCTGCCTCAGGCATGGCCTTGAGCAGGGCCAGGGAAGTGGCCCGGTCAGGATCGAACGCTTCGAGATAGGGAATGAGCGCGCCGCGTCCTTCCGCCGCCAGCCTGGCAAACCGTTTCCCGATGCGGTTCTTCCGTTCGGGAGCAGAGGGATGGGACAGAGAAGTCATGTCAGGGCCCTTACAGCTTCAGGACAGTTTCACGCCGAGATGCGCGGCTACAGTGGGGACATCCTTGTCGCCGCGCCCGGAGATGTTGACGACCACATTTCTGTCGGCCGGCAGGGTGCGCGCCAGTTTCAGGGCGTAAGCGAGGCCGTGGGCGCTTTCAAGCGCCGGAATAATGCCTTCCAGGCGGGTCAGGAGCTGAAAGGCTTCCAGCGCCTCGGCATCGGTCGCGCTGACATAATCGACACGACCGATGTCGTTCAGCCAGGCGTGTTCCGGGCCGATCCCCGGATAATCAAGGCCTGCACTGATGGAATAAGGCTCGGTGATCTGGCCATGGGCATCCTGCATCAGATAGGTGCGGTTGCCGTGCAGCACGCCGGGCGTGCCCCGGGCGATGGAAGCGGCTGTTCTGCCTGAATCCAGCCCTAGCCCGGCCGCTTCCACGCCGTAGAGTCGCACGTCGCGGTCATCGAGAAAGGGATGGAAGATGCCCATCGCATTCGACCCCCCGCCGATTGCCGCCACGATGGCATCGGGCAGGCGACCGGTCTGTGCGATCATCTGGGCACGGGCTTCAGTGCCGATCACGGACTGGAAATCGCGCACCATCTCGGGATAGGGGTGCGGCCCTGCCACCGTTCCGACGAGAAAATAGGTGTCGTCCACATGCGCTACCCAATCCCGCATGGCTTCGTTCAGCGCGTCCTTCAGCGTGCCGCCGCCTGCGGTGACCGGATTCACCTTGGCGCCCAGCAGGTGCATGCGGAACACATTGGGTGCCTGGCGCGCCACATCTGTAGCACCCATGAAGATCTCGCATTCCAGGCCGAACAGGGCGCAGACTGTCGCCGTGGCCACGCCGTGCTGACCTGCGCCGGTTTCAGCGACGATGCGCTTTTTGCCCATGCGCCGTGCCAGGAGGATCTGTCCCATCACATTGTTGAGCTTGTGCGAGCCGGTATGGTTCAGGTCTTCGCGTTTGAGATAGAGCGTCGCGCCCGAGCCGGATTGATCGTTCCGCTCTGCCTCGGTGCGGACGCGCTCGGTCAGGCGATCGGCTTTCCACAGCGGGCTCGGGCGACCGACATAATGTTGGAGATAGGCGTTCAGCTCTTCCTGAAAGCCCGGATCAGCCTGGGCCTGGCGGTAGGCCTGCTTCAGCTGCTGCATGAGCGGCATGAGCGTTTCAGCGACGAACACACCGCCATAAGGGCCGAAATGCCCGTTGGCATCGGGGCCGGAGCGCAGGGAATCCGGTGCGTGTTCTGGGGAAGACGGCTTTTGCATGTAAGGCTTTCAGGGCGTTTCCGGCTGATAGGAAGGCGTGGGCGTCGCATCGCGGGTCAGGGCTTTTTCCACCAGGGCGCGCTGCTCGGCCTGATGGCGGCTTGCCAGTCCTGTGGCGGGTGAAGCGCCGGCGGCCCGGCCTGCATAGAGGGTGCGTTTGGGCGTGCCGTCCGCATTGGTCAGGCCGGCCGTTTTCACGGCGTGCTCCACCCTGCGGTCCACAAAGCGCCAGGCGCCGCCATTGCGCGGTTCCTCCTGGCACCAGACGACATGCTCGGCATCGGGATGGGCCTTGAGCGCTTCCACCAGGGCATGGTGCGGGAAAGGGTAGAGCTGTTCGAGCCGTATGAGGGCCACTTCTTCTTCCTGCTGCCGTTTTTCCCTTTCAGCAACGAGGTCATAATAGACCTTGCCTGAGCACAGCACGATCCGGCGTGCGCCTTTGCCTGCCAATGGATCGGCCAGAACGGGGAGAAAGCGGGTCTGGGGACCCATGTCTTGTAGGGCTGAAACCGCATTGCGGTGGCGCAACAGGGATTTGGGCGTGAAGACGACAAGCGGCTTGCGGCAGCGGCGCGCGATCTGGCGGCGCAGGAGGTGAAAGAAGCTGGCCGGTGTGGAAGGCATGCACACCCGCAGGTTGTTCTCGGCACAAAGCTGCAGAAAGCGTTCCGGCCGGGCGGAACTGTGCTCAGGCCCTGCCCCTTCATAACCGTGCGGAAGCAGGAGCGTCAGCCCGGAGCTGCGGAGCCACTTGGTCTCACCGGCTGCCAGGAACTGGTCGATGATGATCTGCGCGCCATTGGCGAAGTCGCCGAACTGGGCTTCCCACATCACCAGCGCTTCAGGGTTGCCCAGGGAATAGCCGTATTCAAAGCCCAGCACGCCGTATTCCGACAACGGTGAATTCCAGATCTTCACCGGGGCCTGGCGGGGGGAAAGATGCGCGAGCGGCGTCTGCGTGCCCAGACCATGCTGGTCATTCAGCACCGCATGCCGCTGGCTGAACGTGCCACGCTGACTGTCCTGGCCGGAGAGGCGCACCGGGTGACCGTCAAGCGCCAGCGTGCCAAGTGCCAGGGATTCCGCCGTGGCCCAGTCGATGGGCCTACCTTCCTGCACAGCCTTGCGCCGCGCGACCAACTGGCGTTCCAGGCGGGGATGAACGGTCACCCCTTCAGGAACGCGGGTCATCGCCTGGCCCACCTCGCGCAATCGCGCCAGGGGCACGCCGGTCATGGGTTGAATGCGTTCGGGGCCGTCCTGCAGACGGGTGGGGTCAAGCGGGCCGACATCCAGCCAGTCCGTACCGTCAGGCTGATAGTCGGCAGCTTCGTCGAAGGCCTTCTGCAGCCGTGTCTGGGTCCGGTCCCACAGCGCGGCGGCTTCCTGGGCGGTCAGAAGCCCTTCATTCTCCAGCTTGCGGGCGTAGAGCTGGCGTGTGGTGGGGTGGGCATTGATGGCCTGTACCATGGCAGGTTGCGTGAAGGCCGGCTCATCGGTCTCGTTATGGCCATGGCGGCGGTAGCATAAAATATCCAGCACCACGTCGGAGCCGAACTCGGTGCGCCACTGATGCGCCAGCCGTGCGGCCCGCATGACCGCTTCCGGCGCGTCTCCGTTGACATGCAGAACCGGGGCCTGAACGGTGCGCGCCACATCGGTGTTCCAGATGCCGGAATGCGCACTTTCAGGCCCGGTGGTGAAACCGATCTGGTTGTTGACCAGCAGATGCACCGTTCCCCCCGTGCCGTAGCCCGGCAGGCGTGAAAGCTGCAGGGTTTCATAAACCACGCCCTGGCCTGCAAAGGCCGCGTCACCATGGACCAGGATGCCCAGATGCGCCTGGCGCGCCTGTTCATGGGGGGGCGCCGCACCGCCATCAGCTCGGTTCTGGGTGTTGTGGGAACGGTGCGCCTGGGCGCGTTCCAGGCTCTCCTGGGTCCTGTCCTGATCAGCGCGGACGCGCCCCATCACGACCGGGTCAACAGCTTCGAGATGGGAAGGATTGGGCAGAAGCGTCAGACGCAGGGCGGTCCCGGTTGCGTCATTGGCAAGGGTGGTTGCGGTGCCGAGATGGTATTTCACATCGCCTGAGACTTCAAAACCCGGGGGCTGAAAGGCCTTGCCTGCGAATTCTGCAAAAATCGCTTCTGCCGGTTTGCGCAGCACGGTCGCCATCACGTTCAGCCGGCCGCGATGGGGCATGCCCAGCGAGATGGACTGAACGCCGTCCTTCAGGCTTTCGGCAATCAGGCTCTGCAGGGCAACGATCAGGCTTTCCCCGCCTTCGAGGCCGAAGCGGCGCATACCGAGGAAGCGTTGCTGGCAGAAATGCTCAAAACCTTCCGCCTGGGTCAGCAGTGAGAGGAGCTCACGGGGCGAAAGAGGATCGGTCTGGCCGGCCAGGTGGGATGTGTGGGAGAGAGGGGATTCAAACCGGTCGATCCACCATTGCCGTTGCGCCGGATCCTGCAGATGCATGAACTCCACCCCGATCTCGCCGCCATAAGCCTGCTCAAGCCGGGCCTGCAGGGAGGGGTCAGCATCAGGCGGGGTCAGCTCAGGCAACTCGGGCAATGGGCGCAGTCTGAGCGGGTCAAGCCTGGCGCGGAGATGGCCGCGCTGCCGCCAGGCCTCGCGCAGGTTGTGTCGGTGCAGGGTCTGCGCACAGGCGTCCATTTCTGTTGCAGTATGGGCAGTAGGGGATGAAGGTTGCCCATATCCTTCCGGAAGGCCCTGTGGGCTTTGTACGACCGATGAAGGAGGATGGCCTTGCTCCATTACCTGCAGAAGGGCGGCGACATCCGGCGGCACTTGGGCAGGATCTGCATGCCAAGCGGCGCCCCACTGTTCTTCCAGGGCCGTCAGGTAGGACAGATTGTCACCGCTGAAGATGTCAGGACCCTGCACGCTTTGCGCGCGTGCCTGCGGTTCTGTGCCTTCAGCTGCTGCCTTGTTCATGCCTTGTCGCTGTCCTGTCGGAGCTGTGATCTGAAAGTTTCTGCCAATGGTTCTTCGGTCTCGTTCAGGCCCTGAAAAGAGCACCTCAAAGTTACTTCAAAGATCTCAAGGTCGAGAAACGCAGTGCCGCCTGAACGTCCCTGAACAATAAGAAGATTTTAGAAGAATCCTGCTTGTTGAAGGGTAGCCTTATTGCCAGGTGAAATGCGGCCAATGTAGTCTTTCTTTCTCCCTGGGCCTGTCAGGAAACCTGACCTCAGCATAATCTGCTTGAAACTTTCCTTCCCGAAAAGAGGGTTCAGCAAAAGAATCCAGGTCTTTGCAGGGGCGGAAGGCTGATCCGCATGCAGCTTGCGGTTTAGCCTCTGACAAGTCATTGCCCGCTGAAACCCCTGTATGATTATTATAATGCTATCGAGGAAGGGAACAGGATCATGCCGATGACGCCCCGACAAAGTGAGGCTGGTTCCAGGCCGGCTCACCCCCACCCGGCAAAGGCGGGGGGAGACACGGCTTTTCCGCGTGATCGTGCCGCCGCTGACCGGGTTTTCGAGCATGCCTTCGATTATGATGCTGTTCTGAGAGCGCTGGTCATGGATATTCCGTGCCCTTATCTCGTGGTCGAGAATTTTGTGCCGCCCCGTGTTCTGGCACATGTTCTGGCACTGTGGCCCGAAATTCCTTCAGGTGGATCTTTTCCGCGTTCAGCGCTTGAGGTGCCCCCTGCACTGGCGGGTTTTCTGGAGGAATTCGAGGGGCCGAAGCTCAAGAAACTGATCGGCCGCAAATTCGGTCTGGACCTGGAAGCTGCGCCCAGCATGGTTACGCTGCGGGGACAGACGCGGGCCAGGGACGGGCGCATCCATCTCGACAGCCCTTCCAAATGGGTCACCCTGTTGCTTTACCTCAATCCGCGCGAGCAGGCCTGGCCCGATCATGCAGGGTGCCTGCGTTTTCTGAACGGTCCCCATGACATGGAGGATTACGAGGCCGAGATTCCGCCTTATGGGGGCACGCTGGTTGCCTTCCCCAATCATCCGGCCAGCTGGCACGGGCACCGGGAATATGTGGGGCCGCGGCGCAGTGTGCAGCTCAACTACATGCATCGCCCGCAGAAAGTGGCAAGCGAAAAACTGCGCCACCATGTGTCAGCTTTCTTCAAGAAACATTTCCTGTCCTCCTGAAAGCCGGTTAAAACGCCTGTTATGACCCTGATTGAATTCATTTACGGCTTCCAGGAAGTCTACGGCGGCGTTCCGCCACAGCGGCAGCCTGAGTTTCTGGCCCTTTATACGTCTACTGCCAAGAATCCGACCGTGGCTTTCGCCCTGAGTGTCTTTCTCGGCAGTTTCGGGATTGACCGTTTTTATCTCGACCAGTGGCTGCTCGGTTTTCTCAAGCTGATCACCCTGGGGGGCTTCGGCATCTGGACAGTCATTGACTGGTTCCTGATCGCCGGGGCGACCTATGAGAAAAACCTTGAGCTGGCCCAGAGACTGGCCGGTTCACTTTCAGCGCCCCGATCCTGATTGAAGCCCTTGCAGTCCCCAGACGGGAATGGTTGAATCCCGGCTGCAGCGCCCCTGAACAAGGGGCAACAGGCGGCGTGCCGGAATACAGGGGCTGCGGGCAGGAGAGAGGTCATGGGATACAAGGTGGCGGTGGCAGGAGCGACCGGTGCGGTCGGGCGCGAAATTCTGCGGATTCTTGCTGAGCGTAACTTTCCCGCTGATGAGGTGGTGGCGCTGGCTTCTTCCCGTTCGGTCGGTCGGGAAGTCTCCTTTGGTGAGGACAAGGTGCTGAAGGTCCAGAACCTGGAGACCTTTGATTTCAAGGGCTGCGACATTGCGCTGTTTTCGCCCGGCGCTGAGGTATCAGCCAAATATGCCCCCAAAGCGGCGCGTGAACGCTGTGTGGTAGTGGACAACACTTCGCATTTCCGCATGGAACCCGGGGTGCCGCTTGTGGTGCCCGAAGTTAATGCAGATGCTGTTTACAAGGCGCGCCGCGGAATCATCGCCAATCCCAACTGTTCCACGGCGCAGCTGGTCGTGGCGCTCAAGCCTCTGCATGAGCTGTTCCAGATCAAGCGCGTGGTGGTCTCGACTTATCAGGCTGTTTCCGGTGCCGGTAAGGACGGCATGGATGAGCTTTTTGCCCAGACCAAAGGCAGCTTCGTGCATGATTCGCCCGATATCGCCCAGTTCACCAAGCAGATCGCCTTCAATGTCATTCCCCACATCGACCGCTTCCTCGAAGACGGCTCGACAAAGGAGGAATGGAAAATGGCCGTCGAGACGCGCAAAATTCTTGACCCGGATATCAGGGTGCTGGCCACCTGCGTGCGCGTGCCGGTGTTCATCGGCCATTCCGAGGCGGTCAGCATTGAATGTGAAAAGCCCGTCGATCTTGAAAAAGCCTGGGAAGCCCTGCGTCGTGCGCCAGGCGTGGTGGTGCAGGACAAGCGGGAGGATGGCGGCTACGTCACCCCGATTGAAAGCGTGGGGGAAGACCCGGTCTATGTGTCGCGCCTGCGCGTTGACCCCAGTGTTGAGCACGGGCTTGCCTTCTGGTGTGTGGCTGACAACCTCCGCAAGGGCGCAGCCCTGAACACTGTCCAGATTGCCGAATGCCTGGCTGAGCGCAATCTGTTGGGGCCGCATTCAGAGCTCTGGAAAAAACACGAGCGCCCGCTGGAGCCGCAATGAGCGGAGGCCTGTCTCCCTTTATTCATCATCCGCCACATGAGCCTGTTCCCCCCAACGGGCGGGTAGGCGTGCTGCTCATCAATCTCGGGACACCGAGCGGCACGGATTATTTTTCAGTGCGGCGTTACCTGGGGGAATTTCTGTCCGATCGCCGTGTGATCGAGATGACGCCGTGGCTGTGGAAACCGATTCTGCATGGCATGGTGCTGGCCACGCGTCCTTTCCGGAGCGGTGCCAATTACGCCCGTATCTGGGACCGGACACATAACGCTTCCCCTCTGACCGTCATCACCCGCGCCCAGGCGGAAGGACTGGCGAAAGAGCTGGGGCCGCAGACACCGGTAAGCTGGGGAATGCGCTACGGCACGCCATCCATCAGTCAGGGACTGGACAGCCTGTTGGCGCAGGGTTGCGACCGCATCGTCTGTCTGCCGATGTATCCGCAATATTCCGCAACCACGACGGCCACTGCCAATGACCAGGTGTTCCGCCATCTCATGCGGCTGCGGTGCCAACCTGCCATCGTCACGGTGCCGCCTTTTGCCGACGATCCGGCCTATATCGGGGCATTGGCCCAGAGCGTGCGCGAGTGCTGGTCACGCCTGTCCTTCACGCCGCAGCGGCTGGTCGTGTCCTTTCATGGCCTGCCGAAATCCTATGTGACCGCCGGTGATCCCTACCCGCGCGAATGTGCCCTGACCGTCAAGGCGCTGTCAGCTGTGCTGGATATGCCGCCCCAGCAAGTTCTGCTGACCTACCAGTCCCGCTTCGGTCCAGCGGAATGGCTAAAGCCTTATACGCTGCCGACCGTCACTGCCCTGGCGCAACAGGGTATAAAGGATATCGCAGTGATTGCCCCGGGCTTCATGACAGATTGCATCGAAACACTCGATGAACTCGATCATGAGCTGCGTGAAGCTTTCCTGCAGGCAGGCGGCAAGAATTTCGCCTACGTGCCCTGCCTCAATGCCACCCCACAGGCCATCGCGCTTCTTGCCGGGCTGAGCCGTCAGGCCATGCGGGGACTTAGGAATGACTAAATATTTGAGTGAGAGAAGAGAAGTCCTCTAAGATTCTAAGACTTCTCAATGGGAATTTAACGCATGTTCTTTAGTTGTGCAATGTGCTTCATATAAACATCTCTTAAATGCAAACCACACCTTTGGTAAACAATACGTAGGAAATGATCGTAATTAGTTGCTTCAGAGGGAGAAGCGAGAAAGTCGTCAAATTTCACACATTCTACATTAGGCCAATGATAACTAACCTCGATCTGACAAGCATAGATCAACCGTGCGCGGTCTAAATACCCCCATTCTGGGTGAGGATCAGGCACATTCAAAGCGGGCAAAAGAAATATGACTTTATTTGAGGGATCTATCTTAGATAGTATCCGATTTAAATTTTCCTTGAATTCAACGCAATCTATATGGCCTTTATATTTTAAATTTGCTTTAGCAAACCTGAACTCAGAGACGAATTCTTCTTTCCCGCCGCGGGCATAATAATCGTCTTCAAAAATCTCTTGGAAATTACCATAGCCTACTCCAGGAGGGATATAAGGCGCAGAGGCAGAAAGCCCGCTCAAGGCATGAATCTTAAAAGGAATGTCTGCCCAAAATGATAAAATTATTAATGCATCTTTTAAATGATCAAAAGACAGTTCAAAATCTTCATTTTTATAACCCACTTGGATTAATTTTTCTTGAGCCGGCTGATCATTTTCAGCTGCTATCCGCACCATTGAGGAATGATCACGTCTTATTATAAAATTATCGCGTACCGTTCCACTAAAGAGCCTGAAATCATTTGTTGAGTGACCAATATAATGTTGGAGGGATTCGGATTCGCAGCCTCCGCTTATAACTATAGGAGGCCTTTTTTCAAACTCACCATTAGATACCAGAGTCGAATTCTCTGGAGAATTTTCATACCAGCTAATCCAGTCTATGACACTATTATCTGTCAATGGATTGTTGGCGACTTCCCCAACAATATTGAGTTCTGGGCGCCCAAGTTGATTATACAACCAAGTCTCAATATGCATTCCCAATACTCTGCAGGAGAAGCAAAAATTCTTAAGTTTATTTTCGGTTGAATGGTGGATTTGATGGAAAAATCCTACTATTCCATAATCTCCAAACCTATCTCTAACCCTTACAAAGGCTAAGGTTTCAAATAATCCCCCCTCTAAAAGGGCCTTTGCTTCTGCTCTTGCCACATTAATATCATCAGATAGCCTATTTTTTGTAAAATTTAACTGATTTGTTCTATTTATAATCTCAATAAGACGATCAATATTATCATTAATATTATAATCTAGCTCAACAGATATATTACTGTTTCTTAGAAAATCAGAATTGTCTCCCTGCGATTCAACAGCTGCTTGATCCTTGGTTTCCATTAACTTGTAATTAGCAAGGCGTTTAAGATTGGAATCTTCTTTTCCTATAAACGCTTCACTCTGAAGGATATTGGGAATGAAATTTTCATCTTTAACTTGAACTTTTGGAAGTAGAGATTTAATTTCCTCTCGATTGAGAGGATTATCATCTATAAACATTATTGATTCTGGTCTTAATTTAACTTTATTTATAATATTTTCTACTCTTGCCCCTTTGGGGGTCCAGTCAATTGAGGGGAAGATGAACTGATCCCATATGCCCAGCTTTTCTAGTTCAGTCTTAGCTTTTGAGAAATCGTTTTTAGAGCAAATGGAGTTCATTATACCCCGTTTGTTTAACTCGCGGACGATTGCTCCATAATGGTGATTACTATCGATACCTTCTTCGGCAAGAGTTCCTTTCCAAAACGTATCGTCTAAATCCCAAATAACCAATCTTACTGCTTCGGTCATTTTTACACCTTTTCTGTTGATAATTAATATTGACCTATTATTTTTATAATAGAGGTAAATTTAATGATGTTGAAGCTAACTAGAACTTAATTTAGAATATATAATATTAAAATTATTTAATCGTATTAGGCGGACAGCTTTAGTATTTCTGGTAGGAATATCCCTTTTGGAAAAACGTTGGGGTCTCATTAAGACACAAGAAGACAGAAAGTAGATCCTGTTTGAATATAGAGATTAATAAAATAGTGTAAGCTCGATTTAAAAATCCACGCTTCCCTTTAGAAGACGTGGATTTTAAAATTATTTAGCGGATTTTAAAAGTCGTGGCCGAAATTCTGCTTTCAGTGGGCAACAGTGGGATTACTAGGAACTGCCGACGTTTGTGAGAGGGTTCCGGGCTGGGTGTTGTGCTCCTGGTCATACCATTCCGCCTTCTGCTCGATGAGGGCGGTTGATTCATGGTGGAACAGGCCTTCATTCACCTTGGTATCAGGATGTTCCTTGTCCCACAGAGCGGCCTTTTCACGGGCTTCCTTGCGGAATTTGTGACGCCTGTACATGCCGACGGCACAGCCTGCCATGGCGCCGAGCACGGCGTGGTGATGGGCGACATGACCGCCGGCTGCACCGGCTGCACCATATTTCAGGCAGCCACCGGTTTCAGCCATGGCCTTCGGGGCTGCGAAAGCACCCAGGGTGCTGCTCGCCAGGGCAAGCGCGAGAGCGGAGGAAAGGAATTTGCGGGTCATGGAAGAGCCTCCTGAAGAAAACGCTCTGGTGGTTAGCAGCAGAGCCGAAAATAACGCAGAAGAGGGCAACGACCTTGCGTGACCTCTTCTGAAAGAGCTGGAAATCAGCAGGTAACCGGCAGACATCCAACAAATTATTTAAAAGGATATGGCGCTGGAGTAGGTGGAAAGAAAGAGCAGGACACAAAAAAAGCCGCGTGCGCGGCCTTTGAAGATACGAGTTGTTCTTCCGCTGTAAGCGGTAGAGAATAGGGCGTTCCCAACTGGTCGGAGTGAGAGGATTCGAACCTCCGGCCCCTGCGTCCCGAACACAGTGCTCTACCAGGCTGAGCTACACTCCGGTTGGTGCGCCATTATGTAGCCTATTTGCCCCTGCTGACGCAAGCTAAAAATACCGGCAGAGCGCACCGGAGAAGGCCTGTCAAGCGTCTGGCGGCCTTCTCCGGACAGAGGGAGAACTCAGAGTTTTTCCTGCAGCTGGGGCAGGATCTCAAACAGGTCGCCCACGATGCCATAATCAGCCACGCGAAAGATGGGCGCTTCAGGATCCAGGTTGATTGCCACGATCACCCGGCTGTCCTTCATGCCTGCCAGATGCTGAATGGCACCCGAAAGCCCAACAGCCACGTAGAGCTCGGGCGCAACGATCTTGCCGGTCTGGCCGACCTGCATTTCATTGGGGGCGAAACCGGCATCCACTGCAGCACGGGAGGCACCGATCGCAGCGCCGAGCTTGTCTGCGACGGGTTCCAGCAGCTTGTGGAAATGATCAGTATCCTTAAGCCCCTTGCCACCTGAGATCACCACGCGGGCCGATTCCAGATCCGGACGCTCAGAGCTGGCCAGATCGCGTTTTATGAAGCGCGCCTGGGAGGTTTCAGGCAGCTGGACTGTTTCCACCGGCGCAGGCGTTTCGCTTTCGCCTTCTGCCGCTTCAAAGCTGGAGGGCCGGACCGTCAGCATTTTGACCGGATCGCTGGAGCGCACGGTTGCCAGGGCATTGCCGGCATAGATGGGGCGCACGAAGGTGGCCTCATCAATGACCTCCACCACATCGGTGATCGGCTGCACGTCCACCAGTCCTGCCGCGCGCGGCAGCACGTCCTTGCCTGTGGCTGAGGCAGGGGCGACAACATGGGTGTAGTTGCGGGCATGCTGGGCCAGAAAGGGCGCAGCCTGCTCGGCCAGGGGATGGGTCGGCGCATGCAGGACCTTGCCAACCCCGGGCAGCCGGGATGCTTCCTCAGCGGCCTGCTGGCCGTCATGCCCGCCGGAACCGCTGAACAGGAGAACATCAATCTTGTGCTCCGCCTTTCCGGCCAGGCGACGGGCGGCGGCGAGGGCGGCACGGGCGGATTTGCGGAGCTTGCCGGCTTCGCTTTCAAGCATGAGAAGAACGGACATCAGAGCACCTTCGCTTCGTTCTTGAGCTTGTCGAGCAGCTCTTCGACGCTGCTGACAATGATCCCGGGCTTGCGTTCAGCGGGTTCGCGCACGTTGAGGGTTTCAAGGCGCGGTTTGGTGTCGGCGCCGAGAGAACCGGCCTCGATCGTCTCGATCGGTTTCTTGCGCGCTTTCATGATGTTGGGCAGCGTGGCAAAACGTGGATTATTGAGGCGCAGATCCGCCGTGATGACGGCAGGCAGGCTCACCTCCACCACTTCCACTCCGCCATCGATCTCGCGTGTGACGCGGGCGCGGCCTTCCGGCAGGAGCTCGAGCTTGCTGGCAAATGTGGCTTGTGGCCAGCCAAGGCGTGCGGCCAGGATCTGGCCTGTCACGCTCATGTCGTCGTCAATAGCCTGTTTGCCGATGCTGACCAGTCCGGGCTGCTCCTTTTTCACCACTTCCTCAAGCAGGTGGGCCATGGCCAGGGGTTCAATTCCCCCGTCATGTCCGGCCGCTTCATCAGTCAGGATATGGATGGCCCGGTCAGCCCCCATGGCCATGGCGGTGCGCAACGTGTCTGCTGTCGCCTTTGGACCGATGGCCACGACGATGACTTCAGCTGCCCCTCCGTTCTCACGCAGCCGCACGGCTTCTTCCAGAGCCACTTCATCAAACGGATTCATGGACATCTTCAGCCCTTGCGTCTCGACGCCGCTGCCATCGGCAGCCACACGGGGCTTGATGTTGTAATCAACGACCCGTTTGACGGGTACAAGAACCTTCATGGTCATTCCTCGGATGTGAGCCTTGTTGTAGCGCAGGCCGGCCCTGGTTTTCATCCTGGCCGGACTGCGTCTGTCCATGCCGGGCTTTTTGCCAGAAAGCCGCATGAAAGCCAAACCGCCCTTTTAAGAGCAGCCTTACAATTTGCTCATGGAGGCGAGGCTGCGAGGGTTCCGGTCGTTCGGGCTTTCTGCCAGCAGCGTTTCACATGCCGGAGGGATAGTTCGGTCCGCTGCCGCCTTCGGGCACGGTCCAGTGAATGTCCTGGGCAGGATCCTTGATGTCGCAGCTTTTGCACTGCAGGCAGTTCTGCGCGTTGATGCGCAGTTTCGGCCGTTCATCCTCCCCGCTCGTTTCCACTTCATATACGCCTGCCGGGCAGTAGCGGGTTTCAGGGGCGGCATAGAGGCGCTCATTGACCGAAGCCCACAGGTGCTGATCGCGCAGCTTCAGGTGGCAGGGCTGGTTCTCGTCATAGCTGATATTGCTGAGATAGAGCGAGCTCGGGCGATCGAAGGTCAGCGTGTTGTCGGGTTTGGGATAATCCGGTTTGCGGCAGTGATCGGCATGGCGCAGCGTGTCGCAGTCCGGGCGGTGATGGTGCAGGGTCCAGGGTGCATGACCGCGGAAGAGCAGGCTGTCCACACCGCTGTAGAGCGCGCCTCCCATCATGCCCCATTTGGAGAAGGAAGGGCGGATGTTGCGCGCTGTATACAGCTCCGACCACAGCCACGATTCCTGCACGCGGGTCTGGTAGCTGGTGGCTTCAAACGCGTTCTGCTCCAGGGCCTCATGCACGGCTTCAGCGGCCAGCATGCCTGACTTCATGGCGGTATGGGTGCCTTTGATCTTGGGCATGTTGAGAAAACCGGCGCTGTCGCCTGTCAGCACGCCGCCTGGGAAAGAGAGACGTGGCAGAGACTGCAGGCCGCCCTCGGTGATGACGCGCGCGCCATAGGTCAGGCGCCGCCCGCCTTCAAAATGCGGCCGGAAAGCGGGGTGAAGCTTGGTGCGCTGCATCTCCTCGAAGGGAGAGAGCCAGGGGTTCTGGTAGTCAAGCGCTGTGACAAAGCCATAGCTGACCAGGTTCTCACCGAAATGATAGAGGAACGCCCCTCCGTAGGTGTGATTGTCCATCGGCCAGCCGAAGCTGTGCTGTACGAAGCCCGGGCGGTGATTCTCCTTGGGAATTTCCCAGACTTCCTTGATGCCGAGGCCGTAGGTCTGGGGATCGACTCCCTCACGCAGAAAGAAGCGGCTCATGGCCTCGCCGCTCAACGAGCCGCGCGCGCCTTCGGAAAGAATGACCTGACGGCCACGCAGCAGCATGCCAGGGGCGAAATCGCTGCGCGGCTTGCCATCACGTCCCACACCCATGTCTCCGGTGACCACGCCTTCAACGCGCCCCTCGTGATTGACATGCAGATGCGCGCCGGCAAAACCGGGATAGATCTCCACCCCCAGCGCTTCCGCCTGTTCGGCAAGCCAGCGGCAGAAATCCCCCAGGGAAATGACGTAATTGCCCCGATTGTCCATGGCAGGCATGAAAAGATGCAGGGCCGGAATGGGAAAGGCTTTGGTGGGCGTGAGGTAAAGCAGCTTTTCTTCGGTCACCGGCGTGTTGAGCGGTGCACCGCGCTCTTTCCAGTCCGGCAGAAGCTCGTTCAGGGCGCGGGGTTCGATCACGGCGCCGGAGACAATCTGGGCACCGATCTCGCTGCCTTTCTCGATCAGGCACACCGAGCGTTCCGGATCGAGTTGCTTGAGGCGGATCGCAGCAGAAAGCCCCGCCGGCCCGCCACCGACGATGACGACGTCATAAGCCATTTCCTCACGCTCAATCTCATCATGCGCCCCTTCATGGTGGGAATGGCCGTGAGAGTGTGAATGGTGGGAAGCGGATGTCATCAGGCGGTCTCCTGCTCATGAGGGCGGGCGGTGAAAACGGGAAAGAGTGTTTACCCGCGCCGGCGAAAAATCCAGTAAAAAGGTTGGCGTCCCTCACGGAAGGCCTTGGCTTCGTAACGCGTCGGTGACCAGTCGGCAGGGCGTTCCTGAACGCAGGAGACGTAGTCGAACAGGGCCTGTGCCTCCGGCGTGGTCATGATCTCTTCCACCCATTCCTGGTAGACCGTATGATCGCTGGCGATGCGCCAGGTGGCCTGGGGTTTGAGCACACGGCCCAGCTCACGGATATTGTCCGGATGGACGAAGCGCCGCTTGGCATGGCGTGCCTTGGGCCAGGGATCGGGAAACATCAGATAGGCACGGTCCAGGCAGGCATCAGGCAGTTCCTGAAGAAGAAGACGCGCATCCTCGTCCCACAGGCGCAGATTGGGCGGCAGCGGTGCGGTCGCTTCGTGATTTTCCTGTTCCGGATTTTCTTCAATGAGCCGCGACAGCAGGGAGCACAGCCCGTTCTCGAACACTTCGCTGGCGATATAGCCTGTATCAGGGTGGCGTTCTGCCTGATCGGCCGCATGTTCCCCGCCGCCAAAGCCGATTTCCAGAAACAGCTGCTTCACCGGGACAGAAAAGGCTTTTTCAGGATCGGCGGGTTGGGTGAAACGCAGGCGCGGCAGAGCAACGTCAAGCAGGCGCTGTTGGCGGGCGCGCAGCGGGTGACCGCGCTGCCGTCCGTAAAGCCGCTCGGGCTGCGGTTTGAGCTCTGCCGGTGCAGGATCGGTTGCAGGAGCGGGCGAATTGGCAGCAGAGGGAGAAGCCACGGAACGTCTCCGGTCAGGAAGGCGAAGGGTGAAATTGCAAAGCCCCGCCCGCTTGGAAACGGGCGGGGCATGGAAACGGGCCGGAACGGCAATCAAGCCGTCCAGTCCGGAAGTCAGCGGTGCAAGGCGGCCTTCAGAGGGGCGACCAGATCCGTGTTTTCCCAGGTGAAGTTGTCGAGTTCAGGATCGGGCACGCGACCGAAATGCCCGTAAGCGGCAGTCTTGGCATAGATGGGGCGGTTGAGGCGCAGATGCTTGCGGATACCGCGCGGCGAGAGGTCCATTATCTCGTTGAGAAGAAGGCCGAGACGGTCTTCATCCACGTCCTTGCCAGTTCCGTCGAGATCGACATAGACCGAAAGCGGGCGGGAGACGCCGATGGCGTAGCTCAGCTGGATCGTGCAGCGGTCGGCCAGCCCGGCCGCTACCACGTTCTTGGCCAGGTAGCGTGCGGCATAGGCGGCCGAACGGTCCACCTTGGTGGGGTCCTTGCCTGAGAACGCCCCGCCGCCATGCGGGGCAGCGCCGCCATAAGTATCAACGATGATCTTGCGGCCTGTCAGGCCCGCATCCCCGTCCGGGCCGCCGATAACGAAGATGCCGGTCGGATTGACGTAGAATTCATTGTCAGGACACATCCAGCCCTCAGGCAGGACATCCTGAACTGTTTCGCGCACGATCTCGCGGATTTCCTTCTGGTCCATCCCCGCTTCATGCTGAGTGGAGACCACGACGGAAGTGGCGCCGACCGGCTTGCCGTTTTCATAGCGCAGGGTCACCTGGCTCTTGGCATCGGGCAGCAGGCCGCGGCCACGCGGATCGCCATTCTTGCGGTGGTCGCGCAGGCGCTCGAGGATGGTCTGCGCGTAGAAAAGGGGGGCGGGCATGAGATGTTCGGTCTCGCGTGTGGCAAAGCCGAACATGATGCCCTGATCGCCCGCGCCTTCATCCTTCTCGCCCGCGCTGTCGACGCCGACGGCAATATCAGCGGACTGGGCGTGGAGATGGGAGGTGATATCGGCTTTTTTCCAGGAGAAGCCTTCCTGGTCGTAACCGATATCCTTGATGGCGTCGCGTGCGCGGTCGATCAGGGTGTCTTCAACTTCCTTCGGTCCCCGGACTTCGCCGGCCAGCACCACGCGGTTGGTGGTCACCAGGGTTTCACAGGCCACGCGGGCTTCGGGATCGGCTTGCAGGTAAGCATCCAGGATCGTGTCGGATATTCTGTCTGCCACCTTGTCGGGATGGCCTTCGGAGACTGACTCGGAAGTGAATAGGAAATCGCCGTGATTGCGCACTCAGGGACCTCGCAGGGAATGAGTGATGAAAAGGGTGCTATTGCCGCCTGTATCCGGAGTGGTGCCCGTTTCCGGAAAACACGTCGGAAGCCGGGGATAAGCGGACAGGGCTGACACATGCAGCACGTGAGTAGCTACCGCATGGCGGAAATGTGGCGAAGGGTCAAGAGTTGCCGCACTGCCATGTCGGTCCTGATGGAGTCTGTCTTCCGGGTTGGAAGGTTTATCCGGAGCGTGGTGGTTTGCGGCACACAGGTGCCCGGAGGAAGCGGAGGGGCGCTCGCTCATGCGCCTTCCAGGACATTCTGCATGCCGTAGAGGCCGGGACGGCGGCCGGGACGTGCCAGCCAGTCAGCCGCTTTCAGGGCGCCGCGCGCAAAGACCCGGCGGTCCAGGGCGCGGTGGGAAAGAGTGATCTCCTCATCAGCGGCCAGAAATCTGAGCTCATGTTCGCCTACGACCTGACCGCCGCGCAGGGCGGCAAAACCGATGGCGCCCTCCGGACGGGCGCCGTTCTGATCAAAGCGTTTGACCTCATCAAAGGCGACTTCCCGCCCCTCGGCCACGGCCTGACCGATGGCCAGGGCGGTGCCGGAAGGGGCATCCACCTTCTGGCGATGGTGAACGTCAAAGATCTCTGCGTCATATTCAGACGCTGGCAGGGTCGCGCCGAGCTGTCGGGCCAGCTGCAGCACCATGGTCAGCGCCGGCGAGAAATTGGCGGCCCGCAGGACGGGAATATGGCGGGAGGCCTCTTCCACGGCCTGTATGTCCGCTGAGGTCAGCCCCGTCGTTCCCAATACCCAGGGCACGCTTGCGCGTGCAAAGCTGGCAGCATGGTGCTGAACGAGCCCTGCATGGCTGACATCAATGATGACATCGGCATGGGCAGCCAGTTCTGCAGGTTCGCTGGTCAGAAAAATTCCTGGGAACCCCGCTTGCCGGGGGTGGCGGGTAAGACCGGCGCTTACCTGGGGCCCGGCTTCGGCAGCGCACAGGTGCCCCAGGCGCCCCGTGATCCCGGCGATGCCGATCCGCGGTCGTACAGGCGCGGGAGAATCAGAACCCATCGGCTTCAATCCTTTCGCGTTTATCCCTGACCGTCGAAAAATTCGCGGACACGGCTGAAAAAGCCGCTGTTCTGCGGGCTGCTTTCCGCATGGTCACCGCCTTCCTTCTCGAATTCCTCGAGCAGTTCCCGCTGGCGCTTGCCGAGGCGGGTCGGTGTTTCCACTGACACCTGCACATGCATGTCGCCGCGGGCACGCGCATGTACCACGCTGAAGCCCTTGCCCTTGAGCCGGAAGCTCTGTCCGCTCTGGGTGCCGGCAGGGATCTTGAGCCGTGTTTTGGTGCCGTCGATGACCGGCACCTCGATTTCCGCACCAAGAGCCGCCTGCGTCATGCGAAGGGGAATGCGGCAGTAGAGCGTGGCCCCTTCGCGCTGGAAGAGATCACTGGGCTCCACAGTGACCAGAACGTAGAGATCCCCTGCCTCCTGCTTGCCGGGCCCGGCCGCGCCTTTGCCGTGCAGGCGCAGGCGGGTGCCGTCCTCCACACCGGCAGGAATCTCAACCGTGACGTTCTCGAAAGTGGGCTCGGTCCCGCTGCCGCGGCAGCTTTCACAGGGATGGCTGACAGTTTCGCCTTCACCGTGGCAGGTGGGGCAGGGACGTTCAACCAGGAAAAATCCCTGCTGGGCACGCACTGCGCCTCGTCCGCGACAGGTCGGGCAGACGCTGCGGCCACCTTTCGGGTCGCTGGAGCCTGACCCGTGACAGGTTTCACAGGGTTTCCGGGTCTCGATCGTGACTTCCTTTTTCACGCCCGTGAAAGCTTCGGCCAACGTGATCTCCACCTGGGTCTGGATATCCTGGCCCCCGGAACGCCTGCGTTCCTGACGGGCATTGCCGAACATCTGCTCGAACAGATCGCCGAGATCATTGGCATTGAAACCGCCGCCGAATCCCCCACCCCCAAAGCCACCGAACCCGCTTCCAGCTCCAGCACCGCCATTCTGGAAAGCGGAAGCACCGTAACGGTCATAGGCCGCGCGTTTCTGCGGGTCTTTCAGAACCTCATAGGCAGCATTGATTTCCTTGAAACGCAGTTCAGCTTCAGGATCATCGGGATTGCGGTCCGGATGATAGCGCAGGGCCAGACGGCGGAAGGAGCGCTTGATCTCCTCTCCGCTGGCCGTGCGGGAGACTTCGAGAAGCTGGTAGTAGTCGATCTGCGTGGGCATGAGGGTCCCTGTACAAGAGTGCGGAAAACGGATCGTCTAGGCCAGAGATGGGGTGGCTTGCTGAAAAAGAAAGCCCTTGAACCGGATTTCGCCCCCGGCCTTTGCCTGCAGCTGGAAGGAAAAGGCAACGAAAAACGCCTGCCTCCGGAGAGACAGGCGTTTTTCGTGCGGGTGCTGGGATTTCTCCTGGCGACCCCACAATCACAGGGTGTTGAACGCGTCGCTGAAGAAATTATTTCTTCGGCTGGTCGTTCTTGTCGTCGTCGGGAAGCTCTTCAAATTCAGCGTCCACGACGTTTTCTTTTTCCTCGGCATGGGCTTCGGCTTCAGCCTTCGGGCCTTCAGCGGAGGCGACCTTGTTGAGGGCATGCTGCAGCTTCTCGGCAGCGTGCTTGATGGCGCTCGCGTCATCGCCCTTGGTGGCTTCCTCAGCGTCCTTGATGGCTTTCTCAGCTTCGTCCTTCACATCGTGAGAGACCTTGCCTTCACCTTCCGTCAGGGCCTTGCGGGTCTGATGGATCAGGGCTTCGGTGATGTTGCGCTGCTCGATCACTTCACGGCGCTTCTTGTCGGCTTCGGCATTCGCCTCGGCGTCCTTGATCATCAGCTCGATGTCAACATCGGTCAGGCCGGACTGGGCCTTGATGCTGATCTTCTGTTCCTTGCCGCTGGCCTTGTCCTTGGCGGTGACATTCACAACGCCGTTGGCGTCGATGTCGAAGGTCACTTCAATCTGCGGCACGCCGCGCGGGGCCGGCGGGATGTCGGTGAGGTTGAATTCGCCGAGGATCTTGTTGTCGGCCGCCATCTCACGCTCGCCCTGATAGACCTTGATGGTCACGGCCGGCTGGTTGTCTTCAGCGGTCGAGAAGGTCTGGCTCTTCTTGGTCGGGATCGTGGTGTTGCGGTCGATCAGACGGGTGAACACGCCGCCCAGCGTCTCGATGCCGAGGGAAAGCGGGGTCACGTCGAGCAGCAGGACGTCCTTGACGTCACCTTTCAGGATGGCGCCCTGAATGGCCGCACCGATGGCCACGACTTCGTCCGGGTTGACGTTGCGCTCCGGGTTCTTGCCGAAGAACTCCTTAACGGTCTCGATCACCAGCGGCATACGGGTCTGGCCGCCGACCAGGATCACGCCGTTGATCTCATCACGGGTCAGACCGGCATCCTTGAGGGCCTTTTCGCAGGGGATCAGTGTCTTTTTCACCAGCGGCTCGCACAGGGCGTCCAGCTTGGCGCGGGTCAGCTTGATCACCAGATGCTTGGGACCGGTGGCATCAGCGGTGATGAAGGGCAGGTTGATTTCGGTTTCCATGGCGGAGGAAAGCTCGATCTTGGCTTTCTCGGCAGCTTCCTTGAGGCGCTGCATGGCCATCTTGTCGCCGGCCAGGTCGATGCCGTCCTTCTTTTTGAATTCCTCGACCAGCCATTTGATGATGGCCATGTCGAAGTCTTCACCGCCCAGGAAGGTGTCACCGTTGGTGGACATCACCTCAATGGTGCCGTCGGCGATATCGAGAATGGACACGTCGAACGTGCCGCCACCCAGATCGTAGACCGCGACATTGCCAGCGTTCTTCTTCTCCAGCCCGTAGGCGAGAGCGGCGGAAGTGGGCTCGTTGATGATACGCTTGACGTCGAGACCGGCGATCTTGCCCGCATCACGGGTTGCCTGGCGCTGGGCATCGTTGAAGTAGGCCGGAACCGTGATCACGGCATCCTTGACCGGCTCGCCCAGGTAAGCCTCGGCGTCCTGCTTCAGCTTGCGCAGGATGAAGGCGGAGATCTGGGCGGGGGAGTATTCCTTGCCTTCGACCTCGACCCAGGCGTCCCCATTGGGGCCCGGCACGATCTTGTAGGGAACGAGTTTCTTGTCTTCCTGCACTTCGGGATCATCGTAACGACGGCCTACGAGGCGCTTGACAGCATAAATGGTGTTCAGCGGGTTGGTGACCGCCTGACGCTTGGCTGCCTGGCCGACCAGAACTTCCCCGTTGGGCGTGAACGCGACGACGGATGGCGTGGTGGGCTGGCCCTCGGCGTTCGGGATGACCTTGGTCTTGTCGCCTTCGCACACGGCGACGCAGGAGTTGGTCGTGCCGAGGTCGATACCGATGATTTTGCTCATGAAGGTATGCCTGTTTCCTGTTGGGGCCTGTCGTCGGTATCACGCTGGACCAACCGTGCCGTTCCCAGCGCCGGAGCGCTGAGGAGAGGGGGTGGGCATCGCAAACCGTTACAGGCTTGAAATTGAATTAACGTTGTGGCCCGAACCGCCATCCTTCAGGCACCGTGACCACCGTTTCTCTCCTGAGTGCCGTGAAACCGGAACGTTGCACCGGTGCGATGACAATGATCTCAGACCTGGCCGAGCCAGGGGAAATGACGGGTCACGAGCGCCGATCGGGCAAGGCCGGGCTCTTGATTTCGATCTAGGGTGGCAGAGGCGCGGTTTCAAGGGAGCATCAGAGCAAAAAAGTGCCGGAATTCTGAAAAATGCTTTCGCGTGACCTGACGGCTTTCGGCGCCTCTTACCAAGGGTGGCCAAGCCTGATACCACAGGCCTGACGGGATCGGCGGCCGACGGGGAATGAAGGATGCAGGCAAGACGGCCAAACGCGTTTGAAACGTTTCCGGGGCGCAAGGCTCCGGCTTCCTTTCTCTCCCTGTTCTTTGCGTGTCTGCCCCAGTGTTTTCTGAAGCTGTGTTTTCTGAAGCTGTTTTCAGAACGCATTGCCCCTTTTTTTGTTTTAATTATCAGCAGAAGGGGCAGGGCAGTCGAAATCTGCAGAACCCTGGCCTGCGGGGTAATTCTCCTGCTTCCGGCGTTTGGGCTGGGAGGCTGCATCAGCCTGGGTCCCAACCGCCTGTCGCATGATCAGCTCGCCTACAGCCGGGCCCTGGGCGAGACCACCAAGCGCGAGATGCTGCTTAACATCGTGCGCCTGCGCTACGCTGATCCGCCGACTTTTCTCGACACCACCCAGGTCATTGCCGGCTACAGTCTGGGGCGCAGTATTTCAGGCGGCGTCTACGGCTACCCCGGCGCTTCGATCAGTACTTATCTTTTCGGTCAGGGCAGCATGTCCCTGGCCGAAAACCCGACGACCACCTACCAGCCGGTCACCGGGCAGCAATATGCCGAAAATGTCATGCGCCCCATCTCGCCGACGGTTATCCTGCCGTTGAGTCTGGGAGGGATGCCGATCGACACCCTGTTGCGCCTGACAGCTCAGTCCATCGACAATCTTTCCAACGTGCGCGGGCTGGGGGCCGGCCCCTTCGGGGGCGGGTCAGTGCGTTTCTACCTGCTCCTTCACGATCTGCGGCAGCTTCAGATCGCCGGTGCCATGACGATCCGCATCACCAACGAGAACCCGGCGGAGGTGCTGTCACAGAATCCGGGCAGCAAAAAGCTTTCCCCTTCGTCCCAGACGCCCCCGAAAGGGCCGGAACATGCCTATCTGGTGCTGACGCCGACTTCTGACAGCAATCTCAAAGCCATTCAGAACGAGGTGCGGCGCCTGCTGCACCTCGCCCCGACAGCCCAGGAAGCGGAAATTGTTTACGGGCCTTATCCCAAACGTCCCGACCAGATCGCGATCCTGACCCGCTCCATGCTCGCCATGCTCACCCAGATCTCCTATGAGATGCAGGTGCCGCCCCAGGATGTGAAAATGGGACGCACCCCGCCCACCATCAGTCAGGTCGGCATTGAAAGCCGACCCGAAGTGGTCATTCACTGCAGCAAGGATGAACCCGCGCACGCTTATGCGGCCGTGGAATATGAAGATGTGTGGTTCTGGATCAGTGATGATGACTTCCAGAGCAAGGAAGCCTTCACCATGATGCAGGTGCTGCAGGCCCTGGCGGCCACCAGTCATGGTACCGGGGCTATCGTGACCATTCCGGCAAATGGGTGAGGCTCTTCCCGGGTCAGCCCGCCTGAAGGCCCAGGAAAGAGAGCCGCTTGTGCCGGAACCTCCTGTCATTCTGCAGGTGCTGCCAGCCCTGGGGCATGGCGGGGTGGAGCAGGGTACCCTGGAGATCGCCCGTGCCCTGCGCCAGGCGGGGGCCAGGGCCCTGGTGGCTTCGGACGGAGGCCCACTGCTGCCCCCGTTGCGCGCCTGTGGGGCTGAACACATTGCCCTGGACTTCCGGAAGAGCTTTTCGCCCCTGAAAATCTGTCGTCAGGTGCAGGCCCTGCGTCAGCTGTTGCGCCGGGAAGGGGTTCAGCTTGTCCATGCCCGTTCCCGCTGGCCTGCCTGGATTGCCTGGGCTGCCTGCTGCTTGGAAGGGGTGCCGCTGGTCACAACTTGGCACGGCGTGCACGGCGCGCGGACATTCATCAAGCGTTTCTACAATTCCGGACTGGTCCGGGGAGAACGGGTGATTGCGGTGTCAGGAGAGATCGGCCGCCGCCTGGTCCAGGAGTATCATGTGCCCTCCGAGCGCCTGCGCGTCATTGCCCGTGGCAGCGACCCTGAGCGCTTTGATCCGGCTGTTTTTGGTGTGCGGGGTTTCGGTAAGGAGGAAAGTCCTCTTGCGCCGGCGGAGAGTGCGAAGAAAGCCAGTGCCGTTGCGAGAATGGTGCGGCTGAGGCAGCGCTGGGGACTGCGGGAAGGCGAAATCGTGTTGCTGCTGCCTGCGCGTCTGACAGGCTGGAAAGGCCAGGCCCTGGCGGTGGAAGCCCTTGGGCGGATGGCAAGGCAATGGACTTGCGAAACACCAGGCGCTCCATGGCGCTGCCTGCTGGTGGGGCCTGGCGTGCAAACGGCTTATGGTCGCCAGCTGCAGGCGCGCATCAATGCGCTGGGCCTTGCCGGTCGCGTGCAGCTCGTCGGCGCCTGCTCGGACATGCCGGCCGCCTATGCGCTGACGGACATCGTTCTGGCGCCTTCATTGCGCCCTGAACCGTTCGGGCGGGTGGCGGTGGAAGCGCAGATGATGGGGTGCACGGTTGTGGCTTCTCTGCATGGGGGACAGGCAGAAACGGTGCTGGAGGGAAAAACCGGTATCCTCCTGCCGCCAGGTCATGTAAGGGCTCTTGCCTCGGCGCTTGCAGGGTTGATTGCGCGACCGTTCACCCGGGAGGTGCACGAGGCAGCCTGCGCGGCGCGGCAGCGGGCTGTAACGCTTTACGCGATGCAGAGAATGCAGGCGATGACGCTGGAGGTTTATGATGAAGTCCTGGGCCACAACACGGACCGGGACAGGTTGGCGACTCGGTTCCGAACAGTCCGGAATCGGGCGCAGGAGAATTGAGGATACCGATGGAGAACAAGGGCTCGCCGCACGCTGCGTCCAGTCAGGTTCTGACCGGACAAGGGACTTCTGAACACGCGCAAAACCGCACCCCGATTAGCTCTCCGGTCAGCGCCGGTTCCAGCCAGTCGCGCCTGACTGCAAAGGCGGAACGCGACCGCCAGGCACGCCTGGAACGTGAGGCCCGGGCTCTGCGTGCCAATCTGGCGCGGCGCAAACGTCAGCAGCGCGACATGGCCCGGCAGGGTTCCCAGCTTCAGCAGGTCCGCGGCGAATCGGCCGCCAGCCCGGCGACAAAGGCTGTAGCGTGCCGGGCTCCTGAAACGGAAGCGACCTCATGACCAGCCCCGCTTCTCCCCAAGAGCAGAAGGGTGACGGGCCGTCTGCCGGGGCGCCGGCGGTCTCTGTCTCGAGCCCCTTGGTAGCTGAGCCCCCGGCACATCCGTCGTCGCACCAGAAAGAAGGTCTGGCGCGTTACCTGCCGACGCTGCCTGAAATCTCGCTGGCCATTGTTACCGTCTTCTGGGGCGGAACGTATTACGTGCTGCATCTGGCGATGGAATCCAGCGGCCCCTGTTTCTTTGTGGGCGTGCGCTTTCTCATCGCCGCTTTCTTTGTCATGCTGATGACAGGTCCCAGCTGCCTTCTCGGCATGACACGGCGCGAGATCGTCAATGGCAGTCTGATCGGCACAGCGCTTTCAGTCGGCTATATGCTCCAGAGTGCCGGGCTTGAGACCATTCCCAGCAGCCGCTCAGCCTTCCTGACCGCTCTTTACGTGCCGCTGGTACCACTTCTGCAGTGGCTGGTGCAGCGCAAGCCGCCCAGCCTGATGAGCTGGGTCGGTATTCTCCTGGCCTTTACCGGCCTGGTGCTGCTGGCCGGGCCCCAGAAAGACGGACTGCATTTCAGCACAGGCGATATCTACACCCTTGTCGGCACCGTTGCTTTCGCGTTCGAGATCCTGTTCATCAGCATGTTTGCTGTCGGGGCCAACAGCAAGCGCATCACGATCGTCCAGCTGGTTTTCGGTGGATTGCTGGCTTTTGCCTGCATGATTGTAACCGGTGAACACCTGCCCTCCTTTCATGCGCCCTGGGTCTGGTGTGCAGTGGCCATGGGGCTGCTGAGCGCTTGCGTCCAACTGGTGATGAACTGGGCACAGAAATCGGTTCCGGCCACCAAAGCTACGATGATCTACTCCACTGAGCCGATCTGGGGGGGGCTGATCGGTCACCTGATGGGTGAGCCACTCGGCCCCACGACCGTTATGGGAGCTGGCTGCATTGTGGGGGGTGTGGTCTGCAGCGAGCTTCGCCCGCGCTGGCCGCATTTCCGCCGCACCCTGCGTGGGGCTGCAGTACAGCGCCCGCTCCGCAAGCCCCGCCGGCGCCGGCCTTCCATGTCGGAGCTGCTTTTTCGCGATGACATGTTCAGCCGCCTGCCTATCACCCATCCGGCCGCCGCCCTTTCCCCGACAGTCTGGGACCGACCGCGCCGCAGGGCCGCCTGGTTTTCCCGCGGTTCTGCCTCTGCACCGCAGGCCGCTGCCAACGCGCCCACGCCCCGACCTGCCTCCGGTGGATCAGCCCCTGTCGAAACGGAAACCGGTTCAGGTAAAAGTGGCTCCGAAACCGTTCCTGAGCCAGCTGAAAATTCGGAGAAATAAAGCTGAGGGGCGCAGAGGCACGGAAAGATTCTGACCACCGGCTCATTTTGCACTTGTCTGCCAGGAGCGTTGCGCTCAGAAGCGGGGCAGTCTAGAGCGAAAGGGTTCTTCTCTCACGGGAGTGGGCGGCCAGCGCAAGGGCAGAGCGGGGCTTTCAGAAGCCAGAAATGCAAACACATACCAGCAACCGAGAGGAGACGATGCCATGTCCATCATGCCCGACAGCTGGATCCGGGAAATGGCTCTGCAACACGGCATGATCACGCCATTCGTTGAAGCGCAGAAGCGTGAGGGCGTGATCTCCTACGGCCTCTCCTCTTATGGCTATGATGCACGCGTGGCTGATGAATTCCGGATCTTCACGGATGTGGACAGCGCCATCGTTGATCCCAAGCATTTCACGCCTGACAGTTTCGTGACCCGCAAAGGCGATATCACCATTCCGCCTAACAGCTTCGCCCTGGCCCATACGGTCGAGACCTTCCGCATCCCCCGTGATGTGCTGGTACTGTGCCTGGGCAAGTCCACTTACGCGCGTTGCGGTATCATCGTGAATGTTACGCCGCTCGAGCCGGAATGGGAGGGGCAGGTGACGATCGAGATCAGCAACACGACCCCGTTGCCCGCCAGGATCTATGCTAATGAGGGCATCTGCCAGTTTCTGTTCTTCAAGGGGGCCAGCCCGTGTGAAGTAAGCTACGCCGACCGGGCGGGGAAATACATGCACCAGACAGGCGTGACGCCCCCAAGGCTGTGAAACCCAGGCTGCAAACCGGGTCCTGATAGAGCCGACCGCCAATGCAGGACCGATACATACAGGATCAATACATAAAAGCGCCTTAAACACTTCTTATCCGTTCCGCTTTTCCGGGTGCTGACCGAGGGGAAGCCGGTATATTGGAAAGCACCAGAGGACCGGGTAACGCAGCGTTCAAGGGCACTCGCAAGGCACACGACAAGACAAAAACAACAGGCCAGAGTCAGCACAGAGATTGAGACAGGAGTCGAGGGAGAATGGACCAGTTCATCATTGAGGGCGGCGCGCGTCTGAACGGGGAAATCCCCATCGGGGGTGCCAAGAATTCCGGCCTCAAGCTGATGGTGGCGGCTTTGCTTTCTCCCGGTCCACTGGTGCTCTCCAATGTGCCTGATATTGCCGATATCCGTACCATGAAGCGCCTGCTGACCGGACTGGGTATGGAGGTTGTGCAGGTTGATCCCCATACTCTCAGCCTGTCGGGGCAGATCACGTCGGTGGAAGCGCCCTATGACATCGTCTCGAAAATGCGCGCTTCCATCCTTGTGCTGGGGCCTCTGTTAGCCCGGGTCGGGGAAGCCAAGGTTTCGCTGCCTGGTGGGTGCGCCATCGGCACCCGCCCGGTTGACCTGCACCTCAAGGGGTTTGAGGCCATGGGGGCGGAAATCGTTCTGGAGAACGGCTACATCAATGCTTCTGCGCCCGGCGGGCTGAAGGGCGCGCGCATCGTTCTGCCTTTCGCCAGTGTCGGTGCGACGGAAAACCTGCTCATGGCTGCCACGCTGGCCAAGGGAACGACAGAGATCGTCAATGCGGCCCGCGAACCCGAGATCGCGGATCTGGCCGGCTGCCTGCGTGCCATGGGCGCACGCATCAGCGGTGAGGGCACGGGGACACTGGTCATTGAAGGCGTGCCCGCGCTGCACGGAGCTGAATATGCCGTGATGCCCGACCGGATCGAATGCGGAACCTATGCCTGTGCCGCTGTGATCACGGGGGGTGACCTGCTGCTGGTCGGTGGGCGGGAAGAGGATCAGGAAGCGGTGATCACGGCTCTGGAGGCCGCAGGTGCGGAGGTTCAGCTCGATCAGCGTGGCCTGCGCGTGCGCGCGCGTGGCCAGCTGCGCGGCATTGACCTGATGACAGAGCCCTATCCGGGCTTCCCCACGGATATGCAGGCCCAGTTCATGGCCATGCTTGCTGTGGCAGATGGCGCTTCAATGATCACGGAAACAATTTTTGAAAACCGTTTTATGCATGTGCCGGAGCTGAACCGCATGGGCGCCAACGTCAACATCCATGGCCGCTCGGCGATTATCCGTGGTGTGCGCGGGCTTTCAGGCGCGCGGGTCATGGCGACCGATCTGCGGGCGTCCTTCTCGCTGATTCTGGCTGGACTGCGGGCGGAAGGGGAAACGGTTCTGAGCCGGATCTACCATCTGGACCGCGGTTATGAAGGCGTGGACCGCAAGCTCGCTGCCTGTGGCGCCGTCATCCGTCGCGTCCGCGCTGAAGCCTGAACCTGGGGCTCGGCCTCGCTGAAGGCCCGTCAGACTGCTGAAGGCAGAGGCCGTTTCAGGTAACGGATCATCGCTTCTGCATCCGCCACAACGCCGAAATATTCCATAAGTGCGGGTTCGGCAAAGCCCTGTTCCACCATCGCTTCAAGGCAGGCCAGCAGCGGATCGGCCCAGCCTGCAGCATTGACCACACAGATGGGCTTGCGCCCCTGGTCAAGCTGGTGATTGACGAGAACTTCGGCAAACTCATCCAATGTACCGATACCACCGGGCAGGATGACGTAAGCCTGTGGCAGCGTGAACAGACGCTCCTTGCGTGAAGGCATGTCAGCTGTCACTTCAAGGTCCGTCACCCCTGCATGCATCCCCTCGCGGCTGTGCAGAAAATGCGGGATGATGCCCTTGACCGTTCCCCCCGCTGCCAGCACCGCGTCGGCCACCTGGCCCATCAATCCGCAATTGCCGCCGCCATAGATCAGCGTGATGCCCGCTTCAGCCAGGGCCGTGCCGACAGCCCGGGCCGCTTCAGTATAAGCTGGCAGCCGTCCGGGCCGTGAGCCGCAGAAGACAGCGCAGCTGGAAACGGTTTCCGGCGCCTGGCGCCCGGCAGTCATTGGTGGGGTGGGAGAAACAGCGTTTTCGGTCAACGAGGCAAGGTCCTTGTGCTTCAGGGATTCTTTCCTGTGGCCGGACTTCGCAGTCGGGCTACGCCAGAAGCGGGCGTAAGGAAAGAGTCTGGTCGGGAATTCAGCCCTGGCGGATCTGTTTGTTGCTCAGCGCCTTCAGCCCGTAGCTGAGGAAAATGCCGCTGAAGCAGAGAACGCCGACGACGGCGAACATCACGGACCAGCTGGAATGGTCCTTGATGTAGCCCATGCACGGTCCCACAAGGAAGATGGTGAGATCGGTAAAGATGGAATAGGCCGCCAGAAGGATGCCGCTGTATTCCGGTCCATCTGTCTTGACCGCTTCTGTGCCAAGGGCCGGGAAGAGCAGAGAGAAGCCGGCAGCGGTAAGGCCGGTTGCCACCATGGCGCTGACTTCGGAATGACCGAAGCTGAAGAGACCCATGGCGATGGTTTCAGTCAGCAGTGACACGGCTGCCACAGGCATGCCGCCACGGATGTCGATCTGGTTGGAGAACAGGATCCGCACCCCGATGAAGACAGCCGCGAAGATTATGAAGGTCAGGCCGATGTCGTACCAGTGGTTGGACTCATAATACAGCGACAGGAACCCGTTGACCGTGCCGAAGCCGAAGGAGCCGGCTGCCAGCCCGGAGCCATAGGGCAGCACCTTGCGCACAGCCGTGAGGAAGGACATCGGCGCGCCTTTGCGGTCCAGGGGTTTGACGCCCACATAGAAGCTCAGCAGGATCAGCGCGCCCACCCCGATGGCGACCGCCAGCATGCCGACAGGCAGAAGACTGCACTGCGGCATGACTTTCGCTCCCAGGAACTCACCGACTGTCACGCCCAGGGCGATGCCCCCGTAAGAGGTGACGCCGTTCCAGGAGATGGCAACAGAGGTATGAGCCAGCCCGACGCGGCGCATGTTCCAGGTGGTGACGGAAGTGGCGGTCCAGCTTTCGGCCCAGCCGATGAACAGCCGGCTCAGCAGAGCGATGCCAAGGGCGACGTAGCGCCACGTGCCGTGCGTCAGCTTGCCGTCAGTGCCGAAGATGGTCGGGATGATGGCTGCAAGACAGACCAGCAGCCCGGAAATGACGCAGGCGATCAGCCCCCAGGTCAGGATCTTCTTGGGGCCGTATTTATCCACAAGCTGGCCTGCCACCAGACGGGTGGCAAAAGTGCCGAGATATTGAAGGGTGATGGTTGTCCCGGCCACCCCTGTATCAAAGCCGAGCGTATTGACCACGAACATGCCGCTCATCACGGCGTTTGGCAGCCCGATGACGAAATAGATCAGCAGGTTGAACAGAACGACCGGAAGGACCCGCAGGGTGGGGTTGGTCGGTAGTTTGGGGTCGGCGGCGGTTCCGACGATCGACTCTTCTGGCACACGCATCTCCCTGGAGGGGTCTAGGCGGAGGGTGAAAACAGGGCGTGGGAGAGGCACCCCGTCTGCCCGATTATAGCCCGATTACGGATTATGATAGTCCGTCCACCCTGCCGGACCGTTCCCGTTCCCGCGCTTGGCCCGACCGGGAGACCGGCAAGAGATCCGGTATCGGTCAGCTGGAAACGGAACCGGACGGCGCAGGCAGCCGGCTCGTTGCATCAAGCGCTTTACCATAAGGGTAGATTGCGCTTCCGTCACGACCTGGTGATGGTGTGTGACGTTCTGCCAGCTTCCCGCTCCCTGCGTATCTTTCCGGGAATGTTCCAGTCATTTTCAGATTCTTCTGCCCCTAGGCGAAAAGGGGTGAGCGGCATGAAACTATCTGCAGAAGCCTGCCTCTGCCAGCGCGTGGCCTGGAGACCTGCAAAGACTGGGAAGACGGATTTCGGGCTTCAGGAAGGCATGAGAAGAGGGGATATTGATCTCGAGCGATAGTTTTGTGGAAAATTTTTTAATAAGTTCACATTTTGTCGTCACCTGTTGCGGGAGGCTGCCTGGCACGCCTGCAGGCGCAGGGGGAAGTCGGGAACGTCTTTTCTCCCAATTAAGGTGTTTTACGTAGCTTGATGACCGTTTCATGCTTTGATCCCCCGACATCACGGTCAGGACCCAGACTGGATTCTCATGGCTCAGAATATTCCTGCCGGCAGTGACGCAGACAGTACCCCCGCTTCGGGTGAGGGGGACGACAGCGACCAGGTCCTGTTTTCCCTTCCTGCCGAAACTCCGGGGGATGCCGATGCGCCGGAGATCAGGGCGGCTCAGGCGGCTGCGGGCTACCGGCTGCTTGGCACGCGCCAGGTCTACCGCAATCCCTGGACGGCCGTGCGTGAAGACGTCTTCCTGCGCCCCGATGGCAGAAAAGGGCTGTATGGCACGGTCGAGCGGGGCACTTTTTCAGTGATCATGCCCCAGCATCGTGATGGCCGTATCACCCTGGTGCGGCAGTTCCGTTACCCGGTTGCAAAACGTCTGTGGGAATTCCCCATGGGCATGTGGGAGGAACGCTCTGATGTGGACCCCGCTGAGCTGGCCCTGGGGGAATTGCGCGAGGAAACGGGGTTGCTTGCCGGCCGTCTCATCGCAGCGGGGATGCTCTATCAGGGGGCGGGTTACTCGACCCAGAAGGGCTATGTGTATCTGGCCCGTGATCTCGAGCGCGGCGACACCGCGCGTGAATCGAGCGAAGCTGACATGACGGCGCATGACGTGACCCTGGAACAGTTCGAGCGCATGATCGCTGAAGGAGAAATCACGTGCATGGTGACCCTGGCCGCTTTCGCGCTTATCCGTGCCCGGGGCCTGCTCTGAGCCAGCCATTAGCTGAAGAGTCTGTTCTGAGAACGTCTGGAAAAATGCCTGCAGATTCTTCCAAGCGGCTTTTGGGCCTTGCAGCCTGGCTTCGTGGGCCGGGAGGTCGTCTGGCACTCTGGGCGCTGGTGCTGATCCTGCTGCCGTTGCTGGCTGCCCGGCTTTCCGCCGGCCGCTGGCTGCTGGCCAGCCTGCAGGCCTGGCGCGGTCATGATGGCAGCTGGCTCGTTTTTCTGGCAGGCGGTGTGCTGTATTGCGCCTGTGGTCTGCCGCGGCAGATGCTGGCCCTGCTGGCCGGGACTATGTTCGGCTTGCTGTCGGGCACTCTGCTTGCCTGTGGCGCTTCAACGGGTGGTGCAATATTGGCTTATGGCGCCGGGTGGCTGTCAGGCCAGCGCGCTGCAGAGGCTGAGTTTCCTAATAATCAGGTCGGTTTCTTCAGCACCCTGCGCCAGACTCTGACACTGGCGCCTTTCCGTACGGTATTGGCCTTGCGTTTTCTGCCTGTCGGCTCCGCTCTGCTGATTTCAGTTTTCTGTGGGCGCATCGGGACGCGTTTTCTGCCCTTCCTCTTTGCGACTCTGCTTGGTGGTCTGCCGCAGAACGTGGTTTTTGTCCTGGCTGGCAATGGCCTCCGTCTGGACCGGCTTGCGCAGGGCGGACTGGCAGCCGGGCTGCTGCTGGTTTCGGGCGTGCTGGGGGTGGTATGTGGGCGCAATGTTCTGCGAGCGCAGCCGGGCAGCCAGGATGATGTTTCTCTGCAGGTCAAAGGAGTGCAGCATGGCCGAACGCCTGCCGCCTGAGGACACTCTTTCTTCCTTATCTGTTTCCGGTTCTTCTGATTCTGGTGGTCCGGGACCGGAAAAGGGGACGAGAAAGCCGCCTCACTGGTTTCCGCTGCTGCTTGGCACGCTGACGGCTGTCGGGCCTGTATCGACGGATGTCTACCTGCCCGCCCTGCCGATGATGGAGGCGCAGCTGCATAGCCCCGCTGGCAGCGGCAGCCTGACCATGACGGCATGGGTGATCGGACTGGCGCTGGGGCAGGTCTGTGTCGGGCCGCTGGCAGACCGCTTCGGGCGCAGAACCCCGCTGCTCATCGGCACACTGGGCTACGCTCTGGCTTCGGTGGGGTGTGCCCTGGCCCAGGGCATGGGGGTGTTGTGTGCCTTCCGGGCACTGGCGGCTTTCATGGGGGCGGCCAGCCTGGTCGTGCCCAACGCCATCGTGCGCGACACGACGAGCGGCAATGCTTCGGCCCGGCTGATGTCGCGCCTGATCGCCGTGCAGGGGGTGGTGCCGATCGCGGCGCCGGCTTTGGGTGGCTTTGCGCTGGCCTGGATCAGCTGGCGCGATATCTTCTGGCTCATGGCTGTCTACGGGCTTCTCTGCATGGTGCTGGTCTTTCTGCTGCTGCCCGAAACGCTGGACGCTGACCATCGCCAGCCTGTCCAGCTGAAGCGCGTGTTGGAGCGTTACTGGCGCATTTTCAACGACCCCACGTTTTTCTATTCCGGGATGGTCTGGATCCTGCAGGGATTTGTGGTTTTCACTTATCTGAGTGCTGCGCCCTATCTGTTCGAGCAGGTCTTTCACTTCACGCCGATGCAGTACGGGCTGCTGTTTGGCGGTTGTGCGATCTGCATGATCGGTGTCTCACAGATCAATGCCGTGCTGGTGGAGCGCATCAGCAGCCAGAAGCTCCTGCGTTTCTGTCTTCTGCTGAGCCTGGGCGGCGCGGTGGCGCTGCTGTGCCTCGCCCTGGCTGCTGCCTGGGTCGTCCATAATGGTGGCCAGCTGGGTCATGACTGGGCTGCTCTCCTGATCGCCGCCATGCTGGCTGTTCTCGCACCTGGCGGCGGGATCGGTCCCAATGCGGCGGCAGCGGCGCTTTATCATCAGGGCCGCAATGCCGGTACGGCAGCGGCCCTGGCGGGGACCGGGCAATACCTGACAGGCGCCCTGGCCAGTGCGCTTTGTGCAGTCCTGCCAGTGGGCACTGCGCTGCCCATGGCGGCCCTGTTTTTTCTCGCTACCCTGGCCATGTGCTACTGCGCCTGGAAAGCCCCGCGCGAAGCAGGAACCGAGGGAAGCAGAACTCCATGAGCTGCGATCGTGGAGAAGTGCAGCCAGGCCTGTGCCTGGTGGGAGAGGATGATCAAATTCTGTGTGCCTTGCTTGAAACCATGCTGGAGCGCGCTGGCTGGACGGTCAGGAGCTTCACATGCGTGGAAGAAGGTCTTGCGGAACTGCACACGCTGGGGGAAGGCCCATCTGACCTTAGGCTGCGCGGACCTCTGGAGACAGGGAGCGCTCTGGCAGGTCAGAAGGCCGGATTGCGGCTGGTGCTGCTGGTTGATCTCAATCTGCCGCTTTCTCTGACCGGCTGCCCTGCAGAGCACAGTTCAGCGCCAGGCGGGCTGACCCTTGTGTGCCGGGCCCGTGAGCTGCTGGCCGAACAGGGCCAGCAGGCAGGGCTGGTGCTGATGTCGGGCGATCAGCTGGCCCATGTGCCATCAGATACGACTTTTCTGCCCAAACCCTTTCGACGTAGCCAATTGCTCGAGACTGTGGCGCGTGCCTGTCCCGCCCTGCCTTTTCTGGGCGGTATTGAAGGGAATGGGGCAAGTGAACGGGTTGAGCCCTTCCACCCTCTCCCCTAGAGAAGGAAAGTCGTTCCAGGCAGCTGAACCGTTTCCCGGCTGATCTGCCTGTTTCCCTGTCCGAAAGGATCTGCCATGTCCCCCTCCGATCTCGAAGCTTCTGTAACTCTCCAGCCGGATCAGAGCGGGTCAGGTCAGGAAAATACAGAGCGGGAAGTCCCGGGTGCCGCTCTTTCAAAGCGGCAGGGCACGCCCTGGCAAGCGCCCCAGCCGCTGGATCTCAAGGCCTTTATCCGTGAAGTGCCTGACTTCCCGAAACCGGGCATACTTTTTTATGATATCTCCACCTTGTTGAGAAACCCGGAGGCGTGGCAGATCGCCACGGCGCGGTTGGCTCAGGAAGTGCTGCGTTTCAGGCCAGACAGCCTGGCCGGGATCGAAAGCCGTGGCTTCCTGAGTGCTGCACCGGTCGCCCAGCGCCTTGGCTGCGGTTTCACCATGCTGCGCAAGCCAGGCAAGCTGCCGGGAGAGACCGTGTCGCTCGCCTACGGCCTGGAATATGGCACGGACACCCTGCAGGTGCAGGCTGATGCTGTCAGGCCCGGAGAGCGAGTGGTGATCCTGGACGACCTGCTTGCTACCGGTGGCACCTTGGCAGCCTCCGTCGCACTTCTGCGTAAGGTGGGGGCTGAAGTGGTCGGCGCCGCTGTCATGATCGAGCTTTCCGAGCTGGGCGGGCGTGAGAAGGTGGACATCCCCGTTGCCAGTCTGATGACCTATTGAAGCAGTTTTCTGAAGCAGTTTTTTCCGGACGAAGTTTCAGTCAGAAGGATTTTCATGCCCTCGTCTTCTTCCCCCTCTGCGGCCGCCCTGGCAGACCTCTGGTACCAGCGCTATCGGACGGCGCTACCCGCAGAGCTGGCGACGCTGCTGCAGGAAGGCGCGCTGCCGGTAAACGATGTTCTGCTGACGGCCCTGCGCCATCACAGCGTGCGCCACTATGCTGACATCCCCCTGCCGGCAGGAGCGCTGGAGCTGGGTATTGCCGCTGCTTCAAGCGCTCCTACGTCCAGCAACCTTCAGACCTGGTCGGTCGTTGCGGTAGAGGACCCCGCCAGGCGCCAGGAGCTGGCTGAACTGTCCGGCCATCAGCCTTATGTGGCGCAGGCGCCGCTGTTTCTGGCCTGGATAGTCGATCTTTCGCGGCTGGAGCGCATGGCTGAACGCGAAGGGCTTGGCAGTGCGGGGCTGGATCATCATGAGGCTTTTCTCATGGCCAGTTTCGATACGGCCCTGGCCGCCCAGAACAGTGCGCTCGCTTTTGAATCCATGGGACTGGGAACTGTGTTCATCGGTGGTCTGCGCAATGAGCCTGAAAAAGTGGCCGAACTTCTGGGTCTGCCGCCCCGTTGTGTAGCAGTCTGCGGACTCAGTGTCGGGGTGCCGGCGCAGATGACGGCAGAGGAGCGCCGCCCGGCGATCAAGCCGCGACTGGGCCAGGAGGTGATTCTGCACCGTGAACATTACAGTGCGCAGGAGGAACCGGCCCATATTGCGGCCTATGACAGCCGCGCTGATACCTACCAGCAGGAACAGGGCCTGCCTTCACGGCAGTGGTCCAGCACGGCGGCCGGACGGATGGCCGAAGCTTCCGGTCTGGGAGAACGGGCCATGATGGGCGCGATCCTGAAGCGGCTCGGCTTTCCGCTCAAGTAAGGCTGATACTTTTCCGATGTCGCCGCATCCGGTCTTTCCCCAGCCACTGGCCGCGCGGATCGGTGATCTGCCGGTCTGTGACATCCTGCCTGAACTTTTCGCCACCCTGGCGCGGACTTCCAACGCTGTGCTGGCGGCCCCGCCAGGAGCGGGCAAAACAACGCTGGTGCCTCTGGCCCTGCTGGCCCGGCAGCCGGAGTGGCTGGGCCGGGAGGGCAGAATTCTTCTGGTCGAGCCGCGCCGCGTGGCGGTCAGGGGGGCCGCGGGCCGCATGGCGGATCTGCTGGGTGAAAAGCCAGGGGGCACCATCGGTTTCCGGACCCGGCCGGAAAGTGCTGTTTCAGCCCGGACGCGCATCGAGGTGATCACCGAAGGGCTTCTGGTGCGCAGGTTACTGGATGATCCGCTGCTTGAAGGGGTGGAAGCGGTCATTTTTGACGAAGTGCATGAGCGCTCGCTGGACGGCGATACAGGGCTGGCCCTGTGTCTGGACCTGCAACGGCATTTCCGTCCCGCCCTGCGCCTGCTGGCCATGTCGGCAACGCTGGACAGCGCAATCTTCACCCAGGGCCTGGCCCTTCCCGGAGAGCGGGGTCCGGAGGGGGTCGGCCTGCAGCCTGCACCGCTCATTGAAAGTGCGGGCCAGCTTTTTCCGGTCGAGACCCGCCATGGGCCTGACGTGCTGGCGGGAGGGGGCAGCTCAGGCGCCCGGGGGCCAGGCGGCAGGCATGCTTCCAAGGCGCCGCACCTGCCGGAAGCCTGCGCCGCTGCCGTAAGGCAGGCCTGGGGCGAGGAGGAAGGTTCAATTCTGGCTTTTCTGCCCGGCCTTGGGGAAATTCGCCGCACCCAGGCCCTTCTGCAGGATCTGCCGGTATTTCCGCTTTATGGCGAGCAGAACCTGGAGGAACAGAACCGCGCTCTTGACCCGCAGGTCGGCCGCCGGATCGTGCTGGCGACCTCCATAGCCGAGACTTCGCTGACCGTGCCCGGAGTGCGCGTGGTGATTGACGGCGGCTGGCGGCGCAAGCCTGAGCGCGACCCGGGAACGGGCCTGTCACGCCTGCGCACGCGCCGCATATCGCGCGCTACAGCTGCGCAGCGGGCGGGGCGCGCGGGGCGTCAGGGGCCGGGGATTACTGTGCGGTTGTGGTCGGAGATGACCCAGCGCGCTCTGCCGGTGCAGGAGAAGCCTGCGATCGGCGAGGCTGACCTGGCCGATTTCGCCCTGGTGACGGCCGCCTGGGAGAAAATCATGGGCACGCCGCCGGAACAGCTCCCCATGCTTGAGGCCGCGCCGACCGGCACGCTGGCTGCCGGACGCAGCCTGTTGCAGAAGCTGGGCGCGCTGGACGGGCAGGGTCAGCTTTCCCCTTTGGGCGAGCGCATGCTCCGTTTTGGCACGCATCCCCGTCTTGCTGCCATGCTGTGTGCAGCCCGGACGCCGCAGGAGCATGTGGTTGCGGCCTGTCTGGCCTCCCTTCTTGATGAGCGTGACCCCCTGCGTGCGCCTGCCTCTGCCAGCTCGGGCGGACGCAGTGAAGCGGGCGTGGATATCGTGGAGCGGCTGAAACTGTTCTCTCCCGACCCGTTGCTCAGGCAGTCGGCGGGTGGAGGCGCAGTGCCGGTTCCGCGCCATGTTCTGCAACGCCTGAAGGAAGGGGCGCAGCGCTACTGGCGACGTGGCGGGAGGCAGGAAAAGGCGCTGGATTTCAGCCTGCTTGATTCGCTTTTGCGGCAAGAGGAGGGGGGGAATACAGGGACCCAGCCGGCAGACAGACCCGGCTCTGATATCGTCGGTCGCCTGATCGCTGCCGGTTTTCCAGATTACCTGGGCTTGCGCAACGGGGAAGGGCGGTACCGCTTGGCGGGTGGAGGCAGCGCGTCGCTTGGACTGCGTGATCCGCTGAGCCGCGAGAAGATGCTGGCCTGTGCCGCGCTTCATGTCGGAAAAGGCACGGCCATCACCCTGGCAGCGCCTCTCTCGCCTGACCGGTTGCCGCCAGCCGTCCAGGCCCAGGTGACCCACCGGCGCGAAGGGGCCTTCGATGGGGTCACGGGGCGCGTGGTGATACGGGACCGCCAGAGCCTGGGGGCTTTGGTCCTGCAGGACCGCAATGTCCGCGCTACTCCTGACGAAGCGTTGCCGTGGCTGCTCAGCCAGGCCGCAGGCGCTCTGGAGACCGCGCTGCCCTGGACGGAGGCCGCACGACAGTTCCAGGCGCGTGTTGCCCTGGCCCGCCAGCTGGGCACTCAGAGCGGGGGAAAGCAGGAAAGCGTGCTGGCCAGTCTGCCGGACCTTTCCGATGAGGCGCTGAGCCGCACCCTGGAGGGCGAGGACTCCTGGCTTGCCCCCTATCTGGCAGGGTGCGACAGCATGGGGCAGCTGCAGGAGCTGGATCTCCTGAATATTCTGCGTGCCAGACTGGATCATGGGCAGCTTTCAGCGCTTGAGCCGTGCTGTCCTGCCCGTATTTCCCTGAAGAACACTACCCTTGCAGTGGATTATACGGCTTCTGTTCCGACGGTTTCGGCACGGGCGCAGATTTTTTATGGCACCACCTCCCTGCCGCGCATCGGTGGTCAGCCGCTTCAGGTGGTGCTGCTGTCACCGGCCGGCAGACCCCAGGCCATTACCGCGGATCTGGCGCGCTTCTGGCAGGAAGGCTGGTCGGACATGCGCCGCGACATGAGAGGCCGCTACCCCAAGCACGCCTGGCCGGAAAATCCGGCCCTGGCCCAGCCGCCGTCACGCCCTCGGCGTGAATGAGCGGGGCTGGAATTTTCCGGACGGCTGCCAGGTTTCTCCCTCAGCGCCGCGCGATCACCAGCAGGCCAGCCACGATCAGAGCGCAGCCCACGCCCATTCTCCAGGTGACGGCCTCGCCCAGAAACATCCAGGCCAGCAGCATGGCCACCACCACGCTTCCCTTGTCGATAAGGGCGACATTGGCGACATCACCGAGCTTGAGGGCTTTGTAGTAGAAAATCCATGACAGCGCCGTGGTCAGCCCGGACAGGCCAAGCCACAGCCAGTTGTCGCCCCGCAGCGCGTTCACCTCACGCGCAGGGACCAGGGCAATAACGAGCAGAAAGACGAAAGCCGACACGAAAAGGGTACGTACACCCAAGCCAAGCTCGGCCGAGATGCCGTTCAACCCCATCTTGGCAATGACTGAAGTGCAGCCAGCAAAAACCATGGAAGCCAGGGCGTAAAGCAGCCATCTGTTATCCATTGCTGATGTTCCCCACAGATTTTTCATCTTTCCGGATTCTGATTTTGTTTGGTCTTTTCAGCTGTATCTGCAAGGCTGTGGCCGCAAAGTCACGGGTAGGGGAAGAGAAAGCCCCAACCTGCTGAAGGGTGGCGATGAAACGGTCATTTATGGCTATATGAAAGACGAAACTCGATCAGTTGACAAATCTTCTGCAGCAGGTGCGCGCTGCGCTGGCGCGTTCAGCCTGCGCCTGGGGTTTGCGGGGTGGGCTCTGCTTGGCTGGCTAGTAATTTCAAGCAGTCTTTCTTGAGGCCTGGGCGGCTTGCTGAAGTGAAGTGGCGGCAGGATCCAGGTCGGGCTTTTCGGACGGCATTGCCGGTGTGGCTGTGTAATTGGGGCGGAGACGTTATTGAAACCGGCAATCCTGACAGGTCTCGTTGCAGCCAGCACGGGCATCGTGACCGCAGGTCTCGTTTGTCTGGGGTTTTACTGGTTTGCGCCTGTTTACAGTCTGGAAGAACAGGAAGCAGGCAGCCTCCCTGCCTCGATGCATGGACGCGCGAAATCCGTCTCACCGCCGCTCGTGCTGCCATCGCAGGGAAGCTCGCAGCCTTCTGCAGCTGCTGAAAAGGCTGATCAGGCCCCCCTGCTGGTGGATCTCCCCAGCTTCTCCCCCCTGGTGCGCCGCGTTATCCCGGCTGTTGTGAATATTTCCCTTGTGGACAATGAGCCGCCTCCCACGCCTGCCCGCAATGGCCGCACCCCAGGGACCAGCCGCAGCCAGGGTCACGGCCGGTCTTCCGCCCAGGGAACGACCGGCAATGAACCCGGCACTTCGGATGAAGCCACGTCGGGCGGAGAGGGGGAACAGGCCTCCAGCCGCGGCACGCCCCATGCATCCACCGGCCCAGCCCCGCATGGGAAAGGGGCGGCGGCTGGACGAAGCCATCATGGCCGCAATTCCAGAACTGGCCTGCGCCATGAACGCCCTCATGCGAAGACCCCGCATTCTGCTGTACCGCACGGCCATTCCGCTGCTCGCCATTCCGGTGCGGGCAACAGGCCAGTCCGCCGCCAGGTCCGACCGGTGGAAGACGATACGAACGGGGCGGGCTCCGGCTTCCTGATCGACCCGAGCGGCATCATCGTAACCAACCGCCACGTGGTCGGTGAAGCGGCACATGTCAGCGTGGCCCTGTCTGACGGGCGTATCCTCAAGGCCCATCTGCTGGGTGCTGATCCGATGACCGACATTGCGGTCATCAAGGTCAACAGCGATACCCCCCTGCCTTATGTCACCTGGGGCGACAGCCGCCTGGTGGAGATCGGTGACTGGATCATGGTGGCCGGCAATCCGTTCGGTTTCGGTTCATCAGTGACGGCGGGGATCGTCTCAGCTGTCGGGCGGGACCTCGGGATCGGCGCGCTTGACAACTTCATGCAGCTGGATGCGCCCATCAATCCCGGCAATTCAGGCGGTCCGGCTTTCAATCTCCGGGGCGAGGTGGTGGCTGTCAACGCAGCCATTGCTTCGCCCAGCGATGGCTCAGTGGGTATCGGCTTCGGTATTCCGGCCGAGATCGTGGCCGGCGTGGTGAATGATATCATCCGCACAGGCCATGTGGACCATGGCTGGCTGGGCGTGACCCTGAACGATGCCACCGCTCCGATGTGGGTGGAGGAACTCGATCCCCATGGCGCCGCCTGGAAGGGCGGTCTGCGTAAGGGAGACGAGATTCTGGCGATGGGTGACGTACCGGTTCACGACGCACGAACCGTGCTGCGCAGTGTCGCGGCGGCGCATCCCGGCACGGTGTTCAACTTCACGATCCGACGCGACGGAGCCATCCGCACCCTGGCGATCAGGCTGGGGAAATACCCGCTTTCCGATCTGGGAGAGTGAAGAGGGTGGTGACGGTCCTCTGCCTCACAGACAGAGGATCGGATGGGGTTCAGAACGGGTGGCGGGTATCAGGATGAGGCGGCGGGGCGTCAGGGCCTTCCCGGTCCATGTCCTTGCCGGAATGGGGACGGCCCAGCATGGCCTTGACCTGCACGGTCACGCGCACGCTCTGCTCATCGGGCGTGCTCTGGGGCGGCACGGGCGCTGAGAAACGCGCAGCTTTCGCCAGCATCAGGGGATGGGGGAAGGGATTGGAGGATTCGTCGAAAATGCCGACCTGCATCAACCCGCGCAGCTGCAGCCCCAGGGCTTTGGCATCAGCTTCCGCCTGAGGGCGGATCTTGGCGAGTGCCTGGGAACGGGCGCTGTCCAGGAGCTTTTCCTTGGTCGCGTCATCGAACGACCAGTCCATTCCTTCAAGAGCCAGACCCTGATTCTGGATCTTTTCAGCCAGTTTCAGCAGCCGCGGTGCATCCGTGCCGCGAAGGGAAAGTTCCTGACGGGCGCTCCAGTGGCGGGGACCATGTTCGGAATAGTCCTGCGTCAGCGTGTAGTTGCCTGCAACGGTGGAGATATCCGTCTGGCCGGCGGCCAGCTTCATGGCGCCTTCAACTTCCTGGTTCAGCGTGGCCTGGGCCTGAGCCGGGGAAGTGCTCTGGCTGTAGGCGGTGAAGTTGAGGGTCAGGACAGTCGGCACCGCCTTGGCAACGCCATGGGTGCTGAAGTTCAGCACCGTGCCGTGCGGATGATGCATCATGCCCATCATTCCCATTCCCATCATGCCTGGCGGTGGGGGCGGGGGACCGGGTGGCAGCTGATGGGCCGGCGCGTCGGCACGGGCATGGCCGGGCATAAGCGGATTGTTCGGTACTGCAAGGGTCGCCAGCAGGGCGACGGGAAGCACTTTAGTGAAAAGCGTCATGAAGGGGCTAACTCCTGATGAACAAACGTGGCGTGTGGAGTACAGCCTTTTCAGATGCAGGGGTTTTATGGCCGTTTAAGGGCGTGTGACGTGAAGTAAATGACATGTGCACAACCCCGCCTTCCGAATGGTTACCCTTCCTTGGGCAGAATATCGCGTGGATTGCCCAAAGGCAGCTGCAGCGTTGCGCGCAGGCCGCGGCTGCGTAAGGGGTTTTCGTCGCTTGCCGGATTGTTTCCGTGGGCTGTGTCCTGATCTGCCGTACCGTCATGCGGGGCAAAAGGGCCGGAAGGATGGGTATCGCTCAGGCTCAGCTGGCCTCGGTGCAGGGCTGCGACCGCCTGCACCAGTGACAGTCCCAGTCCCGAGCCGGGTGTGCTGCGCGCATTTTCAGCGCGGAAGAACCTTTCATGGGCCCGTGCCATGTCAGCGGCACTCATGCCCGGCCCCTCATCACTGACACTGATTTCAACCCCTGTGGGCACGGAATCCTCCATCACGCGCAGGGGGCGTGCGCTGAGCGTGATTGTGCTGCCGGGCGGGGCGAATTTGACGGCATTGTCGAGCAGGTTGGCCACTGCCTGCTGGAGCATCCGGTTATCGCCGATGATTTCAGGCGTCTCCTGCAGGTCAAGTTTCAGCTTGAGCCCCCGTTCCTCCATCGAGGCTTCATAGAGTTCGGCAATGCCGTAGAGATTGGGGGTAACGTTCAGGGGGGCGAACGCGGCGCGGCGCGCACCGGCCTCGATCTGGGCAATGCGCAGCAGGGCTTCAAAAATGCCGGTGATATGGTCGAGGTCAGTCAGGGCTTGGGTGATGGCGTTGCGCAGGTCGGTTTCTGTACGGGCGTGCAGCGCGGCATCTTCCAGGCGTGTGCGCGCGCGCGCGACCGGTGTGCGCAGATCATGGGCGATGGCATTGGAAACCTGGCGCACGCCGTCCATGAGGCGCTTGAGGCGGTCCAGCATGGCGTTGACCGTGGTGGCCACCAGGTCTGTCTCGCTGCCATTGAGCGGGATGCGGTGGGAGAGATCGCCCTGGGCCACTGCCGAGGTGGTCCGCGCGATAGAGCGCACGACATGCTGGAACAGGATGCGCATCACCAGGGCGCCGCACAGAGCGAGGAAAGCGATCATGATCGCGCACCAGACAAGCGTTTCAGTCATGATCTGCTGCAGGACATGGCGGCCACGCACGTCATGGCCGACGATCAGCCGGTAGCCGTCCGGCAGGTTATAGGCGTGCAGCAGGGCCTGGGTGACGAAGCTGTAGCGGCGGACGGTGGTCTCGTAAAATCGGTGCGTGCTGGTAACGCCCGGCGGCCAGCCAGGCAGATTGCCGGCCAGTTTCTGTCCTTCGGGAGTAACCAGCAGGTAAAGCGCATCTTCATCGACATTCTGGTCAAGCCGGTGTTCGATCGAATCACTGACAACCTGAGGACCGCCATACATCCAGCGCCGCATCATATCATGCGCTTCCGTCTGGATGCTGGTCTGCACATGATGTTCGAGCAGGCGTGTGGCATTCCACCAGGTGAAGGAGAGAAAGACCGTGGCAGAGGTGAAGAAGACAACTCCGTAAAGAAGTGCGAAGTTGAGGCTTGCAGAACGGATGGGCCAGTTTCTGTGAACCGCTGCAAAAAGTTTTTCCCAGAGGGTCAGCCGCCTTGACCCGGACCTGCCTTTTGGCACGGGTGAGGGCTGAGCGGTCTCTCCCACCGCATCGGATCCGGCTTGCGTGACAGCGGCCCGGCCGTCCTGGCCTTCAGGTTCAGCCCCCTCCTGTGGGGCGGTGGAAGGGGACATGGCTTACTCCCCTTCAGGGGCGCGGAGAATGTATCCTGCGTTGCGGACCGTGTGAATCATGGGGGTATCAAAGGGCTTGTCCACTTTCTGGCGCAGCCGCGAGACATGAACGTCGATGACGTTTGTCTGGGGATCGAAGTGATAGTCCCACACCTTCTCCAGCAGCATGGTGCGTGTCACGACCTGACCAGCATGACGGGCGAGGAATTCCAGCAGGCGGAACTCGCGGGGCTGCAGATCGATTTTCTGGCCGTTGCGCCGAACTTCGCGCGCGAGGAGGTCAAGCTCCAGATCGCCGACCACCAAGCGCGTTCTGGGGGCCGCCTCGGCATGGGTGCGGCGTCCCAGCGCCTCCAGGCGGGCCAGAAGCTCGGAAAAGGCGAAGGGCTTGGTCATGTAATCATCACCGCCCGCCTTCAGACCGGCCACACGCTCATCAACATCGGCCAGGGCGGAGAGGAGCAGAACAGGCGTGGCATTGTTCTGGCTGCGCAGCGTCTCGAGAATGTGCAGCCCGTCAATCCCGCCTGGCAGCATGCGGTCAAGGATCATCACGTCATAGGCTTCGCTGACGGCCAGAAACAGCCCGTCCTTGCCGTTATCGGCTTCGTCCACCACATGCCCGGCTTCCTTGAGGCCCTTATGCACGAAGGAGCGGACGGTAGGATCATCCTCGACCAGTAGAACGCGCATAACGCTGACCTCCTCTTATTTGCTTTCGGGTCATTTGACTTCGGCCGGCAGCATACGCTGTCGCGCGCCGGAGAGCAAAACCGTTAAATGATTTACAAGTTACCTTTGAGCAGGTCCCTGCAGCCTGTCACGCGTCACCAGGTCTTCCGGAGGTGCCAAGATAAAGAGGCAGCGGATTTTCCTGTTCCCGCGCTGTGTTCTTCAGGAGCCCTGGCGTTCCCTGAGCTGGGCTTTGTGGGCGGCATGAAGGTGATGATTGGCTTTTGCACAGCGTTGCAGGCGTGCCCAACCGGCATCAAGCTGCTCTTTAGGCAACCAGGGAACGGTGCGGGGGGCCCGTTGCAGCCATTGCTCCATGCGGGCGATGAAGCCGGCCTGGTCCACCACGTCCTGCATGTCGCGGAGGGTTTTGGAAAATGTCGCCTGACCGGTGAAAACCACCAGAGAGAGGACATTCTCCGCAAGACCGCTGGCAGCCCGCACGGCAGCGACATGGCGCGCATTCTGCTCAACCGGGTCCTGGAAGAGAAAACTGTTGTGACCTTTTTTCGCCTCCCCTGTTCTCGAGGGGCCGGAAGACAACCGCCCTGCTGAGCTGAGCGACAGCCGCTCGCGCCGGCGCGGGGGCGACAGAACTGAACCGGCAGGTCTGGAAGAAGCTGTATTAGGGATGGAATGACTGGGAAAGGTCTGCTTCCACTTGCCTGGTTCCGGGCTCTTCTGGGTGATGTGACCGCTGTAATGCTTGGTCTCTATGACCACCAGACCCCAACAGAACTTGACGACATGGTCGATCTGGGTCGTGTGGCCATCCTGCATGAGGATGATGTCATGCAGATAAGCACGGCGGAACTGCCTGAGCGTGGCATTGATGCGTGCCTCGCCGCGCCTGCCCTTTTCTTCTGCTGTCTTCTCAGGCGGAAAGGCAGGTCGCCCTGTCCGGCCTGCCAGGGCCGGCCTTTTGGCTTTCGGGACCTGGGCGGGGGATGATTTTCGGGCTGAAGTGGGTGCGGGACCGGAGGGATTCTTGCAAGGCTGGGGATCGGAAAGGGGTTTTTCCGCGCGCCGGCTCTGAAAGGCGCGCCGGCGTTGCGCCACTTTTTGCAACACCCCATGGGCGAACCAGAGCCCCAGGAGGAGCAGGAAGCCGTTAAGCACATAGGACATGATGCAACCAACCTGTGCTGAAGAAGCCGGCACCCCTGGCAGGGACAGGCCAAGAAAAGCGCCTTTCTCCGGTCGTGTTTCAACCGGCTTTGCGTCTGTTCTGCCGATTGGCGATCAGGTCGTCAACGACACTTGGGTCAGCCAGGGTTGTGGTGTCCCCCAGGGAGTCCAGTTCGTCCTCGGCGATCTTGCGCAGGAGTCGGCGCATGATCTTGCCTGAGCGGGTCTTGGGCAGGTCAGGGGCGAACTGGATGTGATCAGGGGAAGCAATGGGGCCGATCTCACGCCGGACCTGTTGCACCAGTTCGCGCCGCAATGTGTCCTCATCCTGGCGCTGTGCGGCTGTTTCAGGGCTGGCCATGAGAGTGACATAGCAGTAGATCCCCTGACCTTTCAGCGGATGCGGGTAACCCACCACGGCGGCCTCTGCGACCAGGGGGTGAGCGTCAAGGGCGGCTTCGATTTCAGCGGTACCGAGACGGTGGCCGGAAATATTCAGCACGTCATCGACCCGTCCGGTGATCCAGTAATCGCCGTCATTGTCACGTCGGCAACCGTCGCCCGTGAAGTATTTACCGGGATAGACCCGGAAATATTCATCCACGAAACGCTGATGGTTGCCGTGGATGGTGCGCATCTGGCCGGGCCAGCTGTCGGCCAGGCACAGATTGCCGGCAGTCGCTCCTTCCAGCACCTGGCCTTCAGCATCCACGAGCTCAGGGCGGATCCCGAAAAAGGGACGCGTGGCGGAGCCGGGCTTGAGGTCTGTAACGCCGGGCAGGGGGGTGATGAGAATGCCCCCTGCCTCAGTCTGCCACCAGGTATCCATGATGGGCGCACGTCCCTTGCCGACAGCGTGGTAATACCATTCCCAGGCTTCAGGATTGATCGGCTCTCCCACCGAAGCCAGAAGGCGTAGTGCAGGCATGTCGGGCGGCGTGTGGCCAGTGCCCATCAGCGCGCGGATGGCGGTGGGGGCGGTGTAGAAAGAATTGACCCCGTGGCGGTTGATCATCTCCCAGACGCGACCGGCATGGGGATAGGTCGGCACGCCTTCGAACATGACGGTGGTGGTGCCGTTGGCCAGGGGGCCGTAGACGATATAGGAATGACCGGTGATCCAGCCCACATCGCCCATGCACCAGTAGACATCGCCTTCATGTGTGTCGAACACGTATTCATGCGTCATGGAGGCATAGACGAGATAGCCCCCTGTCGTGTGGACCACGCCCTTGGGCGCGCCGGTGGAGCCCGAGGTATAGAGGATGAAAAGCGGGTCTTCCGCATTCATCGGCTCAGGCGGGCAGTCGGCTGAAACGGTGGCGCTTTCTTCATGCACCCAGAGATCACGCCCGGGCTTCCATCCGGTGGGGCCGCCCGTGCGCTGCACGACGAAGGTTTTCTCCACTTCGACCCCGCCTGCTGCGGCGATGTCGATTGCTTTGTCGGCATTGTTCTTGAGCGCAATTGTGCGGCCGCCCCGTAATCCCTCATCACAGGTGATGAGAAAGTGCGAGTCACAGTCAATGATGCGGCTGGCCAGCGCCTCAGGCGAGAAACCGCTGAACACGACGGAATGAACAGCACCGATGCGGGCACAGGCCAGCATGGCGACAGTGACTTCAGGCACCATCGGCATGTAGATGCTCACGCGGTCGCCTTTGCGGACACCGTGCTTCTTCAGCACATTTGCCATGCGGCAGACCTGTTCATGCAGATCATCGTAGGTCAGCCGCCGCACTTCAGCGCCGTCGTCGCTTTCCCACAGGATGGCCGTCTGCCCGGCGCGTGCCGGCAGGTGACGGTCAAGGCAGTTATAGGCAGCGTTGGTGACGCCGTCTTCATACCACCTGATGGTGACATCATTGGTGAAATCGGTGTTCTTGACCTTGGTGTAGGGAGTGAACCAGTCGATCCGTCTGCCATGTCGCCCCCAGAAGGCATCGGGGTCTTCCAGGCTTTCGCGGTACCAGTCCTGGTAGGTTTTGCGATCGATCAGCGCCTGCCGGCCAGTGCTTTCCAGGACCGGATAGAGCTTTGCAGACATGGTGTTCTCCCTGAGCAGCGCGGCTTTCCCACAGGAAAGCGGCACCGGAAACCGGATCTGTTTCCCGCCTTTACCATCCTCCGGCGCGTGAGACCAGCAGCCTGACTCTTCCAAGCTGCAAAAGGGTGCTTGAAAGGACAGGTGGTTCAGGAGGGGGAAGCGGGGGCAGGCCGGCAGATAAGCTCGCGGGCGAAGACCAGCGCGCAGAGCACGAGAATGACGGCCGAGGCCACGATGACGCCTGTTCCGCCCCAGTGGTCAAGCATGGCCCCGCCGATGAAGGCGCCTGTAAGAATGGAGCCCTGGATGCAGGCATTCATTAGCCCGCCTGCCGCTTCCGGCGCATCGGCGATGTCATCAGCCACCCAGAGGCTGGCCGTGATGGGAATGATGCTCTGGATAGCGCCCCAGACCAGCATCAGGCCGATCAGAGTGCCAAAGGAGCGGTCAGCCCACAGGAAGGCCAGGGTTACCACTGCCAGGGCTGCTGGCAGAACGACGCGCGTGCGGTAGAGCGTCAGCTTGCGGACTAGCCAGTTGGCTACTGCCGTGCCGCAGAAGGCCGACACGCCGAGCGCGAAATAAGCCGCCGAGATCTGCCAGGGTTTGGCATGGACAGTGTCCTGCAGGATCGGGCGCCAGTAGGTCATGACTTCGAACATGCCGCAGAAGGCCAGCATGAAGCCTGTGATGCCCCAGCGGACCAGCGGCCGGCGGAGCACGCTGACAATCGACGTGCCCTGACTGGGCCTGACGGCCGGCAGGGCGGGGACGGCCAGGGCCAGCCAGAGCGTGGCGCCAAGCAGGGGGATGGCGAAAAGGGCGAAAACTTCCCGCCAGCCCAGCAAGGTGCCGAGATAAGAGGCCAGGGCCGGCAGCAGTGAAACCGCCAGGGCGTTGCCGGTATAGATGAAAGAAAGGGCATGCCCCACCTGCTCGCGCGGAAACATGCGCATCACCAGTGAAGTGGCCAGACTCCAGAAAGCCCCCACTGCCACACCCAGCAGCGCGCGCGAGGCCATGAGCAGGTAGAGCTCGCTGGCCATGGCGCCGACGAGCAACGAAGCCGTCAGCAGCAGGGCCAGCGAGACCAGAAGGCGCCGCATGTTCATCAGGGAGGCCAGGGCTGGGGCGCAGAGCGAGGCGATGATGGCGAAAATGGAGGAAACGCTGATTGACTGCCCGCATGTGCCGGCGCTGACATGCAGCGTGGCGGCCATGGAGGTCAGCAGGGGCATCGGCAGATACTCGGCGCCGACCATGAGACCGGCGGTGAGCGAAAGGGCAAGAATGGCAGAAAGGTTCTTCATGGGATCCAGACGGGAAAACAGGCCGGCGAGCCCCGCATCTGGCCCAGCTTCAGCCGCCGGTCAAGCCCGGCCGGGTCTCTGGCAGCCTTCCCGGGCAATTTTTGCTATGGTCTTCCTGCACTCTCATTCCCTGCCTGCAGGCACTCACTCCCGGAGGACTCCATGACATCCCTGGAAAGCGCTTTTCCGAAAATGCCTTATCGCCGCCTTGGCCGCACGGATGTGAAGGTCAGCGCCCTGTGTCTCGGCACCATGACCTTCGGCCAGCAGAACACGGAAGCCGAGGGTCATGCCCAGCTCGACATGGCTGTCAGCAGGGGTATCAACTTCATTGATACGGCCGAGCTTTATTCCATCCCGCCGCGTGCCGAAACCTACGGCGCTACCGAGACGATTGTCGGCAGCTGGCTCAAGGCGCGTGGCAACCGGGAGCGAATCATCCTGGCCACCAAGGTGGTCGGGCGCAGTGTCAACCCCTGGTTCCGGCCTGACAGCATGGACAAGGGCGCGCGTCTGCGGCCAGAGCAGATCCGTTACGCCCTGGAAAATTCCCTCCGCCGCCTGCAAACGGATTACATCGATCTCTACCAGCTGCACTGGCCTGACCGCCCGCTCCAGCTTTTCGGCGAGGGGGGAACGACCTACCGTGCCCCCACGCCTGCGGAACTGGCAGATGAAGTGCCTATCGCTGAAACTCTGGGCGTTCTGGGCGAGCTGGTGCAGGAAGGCAAGATCCGCCATATCGGTCTCTCCAATGAAACCGCCTGGGGGGTATCTCAGTTCCTGCTGGAAAGTGAACGGGCGCATCTGCCGCGGGTGGTGTCGATCCAGAATGCCTACAATCTGCTCAACCGGACCTTCGAGATCGGCCTGGCCGAGTTTGCAATGCGGGAGCAGGTCGGTCTGCTGGCTTATTCCCCGCTGGGGCAGGGCTATCTGACAGGGAAATACCTCAACGGCGCCCGCCCGCCTGGTGCGCGCACGACGCTCTTCAACCGCGGCAACCGTTATGAAAAGCCAGGCGTTGACACGGCCATTGAGGCTTACCTGGCCCTGGCGCGTGAAGTCGGCATTGATCCGGTGCAGCTGGCCGTGGCTTTTGTGACGTCGCGGCCTTTCGTAACTTCCAACATCATCGGGGCCACCAGCCTGGCACAGCTGGAAGTGATTCTCGGCTCTCTGGATGTCACCATCACGCCTGAGCTTCTCGAGCGCATTGACGCCATTCACCAGCTCAATGCCAATCCGGCGCCCTGATCCTTCCAGGCAGGCCTGCGTGTTTCGCAGACCCGCGAACCGGTCTCCTAGCTGAGCCGGTTCTCCAAGGCCTGGCGAAAGGCGCGGGTCAGTTCCTGAAAGGCCGCCTGGGCATCCGCTGCACTGGTGATCGTGTAGGTCAGTTCAGCACGGATGGCGCTTTCTTTGGCCGCATGCGCGACGGTGATGACCTTTTCAGGTCCGAGACGCGCGAGCGCCCAGCCGAGATCGCGCATGACTTCGGGGCTCGGCACCTTGCGACCGTTGCGGGTATGGGCAACGGCTGTCAGGTCTGCCACTACCAGGGCCGCTTCTTCAAGCCGGGCGTAGTGACGTGTCAGCGCTGTCTGTTCTGCCGATCGGGTGGCGGAGGGCTCAGGCTTGCTCTCTCCAGGCCGATCAGTGGAATTGGAGGGACCTGGCTCGGGCTCTCCCGGGGGCGAAACCGTCAGAAGGAGAAAAGCCTGCCTGCGTTCTGCAGCGAGTTCATCCAGCGCACGGCGCAGGGACTTTTCAATGAAACGCCGTCCTTCCCGCATGCCTGTCTCATTCTGGGAGGAAAAGAACACGGTCACTGACGGGGGCTCATGCTCATTCATGGTCCTGTCTCCTGCCTGGCTGTGTTTCTTCCCCGCCGAAAGGCGGGCACCGCCAGATCAGGCAGGTCAGCCCGGCCATGATGGCTGTCAGCACAGCAAGATAGGCCAGGACCCCATAGCCGGCCAGCAGTCGCGCACGCGCATGCGGCCAGGCGCTCCAGACCAGAAAAGCCGTGACGTCCCGGGCCATTTCCGTCACCGTTGCGCTCTGGCCGTACGGGCCGAAATCCATGCCGTCATGAAAAGGCGGCGGCATGTGGAAGCGGTGATGATGTGTGAGGGCGACCGGATTGTAATAGGTGGCCGGGCCCAGCTTCAGTCCGGGAGGTGGGGGGCGATACCCCTCCAGCATGGCCTGCACGTAGGCCGGGCCGCCCCTGATCGTGCGCACGATGACTGAAAGATCGGGCGGCATGTCGCCTCCATTGGCCGCCTTGGCGGCGGCAGGGTCCGGATAGGGCGAGGCGATGGGGGAAGCCAGCGTGGCATGACGCGTGGCAGCCCAGCTGAGCAGGTCCCTGTAGGCATTTTCATGAGCCTTTTGCGCATTGGTACTGTCTGCGCGCTCAGCCTGCTCAAGCAGGGGCAGGAGATCTGCGTATTGCAGGCGATCGAGGCCGTGGCAGGCGCTGCACACATGCTGGAAGATCACGGCGCCCCTGGCAGCTGAAGGGACTGCCGCAAGCCGCTCAGCCACACCGGGTTGTGCCTGGACTGCGCTGACGCCGGAGAGGACAGCAAGGCCTGGAGTGAGTGCAAGGCAAATGAAGCGCAGGCCCCGCAGCCAGCTGCGTCCTGGAGACCGTAAGGGGCGGGAAGGGCTGATGAAAGAGGGCATGGATCAGCCCCCCCGCACGTCAGCAGGTCCGCGCCCGGGAACAGCGGTGGCAGACCGGTTTTCCTGCCGGGCTGCAAGCGGCAGCAGCACGCACGGAACGGTGAACCATATGAGAATGGCCAGTCGGCTGACCCAGACCCAGCAGGGGGAAGGCGGGTGCATTCCGGCCGCCGCCAGGGTGAGAAAAGCGGCGAAAAACAGGGTCCAGCCAATAGGTGCATGACCTGCCCGCCTGCCTGTGGGACCCGTCCTGCCACCGAGCCAGGGCAGCAGGAACAGCACTGTCAGCGAGCCGGCAGCCACAAGCAGGCCGCCCAGGCGTGAGGGAATGGCGCGCAGCATGGCAAACCAGGGTGCCAGATACCATTCAGGCGTGATGTTGGGCGGTGTGCGCAACGGATCGGCCGGCAGAAGATTGACCGGGTTTTCCAGCCAGCCGGGAAGGAAGAAGACCAGGACTGCGTAAAGGATCAGAAAGATGCAGACTGCCAACCCGTCCCGGGCGGCATAATAAGGTACGAAAGGCCGCATGGTGCGGTCGAGTCGCCGACTGCCCAGCGTCGGGTTGCTGCTGCCGACGCCGTGCAGGCAGACAAGATGTACGCCCATCAGCAGAAGGGCCGTGAATCCCAGAAAGATGTGGAGAATGAAAAAGCGGTGCAGGGCAACAGGCCCCAGCCCGTCTGCGCCCAGAAGATAGGACAGCAGCATCGGCCCGATGAGCGGCAGGTCCCCGACAGCATTGGTGATGACGGTCGCGCCCCAGTAGGACATCTGCCCCCAGGGCAGCACATAGCCGATGAAAGCGGTTGTCATGAACAGCAGCAACAGGCACAGCCCGCTCCACCAGACCAGTTCACGCGGGGCCCGGTAGCTGCCGTACCACAGGCCTCGGCCGGCATGTATGTAAAGAGCGGCAAAAGTCATGTCTGCACCGCCGACATGCAGGCTGCGCAGAAACCAGCCGGCCGGCACGTGGCGTTCAACGGTGTTGATCGCGCTGAAGGCCAGTCTGGGAAGGGGGGTGTAGAAAAGAGCCAGGAACAGGCCGCTTGCCACCAGCAGGCACAGCCCGACGATCAGGCAGGCGCCGACGGTCCAGAGCCAGTTGACGGGCGGCATGGGGTAATTGGCCAGATGCCTGAGAAAGCGCCCCAGAAAAGGGAGACGTCTTTCCAGCCATTGCATCACGTGTTCCAGGCGTTCTGAACAGCTCTGAAGCCGGTGCTCTGCAGGGCACGGCGCTTCAGCGGCCCCCTGACCGGAAAGCCTGCTGGCACCCGTATCAGGACAATCATTCTGGGAAGGCTGGGAGATGCTGGTCACGATCGGGGCCTTGTTGGGGTGGAACTAGAGCTGGACGATATCCTGCATGGTGAAGCCGTTTCCCGCGCTTTCGCCCAGGCGCAGGGTCGTGTCGTTCAGGTAGCGGACTGGCGGGACGGGCAGGTTGTAGGCAGCGGGCATGTTGCGCAGGACGCGCCCGGCCCCGTCGAACTGGGAGCCGTGGCAGCCGCAGAACCATCCGCCTGCCTGCGGATCGACCGGAACCGGCCGGGGGTTGGGGATGCAGCCCAGATGGGTGCAGATGCCGATCAGCACGGCGAACTGGGGGCGGACCGACCGCCAGGGATTAGTGGCATCAGGCGGCTGCTGGCGTTCGCGCGAATCAGGGTCACGCAGGCGGCTCAGCAAAGCCGGATCCTGCAGGGCGTGGAGCATGTCCGGGGTGCGGTGGAGAATGAACACCGGCCAGTTGCGCCAGGGCACCGTCATGTGATGGCCAGGCGCCAGGGAGGCCAGATCCACGTCACGCGTGGCGTGGGCAGAGACTGCTTCCTTCAGCCGGGCTTCAGGGTCGCGCAGGGAATCAAGGAAGGGAACGGCCAGGGCGCAGGCGCCGACGCCGCCCAGAACGCCGGCGCTGAGGGTGAGCGCCCGCCGCCTGGAGCAGGGGGAAGGTGTATCGGGCACCTTTGGCGCTTTCGAGCCTTCAGGCTTCTCTGGCGATGGGGCGTCTGGCTGAATGTTTGCTGACATGTGCGTCTGTGCCTTCCGGAATAGTCATGCCGCAGCTGCCCTGGCCGGGACGTCTTGCCCTGAAGCTGTAACACAGCATTCATCATGCCCGATTCTGCGGGGGCTCGGAAAGAGCCTGCAGAGAGCCTCAGGAAGTCTCCTCAGACAGGGTCATGGAAGCGGCTTCAGGATGTGCCCGGTTCCAGAAGACCGAGGAAAGAAAGGCCAACAGGATCAGACCGCCACCCAAGCAGCCGGTCACCAGTTCCGGCACCTCGAGACGCACGCTGAGAAACATGATGAAGGCCAGGGTGAGGATGGCCCAGAAAGCGCCGTGCTCAAGATAGCGATAGTTGCTGAGCACGCCCTTCTCCACCAGCAGGACTGTAAGGGAGCGCACGAACATGGCCCCGATGCCCAGGCCGAGCGTGATGATGAAAAGATCGTTGGAAAGCGCGAAGGCCCCGATGACGCCATCGAAGCTGAAAGAGGCGTCCAGAACTTCCAGATAGATGAACGAGGCCAGGCCTGACCGTGCCGTTGCAGCGCCGGCTTTGCCCGCTTCAGCCCCCAGAAGCGCACCGATGCCCTCCACGCCGAGCCAGGTGAGGATGCCGTAAAGGGCGGCATCAGTGAAGGTCAGCGCCTGCCCGGCAGGGACGAGGAAACGGGCCGTCAGCAGAACGGCGATCAATGTCAGGCCGATCGGCGCACCGGGCAGTTGGCCCAGGTGGGCGAAGGGTTTTTCAACGAGGCTGATCCAGTGCACGTCCCGGTCCTGGTCGAGGAAGAAATTCAGCCCGACCAGCATGAGAAAAGCGCCGCCGAATCCCATGATGGCTGTATGGGAGCCTGTCAGCACCTGTGCGTAGCGGTCAGGCGCGCTGAGAGCGAGCTGCAGGGCAGCCAGCGGGTCGATATGGGCTGAAAGGGCGACGATGATGAGCGGAAAAAGCAGCCGCATGCCGAATACGGCCACCAGCATGCCCAGGGTTAGGAACATGCGCTGCCAGTAAAGGCTCATATGCCGCAGGATTGTTGCGTTGACGACGGCGTTGTCGAAGGACAGCGAAACTTCCATGACGCCGAGGATGAGGCAGATCAGCACGGCATTTACAGCCCCGGCAGCCGTATGGGCCTGCTGGTATCCCAGCCAGCCGCCCAGGATCAGGCACAGTCCGGTAAAGAGAAAAGCGCCACGGAAAAAGCGGAAAGTGGACATGGGACTGGTTGTGCTCCCTCGACAGAGCCTCTCTATCCGAAACCGGTGGATCGCACACAGGATCTGGCTTCAGACCGTTTTTCCTGGGGCTGTTTTCAATTGGCCCGTTTTCAGTGGGCCGGTTCCCAGTTGGATTGGTCCAGGCACAGAAAAGCGGAGCGGACAGTTCGGATAAAGAGGCGTGGAGAAATCAGAGAGCTCCTTACAGGGAAAAGCGTCCTGTTGAAAGAGCCCGTGCTGTCCCTTACCCGGCAGGCTGGGTCACCTTTGCCAGAACGGCTCCGGTCACCCGGATGATTTCTTCGGGTGCCAGACAAACCAGAAAGCCCTGCGCGCCCGCATTGATCCAGATTTTCTCGTGCCCTTCAGCGCTTGCATCCAGGACCACCGGCAGGGTCTGGCGTGAACCGAAGGGGGTCGTGCCGCCCTGCACGTAGCCTGTGCGGTCATGGGCTTCATCAGGCTGCATCATCTTGGCATTGCGCCCACCAAGCGCTGCCGCAACCGCCTTGAAATCCACCCTTTCCTTAACCGGCAACACGACAAAGGCCGGCACTTTGCGGTCCACCTTCACTGCCAGGGTCTTGAACACCCCTTCAGGTGCGGCTCCGAGGGCCTCAGCCGCCTGCTCGCCAATATGTCCCTTCTCCGGCGCGTAATCGTAGTGACGCGTCTCGTAAGGAACATTCATGCTGTCGAGAAACAGGGTTGCAGCGGTTTCAGTGGGAGAAGTCATGAAAGGAAGCTTTTTGCAATGGATTTAGAGCACGTATAAGTTAATTAAACAACTTTACTTCTTTCCTAAGATCTAAAAAAATAATATCTTAAGAAAATTTGTTTCAAATTAATCGCTAAGATATTCAACATAAGCAGCCATTTTATCATATTTAGATGTAAATTGTCCTAATCCGCCGCAAAAATGAGCTAGGCCAGTTCGATCAATTTTAGAGAATTCTGGATGCGGCCAATTAATAACATATTGTTTCAAAAACTCAGTATCGAAATTACAAAATTTCGTTAGGAGATAATTAAAAGCTGATTGATCGAAGCATTTATGAGGAATTCCATTGTGTCTAGCATTAATAAGAGCAGAGATACGATCCATATTGACGGAAACAATTTGAAAAGACTGAACAGACTTAAAGGAAAATATTCCTGAGTTGACTGCATAGATAGTTTTATCATGAATAGTTTCATCGAATTTATAATAATCTCCTATGAACCAACCATACTCCATAATGAATTTTTTAGATTTATCTCCCTCTACATTGGTATAGATTTTTTCAGATGCACTAGCAACTTTTACGAATTCTTTTAAATCACCATTACATATAACATCACAATCAGAATAAATTATGGGGCTATACTCTGTGAGATGGTTCATTACATCCTGACTATATCTCTTGTACAAATGGCTAATAATGCCAAAAGATTCCACATGAATAATTTTCAAGTTAGGTTGATTATCGGGAAAAGGAAAATCTTCGATATTCGTGAAAATAATATATGTAAAATCAACGTTTGAAAACATTTCAAATGTTTTAATGGCTAATAAAGCACATTTAACTGCCTCATTCGAAGAAAAAGCACAGAAATATAAAGCTGGATTTAATTTTGGTATTTCGATTATTGACGAGTTAACGTCAATTAGAGTTAATCGATCATCGTTAAGACTAATAGATCTATTTTGGTCAATAAAAAATTCCTTTTCTCCGTATTGAAGCATAAATTTCTCAACGAGAACATGTACATTTAACTCATTGCCCAATTTTTGCACATATTGCAAAAATTTGAGAATTTCAGGAGAAATTGGAAGAAAAGCCTCCCATAAATCAGCTTTGTTACGTAAAACAAACTCTCCTTCGGGATGGGCGCCAGCGAAAATACCTAAGCCGGAAATTTTAAGTAAATTATTATCATAAAAAATCTGAACTAAATTATTCGGCTTTTGCGTTATATTAACACGCCGATCTTTTTCACAAAAGAAAACCTGTTTAGAACGAAAAAATAGATTATTCGTAGCGAGGTCAATCCATACAGCTTCTTCTGAGGTGAGATTTTCAATTGAGACAAATTGAAGAGCTGATCCATCATAAGTAAGGATATGACCATGATAGTCCATAATGTAGTTTAATATCTGTGCCATCTGTTAAGGTTCTACTGTGATTGATAATTTTTTTAGGGATATAGCTCTAAAGATCTAAGCCCTAGATTCCAATAGCATGCCTAAAAGAATTAAGAAATATCTCTTTTACCTTTTCTTTTAAGAAATTTATAGTAGTTTTAGAGCTATAGGAAAATATGAGAATTATAACATTTTTTAGATTCACCAAGAAAATGTTTTAGAATCAAAAATAAATTTTCTTATCATGTTGGTATAGATGAGGTATATAAATCATATTTGTTGAGGATATAATTGAGATAGTAGAAGCTGAAGAAAAAGATTAAGAAATTGTTGATGGGAAGATCAATACCGTAGGTCTCATCAGCTTTCAGTCTAAGAGAGTGAGCAGTTCGATAAGCCAAGATGAGCTGTAGAAGCCACTTGCTGAGCCAGCAGACAAAGCATGCAATAACGAGAACGCCTATTAATCCCACCTGAGCCTGAGTATCCGATGATGGGGGAGTGGAATGCAATTGTGCGTCCGTAGGAAGAGCGTAAATAATTATATTAATGAGACCACCCAAGGTTCCTGTCAGAACAAGGGCGCTGTAGAAGAGGGCTTTATAGGGGAACGGCTCGAAACGGTTGCGGCAGAGAATGAGAATCTGGCTGAGGCGGACGTAATAGAAGATCCCGCCGCTGAAGAAGGTGAGCACGAGGAAGATGAAGGTGGCCATCCTGTCCTCTGCAGGGACAGCGAGAAAAGATTTCCGGGTCGGGGTCATGAATGCAGGTCTTTCGCAGCTCGGGGCGCTAGAGGGGCAGTAGGTTTTCCAGCGCTCTGGAGGCTGGTGCGGATGTTGGTTCTTGTGCAGCAGCAATTACCTGTTTGCAATGGTGGCAGACATTTTTCAGACGCCTGAATCAGGTAAAACCTATTTTTGAAATTTTCTACAAAGGCAGAGCGAAGGGATTGATGGTCGAGCGGGTGAAGGATTTCTCACCGATCAGGCTATCAAGCGGGAAAGTGCCGAGATCGTCAGCCACGCCTTCCTGCTGCGGGTCACGGTCAAGGCGGATCAGCTTGACGTAGCTCAGGCAGTCACCGCAGGTTTCAACCTCGACCGGGGCTTTCTGCTCATCAAGCGACCAGTAGTTCAGCTTGCCGCTTTCACCGCAAACGGTGCACAGGGAGCGCACGCGGTGCCAGCGCGTTTCGCACAGGCTGCATTCCTGGTAGCGCAGGCCTTCGCGCCCGCCTGTCATGACGAGACTTGCCACAGCCAGCGCGCCACAACAGGGGCAGTTGACGGCTTCGGGCTCGGCACGGGCCTTGCGGGCCTCTTCGGTGGCCAGAAGCATGGACGCCCCCTGGGCCCAGCACAAAGACAGCACTGCAAACAGCGGAACGGCCAGCACCTGGTTTGCTTCAGAGAAATTGCCTGTCAGCAGCAGGTGGGCCTGCCGGGCCAGTTCGGGGACATCCCTGGAGGCCTGCTGCAATGCTTCCGCCTGGGGGACAGGCAGAGAGGGCGCCAGTTCTGCAATGAAGGTGCGGAAGATCTCCTGCCAGAAGGGCGCTTCGGCAAGGGCTTCCGCAGAGGGCATGACAGTGCTGTTCAGCCAGACGGCCATGGTTGCCATGTCCTGGGGAGAAAGGGGGGCCTGCTCAAGCTGGCGGGCCTGGAGTTCCACCAGGTGTCTGAGGAAAGCGAGATAGTTTCCCCCGTCCTCGCCTGCCTTTTCCTCCAGTGCTGCCAACCGCGTGATACGGCGTTCATAAAGCGCCTTGAGATCTGGGGAGAGCACAGGATCGATGGAAACGATTCCACCGGTCCGTTCTTCGGGTGGGACCGGCACGTCTGAAGGCAGGGGCGGGGCGGGGCGGTTGGATGAAGCAGTCATAAGGGCTCCGCGGTCAGGCGTGGAATAGGGGTTGGCGGGGAAGAGTTTTCCATATCAGAGCCTGATACAGAAAAGGGCCCGGCAGTCTGCGGGCCCTCTGGAATATTTTCTCACCTGGTGTCCCACAGGAACAAGGAAAAGGCGAGAGCGCTGTCTGGCAGCCGGAAGGCGTATTTCCGGGCTCAGTGAGCGTGGGGATTGGGCGGAACGCCTTCAGCCAGCTCCTGACGGGCCTTAGCGCCTTCCTTCTTCATGATGCCTTCGAGCCAGCGGTCATGATGCACCCGCGCCCAGCGCCGTGTGACAAAGCCCGTCACCATGCCGGTGATGGAGCCACGGACCCAGATGCCCATGTAGATATGACCCAGGATAAGCATCATGAGCGAGATCGCCGCAGCCGAATGCACGAGAATGGCGACGCGCAGGACCGACTGGGAGAAATAGCCCGCGAAATATTTGCGCCACACCATCAGCCCGCTGATCATCAGCACCCAGATCAGGGACATGATGCACCAGAACAGAACCTTCTGCCCGGCATTGTATTTGCCGATATGCAGGTCCTTGCCGTGCTGGTTCATCAGCACGCCCACGATGTTCTTGAACCACAGGATGTCGAAACGGTCCGGCAGGTTGTGGCGCACGAAGCGGAAGAACATGATGAACAGGAAGCAGAACACCGCAATGCCCATGAAGGGATGAAGCGTGCGTGCCAGCTGCCCGGGGCCTAGCACACGCCCCATGATGTCCAGGCTGGGAAAAAAGAAGGAAAGCCCGCTGAAGGCGGCCAGGGCGAAGCAGGTGGCATTGCCCCAATGCAGAAGGCGGTCGGTATATTTGCACCGCAGGATTTTGTATTTGTCTTCCATGTCCCCAAACCTTCCTTAGTCGGCCTTGCCGTCGTTGTGGTCGTGCTTCTTGCTGGCCTGTTCGGCCTGGCGCTGAAGGGCGGCGGCTTCCTCGTTGGCGGCCTTGTCCTCGCGGCGCAGCACGCGGCGGTTGTGGATGTCGACGACCTCGTCCACTTCCCGCTCTTCGCGCTTGAGGGTTTTCTCCTCTTCCTCGCCGATCGGAGGCGCATACTGGTCGGTATTGGGACCGACGCCGGCAAAATGGGCGAAGGCTGCGGCAATCGTGCCGATGAAGCCCAGGGCGCCGATCGGCTTCAGCCAGTCTTTCCAGCCACGGACAAGCGGGCTGATTTCCGGGTTTTTGGGCAGGCCGTGATAGATCTCGGGGTCATTGGCATGCTGGAGCACGTAAACCACATGCGTGCCCCCCACCCCTTGCGGATTGTAGATCCCGGCCTCGGCAAAGCCACGGGTTTTCAGCTCGGCCACGCGTGCTTCAGCCAGTTCCAGCATTTCCTTGCGGTTGCCGAAGGAGATGGCACCCGTGGTGCAGGTCTTCGCGCAGGCCGGCTCCTGGCCGACAGCGACGCGGTCGGCACAGAGGGTGCACTTGTAGGAGTGGTTGTCCTTCTCGCTGACCCGCGGAATGTTGAAGGGGCAGCCGATCATGCAATAGCCGCAGCCGATGCAGTGCTCTGACTCGAAATCCACGATCCCGTTGGCGAACTGCACGATCGCGCCCGGAGCGGGGCACGACTTCAGGCAGCCCGGCTCCTGGCAGTGCATGCAGCCATCCTTGCGCATGAGCCATTCAAGCTTACCGTTGGGGTCGACGTATTCATCAAAGCGGATGACCGTCCAGGTCTCGGGACTGAGATCGCGCGGGTTGTTGTAGGTGCCGTCGCAGGTGCCGACTTTGTCGCGAATGTTGTTCCACTCATCGCACGCCCCCTGACAGGCTTTGCAGCCTGTGCAGATAGTGACGTCGATCAGCTTCGTGACCTGCTCTTCAAAGTGGCGCGCATCGGGCGGGGGGGTCAGGCCGTTCGTTGCGGAACGCCTGATAACATCCTGTGACTGAAGGGTCATCTTTCGTCCCTCAAACCTTAAGCTTTTTCAACATTGACAAGGAAGGCCTTGAACTCTGGCGTCTGGGTGTTGGCGTCCCCGACGGCCGGCGTGAGCGTGTTGCTCAAAAAGCCCGGTTTGGTTGCACCCTTGAAGCCCCAGTTGCTCGGCACGCCGATCTGGTAAAGGGACTTGCCCATGACATCGAGGCGGGTCAGGCGCTTGGTCACCACGGCAACGGCTTTGATGTAACCGCGATAGGAGGAGACCTTCACCATGTCACCGATGCCGATGCCCAGCTTGTCGGCCAGTTCCTCACTGATCTCGATGAACTGCTCGGGCTGGAGGATGGCGTTGATGCGCGCATGCTTCGTCCAGGTGCGGAACAGCTCCGTGATGGAGTAGGTCGTGGCCACGTAGGGGAAGTGCTCCACATTGCCGAGGCGCGCGCGGGCATCGGCATACATGCGCACTGCCGGGTCATGCAGCGACTTGGTGGGGTAGGGCAAGTGCGAGAGCGGCGTTTCCATCGGCTCGTAATGCTCGGGGAAGGGCCCATCCACCAGAGACGTGCACGAGAACAGGCGACCGCGTCCCTCGGCCAGCGTGATGAAGGGGCCCACGCCGCTGCCCGGCGGGGAATGCAGCGGATAATCCGGATTGTCGGCACCGGTCCATTTCTGGCCGTCCCAGTACAGGTAACGGCGCTTGGGGTCCCACGGGCGGCCCATCGGGTCCAGACAGGCGCGGTTGTAGAGAATGCGGCGGTTGGCAGGCCAGGACCATGCCCAGCCCGGCGTGCAGCCCCAGCCCGTGTCGGTATTGTCGCGGCGCGCCATCTGGTTGCCGGCTTCCGTCCAGGAGCCCGCAAACACCCAGTTGAAGGAAGCGGTGGTGCCATCGGCGCGGAAATGCAGCGGATCCGAGAGCAGTTCGCCGCGACGGGCGATCAGCTTGCCGTGTTCGTCATAGAGATCAGCCAGGGCGTAGCCGTTGTTCTCTTTGGCCACTTCCTCAGGCTGGGGCTCCAGCGGGTTCTGGTAGTTCCAGGAGATGTTGAGGATCGGCTCGGGGCACGCGCCGCCTTCCTTGCGGTACAGCTCGCGCATCTTCATGAGAATCGCGCTGAGAATCTTGGCGTCCGACCAGGATTCGCCAGGCGCATTGGCGCCTTTCCAGTGCCACTGCAGCCAGCGGGCCGAGTTGACGATGGAGCCGTATTCCTCAACGAAGCACGTAGTCGGCAGGCGGAAGACCTCGGTCTGGATCTCTTCCGTCGGCACGTCGTTGTATTCGCCGGTATGCTGCCAGAAATTGGACGTCTCAGTGTCCAGCGGGTCCATCGTGACGAGGAACTTCAGCTGCGACAGCGCTTGGGTGGTGTAGTTCTTGTCAGGCGCGGAACCGAGCGGGTTGAAGCCCTGGGCCAGATAGCCCGTCATCTTGCCGTGGCGCATCCGCTCCAGAACGTGGAGGAGATCGTAGCTCTGGTCCCATTTGGGCAGCCAGTCATAACCCCAGTTGTTGGCCTTGGTGGCCTTGTCGCCCCACAGCGCTTTCATCAGCGAGACGAAATATTCAGGGAAGTTCCGCCACAGATCAACCTGGTCTGGCAGCTCCGGCTCGACTGTCTGTTCCTTGAGATAGACGTTCATGTCCTGCTGGCTGTCCATGGGCAGGTTCATGTAGCCGGGCATGCGCAGCGACAGCAGGCCGAGATCGGTATAGCCCTGAATGTTGGAGTGGCCGCGCAGGGCGTTCACGCCGCCGCCCGGCATGCCGACATTGCCCAGCAGCAGCTGGATGATGGCCGCCCCGCGGATGACCTGCGAGCCGTTGGTGTGATGGGTGAAGCCGAGCGCGTAAAGCCAGGTCGTGGTCAGCTCAGGCACTGAGGTTTCAGCCAGCGCCTCACAGACCAGCTTGAACCCTTCTATCGGCGTGCCGCAGATCTCGGACACGACCTCGGGCGTGAAGCGGGCTGCATGCTCACGCAGGAGATTGATGACGCAGCGTGGATTCTGGAGGGTGGGATCGCTCTTGGCGAAACCGTGCTCATCCAGCTCGTAGTTCCAGGAGGTCTTGTCGTAGGTCTTGGGGCCGATCTCGCCCGGGCGGTAGCCGGAGAAGAGGCCGTCCTCAAAGCTGTAATCAGGCCGCACCAGCAGCGAAGCGGTGGTGTAGGCACGCACATATTCGTGCTGGATGCGGTCATGCGTGAGCAGATAATTGATGATGCCCAGCAGGAAGGCGGCATCGGAGCCGGCGCGGATCGGTACGTAGTGGTCGGCCACGGCCGCGGTACGGTTGAAGCGGGGATCGACCACGATCAGCTTGGCACCGTTGTTGATCTTGGCCTGTACAGCCCATTTGAAACCGACGGGATGCGCTTCGGCCGCATTGCCGCCGAACACCAGAACCGTGTTGGCGTTTCTGATATCCACCCAGTTGTTGGTCATGGCGCCGCGGCCGTAGGTCGAGCCGAGGGCGGCCACTGTCGGGCCGTGGCAGGTGCGGGCCTGGTTGTCGAAGCAGAGCATCCCCATGGCGCGCGCGAACTTCCAGTCCAGCGTGCCGGTCTCGTTGGAGGCGGCAGAGGAAGCCAGCATGCCGGTCGACAGCCAGCGATTGACCAGCTCGCCCTTCTCATTATGGGTGATGAAGTGCTTGTCGCGGTCATCCTTGAGCAGGCGGGCGATGCGGCTCGTGGCCTCATCCCAGGAGATCCGCTTCCATTCCTTGCTGCCGGGCGCGCGGTAGGAAGGATACTGCAGGCGCGTTTCGGAATGGATGAAGTCGATCAGGCCCGCGCCCTTGGGGCACAGGGAGCCGCGGCTGACCGGATGGTCCGGGTCACCTTCAATATGGAAGATCGATTCCTGCGAGTTGATGGCGCCGTCGCCGATGCCATAGACGAGCAGGCCGCAGCCGACCGAGCAGTAGCAGCAGTTGTTGCGCGTCTGCTTGGCCTGCAGGAGCTTGTATTCCCGGGTTTCCTGTGCGCGGGCGAAGGGAGGGGTGAAGCCCAGCGCCAACGCGCTGGCCCCGGCCACGCATGTGCCTGCGCCACGGAGAAATTGCCTACGCCCAAGTTTCATATGATCGATCCTGATCTCAAACCATCCATCAAGCAGGTCCGTGACAGACAGGCGCTTTTCACACCCGATCCCCTAGCCGATCCTGCTGGCCTGAAGCCTGCAGGGGAGCTCTGACCTTCCCGCGGCGGGGAAGGCGGAAAGGAAGACGCACACACGGTTGGGACGGAGGGTGTGTGAAGCACCGGCGCGTCAGGACCAACAGAAAAACATTTTCTGATTCAGCTTCCTATACCCTTTCCTGATCAATAGGAAGGGGTGCAAGTGCAGCCAAGGCTTGAAAACGCTTTCTCTCTTATCAGGGATGCCCCTGCGATTATTATGCAACAACCATCATAAAGGATTAAGGTTTAAATATTGATCAGGAACTTATTTGGGAAGATACCAGTCTGAATTCTGAATTTTCCTGATCTTGTGAACATTTCCCAAGACTGCACTCGGGTTGACAGATCGTTTTACGGCTTTGGGAAGACAGGATTGCATGAGAGGAAATGAAAGGGAGATTCTATAGATGGATTTTTCTTAATTTTCTCCCCATCTTCTGGCAGGGCCGTCAGTTGGGGCTGATTTGGGCCCAGATATAGTCTTATATAATTTTTCTTTTAGCAGGTGTGCGTGCGGGGAAAGCACCCTGGTAATTCACTCATATATGATATAACGCGCCTCCAGCCCTTTTCCTGCCTTCTTATAAGGCCGGCTTTTTACAAGGACAGAACTCCATGCCCCAGTCTACTCCCCGCACCCTTACGGTTTCCATTCTCAATGCCGTGGGTGACGCCGTGCCGGCGACCGTGCATCTGGCAAACGGCACCGCCAGCTTCGTGGTGGACGGCAAGGAAGTCGTCAAAGCCCTGCCGCTGAGCCAGCTGCAGCCGGCGCTCAATATCGGCAGTGGCATGAAGACCCTTTCCCTGGGTAATGGCGCGGAAGATTTCCCTTACGCCATCACGGCTGATGAAGCGGAAAAGATCATTTCTGCTGCCCGCTGAACAAAGACCAGGCCTGCCTTGCAGCCTGGCCTCTCCTCAGAGGCTGAGCCAGAGCAGAAGCGGCAGGGTCACGGCAGAGCAAAGCGTGCTGAAAAACAGGATGGACGCCGCTTCTCGCTCTGCCACCTGAAAGGCAACCGCCAGGATGGTGCCCAACGCTGCCGTTGGCAGCGCCAGGGTCACCACAGTTTCAGCCCCTGCCTGGAGCGGCAAGGGCGGCTTGAACACAAGCAACAGGCCCAGCATTGCGAGCGGAATGGCCAGGTTGCGGATCAGCACGACCAGCCCCACAGAAAAACTGACCCTGATGCGACGCGTCTGCAGGACGATTCCGGTGGCAAAAAGCGCGACTCCGCCCGTGGCAACCGCCAGCAGGTGCAGCGGCTGGCGCACCCAAACTGGGACGTGCACGCCAGCCAGCTGGAGCCCCAACGCCAGGAGCGGCGCCCAGACCACGGGTTCCCGCAGGGCCGCTTTCACGTGACCGAGTATGAAAAAAAGCGGATTTCTGTGCGCGTCTCTCGTCTCTTGAGCAGAGGCTTCTGCAGCCGGGGCGGCCAGCACCAGCAGGGCCAGGGGCAGTTGCACCAGATTGATGATCAACCCGCCCAGTGAAACGATGAGCCCGCTATTGGCGCCGTACAGCTGCCCCAGAACCGGCACGCCGACAAAGGGGATGCTGGGCGCGCTGAGGCAGAGGGCTGTGATCATGGCGGTTCTGGAAGCAACTATGGGCGCCAAGCGGCGGCGGAAAAGCCAGCGCCCCGTGAAATAAGCCGCGATGAACGGTCCCATCATGCCGGCAAAAAGCAGCGCCCCCAGCGGTGCACGGGTGAGGATGAGGTCTCGCGGCATGGCGGTCACATGTGCAAAAAGCGCCATGGGCAGCGCGTAATGCATCACCAGCCGGGTCAGCACCTTGGCATTGTCAGCCGAGAACTCCCCCCGCATTGCGGCGAAATATCCCAAAACAAGCGTGAGGAAAACAGGCAGGAGAGCGGTCGTGAGCGTAAGGAGCATGGACACTTTGCCGTGAAGAGGGGGCTGCTTCTGACCATGCCTGAAACGCCCAGCCCCTCCTAGGGCCAGCCAGCGGTGGCCGAGGCAGCTGCGCAACAGGGGAGCGCCATGCCCGCAAGGGGCTGCCGCTTGGCAGAAGACGGTGTTAGGCAGAAACAGCCCCTTCCGCTCAGAGACCTCCCGCCGTGCCTTTGGCCCTCCCGCCCACCAGTCAGTCCCCCGAAAGGCGCTCTACCGGCTGGCGGCTGCGTGCGCATCAGGCGGGCGAGGCGCTGGGGCACATGCGCCAGCTCTTTCACCCGCCCGCCGGCGTGCTGTTTACGCTGCGGACCACCTTCGCGGCCCTCATCGCGCTGGGAATCGCCTTCCGGATGGAGCTGGACAGCCCGGCCTGGGCTCCGCTGACCGTCTGGGTGGTGGCGCAGCCCACGCGCGGCGAGAGCCTTTCCAAGGCGCGCTGGCGGATTGTGGGCACATTGGGCGGCGGGCTGTTCGCGCTTCTGCTCAGCGCGCTCGTGCCCCAGGCGCCCTGGCTCTTTTATATCGGCCTGGCCTTGTGGACGGCGCTGTGCACCGGGCTGGGAAGCTTTGCCACCAATTTCCGCGCCTATGCCTGGAGCCTGGCCGGGTTCACCGGCGCCATCATCGCCGTGGATGCCGCCCCTGACGCCAATAATGTTTTCACCGTCGCGATGTCGCGCTGCACCTATATCATGCTGGGCATTGTCTGTGAGCTCAGTGTGGCAGCCGTGTTCAGCGTTGACCCCTCCAAACAGGCACGCCGGGCGCTCCATCTGTCGCTGATGCAGGCGCTGAGGGAAGTGACGGCCATCGTGAGCGCCGCCCTGGCCCCGACCGGGCAGGAGGCGACCAGCGGCGGAGGCAGCAACCACACATCCCTGCTGGCCCAGGCGGAACAGCAGCTGGGGGCGGTGCTGGCGCTGGACAACCGCATTGAATTCCTGGCGCTGGAGATCGGGCCACATACCCGTGCCGGCGACCATGCCCGCGCGGCATTGGCGGCTTTGGGCAGTGCGCTGGTGCGGGTGTTCGGCACGGCGCTGAGGCTGCGCGGCCATGCGCAGCTGCTGCGTGAAGCTGCCCCCCTTCTGGGCAGCTCATCTGCTGCGGGGGCGATTTCTTTCGCTGAGCTGGCGACCCTGTTCAGGCAGGCGCGCGCCCTGCTGGCGCGCGTGCAGGATTGTGCCGCGATGAAGGGCGCGACCTTCCAGCAGGCTGCGGCCTTGCTGGTGCCCCAGCTGCACGCCATGCGCGAAGCATGCCTGGCGCCCATCCCGGCACTGATGCAACGCAGCCTGGCACTAGGAAGACCCATGCCTGCCACGCCTGAAGCCGGCTCGGCGCACAGCGAGACCCTGCCGGTGCTGGCCGCCCTCCAGGTGGGGCTGACCTCCCTGGCCAGCGTGCTGGCGGATCTGGTCACCGCCCTGGCCCAGGCCAGCGCCAGCGCGCGCGCCACGCGGGCGCCTGGCGCGGATGGTTCTTTCCGCTTTGCGCGCAGGCCCTGGCACGATGGCGTTTATGCCTGGCAGAACGGTTTGCGCGCCTTCCTGTGCGTTCTCATGACCGCTTATGTCTATGAGGTCACGGCCTGGACCGAGGGGCTGCCTTACATCATCTATACCGCCGTCATCTGCTGCGTGTTCGGCCCGCGCCCGATGCAGAAAGCGGCGACGATGGGCTATCTCTACGGCACCCTGGCCGCCGCAGCCGTGGCCTTCTGGGTGGTGATCCTGGGCATTCCGTCCGTGCGCACGTTTGAGCCGCTGGCGCTGATCATCGGCGCGGCGCTGATGCTGAGCGCGCCGTTCCGCACCCGCCCCAGCACAGGCCCTGCCTGCGTGACCTACGGCTTCATGCTCATGCTCATGTGCGGGCTGGACAACCAGCGTGACATGAATGAGATCCAGTATTTCAACAAGGCGCTGAGCGAAATCCTTTCTTCCGCTTCCGCGGTGGTGGCCTTTCGCACCATTTTCCCCTTCAACCTGCCCCAGGCCGCCTTCCGCGTGCGCCGCTCCATGCTGGGTGACCTGCACCTGCTGGTCCGCCCCGGCCCTGTGCCTGATGAAGCGCGTTGGATCTCGCGCAGCCTGGACCGCTTTGCCCATCTGGCCACGCGGGCAGGGGAGACGCGGGTGGATGAAGGGGCAGTGCGGCGCTTTCTTTACGGCTTGCTCGCTACCCTGGCGCTGGGGCTGAACCTGCTGCGCCTGCGCCGCCTCATGCAGGCCGGCCTGTTGCCGCCTGGCCTGAAGCCTGTGCTTGAGTCAGTGTTGGGCTGTTTTGCCGGCCGCCGGATTGACGTTCCGGTGCTGATTACTCGTGTTCATATCGCCCGGCTGGCGCTGCTGAAGCTTGCGCCGGAAGCCGTGACGGCTCTGGCAGGGAAGGAAGGGGCGGCGCTCAACATCGCCTATGCGCTGGGCTGCCTGCTGGGGATCGAGCAGCTGGTGGAGAACAACCAGGCCTTTCTGGACCCCACCCATTCCATCTGGCGGCCTGAGGAAGTCGGGTAAGGGTGGGTGATCAGGTGGTCAGAGCTTCGCAGCGAAGTTCAGCAGCAGGGCAAGGGCAGCAAAAAGCGTGCCGCCCATGCCGCAAAGGGCGGCGCGGCCATTGGTCCGGTTGGACTGCGACAGGACTTTGACGATCTCATTGAGGTTGGTCAGTGCCTGGTCAAGCTGGTTGAAGGCATCCTCAACCGAGACCTGCTGCAGCTTGACGTGCGGCTTGCCGCAGGTCTCAACCAGCGTGCCGAGGCGGATGCGCGAGGCATCCCACCACAGCTTGGCGGACCAGCCGGAAAAGAAGCTCGATGCCAGAGTGGCGCAGGTCGCAAGCCCCAGGCAGAAATGTTCCCACACGTCGTGCGTTATCCCCAGTTTGTGAAAAGTCTTTGGTAGGTCTTTAAAACACTCAACCCCCGCTGCCAACGGTTGTAACGTTGTGCTTAGCGCAGGTGTAAAGGTGCCGAAATATCCCTGAATATAGCCATAAATTCAGGCCGTTCCAGATTCTGTGCCGACCCGCGCCGCAAAAACAGCACGCTTTCCCGACCCGCCATGACATGTCTGCAACACTCTTTGGGCTACCCGCATTCCTGAGCGGACTGAAAGAAAGCCTCTCTGAGCAGGGACCTTCAAGGCGCCTCGCGCTTGGTCTCTTCCACCGCATCAAGGCATTGAGCAAGCGTGTCATAACCGGGGTTGGCGGCCGCTGCTGTCTGCCGGATACACGCCACCCGCGCATCACTGTCCTTCTGTATCCACCCAGCCTTCAGCGTGTCATAGGCCTCCTGGTTGTTGGCGATACAGGCATTGTAGGGCACGGGATTGGGAGTATTGTTGCTCTGACCGGTCTGACGTGCGCAGAGCTTTTCTACCGGATAGCGTGGGAGAGACACGGGTTTGCCTTTGAGGAGGTCCGTATGTGTTTCAGTCACGCGTGTCATGAAGGCTGAGACGGGTTGGTCGTAGTAATGTTGTGGGGAGAAAACAGTTGTTGGAGCGGCTTGAGCTATTGTAGAAATAGAATCTGAACCTAGAAATCTTAGAACCATCAGCAAAACAATAATCCCCATGAATTCGTCCTTAAAATGATCAAGAGATTTCATTATAATTTTTTTGTGAGCGATATCCATAAGATAATATTTCTCTAGAATTGAGATTTAATATTATGAATATTAAGGCACAAATATTATACCTACGCTAGGATAAAAACTTCAAGATTGGTTGACAGATTAAAAATTGGTTGACATCCTCTGTTGAATGCCAATTGGAATCGGAGATAAGTGAATGCATCCTTGGGATTATGATCCAGCGCTATCAAAAGCATCATTATGTCAGGTTGCGCAGCTTATCGAACGTGGGCGTAGCATTGCTCTTGACCATCATGCGCCAGAAATTGGTTTGAATAATTGGTCGCTCGGAGGTGATGCATATTCATGTATTTGTCACCAGTTTAATCGAGCCGCGGGCACCTCCGGGTTTGAATGGTTGGCTGTAACTAATTCGGGCCTACAATTTCAGTTTACAATTGGACAGGTGCCACTGCGTTTTTATCGTGGCAAACCTTCTAATCCTTCAGGCAGAACATTGGCACCAACTGATTTCGAGCAGTTATGTTTTGACTTTGGATCTAAAATTCTAGTCCCTGGTAGCCTTTTTCGTATTTGTTATGAAATTGACGAAGATGGCTCAATGCTTCAGTCCTACTTTGTGGCTGTACGTAATGGTATTGTTGAAGATATTTGGCCGATTCCGCTGGAGAATAATGTTTCTCAAGTTGTTTGGTTTAATGATGATCGTCCTGAAGGGCGTGAGCTTCCGTCCCCCACTGTCAAGGGCCGACGAGATGAAGGTGACCTAGATAGTAAAAATTATAATGAGAAATAGGGTTCTTACGATCAGCTAATATTTTTAGTTAAGAATAAAAAGTAGTGATGCGCATAGAGCCTGGACCATGAACGAGCTATATCTACGTCCTTTTTATGGAGAGAAGCTACGCCTTGCCCGTATGTTAGCCAGACTTTCACTTGAGGAGCTTGGTAAGCTTGTTGGGGTAAGTCGTCAGTTTTTACATCAGTTAGAAACTGGAGCTAAAGAACCGGCTGATGAATTACGTAAAGCGCTTGAAGCTGTTCTTGAAGTTACAGAAATATTTTTTGGCACTTCGAATTTGAGAGCTGTACAGACGGAGGACTGTCATTTTCGACGCCTTGCCACAGCTCCTCGAAGCATTCTTGCCCAAGCTGCAGCCCGTGGTACGATTTTGGAAACTATCGTTGAAGCGCTAGACGGGCAGCTTCGTTTGCCGACCGTGAATTTTCCCGAGGCTGCCAACCCAATTTCTTTTGAAGAAGTCGAGAAAATTGCTGAGAATGCAAGGCGTTATTGGGGACTTGGCCTAGATGCGCCAATTACAAACATGACTCGGGTTGTTGAAAATGCAGGCGCGGTTGTTGCTCATTTTGATGATATTTCAGATCGAATTGATGCATTGTCTATTTCAAGACGCCGCCCAATTATCGTTCGCTCGAGTGCGAAAGTTGCTGCAGTCCGGCTTCGTTTTGATTTAGCTCATGAAGCAGGCCATCTTATCATGCATCAAGGAATAATTACTGGAGATAAGTTTACTGAAGGACAAGCTCATCGCTTTGCCAGTGCTTTTCTTATTCCGCGTAAAGCCTTTTTAAAAGAATTTCCTAGAACCCGGCGGTTGCTTGATTGGAATGGGATTTTTACTATGAAACTACGTTGGGGAGTATCCGTTAGAGCAATACTCCGACGTGCTTTTGATCTTGGTATGATTGATGCCAATCAATATCGTACGGGTAATATACATTTAACCAAAACCGGTCAAACTAAAGTGGAAAAATTTGATAGTGAAATTAAACCTGAACAGGCTGAATTAATGCAAAATGCTCTTACGTATTTGGAAAATAATGATATAATAGGATTGTATGGTATTATATCTACAATTGGAATGACCCCTAGATTATTTAAGAAAATCACAAACTTCTCTGTTCCACCTTTTCCTTCTAATGTTGTGAAATTTACGGGGTTTAAGTTGTAAATCATGTTCTATCTAAATTAAGCCAGAATAGATTTTGGTGTTTACTACTCAAAAAATAAATTAATTTACCTTAGAGAACGAAATTTAATAATCAGAGAAAGGAGAGAATATTAAAATCCTCTTAGATGTTTTAATTACTATACTAGTTTAGAAAATTTTGGCGTCCCATAGGGGATTCGAACCCCTGTTGCCGCCGTGAGAGGGCGGTGTCCTAGGCCTCTAGACGAATGGGACGGGAGGCAGGTCTGCTTCTAGGGCAAACCTGCCGGAAAAGCAAGGGGGTTCGCAGTGCGCCGGCTGGCGTTAGCGTTTGTTCAGCGCCTTCCCGCCATCAGCCCTTGCGGCTCAGCAACGGGCCCAGTTTTTCGCCGCCGAGAAGGTGCACGTGGAAATGTGGAACTTCCTGGCCGCTGTCGGGGCCGGTATTGGTGATCAGTCGGAAGCCGGCGGGGAGGAGGTTTTCCTGTTGGGCCACGTGGTCAACGGCCTGCCAGAACTTTGCGATCTCCTCAGGCGTGGCGCGGCGGGTGAAGTCATGGAAGTCCGTGTAAGCGCCGCGGGGAATCACCAGCACATGCACCGGGGCCGCGGGCGTGATGTCGTGAAAGGCCAGGGCCGCGTCGTTTTCATAGACCTTGTGGCACGGGATCTCGCCGCGCAGGATGCGGGCGAAGACGTTGTTGGGGTCGTAAGCGGGGTTGGGGGCAGTGGTTACCATGGGGAGCGCTCCTGCTTGAAGGGGGTGGAAGATCAGGGGGTTTTCGGTCTGGCGGCTTTCTCGGCCACGCCGCTGGTGCCTTCGCGGCGGGCAAGCTCAGCCCAGACCATCTCAGGGGTTACGCCTGCATCCACCCACATCACCACCAGATGATAAAGCACGTCCGCGCTTTCGCTGACCAAAGCGGGCTTGTTGCCGTTCACCGCCTCGATCACGCATTCCACCGCTTCCTCACCGAACTTCTGGGCGATCTTGTCACGCCCCCGGGCCATGAGGCGGGCTGAGTGGCTCAGCTCGGGCGAGGCCGTTCTGCGTTCCACCACCGTAGCAAACAGCCGTTCAAGCACGTGGCGGCCATGGGCTTCGGCTGAATTGGCACTCTTGGGTGAAGCGGGCGTGGTCATGGGGAAATCTCCTGGGCGGGAAGGGAAAAACTGGGTCAGCGCCCCAGGCGGGTGGGCAGGCCGGCATCGGCCAGGGCCTGTTTGACATCCTGCACCTGAAACCGCCCGAAGTGAAACACGCTGGCTGCCAGCAAGCCGCTAGCACCTGCCTGCGCGCCTTCGACGAAATGCGCCAGCGTGCCTACGCCGCCTGAAGCGACCACAGGCACGTTGACGCGCGCGCAGACCGCCTTGAGCAGCTCGAGGTCAAAGCCTGAGCGGGTGCCGTCGCGGTCCATGCTGGTCAGCAGGATCTCGCCTGCACCGCGCTCAGCCAGCTCCTGTGCCCAGGCAACGGCGTCAATGCCTGTGGGTTCGCGCCCGCCCCTGGCAAAGACTTCCCAGCCGCCGCGCCCGTCAGCACGTGCGTCGATTGCTGCCACCACGCACTGGCTGCCGAACCGCCCGGCCGCTTCATTGATCAGCTCGGGGCGGCGCAGGGCTGCGGAATTGATGGCGCATTTATCGGCCCCGCGCAGCAGCAGGTTGCGGATATCGCCGCATTCCCTGATCCCGCCGCCAACCGTCAGCGGCAGGTTGATCTCCGCTGCTGTGCGTTCCACCACGTCCAGGATCGTGCCGCGGTTATCCGTGCTGGCGGTGATATCAAGGAAGGTAAGCTCGTCAGCTCCGGCCCGGTCATAAACCCTGGCCTGCTCGACCGGGTCGCCCGCATCGCGCAGGGAGACGAAGTTGACGCCCTTCACCACGCGCCCGTCACGCACATCCAGGCAGGGGATGACGCGCAGTTTCAGCATGGGCCGTCCAATACGTCCAGCGCTTCCTTGAGCCCGATGCGCCCGTCATAAAGCGCGCGGCCGACCACCACGCCGCCAAGGCCGCCTGCGCCGCTTTTGGGCAAAGCACAGGCGCGCGCCTTCAGGGCGCGCAGATGCGCAAGCGTGCCCACGCCGCCGCTGGCGATGACAGGAATATTGAGGCGTGCTGCCAGATCCACCGTCTGGTCGAGGTCCAGCCCTTCCAGCATGCCGTCGCGGGTGATCTCGGTGAAGATCACTGCTGCCACCCCGGCCTCCTCCATGCGCAGCGCCAGCTCGGGCGCGGTCAGCTCGGAGACCTCCGCCCAGCCTTCCGTTGCCACGCGCCCGTGCCGGGCATCAATGCCGGCAACGATACGGCCGGGCCAGGCGCGCGCGGCCTGGCGGACCAGCCCGGGGTCCTTGACGGCTGCCGAGCCCAGGATGACGCGACTGACCCCGGCCTCCAGCCAGCGCTCGATGCTGCGCATGTCACGCAGGCCCCCGCCCAGCTGCACGGGCAGGGAAGTGGCTTTGAGGATGGCCTCGACCGCCGCCCCGTTGGCTGACTGGCCGGCAAAGGCGCCATCCAGGTCCACAACATGCAGGTGCCGGCAACCGGCCTGGGCAAAGGCGCGGGCCTGGGCGGCGGGATCATCGGAATAATGCAATGCGTCTGACATCTCGCCCTGGCGCAGGCGCACGCAGGCCCCTTCCTTGAGGTCGATGGCAGGGTAGAGGGCCAGGCGCGGGCGTTCAGGTCTGTCAGGCAGGGTCGAAGGGGCAGCTTGGGTGGGCTCAGGCATCGGAACGGGGCTTTTCGGTGAAGAGGGCGTTGGTAGGGTGAAGGCGGCCTCTCCCTCTGGCCCAGCTTCTGGATCGGGCTCCTCATGCGCTGGCGGATCAATAGAGGCGGGGGAAAGAATCCGGGTGAAGTAGAGCCCCTGAATGTTCTTGCCGCCCAGGCGCTGGTAGCAGGGATGGGTGCCGAAATGCTGGAAGCCCAGTTTTTCCAGCAGATGGGCGGCAGCCTGGCAGGTTTCAGGCACTTCGCAATCCAGCACCTGCGCGCCCCTGGCGCCGGCGGTGGCAATCATTTCCTCCACCAGCAGCGTGCCCAGCCCCTTGTTGCGCGCATAAGGGGCGACGAAGGCGCGGAGCAGCTTGGCGCGTGTTTTGGGGCGCAGGGTCGTCCCGCCGCCCGGAAAGGCCAGAATGCCTGCGCCGCACACTGCACCCTCATCACCCCGCACCACGAAGAAAGCACGGCCCGGCGTGTGCACCAGCCCGTTGAAATAACGCTCCAGCACCCCGCGTTCCGGCGGGTAGGTCCAGTCAAGCGTGGCGCCGTCCAGAATGGCGGCGCAGGCGGCGTCGGTCAGGGTGGAGAGGTCGACCTCATCAAGGGTGCTTTCAACCCGGCTGGCCTCGCGGAGGGTGGGGCCGGACATTCAGGGCACCGGCTGCCACTGCAGGAAGTTGCCGAGCAGGGTCAGCCCGACCTCCTGGCTTTTTTCAACGTGAAACTGCGTCCCGCACCGCGTCCCCCGCGCCACCATGGCAGGGACCTGCCCGCCATACTGCGTCGTCATCACGCATTCAGCCGGATCACCGTGGCGCAGGGCATAGGAATGGACGAAATAGGCATGCTCTCCCGGTTGCACACCTTCTGTCAGCGGGTGGGCGCCTGGCGTGAAGTCCAGCGTGTTCCAGCCCATATGGGGCAGACGCAGGGTCCCGGCAGCGTCTGTGGCTTCACCTGGAGCCGGCTCCATGCGCGCAACTTCCCCCTTGATCCAGCTCAGACCTTCCGTGCGGCCATGTTCCAGCCCGCTTTCAGCCATGAGCTGCATGCCCACGCAGATACCGAGAAACGGCGTGCCGTCCTGGGTCATGCGTTCCAGCACGGGTTGCAGACCGGCCTGGTGGAGGCCGTGCGCGCAATCGGCGAAAGCGCCCTGGCCCGGCAGGATGAGCCGGTCTGCTGATTGCAGCACGCTTTCCTCTCCCGAAATCACCACCTCGGCTTCCACCCCGCGCAGCTGGGCGGCGCGGCGGGTGGCCTGAGCGGCAGAGGCCAGATTGCCGCCGTTATAGTCAATGATCACCACGCGCATCGGCCCTGTGCTTCTAGGACGCCCCCTGCGCTGCGCCTGGCTCGGCATTTCAGAGCACGCCCTTGGTGGAGGGGATGCGCCCGGCACTGGCGGGGTCGCGCCGGCAGGCCATGCGCAGGGCGCGGGCGAAGGACTTGAAGGCGCTTTCAGCGATGTGATGGGCGTTCCTGCCGCTCCGGCACGTCAGGTGGGCCGTGATGCGGGCAGACATCACGAAAGCGCGGAAGAATTCCTCGATCATCTCCGTGCTCATCGCGCCCAGATATTCCCGCGGGAAAGTCACATCCCATGCCAAAAAGGGGCGGCCTGAAATGTCGATCGCACTTTCGCACAGGGCTTCATCAAGCGGCACCAGGGCCTGGCCGAAACGCTCTATGCCGCGCTTGTCGCCGATCGCCTGACAGAACGCTTCGCCAAGCGCGATGCCGATATCCTCAATAGTGTGGTGGTCATCGACATTCAGGTCACCGCGCATGTCGAGATGCAGGTCAAAGCCGCTGTGGCGGGCCAGGGCATCAAGCATGTGGTCGAAAAACCCGATGCCTGTCCCCAGCCGGACATCGCCGGTGCCGTCAAGGGAAAGGGTGAGGGTGATCTCCGTCTCGCCCGTGCGCCGGCTGACTTTGGCGCGGCGCGGGGAGGCCGGCGAAAGCGTCTCCGCAGAAGCCGCCGCTGAAAACGGGTGCCGGTAGGCGCTGGCCTCAAAGGTCCTGGCTGGGGCGGCGGCAGGCATGCGGGAGTCTGAACGGGCCATGGGCGGAGCTTATCAGGCGGACATGCGGGAAGAAAGAGCCGTGGCCCCTGCTCGGAGCGCAGGGCTGCGGGCCAATGTCTGCAGGGTGTCTTCCCAGTTGCCAGTCCCTTGTTGCCAGTCCGGGATGCGGAGCGCATAACGGGGGCATGACCGCATCTGATCCCGCCACACCTGCCAGCCACGCATCCGGCAAGACTTCCCCGGCCCTCGAGCAGCTGCTGAGCCGTGCCTCCCGCGATGATCTGGTCGCTCCCGCCCCTGAAGGGCAGTCGCTGGAGACCATTCTGGCAGCCGCCCTGCGCGCGCCGGACCATGGCCGGCTGCGCCCCTGGCGTTACGTGGCGATCACCGGGGAGGCGCGCCCGGCTTTCGCCCATGAGGTGCTGGCCGCGATAGACCGCCAGGAGCCGGAGCTGCCCGAGAAGAAACGCGAGATGCGTTTTGCGCGCTTCAGCACCACGCCGCTTGTGTTGGCGTTGGGAATGCACCTGCAGCCAGAAAGTCCTATTCCGGTCTGGGAACAGGAGATGGCTGTCGGGGCTGCGGCCATGAATGTGCTGAACGCGCTGCATCTCGCAGGTTTTGGCGGCAAGTGGATCAGCGGGAAATTCTGCGATGACCCGAAGCTGCGTGAGAGCCTGGGGCTCAAGGGCGATGACCGCCTTGCAGGCTTCATGTTCATCGGCACGCCCGCAGGGCCGCGCCCGGTGCCCGGTCGCCCTGATCCGAAGGCCTATCTCGCTTTCTGGAAGCCCGGCTCCAAAGTGAGCTTTCCGGTCGACCGGGAAAGCGCTCAGCCCGGCTGAGGTTCCGTTCCCCCAACCGCACAAGGAGGCGTCCTGCAATGACCAAGTCTTCCCCGTCTTCCCAGGCTGCGCCTGCCTCAACCGGCAATGAGTTTGATATCGTGATAGCCGGTGGCGGCCCTGCCGGGCTGGCAGCGGCCCTGTCCTGCGCGCGCGATGGCTGGCGGGTCTGCGTGGTGGAGCGCGCGCCTGAATCCGTGCTGGCTGATCCCTCCTTTGACGGGCGGGAAATCGCCCTGACCCACCACACCCGTCACTGGATGGAGAAGACAGGCGTGTGGCACGAGATCCCGCCTGACGCCGTCTGCCCGCTGCGCGTGGCGCGCGTGGAAAGCGGGGACGCCACTGAATCGCCGCTGCTCTTCAGGGCGGAAGATGCAGGGCCGGAAGGCGGAGACGGGCCGCTGGGCTATCTGGTCGCCAACCACCATATCCGCCGCGCTTTGTATCGCCGCGTTGCAGCCACGCCTGAAATCACGCTGCTCTGCGGGCGTTCGGTCTCAGGCTTCACGCCCCGCCGCCAGGAGGTTTCCATCCAGCTTGACGAGCCGGCAGGCATTGACGGAGCTGCGCCCGGCAAAGAGCTCAAGGCGCGTCTGCTGGTGGGGGCCGACGGGCGCTTCTCGCGGGTGCGCGACATGGCGGGGATCGGGGCGATCGTGCATGATTTCGGCATGGACATCCTGGTCTGCCGCATGCGCCACCACCCTTCCCATGAAGAGACGGCATTGCAGTGGTTTGATGAACGCCAGACGATCGCCCTTCTGCCAGTGGCTCCTGACGGCAAGCCCGGCTCTGTCTCTTCGCTCGTCCTGACCCTGCCGCCTGAGGAGATCGCGCGTCTCAAGGCTGCCTCGCCCGAAGAATTCTCAGCCGAGATCACCCGCCGCACGCACCGGCGGCTTGGTGAGCTCAGCCTGGAAAGCCCGCGCATCACCTATCCCCTCAAGGCCGTTTACGCCCACCGTTTTCATGGCCCCCGCCTGGCCCTGATCGGTGATGCGGCCGTGGGCATGCACCCGATCACGGCGCACGGGTTCAATTTCGGCATCAAGGCGCAGGAATTCCTTGCTGACGCGATCAGCGCCGGCTCGGGCGATCCAGGCGCCCCGCGGGCCCTGGCTGCGTTCGCGCGCCGCCTGCGCCGCGAAACGGCCCCGCTTTTTGCAGCCACCAATGCCATCGCCGTGGCCTATACGCGTGATGAAGCGCCCTTCCTGCTGGCCCGCAAGCTTGGCCTGCGCCTGGCTGACCGCTTGGTGCCCTTCAAGCGCCGCGTCACCCGGATGCTGATGGATCCCCAGCCCTGATTAAAATCCTGATGGAAAGAGCTTAGGGGCATCAGGGCTCGGTATAACCGCCATTGATGTTGAGTGCGCTATCGAGCCGAAGGCTGGGCGCCTTTGGTGAACAGGCCCCTTTCAGGCGGGCGCCATCGTGGCAATGAGGCGCGCCATGTCAGCTTCAGGCGGGGCGACGGCTTCAAGAGGCTTTTCGCTTTCCGGTCCCTTAACCTGGAGCTGCCGGGCCAGAAGCTGCATGGGCACATGTGATAAACCCGGATGGGGAACGGTGCCATATACAGGATCCCCCAGAATGGGCGTGCCCAACGTTGCGCAATGCACGCGCGCCTGATGGGTCCGTCCTGTCAGCAGTTCCAGTTCCAGCAGGCTGATGTCCTTCTCCGGGTTGTGGGCCACAAGCTTCCAGCGCGTGCGGGCCGGCAGAGCGCCTGAGCCTTTATCGGTTCCCGTCATGCCGGAGGCCGGCACGGCGGCCATTTTCCATCCCTGCCCGTTCCCTAGGCTTTCCTTGTGCAGGAAATTGTCGATCAGGCCTTCCGCCTGCACGGGCCGTCCCTGCACGATAGCCCAGTAAACCTTGCGCACCTGCCGCCCGGCAAAGGCTTCCTGCAGCTGGGTGAGAGCTGTCTTTCTGCGGGCGATCAGCAGGCAGCCGGCCGTATCGGCGTCAAGGCGGTGCACCAGCCAGGGGCCGCCGCGCTTCTGGGGCAGGAAACGGCTTTCAACCGTGTCGGTGGTGCGCGGACCGGGGTGGACAGGGAGGCCTGAGGGTTTGTTGATGATGGCGCAGCGGTCATTTTCCCACAGGATCGGCAGCGCTGCGCCTGGGCGGAAGAGGGGAGGGGGGCTCATGAGAACCCATCCGCGCCTTCCCCGTCTTCATCCTCGCCGTCGAAATCATTGCCACGCGACCTGGAGGCCAGGATTTCGCGCTTGCCGACATGGTTGGCCGGGCTGATGATGCCTTCGCGTTCCATCTGGTCGATAATGTTGGCGGCGCGGTTATAGCCGATGGAGAGGTGGCGCTGCACGAAGCTGGTGGAAGCGCGGTTCTCGCGCAGGACCAGATTGACCGCCTGCTCATAAAGGTCGCTCGAGCCATCCCCGTCACCGCCCTTGCCGCCTCCCGAGCTGCCGGATGCGCTTTCCTCAGGCTCCTCATCAGCCACCACGTCAGCATTGTAGACCGGCTGGCCCTTGGAGCGCAGGTCATTGACGACCGCCTCCACTTCCTCATCGCTGATGAACGGGCCGTGCACACGTGTGATGCGCGCGCCGCCCTGCATGAAGAGCATGTCGCCGCGCCCCAGGAGCTGTTCTGCGCCCTGTTCGCCGAGAATGGTGCGGCTGTCGAACTTGTTGGTGACCTGAAAGGAAATGCGGGTCGGGAAGTTGGCCTTGATGGTGCCGGTGATGACATCCACCGAAGGCCGCTGTGTGGCCATGATGACGTGAATGCCCGCCGCACGCGCCTTCTGCGCCAGACGCAGGACGGCGGCCTCGATCTCCTTGCCGGCGGTCATCATCAGATCGGCCATCTCGTCGATCACGATGACGATATAGGGCAGGTGCTCAAGCGGCAGCCGGTGCTCGTCAAAAACCGGACGGCCCGTTTCAGGGTCGAAACCGGTCTGGATCCGGCGTGTCGGCGCTTCGCCTGAATCGCGCAGGCGGCGGATCCGGTCGTTGTAGCTGCTGATGTTGCGCACCTGGTGGTCAGCCATCAGGCGGTACCGGCGGTCCATCTCCTGAACGGCCCATTTGAGCGCTGACACCGCCTTGGGCGGCTCCGTCACCACGGGCGTCATGAGGTGGGGGATGCCGTCATAGATGGAAAGCTCGAGAATCTTGGGGTCGATCAGGATCAGGCGGCAGTCTTCAGGGCTGAGCCGGTAGAGGAGCGAGAGGATCATGGCATTGATCCCGACCGATTTGCCCGAGCCGGTCGTGCCCGCAACCAGCAGGTGGGGCATGCGCGCCAGGTCAGCAAAGACCGGTTCACCGGCGATGTCCTTGCCGAGCGCCAGCTCCAGCTTGCCGCGTGAGCCGGTCCAGGCCTTGGTCTGCAGCAGCTCGGGGAAATAGACCGTTTCCCGCTCGGCATTGGGCACTTCAATACCGATGACATTGCGCCCCGGCACGGTGGCGATACGCACGCTGAGCACGGCGAGGGAGCGGGCGATATCGTCAGCCAGGCCGATGACGCGTGCCGAACGGACGCCCGGTGCGGGCTCCAGCTCGTAAAGGGTCACGACCGGTCCCGCCCGGTAGCCGGTGATGCTGCCCTGCACGCCGTAATCATTGAGGACGCTCTCCAGCAGGCGCGCATTGGCCTGCAGCGCTTCTTCCGACAGTCCGGTCTGGCCCGAAGGCGGCGGCGGGTTGAGCAGGTCGAGCGAAGGCGGCTCCCACGCGGCGCTGGGGGCTGGCGGGGCAGCGGAAGCTGCAACGGGTGCAGGGGCTGCCTGTTGCACGTAAGGCGCGGGGCCGGCCGGTGCGGCATTGCCGCCCCCATCGCCGAGGCTGCGGCTGATGAAGCGCCTCAGGGTCTGGCCGGGCGTGCTGGGTGCTGCGGGCAGGGGCGCCTGCGTGTATTCCTCCTCATCGCCTTCATCGTCAATCTGCCGGGGGATGGGGGGCGGTGGGCTGTCACTGGTGCGGTGGATTTTGGCCAGCATTTCCGCATAGGGATTGGGCGGTGGTTCCTGTGGCTCAGGCGTGTGGGGGGCGGCGCCATAGTTGCCGTAGCCGTGATTGGCTTCTTCAGGCGTTTCGGCGCCAGACATCGCCCGCTCCCAAGGCGCCAGGTCGGACTGGGCTGCCTGGGGCGGCTCGACCCAGGTGGAAGCGGGGGCGGTTTCTGTCTGCGGGGGCAGGGCCGGGGCAGCGCGGCCGAACTGGCGCCGGGGAAAGCCGCTGGGCAATGTTGTGCCGTTCATGCCGGCAACGCTTGCGCGGGCAGGGATGGGCTGGGGCTGGTAGACGCGCCCACTGGATGGCGGCTGCGGCGTGCCGCGCAGGCCCCGCCACGCACGCACGGGCCAGCGTGCCATGGCCCACAGCCCGCGCCCGACCGCCCGCCATTCATAGCCGTGCAGCCCCATGGACAGGGGCACGAGGATGCCCAGCAGGCTCAGGGCGAGCATGACGCCCAGCACGGTGCCGGTCGCGCCCATCTCCCACTGCATGGCGTTCAGCAGCTTCCGCCCCAGAGAGGCGCCGACCTCCCCGCCCAGCCCACTGGCTGAGGGCCAGGCAACCTGGCCGCCGGGCAACAGAAGCTGCAGCACGCCCACAAAGAGGGCCGCAGCGGGCAGCAGCAGAAGGGCGGCAACGATGCGCAGCAGCGGCGCATTCATGCCGTGGTGGCGCACCAGCCGCCAGGCCCAGGCCAGCAGGACCAGAACAGGCAGGATGCAGCCGAGACCGAGCATCTGGATCAGTGCATCCGATACCGTCGCTCCCGCGCGCCCGAAGAGATTGGTCGGCTGGGTGCCGGTGGCCGTGTTGAAGGAAGGATCATGCGGGTTGAAGCTGAACAGGGCGGCAGCAATACCGACGGCAACCACCAGAAGCCCCAGCCCGATCAGCTCCATCAGCCGCGCCGAGAGCAGGCGTGACAGACGGGACGCCGCAACGCTTGGGCCTTTGCCCGGGGGAAGGCTGCCCTGCGGAGCGATGTCAGCTGGCGGGGTGCCAGGCGGCTGAATGGCGGAAGACTGGCGGCGCAAACGTCTGAGAAAAGCCAAGGCGGCCTCTATTCCTTATCGGGAGTTCTGCCTTTACGCGTTCAAGCGGAGCAGGAAAGCTGTCAGGGTGCCGGTGCGGAGACCGGCTGGAAATATTGTGAAAAGCGATATTATAAGCTGCGGGGCAGAATGATAACCCGCCATGATGCGGCTATGCATGATTCTGCCGTGTGCGGAAGCTGGCAGGAAGGGGTCAGGGGCCTGTTTGACCCTCTGGCCGGTATTGCGTCCAGACCGTCAGCAGCGCTGCGCCGGAAGGACGGGCGGCCAGCAGCTCGGCCCCTGGAAGCTGGAAACCTTCAGGCGTGTTTTCCGTTTCGGCAACGATGACGGATTGGGGGCTGATCCAGTCCATATGGCTGAGGGCACGCGCGCCTTTTCTGACCAGGTCACGCCCGTAGGGCGGGTCCAGAAAAACGAGCTGCGCTGTCTCGCGGGCCCGTGGCGGACGTGTCGTGTCGCAGGGGAGAACGCGGACGCGCTCTTCCATGTGGCAGCTGCGGATATTGTCCCACAGAACGGCAAGGCCTGGGCGGCTTTTCTCCATGAAGACGGCACGGGGGGCGCCGCGTGAAAGCGCTTCTAGCCCCAGCGCGCCTGTGCCGGCAAAGCCATCAAGGACCAGGGCCTGTTCGAGCTTCTCACGCCCGAACCAGGGCGCATGGATCAGCATGTCGAACAGCGCCTGGCGCGTGCGGTCGGCAGTGGGTCTGGTGCGATCGCCTTTCGGCACACTCAGCCTGCGTCCTTTTTCACTGCCGCCGATAATGCGCATTGCGGGCCTCTTTCATCAGGTAAAAATCATGGGAAGGGGCCCATGGCTGCTGGCTGGAAAGCCTGTGCTGCCAAACCCTGTTCAGCGTTTTTTGTGGCGCATGGCCTCCTTGAGGGCAGGGATCTGCTCGGCAATCACCTTGCCCGGCACTTCCTCCAGTTCGCCCGGCTTGAGGTTGCCGAGCTGGAAGGGGCCGTAAGAGAGGCGCAGCAGCCGGCTGACATGCAGGTTCAACCCCATCATCACGCGCCGGATTTCGCGGTTCTTGCCCTCGCGCAGGCTGACGGTCAGCCAGGAGTTGTCGCCGCGCTGCGAATCAACGACCGCCTCGATCGGTCCGTATTCCACGCCTTCAAAACGCGATCCCCCGGCCAGGTCCGCCAGCCGCTTTTGGTCCACCTCGCCGAAGACACGTACCCGGTAGCGCCGGATCCATTTGCGCGCTGGCAGTTCCAGCTCGCGTGCAAGGCTGCCGTCATTGGTGAGGAGCAGCAGGCCCTCGGAATTGAGGTCGAGGCGTCCCACGCTGATCACACGTGGCAGTCCGGGCGGCAGGGAATCGAATACTGTCGGGCGGTCCTGCGGGTCGTGATGGGTGGTGACCAGGCCGCAGGGTTTGTGGTAGCGCCACAGCCGGGTACGCTGGGGCGGCTCGACGGGTTTGCCATTGACCAGGACGCGGTCAGTGGGCAGCACGAAAGTGGCGGGGTGGGTGACCCGGTGGCCGTTCACCACGATGCGGCCTTCATCAATCATGCGCTCAACATCACGTCGGCTCGCCACCCCGCAGCGGGCGAGAAACTTGGCGATCCGCTCGCCGCGCTGTGCGGCTTCCTCGGCGGGCAGCAGAGGCCCCATGACGGGCGCGGAAGCGGGGTCCGGCTGTGGGTCTGAGGAGTTGGAACGGGCAGGAGGAGAAGGCGCGTTTTTCATCTTTCCGACATAGACCGCCCGTTGAATGGCTGCAAACCTTTCCCGCAGTCTGTTTTCTGCAACAGCCTGCACGGAATTAAACGGAGAGACATCTTGGAGAAGCACCCAGCCCTGGAGGAAAGACGCCATGCCGGGGGCCCTCTCAGTCCTTCCGAAGCTATGGCAATGGCGCTGGAGGAAGCGGCACAGGCTGCGCGTTGCGGCGAAGTGCCGGTCGGCGCGGTGGTGCTGGATGCCGAAGGGTGCCTGCTGGCGCGCGCTGCCAACCGGGTCGAGCGAGACCTTGACGCCTCTGCCCATGCCGAGATTCTGGCCCTGCGACGGGCTGCGCGGAAGATTGGCAGCGCACGCCTGGAAGGCTGCACGCTGGTGGTGACGCTGGAGCCCTGTGCCATGTGCGCGGCCGCGCTGGGGCATTTTCGCATCCGTCGCCTGGTTTACGGCGCTTATGATCCCAAGGGAGGCGGGGTGGACCATGGCGCGCAGCTCTTCCGCCAGCCAGGTTGCCTGCACCGACCGCAGGAAATCATCAGTGGCATGAACGAAAGGGAGAGCGGCGCGCTCCTGCAGGCGTTTTTTCGTGGTCTCAGGTCTCTGCCGTTGGCAGAAAATCGCAGAAATCCATAGAGGACTTTTCCAGTCCGTTACGGATGTTTTAGCTTTGCTTCCGTTGAAGATTTTTCCGGTGACGCCATATCTCCATTCAAGTCTTCAGAATGCAGAGCTGCTTCATCTGGTCAAGGCGCGTTTCCGTCAGGAGAAATGCAAGACGGGTGAAGGGCTGTGTGGACTGAATAAAGAACAGTTCCAGACGTGTCTTGAATATTCCGGTTTTTATTGTTCACGTCGCCATTGTATTATTGTCAGGATCGTTGAGATGACCTCGCCTTCCCGTTTTCCTCTCTTCCGTGATGTTTTTTCTTTCCGCAGGATGCCTGTCAGGCATTCCATGCGCTTCTCACTTGCCCTGCTGACAGCTGTTCCGCTGATCGGTGCGGGGCTGCGTCCTCTCCCGGCTCTGGCTGATCCGGCTGCTGGGACCGATAGCGGGGCTGCCAAGACAGCGCCGATCAACCCGCAGAGCACGGTTTCCACCACAACCTCCGGCGCTCCCTGCAAATGCCAGGGCCTGCCTGATTTCGTGCAGATCGTGCACAAGGTGAAGCCTGCTGTTGTTTCCATCAGCGCGCGTATCAAGGAAGATGACGTCCAGGAAGGCCCGTCCGGTTCCGCCCCCATGGGCCCTGGCAACGGGATGGGCATGGGCGGCGGCATGGGGTTTCCCTTCCCCTTCATGCCCTTTCCCTTTCAGTCCGCCCCGCAGCCTTCCAACCGCCTGATCGAGGCGCGTGGCTCGGGCTTCCTGATTTCACCGGATGGCTACATCGTCACCAACAATCACGTTGTCAAAGGCGCGACCCGCGTCATGGTCAAGCTTGATGACGGCACGAGCCTGCCTGCGCGCATTGTCGGCACCGATCCCAAAACGGATCTTGCCCTGTTGCACGTCAAGGTCTCCAAACCGCTTCCTTATGTGGATCTCGGCAATTCCGATGATGCCCAGCCCGGCCAGTGGGTTGTCGCTGTGGGCAATCCCTTCGGTCTTGGCGGCACCGTGACGGCCGGCATCATTTCCGCCATGGGGCGTGACCTGCATTCAGGCGCCTATAATGACTTCATCCAGGTGGATGCGCCCATCAACCAGGGCAATTCCGGCGGTCCGCTGATTACCCTCAATGGCAAGGTCATCGGGGTGAACTCCATGATCATGTCCGCCAATGGCGGTGGCTCGATCGGCATCGGCTTTGCCATTCCGTCTGACACGGTCAAGGCCGTGGTGGCCCAGCTCCGCAAGAACGGTCACGTGGTGCGCGGCTCCATGGGTGTTGAGGTGCAGGACATTTCCCCTGTCATGGCGCAGGCCCTGCATCTGCCCCTGGCCGGACCGGGTGCGCCGCCGCATGGCGCGCTGGTGGCTTCAGTAGGCCGTGGCAGCCCAGCTGAAAAGGCGGGTCTGAAGAGTGGTGACGTCATTCTGGCCCTTAACGGTCACCCTGTTCTCAGCGGCCATGATCTGGCCGTGCACGTGACGGAGCTGGCGCCGGGCACCAAGGCCACTGTTGAAGTGCTGCGTGATGGCAAGAAGCAGAACATCGAGTTCGTGACGGCCAATCTGAGCGCCCGCAGCCCGGACCAGAACGCTGATGCGGCCGATACCAAGCCCGGTCGGGTCGGTGTGTCGCTGTCCTCGCTGACGCCGCGCGTCCGTCAGGAGCTGGGGTTGGATGAAAACGTGCAGGGCGCCGTGGTGGCAGGTGTCGCCCCTGACAGCCCTGCCGAGCATGCGGGTATCCGTCCGGGGGATGTGATTGTCGGCGTCGGTCCCCAGGCGACGCCCACGCCCAAAGCTGTGGTCACGCTGGTGCAGAAGGCCATGAGTGCCCATCAGCCGCCTCTCCTGCGCATCCTGCGTGACGGCCAGCAGCTTTTCGTTGCTGTCTCTCCTGACAGCAATGCGGATATGGGTGATGAGTGAGGCTGGTCGGTAACGGCTTCTCTGCAGCCCTGTTTCAGAAAGGCAGTTTCAAGTCTTTCTGAGAGAAAAGCGTTCTGCCTTTTGGGCAGGGCGCTTTTTTTCTGGTTCGCTCTTACAATGTTTCAACCCTGCAGCATTCAGGGAGAGACAGCTTCAGGCGTGGGTGGGAAAGCCAGGCCGGGGACTGTCCCGACCGCTCCGGTAGCCGGGGGCGCAAGAGGTGACGGCATTGCGCCTGGCGGCATGGACAGACCTGCCGGTGTTTCAGCAGGGGCGGTTGCGGCGGTGACAGCCTGCGCGTCACCCAGAGAGCCGGTGGCAAAGGCGAGGGTGGCAGCTGCGGCGAGGGTGGCATAATAGCTGTCTGACCGGCTCATCGTGGCGTTGAACAGGCCGTTCTGCATTTCCAGCAGGCGGGTTACTGTCCCTTCTCCGGAGCGATAGGCGGTCAAGGCGGCGTTGTAGCCGGTGCGCGCTGTCCGTTCGAGGGCGGTGGCGGCCTCGAACGCGCTTTGTCCGGTCGTCAGGCCATTTTGCGCGACGACGATCTCACGCACTGAATTGTCACGTGTCATCCGGAGTTTTTCGCGCGCACTGTCGGCATTGTTCTGGGCCTGGCGCAACTGGGCAAGGCGCATGCCACCATCGTAAATGGGAACAGTGATCCCCCCCAAAATCAGTCCGCTGAAATTGCTGTTGCCGATATTGAGGCTGGGCGAGCTGTTGGGGCCGATGCCGGGCAGACCTGTCAGCCCCAGCTGGCCTACGCTGTAGGTCGCATTGCCGGAGAGAAAGATCTTGGGGCGGAATTCTGCCCGCGCTGCTTCGATCCTGCTTTCAGCCGAGCGGGCCAGGGCATAGGCGGCCTGCACATCCGGCCGGCGTGCAACCGCTTCTTCCACCATGTGCTCGGTCAGGCGGATATCGGCCCGGGTCGGGCTGTGCCCTTCCGAGAGGCTGAGGGTGATCTGCGTGGTGGGCGGCAGCCCCATGGCGTTCAGCAGGCCGATATACAGGTTCTGTGTTGCCCCTTCCGCCTGGATCTTGCGCAGCTGCATCTGGGCCACTTCCTGCTCGGCCTGGGCTACGTCAATGGCGCTGGCCTGCCCATGCTGCAGGTTTGCTTTGGCCGCCTGGGCGATGGCGCGGGCATTGTCAAGCGCGCGGGCAATCAGCTGGATGTGTTCCTGTGCTGCGGCGTAGAGGTAATAGGCGAGAGTGACGTTGTAGATCACTTTCTGATGCGCGCCGGTGAAGCCGATGTCACTGGCCAGTGTTTCAAGGCGAACGGCTTTCTGGACGGCCTGTTTCTTGCCGAAATCAAAAAGCAGCCAGGTCATGGCGATGGACTGGAGCTCCCCGTCATTGTTGACGCCCATGCGTCCGTTGGAAAACGCCATGTTCTGCTTGGTGCGCTTCATGTGACTGTATCCGCCGACCACCGAGGCGGCGAGTTGGGGCAGATAGATGCTTTCGGAAATGCCGCTGGCCAGGGCCACGTTGCGGGCCGTGTTCCAGGCGACGCGTGTTTCCGGATTGGTGGTCTGGGCGATGTCGATCAGCTCAGGCAGGGAATAGGCATGATCGGCATGAGGGATGAGCGGCGTCCGCATGGCAGGAAGCCTGGCAGAAGGGAGGCGGTAGCCGGATGGCAGGGTGAGAGGTTTCTGCATCCCCCTGTTGTCAGAAGAGCCCTCAGAAGGGCCATCGAGGGCGAGGCGTCCCTTGGCATCCACATGCATCTGCCAGGGCCGGTCAGGGCTGGCAGGGGCATCCCGCAGGGCGCTTGTGGCACAGCCTGCCAGCAGGAAGGCAGGCAGAAGGGCCGGTAAACCGCAAAGATGCCGCGCCTTCATGGGGCAAGACCGTCAGTCAGGCGCTCGAAAAGTGCGGCAGCCGCGCCAAGTTCAGCCGGATAGTCCGGCGCGATCAGGATATCCCCTGCCAGTTCTCCTGCCTGCAACAGGAGGGTACGGTAAGTGCGCAGTTGCGACGGAGTGGGACAATAAGGGACAGGTTCAAGCATGTTGTATTCCAGCGTGCGTTCCGTCGAACTGATGGTTTCCGTCACTTTGGCGGTTGCGGCATAACGCAGCAATGGGGTCGGGGCGAGGGTTGCGGCATGCAGCTGGGTCTGCAGTTTTCTGAACAGGCCTGGCAGTTTCTGCCCGGCACTTTGCGGCCAGAAGCGCGTGAAGGCGACATAGGTGATGGCCAGTCCGATCAGAATGCCGATGACGCGATCGAGCGGCACACTCAGGTCGGTCGGTGGCTTGAAGGCTGTCAGGTCGGAAAGATACGAAGCCAGCACGATCTGCAACCCGGCATAGGCGATTCTTTCATTGCCGCATTTTATCCAGCCGCCGGCGAGAATGCCCAGTCCTAGCATGAGGATAAGCTGGGCGACATTGATGAAATGCGGGATGAGAAAGGCTGTGGCCAGTCCTGCCAGGGTGCAGCCGATGACAGCCCCGATGATGCGCAGGCGCTGCTTGGCAATGATCTCGCCCATCGTCGGCAGCGCCACCACGAAGCACGTGATGACGCAGGTGTGTATGCCGTTCCAGTTCAGGCCCTTGTAGATGAGGATGCTGAGCAGGACTGAAAGCGTGCCCTTGATGGCAAAGCGTATGTGGTTGGGGGTTTCAAAGGCCCCTGGCAGGAAGAACCTGCTTTTTGGAGGGGAGGGCAGCGTTTCTGAGGAAGGCGCACAGAGAACCTGCAGGAGGGCATTCAGTTTCTGCAGATCGGGGGAATGGAAACCGGCCTCGGGAACGGGATCCGGCAAGGCGTTGCGGTCGAGCAGGTCAGCCAGGGTCTCGAAGATCCCGGCGCAGCGCAGGCGTTCATCCAGAGGTGCGTCGTGAAAGGACTCTTCGCGGGCGAAGCGGGTGGTGAGGGCAAGCAGCGCGAAGCTGTTCAATACCCCCTGGCGTGCGCGGTTGAGCACAATCGGGCGCCAGAGCTTCTCCAGCTTGGCCATTCCCAGGCCTGTCAGCATGGGCGTTACGCCGACGAGGAGGAAATCGCGTGCTTTTTCCTGAAGGGTGGGATCTTCAGGGGCGCGGAGCAGCCCGGCGCAGGTCTTCAGGCGGGCGCTGATCTGGCCGAGCGTGAGCTGGAGGGGAGAAGGGGCGATGAGCAGGGCCATGGCAACCATGGTGGCCCCGGTAATGGCGGTTTCCAGCCAGGAATAAAGCAGGGCGCGCGAGATCAGGTCACTGATGGGGACCTGGTCCAGCATGAGGAGAAAGAAACAGAAACTCAGCCCGCTCATGATGCTGAGCAGGCCCAGTTTTGTGGCTGAGCCGAGGTAGAAGAAGATGAAGGTGAAGACCAGGTTGACGAACAGGGTCAGGAAGTAATTGTTGATGCTGAGAAGCACGGCCACATAGACCAGCACCAGCATCACGCTGAAAAGGCAGAAGACCGAAGTGCCGATGATGACATTGGTTACCCGGTCGGGTGCCCAGAGGGCGAGAATGATGATCGGCGTCAGTTCTGAAGCGGGGATATGCCAGATCTCGCCGATCATGATGGCCACGATGCTGGTGACCGTAAGGCGGATTGTATGCCCCATCCGTCCCGGTGCGGGTGCCCAGAGCAGCGCCCACAGCCGTTTCCAGGGCAGATAGGTGTATTCCCGGCTACCGGGCTGAAGCAGAACGGGGCTTTCGTCCCGCTCTTTCAGCCGTGCTGTCTGCGGCGGGGTCGGCCCTGCCGGTGTTGCCGTGCCAGCCATCGGGGTGGTCGGCGCCATCAGGCGGCGTGAAGCAAGGCAAGCTCGACCGCCCGGCTGGCCTGTTCCAGGCGGTGTTTGCACTGGCTGATACGTTGGGCCGGCAGGCGATAGGAGAGCGGTTCGACCAAGTTGTATTCCAGCATCCGGTGAGTCCGCGCGATCGCTTCTTCGGTCAGGGCGCCGTAGAAGGTTTTTTCCATGACAGTCTGACTCTTTTCTGTAAGACGCAGCAGATCGTCAACTTTCCGCAAAAGCCCCGGCAGCTTGCTGGCCGCACTTGTGGGATAGATGCAGGTGAAGACGACGTAGCTGATAAGCAGCCCCAGAAAGGTGCCGATAATGCGGTCACGCGGCACATCAAGGTTGGTGGCAGGGGTGAAGGTGGCCAGGGTGGACAGGAAAATGGCGATGCCGATCTGCATGCCGGCATAGGAGATGCGGGGGTCGCCGCATTGCACCCAGCTTGCGATGATTGTCATTCCCAGAAACATCAGGAGAAGCTGGGCGATGCTTATGAAATGCGGCAACAGCCATATGATGGCGCCCATACCCATGAGCGAGCCGATGGTGGCGCCGATCAGGCGCAGGTTCAGCTTGGCGATCACTTCTCCCATCGTCGGCAGGGCCCCGACGAAGCTGGTGATGACGCAGGTATGGATCCCGCTCCAGTCCAGGCCGCGGTAACAGAGAATGCCCAGGAAAATGGTGAGGGTGCCCTTGAAGGAAAAGATCGTATGGGCAGGATTGCTGAAGGCATCCGGCACAAAGAAACCCTTCGGCGTGGAAAGGACAGGCAATGGCGCTTTCGAGAAGCTGCAGAAAGCCAGCAGTGCAGCGCCCAACCGCTGCAGGGCAGGGTTGGAAGTGGTGGGAACGGAAGAGAGTTCCGGCAGGGCGTTGTTTTTGCAGGTTACAGCCATTTCCCGTAGCAGGGCGGCGTAAGCGCGCCGCTCTGCCGGGAGAGCCGCTTCAGGCGAGCAGCTGGCAAGGTCAGCCATGACCAGCACCGTGAAGCTGTGCAAGGCAGCCTGTCGCAGACGGTCGAGAAGGGGAGCTGGAAAGACTTTTTCCTTGGCGCTCAGAAACACATTGGCCAGCAGGGGTGTGATGCCCTGTTGAATCTGCTCCAGCACGTTCTGGCGGGCGCGAAAATCCTCGGGTGCCTCAAGCAGGCGTGCCGCAAGCTCCAGGCGCCAGGCCAGCCGACGGCCCAGCACCTGTTCCGGTGAGGGAGAGACGACCAGCGAGACACCGATCTGGATCACACCGATGAGGGCGAAGACCAGCCAGCAGTACAGGATGGCGCGGGTGGCCAGATTGCTGGTCGGCAACGTGTCCAGATCGCTGAGAAAGAAGGTTACGAACAGGCCGCCCAGCATCGCCAGCACCCCGAGCTTGCTGGAATTTTCGAGAAAAAAGAAAACGTAGGAGAAGACGAGGTTGATGAAGAGAATCAGGAAGTAATTGTTGATACTCCAGAAGACCCCGAGATAGATGACTGCCATCACCACCGTGAAATACAGGATCATGATGAGGCCGAGCAGGCAGTTGGTCACCCAGTCCTCTTTCCACAGCGCCAGCAGCATGACAGGCAGAAGCTGTGTCATGGGAATCTGCCATGTCTCACCGACCAGCACAGAGATCAGGCAGGCTGCTGTCGCGCCCAGCGTCTGGTTCATCCGGCCGGGTGTAGCTTCCCATAACATATGCCAGAGACTGCGCAGCGGCAGATGCGTGTATTGCCGCCATGTCGTCTGGGCTTCGCGCATCCGGGCCCGTGCTTGGGTCTCTGAACGGTAACGTTCCGTTTGGAAGAAGGGACGGCGCAGGAGGGACATGAAGGGTCAGGGACGGCAGGCGGCGCCGTGCTTCATTTCGATATTGGCGGTTGCCCCCATGCGCAGCAGCTCCACATGGGGTGTGTCGATACGCACGCGCACCGGAAAGCGCTGGGCTACGTGAACCCAGTCCATCTGGCGGGCCACGTAAGGCACGCTGGTGGGGATGGATTTGTAGTCATCGCTCAGCACGCCCCAACCGATGCTCAGCACCGTGCCTTTCATGGGAATGTGCCGGTTGATCATGGAATAGACGGTGGCACAGTCGCCAGGCTTGATCGGCGGAAGATCCAGCTCGCGGATATTGGCCATGGCATACCAGGTGCTGTCGGTGATCAGCGTGAACAGGACCTGATGAGGGGCGAGCAGTTCGCCTGACCGGACATCCAGACTGGCCACGTAGCCATCTTGGGGAGCGTAGACCCGTGTCTGGTTGAGATTGTACTGCGCCTGCGCCAGAACCGCGCGGCTGCTGGCCAGGGTCGCTTCAGAGCGTTTGAGGTCGCCGATGGCTGTGATGGCGGCGGCATTGCGCTGTTTGGCGGCAGCCAGCTCATTGTCGGCGTCGCGCAGATGCGTGCGGGCCTGGTCGAACTGCTGCCAGCTGACATAGCTCTGGCGTGCCAGAGGGGCCAGGCGCGCCACGGTACGGGCAGCAAGGCCCTGGTTGGCCTGGGCGGCGCGCAGGGCGTCAGCGCTGGCCGCGGCATTGGCGCTCGCAACGCGCATCTGGCGTTTCTGCGAATCATATCCGGCCTCGGCCAGGGCCGCATTGGCCTGAGCCTGGTGAAGGGCGATCACATAAGGTTCCGGGTCGATCTCATAGAGCAGCTGTCCTTTGCGGACATGCTGGTCGGTCTCGATATACAGTCCTTTGACGCGCCCGCCGACTTCAGCGCCGATCTGGACAACGTCTGCCGTGATGGTGCCGCTGTCGGTTGTCGGATGCTGGAAAGAGGATCTGTTGACAAAAAGCGCCAGCGCCACCACCCCCAGAACCGCCAAACCGGCGATAAGGTAGCCGACCGGTTTGCCGCTGCGGATTTTCGTGCCCGTAATGTTCTGTGACGCGTGCTTCTTTTCTGAAGCGGGGGCAGCAGGGGAAGACTTGGGATCGGAAGCAGACATGGAGTGCCGGGGATAGGGGTGGAAAAAGAAGGGTCAGGGGCCGAAAAAGATATACCATGTCGCCAGGCCGATGATCCCGCCCAGAGAGAGATAAGTGCACAGGCGTAACGTCAGGTAACGGTCGATCCCGAGCGCCAGAAACAGCACCCGCAGGAGAAGGGCGCTCAGAACGCCGCCGAAAAGGCAGAGAAGCCAGCTCGGAAAATAAGCCCCCGCTACTGGGAAATCAGTCGTGCCGCGGATGGTGCAGGCCGCCGCAGGCAGATTGGCAGCCAGAAGGCCGATCTTCATGCAGCTACGGCTCTTTCTGCCAGCATGAAGCAGCCGGTCGCAGCCTGGTTGATGGGAGAAAGGGAAAAGCCGGGCCTTGCTCATGGAGAAGATCGTCCGAGATCAGGGCGCGAAAGTGGCAGCCAACAGCGCATCGACGTCCTGTGGGCGCGTATAGAAGCTGGTGACGAACCGAACGAGGGTTCCAGGCACGCCTGGCGGCGTGGGGAAGCGGTAGAAGCGATACCCGTCTTTTTCCAGCCTTGCCAGCGTGGGATCGGGCAGAACCACGAAAACTTCATTGCCCTGCACGTTGAAAGGCAGATGGGCGGCCGGATGATGCAGCAGACCCTGCAGGAGCCGTTGCGCCATGGCATTGGCATGCCGGCCGTTTCTCAGCCACAGATCGTCTTTCAGGAGTGCCAGGAGCTGCGCACTCATGAAACGCTCCTTGGACCACAGATGACCGCTGCGCTTGAGAAGATGGGGCATCGCAGCCACCATGGGGCGCGTGCGCTCATTGAGAAAGAAGAGGATGGCTTCTGCAGCCATGGCCCCGTTTTTCGTGCCGCCGAACACCAGCATATCCACTCCTGCCTGGCTGGTGGTTTCAGCGGGGGTGCAGTTCAGGTGGGCGATGGCATTGCTGAGGCGTGCGCCATCCATGTGGGTTGCGAGACCGTGTCCATGCGCGGTGGCCGTCAGGACCTTCAGCTCTGCAGGCTCATAGACCGTTCCCCATTCCGTCGCCTGGGTCAGCGACAGGACCTTGAAAGGCGGGGCCAGGACGCCTTTTTCGCGGTTGAGAGCCAGGGCTTCCTGCAGGGCATCAGGCGACATGCGCCCGTCCGGGGAAGGCAGGCCGGTGAGTTTGCTGCCAGAGGTCAGGAACTCCGGGGCACCGCCTTCATCGACGTTGATATGGGCACTCTGGTCACAGAGAACCCCGCCCCAGCCTGGGGTCATGGCACTCAGACCCACGGCGTTGGCAGCCGTGCCGGTGACGATGGGAAAAGCCACGGTTTCAGTTTCGAACACTTCAGAGAAGCGCTGGTTCAGGGCGCCGGTCAGCTCATCTTCACCATAGGAGGGAACACTGCCCTGATTGGCCTCGATGAGGGCCGCCATGACTTCCGGGCAGGCAGGGGTAACGTTGTCACTGGCGAAGTTGAGCCGCGGGGCGGTGGAAGAATCCAGGTCGGCCTGCGGATGCCCGGCCGTCGGCTGCTTGCCGGAAGCGGCAGAATGGGGCGGGATCTCAGGCATCATGGCTCCTTTCTGGTTGTGCTTCCACTGCCTCCCACCGGGACGGGCGATTGGTGTCATTGCGGGAGGGCGCTCGGGCCAGACTGGATGAGAAGCGGGGTTTCGTAAAGAGCTGTACTCAGGAGCGCAGCTCAGTATTCCTGTCGCCCGATGCGCGAGAAGTGTTTATGACAGAGAGCTTGTTGCAGCAGGTTTCAGTGTGGAGTTCCCCTCATGGCCGCCTCTCCCTTTCTTCGTCCGTCCCCAACAGACGGGGCCACGCTTATCGATGGCAAGGCCATGGCCAATGCTCTGACCAGGGAGGTCAGTGAAGCTGTCGCAGAGCTGGTGGCCAAAGGGGCACCGGTGCCGGGACTGGCGGTGGTGCTGGTCGGCAATGACCCGGCCTCTGAAATCTACGTCAAGAACAAGGCCATCCAGACGCATCGGGCGGGGATGCGCTCTTTCATGCACATGCTGCCTGAATCCACCACCCAGGCCGAGCTGATGGCACTTGTCAGCGTTCTCAATGCCGATCCTCAGGTGCAGGGCATTCTGGTGCAGTTGCCGCTGCCCCCCCACATCGACCCGGTTGTGGTGACCAATGCCATCCATCCCGACAAGGATGTGGACGGTCTGGGTGTGGTCAATACGGGTAGGCTGGCCCTGGGAATGAAAAACGGCCTTGTGCCCTGCACCCCCCTGGGCTGCCTGATGCTCCTGCAGGCCGTGCAGGCGGACATGACCGGTCGCCAGGCGCTGGTGATCGGGGCCTCCAATCTCGTGGGCAAGCCCATGGCACAGCTTCTGCTGCAGCAGAACTGCACGGCCACGGTTGCGCATGTGCACACCCGCAATCTGCCCGAAATATGCCGTGAAGCTGATATCGTGGTTGTGGCGACAGGCAAGCCCAGGCTTGTTGAGGGCAGCTGGATCAAACCCGGGGCCACAGTGATTGATGTCGGCATCACGCGCCTGCCCCAGCCTGATGGACGCAGCAGGCTGGTGGGAGACGTGGATTTTTCTGAAGTCGAAAAAGTGGCGGGTTACCTGACACCTGTGCCAGGCGGCGTCGGACCCATGACGATTGCCTGCCTGCTGCTCAACACGCTCAAGGCAGCGCGTCTGCAGAAAAAAGCAGGCCGGGAAGGTGAAGAGGGGGCGGAGCAGGATTTGGGAAGCGGTATCTGATCTTGTAAGAGAGACCGGATTATGAGGGGTGGGGTTTCCGGAAGTTTGCGGGCCCGCACCTGATTTTAAAGACAGACTTGTCAAGTGCTGCGGTGTATGCCATTGCTTCCTGACCGATTGGTCAGTGGCAGAAATCTGCAGGAAAGCGCGCAGAAAACCCTGCCGTTTCCTACTGGGGCTCTTCTTTCGGCCCTGATCTGCCGGGTCAAGGCGTGCGGCAGGATCCCTGCGGCTGCCAGCGCCTGCAGAAAAAAGCAGGCCGGGAAAAACAGTCAAAGAACAACCGAGGCTGATCTTGCCTCTGCTCAGGACGTCCGCAACGACGCAACAGGGCCCGTGCCTGGGCCCGCAACAGGGACCTAGAATGGCGCAAGACGAGTCGCAGAATCATCCGTCTAATCATTCATCAGCCCCCCCTTCCGAGACGCCGCGGGTGCAGGCGCCGGCACGGGCGGAAGAAGGCGAAGCAGTGCCTTCTGCTGAGCGGCCAGCGGCGCAACCGGCCAAGAAAGCTGAGACGGGCGAGGCGCCTGCAAAGCCGGTGCCGAAAGGCAGCTCCGCCAAACGGCTGCTGCTGATCCTGCTGGTGGTCGTGGTCATTCTGGGGATCGGACTTTATCTCTTCTTCCACCGGAACGATGTCGAGACGGATGATGCCTATACCGTCGGTCGCAAGGTGGCCATCGCCCCGCATGTGAACGGTTACGTGTCGCAGCTGCTGATTGATGATAACCAGTTCGTCCACAAGGGCGACCTGATGGTGACCATTGACGGGCGTGACTATATTGCCAGCCTGCACCAGGCTCAGGCTTCATTGCAGCAGGCCCAGGCCGACATGGTTGCATATGGCCTGGCCGTGGAAGTGGCGCAGAAGAATTATCCGGGCCAGCTGGTGATCGCCCAGGGTAATCTGGCGCGCGCGCGCGCTGACCTCTTCAAGGCTGAAACCGACTATGCCCGCCAGCACCGGGTCATGCGTGCCGCCACTTCGCAGCAGGACATTGATTATGCCCGCGCCCAGCTGGATTCAGCGCGCGGTGCGGTGACCATGGCGCAGGGTCAGCTGACGCAGGCGCAGCCTGTGGTGCCGAACATCAAAAGTGCCGATGCCCGCCTGAGCCAGGCTCAGGCCAGTCTGGCCGCGGCCAAGGCAGCGATGGAAAAAGCAAAGCTGAACGTGGAATGGACAGCCGTGCGTGCGCCGCATGATGGCTGGATCTCGCAGCGTACGGTCGAGCAGGGAGACTTCGTTCAGACAGGCGAGGAAATGTTCTCGATCGTGGAGCCGGAAGTCTGGGTGGTGGCCAATTACAAGGAAACCCAGATCACCTATATGCATGCGGGCCAGAAAGTGAAGATTTCCGTCGACGCTTATCCAGATCTGCGCCTGGAAGGGCATATCAATTCCCTGCAGATGGGTTCTGGCGAGGCGTTCAGTGCCTTCCCGCCTGAAAATGCTACCGGTAACTTCGTCAAGACCGTGCAGCGTATTCCCGTCAAGATCCTGATCGACAAGGGCCTGGACCCCAAGCGTCCTCTGGCCCTTGGACTCTCGGTGGAGCCGGTGGTCGATCTGGCAAGCGGTGGGCAGTGAAGTGAGTGCCGCAACCACGGCTGCCAATCCACCGAAAGATGATGGCTCGGCTGGCAAGGCGCAGGAGGCGGCAGCGCATGAGAACTGGCGCCCCAGGCACAATCCCTGGCTGATTGCCGTCGTGGTGACGATGGCAGCCTTCATGGAAGTGCTGGACACCACGATCGTCAACGTCGCCCTGCCCCATATCGCCGGTGCGCTCGGCAGTTCCTATGACGATGCCACCTGGGCGCTGACATCCTATCTGGTGGCCAATGGCATCGTGCTGACCATTTCAGGCTGGCTGTCGCGCCTGTTCGGCCGCAAGAGATATTTCCTGATCTGCATCATCGGCTTTACGGCCATGTCGTTCATGTGCGGGTTGTCCACGTCGCTGCCGATGCTGATCATCTTCCGGCTGGCGCAGGGATTTTTCGGCGGCGGTCTGCAGCCCTGCCAGCAATCCATCATTCTTGACATCTTTCCGCCCTCGCAGCGCGGCGCCGCCTTCAGCTTGACAGCCATTGCCACGATCGTCGCCCCGGTGCTGGGGCCGCTGCTGGGAGGATGGTTGACCGACAATTTCAGCTGGCGCTGGATTTTCTACGTCAACGTGCCCTTCGGAATCATCACCACGATCCTGGTTGCCATCCTGTTGGAGGACCCGCCATGGGAGCGCAGCCGTCGCGAGCGGATTGACGTGGTCGGCATCTCCCTGATCTCCATCGGCCTGGGTTGCCTGGAGATCATGACCGATCGCGGCGAGGACCTGGACTGGTTCGCTTCGCCCTTCATCCGTCTCATGGCCATTATGGGTGTCGGTTGCACGGTGGCTGCGATTATCTGGCTGTTGAAAGCCAAACATCCCCTGCTGCAGCTGCGGGTGCTGAAGAACCGCAATTTCGCCCTGGGCACGCTGATGATCGGTGTGGTGGGGATGGTGCTTTACGCCTCAGCGGTGATCGTGCCGCAATTTGCCCAGCAGGTGCAGGGATACACCGCGACCCTGGCCGGTGAACTTCTGGCGCCAGGCGGCGTGGCGATCATCCTGCTGATCCCCGTTGTCGGGCAGCTCATGAAGCGCGGCGTGCCCCTGCATTACATCATCGCCTTCGGGTTTTTCACCATGGCGATGTCGCTCTTTCTGGCAGCCCAGCTCTATGCCGATGTTGATTTCAGGTTTCTCGTTCTGTGCCGCATCAGGCAGACGGCCCCGCTGGCTTTCCTGTTCGTGCCCATCAACATGCTGGCTTTCTCGACGCTGCCGCGGTCGCTGAATGCTGACGGTTCGGCACTTTTCAGCATGGTGCGCAATTACTTCGGTTCCCAGGCCATCTCTCTTTCCGGGGCATTGCTGACAGAATCGCGGCAGGTGCACCAGAATGATGTGTCCAGTTACATGTATCTGCCGCGCTCTGAAGTGCACAACTACCTGGTTCACGGCCAGAAACTGGCGGAAGCGCATGGCTTTGCGCCTTTGCGGGCGCAGGCCTGGTCCATGTATCACCTGTACAATGTATTCCAGCAGCAGGTGGCGATGCTGGCCTATAACGAGGTGTTCGACATTCTGGGTCTGGTTGCCCTGGGCATGGTGCCGCTTTGTCTGATCGCAGCCCCACCGCGCAAGCCGAAGGCGGCCCCGGGCGGGGCGCATTGATGTCCGGCTTTCCCTCCCAGCGTCTGTTTTCAGGGCGCGTAGATGCGCAGGAAACTTTCTGCCGTCAGGGTTGCGATGCGCGTGATGCTGGCCGGATCGTCCTCAACGGGGATCATGAACCGCCGGCGCTGGACGATCCGCGTCTGACACAGCATCATGAATTGGTCGGCTGCCAGCTGCGGGTCGCTGATGTTCAGCTGCCCGCGTGCGGCAGCGGCGGAAAACCAGTGCGAGAGATTTTCCAGCGTGCTGGCGAAACCATTGTGCCAGAAGATATCGGCAAGCTTGGGAAAATGTGCCGCCTCCGTTACGATAATGCGGTACAGCCCCAGGGCGTGGGGCTGGAGAAGCACATTGATGATTCCTTCAGCCGCCTGAGTCAGGCTGTCGCGCAGGTTGGGGCTGTCGTTGCGCCCCAGAACCTCGAGGGCGGCCTGCATCTGACTGCTGGTCTGGCGGAAAAAAGCGCTGAACAGATCCGCTTTGCTGGCGAAATGATTGTAAAGCGTGCCTTTGGAAACCCCGGCCATGCGGGCGATCTCCGACATGCTGGCGCCTTCATAACCGGATTCCAGAAAAACCCTGCCTGCCCCTTCCAGAATCTGACTCCTTTTGTCGGCGGGCGAGGTGCAGGGCGAAGCGTTGCTGGTCGGAGGCGAAGATATCATGCGGTTCGGCTTTCCGGCTGGAAGCGGGGTCCCGGCAGGCAGAGGGGCGGGGCTCATTACAGTTCGGGGCGGATCAGACTGACCGATCCGTTCGGTCATTGCAGGAGTTTCCGGCAATGACAAGAGCAAGGACAGAAACGATTTCTTTCCCCAGCCCTTCCGGTTATTTCCCCCACAGGAGCCCTTCTGTGAAAAACCTTCTTTCATTTCTTGCTCCGCCCCACTGTCAGCGGTCACTTCAGGCGCCGAAGAGGGCGGGAGCAGTCAAATCCCTGTTGGGCGGCGTGGCTTTGCTGGCACTTTCGGCCTGTCAGGTCGGGCCGCATTATCATCCGCCCCATTCCTGGGCGCCCAGAAACTTCGTGCCCCAGACGGAGGCCAACGCGCCGACACCGCCTTTGAGCGTGGTGGTCGAGCGGCCTTTTGACAGCGACTGGTGGAAGGAATTTCACGATCCCCTGCTAACCTCCCTGGAAGAGCGGGTGGCAGTAGAGAACCTCAACTTCCAGATGGCGACCTCGGCCCTGCTGGCAAGCCGGGCGGAAATGCAGATTGCCGGGGCTGAACGTTTCCCGTTCATGTCAGCCCAGGGCACTTATAACTATACCCAGAACAGTTCACGCCAGCTGCAGGAGATCATCCGGCGCATCGGCCGTGATTCCAGTATGCCGGGGCCCAATCCTTTCCAGACGATGGACCCCAATGATATCAAGATTCCCTTGCTCAATCAGTGGAATTACGGGATTGACGCCACCTATGAGGTCGATCTCTGGGGACGGGTGGCGCGCCAGTATGAAGCGGCCAAGGCGATCATGAAAATGACCCAGGAAGAGCAGCGCTCTGTTCTGCTGGCGCAGCAGGCGGACATGGCGCGCGATTATCTGACTCTGCGCGGGGACCAGAAGCGCACGCAGGTTCTGGCGCAGAATCACAAGACCCTGGCGGACCTGCTGGCCCTGACTGAGAATCGTTATCGCTCGGGACTGGTCTCGGAAGTCGATGTGGAGGCGGTCAAGGGCAGCCTGCATGATGTTGAAGCGCAACAGGCTTCGCTGGCCCAGACCGTCTCTCAGGAGAAAAATGCCATCGCCCTGCTGTTGGGCGCACCGCCCCACAGCCTGGACAGTGAGCTCGACAGGCCGGCCACTATTCCGACCGTGCCGCCTTACGTGCCGATCGGCCTGCCGTCTGAGCTGGCGCACCGGCGCCCCGACATCCGTGCTTCTGAAGACCGCCTGCGGGAAACGGTGGCTGAAGTGGGCGAGGCTGTGGCCGATTTCTATCCGAAAGTAACCATCAATGCAGATTTCGGCATGCAGACCCTCTCCTTCAAGGATCTGACGATGTGGAATGCGCGTGCCTGGAATGTCGGCCCCAGCATTTCCCTGCCGATCTTCCAGGGGGGGCGACTGGTCGGGCAGTTGCGGCTGAAGAAAGCCGAGCAGAAGACAGCGGCGATCTCCTATCGCCAGACAGTGCTGAAAGCCTGGAACGAAGTGGATAACGCTCTGAAAGCCTATCGTCAGGAACAGTTTCATCGCCAGGGGCTGCTGGCCACCACAGAGGATGAACAGCGGCGCCTCCAGCTGGCGACAAGTCAGTATCGCTCCGGGTTGGCGACTTATCTGGACGTGCTGGATGCGCAGTCGCGCGTGCAGAATGCTGAAATGAGCCTTGCTTCCAGCGATGCGGCGCTGGCTGACGATCTGGCCCGCCTTTACAATGCTCTGGGCGGGGGCTGGGAAAGCGTGCTGCCCGCGGATGAGGATAAGGGCGGCCAGAACAGGACTGCGCCTTCAACCCGTCCTTGAGCTGAAGGGTCAGGCTGGAGTCCTCAACAGCCGTTCCACAGGTTTCCCACATGGTTTTCCACAAGGAAAAATGGCGGAAAACCGGTGGTTTTCGAAAGAGCGGTCAGAGTCGTCCACAGGGCCAGAATAACAAGACCCCCGGCAGGATCCTGCCGGGGGTCTTGTTCTGAGGCCGCGAACCGCCTGACGTGTCTTGCGGTGCCAGGCGGCTCGGCTCGAGCAGGGCTTCTGCCTTACTGAGCGGCCGGCTGGGCAGCGGGAGCTGCTGCAGGGGCCGGAGAAGCCGGCGCCGTGGCTGCCGGAGCGGCAGTGTTGGCAGCTGCCGGGGCACCCGGAGCCGGAAGTTCGGTGGTGTAGAAGTTTTCAGACACGGCCACCAGGCTGTTCAGCGCTTCGGTCAGAGCCGCACTGGCTTCCTTGTCATTCTTGTTCTGGGCGAAGACGAGGGCGCGGTTCACGTCACCTTCGGTCTGGGCCAGCGGGGCCAGATAGAGAATGAAGTCAAGATCGCTGCTGACGATCTGCACGTTCTGAAGAGCTTCAGCGGTCTTGCCGGCTTTCAGCAGGGCATTGGCCTTCTGAATGGCAGCCTTCTTCTCAGGCGCAAGAGTGTCGCTGACGATGAATTCACCGGCAACCGGGATCCAGGTGACCTGGCCCTGCTGGGGAACATGGGTGGAAGGAAGCGGATGCTGCGGGGCAACCTGCAGCTGGGCTTCAGCAGCCATGAACTTGTTGTCGGCTTTGCCGGCAGCCTTCAGGCGGTCAGTGGCCTTCTTCAGGCTCTTGATGGCCTGGTCGGTCTTGTTGGCATTCAGGAAGTCCTGGGCTTCCAGAATGTCGATCAGCGCATACTGGCCATCAACCGAAAGGTGGCGGAAATCGTGACGTGCCTTCACCTTTTCCCAGTGGCGATGCAGGGAACGAATGGGGTGGAAGCCCGAGTGGTGCGCGGGCGCAGCAGCCGGCGCCGTGTCGTCAGCCATGGCGGGAACAGCGCTGAACATGCCGCCCATCAGGGCGGCAACGGCGGCGAAGCGGATGGAAGCGTGCAGAGACATGGACTCTCCTCCAGACAAGAAGTTGTATTGAACCCACCTTCTCCGGGACTGCGGCGCAGTGACCCAGACAGGTGTGGAGCAGAAAGTATTCTGGCCGAACCCTGCGCCCCCGCCTAGGGCAAAGAAGTGAATTTTATTACAAATGCATGGGAATTTGCATGAGAATTCGCGGAATGTGTCGGGAAAAAGACAGAAAATGGGAACCAGCCAGATTTCAGCCATGTTTGCCTGTCGTGTTTCCGACATATTTCCAGCCTTATACCCCCTGTTCTCAAGGCCGGCGGAGGTTTGTCGCGCTGGGAACACCCTTCTGAGAAGGAGGGCCTCAAAAAGAAAGGACAGACCTGTCGGGATCAGGGCTATCGATAAAGAGGGCCCGTGAAAGGACGGTTGGCCTTCCGAGTGGGCGCAAGAGGGAAAAGAGATGGCAGATCGGGCTTAACCACGGTTTTTCTTTTTTCTGCCCTCTGTTAGGTCTTCCCCAGCTTCGTCGCCTGTAGGAAACTCCGCGCCATGACCCAGCCCGCCCCGTCTGTTCCGCGCCAGAAGACCTTCGAGCACCACACGATCTACCCCATTCCCGTCCATGAACGGCACGGGCGCGTGTCGGATCTCTTCACGGTCTGGTTCAGCGCCAACATGACACTGCTGACGGTGGTGACCGGCGCGCTGGCGCCGGTGGTGTTCGGGCTTTCGCTGGTGTGGTCGGTACTGGCGATCGTTCTGGGCAACATGGCCGGCGCTGTGTTCATGGCCCTGCATGCCGCTCAGGGACCGCAGCTCGGGGTGCCGCAGATGGTGCAGAGCCGCGGGCAGTTCGGGCTTTACGGCTCGGTGCCGGTCATCGTCCTGGTCATACTCATGTATATGGGCTTTGCCGCTTCCAACTGCGTGGTGGGGGGAGAGGCCCTGACGCATGTCGTGCCGGCTCTGGGACGTACCGGCAGTATCGTGCTTGTGGCGTTTCTCACCCTTGTCCCCTGCGCGATGGGCTACCGGACCATCCATCTGTGCTCGAAAGTGGCCAGCTGGATTTCAGCTGCAGCCGTCCTGCTGGCGCTGCTCTGCACACTGCGCAGTCTGTCGCCGGGCCTGCTGGGCAACCTTCATGGTTCGGTAGCCGGTTTTTTCGGGGCGTTTTCGGTCGCAGCACTCTGGCAGATCGCTTATGCGCCCTACGTGTCGGATTCCTCGCGCTACCTGCCGCCCACGCAGCGGGCCATGCGCCTGGCTTTCGGCGCCAGCTATGGCGGCAGCGTCATCGGTGCCGTGCTGCCGATGATTCTGGGCAGCCTGCTTGCGCTGCAGTGGCCAGGTCTGCCGGTGGCCGCAGCGCTGGCTGATGCAACCGGTCCGCTGGGCGGGGTCATTCTGCTCGTGTTGGCGCTGGCCATTCCTCTTGCCAATGCGATGAGCGTCTATTGCGGCACGTTATGCAGCCTGACTTTCGTGCAGACTTTCCGGCCTGCCTGGCATTTCGGCATGCCTGCACGTCTGGGCACGACAGTGGCCCTGCTGGCGCTGGCGCTTCTCATGAGTCTGGGAATGGCGGATGACTTCCTGAAGGCCTACACATCCTTTCTCGACGTGCTGATGGCCATTCTGGTTCCGTGGACTGCCATCAACCTGACGGATTACTATCTGCTGCGTCACGGCGAGTATGATGTGGCGGCTTTTTTCGCGCCTGATGGCGGGCGGTACGGACGCATCAATGTGGCGGCGATGGTCTGTTATCTCATCGGCGTGGCAGTGGAACTGCCCTTTCTCCATATCAGTCTCTATACCGGCTGGGCAGCGCACTGGATGCGGAATGTGGATCTTTCCTGGCTCGTCAGCCTGACCGTGACCAGTCTGATCTACTGGCTTTGGATGCGTCGCGCTGCCAGTGCGCAGTCTCTCCTGCACAGCGGGCATGCGGAATGAACCCGTGCCTTTCAGCTGTCAGCTGTGCCAGTGGGGAAGGATGACTTTGACCACGATGCTGCAGCCGATACCGAGGCAGAAAGTGAGCCCCACCGACCACCAGGCATAACGCAACTGGACAGCAGCTTTGGCGAATTCCCGGGGCAGATCGGTGACAGGGGCGTTTTTCAGAATGGTCAAGGCTGCCACACAATAATAGACCGTCATGCCAAAGCCGATACCGGTAATGAGGGGAGCAAGGCGCCCTGCGCCGCTGTTGAGGGCGCAGGCGATCACGCTCAGAACCGTGGCGAACCCGGCCCAGATAAGCAGGGAATTGGTGATCCACTGCTTGCGGCGCAGCTGCTGGACAAGGGCTGCTGCAGCCGGGTCGGTTTTTGAGCCTGGTTCTGAAGGTTTTTTTGCAGGTTCAGTAGGATGGGTCATCGGCGGTTTCCTGGAATATCGTCTGGAATGTCGCAAGGGGCTGGGAAAGACGCGACTTTGATGGGGGAAAAAGCGGCAGAAAAAGACGTAAAGTCAAGGCTGGATAACTGGACCGGATTCGTGCAGTAACTTATAAGGTTACGTGAAGGCTCTGATATTCTGGAGGTTCCGGCAAGTCGGAGGAGCGAAAATGAAAGGAAGAAGTTCATGAATGCCGATCCGCGCCAGAGCAGGGCCAAACGCCTTGAAAGCCGAATGCGGCAGTGCAACCTGGGCCAGAAGGCCCTGGCCGATCTGGCCGGCACCACCAAGCAAAACATCTACAAGCTGATGCGGGGGACGACCCGGCTCAGTCCTGAATGGGCTGAACTGCTGGCCCCCCATCTTAAGGTGACACCGCAATGGCTGCTGATGATGGAAGACAGCCGGGCGGCTTCAGCTGACCTGCCGGAAGTGACCCGAATCGACAGCCCGGAAGGCTATGTGGCCGTTCCCTTTATTTCCGTTCGTGCCGGCATGGGGGGCGGCGGCTTTGTGGAAGGCGACTGCCTGGGCGGGCCGAAATATTTTGAAGAAAGCTTCGTGCGCAATGAACTGCGGGCCAAGCCTTCCGATCTGCGGGTGATCGAGGTGGAGGGGCAGTCCATGGAGCCGGTTCTGCAGAACGGTGATGTGGTGCTCATCGATCGGCGCCGCAACAATGTGATTGAGCCGGGTATTTTCGTCCTCTTTGATGGGGATGGTATCGTCTGCAAATGGGTGGAGCGGGTGCATGGCAGCGATCCGGCCATGTTTCGGATCAAGTCTGAAAACGAACGTTTCTCCACCTATGCCGTCCTGGCGGAAGACGTTCAGATCCTGGGGCGGGTGGTCTGGTTCGCACGGCGCCTGTAACCGGCGGTCCCGGTACAGGTGGGGAGTTCATATGGCGCTGCTCTTTTTTGATACGGAAACGACAGGTCTGCCTTCAGCCCGGCGCGCTGTTGACGACCCGGCCCAGCCGCATTGCGTTCAGCTGGCAGCTGTTCTGACCGATGATCTGGGTGAAGAGATCTCAGCCATCAACGTGCTGATCCGGCCGGAAGGTTGGCATATTCCGTCTTTTGTCACCCGCATTCACGGTATCACGACCGAAAAGGCACAGCGTTATGGCGTGCGGGAAGCACTGGCTGCGGAGTTGTTCCATGACCTGGCGCAGCAGGCAGACCGGGTAATCGGGCACAACGTGGCTTTTGACTGCAGGATCATGGCCACAATGTATGCCCGTTCCGGCCGGTCGGACTGGCAACTGCCGTCCAGCCAGGTCTGCACCATGCAGGCAGCCAGCGCAGTGCTGGCGCTGCCGCCCACGCCTTCGATGCTGGCCAAGGGGCGGCGAGGCCCCAAGCCGCCGCGGCTGGAGGAATGCATGCGGCATTTCTTTGGTGAAAAGCTGGTGAATGCCCATGATGCAATGGCTGATGTCCAGGCATGCAGGCGGGTTTATTTCCACCTGCGCAGCCTGGCGGAAAACGGGAGCTGAACAGGGAGGAAGGCCATGGCAGAACGCATCCTTTACGTGCCTCAGCGCCAAGGGGAGAGGTTGGTTGAGGAAGTCACCATCACCTTTCCCTGGCAGGGTTGGCAGACTCCCGCTGAAAAGCGCGCCAATGTGCGGGTCCTTCACGAAAAGGCGCAGGCTCTGGGCATTTCCCGGGTGCTGGATATTTCCACCAAGAGCCTGCATCCGCTGGGCCAGCGTCTCAGCCCCTTCAATCTTTCATGCGAAGTGCAGACCCCACAGGGCAACATCCGAACCAGTTACGAAAGCCTCTGGAATGGCAGCAAGGTCCTGGAAAAGGGCGGTCCCTTTCCAGAGCTCTTTCATCTTCCCCCCTGGGAATCGCTTAAAGATCCGCGTCACTGGCGCCGTGTGAACGGTCCTCTCATCGGCGCGCGACTGGAGGGGAAGACATATGAGCCGCTGTCAGGATATGACTTTCTCTATATTTCTGCAGCCTTTCCCATCCTTACACCACAGGACTGGATGCAGCTTTCCACTTATAACGGTTTCACGGAAGTGACGCTCAACCCGGAGCATTCCCCGACCTGCCAGGCAGGAAGCGTGGCCCTGATGGTGGCGCTCAAGCAGAGGGGAGTGCTGGAGCAGGCGCTCGAGAGCTATGAGGTGTTCAAGGCGACTGTAACGCAGTTGGATACAGCCCGGTATGCTCCTCCAGAGCCGGCACCGGGTGCACAGCTGGCGCTTTTCTGAAGAAGCCTCTTTTACTGAGGGGTGCCAGGCAGGTTTTTGGGCTGTTTTCCTTGGTTTGGGGCGCGTATATCTGGTTCTGTTGCCGGCGGGCTCTGGCAGTTTTACAGGCCTGCCAAACTGTCTAGGCAGAACGAGAGTCCGAAAAAGAGCTTTCGGAATGAAAAGGAAAGATCTGTCGATGCGCCCTGCGTTCAAGCGTGCTTTCAGTCTGAATCTCAACCATGACGGATCGCTTTGCCGGGCGCCGGCGAAGGTGAAAATCATCTTGGGTCTTGGGGCGTTCAGCCTGTTTGTTGCAGCTGCCGGGGCCAATGGGGAAACGTCACATAACCCTGCCCAGCAGCAAGTTAGTCCTCAGCCAGGCCGGACGGCAGCGCAAACGCGCCCGCCTACTGGCGCCAAAGGTAAATCTGCTTCCTCACAGGGGGGAGCAAATGCTGCTCAGGATACGAACTCGCAGCAGGAGGATCTGACGGGATGGGGGACGCCAGTCGGCGATCCGGACCTGCAGAAGATCGCTTCCAGACCGATGGTATCGATTCACATCCGAAACATCCCCTTGCGTCTGCGTGCAAGCCTGCGCCGAACTGATGGACATGTCCTCGATCTGGTCGGCCTGACGCCCATGACCGGCGATACCATCGGGTTGGATGCCGACCATCCCACCCTGCTGGCTTACCGTGAGAAGGTGCCGCTGAAAAACGCCTATGCGCAGGAGATCTCGCCAAGCAAGGGGCTGGTGTTCGGACTGTCGGAATTTTCCCAGAAGCGTGTGCAGCCGCTTGAAGACATGATGATCGCAAGCCTGCCACCTGAGATGCCCAACACGCCGACGCAACGCAGTTTCTCCATGCGCGGCTACCGCATCGATATCACCCCCCGCGCCGTGCTCCATGACGGCAAGCGCGTCGCCGCCACGCCTGATGGCACGCCTTACCAGGATGGAGACGTCGTTCAGGTCGATCTGGCTTTTCTGGCCTATTATCCTTTCGGGAGCGGAACACGTGTCACGCTGCATGGGTCAGGTGGAAAATACGGTCCCCTGCAGGTCACCGTGCCAGCTCTTTCCTATGCGGTTACCGTCCAGAAAATGAATCTTTCAGCGGGGCATACCCAGATTATTCATATGCAGAATCCCGTTACCCATACCCGCTTTACCCTCAGTATCGAGGTACTGCCGCTCAGCGCGCTCAAAACGCTGCATCTGCGCAAAGACGGTTCCATGTAAGTAGGGAGCGTCCGTAAGGGGAATTCAGCTGGCCAGCCAGTCTCCGACCAGGTTGCGGAGCCTGGCATCAATGGCCTGCCAGGGCTGCGCCAGGGAAAGAGCATGCACAAACAGATACGGATCCTTGTCTGAGTCCGGTTCCTGGCCTTTCCAACGAAAGCGATGGCTGAATTCGCCTGTGCCAACCGACAGCGCTTCAGGGCCAGGCGTGGCCGGGCCCGGCAGGGCATAGAGCAAAGCGGCATCCGCCCGGCCGTTGCCGGCCTGCTCCCAGGCCTGCCGGTAGCTGGCCAGCTGGTAGAGATGGGCTGAATTGAGCTTGCCTGTCAGCGTTTCTTCGCCAGTTGCGGAGGAAGCAGCGAAATGTGTCCGGAAAATGCGGCGGAAGAATTTGGCTTCAATGATCAGGGTGCGTTCGCCGCTGCGCAGGACAAGATCAGTCAGCATGTCAGGCAGGAGATCCTCTGCATCCGGGCCGGTCAAAGGCCATTTCAGGCGTCGGGCACCGACATCTGTAAGGATATCCTGCATTTCATGGCGGTAGAAATTGCCCAGGAACTTCTCGAAAACGGCGCTCATGCGCGTGCGGTCAGGAATCGGAAAACGAAAGCCGCGTCCGTTTTCCAGGGGCTGGCGCTGCTCGGCCCAGAAACGACAGAGCGCCATGAGCAGGGGATAGCGTGAAGATACAGGCAGGGGAGGCAGCTGATCGAAGAGCTGCGGCTGTGGGGCGAGCGGGGTCAGCGCTGAGAACTGTGCGGCCAGACCGGCCAGCTCTCGTCTGAGCGGAGCCGGAAGCTCAGGCGTTTCAGTGAGTTGCAGAAGCGTGCCGAGTAACAGGCGGTTGAGAAGCGTATCACTGGAATAGACATCGAACACGCAGGGAAGGCTCTCCCGGGCCCCTCCCTTGCGGACCACTGCTGCCAGGTCAATCCGACCTCGGGGAGCGGAAAGACCGGCATGCTGCGGCCCGTAACCGCCTGCCAGGGCACTCTGGAGCTGCTGGCGGGTCACGCGCGCCAGAACGCTGGCCACCAGAACGGGCAGGGAGTTCCCATGAGTGAAGGCTCCGGTTTCCTGTTCCGAGGTGGCCGGATTGATTTCCCGGAACAGGCCCCAGGCGTAAAGCAGCATGTAGTAAATGTTACGTACCGGTATTGTCATGAAGGGGTATTGATTCTGCAGTGGGGGACGAAGGCATATTCAGCAGCTGCTGGCGCAGGGTGGCCAGGCGTTCCGGTTCGCCGGGCCAGTAGGTTTCAAGAAGCGGCAGGAGTTCATGCACAATGATATGCCGGTACCATTCATCCGGATCTTCAACCTCACTTTCAGGGATGAAGAAACTGTGCCCGATCTGCGCACCTTCGCCCAGCAGGGGCGCGCGGCAGATTTCGGCGTTCAGCTCGGCGATGCAGCTCCGGATATGGCTGATGAGTGAGAGCGGAATCTGGCGTTTCTGCAGGAAGCTGGCAAATTCCGGATGACTGAAGGCCGGTGCGAGGGTGGCAAAGGCAAAGCGCCGGCGCAAGGCGCGGTCCAGCCCGATCAGGCTGCGGTCAGCCGTGTTCATCAGCCCCAGAAGATGGACATTTTCCGGAATGTGGAAGGGCGTATGGCTGACCGCAAGAGGAAGGGCATGCTTGCGGCCGCGGTGGCCGGCCTCGATCAGGGACAGGAGCTCGCCGAAAATGGCTGCTACATTACCACGGTTGATTTCATCAATGATGAAGACATGCGGCTGTGTGGGGCGATTGGCAGCACGGGCACAGAAAGTGCGGAAGATGCCGGGTTTGAGAGAAAACCCCCCGGCTTCGGTCGGCTGATAGCCTTCCACGAAATAGGCGTAGTCATACGCCTGGTGAAACTGAACCTGCTCAAGGCGTTGAGGATCCTTGCGGCCCAGCAGGGCATAGGCCAGGCGTTGTGCGATATGGGTCTTGCCGACGCCGGGCGGGCCCTGAAGAATAAGGTTCTTCTTTCTCTGCCAGATTTCCAGCAGTTCCTCGAAACGTCCGCCTGGCAGAAACAGGTCCCGGAGCGCCTCGGTCAGGGTAAAGGGGGCGGGCTGGACCGGGCTGTCGGGAAACGTCAAGGATACGATTCCCATGCGTGTTTCAAGTTCTCCGAAAGCAGCTCTGCGATGGTCAGCGCTGGCCAGGGACTGCGGAGGCAGGGGTGAAGGCGCGGTCCAGGGCCAGTGACCCCTGTGAGTCCAGGTGACGTTTCGCGTATGCGGCGCACCATCCTGTGCGGGCAGGAAGCGGTAATCGCCCGAGACAATCCCGCGGCCTATGATTTCACGGGGGCCCTGCCGGACATAGATCGTATCGCCTGGTTGAACCTGATCCAGAAGGCAGCGCAGCCTGCCCGCGCTTCCAGCCCATTTCCCGTCCCTTCGGAAACGCAGCAGGTTTTCAGGCACGCTCAGGTCCCCGGTTTCTTCTCCTGGCAGCCCCATGAGTCCGTCAGTATAAAATGTTTCCCAGTCCCCGTCTTCGCTGGGGGGTGCCCAGATCCAGGTCCGGTTTTCCGCCCCGCTTTCATCCTGTCCGCCTGAGGGCGTGAAGGAGCCAGGCCGGAATTTCCTGCGTCCGGGACGGTGGGAGAATGCGTTTTCTGTCATGAGACCTCCCTTTCCGGCAGCAGGGGTGGGAGCAGGCGTTGACCTTTCTGAAGGCGGGTGCGTTCAGAGATAGGGTGAGAGAAGCCGCCAGGTGGCGTTGCGTAGCTTGACCCAGAGCGGCCAGCGCTTGATATCGGCCAGGGTCAGTTCTTCGCCGCGGCGCATTTCCATGTAATCCAGCAAGGTGCCGGCCATTTCCTGGTCGTAGAGGGCGGCGTCACACTCGAAATTGAGCCGCAGGGAGCGCGGGTCAAGATTGGCGCTCCCGACCAGGCTCCACAGGCCATCCACCGTCATCAGCTTGGAATGGTCAAAAGGCGCGCCGCCAAACCAGACATGCACGCCGGCCTTGACCAGGGGCTTGAGATAGAAGTTACGCGCGTCATCCACAAAGTGGTGGTTGCTGTGATGGGGCACGATGAGGTCGACCCTTACCCCGCGCAGGGCAGCTAGCGCCAGTTCGCTGGCAAGACGGGCATCGGGGATGAAATAAGGGGTCATGAGGCAGACGTGACGCTGAGCCAGGATCACAGCCTGCAGAATCGTGTATTCGATTTTCCCCATATCGGCATCCGGCGCGGAAGCTACGACGCGGGATGGCACTTTCCCCGGGGTGGGAGGCTTGGGGTAGAATTTCGGTCCTGACAGGATTTCTCCCGTGGTGAACGCCCAGTCACGGGCGAAGGCATCCATCAGCTGCAGGGCGACCGGGCCGATCAGGCGGAAGGCGGTATCAGCCACGTGATGCTTCTGCGGCAGGTCCATCAGGGCTTCCTGCAGGATGTTCATACCGCCGGTGAAGCTGACCTTGCCGTCAACAACCAGCAGTTTGCGGTGATTGCGCAGATTGATGAAGGTCATGCGCCAGGGCAGGAAGGAATGCATGAAACGGGCGCAGGGCACGCCGACCTTTTCCAGGGCCTTCTGGATCGGGCAATAGAAATAGCCGCTTCCCCAGCCATCAACGAGAACACGTACCTCCACCCCGCGTGCGACCGCATCCCCCAGCGCTTTGACGAACTGCTTGCCGACCAGGTCATAACGGAAGATGTAGGAACACAGGACGACATAGCTTTCCGCCTGGTTGATGGCTTCGAGCATGGCCGGATATCCGGTATCGCCGCTTTTGTACCAGTTGACCTGATTGCCGCCCAGCAGGGGATAGGGCGTGATGAGGTCCAGCATGCGGTTCAGGGGCCGGAACTCGGGTGCGGGTTTGCAGCTGAGCGCATCCAGGGAGGGGGAAGGCGGAATGACGCAACGGTCCATCAGGCGCTGGGCCTTGCGCTGCACACGGTTGATGCCGAAGGTCAGATAGAGGAGCGTGCCTGTCAGGGGGCGGCTCCAGCAGAAGCTGATCCACCCCGTTGCGGCAGCCGTGTTACGTTTGGTCAGCAGCGCATGAACCGTCACCCCCAGCGCCGCCGCCAGCCGCAGGCAGCGCAGAGCTGCATGCAGCGGCGTTGCAGCATGGGCGTCTTTTTCCACCTGCCTGACTTTCTTCAGGAGCCCTCGGTCTGAGCCATCACGCGGCTGGATGTATTCACGAGCTTTGGAGGGGCGTTCCAGAAGACATTTCACGGATGGCAGGCGAAAACGGGTCATTCGGATGTCTTCCTTGAGCAGGGGAAGTTGGCGGACAGAATTCGGAGAAGATCAGGGTAGAGCACTGAGCCTCTCAAGTCGAACTCAGCTTGCACCTGATACAGGGTTTGCCCGGTCAAGGCACACTCTTTAAAAACGACATTAAAAAGCAGTTTTAGAGACCAGTGCCTTCAGTTTTTTTTATCATCCTCAGCATACGGAAAGCCCGCTTTCAGCTGGGAGGGTGCGCAGAAGATAAACACCGTCCACGTCTATGATCTCACGCGGGGTTTCACCCAGCTGCTTCAGGCCCACGCCGCTGGGAGCATGTTTGTCAGGCCAGGCCAGGAGCAGGGTGCCGTTGCCAAGTGCCTCATACCATTTTGTCATGACAAGCCATGTCCGTTCCCGCACGCCTGCCGTCATACGCGGTGCGATATAAACGCCAGCCGAGACCTCCAGCATGATGGACGTCAGATATCCCCGGTAGCGACCTTCCACATTATGGGTAACGATGATGGTCATCGGCATGGGGTCAGGCCTTTATAGGGGCGTCAGTATTTTCGAACAGGAGCTTGATCTTCTCGATCATGGACGGAATGACTTTCTGGTGTCTGAGGGCATAGCCGGTTTTCTGGCGCGCCAGACGTTCGATATCCCCTTTGCCCTGCGCACATTCACGGGCAGCGTGAAAAGCGCAGGGAATAGTGATTTCCGTGCGGTAGAGATCAGCAATGTCGAGAATGAAGGACAGCCCTGAATCTTCATGAATGAAACCGAGCTGTGAGAGAGTGGCTGTCGCATAGACTGCGATCATGGCAGCTGCTTCTACTGCGGTGGCAGCATGGTTGAGCGCCTGGTTGGGAAGATCCGCCGCCAGAGGATTGGCGCGGTCATAGCGACGCCCCTGCCATTTGATACCGACCCGGTCAGCAATGATTTTATAGGACGTACGCATATGCGCGCCCTCAATGCCGCGCAGGGCTGCAATATCACGATAAGGCAGTACTTCGCCAAGGCGCCAGGCATACATCCGCCGTGCAACGTGCAGGCGTTTGGGCTCATGGGCCCAGGCAGCGGCCTGGGCACGGGCCAGGGTGGAATGATCACTGAGCAGGGGTGGGGCTGAGTAGCAGCGCACTCCGTCCCGTCCGACCGCTATGAGGGCTGTATTGGCACGTGCGAGCAGACGGAGCGCATCCTGGGTGACGCTGCCGCCAGGGCCCAGGAGAATCATGGAGAGACCTTGCACAGGAATACCGTAATCGCCTGGTGGCAGGCTGGCTTCCTCCAGATTGCGCCTGAAGATCAGGGTTCCATCTTTGGACGCCAGAACGCCCATCTCCAGATAGAGCAGGCCATCCCGGTCTGCATGGGGAATGCGCGAACTCTCGAGCCCCAGGCGGCCTTTCAGCATGATACTTGCTTCCTTGTTTCCCAGCAGGAAACCCTGCTTTTTATTGGCTGGGACGCGTGTCTGTGATTAGGGCATTACATTTTTGTTGACGGGGCGGAGCAGGACCATACCGTAACCATAGGCCCGGTGACGTCCGATGCCTTTGCGCAGGAGCTCCGCGAAGGCTGCCGGTTCCTGAACGCGCAGGTTTCCATGAAAAGTCACGTTTGGTCCCTCCACTCTGCGACCATCGCGATTGCCACGAACGCGCTGGAAGTCTTTCATCTGGCAAGCTTCAAGTGTGGCGGCAGGATGCAGCCGTTCACGCAGCCAGTCCTGGTAGACAGCTTCCCGCGCCGGGATGGACAGGTTGGCCTTCTTGGCTTCTTCCAGCTTGCATAGCCAGGCGTCTCTTTCGACCATCTTGCCGGCATCGTTTTTGAATCGTCGGGTCGGACGTACCAGAACGTCGAAACCGAGTTCCTTACCGACCGGGAAATAGAACGGCATTTCCTTGGAGCGTAGCTGTGGGACGTCCAGAACCCCGACAATCTCGGGTGGCGCGCAGTCGCGCGCAATTTCCTGAAGAGCCTGGGCATCGTGATCGCTGTAGCCGTAAAGAGCCCACTTGCCAGCGCGCGGTGAAAACAGTCGGAAAGGTTGGACCACGCCTTTGCCGAATGAGGCCGAAAGCAGGCGGTGCAGAGCCAGACCGTAATCGGGGGTCTGGCCTTCCGATATCTGGTCGGCTGTCCACTGCATCAACTGCCTGGAATTCAGTGGAGCATGCAGTAGGTAGAAAGATTTTGGAGCAGCAGCTGTCATGTCGGCTCTCCCGAGATGCCGATCGGGATTTCTTTTTCAATTGATTCCGTATTGATCGGCAGTTTCTCAATTACGATCTGGCGGCTACCGCCATGAAAGCCTCCCTGCCAGTTCCGTTCATCCGTGATCGTTGCGAGGCCTGCAGGCGGAAGAGCCCGGGTATCGGTCAGGGCCCGTTCGGCAGGCAGAGCGGGACGCATGAGATGAATGGCGGGGGAAACATTCCGGTTATATTTTTTTGCCTCAGCCTCTTTCTCGCGCTTGCGAAAAGGCAGGGCGCGCGCCAGATTCAGCGCGGCTTCTGCAGGAGTGGCAGCTTCCTGGAAGCGCAGGGCCGGGGGAAGTAGCAGCGGTTCAGAAGGCAGGCAGGTTTTGCGCCCGAGCGACAGCGGTCGTGCCGGCTGTTCCAGCGCCTGAACCAGGTTATCGAGTGTCGGGGACTTTTCAGCGGCTGTGAGAGCAAGCACGACATAAAGGTCGAGATCAGTGAGATAATCACGATAACGGATATGCGTGCTGTCTCCGCTGGCGCCTTTTCGTTCCGCACGTGTTCCATCAGTGGTCCAGCTGGTTTCGCCACGTAGCTGTACGGTCTGGTAATCGCGGATCTGCTCAGGATATGTCTCGCGATAGAAGGCGCCGAAAATCAGACGTTCCTGCAGCTCCATCAGTTTTTCTGCTTCCGAACGTTGGTAGCCGAGTGCGTTGCCAAGCAGCCCGGTTAACATTGAGGCAGCCGGGAAGAGACGTGTGATTCCATAATGATCCACGGTCGTGCCGCCGAAGCTTGCGAGCGGGGCTTGCAGGTTGAGAGCCAGAAACCGCATCAGCTGTGTCCGTTGGCAGGCACCTGCGAAGTGACGACATCCTTCGCCCATTCGGCGAGGGAAGGTAACGGCATGCGTTGTGCGCCTGTGAACTCTGAGGTCTTATCCAAGGACATAAAACGACGCGCTTCATTGGTGGCGTAATTCTCTTCCAGTTCCGCAAGATGGTCGGTCATGGCCTTGTTGGCTTCTTCAAACCGTGGTGCCGTGGGCTTGCGGAAAGCGCCCGCCAGACTGCGGGGCTGGCGGTCCCCCGCTTCCACCAGGACAGTCGTGGCATAACCGAACGGTGCTGTGGAGCCGAGCTTGGCACCTGGGGAAACTTCCGCAATGGCATGAATAAGCCGGCGCACGACTTCACCTGCCAGCTCATATTGTTCAGGCGTGAGTTTTTCGGCCTGTTCCTCTTCAGAGATACCGGTCAGATTGGCTACCAGACCTGGTATATTGATGACGGTGTACCCGTAGAACAGACCGCTGGTCAGTTCAGTCTCACCGATATGGCTTGCACCTGTCTCATCCTCGGCTAGGTCATCCACGACCGTGAAATAATCGTCTTCATCCTCGCCGGCATGGGTCGTGAAAGCATGTGCGACATAGACCGGTGCTTCGATATTGGCTTCTGTATCGGAAGTGATCATCCGTCCGAACAGGGCAGCTGCGAGACCGGCGGGCACCTGAGTGGTTTCACGCATCGCCTTGAGACCGTCCTTGACGGATTTGAAAAGGTCTTCAGCACGTTTCTTGGCTTGTTTGGCATCGTCTCCCTCAGCTGCCGCTTCTTCAGCCACTTTGCGGAACTGTGCTGCTAGATATTTCACTTCCGGCACACCGAGCAGCAGAGGTTGACGGCTTGAATCACCTTTGTCGCCATAGACCAGTTTCTGAAAAACGGATTCAATGGCGTCCAGAATTTCTTTGTCGATCTGTCCTTCCAGAGGTTGGCGCATTTCTTTTGTCACCAGTTCACGTGAGCGCAGGGAAGCAGGGAGGGCCGGCAGTTCTTTTTTGGAAAGCGGGCCGGTCTCGCGCCAATGACGCTTGAGGCATTGTGAAGAAATGCGAGTGCGCAGCGCATTACCGTAGGGCAGACGCTTGGCCTGTCCAGCATCATCACGGTTCAGCAGAGCAGCGGTGTAATTGTGAAGCGTGTGAATTTGAAGAAAACGAGGGAACATAACTATCTCCTGAATTTTGGCAGAGCCGGGCTTTAGAGAGGTGAGAGGCTTGAAGAAGCTTTTGGAAACTGGACAGAAAATTGTTTTCAGGTTGGGTAGTGGAAATTGTTTCAGCGATAATATTGTTTTGCCACTTTCCGACAGGCTTCTTCGTTCGGGTTCAGCAGGAATTCTCCGAGTTCGACGAAGTCGAACTTCTCATTTTTCAGAAAGGGTAGAAGGCGCATCATGAGAGCGGGGCGTTTTTCCTCAGGTGCAGAAAGAAGACGGGCAATACGTGCTTCACTGACCCGCGGGCGCTCTCCTGCGCCGCGCAACACGCGCCCCAAACGGGTTTTGGAGTCATGAGGCAGCTGTCGCTCTGCCCGTGCTGAGCCAGTAGGCAGAAATTTCGCATAAGCCTGAAAAACCCGCTGCCAGCGATCCTGGCGTTCGTTTTCAGAAAGTGGGAAAGGGCAGTAGCGTGCCAGTTGTAAATCATTCCAGAGATGCCAGAAGCTGGGGGTCATCCCGCCAGAGCCCCCACGCCGTAACCGGGCCGCTTCTCCGGTAGAAAGGGGAGAACTGACTGAGCCAAAGCGTTTAATAATTTTCCACAATGTTTCTGATCTGGATAGTTCCTGTTGAGGGGAAGGGGATTCCAGATCAGAAGACGGTGTCTCATGAGGATCTTGCGTCGAAATCATACGGTTTCTCCCGCGTTTTCTAGGAATGGAGACACGCGCTTTTTCAATAAAGCGTTCTGGGCAGTAAAAGAGCTTTTTTTGCTTAAAAGAACATTCCAGAAAGCATTTTCGGCTTTGACCTGTGCTTTAAGGCGACGGATAGCGGGACACGGAATGGCTTTCTGAGCTTCAGGCAGCAGAGTTTTCGCTGCGTAATCGACCAGGCCAACAAGCCATGCCTCGTAAATCTTGGCCTCCTTTTCCGGGGTTTCACAGCGTTGACCGAGAACAGAGAAGAATTCTTCATCACTTTTGCTGCGCAAGCGCGCCCGGTAAGGATTGACCGCAGCATAATGGTCTTTCTTCACCTCTTCCCCTCCCGCAGCCATTTGGGCGCAGGCTGTGCTGAGAGCTTTTTCAATGCAGGATAAGTCCACAAGCTGCTCACGTGCCTGACGTCCAAGCATTACCCGTTCCGAAGGGATACTTAATCTTTTACGTAGGAGTGGTGCCAAGGGAATGACACGTTCATGATATCCTTCTGTTTTTCCTTGTCCCCGCGTCAAAGCTGACAAGCGTAAAAGAAGCGAAGTTTTGCTTTCAGTCGGTAGGTTGCTAAGGGCGGGTGGAAGTATCCAGCTGGCTGTTTTCTTGTCGTCAGTGCTAAAAAGGATTTCGCAGATTTTCGAGGTTGTGAACCCTTGAGCAGTGGGACTGAAGGATTTGGGGCCTTCATTTGTTGACTCCAGGGGAGCCCAGAAATCGCCAGTATCGCCTTTGCGATCCTTGGCATTGATGATGCGCGTAGTGTCAGCCGTTGCTTCCAGGGCTTCCAACTTGCCGGAAGGGGTATGGATAAGGCGAATGCGCCGACAGAGATCAATGAACCATAAATCAAGTTCATTGAATGGTAGCCCTTTTTTACCGTCCCATGGTTCCAACCAGAGAAGCGCTTTGCCGAGAGGCCCATCTTTTTTGGAGCCATAGGTTTGTTCATAGGTTTCAAGCTGTTTCGGACGTTCTCTCAACATGAGTTCGAGATCACGCTTGAGATGAGCCCCCGGACGGCCTGAAAGCGGCGCATAACCGAAAAAGGGACGCGAGGACAGCCCTCCGTTCATGCGAGCTGCCCCCTGATGGCCACGACCAGTATAGCCGTTCATAGTCTGATCCGAAATCAGGGCAAATATCCAGTCATCAGCAGCAGCTTCACGTAGAACCTGACGTTTGAGATCGTGGTTTTTGGCTGCAATAGGCAGATCGAGACCGTCTGGAGTGGTAACAACGGAAACGCCTTTACCGGTTTTACTGATTCCCCCTGGGATAGGGGGCTGGAGGAAAGCAGGCAATTGGTCGTTTTCCACTACCAGGCACCAGGGCGCATCCTGCCAGGAATTATCCAGCTTCAACCCGGAAAGTTGTTGGGTTAGCTGACGCAGGAGGCGGGCCCACTCGGATTCATCAGTGGGTGGGAGAGTGATCTGATTATTTGTAAGTAGACGTTCCTGCTCGAGTGCCAGCCCACCGAGCTGTGCGAGAAACATGTGCCAGGCGCTCTGTTGATGCGGGCGTAAGGCTGGAAAGCCATTCACTTCATCCCGCATCATCAGTGCGAAAATTCCAGGTAAGGTATGATGGCTGACTTGTTCAGCCCCCTCCGCAGACGTACTGATAATCCGGATAAGAGGTTCGGTTAAAAGGTTGTGATGAGTTTTCTGTTTCTCTGGCATATGATTGCCTCGTAAGAGCCTTGAACTGGCTCTGCTCCCTAAAATGATCAGCAAATAAATCATATATTCACTGTTTTCTCGTAGAGGTTACTTCGTCAGCTTATCGTGCTCAGGCCTGAATATTTTCCGGGCTTTGCCTAGGCTTCATCGCCTGGTGGCAGTGTGGTTTCAGTTAGCTCGCTGTCCTCTTTTTCCAAAGTGAGTCCACACGCTGAATAGCGGAAGGTCGCCTGACCGAGTTGAAAAACAATGTCTCGGGTACTTTCCAGATCTTGAGTGGCACTGCAAGGTGGGTTCAGGATCTTGGGACGTAATTCCTCTTCGTTTAAACGGCTTAAATCAGTTTCCTCATCCTTAGGGACAGGTCTGATATGATGAGCCATGTGAGAAGGAAGGGTAAGGCTGGTTAAGGTCGTTCCAAAAGGCGTCCGGGGAGAAGAAGGAAAATTTATCTTCAGATTGGACAACCCCAGTCGGGTGCGAATGAGTTCATCAGAGGAAAAACTGGTCTGGATTGCGCTTAAAGGCACTGTACGATCCAGGCAGAAGTGACTTGCTTCCTGGCCCGCCATGCATTGATATCCCATGACCTCTTCCGCATGTTTATTCCATTGAGGCGTTATTTGAGCTCGTTCTTTCTGAAGCTGAGCCAGACAGACCGGATTGGTGCCTTTTTCCACAAGAAAACGGTTGTCCTGTGGGATGGTCCAAAGAGGGTGATCAGTAATGAGCCGCCTTGTCTGCTCTAACATGCGCAGGTCCGGATAAACCCCACCGCCAGTGTTAGACTTCTGTCGGATTGTTCCCATGCCGAATTTCAGGAGCGTACCGTCATCGGGTTGAAATTCATCTTCAGCAAGTTGATGAGGCGTGAGAACAATACAGCGTGCCTGTCGCCCCATTTCACTTCTTGGTCGGTTATGGCGATGTAAGCGTCCGATGCGTTGCAAGAGTACATCGATTGGGCACAGATCGGTAATCAACAGGTCAGCATCAATATCCAGGCTTTGCTCAAGTGTCTGAGTGCCGATCAGAACAGCTCCAGCTGTGCTTGCCTGCTTGCCGAACAGCGCATTGACTGCCGTGTCAAGCGCTTTGCGATCATCGACGGAAAAACGACTGTGATGCAAGGTTCGGACACCGTTGAGCTCAAGGGTAGGCACGGGTTGAGAGCTGCTGGGGCCTGCCAGTTTTTCGAAAGCCTTGAAAACTTCGAGAGCCTGCCTGACAGTGTTGCGGATTATAAGAACGCGCAAGCCGAGCCGGGCCTGCTCTGCTGCGAAAGCGGCAATGTGTTCCGGATCACCTATGTGTGAATCAGTGGAGATACTGACGGTTTTGGGCGTCTGGATGCTGGGTATAGCCCGATGCTCTTCCTGGCCATTCTTATCAAGTGTCGTCAGGCAAGGGTAAGGAACGGCACAGCCCTTTTCGACAGCACCTTGCTCAAGGTCACTAGGGTTCGGACGAACCCCCAGCCATTTGCGGCGCGCCTCAGCGCCCAGAGTAGCCGACATGAGCAGTGCATGGCCACCACGTCTTACATGGTCTTGGACCAGCCTTGCACCAATCCGGGTCATATAAGCATCAGAAGCGTGGACCTCATCAATGACCAGTAAAGCCCGTGATAAAGAACTGGCACGCAAATGGGCCCATTTGGCATTCAAAGCTGCCAGCATAGCTTGGTCGACAGTACCGACTGCCAGAGGGGCAGCCAGATAGAAGCGAGGCGTTTCTGCAGCCCAGCGCATATCTTTTTCCTGCGGGTCATCTGGCCAGAAGACTTTGAACTCAGGTAGGCGCTTCCCTTCAGCCGTGCCAGCTTTCAGATATCCCGGTACGGCCAGAAGCGTTTCGGCTTCGAGAAATTTTTCACTGGCCCGGTTGAGACGTTCTTGCAATGCGGAAGCGGCGGCGCGAGTTGGAACAGCGAAGTAAAGAGAGTCAACCTCCCCCTTTTCAAATAATTCTCGAAATCGCAGAAAAGCCGCTTCCGTTTTTCCGGAACCGGTTTCAGATTCCAAAACGACCAGATGACCGGAACAGTGGGCGGTCGCTTCCTGCATTCGAGAAGGACGGGCGTCGCCAGGCCAGCCGAATAAATGAGCAGCCGGTAAATCTGGATGCTGTCTTTCCCTCAGGGCTTGGACGTTGAGTCCTAATTTCTTTATTAATTTCTCAGCTCTCTTGCGACTGTCAGCCAGTGCTTCCGGAGCGGGTAAAACAGGTCGGGATACCGGAAAGGTTTCTTCCTGTGAACCGACCTGGTCGGCCAGACTGGTAAGACCGCAGAGAAAATGCTGCAGTTCTGGAGCATCAGGAAGAGGTAGGGTGGTTGTAGAAAAAGCGCGTGGAAAAGAAGCTTTAATCTGATTCCACAAGAGATTTAAAGCCTGTTGTGGATCATACGCCTGAAATGGAGAGAAATATTCTTTCCGATAATTCGGTTGGTCAGCTGTTCTGGGATTTACTGTTAGCTTGCCATGATGGTTCAGAGTAGCCCAGATTAAGCCTTCCAGATCCTCACACCAGTCTACCAGCTCCTCAATCTCAAGATATTTTTCGACCATGTGCCATCCAGGGAAAACATGGCCGTTGGAGAGAGAGTCAGGAAAAATCTTAAACTGAAATCCAGTGTTGAGTTTGCCCAAATCATGCAGGGCAACCAGAACGGCCAAACGCTCCAGTTGCCCTTCTGACAGCTTTTCTCCTGCGGCAGCTTCCAGTCTGGCGCGAAAGACGGGCTGGTGAACGATTTCCAGGAAGCAGGCGGCCACGTCCAGCATGTGCCGGTAGAGGGGGAGGAACTGATCCCTGCCATCACCAACGAAACTCCGTCCACCGTCTGGGTGTGAAAATTTTCCCCATGGGAAACCCAGATCAATCGGCGAAGGCAAAGTTGCTGGAGAAGACATGGTTTAAATTCGCAGATTATTCAGAGGAGGACTAAGAATTCGGATGACCTTTTGAATAATTAACGAGACATTCATCTTATTGACAAGATATTTATTTAAAATAAATCCATTAATTAATGATATTTAACAATATATTAATGAGGACGGTATTGATCAGAATAAAATCTGGGCAAATCTCTACCAAGCCAAAAACGGCACGTATTACGCTCGCATCCAGATCAACGGCAAAGACACCTGCAGATCGCTACGCACAGCTGATAAAAGGGAAGCCAAGAAGCGGCTCAAAAAAATCCTTGCCGAGGCAGAGGACCTGAGAACCGGCGTTGCCGAGCCTCAGACGCATACATGGGAGGAAGCAGTCGCTCTTTGGGCAGATCTTGAGATGGGCGATCTCAGGCCCAATACGCAAAAGCGCTACCTGACCAGCCTACGGCAGCTGCACGGCCATTTTGCCGGCCTAGGCATCGCCCATGTGTCGCCTGCCACAGTGAATGCCTACACGGTTGCACGCAAACAGGCAGGCGTGACAGGCGCCACCATCCGGCGCGATCTCATGGTGGCCGGACGCGTGTTGAAGGCTGCCCGCAGAGCAGGATGGATCCAGCACAATCCGGTGCCAGACGAGATGGAGGAAATCAGGGAACGCCGGGAGCCCATCCGGCCGGTGCCTTTAAAAGAGCTGGCCAGGATGACCCACCGGGCGCCCCCAGGCTTCAAGGAGCTTTTGCGCTTTCTGGCACGAACAGGCTGCCGGCAGGAAGAAGCAGCTTCACTGGAATGGTCCCAGCTTGAACTGGGCGCCAAGCCGAAATGCACGTTCTTTCGCACCAAGACGCGCTCTCCACGCGTGATCCCACTGCCGCCCAGGCTGGCCCGTGATTTGAGGCAGATGCCCAGGACAGGGGCGCACGTTTTCATATCGGCTCAGGGGGAAAGATATAAAAACGTCTCCGGCCTTTTCCGGCGCATGCTGGTGCTGGCAGGGGTCAGTGAGGAAAAGCGCTTTCGCTGCCATGACCTACGTCACACATATGCCATCCGCAGCCTGCAGTCCGGCCGCCCCATTTACGAGCTTGCCCGGCATCTGGGCCACAGCTCTGTGAAGACAACCGAGCGCTACGCCGCGTGGCTGTCACGGCCGCCCACCTGATGGAAAGGGGCTCAAAAAAATATCCGGGTTTTTATCCGACCCTGTGTGCGCCATATGCGTTCTATGCGCTCTGTGCGGCAAAACAGAGTGGCGGAAAACTGCCGATCTGGTGCCGGGTGAGGGATTTGAACCCCCGGCCTTCGGTTTACAAAACCGCTGCACTACCACTGTGCTAACCCGGCCCGCCCTGAAGGAAGCGTCACCTGCAGGGATGGTTTTCGCTAGCCTTTCAGGAAAGCACTGTCAACTGTTTGACCCTGCCAGGCAGTCTTGTCACCCGGCAGGAAGTATTCTCTGGCCGGCTGGCGAAACCGGGGTTACTGCCGGTAATATTCCAGCTTGCCGAAATTCGGGTCATCCACGCGGTTGCATAGGAAAAGGCGGCTGGCCGGGGTTTTGCCGTTCGCGCTGAACCCATGGAAGTGGATTCCGTCTTCCGAGAAGGCGAGGCGGGTATAAAGACTGCCTGAAAGGGCATTGGCGATCTGGATGAACAGCCGGCGCCCTTCTTCATTGCCGAAGCTGAAACCGTAATGGCATTCCGAGCCGCGCCGGGCGGCGTCAATGGTCAGCTGGTTGTCCTTGCAGTGCACAGTCGTAATGGAACGGTTACGGGTGCTGAAGCGCGATGTGCCGTCAGGATCAGTGGATACCTTCAGGGCGTTGATGAGCACGCGCCCTTCAGGCACTTCAAAAATTCCGCCTTCATCACTTGACACGAACAGCTTGGCATTGAGTCCGCGTGATAGAACGGCGGTCGTGCCGGTACTGCCGGCACCAAAACCTGAAGGCCAGACCAGTTCCAGACTGCGCAGAAGCGGTCCGAAACCTGCAACCAGCTTGATCTCGGCGCGGATGGCGGCTGTGCCGGCCATGATCTTTCCGTTTTCACGGAAAGCGTATTCCAGAGCGAGGGTGGGAATGCCATGACGGCTCAGCAGATCAAGCGAAATATGGCGGTTGGATGCGTTCTGGAACTTCCCGATACGGTAATTGCCCTCGTTCTCAGCCAGCTGGAGATCTGTAGCAGCCGCACTGTAGGAGTCAGGGGCTGGGCATAGCTGGCCCTTCAGAGCCGTAGCAGGTTGTGAGAGACCGAAGCTGAATGTGTAATCGGGCGACTGAGCCTTGAGAATGCTGGCTGGCAGGGCAGGAACAGGGGCAGAGAAAGTTCTGGGAGACACGGCAGGCAACTCCTTGACAGACAGTCCGGCTTTGTCATCCAGAAGGTTCAGAGCAGGCGAAAAACCAGCAAAATAAAAAGCCGGGTGGAAAGCCTGGCTAAAACTGAAAAAAGACCGGGCCGGATATAGCTGAAACGCAGCTGGAAAATCCAGTTTTCAGCTTAATGTGATGCCTGGGCAGGACCGCATGAATTTTCTGTTAAGGCGATCAAGTTTGCGTGCTTGTTTCCCTGTCTGTCAGTTCTGACTGTCTCCAGCTGGATCACTTGCTCCGGCTTTGGTGCCGTCACTGGCAGTGAGGGTGGCCTGATCAGGAAAGGCATCCGGGTTGTTGCGGCTTGAAATTTTCCCGCCCCGCCGCGCACCCTGGCTCCGTGGCTTGAAAGAAGTGTGGGAAGTTGAGGAGGCAATAGAGCTGGATGCAGGGGTGATCGCAGTTGTATCTGGTATATCGGGCTGGCTGAGGGGTGCTGGAGCGGGGTCAGTCAGGCTGGCTGCCGCAGCGCCAAGGCCCTTGCCGGGTTGAAGAGGCTGCAGGAGATGCGGTGGCGGTGGTTCGACAGGGTCATTGTCAATGAAGCCGTAACCATCTTTTGAAAGACCGCGATGGACGACCTTCCCGCCTGTGCCGCTGCATCCGCTCATTGCGAAGAGGCCGGAGAGCACAAGAGCCAGGGAGAAGCCCGGTCGTAGTGCCGGCCCCAGGCCTGATAGGCACAGCAAGGGTTTCTTTGTCACTGAACGGGCGTGCATTTCTATCTCCAATGTCCCTGGCTCCAATGTCCCTGGTGCCAGCAGGACGGAAAAACTCTTCTTATCTGATATCAGCCCTCATGTCTGTTTTTCTGCTCTGCTCAGAGTATGAAAAGGACAGGGAATAAATGCGTTGAAAGCGTATCAGAGAATGGCAGCCACCCGTTCGGCCAGGGTTTGATAGGCTTTGCCGGCTTCGCTGTCAGGTTCGGCCACGCTGATGGGCTGACCTTCATCGCCACTGGCACGGATGGCACGCAGAAGGGGGATTTCAGCCAGGAAAGGCACTCCCAGTTCCTCGGCTTCCCGCCGGGCGCCACCATGACCGAAAAGGTCGGTTTTCTCATGGCAGTTGGGACAGCAGAAATAGGACATGTTCTCCACGATGCCCAGGACTGGCGTGCCGGTGCGGCCGAACAATGTCACACCGCGACGTGCGTCCAGCAGGGCGATGTCCTGGGGCGTGGAAACGATGATCGCCCCGCCTTTCTCCAGCTTGCTGCCCAGAAGCTGGGTCAGGGTCAGCTGGGCGTCTCCGGTGCCGGGAGGCATGTCCACCACCAGCACATCCAGCTCGCCCCAGTCCACGTCGGTGATGAACTGGGTCACTGCCCCCATCACCATCGGGCCGCGCCAGATCATGGCCTGTTTTTCATCAGCCAGATAACCGATGGACATCGTCTTGATGCCCCAGCGCTCAAGGGGTTGAAGCTTCCGGTCAACCACACGGGGTTTTTCCTGCTCGCCCAGCATGCGTGCGAGAGAAGGGCCGTGAATGTCAGCATCGAGCAGGCCGGTCTTCAGGCCGCGCTGAGCCAGGGCGCAGGCCAGATTGACAGCCGTGGTGGACTTGCCGACCCCGCCCTTGCCGGAAGCCACAGCAATCACCGCCTTCACGCCGGGCAGTGCCGGTTTGCCCTGTTCCTCTTCTTTGCCCACTCCAAGAGGCCGATGCCCTGCAGGGCGTGGACCGGTAGTCTTAGGCGCTGCAGCCTCATGGCCGACCCGGTGTGCGGTCAGGGCGATCGTGGTGCCTGCCACCGCCAGACCGTTGCGCGTCAGAAGCGCTGCGATCTCCTCCTGCAGGCGTGGGCGCAAGGCGCCCAGCTGCGTGGCATTGCCTGGCACGGCCTCAATAACGGCATGGGCCCAGAGTCTGGGTGCGGCTTCTTCAGCTGCCTGTTCTTTCTGCGCCAGTGTATTGGAGCTGGGCCGCACACTCAGCCCGGCGAGACGGGCAGGGGTCTGGCAGCCCTCACTGCGCAGAAGCTGGTTGATCAGAGTCTGAATCTCAGTCTGAAGCGCTGCGGAAGGAACTGAATTTTGGGTGTGTGAGTCGCTCATGATGGGCGGATCATCTCACGGCTGTTCAGGCGGGGAAAGGGCTTCGGCATAAAATAATACCTGTGCAGTTCTGATTAGAGGGCAGGCTTTCGTCCGCAAGACGGCATGAGTGGATGACGCCTGCGGGAAACTGCGTTAGTTTCAGAAGTATGAAGCACGCGTTCTCCTCTACCCGTCCCTGTCCCCTGGTGCACCTGCGTGCCGGGTGTTCACCCCTGCGGCCAGCCCTGCTGGCCACGGTTCTGGTCAGTACAGTGTTCGCTGGGCTGGCAGGTTGGGGGGGAGTTGGAAATGCCCAGGCCAAGGACGGTTCTGCTGTCTTGCCTGGGAGTGCGCAACCCGGTCCGGTGCCGGAAGCCATGACCAGGGAAGCGGGAACTCTGCCGGGTTTCGCCGATCTGACGGCCCGCCTGCTGCCGGCAGTGGTGAATATCTCCATCTCAGGCGTGGTGCCTGTCGGTGAGGACGGGGCGCCTGAGGGTTCTGAAGGCGACAAGGACGGAAAAGGCAAGAGCGGCGAAGGCAAGCCCGACGGCAGAAAGCCTGGCGCTACCCCCCGCCGCGACAGCCCGCGAACACCGCCCGGCAAAGCCCCTGGCGGCCCATCAGGTAGAGGGCCGGACCAGGGCCCTGACCAAAGCACGCCCGGTGGCCCGCAGACGCCGCCTTTTCCGCATGGCTCGCCCCTGGATAAATTCTTTCATGATTACATGAAGCATAAGCCGGGTCGCGAAAAGCCGACGCGCCAGATCCAGGCTCTGGGTTCAGGCTTCATCATTGATCCGTCCGGAGTGATCGTCACCAACAATCACGTGATCGACAAGGCGGACGTGGTGACTGTTACGCTTTATGACGGCACGGAGCTCCCGGCCCGCATCGTCGGCCGTGACAGCAAGGTGGATCTGGCGGTGTTGCAGGTTACCCCTCACGCGCCTCTGCCGGCCGTCCCGCTGGGCCATAGCGACAAGGCCCGGATCGGCGACTGGGTTCTGGCCATCGGCAATCCGTTCGGGCTGAGCGGAACGGTGACGGCCGGGATTATCTCCTCGCGCCAGCGCCATGTGGAGCATGGGCTTTATGATGACTTCATCCAGACCGATGCCGCCATCAATCGCGGCAATTCAGGCGGCCCGCTTTTCAACCTGCGCGGCGAGGTGATCGGCATTAATACGCTGATCTATGGCGGTGCCGGCGGGGATTCCATCGGCATCGGCTTTGCCATTCCGTCTGATGACGCACGGGGGCTGATCGAGCAGCTGCGCCGGACCGGCCATGTCACGCGCGGCTGGCTGGGCGTGACGATCCAGGATGTCACGCACGGGATGGCTGAGGACCTGGACTTCAAGGCCCCTGATGGCCGCGCAGGGCAGGGCGCCATCCTGGCGAGTCTGGTGCCGCAGGGTCCGGCTGCCAAAGCCGGTCTGTCGGTTGGTGACATTCTGGTCCGGGTGAACGGTGAAGCGGTGACGGGCAAGACCCTGCCGCGCCTGGTGGCCGAACACCTGCCCGGCACGCAGATCACCGCTGAGGTCTGGCACAGGGGCACCATGAGAAGCGTGCCCCTGACCCTGGCGCGCTCTCCCGAGGAGACGGACCGTCTTCCCTCCGATACCCATCCTCCCGAGCATCCTGTCCGTAATCTGGAGGACCTGGGTCTGAAGGTCAGTGTCATCGGGCCGGATGAACGTACCCAGTACGGTCTGTCCGACAGCCAGCGCGGTGTTCTGGTGACGCGCGTTTATGACAATACGCCTGCTGCTCGCCGCGGTCTGGTGGAAGGCAATGTCATCACCCAGGTGGGTCTGGACAACGTCAACACCCCTGACGATCTGCTCAAGGCGCTTGAGCGTGCGCGCAATCTGCACAGAAGCGAAGTGCTGTTGCTCGTGCAGGATGGGCAGGGCCTGCGCTGGACACCTATCCCCCTGAAGTAGAAAGCGCTGGTGAGCAGGCAGGGGTTTCAGATGCCCCGGTCGCGCTTGATCTGGTCCCAGGCGGCATTGATGCGGGCGATGCGCTCCAGCGCGGCCTGGTGCTGGGTCGGGGTCAACCCTTGGCGGGCAGCGAGCACGTCCGGATGATGTTCGCGCACCAGGGCACGCCAGCGCAGGCGTACATCGGTATCGCTGGCTGAACGCGCGATGCCCAGCACCCGGTAGGCATCGGGGGCGTCCGGCGCGGAAGCGGCGCGCGCCTGGCCGCTTTCCGCCCGCTCCCAGGCGGCCTGGGAGAGGCCGAAGCCCTGGTGAACGCGACGGAGAAAAGCCATCTCCTGCGGATTCAGGGGCGCATGGGGGGGCAGGTCAGCGCGTGCAATGCGGAACAGGGCGCCCAGCAGGCTCTCCAGCGGTTCAGTTGAGACGCCCCGGTAGGCCTTGCCCATCTCATCGGCATACATCGCATAGTCATCAGTGCGTTCGCGTGCCCGGTCGAACATGAGCCCGACCTCCCGCTGGTGCTCAGGCGGAAAATGAAAGCATCCCTTGAAGGCATCGACTTCACGGCGTGTTACGGGCCCGTCGATCTTGGCCATCTTGGCACACAGGGCGATGACGCCCAGGCCGAAGAGCTGATCGCGCTTGCCAAGCAGGGAAGCGAGTTTGGCCGCGGTGAAAAAAGCCGCATTGTTGGGGTCCGGTGTGCCATGGGCGGTGAAGCGCTCACCCCAGGTACCGGAAATGGGGGTGAGAAGTTTCTTCTTGTCAGCCATGTGGCCCAGTGTCAGCCCCAGCAGCCCGCCGACGGGTCCGCCTGTTGCCAGACCTGCCACGCCACCGAAGATCTTGCCCCATACTGCCATCAGCGGTCTCCTCCTGCCTGCATTGCCGTATTGCCTGACAGCCTGCCCCTGTAATCCGGGCTGGCAGAGTAGCAGAGACACAGGTAACTGCCCATGAAGATTTCAGCTCAGCTGTTCAGAGGGCAGCTGCTGGGCACGAAGGTGGCGCAGGGCTGCCAGACGCAGCAGCGAGGAAAGTGGTTGGGTGGGCAGGCGCTGGCGATCCAGAGAGGTGACCAGGGCAGCCAGCGCCTGCTGCTGGTGCTGGGCCATCTCTTCAAGCACCGCCCAGAATTCCGGCTCCAGGGCGATGGACGTGCGGTGGCCTGACAGGCTGATGCTTCTCTTGCGCAGGCCTGAGGGCGTGGTGGGCAGGGAATTCATGGGAGAAGAGTTTGCCCGAGATTTCCTGGGCTGGAAATCCTCGGCCCGTAAAAGCCGGCGGCCTAAAACTGCGGGTTCAGACTGCTCTCAGCCGTCCGGCGGCCCAGCGGGCGCACTCTGCCACTGTTGCGTCCGGATCCCGGCAAAGCCGTTCGGCTTCAGGGCGCAGAGCGGGTAGCCCAGAGTTGCCGATGGCAATGAGAACGTTGCGGATGAAGCGGTTCCGGCCGATCCGCTTGACAGGCGAGCCCGAGAACATGCGCCGGAAGCCCGCGTCGTCCAGCCGGGCCAGATCAGCCAGCAGGGGGGCTTCACGGTCTGGGCGTGACTGGAGCTTTGCAGTCTGGCCCGGTGGCGCGAAACGGTTCCAGGGACATACGGCCACGCAGTCGTCGCAGCCATAGATGCGGTTGCCCATCAGGGGACGCAGTTCCAGGGGGATCGGCCCTTCATGTTCGATGGTGAGATAGGAGATGCAGCGCCGCGCATCCATGCCGCCGCCTTCCAGAAAAGCGTCGGTCGGGCATGAAACCAGGCAGCGCGTGCAGCTGCCGCAGCGACCAGGGGCTGTTGTCGGAGCCGATTTCCGGCAGGGGCGCGAGCTGCCTGGTTGTTCAGGTTGTGGGGAGAGAGGGGCGCGGAGGCGTTCGAGAGAGAGGGTGGTGTAGATTTCACCCAGAAACAGCCAGGAGCCATAACGGCGTGAGACCACGCAACCGTGTTTCCCGCGCCAGCCAAGCCCGGCTGCAACCGCCAGGTCCCGTTCGGCCACAGGTGCGGTATCAACGAAGACTTTGACCTGCGTGCCTTCCCCGCCGAGTTTTACCACTTGCTGCGCAAGGTGCTTGAGCATGCCTTTCATCACGTCATGATAGTCGCGGTTGCGGGCATAGACGGAGATATTGCCGCATTCCGGGCGCGCCAGAGTGGTAAAAGCGATGTCGGGACTTGGCGGGGCGTAAGATAGCCCCAGGGAGATGACGCTCTGCACCTCCGGCCACAGAGCAGCAGGCTGGGCGCGTTGGGTGATCCGCTCTTCCATCCAGTGCATGGTGCCGTGGCGGTTTTCAGCCACGAAGGCCCGTAACCCCTGTTCGACTTCAGGCGGCAGCACAGCCGCGGTGATCCCGGCCGTGTCGAAGCCGAGCGCACGGGCCTGGTGGAGAATACGGCTTTCGAGCGTGTTTTTTTTCTCTGTCACGATGCAGCGGAGGGAGTGAAGCGGGGAAGGGACTGCAATTTCCGGCAGTTCGCCCAGCTTGCCAGAAAGAGCGCTGCAAAGCATCATGGTGTATCATGCCGTCAGAAATTTATTGCAGAAGCCACCTCGGACGCTTTTCCCCCTTCCGGCTGGCCCGCCTGTTTTCAGGTGCGGTTCAGGTGCGGGTGATGGCCTGTGCAGTAATGGTCCTGTCTTTCAGTCATGGGGTAGCCGACGCCGCGCCTTCCCTTCCCGACAGGTCGGCGCAGGTCAGTCAGGTCTTCGAGAATCTCAGAAATGATCCGGTGCGCCTGCAGATGTTTCTGCGGCAGTTTCCCAAGGGTGCGGACCTGCACAATCATCTCGTCGGGGCCGTTTATGCAGAAAGCCTCCTGCGCTGGGCCGGTGAAGAGGGGCTGTGCGTTTCAGTCAGCGCGGGCACGGTTTTGCCAGGTTCTTGCGATGTGGGGCGTGAAGGGCAGGAGAAGGCGACTGCCTTGCCGCAGGATCCCGTAGCCTGGAACCTGATGGTCGATGCCCTTTCGATGCGCGACTTCGTCCCCGGTGTCAGTGACCGTTCCGGGCATGATCATTTCTTCGGCACGTTCGACCGTTTTCTGCCGCTTCAGCTTACCCGGCAGGGCGACATGCTCGCCGAAGCGCGCCAGCATGCGGCTGATGACCATGTCCATTATGTGGAACTGATGATTTCCCCAGCCCTGGGGGCGATGATTGCCAGCGGGCATCCCCTGGGCCTGAAGGACAGCGGGGATCTGCCGACTGCTCACGCGGCACTGGCACCCCGTCTGCCGGCCCTGGTCGCCCAGGCCCGGGCTGAAGTGGACCGGATGGAAGAGCGGGCGCGCCAGCTGCTTCACTGCCCGCCTGCTGGTGTTTCCGGCTCTTCGCAGAGTGGCGGGATTCCACCGGCCTGCCGGGTGCAGGTGCGTTATCTGTTCCAGAGCGTGCGGACATTGCCGGCCGCGGAAGTCTTTGCCCAGCTTGAAGCAGGCTATGCGCTCGTCAGGGCAGATCCGCGTTTTGTCGGCCTCAATATCGTGGCCCCGGAAGACAATCCCGTTGCCGTGCGTGACTACGGGCTGCAGATGGCGATGTTTCATTTTCTGAACGGCGTTATGCCAGGGGTGGCCCTTTCCCTGCATGCCGGTGAACTGACACCGGCCCTCGTACCTCCTGCAGCGTTGCAGTCGCATGTCTGGCAGGCCATCGAGACAGCCGGGGCGCAGCGCATCGGCCACGGGGTGGACGTACGCTGGGAAAAGGATCCGGCCGGACTGCTGGCCTTGATGCGCCGCAAACACGTGCTGGTGGAAATCAATCTGACCAGCAATCAGGAAATCCTCGGTGTCAGCGGGGATCAACACCCTTTCCGACTGTATCGCCAGGCCGGGGTTCCACTGGCGCTGTCCACGGATGATGAAGGTATTTCACGCGGTTCCCTGACCCAGGAATATCAGAAAGCCGTCGATTGGTTCGGACTGCGCTATCCGGACCTGGTTTCCCTGTCACGCACAGGGTTGGAATATGCCTTTCTGCCTGGCCAGAGCCTGTGGCAGGACCGTCAGCCAGGTCACTTCGTTCCTGTGTGTCGGCAGGCGGTAGTGGGGCACGAGCTGCCTCAGCCTTGCCAGGCGCTGCTGAAGAGCAGTGCCAAAGCGCGAGCCCAATGGCAGCTGGAGGAAGATCTGGCGGCTTTTGAAGAGCGTGCTGCAAGAGAGCCGCTCTTCAATCCTGGCCCGCCAGCTCAGCTCACTGGTGGCGGTGTGCGGGCCAGGCAGCCCTGACCCTCTTCCAACAAGGTAGGTTTTCGTGTCGCGTATTTCGTTCCAACAGAGTTTGCGTCGTCAAGGATACATCCGGAAGCCTTTGGGGATCCTGGCTGCTCTGGGGAGTCTGGCGGGTTTCTGGCTTCACTTGCCGGTCCCGGCTCTGGCGCAGTCTCCTGCCGCGGTCCGGGCACCGATTCCGGTGCGTGTCGTGGTGGTGACCACGTTTGAGCTCGGGGCGGATACGGGGGATCTGCCCGGGGAATTCCAGAACTGGGTGGAACGGTTCCCCTTGCCCCAGAAGATCCCGGCGCCTGCCACTTATCATGAGGTTCTGCGCTATAATCCGGAACTGCATGTGTTGGGGATGGTCAGCGGCGAAGGCCCAACGCGGATGGCAGCAGCCATGACTTCGCTCATTCTCGATCCGCGTTTCGACCTGTCGCATGCTTATTTCATCCTGGCCGGCATTGCCGGGATCAACCCTCATGCCGGAACTGTGGGATCGGCAGCCTGGGCGCGCTACGTGGTGAATGGCGGGGCTGCGCATTTCATTGATCCACGCCAGATTCCTCCTGACTGGCCAGATGGGTTCACGCCTGTGCAGGGTGACCGGCCTTATCAGCAACCGCGCCCGCCCGTGCATTCCATTGCAGCCGACATGGCCTATGCGTTGCGTCCCTCCCTGGTGCAGTGGGCTTACCGCCTGACCCGCAACACGCCCTTGCCTGACAGCCCGGCTCTGAAAAAACAGCGCCAGCGTTATGCTGGTTTTCCAAGGGCCCAGGAAAAGCCGGAAGTCATGTTGGGAGATACGATTTCAGGCGAGACGTTCTGGGTCGGTTCCCTCATGAATGGCTGGGCAGAACGCTGGGTTGCGTATTGGACGGGTGGAGCGGCGCGGATGGTGACGACTGCTGAAGAGGATATCGCTCTTTGCCAGGTCCTGCATCAGCAGGGCGGTCTGCAGGCGGGGGCGCGCGTGGATCCGAAACGACTGCTTATCCTCCGCACAGCCAGTAATTTCGACATGCCGCCCCAGGGTGTATCGGCTGCTTCCATGTTGGCTGAGGAAAGTCATGAAGAAGGCATGAGTGGCCTGAAAGCCTCGACAACAGCGGCTTATGATGTGGCAAGCCCGGTCGTGCGGGAGCTTGCCACGTACTGGGCGCATTATGAAAAAACCGTGCCCTGAATATTTGCAGGCTTGGATATAATAGAAAACCCGGTTCCTGCAGGAACCGGGTTTTCTGGGATCTGTCCCGGAGCCGTTCAGTTGATGGAACGGCTCCGGATCGCTGCCAAAACAGGATTACTGCGCGTTGTTCGGCTGCAGCACAACCGCGAGACGGCTGTGGGTGTGGGTGTTGTAAGGCAGCGGATAGATGGAAGCCATGCCCTTGGGGGCAATGAACTCACGGTCCATCGTGTTGGCTGTCTTGACCGGCAGCACGACGGTCATGCCTTCATGCTCGATCTTGTCGAACCGGACCGGGGAGACGTTGATGGCCTGCATGTGGCCGCCGATCTGGTTATTGGGCATTTCGTCATTGGTGATGTCGATATGCAGGCTCGTGCCGTAATTGGCCAGCGTGCCACCGATCACGCGATGACGGTCATCGCGGGGAATATCGGCAGTTTGCAGCAGGGCCGTGCAGACGGGCGAAGACAGGGTGATTCCGTTGACAACCAGGGGCTGACCATTGGCCTGGCAGCCGCCGATGATGCCCTGACCGATGAAGATGTCACGGTTCAGGTTGCCGGCCGCGCTGACGAAGGGAATGCGCTGAACGAAAACGATGTCTGCCACCATGTGGCCGTTCCAGGAAGTCACGATGCCTGAAGGCGGCACGACTGCCAGGGTGGCTTTGGGGAGCGCTTGGGCCAGATAGGTGCTCAGCTGCTGGAAACCGGCACCTTTGGGAGCCTTGTCGAGCACGTTCTGAACGTCGTCCTCACCGCCGGGCAGGGTGACCAGAGCGACCTGGAAGGTCAGCGTCTGCGGCCGGTCAGCGCGAGCGGCAAGCTGGGCGCCGCGGGCGTTCAGGGCAGAGGTGGCCTGATCCTGCGCGGAGACGGACTGGTTGAGACCGCTCAGCGCCTGGCCGGCGGCCTGCGAAACCATGATGGGCCCCTGGGGCTGTGACTGGGCGGAAGCCGGGGCCACGTTGACGAGAGCGGCACAGGCGAGCGCGCTCATGCCAAGCAGGGCGCCTTTACCGATGAAGGAATGTGCAGAGGACATATGTTTTCTCCTATTCAAGCGACTGTCACGCATCTGGTTGTCATGGGCAAGGCCTGGACATGTCAGCCCTGCATGGCTGCTTTCCGGTCCTGACAGAACTGCCAGGAAGGCAGAAAGCTAAACGGGGAGAGGAGAGCGGAAACGGGATCTCCAAAAGAACCGGTCTTGAAACAGCCGCAACATGACAGTGGCTGAAAGTTGGGATCAAGCTGGAACCGAGAAGAGCCTCAGTTGCTGATGTTGGAGGTGCCGGGCGCAGTCAGCCAGCCCACAGCGCCGCCGGCTGCCAGGCCGGAAAGGGCACCGATGGCGGCACCTGTACCACCGCCTGCAATATCACCGATGGCCGCACCGGCGGCACCGGTAAGCAGAGCGCCTCCCAATGCGCGATCGGTGGGATTGTCGATCTCCTGCTGGGTGCAGGCACCCAGTCCCAGAAGCGCCAGTGTCGCACCGGCTGTGACAACGCGAAAGCTACGACGTGTCTTGGGAGTCATGAACGTTCCTCGCTGATAAGTCAAAAAGAACTGGCGGGTTTCCGTTTCTTCAGTGTGGGAAGAAACGTTGAAAAAGTAAAGTGATATCTGAACAGGACGCCACTGGGTTTCTTTGTGAAATGAAACAGAGCTGGGCGATCAGATGCCTGTACAGAATATGGGCTATTTGATGACAAGTGATCGAGGTGGAAAAGGATTTACAATTTCTGAGGCTGGAAGGGGGTTTTATTTACAGATCTCAGGTTTCGTTGCTTGATCTCAGGGGATTAATCTGGAGGGGCAGGCGCGACAGGTAAAGGGTTTTTCACCTGATTGCCCCCCAGGAAGCGCGGGGCAGTTAATCTAGTCCTGAGATGGTCGAAGGCAGCTTCAGCTGTTCAGCTATAGTGGGGAAAGGGCCATTCCTCAGGGTTCCAGTCGCCCTGTGCCCAGCCGGCGCGCAACTGGACAGCCAGGGCTTCAAGGGTGCCATTCATGATGGCGGCACGGATGCGGCGCATCAGGCGCTGGTAATAAGCCAGGTTGTGCCAGGTGAGCAGCATCGGCCCCAGCATCTCATTGGCGCGGAAAAGATGGTGCAGATAGGCGCGAGACGTGCGGGCGAGAGGCCCGTCCTCATGAGGGGTCAGGGGGCGCGTATCCTCGGCAAACCGGGCATTGCGCAGGTTGAGAGGGCCACGGTCGGTATAGGCGCGGGCCGTCCGCCCGGCGCGTGAGGGCATGACGCAGTCGAACATGTCACATCCGCGCATGACAGAGCCCAGGAGGTCATCGGGGGTGCCCACACCCATCAGGTACCGGGGCTTGTCCTGGGGCAGCAGGGGCGTGGTGAAATCGAGGGTGGAAAACATGAGTTCCTGCCCTTCTCCCACCGCCAGGCCGCCGATGGCATAGCCTTCGAACCCGATTTCGGTCAGCGCTTTGACAGAGCGGGCGCGCAAATCCTGTTCCGTTCCGCCCTGGACGATGCCGAACTGCCCGTAGCCCGGGCGCGGAGTAAAGGCCTCGCGCGAGCGGGCAGCCCAGCGCATGGAGCGTTCCATGGACTCCTCCAGCCGTTCCTTGGTGGCCGGCAGGGCCGGGCACTCATCGAAAGCCATGGAGATCGTCGCATCCAGCTTGAACTGGATGTCCGTGGAAATCTCAGGCGTCAGGCGGTGGGAACTGCCGTCAATGTGGGAGCGGAAAGTAACGCCGTCCTCATCCATTTTGCGCAACGGTCCCAGAGACATGACCTGAAAGCCGCCGGAATCCGTCAGAATCGGTCCGGGCCAGTCCATCATTCTGTGCAGTCCGCCCAGTTTCTGCACACGGTCCGCACCCGGGCGCAGCATGAGGTGATAGGTATTGCCCAGAACGACACCAGCCCCCGTCGCGCGCACGGCGTCAGCTGTCATTCCCTTGACGGTGCCGACAGTGCCGACAGGCATGAAGGTCGGTGTGGGGACGCGCCCGTGGCGGGTATGCAGCCACCCGGCCCGTGCCTGGCTGCACCGGCCTTCCTCCTGCCAGTAGAGCCGGTCGCTCGGGGTAAGGTCCGGCCTGGGGAGAGCCTGGTCCTGGGAAAGAAGTCCGTCGTGCTGCTGGGTCATGGCTGGCGTTCTAGCAGGCAGGCATCGCCATAGGAATAGAATCTCATCCTGTCGGTGATGGCCTGGTGATAGGCTGTCTGCATGTTGGTGGTGCCCGCAAAGGCGCAGACGAGCATGAAAAGGGTTGAACGTGGCAGGTGAAAATTGGTCATCAGCACATCAACCGCCCGGAATCTGTAGCCCGGCCGGATGAAGATGGACGTCTCACCCCGCCAGGGATGGATAAGACCGTTTTCATCAGCGGCACTTTCCAGAAGGCGCAGACTGGTCGTGCCCACGGCCACGATGCGTCCGCCCTGAGCGCGGGTGGTGTTGATGGCCTGTGCGGTTGCCTCGTCGATATGCCCCCATTCCGCATGCATGCGGTGCTCGGCCAGGCTGGAGCGGACCGGCAGAAACGTGCCCGCACCGACATGCAGGGTCACGGTACGCTGCGCGATGCCGCGTTGCGCCAGAGCCTCAAGCAGATCAGGCGTGAAGTGGAGCCCGGCTGTCGGTGCGGCCACCGCGCCCCGGTAGCGCGAAAAGATTGTGCGGTAGTCGCGCTCGTCCTGGGCGGTGGGGCCTTGCGGGCGGGCGATGTAAGGAGGCAGCGCCAGAACGCCGCAGCGTTCAAGAAAGGCGTCGAAAGGTGCGCCTTCCACTGAAAAGCGCAGCTCGGCAGCGCCTGCGCCCTCATTGGCCACCACTTCAGCCGTGACACAATCAGTGCCGAATGTCAGCAGGTCACCTGCGCGGAGTTTGCGGGCATTACGGGCAAGGACATGCCAGGTGCCTCCCGGAAGCGGGCGATCCAGCGTGATGCCGATTCTGGCCTGGCCCCGCATTGCTTCCAGCTTTGCGTGAATGACTTCCGTATTATTGGCCACCAGCAGGTCGCCCGGGCGGAGAAGGGTGGGAAGATCAGCAATCCGGTGAGTATTCAGTACCGCCTGACTGGCAGAAGTCGGACGGACATGTAGCAAACGCGCGCTTTCGCGGGGTCGGGCCGGGTGTGTGGCAATACGGCTTTCAGGCAGGTGAAAGTCGTAAGGCGCCATATCGTCCACGATCTTGCCGGGCGCGGCTGAGAGGGCATCTGTCATGAAAGGCTTTTAAGGAAAGTTCTGATAGCCGGGAAAAGGATTGTGCCCGGCCATCAGACCTGTCGTCTCGACTTTTGGCAGTGTCTGTCTGTAAGGGGGGCGCAGATCAGGGCGTGAGCCGTGGCAGGAGACGTGATTTCAGGGGCCCATATTGCGCATGACCTGCTGATGCAGTGCATCAAGCAGGGCCTGCACATTTCCGTTGTGGCGGGCCATGAAAGCCAGGTAATCGCTGCGCTGGGTCAGGCGCATGCTGGCCCCTTCACCGTAAAGATCGATGATTTTGGGCGGGTGGCCGTCAACCACCACGGTCATCATGACATTCGGCTGGTTCTTGCGGCTGATCTCCACAGATACCTTGTCACCGACCGGGCTGGGAACGCTCTCGGTGATCCGGAGGCTGATGTTCTGGTAATTGCCGATCTGCGCCATCACGCCGTGTACGAGAACGTGGTCGAACAGTTTCAGATAGGTTGCCTGCTGCTCAGGGGTTGCCATGCGCCAGTAACGGCCCAGGCAGTAGCGCCCGATGGCCGGAATGTCGACATTGGCCTTGAGCAGGGGCAGGATCTCCTGCCGTTTGCGCTGCAGGGACTGACCGGAATTGAGGATCTGCGAGATCTTGTCGCCGAAGGAGGCCACAAAATCCGTCGCGGGGCTGGCAAGGACCAAGCCAGGCAGCAAAGACAGAACGCCGGCGGCTCCCAGAACGGCGCGGCGTGAAAAGCTGCGGAGTATCATAATGGGAATCTCCCTGTTAGGTCCGGACTTCTGAGCGACAGGCAGGACGGTTGAATGATAGGGGCGCATGGGGAGTTGGTACAATCGGTTACCACCCTGCATGCAGCCAAAGTCTTGAGACGAAAAGTCATGTCCGGACAAGGATATCAGATATGTATCCATTCATCCATATTTTGCCGCGCTCAGCCTGATTACCGTCAGCTTGATCGCCGTTGCGGGGGCGGCAGCAGGCTTCCCGCTGTGCCTCAGTATCTGTCTCAGTACCAGTCCGGTACCGTGCGTCGGTTGTCGTCCTTGAGTTTCTGCACCTCGTTCTGGCGATTCTGCTGCCAGGCGCTGCGGAGATAGGCGTAAGGATCAAGGCTCTGCTGCTCGATGGCATCGAGCTGGTCGGTGCTGTCGGCAAAGACATTCATGGTGCCCAGGATGTTGTAACCCCAGTCAAAGCTGAGCAGTCCGTAACCGCGCGGCACGTAGTTGATGGGGGTCAGGCCCTGGCTGACGGCGTACCCGACCATGTCACGAAAACTGCTCGGACCGATGAAGGGCAGGAAGAGATAAGGCCCGCTTTTGATCCCCCAGGTTCCGAATACCATGCCCGGATCCGTGCTGTGCTGCTTGTAGCCGACCAGCCCGGCCACATCGAAGAATCCGGCAACCCCCGCTGTCATGTTGATGAGAAAGCGCATGAAGGAATCGCCGGCACGGCGCGGCTTGCCTGCGCCTACATCCGAGAAGAAGACGGCTGGCTGCCGCCAGGTCTCGTTCAGCGTGGCGATGGACTGCCGGATAGGATGGGGAACGTAATTCTTCCAGGCCTTGCCCATGGGGCGCAGGGCGAAATGGTAAGCCCACATGTTGATGTCGTACATCTTGCGGTTCAGGGGCTCATAGGGGTCATTGGCCAATTTATAGTCGGCCAGCGCATCGGGATCTTTCGGAACAGGGGCGCGGATAGATTTGCAGGCGTCAAGGCTCAGAAGCACGACACAGCCTAGCAGGGCACGGATGATCGGGACCATACTCAGAACGGAACGGCGACGCTGCGTCGGCGTGGCGCGTGAGGTCAGGGCTTTTCGGGCGCTCGTTTGCATCATCGCTCTTTTCTGCACTGTCAGGGTAGTGGTTGTGCCGTCATTCATCTGCCCGGAGCCCATGCGCTGTCCTTAAATCCCGCCACGAAATTTTCAGTCCCTTTCTCCAGCCCCCTTTTCTTCAGACCTCTGCCTGTGTCGCCCTGTTGTCTGGCGCCTGTTTCATCGCAGCGCTGGGGCAGAGGTTGCAGGGCGGAAAACGGGCGCATGGTTTAGGGGACAGGAAACCTGCCTGGCGCGTGAAAGTAGAATGAAACCTCCTTGACTGCCTACCCCTCTTTCCGGCGTGAAAAGGGGGTAAGGGGAAAACGTGTCGTTTGTGCCACGTTTCTTTCCCGGTCTTTTCCGGTCGGGCTGTGGGGTCTGATCTGTGGGGCTGGAGGGTGGAAAGGGCGCTCTCTGATAAAGCAAGTCCCAAATCAGGAAACTCAGATGTGAAGTCAGGACGGGTTGTCAGAAACGTTCAGTTGCTTCCCTTATTATAGAGGCAAGCTGAAGAAGCATCAGGCTGCTTCCGTGCATCTTCTGGCGCCCGTACTCTGCCGTTCCGTCCATGATTGACTTAAAGAGACGTGTTTCCGGCAGGGAAAGTGAAGTCCGGACTGCAACAGGCCGGGCCACTTATCGCAGGAACGAGGAAATCTATGTCCAGTATATCGAACACGCTGCCCGCCCGTCGTCTCTTATCCCCCCTTCTGTCCCGCAAGGGCCGTCATGTGGCGGGGCTGCTTTGCGCCAGTGCGTTGAGCCTGGCAGTAGTCGGCGGCAGTGCCATGGCTGCTCCTGAGCCCACAGTGACCGTGACGGATTGGGGCAAGATGCCTGACGGACAGACCGTCCAGATGATCACCCTGCATAATGATCACGGGGTGACGGCGCGTATTCTCACCTACGGGGCCACGATCCAGTCAGTGGATACGCCTGACCGGGCCGGCAAGGAGCAGGACATCGCACTCGGTTTCCCGAACCTGCAGGATTATCTCAAATACAATGACGATGCCTTTTTCGGCGCGGTTCTTGGCCGTGTCGCCAACCGCATTGCAGGCGGCAGCTTCCAGCTGGAAGGCAAGACCTATCACCTGCCGACCAACCAGGCGCCCAATACGCTGCATGGCGGCCCGGTTTCCTTCAAGGACAAGCTGTGGACCATCGCCGGCGTAGGCCATGACGCGAATGGCGCCTGGGTGACGCTGCGACTTGTCAGCCCAGATGGCGACCAGGGATTTCCGGGTGAGCTGACGACGCTGGCAACCTACAAGCTCAACAACGATGACGACCTGTCCCTGAATTTCAAGGCGACCACCAATGCGCCGACGATCGTCAACCTGGCCACACATAATTACTGGAACCTCAACGGTGAGGGCTCGGGCAGCGATGAACCGGAAATCCTGCAGATCTTTGCCAACCGTTACATCCCGACCAATGATCTTTCCATTCCGACCGGAAAACTGGCCCCTGTGGAAGGAACGCCGTTTGATTTCCGCCAGCCCCACAGGGTAGGCGAACGCCTGCGCAGTCCTGATCCGCAGATGTCAGTGCCGCGCGGTTATGATAAATGCTGGGTGATCGACGGTCCTTACGGCAACGGCCACAAGGTGCGTCTGGCCGCCAAGCTGATTGACCCGCGTTCCGGCCGCGTCATGGAAGTGCTGACCAACCTGCCAGGCATGCAGTTCTACACCACCAATAATATTCTGGGTAACTATGTCGGCCCTTCCGGTCGCACCTATCGCCAGACCGATGCGCTGGCGTTTGAGCCGGAATTTTTCCCTGACAGCCCCAATCAGCCTGCTTTTCCCAGCATTGAGCTGAAGCCGGGCCAGACCTACGATTTTACCACCGTGTTCCATTTCTCAACCGAGAAGTGAGCCGGAGGAAACAGGGCTGAAACAAGGTTCCGGTCGCTTCCAGGCGCGTGAAAGGACCGGAGTTCAGCTTGCTCTGCAGAAGCCGGGATAAAGAGGCAGGTGCCTTTCAGGAGGGCCTGCCTTTTTTATGGCCTGGCTTCAGGAAACAGATTTCCCAGCAACCGGTTATCCCATTCTGTCCACATCTTCTTCCCCTGCACAGCTCGGCCTTTCTCCCGCGCTGTAAGTTGGGCAGGCATATGCCTGCAAGGCAGGGAAAAGCTCTTTTCCCGTTATTTGAGATCCCCACAGCGCGACTCCTTGAGGCACAAGGAGTCCGGAGATTCATCCACTTTTGTCCACAGGCTCATGCACAGGATCATACCCGGCGTTATCCCCTTTTCTGGGGATAACCGGACCGGCCGGTGTTGCTTCAGGTCTGTTTGGCCCCGGGTGTGTCAACCCGGACAATTCGGGCAGGATTTCCAACGGCTGTGGCGTAAGGGGGAATGTTCTCCAGCACGACTGCGCCAGCTCCGATCCGCGCCTGAGTTCCGATTTCAATATTGCCCAGCACAATGGCGCCTGCACCGAGCAGGCTTCCCTGCCGCACGGTCGGATGGCGGTCCCCTCCTGTTTTGCCCGTACCCCCCAGCGTGACATTCTGAAAAAGGATGACGTCGTTTTCCACAATTGCGGTTTCCCCGATGACGATGCCGGTCCCGTGATCGACTGTCAGGCCCCAACCCAGCTGGGCCGCCGGATGAATATCAACGGCGAATTTCTCGTTCACCCGGCTCTGCAGGTGATAAGCCAGAGGCCTGCGTCCCTGCAGCCAGAGCTGGTGGGCGATGCGGTAGGCCTGCACTGCCTGCCAGCCTTTGAAGAACAGAAACGGTGTAACGAGATCAGGGCAGGCCGGATCACGTTCATGCGTAGCCAGAATGTCGGCTGCCGCCGCCGCTGCTATTTCAGGCGCCTCTTCCAGCACGTGGGTGATCAGGCCCTTGAGTGCCACTTCCGAAAGGGCGCGGTCCTTGAGCTTTGTGGCCAGCAGGGAGGAGAGGGCAGAGGCGAAATCCTTGTGGTCACAGATATTGACAGCGTACAGGTCGCGGATGAGAGGATCATTGCAGCAACTGGCTTCCGCGCGGAAGTCGTGCCAAAAGCCCGTCAGTGCTCCATGATATCTGCTGTCCATGAGAGGGGTGAAGCGGGGTTCAGGCAAAGCGGCCCTGCGCTTTTCCTCATGGGCATGAGGGGTGCCGGCTGGCTGCTGCATACAGAAAAGACCTTAAAGCCCCATGGCCTGCTGCACGAAGCTGCGTCGCAGCCCGGGCAGGCGCTCCAACGCTTTGAGGCCCAGCTGGCGGGCACCGCGCAGGAAAGGATTATGGGTGCTGAACAGGTGCTCCATCCCGTTGCAGGCCAGAAGCATGGCAAAGTTGCCGGGGCGGGTGGAGTGCTGGTAACGCGCCAGAAGTGCGGGCGCGCCGAGGTCCACCCTGGCTGTCCCGCTGCCTTCATTCCAGGCTTCTTCCAGCAGGGCTGCGAGCGTGCGTACATCCCGGAAACCCAGATTCATGCCCTGTCCGGCCACAGGGTGGAGACCGTGCGCCGCATCACCGATCAGGGCCAGGCGCGGGGCGGTATAGCGCAAGGCGTATTGTGAGGCCAGCGGATACAGCCAACGCTGCCCGGTCAGTGTTATCTTGCCCAGGTCCTCGCCGCCCAGACGTTCTTCCACCAGGCGCGCGAAGACGTCAGCCGGCATATCGTGAAAATGCTTTATGCGCTGCGGCGTGTCGGTCCAGACAATGGCTGAGCGGTGGGGATGACGGTCACTTGCCGGCAGAGGCAGCCTTGCAAAAGGCCCCTGAGGCAGAAAGTTTTCCAACGCGCTGCCATGATGGGGCTTTTCATGGGCCATTGCCGCCACGAGCGCATGTTTGTGAAAAGGCGTGACCTGAACACCGATACCAGCCTGCTGCCGCAGGGCGGAGCGGCGCCCGTCTGCCGCGACAACCAGCGAAGCACTGGCTTTTTCGCCTGAGCTCAGGGTGATGTCGACCCGGTCCTCCCGGAAGTCAAAACTGCCGGTTTCGGGCGCGCGCACGTCAAGCTCAGGGTGGCTGGAAACCGTACGAGCGATGGCCGCCAGAAGGTCATAGGCCTCCACCATCCACCCGAAAGGCCGTTGCTCAGGGGCGTCCTCGGGCTGGAAGGTAAGGCCGTCTGAGGCTATCTGGCGCCTGCTGGCTCGCGGGAGGGGTCCCTGGCCGTCAAGGACGTGAATGGCCCGGATGGCTTCGGCGGGACGTGGCAGCTGGGCCCAGATACCCGCCTGCTCAAGCAGGGGAATGACCCCTTCCGCCAGCGCATAGGCGCGTCCGTCCAGGGAGGAGAGAGGCTCTGTCACGAATGGATTGCGTTCCAGCAGCAGCACGCGTCTGCCCTGGCGGGCTACAAGACCGGCCAGGGTACTGCCGATGGGGCCGCCGCCATTGATGCACAGATCGTAATGCTTGCTCATCAGCTTGCTCTCCGGGCCAGGGGCTTCTGTTCCTACCGTGTGGATGCTGGAAAGGAAAGGGGAGCTGGGCGGGAAAGAAGCTGGTCCTTTCGTTGCGGTTATGATACGAAAGAGGTGGGTATCGGGTGCTGCAGGCAAGGAAATCTGTTGTGAATTCGCGGCAGCTGTCAGCGCAACCGGCGGAATGGAAAAGTCATGAAACTCATCACTGCCATCATCAAACCTTTCAGGTTGGAAAACGTGCGCGAAGCCCTGGTTGAGGCCGGCTTCCCTGCGCTTACGGCCAGTGATGTGCGGGGCTTCGGCCATCAGAAAGGCCAGACGGAGATCTACCGGGGGGCGGAATATCACGTGAATTTTGTCGCCAAGACCCGGATTGACCTCGCCGTGGCCGATGAACGGGTGGACGAGGCGGTCGAGGTGATCGTTCAGGCGGCCCGCACTGGCAAGATCGGCGATGGCAAGGTTTTCGTCTCCCCTCTGGAAAGGGTGGTTCGCATCCGCACGGGAGAAAGCGGGGACATCGCTCTGTAAGTCATCCGCTCAAGTCATCCGCTGCAGGGGAGGGACCAGAGATGAAAGTGGACGGCGGCAATACCGCCTGGATGCTGATCAGCGCAGCGCTGGTCCTGATGATGACCATTCCCGGAATCGGCCTGTTTTATGCCGGCATGGTACGGCGCAAAAATGTCCTGTCCACGCTGGCGCAATCCTTTGTGATCTGTTGCCTGGTTTCGCTGGCCTGGATGCTGCTGGGCTACAGCCTGGCTTTCACCAATGGCACACCCTGGTTGGGCGGGCTGGAACGTCTCGGATTGCGGGGCGTGGCAGATAATTTCCTGCTGGGCCCGCAAGGTGCGGACAGGGCGTTCGTTTTGGGTGCCGGGTTGCCCGATGCTGTCCCCACCACCCTGCCTGAAAGTGTGTATCTGCTTTTTCAGATGGGTTTTGCCGTTATCGCACCGGCCATCATCACCGGCGCGGTGGCGGGTCGGGTGCGCTTTGCCGGGCTGTGTGTGTTTTCAGTCCTGTGGTCGCTGCTGGTCTATGCGCCGCTCGCCCATTGGGTCTGGAGCCCTGGCGGCTGGCTGGCCAGGCTGGGCGCGCTGGATTACGCCGGCGGCACGGTGGTGCATGTCAATGCCGGCATTGCCGGTTTGGTCTGTGCCATCATGCTCGGCCGGCGCCGCGGCATCGGTCAGGAGGATATGTCACCCTGGAATCTAGTCTATGCCCTGATCGGTGTCGCTTTGCTCTGGATTGGCTGGTTCGGCTTCAATGCCGGCTCAGCCCTGGCGGCGGACAGTCGGGCCGGTATGGCCATGCTGGTCACCCAACTGGCGGCTGCAGCAGGCGGATGCGCCTGGATGGGCGTGGAGTGGTGCCTGCTTGGCAAGCCCACGGCTCTGGGCATCGTCTCAGGGGCGTTGGCCGGTCTGGTGGGCATCACGCCGGCTGCCGGCTTCGTGTTGCCCTGGGCGGCCCTGCCGATCGGGGGATGTGCGGCGCTGGGCTGTTTTTTCTGTGTGACGCGTCTCAAGCACTGGTTGAAATATGATGATACTCTGGATGCCTTCGGCATTCACGGTATCGGCGGCATCATCGGGGCCTTGCTGACCGGTGTGCTGGCCTGGGGGCCCCTTTCAGCTACTGCAATCACGCCCGGCATCAGCGGCAGCCTGTCTTTGCTGGGCAGACAGGCAGAGGCGGTGGCGGTGACCGTGCTGTGGTCGGCTGTCATGACAGCCTTGCTGGTCTGGGGGGTTGATCGGCTGGTGGGTATGCGGGTCAGTGAAGATGAAGAACAGGAAGGGCTCGATCTGACACAGCACGGTGAACGCCTGAACTGAGGGAAGCGCGCTGGCAGGATTCAACTGGCCTGCAGTAAAGTGTCGCGGTAAAATCATGGTGATGGCGCAGGCAATTGAATGACGGAAGAGCTGAATTCAATACACGTCAGAATATTTGTATAATTATTTTAGGGTGCTAATTTTCACCTTGTTTTAATGTTTTGGATTTCAACGCTTTGGGGGTTCGCATGAGCATGAAAAAGACGATGAACAGGAAGCCCGCCGGAATGACAGTTCTTGCAGCCGGTCTGGGGCTGGCGCTGGGAACGGCGCTGCCGGGTAACGCGGCTCATGCTGCAGCAGCCGGTGCGGTGTCAGCCCGGCAATGTCACCAGGCTTTTCAGGCCGCCAAAAAAGACGGCAGCCTGAATGGCCAGACCTACGCTGCCTTCAAGGCGGCCAAGTGCCAGACGGCTGATGTGGGCGCTGCGACCCCTGCTGGTTCTGGGGCGGCTGCTTCCGGTAGCGTGCCTGCCGGGGCTGTGCCGGAGGCTAAGACGTCTGAAAATTCCGATATGGTGAAGCCGAGCGCAGCTGCAGCCGTGACCACGACCAGCGCGGCGGGCGTGGTCTTTCCGCAGGCGATTGCACCGGAGTTTTCCAAACTTACTCCGGGTAAGGCTCGCCTCCAGACCTGTGCTGCCCAGTACCGTGCCAACAAGCCCAAGGGCGCCAATGGCCAGCTGAAATGGATCCAGAAGGGCGGCGGTTACTGGTCGCAGTGCAATGCCCATCTGAAGGCTGCAACGCCTTAAGTTATATAACTTGAAGTTATATAACTTGCGCTCAGCGCCCTGCCTCCTAAGGCGTTCGGGCCTGTATCTGCCAGTGCTTCAAGCGCTGGCAGATTTTTTCTGGCCGGTTCCCTTTTTCTCTTTTGGTCTTCAGGAGATCCTTGAAGTCAGGGTAGCATGTGAAGCAGCTGAACCTGGCTTTGCGGGGAAGCTGGGGCCAGAAAAACCGTGTGGGTACCCAGCTTGAGAGCCAGGCGCCCGGAGGGTTGAGCTTTCAGATCTGCCTGAAGCAACGCTGCAAGCCTTTCCGATTGTTCGGGGCCGCTATGAGCCAGGACAAAACCGGAACGACAGACAACCCCTTCCAGAACCAAAGCCTGCGGGTCACTCTGCAGAACGGGGGGTTGGCTGTTCCAGCTGCCCAGCATCATGCTGTGCCCTGTTAGGTTATTGCCGCAGGGGAAATAAGCATTGCTGACCGCAACGGCCACGAAGAGTTTTGCCTGGCCGGGCCCTACAAGACGTTTCTGAAAGACAACCGCGCTCGGACCGAAGCTTTCATCCAGCTCTTCTACTGGGTGGCCGTCTGCCACAAAGGTCTGAAACTGGCTCTGGACAGGCAGGGGGCCGAAAACCGATTGGGCGGAGGCAGGCCCAGCTGAGAGAAAAACTGTCCCGGCCAGGAAGCCGGCCATGACTAGTGAAATGAAAGGCTTGAGCGGGCTTGTCATGCTTGTGGTCCTGTCTTGTGCGGCAAAGATGTCATGCCGCCTGCCCAGTGCCACCATGAGGCGGCTTGCGGGTGGCTGGCAAGGGCTGTGCGTGCGCGTTGCGCTGCCTGCGGGGATTCGAGCAGGGCAAAACACGTCGCCCCCGAGCCGCTCATCCGGGCAAGTCTTATTTCGGGAAGTTGGCGCAAGATCGTCAGAACGTCCTGTATGACGGGGGCCTGGGCAATAGCAGGGCCTTCGAGATCATTGGTGGTATGAGTCTGCAGCCATCCGGCCAGCTCCTCCACGCTCTGCCAGCCTTGAGAGGGAAGAACCAAAGGCGCGCGGGCAGCTGGCCCTCCGCCAGCCGCAAGGGCTTTGAAGATTGCCGGCGTGGCAACTGCGACTCCGGGGTTGACCAGCAGCATGCCCATTGCAGGAGGCAGTGCAGGTGCCGCGCTGAGCTGCTCGCCAATGCCTTCCATGCGGGCCGGCCGCTGCAGAAGGCACACAGGCACGTCTGCTCCCAGAAGGGGGCCCACCTGTACCTGCAGCTCAGGTTTCAGATCCCAGCAGGCTGTCAGAAGGCGCAGGGCGGCAGCGGCATCAGCAGAGCCGCCGCCGATGCCGGAAGCGACAGGCAGATCCTTTTCAAGGCGAAAGGCAATCGGGGCCAGGTTGTCTGGAAGTTCTCCTGTCTGCCCGGCGGCTTCAGCCAGGAAGCGCGCCGCTTTGAGGATCAGATTGTCGTTTCCGGCAACAGCTTTGCCTTCGTTGAGCAGTTTCCTGCCGAACTGCCCATCCAGATGCAGGGTGAAAGGGGGCTGGTCAGAGGGGATGTTTCGGGGGCCAGACGCCTCTGGAGGCGGAAGGGTTTCCAGGAAGAGACGGTCGCAGGCGTCTGTAAAGACGGCAAGACTGTCGAGAAGATGATAGCCGTCAGCACGTCGGCCAGTGACGTGAAGGTAGAGATTGATCTTGGCACAGGCACGCTCCATTCTGGGAGGCGTGCTTGGTGACGGTAAAGGACTTGTCGGCGTTTCAGGGTCCATGAAGGAGAGATTCCGTAGGGCAGGAAGTGGAGAGAGGCAGACTCTGACGAAAGGTCCGTGCCTGATCATTTGATTGGCGCTTCCGCTCAATTTGCGCAGCTTAATGGATCCTGCCGATCGTGGAAATTTTTACGTGCCGAAGAGGACATGGAGAGGCCATAAGGCGTTCCCTGTTCTCAGGTCAGGTCAGGTCAGGTCAGGTCAGGTCAGGTTCAGGTAAGGAGCCGGCTTCCTGAAAAGCCGGTCGGCAGACACGCAGACACAATGCCTGAAGTGTGAAAAGGCGCAGAAGGAGGAAAACACTGCAGTCATGAGCCGGGTCACGCCTCAATCTACCGACCAGGAGACGCCGCTTGCTGCACAGAGCACGGAGACGTTGCTGGCTGCCTTGCGCCTGCAGCAGGAATGGGGTGCGGAAGCGCTGATTGAAGACCAGCCCTGGGCGGTCATTTCGGCAAAAGCCCCTCCTGTCCAGTCTCTTCACGCAGCCCGCACGCCTGCGTCTGTCAGCACGCCTGCGCCTGTAAGCCCACAGCCCTCTCAGGAGATATCTGCAGCCAAGGATTTGGAAGAAGCAGGCGAGGCAGATGTGCTGGGGGCAGGCAGTTTCGAGGAGCTGGCAGCGCGTTCAGGCCAGGTGGCTGGATTGTCGCTGGCCCGAACCGCCATGCATCATCTGCATCCGGTCCAGGTGCCGCAGGCCCCCTTCATGCTGATCGGCGAAGTGCCGAATGCGGATGAAGATCGGTCAGGACAGCTTTTCGCCGGAGAAGCGGGCATCCTGTTGAGACAGGTCCTGGCGTCGATCGGTTTGAGTGCCGGGCAGCTGAGCATGGCGCCCGCTATTCCCTGGCGCCCACCTGGGGGAAGACCGCTTTCTGCAGGTGAACGCCAGGCGGCTTTACCGATTCTGCAACGCAGCATCGCCCTCTGTCGTCCTGCTTTTCTGGTAACGATGGGTGCTACCGCTGCAGCCATGCTGCTGGGGACGGAAAAACGACTGGCCCAGCTGCGAGGACAATGGGTTGAAGTCACTGTGCCGGGTCTTGACACGCCCTTGCCGCTGCTACCGACCCTCCATCCCCTGCAGCTGGCCGGCGGGCCGGCGCCCCGTAGAGCACTCTGGAAGGATATGCTGGCCCTGCGCCGCAAGCTGGCCGGCGGGTGAGGGATACGCTCCCAGAACCAGAGTGTTCAGAAGTACATTCAATCAATGTATTTAATGCATTTTAAGTGCATTGATTAATTTAACATGTATTTCAGAAAAAACATTCTACGCTCTGGCAGATGACAAGAAAAGAAGAATGAAATTAAGGAAGTGGTTCCAATAAAGCCGCGAAAAAAGAATAACCAGGAGGAGAAAATATTTCGCTGATCCATTAGGGGTTTAGGCGGATTTCAGAGAGTTTTCCAGACAAAGAACCAGACAAAGAAGGAGCTTCTTTCCCATCTTTAAAAATTATTGAATTTACAAATGGAATAGAACGCCATTAACTTAAAAATGTTATGCGAAGGATACTTGCGTCGGTACCTGTTGTGTCGGTCCGGACCGCAATGGTCAGTGCCGCGCTTCTGGCAGGTGCCTCAACAAGCCTTACACTTTGTCTCGCCTATCCAGCGCTTGCGCATAGGGAGCCCACTGCCACGCCGCCGGAAGTTGCTTCGTTGGTGCCCCCTTTGCACGCCTCCCAGGCTGGAGGGGGAGGCGCGGAAGGGCAGCTGACCAGTTTCGCGCCTTACCGGTCGGGCCAGGGTGTGGCCCCCGCTTTCCCGCAACCGCTCTCCCCTTCCGCAGTGAACCGTTACAGAGAGATTTTCCGTGTCCTGCGGGAAGGGAATGCACGCAAAGCCGTGAAACTGGCAGCCGCTTTGGGCGCGTCGGAGACCGAAGCTGATTCAGTCGTGCTGCCTGATCTGCTGGCTGAGCTGTATCTGCACACGGATGCTGATCCTTCCGTAGCCGAGCTGCGCGCCTGGCTGCATGCCTATCCCCATGCGCCTGATGCACCTGCCATCCGGGCGCTGCTGGAAAAACGCGCCCCGCATCTGGCCAGAACACTGCCGGCAGTGCGGGCGCATATTCTCCTGCCCGGTGCGCGCACGCCGGCGCCAGCGGCCGCTCGGACAGGCGCTTCCCAGCCGCCAGCGGCGCTTCCCTTCAGGTCATCCTACGGAGGGCTGGTGCGCAATCCTCTGTTGGACCGGACGGTTTCTGAGTGGAGCAGTTCAGGGATCACTGGTGCTGAAAACGCGTTGCGTCTGATTGATGCCACGCCCGGCATGACGAATCCTTACGCAGCCCAGCTTTATGGGGAGATCGCCTTGTCGCTGCTCAGCCAGGGGCAGGTTCATGATGCGTTTCGCATCGGCATGCGCGGTATGAAACGGGGGGAGCAGAAATACGGATTCCCCGCTTTCATAGCGGGTCTGGCGGCATGGAAAACTGGCAAGACTGACAATGCGCACGCGTTGTTTGCGCAGGCGGCCGATGCGCCGGTGCTTGAGCCCGGGGTGCGGGCAGGCGCTGCTTTCTGGGCGGCGCGTGCGGCGCGCAACCGTCATGTGCGCCTGGTCTGGCTCAAGCGTGCAGCTGCCCGGAAGGGAAATGTCTCAGCAGACGCCTCTTTATCTGATGCCAGCGGTGTGGAAGCGGGGGACGGGAAGGCCTTTTATGCTCTTCTGGCCCGGCATTGGCTGGCCACAGAAACTGAAAAATCACCCACTCAGAAGTTTTCGAACCGCTTGCGGTTGTTCCGGCAGCGTTTGATCGGTTTCTTCAGAGCTCACAGCTCCAAGTCTGCCAGACCTTCCGGGCGCGGCCGCATGATGGGGGAAATCGACCTTGCAGCCGTTTCGACCCTGTCGGAAGGACAGCATTTCTTCGCCTTGCTGCAGCTGGGGGAACAGGGACGTGCTGAAGCGCTGGTGCGGCGTATGTGGCCGGACATCCGCAATGATCCGATGCGGGCCCGCTCGCTTGCAGTGGTGACGCGGACAGCAGGCATGAGCGGTCTGGCTGCCCAGATGGAAGCGGCGCTGGACCGGCTGCATCCAGTGCAGGAGCCGGTTTCCTCCCAGCCCCAGAAATCCGCTTCTAACACATCCGCTTCCAACACAGCAGAGGATGTTGGAAGACGTGAAGGGCCGTCTCTCGTCTCTGCCCAGCTCAAGCCGCAACACGGTTTCCGTCTGGATCCGGCTCTGGTTTACGGCGTCGTGCGCATGGAATCGAATTTTGACACCCAGGCCCAGTCCTCGGCCGGCGCGCGGGGCCTTATGCAGATCCGCCCGCAGACGGCCAGTTTCATCGTGGCCAGTCGCATTACTTATGATCAGCATGGCCAACCCGTCATTCCGGTGGTGCCCGGCATCGAAAAACGCCTGACCGAGCCGGCTTACAACCTGGAAGTCGGGCAGCTTTACCTGCTGTATCTTGCGGGGGCGACAGGCGTGGAATTCGCTCCTGCGGAAAGCGTGCCGGGCGGAAGCCTGCCGAAAACCGCCCAGTTGCGCTCACTGCCGCCTAACAGCAGCCTGGTTGCGAACAAACCGGTGGAAGGGGATCTGCTGCACGTGCTGGCTTCCTACAATGCAGGGCCCGGCGCCATCCTGCACTGGGAAGCCCGTCAGGATGCGATCATGGATCCGCTCTACTTCATGGAAGTGCTCCCCAATGATGAAACGCGCCATTACGTGCACGGCGTGCTGAGCGCCACCTGGCGCTATGCTCAGGAAATGGGGCTCGATACCCCCTCCCTGTCCGCGCTGAGCCAGGGCCGCTGGCCCAGTGTCGGAGCTGAACGCCAGCTGGGGAACACACCCAGCTGAACCGGCTGAGGCGTGCAGCCCTGCACAGGATGCGTGGCTGCCTTGGGCGGAAACCAGCCCTCCCTTGCTTGCCCGAAAAGCCCGGTTGGCGTTTAATGCTTCCGAGACGCACCATATCAGGTGCGTTCGGATGATCATGTGATGCCGAGGCTCTCAGGGGGAATGGTCCCTCCTGTCTGTAGGGCGTCCCTCGAACAGCGAGTGTTTCTTTCAATGTCTCTGAATTCCGTTGTCGAACGCGTAACAGCCCGGGTGACCGAGCGGTCGAAAGGGTCGCGCCGCCGTTACCTGGAGCTGATGGAACGCAATCGCCAGAAGGGTGTTAATCGTACGCGCCTGTCGTGCAGCAATATGGCGCATGCCGTGGCTGCCGAACCCGATGCGATCAAGGAAGAACTGATCCATCCCAAGCCGCGCCATCCCAATATCGGCATTATCACCACCTATAACGATATGCTCTCGGCCCATCAGCCCTATGAGCATTATCCTGAGCAGATCAAGCTGTTCGCCCGTGAAGTGGGTGCGACCGCCCAGGTTGCGGCCGGCGCGCCGGCCATGTGCGACGGCGTGACGCAGGGTCAGGAAGGGATGGACCTTTCGCTCTTTTCGCGCGATGTCATCGGTCAGTCCACCGCCGTGGGCCTGTCGCATGGCATGTATGAAGCCGCTGCGCTGCTCGGAATCTGCGACAAGATCGTGCCTGGCCTGCTGATGGGGGCCCTGCGCTTCGGGTATCTGCCGACCATGCTGATCCCGGGTGGCCCGATGACGTCTGGCCTGCCCAATGAGGAAAAGGTGAAGATCCGCAAGCTCTTCATCGAAGGCAAGGTGTCCGAGAACGAGCTGATGCATGCCGAAATGGCGTCCTATCATGCGCCTGGCACCTGCACTTTCTACGGCACGGCCAACACCAACCAGATGGTGGTGGAATTCATGGGGCTGATGATGCCCGATTCCGCTTTTGCCATCACCAATACCCCGCTGCGCCAGGGCCTGACCCGAGCTGCGATCCACCGTCTTGCCGAGATGGGTCTGCACAGTGCCAATCCGCGCCCGCTGACGGAAGTGGTGACCGAGAAATCGGTCGTGAACGCCATCGTCGGTCTCATGGCCACCGGCGGCTCGACCAACCTGACCATCCATCTGCCTGCCATCGCGCGCGCTGCCGGCATCATCATCGACTGGGAGGACTACAACCTTCTCTCCGACGTGGTGCCTGATCTGGCCAAGATCTATCCGAGCAGTGCTGCTGACATCAACGCCTTCAACGAGGCAGGTGGCGTGCCCTCGGTCATCAGCGAGCTGATCAGTGCCGATCTGCTCCATACCGATGTCAAGACCGTCTATGGCGATAACCTGAAGGACTATGCCCAGCGCGCCATCCTCAAGGGCAAGGACATCGTCTATGCGCCGGCCGAGCCTTCCAAGAACCATGAGGTTCTGCGTCCGCTCAGCAATCCGTTCAGCAAGACGGGTGGCCTGAAGATGCTGGAAGGCAATCTCGGCCGCGGTGTGACCAAGGTCAGTGCCGTCGAGCCGCAGAATCTGGTCGTCGAAGCACCGGCCAAGGTCTTCCATACGCAGGATGCCGTGAAAGCAGCCCAGAAGAACGGCGAGCTGGATCAGGATACGGTGGTGGTGGTCCTGCATCAGGGGCCGCGTGCCAACGGCATGCCGGAGCTGCACATGCTGATCCCCGTGCTCGGCGTGCAGATGGACAAGGGCTATCATATGGCCCTGGTGACGGACGGACGTCTGTCGGGCGCCAGCGGGTCAGTGCCTTCCGCGGTGCATGTCTGGCCGGAAGCGCAGGTGGGCGGTCCGCTTGCCAAGGTGCGCGACGGCGACATGATCCGTGTCGACGGCCGTACCGGCAAACTGGAAGTCCTGGTCGACAAAAAAGAGTTTGATGCGCGTGAAGCCGTTCCGCCGGTCAAGCCGGATATCGGCACGGGCCGTGAACTGTTTGCGATGATGCGCCACTTCGCGCCATGCCCTGAAGAGGGCGGTTCGGCCATGCTGCGGCTCATGGACGAAGACCTGGAAAAGGTTGGCGATAATTTCTCTGGGGAGTTTACAGTATGACCGATCTCGTTAAGGAACTTGATGCCATCATGGACGCCTGCCCGATCATGCCGGTGCTGGTCGTCAAGGATGTTGCTCTGGCCCGCCCGCTGGCCGAGGCCCTGGTTTCCAATGGCGTCACCACCCTGGAAGTGACCCTGCGGACGCCCTGCGCCCTTGAAGTGATCCGTGAAATGTCCAAGGTGCCGGGAGCGCTCGTCGGTGCTGGCACGGTTCTGCATGGCCAGCATGTGGAGCAGGCTGCCGAGGCCGGCGCCAAGTTCCTGGTCAGCCCGGGCCTGACGCGTCCGCTGGCGGAAGCGGCTCATCGTCACCGCGTTCCTTTCCTGCCAGGCATCGCCAATGCCAGTGACATCATGTGCGGGCTTGATCTGGGGCTGCGTCGCTTCAAGTATTTCCCGGCCATGACCAATGGTGGCATTCCGGGCCTCAAGAGCCTGGCTTCCGTATTCGGCAGCTTGGGTGTGCGGTTCTGCCCCACGGGCGGCATTACCGAGCAGACCTACAAGGATTGGCTGGCTCTGCCCTTCGTGGCCTGTGTCGGTGGTTCCTGGCTGACGGCGGGCGATGCGTCTCCGGAAGTGGTCGCTCAGCGCGCAAAGGCCCTTGGCCTGAAGAAATAAGCGTTCTCTGCTTCTTGAGCAGTAACGTTTCTATGCAGCTCCTGCCCTGTGTGGCGGGAGCTGTTTTTGTTCTGCATGCGTTTCCGGGTGAGGCTAGGCGGGTGTGGGCCTGGCTTCTCTGGCTTCTGCTGTCTTGCGCCGGGAAGAGGGGCGGGATATCTCAGACCTATGACAACAGACACGACGACTGATCCGCGTCTTATGCCCCGGCGGGCTCTGCTTTCGGTTTCCGACAAGACGGACCTGGTCACTCTCGGGCGTGCGTTGGCAGACGCTAATGTCGAGATCCTTTCCACCGGGGGATCAGCTCACATTCTGCGTGAAGCCGGCCTCCCCGTGAAAGATGTATCGGAACATACCGGCTTTCCGGAAATTCTCGATGGGCGCGTCAAAACGCTGGTGCCCTGGATTCATGGCGGGATTCTCGGCCGGCGTGATCTGGCGACACACCGCGCGCAGATGGAAGCGCATGATATCGCGCCGATCGATCTGGTCTGTGTCAATCTGTATCCCTTTGCCCGCACTGTTGCGTCAGGCGCGGACGAGGCTGCCTGCGTGGAGAATATTGACATCGGGGGCCCGGCCATGTTGCGGGCTGCGGCCAAGAATTTCACGGACGTGGCCGTTCTGTGTGCGCCTGACCAGTATGCGGGCTTTATTGAAGCCCTTCAGACGGGCGGTACATCCCTGGCAGAGCGACGTGAGTGGGCTGCGGCCGCTTTTACCCATACTGCTGCTTATGACACCATGATCGCCAGCTGGTTCACCCGAACGGCTGAAGGAGCGACGCCCCAGACGCTGCCGCCTGTGCTGATGGTGGGAGGACAGCGCGATACGCTGCTGCGTTATGGAGAAAATCCGCACCAGCAGGCCGCTTTCTACAGGGACGGCAGTCAGCGCCCCGGCTTGGCAACGGCCCGCCAGCTCCAGGGCAAGGCGCTCAGCTACAACAACCTCAACGATACGGATGCCGCTTTTGAGGCGGTAGCCGAGTTTCAGGCCCCAAGCGTGGTGATCGTTAAACACGCCAATCCCTGTGGCGTGGCAAGTGCGGACAGCCTGGCGGAAGCCTGGGAGGCAGCCCTGCGCTGCGATCCGGTTTCGGCGTTCGGGGGTATTGTGGCGCTGAACCGCCCTCTGGATGGCAGGACGGCTGAAAAGATCAGTCAGATCTTCACCGAGGTGATTGTGGCCCCCGAGATCACGCCTGAGGCTCGGGAAGTGCTATCGGCAAAGAAAAATCTGCGCGTTCTCGAGACGGGTGGCATGCCTGATGCCGCTGCCGACGGGCTGAGCCTGCGTTCCGTTTCCGGAGGTTTTCTGGCCCAGACGCGCGACAATGGCCGCCTCCGCCCTAAAGAACTGAAAGTCGTTACCAAGCGCCAGCCCACTGCGCAGGAAATGGAAGATCTTCTCTTTGCCTTCCGGGTGGCTAAGCATGTGAAATCCAATGCGGTGATCTATGCGCGCGAGCAGGCGACGGTGGGGATTGGCGCCGGCCAGATGTCACGCGTTGACAGCGCCCGGATCGCTGCGCGCAAAAGCCGTGATGCCGCCCGTGCGGCGGGGAAGGAAGGGGCGCTGACTGAAAATTCTGTCGCTGCCTCGGATGCCTTTTTCCCTTTCGCGGATGGGTTGGAGAGCATCATTGAAGCAGGCGCTACGGCTGTCATTCAGCCGGGAGGGTCCATTCGTGACCAGGAAGTGATTGACGCAGCTGATGCAGCCGGGATTGCAATGGTGTTTACTGGAATGAGACATTTCCGGCATTGAGGCCGGCGGCGCCTGCGTCGATAAATGAGGGAGCAGGGGGAAACATGATGAGCCAGAAGATGTTTTGCAGTTGTTTTCAGTCTGCTTCCCGCCCTGTCGGCAGGCGACGTTTCGTTCGGAGGGTATCCGTGTTTCTGGGCCTTCTGGTGCTGGGGGCAGGGCTTGGCAGCCAATCGGTCGGCAGGGTGCAGGCCCAGGGTGCGCCCTGTCAGTATGACGTCAACGTGTTGCCGGTATTCGGCGGCGTGGTGAGTCGCGTGACGCCAGATGGCTTCATGTTCACCGATGGAACGGATGTGGTCCTGCCTGAATCTCTGCTGCCCTATCCGCGCCTGGACCAGCCTCTGAAAGTTCTGGGCCTGAAAGCCCTGAAGGGAAAAAAGGTCTGGGCGCTGGCCATTGCCGGAAATCCCCCTATCTGTCCCAGCTTGCACGACGTGCATATGGGAGCCTATCCGGGCTCGCCCGCCTATGACATCATCATTCACGGTGTCAATCCGGGGCTCTGAAAACCTAGGCCACCGGGGTCAGGCAACGGGTCTGGTCTTTCCGCCTTCTGGCTGTTTTCTGAAATCGGCAAGGGAATCGAATGAAAATCGCCTTCGTCGCTTCACGTACTGAGGAAGCCCAGAAAGCCCTGCATCGTCTGGCGGAACGCTATGGAAACGTGCCCCTGCAGGAGGCGGAAGTCCTGGTCTGCCTGGGGGGAGATGGCTTCATGCTCGAAACCCTGCACCGCATTCTGGCGCTCAACCATGCTTTGCCTGTGTACGGCATGAATTATGGCACCGTCGGCTTCCTGATGAACCCCCCGGCCGATGCGGGGCTCACTAAACGGCTGGCCCAGGCGGAACCGACGAGAATTTCCCCGCTTTTCATGCAGGCAACAACCGTTGGGGGGGAAGAGAAGTGCGGACTGGGGTTCAATGATGTCTTTCTCTACCGTGAAACCCGCCAGAGTGCCCGTATCCGGATTGAAGTGGATGGCAGGGTCCGCATGGATGAGCTGACCTGCGATGGTGTGCTGGTGGCAACTCCTGCGGGCTCGACAGCCTATAACCGCTCTGTTCACGGACCGATCATTCCCCTTGGCAGTGATCTCCTGTCCCTGACTCCCATCTCTCCCTTTCATCCCCGTCACTGGCGTGGAGCGCTGCTGCCAGCTGATGCAGTGGTGAGATTTGAGGTGCTGGATACAGATAAACGCCCGACTTCAGCCGTTGCAGGCCCGACTGAAGTCCGAGACGTGCGGGAAGTGACGGTCAAAATCGCTGAGGGCAAGGAAGTCACGCTGCTGTTCGATCCTGATCATGCCCTGTCGGAGCGCATCATCGCTGAACAGTTTGCCGCCTGAAAATCCGGCGTTTTCCCCTGCCCGCTCAGGCTCATTGAGCGGGCAGGGCTGAAAGCAAAAACGCGTTTTCAGACAAGCGGGGTCAGGAGCGGTTTACCTGCAAAGAAATTAAGCAGGTTCTCAATGACATTGTCGCCCATCTTCTGACGTGTCTGAACGGTCGCCGAACCCTGATGCGGCTGCAGGACCGTGTTCTCTAGGGTAAAGAAAGCCGGATTGATATCTGGCTCGTTCCAGAACACGTCGAGCCCTGCGGCGCGGATGGTCTTGTGTCGCAGGGCCTCGATCAGGGCCGGCTCATCCACCACGCTGCCACGGGCGACATTGACGAGATATCCGTTCGGCCCGAGGGCTTTGAGAACTTCCGCGTTCACCATGCCGCGGGTGGCAGGGCCGCCCGGCACGACCAGCATGAGCACATCCGCCCAGCTGGCCAGCGACAGAATATCCGGGAAATAGGGAAGGGGAGAAGGCTTGCCGTTTTCCTGGACCGGTCGGCGGCTGAAATAGCCCACTTCCATCTCGCAGGCCTGAGCGCGGCGACCGATGGCCTGGCCGATCTGCCCGAACCCAGCAATGCCCATACGGCAACCGGTCAGGCTGCTGCTCAGAGGCGGCGGCCCCTCACGCCATCTGCCTTCGCGCATGAAGCGGTCATTGGGCAGAATGTTACGCTTGACATCGAGCGTCAGGGCCATGGCCAGGTCGGCGACATCACTGGTGGGCAGTCCGGCCGTGGTAGTGACGCGGATGCCGCGGGCTTCAGCCTCGCCCAGATCAATGGCGTCCGTTCCCACGCCATTGACGGCGATGATCTGCAGATTGGGCAGCATGGCCATGAGAGCGGGGGGTACGCCTGGCCCACCACCAGTCGCAATGGCACGGATGCTATCGGCATAAGGCTGGACGGCTTCGAGAGTGGTGAAGCTGTGCACGTCAAAGCTCTTCCGTAGGCGGGCCATGACATCTTCCGGGAAGGTCTCGAGAACCAGAAGACCGATACCGGTATTGGGGCCGGTGGAGGTCTGCTCAGCAGGCATCGGGGTGATTGGCGTGGTGGGCATGGCCAGATATCCTTTTTTCAACGAAACTTCGCAGGGGGCGTTCAAAGCTGGAAACGGCGTTCAATCCAGCACCTTGCGTGCCAGAGCGGCACAGCCAGCGGTCACGTCCTGCCAGGTCGTTTCGAAATCTTCAGGTGTGCCGTAATAAGGGTCCGCAACGTCGTCGCCCTTTCGGCCCGGCACGTCATCAAGCATAAGCACCAGCTCGGCCTGGGAATGGGCGGGTTTGAGGCGTTTGAGGGCTTTGAGGTGCGACCTGTCCAACGCGACGATATGGGTGAAACGGTCAAAATCTTCCGGCTTCACCTGGCGGGCGTGCTGGCCTCTGGTGGTCAGCCCGTGTTTTTCGGCAATGGCGCGTGAGCGGTGGTCGGGCGGTGCGCCGACATGCCAGTTGCCTGTGCCGGCAGAATCAATGTCCAGCGACAGCCCGCGCCGTTCAGCTTCCTGGCGCATCGCCAGTTCCGCCAGGGGGGAGCGGCAGATATTGCCTGTGCAGACGAAGAGAAAGGAAGGTGAAGAGGTCATGGCGGTCCTGTTGATGCGGCGGCTCGATCTGGGCAGCAGTGTAAGCTCTACCCTGGGCCCAAACCGCTGCCGGATGCAACTTTCATGCATCTTTTGGCACGGCTCTTTTCCGCGCTGGGGAAAGGGGTGTTATGAGGCGTGCAGGCATAGGCAACGGGCAACGGGCTCTCAATCACAAACCGTCAAGCCCCCGCAGAGGAACCTGGTAACGCAATGAAGCAGATTGCTGAGCAGCATGGCGATGAAGATCTGCCGAAACCAGGGGCAAGCGCTCCGGGAGAGGAAGAGCTGGAGGAACGGCTTTCAGAGGCGATGGGGGTTGATCCCTCCCTGCAGGCGCTGCGGGAAGCCGTGCTGCGAAAGGTGGAGGAAAAGACGGGTTCTGCCACCTCTTCAATGAAGAGCGGAGAAGAAGCAGAGCTGGCCACCCTCATTGAACGCCTTTCTCCGCGCCAGCGCCTGCTCCTGAAAGGGGCTTACGGGCTGTTCCTCGCTTTTCTGAGCCTGCTGATCGCCCTGGTGCTGATGACAGGCTACAGTCACTGGCAGGCTGGACAGGACCGGGCATCAGGTCTGCACGAGCGTGTCACGCACCCTGCGGGAAACGCCCCGACCGGCTCCGAACGCGCGCCAGACCCCCGAAACGGTTGAGGGACCTGGCAGAATTGGGCTTGTCAGGAGAGGCGGGTTGGGCTTTGCTCTGAAGATTGTTGGTGGCAAAGTCTTGCAGCCTTGTGAGCAGGAGAACCCCGAATGACTTCCCCGGATCCTTCCTCTACGACCTATGAGCTCTATCCGCAGGATGGGGGCATCCTGCAATGGGCAGGTCCTGCTGAAAGCCGGGAAGCCGCCTTGAACGTGCTCTGCTCGGAAGCCGGCGGCACGAGCGCGGAAGACCCGGACATGATCTCAGCCTATCAGGCCCCGATCAACGATGACGACCTGATGAACCACGCCTTTGAGGAATGCCCGTTCTGATTCCGCCCTCCGCCAGAGCAGCCTGAAAAGTTGAAAGATACCATGTCGCAGTCCAGCAAATCTTCCGCCGCGCCGAAGGTCTTCGCGGTTCTTTCCCTGTATGCCGAGGGCCTCAAGGGCCAGCGCGTGCTGCTGCAGAAACTGCGCGTCAACATCACGCCCAGCCTGGTCACATTGTATGCGCCCCCCGATTCCATGGGAGCTCAAGGTGTGCAGAGCCAGATTGACCTGCTGGAAAAGGGCACGCCTGCCGAAAAGCGCCGTGTCGCCCGTGACCTGGTCTGGGCCGCGCCCTACAATCCCGAGCTGGCCCCGGTCGGCGCCCTGGTTTCAGCCCTGCAGGGCCTGAAAATCCCCGGCGCGCTGGATGCACGGATCGAGGTGGATGAGCTCAAAGCCTGGAAAAAGGCGGAATATCCTGACGCAAGGTAAATTATTCCGATAGCGTCGTTGCATCAGGAACTTGAAAATTCAGGGGTAAATTCGGGGAGTAATTATCCCCAGCACCCGATTTGATACCCGTGATTTTACCCAGCTTTGCGCTGGATGCACTAAGACACCCTTAGACTGATTCAGACAAGAGACAACAAAAAATCCGCAGTTTTCTGCGGGTCTCATACTGATATGGACTGTTCTGGAAACTTTTTTGGTGTCCACGGGGGGATTCGAACCCTCGACCCCAGGATTCATGCCACTTCGGCTTTCGCCGCCTTTCCACTTGCGCCCGAAGGGCAGGGGCGGAAAGTTCGTGGTCTGGACTGTCTCTTCACCGTGGAGAAGGAGAACCCTCCTCCGGACGGTGTCGCCCGTTCAGTCTCTACACCTTCCGGATCCCGGCGACTCTTCCAGAGATCTGGCAGGGTCGGAGCGGGAACCGGCTTGGCTCGGGATCGGCACGGCCAGGAGGCCAGAGCTTTCCCCGAATTTGAGCGAATCCACCACGGCGGTTTCCCGCGCACGGCGCCCAATTGATTTAGGAATCCTGTGCTCTATCCAGCTGAGCTACGTGGACACACGACCAATGTATCTACCCTGCCCGCCTGTTGCAGACAAGAGAGAAGAGGGCTCATGCAGGGTGGGTGCTAATATCCTGCAAGCAGGCAAAGACGGGTTGGCCTGTGGCGGGGAGCGCGATATGTTGGCAGGCTTTCCAGTCGTCTCCGGTGACAGCCAGCCAGGAGCGCTTTCGTGAACCGGCCCTGGCACGGCCCTGCAGAAACGCCCTTTCAGGATTTTCATGTCTCAGCAGTTTTTGATGTTCCGGCAATCGCCGGTCCGACTGGCCCGCTTCCTTCCGTTTCACTCACCGGACCGGCAGGTCGGGTCATGGCGTGGCAGCCTGCTGCAGGTGGGGCGTCTGGCGGGGCTGGTTCTGTTCAGCACTGTTGTGCTGGGCAGTCTGCAGGGCTGCGGCGGCGGGCGCGATCCTTCCTCCCTGACCAAGCCGCGCAATCACCTGCTCGGCATTGACCGCGGCGCGCAGGGCGGCAGTGACCAGCTGCGCGGCGGGGTGAATGCCTATCTGTGGCGCGGCGCGATTGACACGCTTTCCTTCATGCCGCTGGCCTCTGCCGACGCACAGGGCGGCGTGATCCTGACCGACTGGTATGAACCCCCGGGCACGCAGGGAGAGCGGTTCAAGATTGCCGCCTATATTCTGGACCGTCAGCTGCGTTCCGATGCATTGCGGGTGGTGATTTTCCGTCAGGTGCGCACAAAGAGCGGGGAGTGGGAGGATACGCCGGTAGCCCCCACCACCGTGTCTGACATCACGGCGCGCATTCTTGAACGCGCTCGCCAGCTGCGTGCTGAGAACAAGGCCGGCAAATAACCCCGCTTTTCCGGAGCAGGCACCGTTTCCCTTTCTGAAAGACCGCCGCCTGGCGGCTGAAGGGACAGATGGTCTTCGGTTTGCTCTGTTTCCGGTTTTTCCCTTCGCTGACGGATGCGACGCGTTTTTATGAGCAAGCCTTCTACCTCGTTCCCTCATGTGCCGGAGGGGCTGAAACAGTCAGGGGCCCCGCAGTCTCAGGGCGCGGAGCAGGAAAGCTTTGATTTCCAGGCGCGCGAGCCTTACTGGCAGAAACGCTGGGCTGAGAGCGGCGTGTTCGACGTGCCGGACGTGCCGCCAGCAGATAAGCCGAAATATTACGTGCTGGAGATGTTCCCTTATCCCTCCGGCCAGCTGCATGTCGGCCATGTGCGCAATTACGCCCTGGGCGATGTGGTGGCGCGCTACAAGCGGGCCCGCGGCTTTTCAGTGCTGCATCCGATGGGATGGGATGCCTTCGGGCTGCCGGCGGAAAACGCGGCGCGGGAGCGGGGCGTGCATCCGGGCGTCTGGACCATGCAGAACATTGCCGCCATGCGCACAACTTTGCAGCGCCTGGGCTTCTCGCTGGACTGGAAGCGCGAGATCGCCACCTGCCTGCCTGAGTATTACGGCCAGCAGCAGAAGCTCTTTCTCGACATGCTGCGCGCAGGGCTGGTGGAACGACGCGATGCTTCGGTCAACTGGGACCCGGTCGACAACACCGTTCTGGCCAATGAGCAGGTCGTGGATGGCAGGGGCTGGCGTTCAGGTGCTCCGATCGAAAAGCGGCTTCTCTCGCAGTGGTTTCTGAAAATCACGGATTTTGCCGAGCCCCTGCTTGAGGGCCTGAAACATCTTGAACGCTGGCCCGAACGTGTTCGCACCATGCAGGAACGCTGGATCGGCAAATCTGAAGGCACGAAAATCCGTTTCCCGTTGCAGTCCCCCCCAGCCGAGCTGGCAGCGCTGGGGCCTGAAGGGCAGCATATCGAGATATTCACGACACGCCCCGATACGTTGTTCGGGCTGAGCTTCATCGGCATCGCTGCTGACCATCCTCTGGCCCGGAAACTGGCGGAAACGAATCCGGAAATTGCCGCTTTCGCTGAGGAATGCCGCCGCATGGGCACTTCGGAGGAAGCTGTTGCCACGGCTGAAAAGCGCGGCTTCGATACGGGGTTGCGCGTGGCCAATCCGCTCAATCCCCAACAGACCGCGCCGGTGTGGATTGCCAATTTCGTCCTGACTGAATACGGAACGGGCGCCGTGTTCGCCTGTCCGTGCGGGGATCAGCGCGATCTGGACTTTGCGCGGAAATATGATTTGCCTGTTCCCTCGGTGCTTTTGCCCAAGGGCGAGGATGCGGCGACCTTCCAGGTGGGGGATAAAGCCGTGACCGGCCCGGTCACGCTTTACAATTCCAGTTTTCTGGATGGAATGAAGCCCAAGGAAGCGCGTAAGGCGGCGATTGCACGGCTGCAAGAGCTTGGTGCCGGCGAGGCAGTTACCAACTGGCGCCTGCGCGACTGGGGCATTTCCCGCCAGCGTTACTGGGGCTGTCCGATCCCGATCATCTACTGTGAGACCTGCGGGGCGGTGCCGGTACCTGAAGATCAGCTGCCGGTCGAACTCCCCCAGGATGTGAGCTTCGATCGGCCCGGCAATCCGCTTGACCACCACCCGACCTGGAAGCACGTCACCTGCCCGCAATGTGACCAGCCTGCGCGCCGGGAAACCGATACGTTCGATACCTTTGTGGACAGTTCCTGGTATTTCGCACGCTTCACCAGCCCCCATGCACCGACGCCGACCGTGCCTGCCGCAGCCAATGGGTGGCTGCCCGTTGACCAGTATATCGGCGGGATCGAGCATGCCATCCTGCACCTTCTCTATGCGCGCTTCTTTACGCGTGCCATGCATGAAACCGGTCATGTCGATGTGGACGAACCCTTCAGCGGGCTGTTCACGCAGGGGATGGTCACCCATGAAAGCTACCGCGACGGTGAGCAGTGGCTTTATCCGGAAGAGGTCGAAAAGCGCGACGGGACAGTCGTGCGCAAGGACAGTGGCGCGCCTGTCAGGGTCGGGCGTTCCGAGAAAATGTCCAAATCAAAGCGTAATACCGTTTCGCCCGTGGAGATCATCGAACGTTACGGGGCTGATACCGCGCGCTGGTTTGTCCTCTCCGACAGTCCGCCCGAGCGTGACATGGAGTGGACCGCAGCCGGCGTGGCAGCAGCGGCGCGTTTCATGCAGCGCCTCTACCGCCTGACGCGTTCGGTGGCGGAACGTGACGGCCTGCAGAACGCGCACGGCCCGGCAGGCGAAGAGCTGCGCCGTGCCACGCACCGCACGATTGCCGCGGTGACCGAGGCGCTGGAAGGCTTCAGCCCCAACGTGGCTGTGGCGCGCCTGCATGAGCTCGCTTCCGCGCTGGGTGAGGCGGAGAAAAAGGAAGGCGACGGTCTGCCGGCTGCGCGCCGTGAGGCAGCCACCGTGCTGGCGCAGCTGGTTGCGCCGATGATGCCGCATCTGGGCGAAGAGCTGATGGCCGTGCTGGAGCCGGACGGTCCCATGGTGGTTGAACGCCCCTGGCCGGAGGCCCAGGACGCCCTGCTGGCTCAGACCAGCGTCACGCTTGGCGTGCAGGTGCTGGGCAAACTGCGTGGCACGATCTCCTGCCCGCCAGACCTGCCGCGTGATGAAGTGCTGGCCCTGGCCCGGGCAGAGCCGAACGTTGCGCGTGCACTGGCGGGGAAAACCATCGTCAAGGAGATCTATGTGCCGGGCCGCATCATCAATTTCGTCGTCAAAGGCTGACAGGCAGCGACCGAAGGGCGGCAGGGAAGGGGAAGGCGAGATGAAACGCAGTCGGACAGCTGGAAACCAGGCCGGAAACCGGCCTCACCTGTCTGTTTCAGGGGATCTGCTGCGGATGCTGCGCGCTCTTGGTCTGGCAAGCGTCAGTCTGGTCTGCATTCCGCTGGGGGGATGTGGATTCAAACCGCTTTACGGCCATGCGCGCGGGACTAACTCAACCGTTTCAGCCCAGATGCAGAACGTGTTTGTCGCCAATACGGGGGGCGGGCGTTTCGGCCAGGTCCTGCGGCTTGGCCTGCAGCAGGAAATGGCTGGCCCCAGCTCGGCCCCGCCCAGCGGCTATACCCTCAATGCCTGGGGCAATGTTTCCTTCGAAGCGATTGACATCCATGAGGACAACACGTCAGGCCGCATGCGGATGCTGGGGACGGCCAATTGGCAGCTTTTCACGGTCGGCGTGCATCCGAAGTTGCTGGCGCAGGGCCATACCTCCACGCTTGATGGCTTCAACCCCCTGATCGACCAGACCTTCGCCCAGACGCTGAATGCCGAGACCGGGACGGAACGCGTGGCAAAAAACCTCGCCCACCAGATCAGCGAACAGGTGGCGATCTGGTTCCGCTCCCATCAGTCGCTTGGCGCCATCGATACCGCGCATCCTGAAATGTATCTCAATGCGGCAGATACAGGCAGTGGTGGGGCACGCTATCAGCAGCTTGGCGCAGACGGCTTCCCCGCTGCTGCAACCGGGCGCACATCCGGTCAATCGACCGATGCTACCCTGACCGCCATGCCTGATATCGACACCGGTGGCCCGGCCGGCACGCCTGGCCATCCGCTTGGAAACGGCACTACAGGCGGGAACAGAAACGGCCCTTCCGGCCAACCCCGGGGAAGCAGTGCTGATTCCGGTGCCATGCCGGATGGTGCTTACAATGCGGGGCCGGACGGGCTGCCTGAAGGGCCGGGCAGTCAGTAAGGCGCCTGGGACATGAAAATCGAAACACGGAATGTCGGGCGGGTTCTGGGCGAGGTCGGTTCATGGCGGGGCCTGCTTCTTTACGGGGAAGACAGCGGTCTGATCCGTGAACGGGCGCAACAGGCAGCGCGAAGTGTGGCGGGTGACCTGAAGGACCCTTTCCGTGTGGCGTGTCTTGAAGGCGAGGAACAGAACCGGTTGGAAGAGGAGGCGACCGCCCTGTCACTGACGGGTGGGCGGCGGGTAGTGTGGGTTCGTGAAGCGCAGGATTCTCTGGTCCCCCAACTTGAACGTGTTCTCAAGGGCGAAAGCGATACCTTGATCATCCTGGAAGCGGCCGGGCTGACGCCGCGGTCCAAGCTGCGAAGTTTTGCTGAAAAAAACAAAGCTGTCGCGGCGATCGGTTGTTACCCCGAAGAAGGCCGTGCCCTTTCCCAGACTATTTCCTCGGCCCTGGCGCAGGAAAAAATCAGTCTTTCGCGTGAGGCCATGACCTGGCTTTTGGCCCATCTCGGCTCAGACCGGAGCCTGGTGCGCGGAGAACTTGAAAAGCTCTCCCTTTACGGGCGGCCGGGCGAGCAGCTGGAGCTGGAAGACGTTCGCAACTGCATCGGTGATTCGGCTGGCAGCACGATGGAGGAAGCGGTTTATGCCGCACTGGCAGGTCAGCGCGAGCGTGCCGACCAGGCCCTTGAGCGCGCTTTTGCTGATGGCGCTTCGCCCATTGCCTTTACCCGTGTCGTGCTGAATGTTCTGGAGCGGTTGCAGCTGGCCTCGCTGCATGTTCAGGCCGGCCAGTCACGGCAGGAGGCGATAAGTGCGCTGCGTCCGCCGGTTTTCTTCCGCCGCAGGGAAATGTTTCTGCGGGCTCTGGAGCGCTGGTCTGGAGAGGGGTTGCAACGCGCTGCCGCCGCCACCCAGGCGCTGGAGCTGGCCTGCAAACAGAGCGGCGCACCTGACATTCTGCTGTGTCAGCGCCATCTGGCGCGTCTGGGGCGGGCGGTCTAGCGGGAAAATCTCCTTTTCCCCAGGAAGAAGAGAGCGATGCAGAAGCTGGCATCTGTACACGACCTCAGGAAATAACGATCATGGAGGAAGGTGTGACAGGATATTTCTGTCAGCTTATACGTTGATAATGAGAATAATTCTCATTTAACTGAAGGGGCTTTCTCTTATTCCACCCCTCCTGGGGGTGTCTTCCCCTTCGGAGTCTGTATGAGTTCCTGCATCCGCCGGTGTCTGAAGCCAGTCTCAGCTGTTCTCTCCTTCAGTGGCACGGCTGGTTTCGGTGCTTTCGCAGCAGAGCCGCCAGCTCCGGCCTCTCAGAGCATTGCCCGGGCGCATCCGCAAGCAGGTGAGGAGGGTGTTGCAGGAACGCAGGCAGGGGCTGCTGCTCACAATGCTTCCCATAATATGGAGGCACGCGGCGTTGAGCAGATTCATGTGACGGCGCATCCGTTCAACACTCTGGGGGCAGGCAATGATGTGGGGGGCCGCCTGCCGCAGGATATCCTCCATACCCCCCGCACGATCGACGTCATTCCCCATGCCCTAATGGTGCAGGAGAATGTCCGTTCGCTCGATCAGGCGCTCAAGAACGTTCCCGGTATCACCTCATCGGTGGGTGAAGGGGCAGGCGGACTGAGCGGGGATCAGTTTCTCATCCGCGGATTCGCTGCCCAGAACGATATTTACGAGGACGGCCTGCGGGATTTCGGGGTCTATACGCGTGACAGCTTCAACTATGAGGCTGTCAATGTCATCAAGGGTCCGTCTTCTGAAATATTCGGCAATGGCACCACGGGCGGGGCCATCAATATCGTTACGAAGACGCCGCAGCTGAACAACAGGGAACATGTTGATTTCGACGGCGGGTCAGCTATGTATTTTCGTGGCATGGTGGACGTCAACCGGCAACTGAGCGACACCTCCGCCTTCCGGGTCGAAGGCGTGGCCAATTCCAACAATGTGGTGGGACGTGACAAGGTTTTTTCCCACCGCTGGGGCATCGCGCCTTCTCTGGCCTTCGGTTTGGGTACAGACACGACCCTGCTGCTGCAGATCATGCACCAGTCAGGTGACGGGAAGCCTGATTACGGCGTTCCGGTCGTGCCGGGAGCGGACCATATAGGTCGTCCTGTCACGCAGATGGGCATTCCGCGTTCCAACTGGTACGGCAAGGACCAGGATCACGACCGCACGCAGGACACGATGGAAACAGTGCGTCTCAAGCACCGTTTCAATGATCATCTGGTCTTCCACAATGATTTGCGCTTCGGGGAATACGGGCGTGACTTCGAGGCCTCAAAGGCCGCCTGTGATGCAGCCTGCGCCAGAGCGCTCCTGGCGGGAGAGCCGCAAGACGGCTGGGTCAGCCGGGCGACGGGCGGGGGAGGGCCAGGCAAGAATGTGGGAGGCGCGCCGCAGCCCTACAAGCAGGATAGCTGGTCTTTTCAGGACGTCGCCTCGACAGTTTACGATTTCCGCACCGGTCCGCTGCGCCACCAGCTGGTTGGCGGCTTTGACATTGAATACGTGCATGATCAGCGTCACCAATACACGTTTCTCACGCCCATTCCGGCCGCCAATCTGCTCCACCCTGATGCGGATGTCGGCCCGCTTGTCAAAGTGCGGGGTGACAGCGCACGGGGCTGGAGGAATCTCGTCAATCTGCCCGGCCTGGGCCAGAAAGCCGACAGTTCCGGTTATGCCTTCGATGCGGGGATTTTCCTGTATGACCAGATCTGGTTCACGCAGGCCTGGTCGCTGAAAGGCGGTTTCCGCTGGGACCGTTGGCAGACCGGCTACAATGCCACCGGCGGCAACCCGGCTGACCCCAACAGGCATTTCAACAACACCACCAACGTCATCAACCCGACAGCCAGTCTCATGTACATGCCGACCGCGCGGCAGACCTACTACTTCACCTATGCCACTTCAACCACCCCGACCGGCATGTACGTGACCAGCGGCGCTGTGCCGATCCGCCCGCCCGGTCAGCTGATCAACAAGCCGGAACACGCCACCCTGTTTGAACTCGGCGCCAAGATCAGCGCTTTTCATGACCGCATGGGCTTTACGGCCTCACTCTTCCGCCTGACCAAGGACAACGCTCTGAGCGCTGATCCGGCAACGGGGCAGACCATCAGCACAGGCGCCACGCAACGCAACCAGGGGCTGGAACTTTCAGTCAGCGGCAACCCGACACGAAACTGGAACATTTCAGCAACTTACGCCCTGTATGATCCCCGTACCCTGAAGTCGCAGTCTCCCAACCAGATCGGCAAGATGATGCAGTATGTGCCGCATAATCAGGCCACGCTCTGGACGGCTTACAGGTTGTGGCCCAACACGCCCTGGAATGTGATGGTCGGCGGCGGGGTGACCTGGAGGCAGCGGGTTTGGCTGGACCTGGCCAATACGGCCCGCGTGCCGGCCAATGTGGAGTTCGATGCCATGATCGAGCACCGGATCAGCCGCCACTGGCGCCTTTCCCTCAACGGCTACAATCTCGCCAACCACCTCAATTACGGCAGCCTCTTTGTCAATCGCGTTACCCCGGCACCCGGACGGGCCTTTATCGGGCGGTTGACGCTGGATTACTGACCCCAGGTAAAACCACCACAACCCCGAAGGTTCTCAGAATCTTCACGCACAAGGATCAGTCTCATGATGCTTCATATTCCCGATGTTCTGAGCCGTGAGGAGGTTAATGGGCTGCGGGCGCGCCTGGCCCGGGCTGAATGGGAAGACGGCCGCCTGACGGCCGGGGCGCAGTCCGGCAGCGTGAAGAACAATCTTCAGATCGCCCCTGGCAGTGCGCTAGGACGGGAACTCTCGACTTTCCTGTTGCGCAAGCTTGGCACCAACCCTCTTTTCAACAGCGCCGTGCTTCCCTTGCGGCTGGTACCTCCGCTTTTCAACCGTTACGATGAAGGAATGTTCTTCGGCGCCCATGTCGATAATGCTCTGCGGCCCATTCCAGGCTCAGGGCAGCGCGTGCGCACTGACGTCTCAAGCACGTTGTTTCTCAGTGAACCGGAAGAATATGAGGGGGGAGAGCTGGTGCTTTACGGCCCATCGGAGGAAAAAGCCGTGCGCCTGCCGGCCGGTCACATGATCGTCTATCCCACACGCGCTCTGCACGCTGTCACACCGGTTACGCGCGGCAGCCGGATAGGAGCTTTTTTCTGGAGTCAGTCGACCATCCGCTCGCAGGAGCACCGTGCCATCCTGTTCGATCTTGACCAGAGCATCCAGGCGCTGACCCAACGTGAAGGTCCCAAATCTTCCGAAGTCCTGCGGCTGACGAATGTCTATCACAATCTTCTGCGTAGCTGGGCCGAGCTGTGAATTTTGCTTTTGCGGTGCGCATTGCCCGAAACGTAAAAAAGCCTGCCGCTTTTTGAGCAGGCAGGCTTTTTTACGTTGAGTCTGTTCTGTTTTTCGGCTCAGGTCAGGTGCCGAGGGTGAGGGTGCAACCCTGAAACGGCTCGTGCAGGGTTCTGACCCGGCTGGCGTCCTGTATTGGAAGCGACTTCCTGGGGAACTTCGATGTCGATCTCCAGGGTGGAGCAGCCCTGCTTGCGGTCGAGCTTGATCTGGACCATGTCCTGATCAACCGTCACATGGCGCGACAGCACTTCCAGGATTTCCTTGTGCAGCTTGCGGATCAGCTCTGAATCGCCTTCCTGGCCGGCGCCGCGTTCATGGGCCAGGAGAATCTGCAGGCGGTCCCGTGCGACGGTGCTGCTGGGAGTCTGACGGCGTGCAAAGAAATTGTTGAAAAAACTCATGACCCCTTTTTCCCGAACAGGCTGGAGAAGAAACCCCGTTTTTCAGCAGGAATGGTGACAGGGATATCCTCGCCTTCCAGGCGTCGGACAGCTTCCGCATAAGCGCGTGCCGGCGCGCTGTCAGGCGCAGCCAGAGTGACAGGCGCGCCGACATTGGAGGCTTTCAGAACATCCTCGCTCTCCGGAATGATGCCCACCAGCGGAACAGACAGGATCTCCAGCACGTCCTCGACGCTCAGCATCTCATTGCGTGCCGCACGGGCGGGATCATAGCGGGTCACCAGCAGGTGTTTCTGGACCTGCTCTCCTTTTTCCGCCCGCGCGGTGCGGCTGTCGAGCATACCGATGATACGGTCTGAATCGCGCACGGAGCTGACTTCAGGATTGGTGACGATCACGGCATGATCGGCATGATACATGGCCAGCTGGGCCCCGCGTTCGATGCCGGCCGGGCTGTCACACAGCACCCAGTCGAATTTTTCGCGCAGCTCATCCATGACCCGTGCAATGCCTTCGGCGGTCAATGCGTCCTTGTCGCGGGTCTGCGAAGCGGGAAGAATGGAGAGATTTTCGCAACGTTTATCGCGGATCAGGGCCTGGCCCAGCTTGGCATCGCCCTGCACGACATTGATGAGATCGAACACCACGCGGCGTTCCACCCCCATGACGAGATCAAGATTGCGCAACCCGACATCGAAATCCACTACGGCGACGTTCTGGCCGTTGCGGGCCAGCGCTGCGCCGAGAGCTGCGGTCGTCGTCGTCTTGCCAACACCTCCCTTGCCTGAGGTAACGACAATGATTTTTGCCATGAACGGTCTGTCCCCGTGCTTCGTTGTTGCGCATTCCCCGGTACTTGACCCCGTACCCGGCAGCCCCCATGGCCGCTATCTGCGTTTCTGCCGCGGAGGGAGCTCAGACAGCGAGGAGGGGCAGTCCCCACCGCCCGTACCCGGCTCTGCGGTCTTCGCCAGTTTATAGCAGTTTCCGGTCAGAGCCAGCCTGCAGACAGAAAGAAACTCTATAGAAGGAAAATTGCGACAGAAAAATGTTACGGATCAGGATTCTGGATGAAGTTTTTGAAATCTTATCGGAATTTCTTCTGGGGGTTGCAGTTTTGTCAGGCTGTTTAGCCCCTCCTGCAAGCGGCCCCCTGGAGAATTGAAATCCTCAGCGGCGCTCGGCATCCAGGGGATGGAGGATGAGCTGGTCGTCCTGAAGCTGGATCCGGGCTGGCTGGCCGATCCAATCCGCAGTCAGCTCCTCGGAAACCATGTAATAGCCATTGAGGGCCAGCAGCTCCGCTTCCAGGCGGGTGGTGTAGATACAGGCCTGCGCATTGCCTGCTATTCCGGCAATGGCACGACCGCGCAGGGGACCATAAACGTGAATCGAGCCCGCTGCCACCACCTCGGCGCCCGAAGACACGGCGCCAAGGATGATCAGGTCACCATCCGGGTTCTCGATGGAGCGGCCTGAACGCACCGGCCCTTCCACGACCAGGGTTTCACCACTGCTTGCCAGGGGGGCAGGCGCTGGCTCTTCTGGCAGGGCGACCGGTCCGGTTGCGCGGCCGCCATTCAGGCGGGAGGGCCAGTCCCAGCCTTTTAGAGCCGGCCAGTCGCGCTGGCCCCCTTCAATGCCGATAATGTTGAGCCCGCGCTGGCGCAGCGCCTCCTGCAGTTCTGCCAGCCCTGCTGCGTCCGGTGTCATCAGCTCGAGATCGAGAATAAGGGGGCGGGAGCGGAAAAAGTCCGGCGAGCGGGCGAGTTGGGCGTCCAGAGCCTGCAGCCAGCTGTCGAGTGGGGCTTCGGGGGAGAGGATGAGCGCCAGATAGGAGCGTCCGCGCGCGCGGATGCGGCGTTGAGAAGCGGCGGGGTCAGGCACTGTAGAGGCACTGGGCGTATTGGACATGCGTTCCCGACTATCAAAACTTTAAAGCTGCGTCATGCCCCGACTGTTTCGGCAAGGCCCCTGGCGCGTTGAGCGCCGGCAGCACGTGAAGGGACGAAAAGCCGGACCCACGGCTTCAACCCGATTTAAGTGTCTTGTTCCACGGGGCAGGGCTGCCGTAGAAGGGAGGTCATGCGCATATTGCACCATCTTCCCCTGTCTCCGCAATCACGTCTGGCCCGGCTCATGCTTGGCGAGAAACGCCTCCCCTGTGAACTCGCGGTCGAGAAGATCTGGGAGCCGAGCGAGGAATTTCGGCGTCTCAACCCGGCCGGGGAAGTGCCGGTGCTGGTCGAGGACAGCGGCATGGTGGTGCCGGGAGCGCGGGTGATCTGCGAGTATCTTGAAGACGTTTATCCCGAGCCCCCCCTTTTGGGCCGCAACGTGGCCGAGCGCGTGGAAGTGCGGCGCCTGCTGGACTGGTTTGACGGGTTGTTCCAGCAGGAAGTGACCGTGAACCTGCTGGGTGAGAAGGTGATGAAGCGTCATTTCGGCCTTGGCCATCCGACAGGCAGTGTACTGCGGACGGGCTACAAGAATCTGCGCTATCATCTCGACTATATCGGTTACCTGGCTGAAACCCGCACCTGGCTTGCAGGGCCCTCATTATCGGCTGCTGATTTCGCCGCCGCCGCCCATCTGTCTGCGCTGGACTTTCTGGGGGATGTCGCCTGGGCGACGGCGCCGGCCGTGCGGGACTGGTATTCGCGCGTCAAATCCCGACCCTGCTTCCGCACCCTGCTCAATGACAAGGTCAGCGGCCTGCAACCACCCCCTCATTACTCAGACCTCGATTTCTGAGCTGGTGTTTTTGCGGCTCTTCCCCCCAGGGTCTCGGGCCATCACTGAAAGCCGTCATGTCGAATTACACGACTGATTGATAGAATCAGCCCTAACAGAAGAAGACCGGAAAATGGAATCTCAGGCTGATAAATCCGTTCTTCTGGATGCACTTGTTCTCGGGGCAGGCGCTGCAGGGCTGATGACCGCCGCTGTGGCTGGACAGGGCGGCGCGCGCGTGGCCGTGCTTGACCATGCAGATGAGCCGGGGCGCAAGATTCTGATTTCCGGCGGTGGGCGCTGTAATTTCACTCATCTTGAGGCGCAGTCGGACCGGTATATCTCGGCCAATCCACGTTTTGCCCGCTCTGCTCTGTCAGCCTGCACGCCGCAGGACTTTCTGGGCCTGGTGGAGCGCCACCACATTGCCTGGCATGAAAAGGATGCGGGACAGCTTTTCTGCGATGGCTCGGGGCGTCAGATCGTCGAGATGCTGCTCGCTGAATGCACGCGTGGCCAGGTGAAGCTGGCGCTGGGGCAGCAGATCGAGGATGTTTCCCACGATGGTCACTGTTTCCATGTCCGCACGAATCGCGGCTTGTGGCAGTCGCGCACCCTGGTCCTGGCGACCGGGGGGCTCGCCATTCCCAAACTGGGAGCAACCGGGCTTTCCCTGCAGCTGGCGCGTCAGTTCGGCCTGAAAACGACAGATGTAGCCCCCGGACTGGTGCCTCTGACCCTGTCGCCGTCCCTGGCTGAGCTGGCCGGGGTCTCCCTGCCGGTAACCGCTTCCCTGGCGGGTGGGGCAGGAAAAGCTGGCAGACAGGCGCCCCGGTTTACGGACGGGCTGGTTTTTACGCATCGGGGTCTGTCGGGACCGGCCATCCTGCAGATCTCCTCCTACCGCCAGGGACCGCAGCCGGTCTGCCTGAACCTGCTGCCTCATGAAAAAGATGTGCTGGGATCTCTGCTTGCCCTGCGCCAGGCGCGCCCCAAGGCGCAGGGGACGGCTCTGCTGCCGGGACTGCCTGTGCGCCTGGCCAGGATGCTGGTGGCCGAGACGATGGATGAGCGCCCGGTCGGTGCACAATCGCTTGCAACGATGCGCAGGCTGGCCGAACGCCTGACGCGCTGGGAGCTTACCCCTTCGGGAACGGAAGGCTACGCCAAGGCGGAAGTGATGCGCGGCGGGATCGACACGCATGGACTGGAGCAGAAAACGATGGAAGCCAAGACCGTGCCAGGCCTGTTTGCGGTGGGGGAAGCCGTGGATGTCACGGGCTGGCTGGGCGGCTACAATTTCCAGTGGGCCTGGGCGAGCGGCACTGCTGCCGGACGGGCGCTGGCTGCGCGCGCGGGTTGAAGCGTGCATGAATCAGAATGGACCGGAAAGGACGGAGCTGTAGGACCATGCAGGAGATGCTTCCCTGGCTCGTGACGGGCTTTTCTCTTTTCCTTGCCCTGGGCGCGTTCTGGTGGGGGCTGGTCCGGCGCGCCCGATCGGACCAGGAGCCTGCGGTGATGTTCGAGGCGCTGCGGCGTGACCTTGAAGGGGTGCGTCATCAGGTGGTGACCCAGGAGCTCGACAGTGAACGGGCCCTGGGCAGTCGTCTTGAACAGGGCCGGCTTGAAAACCGCCAGATGTTTGAAACCCTGGTGCAGAAAGCGCGCCAGGACCAGTCGGACCTGCGCCTGCTGCTGTCGGAAGGGCTGCGCGAGATGGGCACGTTGCAGCAGGAGCAGATGGCGCAGCTGCAGGCGAGTGTGAACCAGCGCCTGCAGGAGGCGGTGGAGCGCCAGATGGAAAGCAGCTTCCAGCGCGTTGTGGAACAGTTTGCCGCCCTGCAGAAAGCGGTGGGTGAAGTACAGGGCATGACGGCCCAGATCGGTGACCTCAGAAAGCTGTTCTCCAACGTGAAAACACGTGGGGGCTGGGGCGAGGCGCAATGTCAGGCCATCCTGGATGACATTCTGCCTGCCGGAAGCTATGAGCGTGATTTCCGCCTTTCACCTGAAAGTGGCGAGGTGGTGGAATTCGCCTTGCGCATGCCTGTCAGGGGGACGGCGCGTGCGCCTGTGCTGGCTATCGACAGCAAGTTTCCCACGGAAGCCTACGAACGCCTGCTCAATGCCGTGGAAACGGGAGAGGCGGAGGAAGAGAAGGCGGCACGCAAGGCGCTGGAGAATGTGGTGCGTCTTGAAGCCCGCAAGATCGCTGATAAATACATCCGCCCGCCCATCACGGTGGAATTTGCTGTGCTGTACGTGCCGACTGATGGGTTGTATGCGGAAATTGCGCATATTCCGGGGCTGATTGATGAAGTCGGGCGCACGCGCCGTGTTCTCGTGCTGGGCCCGTCACTGCTGCCCGGGCTGCTGCGGAGCGTGCATCTCGGTTACGTGACGATGGCGCTGGAAGAGCGCACGGAAATGATTGCCGGCCTGCTTGGGGAAACACGCCAGGAAATGCTGCGCATGGACCAGGTGCTGGAAAAACTCCAGCGCAATGCCGGCACGATCGGCAACACGATCGAAGAGGCGCGCCGCCGGACCAGGGTGCTGGGCCGCAAGCTCAACGCCCTTGGAGAGGTGGATTCCGCCGATGCAGGGGAGACGGATTTCCAGAACGATGAAACGGCTGCCGCTTCCCAGCGCTTATCTTCCGGTTCCTGATCGGCTGAAGCGGACCTGTTTGTGCAGCAGAGGCGCTAAAACCGGTTTTATTTTTTTCTCCCTGCAATTTCCCTAAGATGCTGTTCCCTGAGAGGGCCGGAGTAACCGCCTGCCAGGGAAAGGACGCATGTCCTGATAGGCGAAAGGCAGGGAGATAGGGGTATGACAGAGGCTGACGGCAGCAGGGAGCGGGAAACCGCGCCGCGTGTTCTTCTCGTTGAGGACGATGAAAGCCTGGCTGGTGAAATCGTTGAAGAACTGACGGCGCGTGGTTATGAGCTGCAGCGCGAAGCGACAGGGACGGGCGGTCTGCAGGCCGCCCGGAGCGGCGTGTATGACCTGTTGATCATCGATCGCATGCTGCCGGAGATGGAAGGGCTGGAAGTGCTGGCCGCTCTGCGTGGTCAGGGCAATCCCGTTCCCGTCCTGGTGCTGTCCGCTCTCTCGGCGGTGGATGACCGGGTGAACGGCCTCAAGGCCGGGGGGGATGATTACCTTACCAAACCTTTTGCTATGGAAGAGCTGGTGGCCCGCCTGGAAGCGCTGCTGCGGCGCCCCATTGAAACGCGTGCCACCGTCCTGCGGGCGGGCGAGCTGGAAATGGACCTGATCGAACGCACGGTGCGCCGGGGAGCGCGGGAGATCGACCTGCTGCCGCGTGAATTCCGCCTGCTGGAATACATGATGCGCCGGCCTGACACTGTCCTGACCCGCAGCATGCTGCTGGAGGACGTCTGGAACTATCGTTTCATTCCCCAGACCAATCTGGTCGATGTTCATGTGGGCAAGCTGCGGCGCAAGATTGACGCGCCGGGGGAAGCCTCGATCATAGAGAGTATCCGCGGCGCCGGATTCTGCCTGCGCACCCGGGGATGAAACGCGTGTTCTGGAATGCGCTGCGCCCGCCTGCGGAACTGTTCCGCACAGCGCCTTTCCGCCTGACACTCGGCCTGGTGTGCGTCATCGTGCTGGGCATGGGGCTGCAGCTGGGCCTGCTGTGCTGGCAGATGAACGCTTTTGACCAGCACCGGACCAGCGAAATTCTTCAGGGCGCTGCCGAGATGCTGGCCCAGGAGACGCCGCGTGAGCTGGAAGTCACCCTGCACGACCGCAGCACCAACGAGTTGCGGGTCCTGCTCAACGGCGCCGGGTTGTTTGATCTTCAGCACCACCATGTCGGAGGTGATATCCGCCGCTGGCCCCCGGGCCTTCAGGCCCCACCCCCAGGCCCCGTTTCCTTCCGCGCCCTCAAGGTGCAGCCGCTGACCGTCACCCTGCCGGACGGAACTGAAACGGCGATGCGCTTTCTGGTGGTGCGGGTGAAGGGCGTGGATGGCCAGCCGCGTCTCCTGGTGGTGGAGCGGTCGCGGCACACGGCCGATGAGCTGCGGCGCATGGCACGTAAAACCGCCATGTATTCCGTGCTGCCCGTTGCTCTGTTCGCGCTGCTGGCCGGCCTGTTCCTGAGCCAGAGGACCCTGGTGCACATCAAGGTCATTCATGAGGCGCTGGAGCGGATCATGAAAGGCGATCTGCACGAGCGCTTCCCTCTCGGCAGTGGTCGGGACGATTTCCAGCTTCTGGCGCGTTCCGTCAACCGCATGCTTGATCGCCTTCAGCACCTCATGGAAGACATGCGCGATGTGGGAAACAGTATTGCCCATGATCTGCGCACGCCCCTGGCGCGGGTGCAGGCCCGGCTTGATCGGGCTGTTGCACTGCAGCAGCAGGTTCTGGCGCGCCACTACGCCCAGGGGGGGGATCAATCCCTGTCGGGCCCTGAGCTGTCCCTGGAGTCACCCGCTTCGAGCAGTCTGGTCCAAGTTCCGGCCGGTCAGCTGGAAAAGGTGGAAGAGGCGCTGCTGCGCTGCCGGGCGGATCTGGAGCAGTGCTTTTCGGTCATCACCTCCCTGCTACGGATCGGCGAGATTGAAAGCGGTCAGCGCCGTGCAGGCTTTGATACCATGGACCTGGCGCCGTTGGTTGCAGCGATGGCCGATCTCTACGAACCCATGGCGGAAACAAAGGGCATCACGCTTTCGCTGCAACCGGCAGAAGGGCCGACTTTCAGCGGCCCTCCGGTTTCCGGGCGCTCGCAGGCCGTCCTGCCGCTGGTCGGCGATGCCGACCTGCTCAATGAGGTGCTGGCCAATCTGTTGGACAACGCCCTGAAATTCACTCCGGCCGGCGGCAAGGTCGTGATCCGGAGCGGGCAGAATGCCCAGGGAGAAAGCTGGTTTGAAATTGGCGATACGGGCCCGGGCATTCCACCTGAAGAGCGTGAAGCGGTGCTCGGCCGTTTTTATCGTGCTGACAAGAGTCGCCACATTCCAGGCAGCGGTCTGGGATTGAGCCTGGTGGCCGCCATCGTCCGTCTTCACGAGGCCCGCCTGGAGATAGGTGACGGTCCCGCCTGGAAGGTGCAGCCCCCTTCCAGCAGCGGAACTGGCACCCCAGAAGCCTCAGAAGACGGCGTGCCGCGTGGAACGGTTTTCCGCCTCCTGTTTCCGCCCCTGCGGTGAGGAACTGTCTGTCAGGGCTGGGCTTTCATGGCGTTTTTTCCGGCTCTGTTCAGGGTGTGGAGAAAGGGAGATGAGTAGATTCTTCGGCTTTTCCGGTGCTGTTTGCAGCCCATGGCTTTGCGTTGCAGGGTTTCGGTCCCTAAATAATGGTATGAAAACAGTTCTTTTTTCGTGCCTGGCAACGCACACGCTTTTTCGGCCTGCAGGTGCGCTGGCTGTGCGAAGGGGCTTTCAACCCAGGGGTCAGCGGCTGGCGTTTCAAGCGCTCAGGCCTCTGTCCGGGCACGTCATTTCCATCATGAATGTTTCTCCGTGAACGCTATTGTTCTTACGGCGCTGCGGCGTCCCTATACTTTTGTCGTCCTGGCCATCGTTATCGTCATTTTCGGTGTGCGCGCCATCCTCAGCACGCCGACCGATGTCTTTCCCAATATCCGCATCCCTGTGGTGGCTGCCGTCTGGACCTATACCGGTCTGATGCCCGAGGAGATGTCGGGCCGTATTGTCTATTATTATGAGCGCTCGCTGACGGCGACGGTCAGCAATATCGAGCATATCGAAAGCAACTCGTATTACGGGCGCGGCATCGTCAAGATCTACTTCCAGCCCGGAACGGACCCGGCTGTTGCGCAGACGCAGATCACTTCAGTTTCACAGACGGTGATCAAGCAGCTGCCGACAGGGGCGACGCCACCGCTGATCCTGGCGCTTGATGCCTCTTCGGTGCCGGTGCTGTCGCTTCAGGTCAACAATCCCAACATGTCGGCATCGGAAGTCTACAACATGGCTTCCAATCTGATCCGGCCCGAGCTGGTCTCGGTTGCTGGCACCGCGATCCCCAGCCCTTACGGTGGGCTGGCCGCCGATATCATGGTCGATCTCGATCCGGTCAAGCTGCTTGCCCACCGCCTGTCGGCCGAGGACGTGGCGCGCGCGCTTAATCAGCAGAACATCGTTCTGCCGGCCGGTGACCAGAAGGTGGGCAAGTTCGACTTCATGGTGCGGACCAATGCCGCTCCACGTGAAATCGAGGCTTTCAACAACATGCCGATCAAGCAGGTGGGCAATTCAGTGATCTACCTGCGGGATGTGGCCTGGGTGCATAAGGGCGGCCCGCCCCAGACCAATGCCGTTCTGGTGCGCGGTCAACAGGCCGTGATGATCGTCATCCTCAAAAGCGGCAATGCCTCCACGCTGGAGGTGGTGCAGGGCATCAAGAACCTGCTGCCCCAGGTCCAGGCGACGCTGCCTGCCGGCACGACGATGCGCATCCTGACCGATGCCTCGACCTTCGTGAAGGAATCCGTCATCGACGTGGTGCGGGAAATGGTGATGGCCGCCCTGCTGACAAGCCTGACCGTGCTGCTTTTCCTGGGCTCGTGGCGGTACACGCTGATTGTCGCAACCTCCATTCCGCTGGCCATCCTGTCTGCCCTGATCTGCCTGCAGCTGGCCGGGCAGTCGATCAACGTGATGACCCTGGGCGGCCTGGCGCTGGCGGTCGGCATTCTCGTTGATGATGCTACCGTGATGATCGAGAACATTGACCACCATCTGCATTTGCCTTCTGAAGAGTCTGGGAGCTCCGAAGGGAAAGAAGGGGCAGAGCCTGCGGAAGCAGGAAGCAGAAAAACAAAGAGGAAAAAAGGGCTGGAAGAAGCCATCATTGATGCAGCCAACCAGATCGTCATCCCCACCTTTGTCTCCACGACCTGCATCTGTATCGTCTGGCTGCCCCTTTTCGAGCTGACCGGGGTTTCCGGCTGGCTCTTCATGCCGCTGGCTGAAGCCATCATCTTTGCCATGATCGCTTCCTTCATCCTTTCCCGTACCCTGGTGCCCACAATGGCCAAGTGGCTGTTGAGCGCGCATGTGTCGCAGCAGCGCCTCAAGGAAGCACTTGGGGAGAAGGGCGAGCAGGAGGCTGAAAAAGCCCTGGGCGTGCTGGTGCGTTTTCAGAAGGGTTTCGACCGGAAGTTTGAAGCTTTCCGCAAAGCCTACCAAGGCCTTCTGCAGAAGCTGGTGACTATCCGCGGCAGGTTCATCGCTGTTTTTCTCGGGCTGGCCGTGGCTTCGCTGGGTCTGCTGTTCTTCGTGGGGCAGAATTTCTTCCCTGAAATCCGGTCCGATACGCTGCAGATGCACATCCGCACGCCGATCGGCATGCGTATCGAGCAGGCCGGGCTGATCAGCGGCCTGGTGGAAAAACAGGTGCGCCAGATGTTGCCCGGCAAGGTTGCCACGGTTGTGACCAATTGCGGCCTGCCTGTCAGCGGCATCAACCAGGCCATGGTCTCCTCGCCTTCCACCGGCCCACAGGATTGTGACGTCACCATCCAGCTCAATGATCCCGAAAGCCCGACCGCCCAGTATCGCAGGTTGCTGCGCAAAGGCCTGACGAATGCTTTTCCGGGAACGGTCTTCACCTTTCAGCCAGCGGATCTGACGGCCAAGATTCTGAATTTCGGTCTGCCCTCGCCCATTGACGTGCAGATCGTCGGGCGCGACCTGCAGGCCAACTACGATTTTGCCCGCCACCTGGCCAGCAGGCTCCGGCAGATCACGGGCATCACCGATGTTTCCATCCAGCAGCCGATGACCCAGCCGACCATGGTGGTCGATGCCAGGCGCAGTTTTGCCCTCGGGACGGGGCTGACTGAGAAGGACATCGCCTTCAATGCGCTCGTGGCCCTTTCAGGCAGTGGGCAGGTCGGGCAGACCTATTATCTGAACAAGATGGGGACGTCGCAGCTGATTGATGTGCAAGTGCCGGCCAATTATCTCCAGACCCTCAACGAGCTGGAGATCCTGCCGATCGACAATGGAGACGGCAACCCGCATAACCGCATCCTCCAGCTGCTCGGCGGGGTGAGTGACCTGCGCCAGACCGGTACCCCCGCTGAGGTGTCGCATTACAACATCATGCCGGTTTTCGACATCTATGCAGCACCTGAACGGATGGATCTCGGCACTGTGGCGCGCGCCGTGAACAGGGTTGTTGCCGAAGAACGCCCGCACCTGCCACACGGGGCCAGCATGGTGGTGCGCGGCCAGGCCGTCACGATGATGAGCGCCTATCTTCAGCTGCTGGGTGGCCTCGCGCTCTCGATTGTGCTGGTTTATCTGATCATCGTGGTGAATTTTCAGTCCTGGCTTGATCCCTTCGTTATCATCATGGCGCTGCCCGGGGCCCTGGCTGGGATCGCCTGGGCGCTGTTTCTCACGCATACTTCCCTGTCGGTGCCCGCCCTGACCGGCGCCATCATGTGCATGGGCACAGCCACCGCGAACTCCATTCTGGTCGTGGCCTTTGCGCGTGAGCGGATGGACCTGCACGGCAATGCGCTGCGGGCGGCGGTGGAAGCAGGGTATGAGCGGATGCGACCGGTCCTGATGACAGCGCTGGCAATGATGGTGGGTATGATTCCCATGGCGCTCAGCAATTCGGCCAATGCGCCTCTCGGCAAGGCCGTGATCGGCGGGCTGCTGCTGGCCACGATCGCAACCCTGCTGTTCGTGCCCTGTGTCTTCGCTCTGGTTCAGCACCGGCCGGGCCGGGCAGGGGCTGCGGCTTCCTCCTCATCCGCTCCAGAAGGAAACCAGGCATGATCCCGATGTCTTCCGGCAAGCGACGGTTTCCCAGAAGCGTGCTCTGGCTGATGCTGGCCTTCGCTCTCGGTCTGGTGGGGTGGGGGATTCTGCAGCGCCTGCTGGACCGGCGTGACATTTCCGAAGAGACCCGCCTGGCGGCAGTGCCGCCAGTGGTTCTGATTTCTCCCAAACATGGCCCCAAAGTGCGCCATCTCGCTTTGCCGGCCAATCTGGCAGCCTGGTATGAGGCGCCGATCTACGCGCAGGTCTCGGGCTACGTGAAAATGTGGTACAAGGACTATGGCGCGCATGTGAAACAGGGCGAAGTGCTGGCAGTCATCAGCACGCCCAGTCTGGATGCCCAGTTTGCGGCGGCAAAGGCGCATTACGATGTCGTGCTGGCCCGTTACAAGCTGGCCCTGATCACCGCAGCCCGCTGGAGTGCGCTCAAAGGCACCCAGGCCGTTTCACGGCAGGAAGTTGACGTCCAGCAGGCCAATGCCGCAGCCCAGAAAGCGGAGCTGGAGGCGGCGGCGCATGAGGTGGAACGTTACCAGGCGCTGGAGAACTTCAAGAAAATTGTCGCTCCCTTTGATGGCATCGTCACCTCGCGCCTGGTCAATGTGGGGGATTACGTCAATGGCGACGGAGGCAACCTCAATTCCCGCGGCACAGCAGGAGAACTGTTTTCGGTGGCCGATGTGCGCAAGATGCGTGTGTTCGTTTCAGTGCCGCAGGACTATGCCAGCGTGATTTCGCCCAAGATCACCGCTGAGCTCAGCGTGCCGCAATATCCCGGGCGGATTTTCAAGGCCCGTTTTCTGGCCACGGCCAATGCTTTCAATGCTGCCACCAGAACGGTCACGACCGAGCTGATGCTCGACAACAAGGACGACCTGCTCTGGCCCAATTCCTATGCCACGGCCCATATCACGGCACCGGGCAATCCGAGCATTCTCATCGTGCCCACTAATGCCCTTATCTTCCGGGGAGAGGGAATGCAGCTGGCCAAAGTGGTGGGCAACCACGTTCATCTGTTGAACGTGCAGGTCGGCATCAATTTTGGTCTGACATGCCAGGTTCTCACAGGCGTCACTACCCGTGACAGGCTGATTGCCAACCCGACGGCTGACCTGCTGGAGGGAGATGAGGTCCGGATCGTTCCTGAAACGCGCGGCTACAATACGCCCCTGCCGCCGCCTGTGCCGCTGTCGAACGCCACCACAGGCGATATGCGCAGGGCAGGCGCTATGGCGCCTGAGGAAGGTGAGGCGCAAGATGACGATACCTCCACTGTCAAGGGCCGCAAGGCCGCTGCCCGACTGCGGGGTCAGCTGGAGGCACGCAGGGAAGCGGAGAAGGAAAAAGCCTCTGCCGTCGCTTCAGGAGATAATAAAGCCCCAGGCCATGACGACGCCCACAACAGCACCGCGCCGTCGACCAATCCATCGCAGGCCTTGCCCTCTGCCCCTTCCCAGGGCGGAGGAGGGCCATGAAGGAAAGGAGGGCTCCTGTGTGCAGGCGCGCGTTCAGTACCTTGACCCTGCTTCTGGTGGTCACAGGTTGCAATCTGGCGCCCCGGTACCAGACGCCGAAATTCATCTATCCCAATGGCTGGGGCGGAAAGGGGATGATGGTGGATGCCCTGCCGGCTGCTGATGTGCCGCGGGGGAAATGGTGGGAAGTCTATGAGGATCCGCTGCTCAATCGGATGGAAGAGAAGCTGACCCTTACCAATCCCGATCTGCAGGCCGCCGCCGAGGCCTTCACCCAGGCGCGGGATCTGGCGCTCGAGAGCGAAAGCCAGCTCTTCCCGCAGGTGGCTGGCGGAGCCCATCTGAGCAAGAACAAGGGGTCGTTGGGGCGTCTGTTCTACAGTCGGCGCACGAGCCACGGGCTGGAATATGAATCCAACGAGGCTTATAGCGGCGCGGCAAGCTGGGAGCCGGATTTCTGGTCTTACATTCGCAATACGTCGCACATGCAGAAGAACCTGGCGCAGGCCAGCGCGGCGGATTATGCCCTCCTGCGGCTGAGCCTGCAGGCAGAGCTCGCTTCCGACTACATCGCCCTGCGCGGCTTTGATGCGCAGCTGGCCGTTTATGCCGATTCCATCCGTTACTTCCGGACGGCCGTGGAGATCACACGGTTGCGTCAGGGGGGCGCCATCGGCGCCGGACTGGATGTGTCACGTGCGGAAAACCAGCTCTATGCCGCCTTAGGAGCGCAGAGCAAGCTCCTCGCTCAACGCCAGGTCATGGAACATGCGATTTCCGTTCTGGTGAATACAGCCCCGGCCGCTTTTCACATCAAACCGCTCACTTCTGTGAAGATGCCCTTCAGGGATGTGACGATCCGACCCTATCTGCCGTCCACCCTGCTTCAGCGCCGTCCTGACATCGCCATGGCGGAGCGCGAAATGGCTGCGGCGACCCGCGGCGTCGGGGTGGCGCGGGCAGCTTTCTACCCGAATTTCACCTTCACCGCAGCCGGCGGATTCGAGGATGGCGGCTTTGACCTGGCCAGCATGTCCAGGGCCTTCTGGCGTATTGCCGTGCAGGCGGTGGAGCCCGCTTTCACCGGCGGTCTGCGTCGTGCGGCGCTGCAGCGCGCCTGGGCGCAGTACCGCGAGACTGTCGATTCCTACCGGGGGGTGGTCCTGAGCGCTTTTCAGGAAGTTGAGGATGCCCTGAGCCAGACGCGGCTCTATCGGCAGGAACAGCACCAGCAGCACAAGGCCGTGGAAGCGGCCATGCGCACGCAGAGCATGACCATGGCGCTTTATACCGGGGGCTTTCCAATTACCTTGATGCGCTTGTCGCCCAGCAGGATGCTTTGACGGCAAGGCTGGTGGAGGTGAGTGCTGAAACCAACCAATTGCGGGCGACCGTCAAGTTGATCCGCGCCATGGGAGGCGGATGGACCGATCAGGATATGCCGAAAGTCAAGCAGATAGATCCGATCGGCCCGCTGCAGTACACAGGGCTGCAGCACCCGCGCCCGGTGCAGGATGTGCCGACTGAAACCAGGGCGGTTGCCGCGGCTTCCGCTGATCTCGACGGGAACTGGCTGACCGCTCCTGCCTTAGGGTCTTCTGGCGCTCAGCCCCGTTCCGGCCTTATGGGGGACAGCAGAACGGCGCCTGCTCCAGGCTCAGCGAAGGACTGACAAGAAAGACTGGCAAAAGGCTGGCAGCCGCCTGATCGTTTTGGAAATGCCCGGAAAATCTCAGGGTCAGGACTTTCTAGACTGTCAGGCCTGCCAGCCAGGTTGTAGGGAGAAGGGAAGTTGACGGCGCCCGGAATCTCCTTTAGGGAACGCCCCTGAATCGAACGCGGGAGGCATGGCTACAGAAGCTGTGCCGTCAGACCGCGGTTCGGGAACTGGAAACAAGGGAGTCCCGGATATGGCCAAGAAAATCGTTGGCTACATCAAACTGCAGATCCCCGCCGGCAAGGCCAATCCTTCGCCGCCGGTTGGTCCCGCTCTTGGTCAGCGCGGCCTGAACATCATGCAGTTCTGTAAAGAATTCAATGCCAAGACCCAGGGCCTTGAGCCCGGCATGCCCATCCCGGTGGTCATCACGGCCTATGCGGATCGCACGTTCAGCTTCATCACCAAGACCCCGCCGAACACCTATTTCCTGCTCAAGGCCGCCAAAATCAATAAAGGCAGCCAGACAGTCGGCAAGGCCGCTTCCGTGGGTAAGGTGACTGTGCCTCAGCTGCGTGAGATTGCGGAAACGAAGTTCAAGGACATGAACGCCAACGACATCGATGCCGCCGTGCGCATGCTGGCCGGCTCCGCGAAGTCGATGGGCATCGACGTGGTGGAGGGCTGAAATCATGGCTAAGAACAAGCGTCTCAGCGCCGCACGCGCAAAAGTCGACAATGAGCGGCTGTATGAAGTGGCCGAAGCCGTTGCCCTGGTAAAGGACAATGCGAAGGCGAAATTCGATGAAACCATCGAGATCGCCCTGTCCCTGGGCATCGACCCGCGTCATGCCGACCAGATGGTGCGTGGCGTCGTCGCCCTGCCGCACGGCACGGGCAAGAGCGTGCGTATCGGCGTGTTCGCCCGTGGCCCGAAAGCTGACGAAGCGCGCGCCGCCGGTGCGGAAGTCGTCGGCGCGGAAGATCTGGCTGAACAGGTGCAGGCCGGTCAGATTGATTTTGACCGTTGTATCGCCACCCCGGACATGATGGGTCTCGTGGGCCGGTTGGGCAAGATCCTTGGGCCGCGTGGCCTTATGCCGAACCCACGCCTGGGCACGGTCACGATGGACGTCAAGGGCGCTGTCGATGCCGCCAAGTCCGGTCAGGTTGAGTACCGTGCCGAGAAGTCCGGTATCGTTCATGCCGGCGTGGGCAAGGCTTCCTTCACCGCCGATCAACTCCGCGATAACGTCAAAGCGCTGATCGATGCGGTCCAGAAGGCGCGCCCGACCGGTGCCAAAGGCACCTACATGAAAAAAGGGTCTCTTTCCTCCACCATGGGGCCGGGTGTTCGCCTGGACGTTTCCAACCTCGAGGGATGAGCTCTTGACAGGCTGACGTCTCTTCACCAGAACGTCAGCCACGAGATTGCTGCATCGCAAGGTGCAGTCGTAGGAAAGGCCAAGGGTCTTGCACTTTTCCGGCCCTATCGGATCAGCGGTGCAGGAACCCAGATGGCTTTTCCGACCTGTCCAAGAGCGCACGTGGGTCCTTACGGGATCCCTAAGGCCAAAGCGGCGCGGGCGTGAGACGGGAAGAGACCGAAGGAATGTGTGCTGCAATGAGGCTCTAGGGCTTGTCTGCAGCGTGATACATGAAGCGGTTTCCTTCTATGGACAGGCGAGCGGGAGTGGTGCCGTTTTCAGCTTCGGCTAGCGGAGCCCTCCCATGGGTAACCCGGCCTGAGATATCAGGCTGACGAGGAGACAGGTTGTGGACCGTACGGAAAAACGTGCCTTTGTCGACTTCCTCGCCAAAGTGTTCGGCACGACCAACACGGTTATCGTGACCCAGAATCTGGGTCTGACCGTTGAGGATGTGACGAATCTGCGCCGCAAGGTGCGCGAGGCAGGGGCTTCATACAAGGTCGCGAAAAACCGGCTGGCCCTCCGGGCTCTGGATGGGACCCCGTTCGCTGGCATTGCGTCGCTGCTTAAAGGCCCGACTGCCCTTGCATGGGCAGATGAGCCGGTTGCAGTTGCCAAAGTGCTGGTCGAGTTCGCCAAGAACAACGACAAGCTCGCGCTGCTCGGCGGTGCGCTTGGCAGCCAGACGCTCGACGTCAACGGTGTCAAGGCCCTTGCAGAGCTGCCGTCCCTGGATGAGCTGCGTGCGAAGCTGGTGGGTATGATCAATACCCCCGCTACCCGCATTGCCGGTATCACCCAGGCCCCGGCTGGCCAGCTTGCTCGTGTTCTGGGTGCCTATGCCAGAACCGGCGAAGCAGAAGCCGCATAATAACCGGGTTGTCTCCCGCACGGAGATGGCCCACCAACATGTATCATAGAGGATAATCCCATGGCCGATCTGGCAAAACTGGTTGACGAACTGTCCGCCCTTACCGTTCTGGAAGCTGCTGAGCTGTCCAAGCTGCTTGAAGAGAAGTGGGGCGTTTCCGCCGCCGCTCCGGTTGCTGTGGCCGCCGCTGGCGGTGCTGCGCCTGCTGGTGAAGCTGCTGCCGAGAAGACGGAATTCGACGTGATCCTGGCCAAGCCCGGCGACAAGAAAATCAACGTCATCAAGGAAGTCCGCACCATCACCGGTCTGGGCCTGAAGGAAGCCAAGGACCTGGTCGAAGGTGCGCCGAAAACCCTGAAGGAAGGCGTTTCCAAGGACGAAGCCGAGAAAATCAAGAAGGCTCTTGAAGAAGCCGGCGCGACCGTCGAAGTCAAATAAGCGTCTGCTATGCTGCCCCCTTGCCTGTCAGGCAAGGGGATATTCCTTAAGGGACGAAGGTTCAAAAACCCTCGTCCCTTTTGGTGTTGGCAGCGCTTAAGATTATTCTTGCTCTCACTCTGTTGTATCCTTAAAGTGGAGCGCTTATCTATGTTTTTTATAGCTTGAACAAATGAAGCCGGTCGTTCGAGTCGCCTGGCGCCAGAGGGCTTTTCCGTTTCCTGTTTCCGATAAAAGGATTCACAGGTGGCGGGAGTTGTCCAGGGCGGGCGCCTCGGAGGTCTGGTTCAGAGGCAGGATGAGATGAACGCAATCACAAAATCGTTCACAGGGCGTAAAAGGATCCGCAAAAGCTTCGGGCGCATTCCCGAAGTCGCGCCGATGCCTAATTTGATTGATGTGCAGCGCGCTTCCTATGAAGCGTTCCTGCAGATGAACGTCAATCCTGACAGCCGCCAGCCGGAGGGACTGCAGGAAGTGTTCCGCTCCGTGTTTCCGATTCACGATTTTGCGGGCAAGGGACGGCTGGACTTCCAGCATTATGAATTTGAAGAGCCGAAATACGACGTCGAGGAATGCATTCAGCGGGGCCTGACCTATGCGGCCCCGCTGAAGGTGATCCTGCGCCTGACCACCTGGGACATTGACGAGGATACGGGTACCCGGTCCATCCGTGATCTCAAGGAACAGCCCGTTTATATGGGTGACATGCCGCTCATGACCGAGAACGGCACATTCATCATCAATGGCACCGAGCGCGTCATCGTTTCGCAGATGCATCGCAGCCCCGGCGTGTTCTTTGACCATGACAAGGGCAAGACCCATTCTTCGGGCAAGTATCTCTATGCTGCCCGAATCATCCCTTATCGTGGCTCCTGGCTGGATTTCGAGTTCGATGCCAAGGACGTCCTGCATGTCCGCATCGACCGCAAGCGCAAGCTGCCTGTCACCACCCTGCTCTATGCCCTTGAAGGCCTCAATTCCATCAAGGCCCGTGAGGCCAAGGAAGCGGCTGGCGGGGACGTTGACAGCCTGGACGTCCTTGGCATGGATCAGGATGAAATCCTGTCTTATTTCTATGACACGGTCATCTACAGCCGTGCCGGTGACGGCTGGGCGCGTCCGTTTGATCCCGACGCATTCCGGGGTCAGAAACTTCTGAGCCCGCTCGTTGATGCCGATAGTGGGGAAGTGATCGCTGAAGCCGATACGAAGCTGACCGCACGCGTTGTCAAGAAAATTTCTGAGAAGACGCGCGTTGTGCAGGTGGGGCGGCTGGATGTGATCGGCCGTTTCGTGGCGCATGACCTGGTGAATCCCCAGACCGGTGAGATCTATGCTGAAGCTGGCGAAGAGCTTACCGACGACCGTCTGACCGAGCTTGAGGAAGCCGGAATTGAAGAGATCCCGACTCTGGCCGTCGACAGCACGCACGGGCCGTGGATCCGCAATACCCTGATGGCTGACAAGAACACGTCCCGTGAGGAAGCCCTGATCGATATCTATCGCATCATGCGCCCGGGCGAGCCGCCGACCCGTGAGACGGCTGAGGCTATGCTGCATGGCCTGTTCTTCGATCCGGACCGTTACGACCTGTCGGCAGTCGGACGTGTGAAGATGAACATGCGTCTGGACGTTGATGCGCCTGACACCCTGCGCGTGCTGCGCAAGGAAGATATCCTGCGGACGGTCAAGGTGCTGTGTGACCTCAAGGACGGCCGCGGCCAGGTCGATGACATCGACAATCTGGGCAACCGGCGCGTGCGTTCTGTCGGCGAGCTGATGGAAAACCAGTATCGCATCGGCCTGCTGCGCATGGAACGCGCCATCCGTGAGCGCATGGGTTCCGTGGACATCGACACCGTCATGCCCCACGATCTCATCAACGCCAAGCCGGCTGCTGCTGCAGTGCGTGAGTTCTTCGGTTCCTCGCAGCTCAGCCAGTTCATGGACCAGACCAACCCCCTGTCGGAAGTGACGCACAAGCGCCGTCTCTCCGCACTGGGTCCGGGGGGACTGACCCGTGAGCGTGCTGGCTTCGAGGTACGCGACGTCCACCCCACGCATTATGGCCGCATCTGCCCGATCGAGACGCCTGAAGGGCCGAACATCGGTCTGATCAATTCTCTGGCCACTTATGCCAAGGTCAACAAATACGGCTTCATCGAAACACCTTATCGTCTTGTGCAGGACGGCGTGCTTCAGGACGGCTGGAAATATCTTTCCGCCATGGAAGAGGAAAAGCTGACCGTTGCGCAGGCTGATGCCCGTCTCGAAGGCGGCCGTCTGACTGACGAAATGGTATCAGTGCGCCAGCAGGGGGATTTCCGCCTCGTTCCGCCAACTCAGGTGACGGCGTGTGACGTCTCGCCCAAGCAGCTGGTTTCGGTTGCGGCGGCCCTCATTCCCTTCCTGGAAAACGATGACGCCAACCGTGCGCTGATGGGCTCCAACATGCAGCGTCAGGCGGTGCCGCTGGTGAAAGCCGATGCGCCGCTGGTCGGCACGGGGATGGAAGCGGCTGTGGCGCATGATTCAGGCGCCACCATCATCGCCAAGCGGGGCGGTATCGTTGATCAGCTTGACGGTGCGCGCATCGTGATCCGGGCTACCGATGAGAAGGGTGCGACGCAGGGGGTGGATATCTACCGTCTGCGCAAATACATGCGCTCCAACCAGTCCACCTGTCTCAACCAGAAGCCTCTGGTGCGGGTGGGTGATCAGGTGGCGGCCGGCGATATCATCGCTGACGGTCCGTCAACGGATCTTGGTGAGCTGGCGCTGGGCCGCAACGTGCTCGTGGCCTTCATGCCCTGGAATGGCTATAACTTCGAGGATTCCATCCTGATTTCCGAGCGCATCGCGCGTGATGACGTGTTCACGTCGATTCATCTCGAGGAATTCGAGGTGATGGCGCGCGACACCAAGCTCGGTCAGGAAGAAATCACGCGCGACATTCCCAATGTCGGTGAAGAGGCGCTGCGCAATCTTGACGAAGCCGGCATCGTCTATGTGGGTGCTGAGGTGAATCCGGGCGATATCCTGGTCGGCAAGGTGACCCCGAAGGGCGAGAGCCCGATGACCCCTGAAGAGAAGCTCCTGCGGGCCATTTTCGGTGAAAAAGCCTCTGATGTCCGTGACACGTCGCTGAAACTGCCGCCCGGCACGACCGGGACAGTGGTGGACGTGCGGGTGTTCTCCCGCCGTGGCGTGGACAAGGATGAGCGCGCCATGGCCATTGAGCGTGCTGAGATCGCTCACCTGGCCAAGGATCGCGATGACGAACGCGCCATTCAGGAGCGCAGCTTCTACAACCGCCTCAAGGAGCGCCTGCTCGGTCAGGTCGTTGCAGCAGGGGTAAAGGGTATCAAGGCCGGGACCGAGGTGACGCCGGAGCTACTGGCTGAGCAGCCGCGTGGCACGTGGCGGCATATCTCGGTAACGGAACCCTCCGTCAATGCCGAGGTGGAAACGCTGACGCGGGAGTTCGATGAAGCGCTCAAGCGCATCAATGCCCGTTTCGACAACAAGGTTGAAAAGCTGCAGCGCGGTGACGAGCTGCCCCCGGGCGTGATGAAGATGGTCAAGGTCTTCGTCGCGGTGAAGCGCAAGCTGCAGCCAGGGGACAAGATGGCGGGCCGTCACGGCAACAAGGGTGTTGTCTCGCGTGTGGTGCCGGTGGAGGACATGCCTTTCCTTGAAAACGGCCAGGCTGTCGATATCGTGCTCAATCCGCTCGGCGTGCCGTCGCGCATGAATGTGGGACAGATCCTTGAAACCCATCTGGGCTGGGCCTGTGCCAATATCGGCCAGAGCATCGCCGAGCTGGTGGATGAGTATCAGCGCACGGGTGAAAAGCGCCAGGAGCTCCTGGACCGGTTGAAGGAAGTGTATGGCGAGCGCGTCTTCAAGGAAGACATTGCCACGCTTTCCAATGACCAGCTGGTGGAACTGGCCAACAACCTGCGCAAAGGTGTGCCGATCGCCACGCCCGTGTTCGATGGTGCTTCCATTCCCGACATCGAGGAGATGCTGGCGCGCGCCGGGGTGGATCGCTCGGGCCAGTCGCAGCTGATCGACGGTCGGACGGGAGAAAAGTTCGAGCGCCAGACGACGGTGGGCTACATCTACATGCTGAAGCTTCACCATCTCGTGGATGACAAGATCCATGCGCGTTCGATCGGGCCCTATTCGCTCGTGACTCAGCAGCCTCTGGGCGGCAAGGCGCAGTTCGGTGGGCAGCGCTTCGGTGAAATGGAAGTGTGGGCCCTCGAAGCCTATGGTGCGGCTTACACCCTGCAGGAAATGCTGACGGTCAAATCCGATGACGTGTCCGGACGTACGAAAGTCTATGAAGCGATCGTGCGTGAGCAGGATGACTTTGAAGCGGGTATCCCCGAGAGCTTCAACGTGCTCGTCAAGGAGCTGAAATCGCTCGGCCTGAACGTGGAACTCGAGCAGTCCGGGTCGTAATCGGCGACCCGGCTGCCTATATTGTTTGAATGATGACTTATAAGACGCCGGCGGCCTGTGTGCCGACCGGCGAGGAGGGTTTGGGCATATGAACGAACTCATGAAAATTCTGGGCCAGTCTGGACAGACTGGCGCCTTTGACCAGATCCGTATTCAGCTTGCCTCCAGTGAACAGATCCGTTCCTGGTCCTTCGGCGAGATCAAGAAACCGGAAACCATCAATTACCGGACCTTCAAGCCCGAACGTGACGGGCTGTTCTGCGCGCGCATTTTCGGGCCGACCAAGGATTACGAATGCCTGTGCGGCAAGTACAAGCGCATGAAATTCCGCGGCATCGTCTGCGAGAAATGCGGTGTGGAAGTGACGTTGGCCAAGGTGCGCCGTGAGCGCATGGGTCACATCGACCTAGCCTCGCCGGTGGCACATATCTGGTTCCTGAAGTCCCTGCCCAGCCGTATCGCCACGATGCTGGACCTGCCGCTGAAAGACGTGGAGCCGGTTCTTTATTTCGAGAAGTTCCTGGTGCTCGACAAGGGCGTCTGCGAAAGCGACGAAATCGAATCCTACAAGCACGGCAAGCGGCGCGATCAGTACCTGCTTGACGAGATCCGTGCTGAAGAGCTCCTGGACACCTATCCGGATGCAGGGATCGAAATCGGGATCGGTGCAGAGGCGATCAAGAAGGCGCTTGCCAGCTATAACTGGGGTATTCCCAATGCCCAGGAAAACGAGCTGAGCAAGGCGGCGCGGGAACGCGGCGAACCTGATCCCTTTGATTACGATACCGAGATCATGGAGGGTGATTCCGAGAAGACCATCATGCGCAAAAAGCTGCGCAAGGCCACCTCGGAAGCAGCCCGCAAAAAGCTCGTCAAGCGTCTGAAGATGGTCGAAGCGTTTGTGGAAAGCGGCGCGCGCCCGGAATGGATGATCATGGACATCATTCCGGTCATTCCGCCGGAACTGCGTCCGCTCGTGCCGCTGGATGGTGGGCGTTTCGCGACTTCCGATCTGAATGATCTCTATCGTCGTGTCATCAACCGTAACAACCGTCTGAAGCGCCTGATGGAACTGCGTGCACCTGACATCATCGTGCGCAATGAAAAGCGCATGCTGCAGGAATCAGTTGATGCGCTGTTTGACAACGGTCGCCGTGGCCGTGCCATCACCGGTGCCAACAAGCGTCCCCTGAAGTCCCTGTCCGACATGCTCAAAGGCAAACAGGGCCGTTTCCGTCAGAACCTGCTCGGCAAGCGCGTTGATTATTCCGGGCGTTCGGTGATCGTTGTGGGGCCGGAGCTGAAGCTGCATCAGTGCGGCCTGCCCAAGAAGATGGCCCTGGAGCTCTTCAAGCCCTTCATCTACTCGAAGCTTGAAAAATACGGCCATGCCACCACCATCAAGGCCGCCAAGCGGATGGTGGAGAAGGAACGTCCGGAAGTCTGGGATATTCTCGAAGAGGTGATCCGCGAGCACCCGGTGATGCTGAACCGTGCGCCGACCCTGCACCGGTTGGGTATCCAGGCCTTCGAGCCCATCCTGATCGAAGGCAAGGCCATCCAGCTTCATCCCCTGGTCTGCACAGCCTTCAATGCCGATTTTGACGGTGACCAGATGGCCGTGCACGTTCCCCTGTCGCTTGAGGCGCAGCTGGAAGCGCGCGTGCTGATGATGTCCACCAACAACATCCTCAGCCCGGCCAATGGCAAGCCCATCATCGTGCCGTCGCAGGATATCGTTCTGGGGCTCTATTATCTGAGCCTTGAAACGCCTGAATACGCCCAGACACCCGACAAGCCTGTCATCGAGGATGGCAAGGTCGTGATAGCGGGTCCCAAGGCCTATACGGGCGTGGCGGAGATCGAAGCGGCTATGGCTTCGGGAAGCCTGCATCTGCATGACAAGATCCGTCTGCGCATGGATCTGATGGGGCCGGACGGAAAGATGGTGCGTGAGACCGTTGTCACCACACCGGGGCGTGCCCTTATCTCCCAGGTGCTGCCGAAGAATGCGGCCATTCCGTTCAGCCTGATCAACAAGCAGCTGACCAAGAAGAACGTTTCTGACGTGATTGACGCTGTCTACCGTCATTGCGGCCAGAAGGAAGCGGTTATCTTCTGCGACCAGCTGATGGCTTTGGGGTTCAAGCATGCGGCGCGCGCCGGTATTTCCTTCGGCAAGGACGACATGGTTGTGCCGCCTGAAAAGGCGGGCCTTGTGGAGCGCACGGCTGCTGAGGTCAAGGAATTCGAGCAGCAGTACCAGGAAGGTCTTATCACGGCTGGCGAGCGTTACAACAAGGTTGTCGATGCCTGGTCGCGCTGCACCGATGATGTGCAGGCCGCGATGCTCAAGGAACTTTCCCGCCAGGTGCCGGGCAAGCCCACCAATTCCGTCTGGATGATGAGCCATTCCGGTGCGCGTGGTTCAGCCGCTCAGATGAAGCAGCTGGCCGGCATGCGTGGCCTGATGGTGAAGCCTTCGGGTGAGATCATCGAGCAGCCGATCATCGCCAACTTCAAGGAAGGCCTGTCGGTTCTCGATTACTTCACCTCCAGCCATGGCGCGCGCAAGGGCCTGGCCGATACGGCGCTTAAGACCGCCAACTCCGGTTACCTGACCCGTCGTCTCGTTGACGTGGCACAGGATTGCATCATCACTGAAGAGGACTGCCATACCGAGCATGGTCTTACGGTCCGTCCAGTTACTGACAGTGGCGAGGTGGTCGCGTCCCTGGGTGAGCGTATTCTGGGCCGTACCCTGGCACAGGATGTGAAGCATCCGGTCACTGGCGAAGTACTGCTGACGCGTGGCACCCTGGTGGATGAAGCGGATGTCGAACGCCTTGAGGAGGCGGGTGTTGAAAGCGCCGAGATCCGTTCTGTGCTGACCTGCGAAAGCAAGGTTGGCATCTGCGCTGCCTGCTACGGGCGCGATCTGGCGCGTGGCACGCCGGTCAATATCGGTGAGGCAGTGGGTGTTATTGCCGCACAGTCGATCGGTGAGCCGGGCACCCAGCTGACCATGCGTACTTTCCATATCGGCGGCACGGCCACCAAAGGGGCTGAGCAGTCGATGGTGGAAGCCATGCGTGATGGCAAAGTGACGATCAAGAACCGCAACGTGGTCGTCAATTCCCAGAACGTGCCGATTGTCATGTCGCGTAACTGCGAAATTCTCCTGACTGACGAAAACGGTCTGGAGCGCGGTCGCTACCGCGTGCCTTACGGCGCACGACTGATGGTCTCGGAAGGCGAGGAAGTGACACGCGGCCAGAAGATGGCTGAGTGGGATCCCTACACCCTGCCCATCATCACCGAGCAGGCCGGCAAGGTGGAATACCAGGACCTTATCGACAGCATCACCCTGGTCGAGCGCATGGATGAGGTTACAGGTCTGACATCGCGTGTGGTGGTGGATTACAAGGGCGGCTCCAAGGGCGTGGACCTGCGTCCCCGTCTGCAGCTGACCGACGGAGAGGGGAACATCATTCATCTTTCCAACGGCAACGAGGCGCGTTACTTCCTGTCGCCTGACAGTATTCTGTCTGTTGAGAACGGCGCTGAGGTGCATGCAGGCGACGTGCTGGCACGCATCCCGCGTGAAGGCTCCAAGACCCGTGACATCACCGGTGGTCTGCCCCGTGTCGCGGAGCTTTTCGAGGCACGGCGCCCGAAGGACCACGCCATCATCGCCGAGGCGGAAGGGCGTGTGGAGTTCGGCAAGGACTACAAGTCCAAACGCTGCATCATCGTCAAGAATGATGAGACCGGCGAGCAGACGGATTACCTTATTCCCAAGGGCAAGCACATTTCCGTTCAGGAAGGGGATTTCGTGCAGAAGGGGGATCCGCTGGTGGATGGGCCGCGTGTGCCGCATGACATCCTGAAAGTCATGGGGGTGGAAGCGCTGTCGGATTACCTGGTGAATGAGATCCAGGACGTTTACCGTCTGCAGGGCGTGAAGATCAACGACAAGCATATTGAAGTGATCGTTCGCCAGATGTTGCAGAAGGTGGAGATCCTGGAGCCGGGTGACACGACTTATCTGATCGGTGAAACGGTTGATCGGATGGAGTTCGAGGCCACCAATCAGGAGCTGGAAGCCAACGGACGCACGCCTGCCAAAGCGATGCCGGTTCTGCAGGGTATCACCAAGGCCTCGCTGCAGACGCAGTCCTTCATCTCTGCCGCTTCCTTCCAGGAGACGACCCGTGTGCTCACGGAGGCTGCCACTTCGGGCAAGGTGGACAACCTGGGCGGTCTCAAGGAGAACGTGATCGTGGGTCGCCTGATTCCGGCCGGTACAGGGGGTGCCATGCGGCGCTTGCGTCACCTGGCCGAACAGCAGGAGCAGGCTTCCCTGGCGAAACCCACCCCGGAGGTGGAGAACGCAGCAGAGTAAGATCGCGCTCAGAAAGACCGGGTAAAATCGGGCTGGCAGATCCGCTAAGGATTTGCCAGCCCTTTTGCATGGGAAAAGCGGAGCATTCCTGTTGGGCCGTACAACAATTGTGTCGGTAGAAAGGCTTGACTTGATGCCCCAGCCGCCTTACGTTCCGCGCCCTAGGCTGTTCTCATCTTCTGAAAAGAGGATGCGGGAATCGCTCCAGGTTAAACGATTCGCTTTCATGTCTACTCTCCTCTGAAAAGAAGAGGGTTAAGCTGAAAGCTCAGAGCTAACGGGAGAGGGAAGATCTCTTTCTCCCGGGTAGTTGTGCGAAGACAGGCGGTTCAGGCCGCATGTCGGTTTGAACGGATGTCATGACGGGGGATGAGCCTTCGTCAGCATGAAATGGACAAGGATTGGGAAGGGCGCATGCCGACCATCAACCAGTTGATCGCAAAGGGCCGCGAGCCTGCCGCTAAGCGGAACAAGGTTCCTGCTTTGCAGGGGTGCCCGCAGAAGCGTGGTGTTTGTACGCGTGTCTATACTGTTACACCCAAGAAGCCGAACTCCGCCCTGCGTAAGGTTGCCAAAGTGCGTCTGACCAACGGGTATGAGGTGGTGAGCTACATTCCGGGTGAAGGCCATAACCTGCAGGAGCACAGCGTGGTGCTTATCCGTGGCGGGCGTGTGAAGGATTTGCCGGGCGTGCGTTACCACATCCTGCGTGGCGTTCTCGACACGCAGGGTATCGCCAAGCGTCGTCAGCGCCGTTCGCTGTATGGCGCCAAGCGTCCGAAATAAGGGGGATACCGAATGAGTCGCCGCCACCGCGCTGTCAAGCGCGAGATCCTTCCCGATCCGAAGTTCGGAGACATCGTTATTACGCGCTTCATGAATGCGCTGATGTACGATGGCAAGAAATCCACTGCAGAGCGCATTGTCTACGGTGCGCTGGATGTGCTGCGCGCCCGTGGTGGCGCAACGGCTGATCCGGTCGCCATGTTCCATGCGGCTCTGGATAATGTGAAGCCGGCTGTTGAAGTGCGCTCCCGTCGTGTCGGCGGCGCTACCTATCAGGTGCCGGTTGAAGTGCGTGCCGAGCGCCGTCAGGCCCTGGCGATCCGCTGGCTGATCGACGCTTCCCGCAAGCGGGGTGAGAACACCATGCAGGAGCGTCTGTCCAACGAATTGATGGACGCCGTGAATAACCGCGGCGCCGCTGTCAAGAAGCGCGAAGACACGCACCGTATGGCTGAAGCCAACAAGGCCTTCAGCCACTATCGCTGGTAAGTTTTACCGGCTAACAATTTTCGCCTGCTTTGCCCTCCGCTCTTGAAGAGGGCAGGGGGCGATATGAAGTTCAGGTTTATCTCTGGTCCGTTCCGGATCAGGGTTTTGGAGAGAGACGATGGCAAAAGCTAAATTTGAGCGGACTAAACCGCACTGCAATATCGGCACCATCGGTCACGTCGACCACGGCAAGACCTCGCTGACGGCTGCGATCACCAAGACGCTGGCTGAAACGGGCGGCGCGACCTTCAGTGCTTACGACCAGATCGACAAGGCCCCCGAAGAGCGTGCACGTGGCATCACGATTTCCACCGCACACGTGGAATACGAGACCGACAAGCGTCACTACGCGCACGTCGACTGCCCCGGCCATGCCGATTACGTGAAGAACATGATCACCGGTGCTGCCCAGATGGACGGTGCGATTCTGGTGGTCTCCGCTGCAGACGGCCCGATGCCGCAGACCCGTGAGCACATCCTGCTGGCGCGTCAGGTCGGTGTTCCTGCCCTGGTGGTCTTCCTCAACAAGGTTGACCAGGTTGACGATCCGGAGCTGCTTGAGCTGGTGGAAATGGAAGTGCGTGAGCTTCTGTCCTCCTATCAGTTCCCCGGCGACGATATCCCCATCATCAAGGGTTCGGCTCTGGCCACTCTTGAAGACGGTGATGCGGCAATCGGCAAGGACCGCGTGCGCGAGCTGATGGACGCTGTCGACAGCTACATCCCTCAGCCGGAGCGTCCGGTTGACCGTCCGTTCCTGATGCCGATCGAAGACGTGTTCTCGATCTCCGGTCGCGGCACCGTGGTGACGGGTCGTGTGGAGCGTGGTGAAGTCAACGTGGGTGATGAAGTCGAGATCGTCGGTCTGCAGCCGACCTCCAAGACGACCGTGACCGGCGTTGAAATGTTCCGTAAGCTGCTCGACCGTGGCGAAGCCGGTGATAACATCGGTGCGCTGCTGCGTGGCACGAAGCGTGAAGACGTCGAGCGTGGCCAGGTTCTGGCCAAGCCCGGCACCATTACGCCGCACAACAAGTTCAAGGCAGAAGCCTACATTTTGACCAAGGAAGAAGGTGGCCGTCATACGCCGTTCTTCACCAACTACCGTCCGCAGTTCTACTTCCGTACGACGGATGTGACGGGTGTGGTTCAGCTGCCGGATGGTGTGGAGATGGTCATGCCTGGTGATAACGTCGCCATGGATGTCGAACTCATCGCCCCGATCGCCATGGATGAAGGCCTGCGCTTCGCCATTCGTGAAGGTGGCCGCACTGTCGGCGCTGGCGTGGTGTCCTCCATCACTGCTTGAGGTCCTTGTTGACCATTGAGCGTGGTCGCCCCGGCCGAAGGTCTTCGGCCGGGGTTCCATTTGGCTCTTTGGGGAACGGCCCGACTGCAGACTACCGAGTTGGATGAAATAAGATCATGGACGACCAAAACATCCGTATTCGCCTCAAGGCATACGATCACCGCGTGCTGGACAACAGTACCCGCGAGATCGTCAATACGGCTAAACGTACGGGTGCGCGAGTGCGCGGTCCTATCCCGCTGCCGACACATATTGCGCGGTTTACCGTGAACCGTTCACCCCATGTGGACAAGAAAAGCCGCGAACAGTTCGAAATGCGAACCCATCGCCGGCTGCTCGATATCGTCGAGCCGACTCCGCAGACCGTGGACGCCCTCATGAAACTCGACCTCGCCGCTGGCGTTGACGTCGAGATCAAACTGTAAGGTCCAGACGATGCGTACCGGATTGATTGCAAAGAAGCTGGGCATGTCCCGGCTGTTCAAGGATGACGGCACTCATGTGCCGGTGACGGTGCTGAGCCTCGAAGACGTCGAGGTGGTGGATGCCCGCACTGATGAGCGCGACGGTTATACAGCCGTTCAGCTCGGTTTCGGTGCAGCTAAGCCCAAGCATGTCACGAAAGCGAACCGTGGGCATTTTGCCCGCACCAAGGTTGAGCCGAAGAAGAAACTGGCTGAATTCCGCGTTTCCCCCGATGCGCTTCTTGAGCCGGGCACCAAGCTGTCTGCTGACCATTTCGTGGTGGGCCAGAAAGTCGACGTGACCGGCCGCAGCAAGGGTAAGGGTTTCGCGGGGGCGATGAAGCGCCATAATTTTGCGGGTCTTGAAGCGTCTCACGGTGTTTCCATCAGCCATCGTTCGCACGGTTCCACTGGTCAGCGCCAGGATCCGGGCAAAGTCTTCAAAGGTAAGAAGATGGCCGGGCACATGGGTGATGAGCGTGTCACGACACAGAACCTCGAAATCGCTGCTGTCGACAAAGAGCGCAATCTTATCATGGTGCGGGGCGCCATTCCCGGAGCCAAGAACGGCTACGTGCTGGTTCGCGATGCAATCAAGAAGGCCCGTCATGCGGACGCACCCTATCCGGCTGCGACCGTGGAGGCCGCCGGGTGACCAACATGGAACACGATATCAAAACCCTCGATAACGGCAGCGCTGGAAAAGTCACGCTTCCGGAAGAGATTTTCGGCCACGCACCGCGCCGCGACATTATGGCGCGGGTGGTGAACTGGCAGCTGGCCAAGCGCCGTGCCGGCACGCATGCCGTCAAAGGCCGCAGTGCCGTTTCCGGTACGACCCGCAAGCCTTACAAGCAGAAAGGCACGGGTTCAGCCCGACAGGGCTCCCTGCGTGCGGCTCAGTTCCGCACAGGTGGCGTTGTGCACGGCCCGGTTGTGCGTGACCATGGCTTCGATCTGCCTAAGAAGGTGCGTCGCCTGGGCCTGCTTTCCGCTCTTTCGAAGAAAGCGGCAGACGGCAAGCTGGTCGTGCTGGAGCGTGCAAGCGGTGTGCAGAAAACGGCTGACGCCGCCAAGCGTCTGAAGGATCTGGGCTGGCGCTCTGCGCTGATTGTTGACCAGACCGTGGATATGCCTTTCCGTCGCGCGATTGATAACCTGCCCAAGATCGACATTATTCCGACGGTCGGGGCGAATGTTTACGATATCCTCAATCATGATCTGCTCGTCATCACGCAGGCAGGGCTTGAGGGTCTCAAGGAGCGCCTGGGATGACTATCAGACCTGTCCTGAATGCCCGCAAGACGGCGAATGATCTGTCACAGGAAAACCTGTATGACGTGATCCGCAAGCCGCTGATCACTGAGAAAGCCACCCAGGCGACCGAGCACAATCAGGTTGTTTTCCAGGTGGCTATCAAGGCGACGAAGTTCGAGATCAAGAACGCGGTCGAGAAGCTCTTCAATGTGAAAGTGGCTGGCGTGAACACGCTTGTCCAGAAGGGTAAAGTCAAGCGCGTCAAAGGCCGTCCGGGCCGTCGTTCCGACATGAAAAAGGCGTATGTCCAGCTCGAGGAAGGTCAGGTCATCGACCTGACCGCCCGTCTGGGCTGAGCGGGGGAAACACATCATGGCATTGAAGCACTTTAATCCCACGACGCCGAGCACCCGCGGCACCGTCCTGATTGATCGCAGCGAGCTCTGGAAGGGCAAGCCGGTCAAGCAGTTGACAGAGGGCAAGAATAAATCGGGCGGCCGTAACAATTATGGTCGGACAACCGTTCGTTTCCGTGGCGGTGGGCATAAGCAGTCCTATCGTTATGTCGACTTCAAGCGGCGCGGTAAGTTCGGTGTTCCGGCAACTGTCGAGCGTCTGGAATATGATCCCAACCGCACGGCTTTCATCGCCCTGCTCCGCTATGAGGATGGGGACCTGTCCTACATTCTCGCACCGCAGCGTGTGAAGGTCGGCGATCGTGTGGTGGCTGATCACCAGACAGACGTGCGCCCCGGCAATGCAATGCCGCTTGGCGCCATGCCGGTCGGAACGATCGTTCATAATATCGAGCTCAAGAAGGGTGCTGGCGGCAAGCTGGCGCGCTCTGCGGGCACGTATGGTCAGCTGGTCGGCAAGGATGCGGGTTACGCGCAGGTCAAGCTGCAATCCGGTGAGCTGCGTCTCGTGCGGGGAGAATGCATGGCGACGGTCGGGGCAGTCTCCAACCCTGACAACATGAACCAGCATCTCGGCAAGGCCGGGCGCAATCGCTGGCTGGGTCGTCGCCCCCACAACCGTGGCGTCGTTATGAACCCGGTCGACCATCCGCATGGTGGTGGTGAGGGCCGCACTTCAGGCGGTCGTAATCCGGTCACACCGTGGGGTGTGCCGACCAAGGGCTACAAGACGCGCACTAACAAGAGGACGGACAGCCTGATTATCCGTCGTCGTAAAACCGGCAAGTAAGAAAGGACATAATCAAGATGGCACGTTCCGTCTGGAAAGGTCCGTTCGTCGACGGGTATCTGTTTGGCAAGGCTGAGAAGGCTCGCGCTTCCGGTCGTAACGAAGTGATCAAGATCTGGTCACGTCGTTCCACCATCCTGCCGCAGTTCGTTGGTCTGACGTTCGGTGTTTATAACGGTCACAAATTCCTGCCCGTGCAGGTGACGGAGAACATGGTTGGGCACAAGTTCGGTGAATTCTCACCGACCCGCACCTATACCGGCCATGGCTCCGATAAGAAGTCGAAGCGAGGCTGATCATGAGCAAGCCTAAGCATACCCGTCCTCTGGAGGACACTGAGGCCCAGGCGATTGCACGCAACATGCGTGTCAGCCCCCGCAAACTCAACCTGGTGGCCGGCATGATCCGCAACCAGCCGGTTGAAAAGGCCCTGGCTGCGCTCACCTTTTCGCGTCGTCGTATCGCCCAGCAGGTCAAGAAGACGCTCGAAAGCGCCGTGGCCAATGCCGAAAACAACCATCAGCTGGATGTCGATCGCCTGATCGTCAAAAACGCTGAGGTCGGCAAGTCGATTGTCATGAAGCGTTTTCACGCTCGTGGACGTGGACGTTCTGCTCGCATCGAGAAGTTTTTCAGCCACCTGAAAATTGTCGTGGCCGAGCAGCCTGAAACCCCCGTCGCACCGCCGAAGGGCAAAAGCGCTAAACAGCAGAAGGCAGCCTGAGCCATGGGACACAAGGTTAATCCGATCGGACTTCGTCTTGGCGTCAACCGCACCTGGGACAGCCGCTGGTATGCAGCCGGCGATTATTCCCGCCTGCTGCATGAAGACCTGAAGCTGCGTAACTTCCTGCGCAAGAAGCTTTCAGGGGCTGGGGTTTCCCGCGTGGTGGTCGAGCGCCCGGCCAAAAAGCCGCGCATCACGATTTACGCTGCGCGCCCCGGTGTGATCATCGGCAAGAAGGGGCAGGATATCGACGCGCTCCGCAAGGAGCTGAGCCGTCTGGCCAAGACGGATGTGGCGCTGAATATTGTCGAGATCCGCAAGCCGGAAATCGATGCCACTCTGGTTGCGGAGAACATTGCTCAGCAGCTGGAGCGGCGCGTTGCTTTCCGTCGCGCCATGAAGCGGGCCATTCAGTCGGCCATGCGTCTTGGTGCCCAGGGTATCCGTATTACCTGCAGCGGTCGTCTGGGTGGGGCGGAAATCGCCCGTGACGAGAAATATCGTGAAGGACGCGTGCCGCTGCACACCCTGCGTGCTGACATCGATTACGGGACCGCCACGGCCCACACCACCTATGGCACCTGCGGGGTGAAGGTCTGGATCTTCAAGGGTGAAATCATGGGCCATGATCCGCTGGCGCAGGATCGTCGCGCCGCAGAGCAGGCGCCGCAGCGCTGAGAGGGGAGACCCTTCTCGTCGAGTGGGCTTGATGTGAGGATATAAGAAATGCTTTCTCCAAAGCGGACTAAGTTCCGTAAGGTCCGCAAGGGCCGTATTCATGGCATGGCCAAGGGTGGCACCGAATTGAATTTCGGGGCTTATGGCCTTAAGGCGCTCGAGCCGGAGCGCATCACCGCGCGCCAGATTGAAGCTTCGCGTCGTGCGATCACACGTGCGATGAAACGTGCCGGGCGTGTGTGGATCCGAATTTTTCCGGATCTTCCGGTCTCGACAAAACCTGCAGAAGTGCGTATGGGTTCGGGCAAAGGCAACCCGGAATACTGGGCTGCCCGCGTCAAGCCGGGACGTATTCTGTTTGAGATCGAAGGCGTTCCGCCGGATGTTGCACGGCTGGCCCTGAGTCTGGCGGCTGCCAAGCTGCCGATCAAGACCAAATTCGTTCAGCGTATCGGAGATGTTTGAGCATGGCTGACGCGTATAAGGTTAATGATCTGCGCGGCAAGACGGTTGATGAGCTGAAAGCTCTTCTCGTCGACCTGAAGCGAGAGCAGATCAATCAGCGTTTCGAAGCTGCCACCGGGCAGACCGAAAATACAGGCCGCGTCAAAATCGTGCGTCGTGCAATTGCGCGCGTCAAGACGCTGCTTCACCAGAACCGTGCGGGCGCCTCAACGTCCGCCGCCAAGTCCTGAGAGGAGACGGACGATGCCAAGGCGCGTCCTGACAGGGCGAGTGACCAGCGATAAGATGGACAAGACGGTAACCGTTCTTGTTGATCGTCGCGTGATGCACCCGCTCTATAAGAAATTCATCCGCCGTTCCAAGAAGTACGCAGCCCATGATGCGGGTAATGTGTGCAAGCCTGGTGATATGGTGCGTATCGAAGAATGCGCTCCAATCTCCAAGCGCAAAACATGGACGGTTGTTTCCCGTAATGGCGTCGACATGGAGGCCCCGGCTTCCTCGACCCCAGTAAACGCATAAGGGAGGCGACACATGATCCATCCCGAGACCAACCTGGACGTGGCCGATAATTCCGGTGCACGTCGGGTGCAGTGCATCAAGGTGCTGGGTGGCTCCAAGCGTAAGAGCGCCTCGGTCGGCGACATCATTGTCGTTTCCGTCAAGGAAGCCATTCCCCGCGGCAAGGTTAAGAAGGGTGACGTTCACCAGGCGGTGATCGTGCGCACTTCCTATCCGGTCAAGCGCCCCGATGGTTCCGTGATCCGCTTTGACCGCAATGCGGCTGTGCTGATCAACAAACAGCAGGAACCGATCGGCACGCGTATCTTTGGCCCGGTCGTTCGTGAGCTGCGCGCGCGCAAGTTCATGAAGATCATCTCCCTGGCTCCGGAGGTGCTGTAATGGCTGCACGTATCAGAAAGGGTGACCAGGTTGTGGTCACCACGGGTCGCTCCCGTGGTGTGCGCGGGGAAGTTCTTGCCGTGCATACGAAAGTCCAGAAGGCGACGGTGCGTGGTGTTGCGATCGCCAAGCGTCATGCCAAGCCCAACCGTATGGGTGAGGGGGGCGGCATCATCGACAAGGAGATGCCGGTCCATCTTTCGAATCTGATGCTGATCGATCCCAAGAGCGGCAAACCGACCCGGGTCGGCTTCCGCATCCTTGAGGATGGTCGCAAAGTTCGCGTCGCCAAGGCGAGCGGCGAAGTGATCGAAGGCTGAGGAGCAAGCGATGAGCGAGAAAACCCTGCCCCGTTTGCAGAAGCAGTATAATGACGTCCTTAAGCAGCAGCTGCGTGAAAAGTTCGGCTATACGAATGACATGCAGATTCCCAAGCTCGAGAAGATCGTGCTGAACATGGGCGTCGGTGAAGCGGCGGCTGACCAGAAGAAACTTGATGCGGCCGTGGCGGAAATGGCCATGATCACCGGTCAGAAGCCTGTCAAGACGGTGGCGCGCAAGGCTATCGCGGGCTTCAAGATCCGTGAGGGTCTGCCCATTGGCTGTAAGGTCACGTTGCGCAAGGGACGTATGTATGAGTTCCTTGACCGTCTGGTCACGATTGCCATGCCGCGAATCCGCGATTTCCGCGGTCTGCCTGCCAATAAAGGTTTTGACGGCCGCGGTAATTTTGCCATGGGTCTCAAGGAACAGATCGTGTTTCCCGAGATTGACTATGACAAGATCGATGATGTCCGTGGCATGGACATCATTTTCGTGACGTCCGCCAAGACCGATGCGGAAGCCAAGGCCCTGCTGAAAGCCTTTGATCTTCCGCTGGCGTCCTGAACGTCCTTTTGAAGGCACTCTTGTAAAAGAACGGGTCTTTTCCCCTTCACAGAGAGGGGGGGGACCCGTTACAAGAACACTGTTTGGAAAACCGTCAGGATGGGCCTGACAGGTTCCGGGAGAGAAATCGAAAATGGCAAAAGTCTCTGCGGTCAACCGCAACAATCGCCGCGCCGCCATGGCGAAGCGCGACAAGGCGAAGCGGACCGCGCTCAAGAATATCATCAATAATCGCGAACTGCCTGTGGAAGAGCGCTTTGAAGCGACCCTGAAACTGGCTCAGATGCCACGTAACGGGTCTCAGACACGCGTGCGTCTGCGCTGCAAGGTTTCTGGCCGTCCCCGCGCGAACTACCGCAAGTTCGAGATAAGCCGTATCGCACTGCGTGACCTGGCCTCGACGGGACAGATTCCCGGCATGGTCAAAGCCAGCTGGTAAAGGGTATTCTGCATGTCCATGTCTGATCCCCTGGGTGATATGCTCACCCGGATCCGCAACGCCCAGCGTGCCCGTCATGCCACCTGCGTTGCTCCGGCCTCCAAGCTGCGCGGAAGCGTGCTGGAAGCCCTCAAGCGTGAAGGGTATATCCGCGGTTACTCTTCCGAGGAAGTGCGCAAGGGAATCTCGCAGTTCAACATTGAGCTGAAATATGCTGACGGCCAGCCTGTCATCCGTGAGCTTCATCGCGTCTCCCGTCCCGGCCGCCGAGTTTATTCCAAGATCAAGGAACTGCCGCGCGTTTACGCCGGTCTCGGTGTATCCATCCTTTCCACCCCCCGTGGCGTTCTTTCTGACGTCGAGGCCCGCGCTGCCAATGTTGGCGGTGAGGTCCTCTGCCGCGTTTTCTGAGGAGGAAAGCATGTCTCGCGTAGGTAAAAGTCCTGTCGAGCTGCCGAGCGGTGTCCAGGTGACCGTCAATGACGGTGTCTGCACGGTTAAAGGCAAGCGCGGTGAACTGAAGCTGCCCCTGACCCCTTTTGTCGAGGTGAAGGTGGAAGGCAATCAGGTTGTCGTGACTCCTGTAACCACCCGCTCAGGAGAAGGGGCTGCAATGTGGGGAACCACGCGCGCTCTGCTGGCCAATATGGTCAAGGGTGTGAGCGAGGGGTTCTCCAAGGGGCTCGAAATCCAGGGAACCGGTTTCCGTGCCGCCGTGCAGGGATCTAATCTGGTCATGAACCTTGGCTATTCGCATGACGTGATCTATCCGATTCCGTCTGATGTGAAGATCACCACCCCACGTCCGACAGCCATTCTGGTTGAAGGTAATGACAAGCAGCGTGTCGGGCAGGTGGCACTTGATATCCGCAGCTTCCGCAAGCCGGAGCCCTATAAAGGCAAGGGTGTGCGTTATGACACTGAAGTTCTGCGTCGTAAGGAAGGGAAGAAGAAGTAATGGCATCGCTGCAAGGATTGCAGGAACGTCGCCGCAAGCGGTTGCGTTTCCAGCTGCGTCGCAAGAGCGGCGGCCGGCCGCGTTTGTCGGTCTTCCGCTCCAACAAACAGATTCACGCTCAGGTCATTGACGATGCCCGTGGTCATACTCTGGCCAGCGCCTCGACGCTTGAAAAAGCGGTCCGTGACAACGGCAAGAGCGGTGCGAATATTGAAGCTGCAGCTGCCATCGGCAAGCTGGTGGCTGAACGGGCTGTTGCTGCAGGCGTCAAGGAAGTCGTGTTCGATCGCGGCTCTTATCTCTATCATGGCCGGGTCAAAGCCCTGGCAGAGGCTGCCCGTGAGGGCGGGCTCTCATTCTAAGGAGGATCACACATGGCACGTGAGCCAAGAGAAGGCGGCCGTGGCGGTCGTGATCGCGAGCAGGGTGATGAGCTCGTCGACAAGCTGGTGACCATCAATCGTGTTGCGAAGGTCGTCAAAGGCGGCCGTCGTTTCGCTTTTGCAGCGCTGGTTGTTGTCGGTGATCAGAAGGGCCGGGTCGGCTACGGAGCCGGCAAGGCCCGCGAAGTTCCGGAAGCCATCCGCAAGGCAACCGAACGTGCGCGTCGCAACATGATCCGTGTGCCCCTTAAAGAGGGTCGTACGCTGCATCATGATGCCAACGGGCATTTCGGCGCTGGCAAGGTAGTGGTCCGCGCTGCCGAAGCAGGTACCGGAATTATCGCCGGCGGTCCTATGCGTGCGGTTTTCGAGAGTCTAGGGGTCAGTGACGTAGTGACCAAGAGCCTGGGCACCCGTAACCCACACAACATGATCAAGGCTACGTTCGATGCGCTGCAGCGCGCCAGCAGCCCCCGTCAGGTGGCCGCGCGTCGTGGTAAAAAGACTTTCGAGATCTTCGGCCGTCGCGAACAGTCTGAAGGGGAGGGCGCCAATGTCTGAGCATAAGACAGTCCGCGTCACCCAGATTGCTTCCGTCATCGGACGTAAGCCGGGACAGGCGGAAACGATCAAGGGCCTGGGCCTGCGCGGTATCGGCTCTTCCCGTGAGCTGGAAGACACGCCAGCTGTGCGCGGCATGATCCGCAAGGTGGCCCATCTGCTTAAGGTGGAGGGGTGATATGAACCTGAACGAACTGCGCGACAATGATGGCGCGCGTTATCGCAAGAAGCGTCTGGGCCGAGGCATCGGTTCCGGCAAGGGCAAGACTTCCGGCAAGGGCCATAAAGGTCAGAAAGCGCGTAAGGGCGTGGCTCTGAATGGCTTTGAAGGTGGTCAGCTGCCCATTTACCGCCGTATGCCGAAGCGTGGCTTCGTCAATATTTTCCGTAAGGAATATGCGGTGGTGAATCTGGGACAGATTGCCCAGGCTCTGGAGGAGGGCAAGCTTTCCGCTTCCGCGCCCATTTCCCTGCAGGTCTTGCGTGACGCGGGTGTGGTGCGTCATCATCACCGTCTGGCCGGTGTGCGTCTCCTTGCCAAGGGTGAGCTGGACAAGCCGGTGAATTTTGAAGTGGCGGGCGCCTCGAAGGCGGCTCAGGCTGCTGTTGAAAAAGCCGGCGGCAGCGTCAAGATTCTCGCCCCCAAGGAAGAGACCCAGGAAGCAGCCTGAGGTTCTTTCCCTCGGAGGGGCAGGAGCTGGATGATTTAGTTAACGGCGTCCCGCACGGTGTGCGGCGGCGCTGTTTTCTTGAAAGGATGGGGAGATGGCTTCCGCTGCGGAACAGATTGCTGCCAACCTGAATTTAAAAGCTTTTTCAAAAGCGACCGAACTCAAAAAGCGCATCTGGTTCACCCTGGGTGCGCTGATCATCTACCGGCTTGGCACCTATATTCCGGTACCCGGCATTGATGCAGCTGTGCTGGGGCAGATCGTCTCCCAGAACCAGAGCGGCATTCTGGGGATGTTCGACATGTTCACAGGTGGCGCCTTGGGGCGCATGACTGTGTTTGCCCTGAACATCATGCCCTATATCAGTGCTTCCATTATCGTCCAGCTGCTCTCGACCGCTCTGCCTTCACTGGAGACTTTGAAAAAGGACGGGGAAAGCGGCCGACAGAAACTGAATCAATATACCCGTTACCTGACAGTGGTGATCGCGGTTATTCAGGCTTATGGCTTTGCCATGGGGTTGGGCAGTCTGCGAACGGCTAACGGGTTGAGCGCCATTATTTCGCCCGGTCCGATGTTCCTGCTGACCTATGTGGTGGTCCTGGTGACGGGGACCATGTTCCTGATGTGGATCGGAGAGCAGATTACCGCTCGCGGCATTGGTAACGGCATTTCGCTGATCATCTTTGCCGGTATTGTCGCTAATCTGCCCCAGGCCATGATGAGTCTGCTGGACCTGGGTCGGACAGGGGCGCTGTCTCCCCTTTTTGTCATTATATTCCTGGTGGCGGCCCTGGGGGTGGTGGCGTTTATCGTCTTCATGGAATTGGCGCAGCGCCGCGTGACGATTCAATATCCCAAGCGTCAGGTCGGTAATCGCATTTACGGCGGCGATACAACCCATCTGCCGCTGAAAGTGAACACGGCTGGTGTCATTCCCCCGATCTTTGCCTCCTCTGTATTGCTGATTCCTGCCACTCTGGCCGGTTTCATGCATAACAGCACCGGAATTCTGGGACGGATCGGTCAGTGGCTTTCGCAGGGGCAGCCTCTCTACATGGCGCTTTATGCCGTCATGATCGTTTTCTTCTCGTATTTTTATGCGGCGGTCACTTTCAATCCCGAGGAAACAGCTGAAAACCTGCGCAAGCAGGGCGGTTTCATTCCGGGTATCCGCCCCGGCAAGGCCACAGCCGAGTACCTGGACCGCATTCTCTCGCGCCTGACGGCAATCGGCGCGGGCTATATGGTGCTGGTATGTCTGCTGCCGCAGTTCCTGATCAACAAGTATCACGTGCCATTCTATTTCGGCGGTACAAGTCTGATCATTATTGTGACGGTGACGATCGACACGGTCAGTCAGGTGCAGTCCCATCTGGTGGCGCACCAGTATCAGGGCCTGATTCGCCAGCAGCGTAACCGGGGCGGCACCCGGCAGCGCAACAGGAGCAGGAGCGCACGATGAATATCATTCTTCTTGGGCCTCCAGGGGCAGGCAAGGGGACACAGGCCAAGCGCCTTGAAGCGCGTTGGGGCCTGAAGCAGATTTCCACAGGTGATATGCTGCGCGCCGAGGTTGAGGCGCATACCCCTTTGGGACGTGAAGTTCAGGAGCTGATGGAGAAGGGCCATTTCGTGCCTGACGCCATCATGATTGAAATGATCTCCCAGCGTATTTCCCAGCCTGATTGCCAGAAGGGCTTCATTCTTGACGGCTTTCCGCGGACCGAGAGCCAGGCTGTGGCTCTTGACCGTATGCTGGAGGAAAGAGGGTTGCGGATTGATGAAGTCATTCTGCTGGATGTGAACGAGCAGGCCTTGATTGCGCGACTGGCGGCGCGGCAGGGCGAAGACGGTTCACGGCGGGCCGATGATAAGCCTGAAGTGATTCACAAACGACTGGAAACCTACCGGGCTCAGACGGCGCCTATTCTGCCTTATTACGAGCAGAACAGGCGTCTCAAGCGTCTGGACGGCATGCAGGCCGTTGATCAGGTGGCTGGTGAAATCGACCAGTTGCTTCAGCAGGTCCGTGCTTCGCAAGAGCAGGAGACCGGTAAGGGCGTAGGCTGAGATCGGAGAGACTTGACACAGATCACGAAAAAGTGATCGTTAGAGTTTGACTTGCCGTGCTGGGCAGTATATTCCGCCGAGCACGTATCGAACGCAGCTCGCGCGAGCTAGAATCGTTCTGCAGAGGAGTGTGGCGTCCTGGGGACCACACTTCCAGTCGGGAAAAAGAAACATGGAGACGCGGATCAGAAATGCCGCGTTGATGGGAGAATTGGCGTGGCACGTATTGCCGGCGTAAACGTTCCGACCAACAAACGTGTGGTCATCGGTCTGACTTATATCTACGGCATCGGGCCGTCCACGGCGGAAGTCATCTGCGAAAAGCTTGAGATTCCCGCTCCTACGCGTGTGAATGAGCTGTCTGACGACCAGATCACCCGCATTCGTGATCTGATTGACAGCGAGTTCCGCGTTGAAGGCGACCTGCGCCGCGAGACGGCGATGAACATCAAACGTCTGATGGATCTGGGCTGCTATCGCGGGCTGCGTCACCGTCGCGGTCTGCCCGTTCATGGGCAGCGCACGCATACCAACGCCCGGACCCGCAAGGGCAAGGCTGTGGCCATTGCCGGCAAGAAAAAAGCCACCCGTTAATCAGACGTGGCATTTTTCGCGCTTCAGCAAACTATTTAGGACAGAAAGAATATGGCCAAGGCAGCCCCCCGTATCCGCAGAAAAGAGCGTAAGAACATCATTTCCGGTGTTGCGCACGTTCTGTCGACCTTCAACAATACGATGATCACCATTTCGGACGCGCAGGGGAATGCCATTGCATGGTCTTCTTCCGGGGCACAGGGATTCAAGGGGTCCCGTAAGTCCACCCCTTACGCTGCTCAGGTGGCTGCTGAAGACGCTGGTCGCAAGGCGCGTGAGCATGGCATGGAAACCCTTGAGATCGAGGTTTCAGGCCCTGGATCGGGGCGTGAGAGCGCGCTGCGTGCCCTTCAGGCGGTCGGGTTCACCATCACATCAATCCGCGATGTGACGCCCGTTCCGCATAACGGTTGCCGTCCGCGCAAGCGTCGCCGCGTCTGAGAGCGTGGCGGTCCCCCGGGCCTGAAGGCGCGGGGGATCATGCCTGTGAAGTTCGCGCCGCGCCACACGGTGCCGGCCTGATGCCCTCCTTTCGGCGGGCTTCGTTGTTTGAAAGGCCATGACCTTGGTTCTCCAGAAAAACTGGCAGTCCCTCATCAGACCCGAGAAGCTTGAAGTACAGCCCGGTTCCGTTCCGTCACAGGTTGCCACCATTGTGGCTGATCCGCTGGAACCCGGCTTCGGTCTGACTATTGGCAATGCCCTGCGTCGTATCCTCCTGTCCTCTCTGCAGGGTGCTGCGGTAACGGCCATCAAGATTGACGGCGTTCTGCATGAATTCTCTTCCGTCCCCGGCGTGCGTGAGGATGTGACGGACATCGTTCTGAACGTCAAGCAGATGGCGATCCGCATGCATGGTGAAGGCCCCAAGCGCATGCTGCTGACCGCCACCGGTCCCGGTGAAGTGACAGCGGGTCAGATCCAGACGGGCCCTGATATCGAGATCCTCAATCCCGATCTGGTGATCTGTACCCTTGATGATGACGTCAAGCTGGGTATGGAATTCACCGTCAATAGTGGTAAGGGCTATGTTCCGGCATCGGAGAACCGTCCTGAAGATGCGCCGATCGGGTTGATCCCCATTGATGCCATCTATTCTCCGGTCAAGCGTGTCTCCTACAAGATCGAACCGACCCGCGTGGGGCAGGTGACGAATTATGACAAGCTGCTCCTGACCGTTGAAACGAACGGGGTAGTTTCACCTGAAGATGGTGTGGCGCTTGCGGCGCGCATCCTGCAGGACCAGCTCCAGCTCTTCATCAATTTTGACGAACCCCGTCCGGTCCAGCATGAAGAGCCCCAGGATGATCTGCCCTTCAGCCGTCACCTGCTTCGCAAGGTGGATGAGCTTGAGCTTTCCGTCCGTAGTGCCAACTGCCTGAAGAATGACAATATTGTCTATATCGGCGATCTGGTGCAGAAAACCGAGCAGGAAATGCTCCGGACGCCGAATTTCGGCCGTAAGTCACTGAATGAGATCAAGGAAGTGCTGACGGGAATGGGGCTGTCTCTGGGAATGAACGTTCCGGCCTGGCCGCCCGAGAGCATCGAGGATCTTGCACGTCGTCTTGACGAAACATTCTGATTGGAAAACCTCAGTCGGCCCTTCAGGCCGCAAAGCCCAGGCTGGGAAGCCACAGGCAAGGATTAGGGAAAGAAAATGCGCCATAATATGAGCGGTCGTAAGCTCAACGTTACCTCTTCACACCGTGCTGCCATGTTTCGCAACATGGCTGTCGCCCTGCTGAAGCACGAACAGATCACAACGACCCTGCCGAAGGCCAAGGAACTTCGTCCGGTTGTTGAAAAGCTGATCACGCTCGGCAAGCGCGGTAACCTGCATGCGCGTCGTCAGGCTTTTGCCCAGCTGCGTGATGAAGATATCGTGCGGAAGCTGTTCTCCACTCTGGCTGATCGTTATGCCAAGCGGGCTGGAGGTTATGCCCGTGTTCTGAAGGCCGGTGTGCGCTATGGTGATAATGCCGACATGGCCGTTATCGAGCTGGTGGACCGTGACGTGTCTGCAAAAGGCAAGGATAGCGGTCCTGTCCAGGCTTCTGCTGAACAGGAAGCGGCCTGATCTCTCCTACTGTCTTGCGGGGCAGGAAGAGCGACCCAATATGAATAGACTGGAAGCACTAGCTTCCAGTCTATTTTGTTTTTCAGTTTGCTGGCTTTTGCGTGCTTTTCCCACTGCCCAGAGAATGTTCAGGAAAGAAAGCGCGGTTTAAGACAGCCTTGCAGAAAGTCTGGAGAGAATCCCATGAATTCTGGCGTTAATGGCAGCTGCCTCAAAGACAGATGCTGCCCTGTCGTTTCTCAGGTCAGTGAAACCGTGCGCGACATGGTCATTGACCGCCCATGGCTCTGGACAGTGGGGGCGCTGATTGTCGGCATTATGCTGGGCCGCAGGCCTTGCTGCCGTAAAAAGAAGGGCTGCCACGATCATTCAAAGTAAGCCTGAGTCAGCGGGAAAATCCTGCCGATCGGAAAACCCCGCCTCGAAAAGAGTGCGGGGTTTTTGCTTCTGGGTGTCTGGCAGGAAAATTCCCTGTTATTTTCCAGCCAGGCTCTGACGCGTGGTACCCATATTGGGGGCGCCGTCGATATTGGGCTGAATGAAGGAAGGCAGGAAGGGATTGTCCTGCTGAAGCTGGTTTTTGGTGGGCAGGTCCTTGACGCTCCAGCCACCTCCCAGATCCGTTATCAGGTTGAGCTCAGACTGGTAGCGCTGTTCCTGGATCTGAAGACATGTCTGCTCATATTGCAGAGCAGTCTGCTGGGCACTGATCACGGTGGTGTAGATCTGGGTGCCGGCCAGATACTCGTTCATCGAAACGCGCACTGCTTCATCAGCACTTTTGACAGCCTGTTTCTCAAGCCCCATCTGCTCGCCAAGGTAACGCAGATTGGACAGCTGGTCTTCGATCTGCTGAAAGGCTGTCAGAACCGTCTGGCGATAAGCCGCCACCGCATTGGCATAATCAGCCCGTGCGCCCCTGACAGCTGCCGTGCGTGAGCCGCCTTCAAAAATGGTTTCCGTGGCACCGGCACCGGCCTCCCAGCTTTCCGTAGCCAGGCGGAAGAGCTGCGTGATGGGATTGCCACTGTAGCCGTAATTGGAGCTCAGGGTGATCTGCGGATAAAAAGCGCCGATTTCATAGCCGATTTCCGCATTGTTGCTGGCCATTTCCCGCTCAGCCTGTGCGATGTCAGGGCGGCGTTGAAGCAGGGTGGAAGGCACCACGAGCGGCGGGGGCGGCAGCGTGCTGGGCAGAGGCGCTGGAGGAATGGTCAGCTCTGCAGGTGGCATTCCGGCCAGAACGGCAATGGCGTGTTCATATTGGGCACGGGCCACATGGGCATTGGCCAGACTGGCTTCAACGCCCTGATACTGGTAGCGCGCCTGCAGCACGCTGGCCGGGTCTGCCACACCGGCGGCCAGCTGGTTTTCGAGGATATCCAGGTTGTGCCTGTAGAGCTTGACGTTGCGGGCGTAGAGCGCGATCAGGCTGTCCTGGTAACGAAGGTCGAAATAGTCTTCAGCCAGCTGCAGCTCATAGGAGAGCTTCATGTTGGCCACCTGTGCCGCACTTGCCTGCGTGGCTGTGACCTGTTCCTGCACCTGGCGGCGGATCTGCCCCCAGACGTCAATGGTCCAGCTGGCGCTCGGCCCGAAATCCCAGCTGTTGCTGGAAATGGAGCGGCTTCCGCCCTTGGTGTAATAACCCGTCGATCCGCCGGTTGCACTGTTGGTGGAATAGGCACCGTGCATCGTATGGCCGAAGCTGAATTTGCCGTTGATGGTCGGAAACAGGTTGGCGCGGATCGAATCGATCATGGCCGCTGCCTTGTGATACTGCGCCACGTATTCCTTCAGGCTCTGGTTGGAAGTGGCGACGCGGTGTTCCAGCTTGTCGAGCAGCGGATCATGGAAAATCGTCCACCAGTCTCCTTTCGGGAACATGGCCATATCCGGTTGCGCCTTTACCCAGCCCGGCGGGGGCTGAGCTTCCTTGAGCTTGGGCGAGACGATGGCAGCAGGTCGGTGATAGTTCGGGCCGACCATACAGCCTGCCAAAGCCAGCAGGGCCAGAGTGGGCAGGGAAAGCAAGGCAGTGGGGGTGAAACGGCTCATGAAAGCTCCGGGGGCCATGACATGCCTGGGCGGGAAGAAAGTGCGAGAAGAGCCATCAGAAAGGCAGAGCGGCGCGCAGCTGACGGGTGCGGCGGCGCATGCTGGCCGCCAGGCGATCAAGAGTGAGATAAACGGCAGGGGTGGTGTAGAGGGTCAGAAGCTGGCTCAGGCAAAGGCCGCCCAGAATGGCCACTCCGAGCGGACGACGCAATTCATAGCCATATCCCTTGCTCAGCAGGAGAGGCAGCGCACCGAGAGCAGCAGCCAGAGTGGTCATGAGAATGGGTCGGAAACGCAGATGGCTCGCTTTTTTGATCGCTTCCTCCGCGCTGGCTCCGTGACGTTCATCGATAATGGCGAAATCGACCAGCATGATGGCGTTTTTCTTGACGATGCCGATCAGCAGAATAATGCCGATCAAGGTCATGAGCGAGAAGGTCTGACCGAAGAGGAAGACTGCCAGAAGCGCGCCGACCCCTGCCGAGGGCAGGGTAGAAAGAATGGTCAGTGGATGGATCAGGCTTTCATAGAGGATGCCCAGAACGATGTAGACGGCCACCAGGGCGGCCAGGATGAGCAGGGGCTCGCGTCCGGCCGTCTTGTCATAATCAGCGGCACTGCCTGCGAAGCCGCCCTGGATGTCGTGTGGCAGCCCCAGGCTGACCATGGTGTCATTGACGGCCTTCATGGCATCGCTCAGCGCGGCCTTGGGCGCGAGATTGAACGAGATGGTAACGGCGACGAACTCGCCCTGGTGATTGACTGAAAGCGGCGTGGCGCTGGGCACCAGATTACCGGTCTGCAACAGGGGCACCATTGTTTCCGCACTCGTCGTCACGGCCGCACCGTTGGAGGCGGAAGCCCCGCCTGCCAGCGCGTTGGCCATCGCGTTGCGGTAGGACAGCTGGCTTTCCGAAAGCTTGTCGGAGGTCTGGTCGGGCAGGCGCACGCGGATGTTGTTGGAGGCCGTGCCGCCTGCAGGGGTGCCCCCTGCCACACTGACCCACATCTGCTGCAGAAAGGTCGGGCTGCGCCAGTAGCGCGGTGCCGCTTCCATGATGACGCGGTACTGGTTGAGGGGCTTGTAGATAATGGAGGCCGAGCGCTGGCTGAAAGCGTCGTAAATGACATTGCTCACCAGCTGCGGCGTGATGAGATAGCGAGCCTCCAGATCCCGGTTGAGCACGAGGGTCACGCCGCGTCCGTTCTTCTCCATGTCGGAGTTGACGTCCTGAAGCATGGGCAGCTTGCTGAGCGCGGTCACGACACGCGGCGCCCACTGGGCCAGTTCCTCAGCTGAACTGCCCTGCAGGGTATACTGGTAAAGCCCGTCTGCAGAGCGCGCACCCCCGCCGATCATTGAAGGCAGGCGCAGGCGCAGGCTGACTCCAGGCGTGTTGCGGTAAAGCTGGTTGAGGTGCTCGATGGTCACTGAAACGGGGGCAGTCCGTTCTTTCAGCGGCTTGAGGGTGATGAAGAGATTGACCGAATTGGTCGAGCGCCCGCCAACGCCGCCGATGACGCTGACGATGTTCGGATCCTTGGCGATGCGTATCTCAACGCGGCGCGTCAGTTCCTGGAGGGCATGAAAGGAAATGTCGGGGTCAGTCACAAGACGGCCCATCAGCATGCCTTCGTCTTCCTGCGGGAACAGCTCCTTGGGCAGCACCATGAAGAGGGCGATGGCAAGCGCGATGGTGATGGGAATACTCATCACCAGCCAGCGCCGGTAGCGCAGCGCGACATCGAGGGAGCGGGAATAGGCATCGGTCAGCCTGTGCTGCTGTCTTTCCAGCCATGCTGCCCAACGGGTCAGGCGCGCTTTCCAGCCGGCTTTGCCCGTGGATGGAAGGTTTCCCGTGTCGTCCAGCGTTTCGGGGCGCAGAAGCTGGGCGCAGAGCATGGGGGTAAGGGTGAGCGAGAGGACCAGAGACACACTGAGTGCGATGACCAGCGTCATGGCGAATTCATGGAAAAACATGCCTCCGATGCCATCCATCAGCAGGATGGGCAGGAAGACGACGATCAGGGAGAGCGTAATGGAAAAGACTGTGAACGCCACTTCACCTGCGCCCAGGATCGCCGCTTCCTCAGGTGGATGGCCCATCTCCATGAAGCGGGTGATGTTCTCCAGCACCACGATGGCGTCATCCACGACAAATCCGGTGGCGATCGTCAGTGCCATCAGGGAGAGGATGTCGAGCTGGTAGCCGAGCAGGGCCATGACAGCGAAGGTCGAGACGATGGAAACCGGCACGACGATAGCCGGCACCAGGGTGCTGCTGGGGTTGAGCAGAAAGATCATGACCACCAGCACCACCAGGACGATGGCCAGGATCAGGGTGCGTTGCGTGTCGGAGAGGGAGGCACGGATCGTAAGCGAGTCATCAAGCTGGATGGAGAAGTCGGTATCGCTGGGCAGGGCTTCGCGCAGCTGGGGCAGTCGGGCCTTGATCTGGTTGGAAGTCTTGATCACGTTGGCGTCGCTTTTGGCGAAAACCAGGCAGATGATATCCGGCTTGCCGTTGACATAGCCTGCCTGGCGCAGGTCTTCGGCCCCGTTGATGACATCAGCCACGTCCGTCAGGCGGACCGGCTGGCTGTTGCGGTAGGCGACGATGAGATCGCGGTAGGCGCTGGCTTCCTCTGCCTGGTCATTGGTGGCAAGCATGTAGCGCTGGTCAGCCAGATCCAGGAACCCCTTGGGGGTGTGGGCATTGGCCGAGGCAAGGGCAGCGCGCAGATCCTCGAAACCGATGCCGTAGCTGAAGAGGCGGAGAGGATTGATCTCCACCCGCACGGCAGGCAGGGCGCTGCCATGCAGGTCAACGCTGCCGACCCCTTCCACCTGGCTCAGCCCCGGCACGATGACGTTGCTGGCATAGTCGTAGAGCTGCTGGGGGGTTCGGGTGGGGGAGGTCAGGGTCAGCACCATGATGGGGGCGCCGTCGGTATTGGCTTCAACGTAACGCGGATTGGTGCGCAGACTTGTGGGCAGGTCCTGGCGCGCGGCGCGGATGGCCGCTTCAACGTCCTGGGCTGCGCCCGTGACGCTGCGCGACAGGTCGAACTGCAGCAGAATGCGCGCCTGGTTGATCGTCGAGGTGGAGGTCAGCTCCCGGATGCCGGCGATCGCGCCCAGGTGGCGCTCAAGGGGGGCGGCGATGGTGCTGGCGATTTCCGAGGGCGAACCACCTGGCTGCTGGGCTGAGACCATGATGATGGGAAAGGTCATCTTCGGCAGCTCGGAGACGGGCAGCTGCGTGTAGCCCAGGATCCCGGCCAGGAACATGGCAATCGTCAGCAGGGTGGTGCCGACGGGTCTCAGGATAAAGAAGCGGACGAGTTTCATGAGGCCGTTTCTCCCGGTCTCTGCCCTGCAGCGCGCGGGCTGCGTTTGAACAGCGCTCGCGTGCGTGCGCCCAGCCGGTCCATGAACAGGTAGATGACAGGCACGGTGAACAGGGTCAGAAGCTGCGACAGCATCAGACCGCAGACAATGGAGACACCCAGGGGCCGGCGAAGCTCAGCGCCTGTGCCCGTGCCCAGCATGAGCGGCAGCGCTCCCAGAAGAGCAGCCAGCGTGGTCATGAGGATGGGGCGGAAACGCAGCACGGCGGCCTGGCGAATGGCCTGCAGGGGAGTGGCATGGTCTTCGCGCTCGGCCTGCAGGGCGAAGTCGATCATCATGATGGCGTTTTTCTTGACGATGCCGATCAGCAGCACGATGCCGATGACCCCCATGATATCCAGCGGCATGCCGAAGAGCTCCAGCCCCACAAGCGCGCCGACGCCTGCCGAGGGCAGGGTGGAGAGAATGGTCAGCGGCTGGCTGTAACTCTCGTAAAGCACGCCCAGGACGATGTAGATCACTACCAGAGCAATGGCGACGAGCGAGAGTTCATGCCCAAGCGAAGTCTGGAAAGCCGCTGCCGTGCCCTGGAACTCAGTGTGGAAGCTAGCAGGCAGATGCAGCGCGGCGCGCTTTTCTTCAATCGCGGTGACTGCTTCCCCCAGCGCGTGGCCCGGAGCGACGTTGAAGGAAACGATACTGGCCGGAAACTGGTTGTAGCGGGTCAGCAGAAGGGGGGAAGACTCCTTGCTCAGATGGGTGACCTGCAGCAGCGGCACGAGCCCTGAGGTCGGCTGGCGGGTCGGGCCGGAAGTGCTGGCGCCCGCATCCCCTGCGATGCCCGGCAGGTAAAGTTGCCACAGGGAGGTCAGGCCATGTTGCAGCTGGGGCAGGGCCTCAAGCACCACGCGGTATTGATTGGACTGCGTGTAGATGGTCGAGACCTGGCGCTGGCCGAAACTGTCATAGAGCAGGTTGTCAACGGTCTGGGGGGTGATGGAGTAGCGCGCGCCGTCAGTGCGGTCGAGCGTGAGCTTGGCGGTCAGCCCGCCCGGCTGCAGGTCATCCGCCACGTCGCCCAGCACAGGGAGCGTCTGAAGGCCTGCCATCAGTTTCGGCATCAGGCGATCGAAATCACTCTGGCTGGGGGATTCGGCAATGAACTGGTAGGCCATGGCTGAAACTGCTGTATCAAGCGTGATGTCCTGCACAGGCTGCACGTAGAGTTTCGTGCCCACCACTTTCTCGCTCACTTTGGACAGGCGCGCCAGAATGGCCGTCAGCGATGAGGTGCGGGCCTCGCGCGGGCGCAGGTTGATGTAGAACCGCCCGACATTGAGGGTCATGTTCTGCCCGTCGATGCCGATGAACGAGGACAGGCTCTGCACATCAGGGTCCTTGAGGAGTTCACGGCCCAGAGCCTGCTGCTTTTCCGCCATGCCCGCAAAGGAAATGGTCTCGGCCATTTCGGAAATGCCCTGCACAAGCCCCGTGTCCTGAACGGGGAAGAAGCCCTTGGGAATGTACCAGGCCAGAATACCTGTCAGGGCAATGGTGGCCAGGAAACTGGCCAGCAGAAGCTTCTGGTGGTCGAACACCCAGTCCAGGCTGCGGTCATAGGCGGAAATGACCTTCCGGATCAGCCGGAAATCCTCGCCCACCAGGCGCAGCCAGAGGCGTTTCCAGAAGCTGTGGGGCGCGCCTGGGGGCAGCTGGCCATCCGGCAGCTCGGGGTCTTTCATCTCCGGCTTGAGCATCCGTGAGCACATCATGGGCACGAGAGTGAGCGAGATGATGGCTGACAGAACGATAGTGATCGACAGCGTCATGGCGAATTCATGAAAGAGCCGTCCCACGACATCGCTCATGAAAAGCAGGGGAATCAGCACCGCGATGAGCGAAAGGGTGAGCGAGATGATGGTGAAGCCGATCTCCTGCGAGCCCTTCAGCGCGGCCGTCATGGGGTCATCGCCCATTTCGATGAAACGGGAGATGTTTTCGATCACCACGATGGCGTCATCCACGACAAAGCCTGCGGCAATCGTCAGAGCCATCAGCGACAGGTTGTCCAGTGAAAACCCCAGCAGGTCCATGACGCCCAGCGTGCCGATGAGCGAAAGGGGCACTGAAAGGGCCGGAATGATGGTGGCCGGCACACTCCTGAGAAACAGGAAGATGACGGCCACGACCAGAAAGACGGCCAGGGCCAGATCCAGCTCCACATCATGGATCGAGGCGCGGATGGTCAGGGTCCGGTCGGTCAGGGGAATGATGTCGATGCCGGGCGGCAGGTCTAGCCGCAGGCGCGGCAGCGCAGCGCGGACACTGTCGGCCACATCGATGACATTGGCGCCGGGCTGGCGCTGGACGGCCAGGATCAGTCCGTGGGTGGCATTGGCCCAGGCGGCAAGCTGGGTGTTTTCTGCCCCTTCCACCACATTGGCGACATCGCGCAGGCGGATGGGACCGTTGTCCTGATAGGCGATCACCTGGTCGAGAAGCTGGTCAACCGAGCTGATCTGGCCGTCCATGCGCAGGGTGGTGGCATAGCGCGGCCCGTCGAAGGTGCCGGTCGGGGAGTTGACGTTCACCGTTCCGATGATGGTGCGGACTGTATCAAGCGCGATCCCGTAGGAAGTCAGCTTGGGAATGTTGACCTGAATCCGGTAGGCCTTGCGGTTGCCGCCAGCCAGGGAGACAAGCCCGACACCCGGGATCTGGCTCAGCTTCTGCTGCAGCCGGGTGTTGATGTAATCCTCCACCTCCGGCAGCGGCATGATGCTGGAGGTGATCCCCAGGGAGATGACCGGCGCATCGGCCGGATTGATCTTGGCGTAGATGGGAGGAGTGGGCAGATCGCTTGGAATGAGCGAGCCCGCATTGTTGATGGCGGCCTGAACCTCCTGCTCCGCCACATCCATGCTCATGCTGAGATTGAAGCGCAAGGTGATGACCGAGGCGCCGCTGGAGGATTGCGAGGTCATCTGCGACAGGCCCGCCATCTGCCCCAGCTGGGTCTCCAGCGGGGCGGTGACGGAGGTGGCTATCACGTCGGGGTTGGCGCCGGGATAGAAGGTGGAGACCACGATGGTCGGATACTCCACCTGCGGCAGGGCCGCCACGGGCAGGAACCTCCATCCCAGCAGGCCGGAGAGCAGGAGCGCCACCATGAGCAGGCTGGTGGCGATCGGGCGTTCGATAAAGATGCGGGAGGGATTCACGCGGCTTCAACTTCCGACAGGGAACGGGAGGAATGTCTTCGGGAAAGAACGTTTTTCAGACCGGCGTAATGGGTGCCGGACCAGTTGGGGAGAGCAGGATCAGAGGGCCGAGGGTGTGCTTCTGTCACGGGCGACAATCGTGACCTTGGCACCTGGCTTGAGATGGGAAATGCCGTCCGTGACGACTTTGTCTCCTGCCTTGAGGCCTGAGAGAATGACGGTCTGCGTATCGTTGGCATAACCGGTTTTGACGGGCTGCACCCGGACGCGCAGGTCCTTGTCGACGACATAGGTGAAGGTGCCGTTCGGCCCGACCTGGACTGAAATGCCCGGCACGAGCAGGACATGTTTCAGGGTTTTGACGTGCAGATGGGCGTTGACGAATTCATTGGGGAAGAGTTCTTCGGTTTTGTTGGGGAAGATGCCGCGCAGGCGCACCGTGCCTGTGGCGGTATTGATCTGGCTGTCGAGCGCACGCACCGTGCCCGTGGCCAGGCGTTGCAGGTTGTCGCTGTCCCATGCTTCCACGGTGAGGACATCATGCTGCCGGATCTCATCCCAGACGCCGGGCAGGGTGTTCTGGGGCAGGGTGAAGATGACCGAAATCGGCTGCATTTGCGTCAGGACCGCCAATCCACCCGACTGACCGATCGTCACGTAATTGCCGAGATCGAGGGCGCGGATACCGATCCGCCCGGTCACGGGTGCAATGATGTGGCAGTACATGAGATTCAGCTGGGCGGTGCGCACATTGCCTTCGTCGGACTTGACTTGGCCCTCAAGCTGCTTGACCAGGAGCTGCTGGTCCTTGGCCGTCATGGCAGCCGTTGAGTTCTGGGTGAGCAGGCGCTGGTAACGGCCGTTATCGATCCGTGCCTTTTCAAGCTGCGCCCTGTCAGCGGCCAGAGCGCCCTGGGCCTGGGTGAGAGCTGCTTCATAAGGCCGCGGGTCGATCAGTTCCAGCTCGTCGCCTGCATTGACGTGCTGGCCCTCCTGGTACTCGATCCGGGCGATATAGCCGTTGACGCGCGGGGTGATGGTCACATTGGCGATGGGAACCACAGTGCCGAGCAGCTGGTAGATGACAGGAATGTCTCCCGCGGCCACTTCTGCGACGGCCACTGCCTGCGCGGCGTGGCCGGTGCCAGTGGCTTTCTTGTGGGGCAGCAGGCGCCAGAGGATGATGAGGCCAAGCAGTAGCCCGAGAAGCACCAAAGTGAAAGCAACCGGGTGACGGCGGGTCTTCCCGTGTTCAGGCATGGATGGGGCAGAAGCGGGAGAGGGCGTCGTCATGGAAGGGCGTCTTTCCGGATCTGTGAAACGTGGTCTGACAGAACGTCAGAAACGGGAAGGCAATAACATGGGACAGCCGCCAGATCAGCAGAGGGCCCAGCTGTGGGGATAGTATTAGGGAAATCCGTTATAATATGCAGATTGCATATATGAGAACGGAAGCGGTGAATGCCCAGAGGCTGTGCGCCGATCTGTCAGAAAAACAGGGAAATGACGCTTTCGGAGGTGTCGCCTGCACCATCGTTCCCAAAACCGACGCTGTAATCTGAAACGCTTTCCGTAAGCATGTCAGAACAGGGGGTACTTGAGATGGCGCTCTCAGGGGTGTCTGGAACCAGGCTGAAACTGTGTTGGCCAAGCCGATGGACAGAACCCGGATATATAGCCTGCCGAAGCCGTGCTTGAAGCACCCAAATGCGTCATTTCCATGTCTGTCCCTGTGTCTATCCCTGTTGTGGGAGGGGGCAGCAGGAAGCGGACGCGTATCGGACCGGGGCCGCCAGGCGCGTGGTTTGCCAAAGGAAGTTTTTGGCGTGTCGCACTTGTAGATTTCCGGCGGGAAGGTCATATCAGAAAAGCAGTTGAAAAAACGCTCACCTGCCCATGGCCGCGGCTTGCTTATTCAGGCTTCGCCTGATTCCCGGTCCTGGCTGGTCAGAGGGCGTTTTTCGGAAAGTTGCTTTTAAGAAAGCGGCTTTAATAAGAAAGCGGCTTTAAACAGAGTTATTCACGGATTTTCTGAGGAGCGTTACCATGGATACCACGAATGCAAAGGTTGAAGGCCTCTTCAAGGATGCAGCTGGTCATGTCAAGGAAGCCGCAGGCAACCTGACAGGAGACGCCAAACTGCAGGCCACCGGTAAGATGGATCAGCTGGCGGGCAAAGCAGAGCGTGATTTCGCTGATCTCTATGATGCGGGGGAAACCCGGATCGAGGCCGCAACTGCGTTCATTCAGGAACGTCCGCTGGTGTCTCTGGGGATTGCGACGGTGGTTGGCCTGATCGTGGGCGGTCTTCTTCGCCGTCGTCGCCGCTGAGGTCTGGCCGGCTCTTCCGGGTTTGCCGGAAAGCCGAGCTCAGGGAGAGCAGGTTGTTATCGGGGCTTTCCAGACCTTGAACCGGTTTGGGAAGCCTGTTTTTAACGGGGCATTCTGTAACCGGTGTCCTGAAGAGCAGGCGGCACTTGGCAGAGACGCGGAAGAGAAAAGGCCTCGGAAACATGGAGTGGTTTTACGAACAGAACGGACAGCCGGCCGGCCCCGTAACGCGGGGGGAGCTCCTGCGTCTGATCGTGCAGCGCCGTATCCAGCCTCAAACCCTTGTCTGGACGCCTTCTTTCGGCGATCAGTGGCGGCCCGCCGCACGTGCCGGGCTGATCGCGCCCCTGAGGTCATTGTCGGCAGCTTCTTCCGCGCGCCTGCAGGAGCGGGAGAGAGCTGCGGCAAAATCTGACCTCCTGTCTGCCACTCAGGTCCCTGAAGCAGTGCGGGCTGCTTCCGTGCCCGCCCTGTGGGGGTGGATTTTCATTTTCGGAAAGGAAATCCTGCCCCTTTACGTGGCTTTCAACACCTATCTGCACGGTGTGCCCGATCCTGCAACCTGCAGCATAATTCTTCTGCTGGTGCTGACCATTCAGCTGACAGCCTTCATTACAGACCGCCGTTATCTGGAGCGGGCGGGGTTCAGGCCCCCTTCCTTCTGGTGGTTTCTGTGCGCGCCCGGCTACTTCTGGGTGCGCAGGCGCATCCTGGGCGGCAGGGGAAGCGATCTTCTGATTGGCTGCAGTCTTTTTTTCCTGCTCAGGCTGTTGGTAGCCGTCGCCAGCGAGCAGAAATTTTCCAAGCTGCTGGAGGAAACGCTGGTAGCTGGCAAGTTCCATCATTCAGCGCCGGGTTCGTCTCTGTTCAGTGCCCCTGATTCCGACGGCACGGTAGGCGGGAACTCCGGCAACCGCGAGAAAATCTCTCCTTCTCCTGCCCCAGCCGAGCCTTCAACATCAGATGAGCCGGAAAGCGGAGACAGCGACACGCTGCAGCTTTAAAAGGCCTGCCAGCCCGTTTCATGGTAAGAAGCTCAAGGTCTTTCCAGGGTTCGGACGCGGTTCGGGACAGATTTTCTGCACAAAAAAACGGCATCAGCCCTTTTCTTTCGAGTCGGAGTGATTCACAACCGATTCTTAAGGGTTTCACAGGAGTGAGGCTGTCGGGGGCGGAGCGGTCATGCCGGATTACAGTTTAGAGCTGAAGCATTCCGGATACGTGGCCGGCATTGACGAAGTCGGCCGCGGTCCCCTGGCAGGTCCCGTAGTGGCGAGTGCTGTCGTCTTTCTGTCGCCGCCTGCTGCAACACTGGCAGTCATGCTGGATGATTCAAAGAAGCTGACTGCCCGCAAACGCCAGCGCGCCTATGAAGCTCTGATGGAAGAGCGGGAAGTGAAGTTCGGGGTAGGCGCAGCCTCGGTAGCGGAGATTGACCGTCTGAATATCAGCCAGGCCTGCTTTCTGGCCATGCAACGTGCTCTTGTTCAACTGACCGGGAAATTGGGTCGCCTGCCCGATCTGGCCCTGGTGGATGGCAAACACGCCCCTGTCCTGGACTGCCCGGTGGAGATGGTGATCGAGGGTGATGGGCGCAGTCTTTCCATTGCCGCCGCTTCCATCATCGCCAAGGTCCTGCGAGACCGGTTGATGGGTCGTCTGGCACATCGGCACCAGCCTTATGGATGGGAGCGTAATGCGGGCTACGGTACTGCGGTGCATCTGGGCGGGTTGCGGAATCATGGGTTCACCCGCCATCACCGCCGGTCCTTTGCCCCCATCCGCCACATGCTCAGCCAGCCGGAGTCCGCTGCATGACGTCGCGTCACAAGTCCTGCCCGCCACTCCCCGCAGAGCTGCGTCTCGACCGTATTCTGCACGGTGAATGTGTGGAGGTCATGCGCGGCCTGCCGGAGGGGAGCATTGACTGCATTTTTGCCGATCCTCCCTATAATCTCCAGCTCCGTGGCGAACTGCGCCGTCCCGATGAGAGCGTGGTGGATGGGGTCGATGACGCCTGGGACAAGTTTTCCGATTACGGGGCTTATGATTCCTTCTGCCGGGACTGGCTCTCAGAGGCGCGGCGCCTGCTGCACAAGGACGGCACGATCTGGGTGATCGGCTCCTACCACAACATTTTCCGCCTCGGAACGATCCTGCAGGATCTCGGCTTCTGGATCCTTAATGACATCGTCTGGCGCAAGGCCAATCCCATGCCCAATTTCCGGGGGCGCCGCTTTACCAATGCGCATGAAACCCTGATCTGGGCTGCCCGGAGCCCTGAAAGCCGCCACCGGTTCAACTATCAGGCCATGAAAGCGCTCAATGATGACCTGCAGATGCGCTCCGACTGGTACTTGCCCCTGTGCACGGGCCATGAACGGCTGCGCAACGAGCACGGGCTTAAGCTGCATCCGACCCAGAAGCCCGAAAGCCTCCTTCACCGCGTGATCCTGGCTTCAACGAATGCTGAAGACGTCGTGCTGGATCCTTTCTGTGGTACAGGCACGACGCCTGCTGTGGCTAAGCGGCTGGGGCGGCATTATATCGCGATCGAGCGACATCCGGATTATTTCAGGGCGGCTTTGGCCCGTCTGGCACTGGTGGAATGCCTGCCGAGCGATCAGCTGGCGGTCACCCCGGCGCGTCGGGAGCAGCCGCGTATTCCCTTCGGAACCTTTGTGGAGAACGGCGCCCTTCCGGCCGGCACGATCCTGAGTGACCGGCAGGGACGACTCAAGGCCTGCGTGGCCCCTGATGGCACTTTGGTCGCCGGCAAGCAGCGTGGTTCCATCCACAAGATGGGCGCGTTGCTGACCAGTGCGCCTTCATGCAATGGCTGGACGTTCTGGTATTTTGAACGCGATGGCAAGCAGGTCCAGCTCGATGTGTTGCGGCAGGAAAGCCATGCTGCGCGTCAGGTTTCCTGAGGCGCTATCAGCCGATTAAGGGGGTGTTGAGCGTTTTCAGTGTCCGAAGCCGAGGAAGCCGATCTGCGGCTGCGGCCGGCCCCCGTCGCTGCTGGGGCGGGGTGGGCGGACCGGGCGGGCACGTGCAACCACATTGGCGCGGCTGCTGACATCAAGATGGCCATTGCCCTGGCTGTCCTGCCCGATCTGGCCGTGATGGGTTTCAGTGATCAGCTGGCCGTCCGGATTATAGGTGCGCATCGACAGGAGAAGGAACATGATGTCGTTGCGGCCCAGATCAATCGCCATGTCGAGAGGGGTCTGATCAAGGACGTTGTGGGCATTGGGGTCCGCTCCCCGGTTCAGGGCCTCCTTGGCGGCGATGATGGAACCCTTGTTGATCGCATCGAAGAGAGCGGCTGTCGGGTTGATGTCCACACGGGCATGCTCATCGTCATCGCTGCTGCCTTCAGCACCTGGCAGGGCTGAAGGTGGAGCCGCCTGCTTGGCTGCCTTTCGCGCCTCAGCCTTTGCCTGCGCCTGCATGGCCTCCGATTCTGCCTCGGCCTCAGCCTGTGACTGCGTGCCGGCCAGGGCTGCCGGTGTCGTGAGAATCCCTGTACCCAGCAGGCCCCCGAGTGCCAGGAGCAGCATTCCCGCTTCCAGCCTCCTCTTCAGAGGCGCCTGCAACTGCCGCGCGCACGGCTCTTTCTCCGGGTTGGAAGAAAGGGCTCGGGGTGCTGAAAAGGGGGTGGAAAGAGCTTCCGGGGAAGCGGACAGAGGCAAATCAGACATGGAGGAAATTATATCCTTCTCTTGCGGCGGGAGCGAGTCCCGCTTCACGCCGTCAAAGCGTAAATAAGGAAAAATCTGTCTTTGAAGCGGGATCTGGCGCTTATCCCTCCCGGCGCCAGGCCAGGCCCCACAGCATCAACAGGAGGGGAAGCGCCAGCCAGCCTGGAAAAAGGGGCCTGCTGCGCGTGGCGCCAGCCACGGCAATCTGGTGGCGGGGCACGCCGATCCAGCCGGGACCGAACAGGCTTCCTGTACCGCTGACCTGGCGCAAGACAGGCGGTCCGTTGCGGCCGAGCCATACTGTTGCGCCCCCGAGTGACTTGCTTACCGGCCCTATCAAGGTGGCTGTGGCCTGCAGGTCCTTATCCTCGATCGGGTTTTCCCGGTTGGCTGCTGTACAGGTCACCAGATCGCCCTGGCGAACGGTCCAGATCTGGTCAGGCATCAGGTCTTTGACGGCTATCCGCCCAGTCAGAATGCCCTCTTTTCCGGCCACCGGGGTGAGAGACAGGGAGGTGGTATGGCCGTCTGGGGCCGTGATCTCTGCCTGGCTGGGCGGCAGGGCGGTGGTTGAGTAGCGGGTTACTTCCAGGGTTGAGCCCTTGAAATGCGCCTTGAGCCGGTTTTCCTCCAGCTCGGGTTCCTTCATCAGCCAATGAGCCAGGCGGCGCAGGAGTTCAGCTTGGGGGCCGCTGTTGTGGGTGCTGCGTGACCACAGCCATATCTGGTCGGAAAGCATCATGGCCACGCGTCCCCTGCCAACCTGGTCCAGTATCAGCAGGGGTTGACCGTGATCGGTTTCCAGCAGGGTTTCTCCGTGGGTGCGGTCAGGCCGCAGAAGACGGAACCAGGGTCCCCAGCTGCTGGCGGGCGGCAGATCCAGAGTGACAGGATGGTGTTGGCCCAGGCGGCTCGGTCGTGGATGAAAGATGCCGGTCTGAACGCTGTCGGGCGTGACATGGGCCGGCAGGACGCTGTCCAGAGGGGAATCCTGCAAAGCCCCTGGCTGCGTTTGCTCCGGGCCTGCAACCACCAGAAGGCCGCCCCCCTTGCGCACGAATTCGGCGATGTTGTGCAGGTAGGAATCAGGCAGGATGTTGTGGTTCTGAAAGCCGTCGAGAATGATCAGGTCGAAGCTGCGGATTTTCTGCTCGAACAGCTCGTGAGTTGGGAAGGGGATAAGCGCCAGGTCGGACAGGGGGGTGTCATCTTCCATTTCAGGAGAGCGCAGAATGGTGAAGTGAACCAGGTCGACGGAGGGATCTGCCTTCAGCAGCTGCCTCCAGACGCGTGCGCTCTGGTTGGGCACGCCTGAAATCAGCAGGACGCGCAGGCGGTCACGCACGCCCTGCAGCCGCACAAGCGTATGGTTATTGAGAAGAGAGGCCTCTCCCGGCAAGGGGGAAGCGCTCAGTTCCACGAGGGTCTGCCCTGGATGGGTCAGGTGTACGGTCAGGTCCATCGGCTGGCCTGAGCGGACTTCCCCCAGTTTCTGTGCAGCTCCGCTGTCCTGCCGCGTGGTGACCATGACGGGCGCACCTTCGTAAGCGCCTATATCCTCAGTCTGGAAGCGGATATGAGCGTCCTTGCCGGCGAGGGTATAAGGCGGTGCGCTGAGAAGGGGCAGTGTGCGGTCAGTTTCCTCGCCGCGTGCCGTAACGAGCAGATGCAGGGGAACGGGCGCGCCACCTGGCGGGTTTGTAAGGGCGGCTGGAAGATGCGTCAGCGGGAACTGGTCCACCCCATCGGTTACCATGATGACAGCAGCCAGGTCGGGCAGCCCCGGTATTTCACGCGCCATCGCTTCGTAAAGACGCGTTCCCTGGCCATGGCCGCCCGGGACGTCAACGACATGCAGGCTCATGCCCTGCAGGCTGCCCACCTGGCGCTGCAGGGATTTGACCGCCTGATCGGCCAGCGCCGTGCGGTTAGCAATGTTCATGGAAGGCGTGCGGTCCACCAGCAGCAGTACATCCTGTGGGCGGCTCTGCAGAATGGGATGGCGCAACTGCGGATCAGCCAACCAGAGCAGGCCAACCAGCAGGGCCAGCAGGCGCAGCCCGGTGCCGCGCAGATGCGTAAAAAAGCCGATCAGGGTGATGAGGAGGCCCAACGCGCCGAGAACCAGGAGCATCCAGACGGGGAGAAGAGGCGCCCAGCCGATCTGCGTCATTCCTCTTCTCCCGCCTCGTTGCTGCTCTGGCTGGCGTCATTCCCCCCGGCTTCGTTCTCACCGGTCGTGGAGGGGCTGCTACTATCTGCGCTCCCACCAAGGCGCCGGAGCATTTCCGGATAATGCTTCTGGTCGTTTTTGTAATTGCCGGTCAGGGCATAGATCACCGCATTGGTGCCGAAGCGGTAAGCGGCATTGCGCTGCGTTTCCCCGCCCGGGACGACCGCATAAGCCGGTTCGCCGGCTTCATTGACGGCCCAGGCACGGGCCCAGTCCCCATTGCCGATGATGACGGGACTGACACTCTCGGAATTTTCCGCCTCGCCCTGCGTGCGCGCCACGTAAACAGGCTGACCGTCAATGCGGCCCGGCATCGAATGCAGCAGGTAGAAAGTGTGCGAGAGGGTATGTTTGCTGTCCAGTTTCATCAGTGGGGGGATGTCGAGCCCTTCTGTCGCGCGCTTCAGGCTCTGCCGGGCGGTGGCTGCACTGGTACCGCTCAGCTCACTGCCTGCGCCCAGCTCATCAATCATCAGCAAGCCGCCATGTTTCATATAATCATTCAGGGCTGCGCTGCGGGTCGGATCAGCGACCAGGCCAGGGGTGATGGGCCAGTAAAGCAGCGGATAGAAGCCGAGCTCTGCCTGATCGGCATCCACGCTGACAGGAGAACCCAGATGCGCCGTGCTGCGCTGATTCAGAAAACGTGTCAGGCCTTCCAGCCCTTCCAGGCTGGCGCGATCAATTTCAGGATCACCCGTTTTGATCGCGGCCAGTCGTGTCTCGAGGGCGCCGGGGGGTGGGAGGCCTCTGTCAGGATGGGAAGCTGCTTCTGAAACGGGGTGCGGCACGGGCTTTGTGGGGGCGGCGGTAGCGCCTGCATGCGCCATGGTCGGGAGTGCACTCGGCAACAGCAGGGCGCCAGTAGCCGAAGAGAGGCTTACAAACAGGAGAAGAAGGGGGGGCTTGCCTGAAGCCGTGCGCCTGAAATCCGGAAAATGGAAAGGAAGTTTCCCATTGGCATCTTCAAGGGGGACAGGGCGCAGCCGGCGCAGAAGGGCAAGCAGGCCATCCAGAAGCAGCAACGCAATGGCAGCCAGCCCCAGAAAGGGTGCGAGATCTGTGGCAGGCGCCAGGCCTTTTGGCGTGCGTGGTGTGCCCAGCAGGGGCTCGGGGCGCAGCGGACCGGCATTCTGCGGCAGGTTGAGCGGACGCAGGCGCGGCAGGGTGCCATACAGCCCGGCTGGATGGTCCACGCTGACAGCAGGCAGCGGGCCCTGAAGATGCAGGGCCTGCGCGGCACTGTTGGGAAGCGCCAGGCGGGAAGCCATTGTGATGATGCGCCAAGGGGGCAGGCGGTTCTGCAGGACTTGTGGGCCTGCAGAAGTTGCCGTGCTGCGCGCAAGGGTCGGGGCTGCGGTGATGAGCCGCTCCAACATGGCCGGAAAGAGGCCTGACAGAGCCAGGTTGGACCATTCAGCAGTGGGCGTGATGTGAAAAAGCACCACCATTCCCTGGCCTTCGTGCCGTGCTGTCACCAGAGGGGTGCCATCTGCCAGGCTGGCCCAGCTGCGTGCCTGCAGGTCATCTTCCGGCTGAGCAAGCACCTGGCGCGTAACCGTGATGTCGGGGGGCACTTCCAGGCCGTTGAAGGGAGAATGCTCGGGGAAAGGAGCCAGAGGCTGCGGCTTCCCCCACGACATCGGGCCACCCAGCTGCCGTTCCCCATGGACCAGCGTTACAGGCAAGAGAGCCTGGGCCTCCGTTGCGGAACCTGGCGCAACAGGGGCTGTCTCACCCGATTGTGCGAGTTCGGGCCCGGCGAACCGCACCACCATGCCGCCGTGCCGGACCCAGTTCAGCACCTGGCGCTGCGCCTCCGGCGTGGAAAGCGTGCCATCAGGCGCGATGAGGAGGGAGAGAGGAGGGCTGGTTGGGGAAAGAAGATTTTCCAGATTGCCTGTCCGCACGTCAGCGCCCAGCGCGCGCGTAAGGTAGAACGCGCTGCCGAGCAGAGGAGTCGTGTCCCCGTTCAGGCGCAGGAGGCCAACGGTTTTCTGGTGCGTCCCCCCTCCGAACAGAGCCATGCCGGCCGGTCCTGAAATATCTTCCAGCTTGAGGGCGTCCAGATCGGCTGCCAGGGCGCCAGGCAGGCTGACAGTGGTTCTGCTGCCCACGGGCACAGACCAGTGGATGACCGTGTCGAAATGCTGGCGCGTGCCTGACGTCTCCTGATTGCCACCCTGAACCCCGCTGAGGCTCAGTCCTCGAAGCAGGGAGGTTGTTTTTTGCGTACACTTGGGCAGCCGTTCAGCCAGCAGGGTAAGCCGGGCAGTAGTGCCGTCGTCACCGCTGACAGGCGGGGTGGCGCTCAGGCGCACCAGCGCGCAGGGCGCCCAGCGTATATCGTAAACCCGTGCTGCCGGGGCGAGGGCCTTGGTCAGCGCCGCCTCGCCGCCCTGAGCCAGACCGTCTGAAAGCAGTGTGACAGTCGCCTGCTGCAGGCGCGCCTGCCATTGCGGGGCAAGCAGGCGCCGGGCCGCGACTGCACGCTGGACAGGCCAGGGCTGGGGGTGCAGCGTGGCCAGCAGGCCGGACAGGGCATGCAGGTCCTCAGGGATCAGGGGCTCGCTCGGCTGTCCGTCCGCTGCCGGAGCAGTCAGGAGGTAAAAAGGCTGTCCTCCGTTCCGGAAGCTGCGTTCTCCTAGTGCTTGAGCGACCTGCACCCGCTGCGTCCAGAAGGGACCGGCCGCCCAGCCGTTATCGAGAATGATCAGGTTTTTTTTCGTGTTTTGCGCCGTCGGGGAAGAGTCTGCAGAGCGCCATACCGGTCCTGCACAGGCGAGGATCAGCAGGGCCAGGGCCAACAGGCGGAGCGCAAGCAGCCACCAGGGCGTATGAGCTGCGTCCTGCTGCAGGGGCCGCACCAGGCGCAGCACGACAAGAGAAGAGAAGCTCTGTCGCCGTGGCACGGGGGGCGTGGCGCGCGCCAGCCACCACAGCAGAGGCAGGGCCAGCAGAAACAGCAGCAGCCAGGGGGTGTGAAAACTCACAGGCATCATGGGCGTACGTCTCCAGCCGCGTTCCTTTTCCCCAGCCAGGCATGCAACTGCATGAGGGGTGGCAGAAGGGAAGTGTCCGTCCAGTGGAGGACGAAGCGGCTGCGAGGGCCTTGCAGGCTGCGCAGGCGTGCCAGATGGCCCTCAAGCTCTGTCCGGTAGTTTTCCCTCAGGCTTTCGACAGCTGGCAAGGTAAGGGTCTGGTCGCTTTCAGGCGTCGTGAAACGCACCTGGCCCCGGTAGGGCAGTTCCCGCTCTGCCGGGTCAAGCACACACAGCAGCGCCGTGCGGCCAGGGCGGCTGGTGCAGGCGCTGAAGATTTCCTCCATGCTCTTTTCGGGCCACAGGAAATCACTGACCAGCAGAAGCTGGGCATGGGGGGGCACGGTAGCAAGAGGCGGCAGGGGAGGTCGATCTTCTGCCAGGCTCTCCTTCAGAGCTGCGGCCAGCGCGCCGAAGGCCTGCGGTCCCATATAAAGGCGTGGCCTTCCTGCCACTCCGACCCGCTCACCCGCTTTCAGAGCCGCTTCTCCCAGAGCCAGGGCAGCTGTCAGGGCCGCCTCGGATTTGGTGGGTACACCCTTGCGGGTTTCAGTCGCGTTATCCGGTTCCCAGCGCATCGAAGGTGAAGGGTCGATCCAGATGAGGAGAGTGCGCGGGGTTTTCTGCTCATGTTCACGAACCCAGAGAATTTCAGGATTCGGAGAGCGGGCGGACTGGCGCCAGTCAATGGCTGAGGCAGGCTCAAGGGGCTGATAGGGGCGAAACTGCCAGAATTCCTCGCCGTCTCCAGCGCGTTTGCGGCTGTGGGGGCCGTCCAGCAGGGCCTGGGCAAGCGGATGAGCGGCCAGGAGCAGCTCGGGCAGTGCACGGACAGCCCGTGTCGGACCGGACTTGGCGTCAGTCGGCCGGGGGCGACCGCCGGCAAGCCGGGCCTTGGCGTGAGATCCAGCACCAGGGGCATGTTTGTGCCAGAAACCGAGAAGGGAGTTGAGAACCGTCACCGTCCGTCAGGCCGTGTCCGTCAGCTCAACCGTGCAGTCTGAGCAGCGACGATCCCCGCAGGGGTGTAGCCTTCCGCCTGTGCGGCATAGTTGAGGCCCAGACGATGGGCGAGAACAGGTTCTGCGAGGGCGCGCACATCATCGAGACTGGGGGCAAGCCGCCCGTCCAGAAGGGCACGGGCACGGGTGGCCATCATGAGGGCCTGCCCAGCCCGCGGTCCGGGCCCATAGTCGAGATACTGCGTTACCTGTTCTGACGCGCCGGGCTCGGCAGGGCGCAGGGAACGCACAAGCGCGATGATGGCATCCACCACCTTGTCGCCTACCGGCAGACGGCGCACCAGGGCCTGGGCCTGGAGCAGTTCACCTGCCGTCAGCAGGCGCGGGGCCTCAGCCTGCGTGCTGCCGGTGGTTGCCAGCAGCATGCGCCGTTCGGCCTCGCGGGCAGGGGGCTGCAGGCTGATCTGCAGCATGAAACGGTCCAGCTGCGCTTCAGGCAGGGGATAAGTGCCTTCCTGCTCAATGGGGTTCTGTGTAGCCAGGACATGAAAGGGGCGCGGCAGGGGCCAGGTTTTGCCGCCCTGGGTAACGGCACCTTCAGCCATCGCCTGCAGCAGGGCGGCCTGTGTTCGGGGGCTGGCCCGGTTGATTTCATCTGCCAGAACGAGCTGGCTGAAGATCGGCCCTGGCAGGAAGCGGAAATGCCGCTGTCCGTTCTCATCCGTCTCGAGAATTTCAGCGCCGGTAATGTCGGAGGGCATCAGGTCAGGTGTGAACTGGATGCGGGAGTTCTCCAGTCCCAGTACCCGGGCCGTTGTCTTGACCAGCAGGGTCTTGCCCAGCCCCGGTGCACCCATCAGCAGGGCATGGCCGCCGCCGAGAATGGCGGTGAGCACCTGGCTGATCACTTCGTCCTGGCCCAGCACGACGCTTCCGATGGCCTGCTGCAGCTCTTTGAGGCGCGGTGCCAGACGGTCAGCTTCCGCCACTGTCGCAGCCCCTTCCTGCTGGGAATCAGGCACGGCGCCGGGCGGCTGCGTCAGGGAAGCGGATTGGTCACTCATGGAAACTCCGAAAAGAGCCGTGGGGGAGAGAAGGAAAAATACTGCAGGGCGGGCGGATCAGGCCCTCCTGAAAGGAGCGGCATCACGAGAGGCCGGGGCAGCTCCGGTCATCGCGTTCAATTTCAATGCTTCAATATAGCGTCAAAAGCCTGTGGCTTACAGGGCTGCAGGAAAGCTCCTGATTTTCTGTATTGATTTTCTTAGATTGGGTGAGGACTGGTTTTGTTCAAGTCTTGCCCATAAAGCCTCTTGACAGATTTTAGAATTACTGAACGGAAAATCTCTCAGGGGTTTCATTCCGCCTGCCTCCTTCCCAGATAACTGTCCATAACAGCGTTTTCCCTGCTTTGCCCTGGCCCGTGACGTGACAGGGAGAACGCTGATCCGGCCAAAAGGCCTACAGAAGCTGGAACTACGTGCTGAAAGGGGGCTGACCTTCCAGCAAGCGCAGGGAGGAGAAGATGGATGGCATGAAAAATACGTGTCTGGTGAGCGCTCGGCAACGCCAGGGCGTATCGCTTCTGGCAGGAGGAGGAGTGCCGATCGGGCAATGGCGGCAAAGGGTGTCTTCCGTGCCGCGCCTGCCTTTCAGAATCAGAAAGGACGGTACCTGGTACTGCTGCGGCCAGCCGGTACGGCGAAAAGAGCTGCGGTGTCTTTTCGCTTCCATGATGGAACGTGACGCTCAGGGTCGTTACTGGCTTGACCTGGGAGGACGGAAAGGCGTCATTGAAGTGGAAGATGCGCCCTTTCTGGCGGTGGCATTGGATTTCACGGGGTCTGACGCGCGCTCACAGAATATCTGCCTGCGGACCAATACCGACGAGCTGATCAGCCTTGGTCAGGACCGGCCCTTGCACTGTGACTGGCAGCGCGGGGGTCAGGTACCGGCCTATGTGGAAATGGGCAGCAGACAGGGCGGCGATTCCCTGCTGGCGCGCGTGAGCCGGCCGGTCATGTTTGAGCTGACAGCCCTTGCCATCCCGGAACGTGTGGGCGGTCAGACATGTCTGGGTGTCTGGAGCCGGAAATGCTTCTTTCCCTTGACGCGCCTGGACCCTTGAAGTCTTTTTCGGAGCCTGATCCCTGGCCGAAAATCGGTCAGCTCCATCAGTCAGCCCCATCGGGTGCGCCCAGAAGAGGCGTGACAGTAATCCGTAACAAGCGCTCCCGCAGTAAAGCTGGAAACGGGATGTGAAAAGGGAAGAGACATTGCCTGATACACGTCGCGTTTTGAGCCACCATGAAGAGCAGCTTCCGTCGGCCGGGGAAGACACGCACGCGTCAGAGCAGGAGAAACTGATCTGGCAGCGTCTGTCGGTCCTGCCGGAACGCGCAGGCGTGGAACGCATCTGGTCTGTTCTGCCGCAGGCCCGGCTGGTGGGCGGATGCGTGCGGGATTTCCTGTGCGGGCGGCCTGTGCACGACATTGACATGGCAAGTCCCCTGCCGCCCGAAGAGGCGACACCCCTTCTGGAAGCGGCAGGGCTGAAAGTGGTTCCGACCGGTCTGGCGCATGGCACGCTGACCGTTGTGCATGAATCGCGGCCTTATGAACTTACGACCCTGCGCCATGATGTGGAGACGGATGGCCGTCATGCTGTCGTGGCCTGGACGGATGACTGGCGAGAGGATGCCGCGCGCCGGGACTTCACGATCAATGCCCTTTCATTTGATCGGGCCGGAAAACTGCATGATGAATTCGGCGGTGTGAAGGATCTGGCCGAGGGGCGGGTCCGCTTCGTGGGGAATGCTGCGCGCAGGCTGGAGGAAGATGCCCTGCGCGCTTTGAGGTTTTTCCGCTTTCAGGCCCGTTACGGAAGCGGCACCCCTGATGGGGAAGCCGTGGCAGCCATTCGGGCAGGCGTGGAGCTGACCCGCCGGCTTTCGGTGGAGCGGGTGGCTTCGGAGCTGTTGCGGCTTCTGACGGGGCCCAGGCTTTTGCCCACCCTGCGCCTGATGGAAGAGACGACCCTGCTGAATGTTCTTCTGCCCCAGGCACAGCTGGCAGGGCTTGCCCGCCTGCTCGCCTGCGGGAATATGACGGAGGATGAAGAGGCGCCCTCTTTGTCTGCAGTGTCTTCAGTACAGGCACAGGGCAGGAACGAAGAAAGCGAACGGGAAGAGCGCCTGGGGCTTCTGCGCCTTTATGCCCTGTGTCCTGATGAGGGGCTCGGGGCGCGCCTGAAGCTTTCACGTCTGGCGCGTCACCGATTGCACGTTTTTGCGCAGAATGTCCCTGAACTCAGTCCGGACATGACCGATGACGACCTGCGCCGTGCGGCAGCCGGGCAGGAGCTGTCCCTGCTGGAAGACCGCAGCTGGCTGCTGCAGGCAGCCGAGCTGGGGCGGCCGGATGCGGGCTGGGAAGCCTTGCGGGCGCGGCTCGGTGCCATGACGCGCCCGGTCTTTCCCCTGAGCGGCAAGGACGGATTGGCATGCGGGCTTCAGCCGGGCCCGGCACTGGGCCAGTGGCTGTGCAGAACCCGGGACTGGTGGCTGTCAGAAGGGTGCCGTCCTGATGCGCAGGCCTGCAGGCAATGGCTGGCGCAGGAAATCCAGCGCAGCGAATCCATCCGCTGAAGGGGCGTCATGAAGTGTCCAGGTCAAGGACTGTCCGCTGCGCCGCCGGCATCCAGCTTCAAACTGGTGCGGCGCATCTGGCGTGAAGAAATCCGCCAGCATCCAGGCCGGGTAGGACTCATCGTTCTGCTTACCCTGCTTATGGGCGGGCTGACGGCGCTTTATCCGGTCATCATCCGTCGTGCTATCGACATGTTCACAGCCCATGACAGGCGCATTCTCTACCAGGTGCCTGCGCTCGTCCTGGCGGTCACCGGCGCCAAAGCTCTGGCCCAGTACGGGCAGAACGTGGCGGTGCAGGGCATGGTGATGCAGGTGGTGCGCGGTCTGCAGCTGCGGATGCTCAATCAGGGTCTCCAGGCTGATGTCGCTTCCCTTGAAGAAGAGGCGCCGGCAAGCTGGGCGTCACGTTTCACCAGTGATGCGCTGGCCCTTCGTGAGGCGCTGACCCGTTCTGTCAATGCATTGGGGGATGTGGTCACTGTCGTGGGGCTGGTTGCCGCCATGCTGTGGATGGATTGGGAGCTGAGTCTGATTGCTGTCATTCTCTATCCGCTGGCGATTATCCCCGTGCAGAAGCTGGGGCGCCGGGTCAGGCGGGCTTCCGGCGGGATGCAGGAGCAGATAGGTGCGACGGCTGCCCTTCTGACAGAAAGCTTCAGCCTGGCGCGCCAGATCCGTCTCTACCGGATGGAAGGCCATGAGCGCCGTCGGTTGGGGGAAGCTTTCAGGCAGCTACATGACCGCCTGTTGCAGATTGCCTGTCACCGGGCCCGTCTCGATCCGCTTCTGGAAGTGATAGGCGGAGGCGCGATCGCCTTTGTTCTCGGCTTCGCAGGCTGGCGGGCTTCCATGGGAGGGGCGACGCTTGGGGATTTCACTGCCTTCATTGCGGCTCTTTTTGCAGCTTCGCGCCCGTTACGGGCTTTAGGGTCGTTGAGCACAGCCTTGCAGGAAGGTTTGGGCGGCGTGGCCCGGGTCTATGAGATGATCGACACGCCGCCGACTGTGCAGGAGACGCCGGATGCCCGTCCACTGCCTGAAGGCAAGGGCGCGCTTGTCTTTTCTGGCGTGTCTTACCGGCATCGTGACGGGCGGCGCGGGGTGGAAAATGTGACTCTGCAGCTTTTGCCTGGCCGGACCGTGGCTTTCGTCGGGCCGAGCGGGGGGGGTAAATCCACCTTGCTTTCGCTCATCCCCCGCCTGCATGATGTGAGCGCGGGCCGTATCACGCTGGATGGATGGGATCTGCGTGATGTGACCTTGAAAAGCCTGCGCGACAACATGGCTTATGTCAGCCAGGAGAGCGCGCTGTTTGACATGTCGGTCCTGGAAAATATTCGCCTTGGCCGCCCCGAAGCGCGTGAGGAGGAGATCCGCCAGCTCTGTGACAGGCTGGCTCTCGATTTTCTCGATGAGCTTCCCCAGGGTCTGCACAGTCGGGTCGGCCCTGCCGGGCAGTATCTTTCGGGCGGACAGCGGCAGCGCGTCGCCCTGGCGCGTGCGCTTCTGCGTCAGCCGAGGGTGCTGCTGCTGGATGAGGCGACGAGTGCGCTGGATTCACGCACTGAGACCCGGGTCCTCCAGGCCTTGCAGAGCTTGCGCCAGGGGCGCACGACCCTGGTCGTCGCTCACCGGCTGGCTACCATACAACAGGCCGATCTGATCATTGTGGTGGAGGAAGGGGGAATAGCTGAACAGGGCACGCATGAAACGCTGATGCGAAAAAACGGGCTTTACGCCCGTCTGGTGCATCATCAGAGTCTGGAGCAGCCTCTGGGTTGACGTGTCCTGGAAAACTTCAGCGGAGCTTGGCAGGGGTTTGAAGCCACCACCCCTGCGGAGCCTTGTCAAACAGCCTCTTGAGCTCGGGCAGCAGGGTTTCATAAAGCTTGCGCTTGATGCCGAGATCATAATGACCGTCAAGCGCTTCCCTGACGCCGACCCAGCGCCAGTCATTGAACTCCGGCGGCGTCTGCAGGCCGAGATTGAAGTCGCTGTCCTTCCCGGTGAAGCCGAAAACCAGCCAACGCTGCTTCTGGCCCCGGTAACGGCCACCCAGCGACCGGCCCAGCAGATGGGGGGGGAGGTCATAACTCACCCAGCCGGGGCGCATGGCCAGCAGCACCGCCTTGTTGGTGCCGATCTCCTCCATCATCTCCCGCCAGGCGGCCTGCTCCAGGTTTTCACCTTCATCAATACCGCCCTGCGGGCATTGCCAGATATGTCCCGGCAGATCAGCGCGCTGGGCCAGGAACAGTTTTCCCTCCCGGTTGAAAAGCGCAATGCCCACATTGGGTCGATAAGGGAGATCTGTGGAAGTTGACATTCTCAGTGTGTTCCTTGCGACGCATGGGCGGCAGGGGCTTTAGCGGCCGGCCTGGCAGGTGGGGGCTGCTGAACGGTGCTCTTTTTCTGCAGTCCTGTCTCGGTGTCCTTGTGCAGGCCGCCCGCAGCCAGGGGAAGCGGAGGCAGGTCCGGCTTCTTGCCGTCGATCAGCGTCGGCGCGATCGGGCCTTTGGGCGCTGGCGTATTGGTAAGATTGTCCAGGAGGTGAAGGGCCTGCTGGAGCTGGAAATCGGTCTCGGGATTGGCCGGATTGAAGGCAGGCCAGTTTTCAGGCGGCAGATGGGGCACGGCACGCGCAGCTGCCGGCAGATTGGGGGTAGGCGCAGCTTTCTCCTTGCTGCTGCCGATGTTGCTCAGCACGTGCGCCAGATCAGATTCGTGGAATGTATAGAGCGCATCATCGTCACGGCTTTCGGCCACGGGCACGTCCGGGGTGATGCCGTGGCCCTGGATGGACTGCCCGCTGGGTGTGTAATAGCGCGCCGTCGTCAGGCGCAGGGCACCCTGGTCGGAGATGGGGATGATCGTCTGGACAGAGCCTTTGCCGAAGGTGCGTTCGCCCAGGATGAGGGCGCGGTGATGGTCCTTAAGGGCACCGGCGACGATTTCGCTTGCCGAAGCTGAACCGGAATTGGTCAGGACGATGATGGGCAGGCCGTGGGTCAGGTCGGTACCGGTGGCGTCCCAGTGCTGGTTGTTTTCAGGATGGCGACCGCGCGTGGAGACGATCTCGCCCTGTGGGATGAAATCCCGGGCGACAGCGATGGCCTGGTCAAGCTTGCCGCCTGGATCGGAGCGCAGGTCGAGTATCAGGCCATCCAGCGTTTTGCCGGGCGTGTGTGCCACTTCACGTTCCAGCGCATGATAGGCCTTGCGCAGCTCGTGTTCGGCTGAATCATCGAACTCAGTGAGGCGCAGGTACCCGATCCGGCCGTAAAGGGCCGAGCGCACGATCTGAACGTGGATGATCTCGCGTTTCAGCGTCACCGTGAAGGTTTTGCCGGTTTTGGGGCGCAGGAGGGTGAGGGTGATGAGGGAGCCGGGCTTGCCGCGCATCTTGCGCACCGCCTGATCCAGGCTGAGATCGGCGATGCTTTTGCCATCGACCATGAGAATGACGTCACCAGGCAGGATGCCTGCCTTAGCAGCGGGTGTGCCGTCGATGGGTGAGACGACGCGCACATGTTTGGCATCCATCTGCACCTGCAGCCCCAACCCGCCGAACTGACCGGAAATCTCATCCTGCATGTCATGCAGCTGCTGGGAAGTCATGTAGGCGGAGTGCGGGTCCAGATCACCGACCATGCCGTTGAGCGCGTTGAGAATCAGGGTCTTGTTGGTGACCGGCTCGACATATTCTGACCGCACGATGTCCATGACCGTCCCGAGCAGGGTCAGAAGACGGACCGTTTCGGCATTGTTGGCATCGGTGTTTGCAGTGGCGGCAGAAGGCTTGGCATGGGCGCCATTGGTTAGGGGAGCAGATGTTTTAGCCAGGGCTGCTGAAGCCTGAAGACAGGCGAGGGAGCACGAGGAGGCAAGGGCAAGACCCAGCATCAGGCCCGTTCTGAACTTCATGATCGTGACATCCTCAATGTGATCTGCGTGTGTAAGGCCGGCCGCAGGCGGAGCACCGGCGGACCTGGCGTTCCTGACTCATTCCAATCCGGGTGGCTGGCCGGAGTTTCCGTGGGCGGGAGTTTACTGTTTTTCAGGGAACGGGGAAACTGTTGCGGGCAGGTTGAAGAGTGAAAATCTTTCTGGAACCAGGCGGCCTGCACTCAGAGGGAAACTCTAGCGCAGATAAGGGGCCGGATTGACGGCGCGACTGCCTTGGCGCAGCTGGACGAAAAGCGCTCCGGGCCCTGCCGGCATGCGTCCGATCGGTGTGCCACGTGTGAGGGAGGCGCCCGCAGGGCTGGTAATGGCGCCGAACCCTGCCAGAACAAAACGCGTTCCACGCCCGCAATCGAGAATGACCATGTTGCCGAACGAGCGGAAAGCCCCGGCATAGAGAAGATGACCGCTGCAGGGGGAGATAACGGGAACCTGGCTGCTGGTGCGCCAGGTGATGCCGGTTGCAGGTCCTCCCTCCGTGCTTTCGCCCCAGCGGGTGGCCAGAACGCCCTGAACAGGTGCCCGCCCGCCCCCGCGTGCCAGTCCCGCGCCGCTCAGGGCCTGCGCTGCGCGGTCGGCCCTGTGGGCCGCGGCCGCCTGATGTGCACGTGCCAGTCTGCGTGCTTCGGCCTGCAGGCGCATCTGCTGCTCGGCTTCGCGACGGACCAGAACTTCAATCTCATCGGTCAGCGCCTGAGCGTTTCTGCGTGCTTCAAGCAGCTTCTGTCGGGCGGCTTCCATCTCAGTGGTGGCCTGCCGGGCTTCCTGCTGTGCCTGCTGGGTCAAGGTCAGCCCCAGCTGGCGACCGCGTTCCTGATCAAGGCGGCTGGCTTCCAGCTGCTGGCTTGTGCGTGCCAGAGCCTCTTCCTGGGTTTCTAGCCGGTCTGTGCGTGCTGAAAGCCGGGTTTCCCGCTGGGCATTGACCGCCAGGCGCAACGCCAACAGGGAGGGCAGTAGAGCCTGGACTTGCACTGGCCTGTCTGCTGCCTGTTCAGCTGCAGGCCGGTCAGGGGCAGCAGGCGGCAGCAGAATCAGGCCTGGATAGTCCGTAAGCTGCTCGGTCAGGGGCAGCAGGGAGATTTCCTGGCGCGTAACCTGCAGGCGCTCCTGCTGAAGGGCAGCGGTGTTTTCCAGCAGGGCTGCCCGTCTGGTTTCAGTAACCTGGTGGCGGCGCTGGAGCCGGGCCAGCTGAGCCTCAATTCTTTTCTGCTGCCGGGTGAGCCGGGCCAGCGCTTCCGTATTATGCGCGACCCGGCTTGAAGCCTGCTCAAGGGCTGCTTTGCGGGTGGCAATAAGCTGCAGGCGTGCTTCAAGGCCCTGTTGCAGGGCCTGACGACTGGCTGAGATTTCCTGCAGGGCCGAGGACAGGCGTGCCAGCCCCGCTTTGTCTGGGCCTTCTGCGGTTCTGGCTGTTCCATGTCTGGCAGAGGCTGCGGTCCGGTGGGCGCCTGAGCTGTGGGCGATCTGGTGGTGATGGGCAGCCCTGGTGCCGGGATGTCCCGTCACAGCGGAACGGGCAACAGCCGCTCCCTGCAGAGCGGCTGTGCTGCCCATCCATGCGACCAGAAAGAGCCTGGTGGGATGGTGACGGGAAAGAAGAAGGCTTCCCCGTTTATGCAGGGTCCTGATCAGCTCTTTTTCGGCACGATCAGGGAGTGACCGGTCATGGCTGCAGGCTGCTTGAGGCCCAGCAGCTGCAGAATGGTCGGCGCGATATCAGCCAGACGGCCGTTTTCGACCGTGATGGGCGTATCGTAATCGGCGACGATGAAGGGAACTTCATTGGTGGTGTGCGCTGTATGGGGCGCACCCGTATTTTCATCCTTCATGGTTTCGCAGTTTCCGTGGTCAGCAGTGACCAACAGCACCCCGTTCTGCTCCCGGATCGCGTCATAGATGCGTCCGAGCCCCTTATCGACAGCCTCGACCGCCTTAATGGCCGCTTTCAGCTCGCCGGTGTGGCCGACCATATCGGGATTGGCGAAGTTGAGGATGATCATGTCGTATTTACCGGACTTGATCGCCTCGACAGCGCGGTCGGTCAGTTCGCCTGAGGACATTTCAGGCTGCATGTCATAAGTGGCGACCTTGGGAGAAGCGACGAGAATGCGGTCTTCGCCTTCCAGCTGCACTTCCTGGCCACCGTTGAAGAAGTAGGTGACGTGAGGATACTTCTCCGTCTCGGCCGTGCGCAGCTGCTTCAGCCCGGCATTGGCCACCACTTCACCGAGCAGGTCGGTAAGGATTTCGGCCGGGAAGAGAACCTGGGTATAGGGTTCCAGCGAATCGGAATAATAGGTCATGGTGCATACGCCGGCCAGGGAGAGGCGCGGTCCGCGGTCGAAGCCGTCGAACACCGGCATCACGAAAGCTTCCAGCAGCTGGCGGATGCGATCAGCGCGGAAATTGGCCGACAGGATGCCGTCGCCGTCTTTCATGCCCTTGTAGTCGCCGATGACGGCAGGCAGCGTGAACTCATCGCCGCGTTCATCCTTGGCATACTGGTCTTCCAGCGCGTCGATCGCATTGGGGAAATGGGGACCCTTGCCGTAACGGATGGCGTCATAGGCCTTTTCCACCCGGTCCCATCGATGATCGCGGTCCATGGCGTAGTAGCGGCCGCAGACGGTGCCGATCTTCACGTTTTTCGGCAGTTCAGCGATGATTTCCTTGAAGAATTCGATCCCGGATTTCGGCGGGGTGTCGCGCCCGTCGCTGAAGAGGTGCAGCACGACCGGCACCCCGGCGGCATCGACGATCTTGGCCAGAGCCACGATGTGGTCCTGATGGGCATGCACGCCTCCCTTGGAGGCCAGGCCCATCAGGTGGCAGGTGCCGCCGCTGACCTTCAGCGCGTCAATGAAGGCGAGCAGGACAGGATTCTGGGCCAGCGTGCCGTCCTTGCAGGCCTTGCTGATGCGGGGCAGCTCCTGCATGACAACGCGCCCGGCGCCGATATTGGTATGGCCCACTTCCGAGTTGCCGATCTGGCCGTCAGGCAGCCCGACCGCTTCACCGCTGGCCTGGAGGAAGGAATGGGGATTGTTGGCCCAGAGCTTGTTGAAAGTGGGCAGTTCCGCCATGCGGATCGCATTATCGGCGTTGTCTTCGCGCCAGCCGAAGCCATCAAGGATGGTCAGCATGACGGGGCGCTGTTTTTTCGTGGTGGACATGGAAAGACTCCTGTCAGCGTCGTTCAGATGATTCAGGCCATTTCGATCCGGTTCTCTCAATCCGGCCGGCCTGCTGCACAGGACCGCTGCTCCCTGGAGACGTGCCCGGTCTGCCGAGTGGCCTGCAACCGGGCGCTGTCATGGCATGCTGCTGCCACGGAAAGAGGCGATCATGCACAGCACCGGTCGAGAGAGCCGCTGCGACGGCGGGAGCCGTGTGGGGATTGCGGGGCTCAGGCATTTACGTATCCAGATATTGGCAGGCTCGGCTCCAATGTAAACGGGGCAGGGCGAGATTTCCCGCCCGATGGACGGTAAAATCCTTTCTGTCAGGGACATGTGTGACTTAATGTAAGGGGGATTTCACCTGACGGAGCGAGCAATGAGCCCTGACGATTCTTTTTCATGCGCAGCTCCCCAGAGCGCACAGAGCCTGGCGCGCCGCCGGATCCTGCGGGAACACGGCACTGAGCCCGCCGGGTCAAGCCCTCTGAATGCCGAGAAACGCCCGGGCCGCTACCGTTGCGCAGGATGCGGGGCAGAACTGTTCAGTTCGACGGCGAAATATGACAGCGGCTCCGGGTGGCCTTCTTTTCACGCCCCTGAGAAAGAGGCGCTGGGCTTTTCGGAGGACCGGCGTTTCGGCATGGCGCGCACTGAAGTCCATTGCATGAAATGCCAGGGCCATCTCGGCCATGTTTTTCCGGACGGGCCCGCTCCGACAGGGCAGCGCTACTGCATCAACGGGTTGGCGCTCGATTTCGTGCCTGAAGGCGATTGCGGAGCTGACCCGGAGAAAACGACACCATGACAGTGTCTCCGCAGAGCGCTGCCTCCGCTGCTGGGAAAGAGGACGGAGGGATCGAGATCATCGCGCATCCCCTGGTGCAGCATAAGCTTTCCTGGTTGCGTGACCGCACTTTGCCGCGGGCGGATTTCCGCAAGGTAGTGCGTGAACTGAGCCTGCTTCTGGCTTATGAGGCAACGCGTGACCTGCCCCTGCGGCCGCAGGAGCTGGTCATGCCAGACGGCACACATCTGCGGGTGGGACAGCTGGAAGGGCGCAGCCTCTGCGTGATTCCTATCCTGCGTGCCGGGCTTGGGCTGCTCGAAGGCATGCTGGACCTTGTGCCTTCAGCGTGCGTGGGTCATGTCGGGGTGCAGCGGGACCATGATACGCTCGAGGCGCGGGTATATTACTTCAATGTGCCCGCCCATCTGGCCGAGCGGCGCTGCGTGGTTCTGGACCCGATGCTGGCGACCGGGCATTCCGCCCTGGCCGTGCTGGACCGTCTCAAGAAAGCCGGGGCGCAGAAGATCGTGTTTGTCTGCCTGGTGGCTGCGCCTGAAGGGGTGCACGCGCTCCGCGAAGCGCATCCGGACGTGCGTATCATCACCAGCGCGCTTGACGAGGGCCTGGACCGCAGGGGCTATATCGTGCCGGGTCTGGGCGATGCCGGGGACCGCCTGTTCGGCACCTGATATTCTCTTTCAGCCTGCCAATCTGTCTGGTCGTCCGGATCAGGTTTTGGCGTCTTCCGTGGCTTTCAGCCTTGCCGCCAGACGGGCGACGCGCTGGCCGAGGTAGAAAGCGCCCTGTTTCTCATTTTCGATCGGATGCCGGCTGCCATCCGTGCCGGCGATGGTGCCTGCACCCCAGGGTGCGCCACCGCTGACTTCGCTGGTCTCGACCAGGCCCTGAAAGCTGTAGGGCAGCCCGCTGATCACCATGCCATGCGCCAGAAGGTTGGTGATGATGGAATACAGGGTTGTTTCCTGACCGCCATGCTGGGTGCCGCTGGAGGTGAAGGCGGCGCCCACCTTGCCGATCAGGGCGCCGCGGAGCCAGAGGCCGCCCGTCCGTTCCCAGAAAGCGGCCATCTGCGATGGCATGCGCCCGAAGCGTGTCGGGGCGCCGACGATAATGCCGTCATAATCAGCCAGTGTTTCAGGCTCAGCCAACGGGGCCGGCTGGTCGAGCTTGAAATGATGGCTTTGTGCGACTTCTGGGGGAACCAGTTCCGGCACGCGCCGCAGATCAGTCTCAGCCCCTCCCTGGCGCGCGCCTGCCACCACTGAACCTGCCAGCGTCTCGACATGGCCGTAAGTGGAGTAATACAGAACCAGCACGCGTGGGGCTGAAAGGTCAGCAGGTGAGGGCGTGGGAGAAGTCATGGCAGTTTCCTGAAACGGGCAGGGGCTTTTTCAGCGATAGGTGACTTTCAGAATCTCGTAAGTCCTGTCGCCACCGGGGGCCGGTACAGAGACGCTGTCGCCCACTTCCTTGCCGATCAGGGCCTTGGCCAGCGGCGAGGAGACGGAGAGGCGGCCCTGCTTGATGTCAGCTTCATGCTCGCCGACGATCTGGTAGGTGCGTTCCTGATCTGTTTCCTCGTCCACCAGCTCGACAGTGGCGCCGAACTGCACCCGATCTCCCGACAGGGAGGAAGGGTCGATAACCTGGGCGGTGGAGATCAGCCCTTCCAGCTCCATGACGCGGCCTTCAATGAAGGACTGACGTTCGCGAGCGGCATGATATTCCGCATTTTCCGAAAGATCGCCGTGCGCACGCGCCTCGGCAATGGCGCGGATGACGGCAGGGCGCCCTTCCGTTTTGAGCTGGCGCAGCTCATCTTCAAGACGCTTCAGTCCCTGCGCGGTCATGGGGCTTTTCTGCACGGTGGAATCCTTGGTTCGATCGAATGATGGGTCAGACGCAGTGGCCCTGGATTTTCAGATTTTCAGGCTCCTGCGCCGCCGGCGTTCACAGAGGCCGGATCCTCCGGTGAGGGGGAAGACCTCATGACGGCCCAGGCCCGTACGCTGCAATGCGTCGGGTGGAAACGGGCGTATTCTGTTCTGCTGTTTTCAGGATAGCCAGCAGAAAGCGCCCCCTGCAAGTCCCCTGCCTTCCGGGGCCTGGCAGCCAGGGCGGGCTCAGTTGAACCCGGTGGGGAAGTAGGCCTGCAGCGGGGCAACGTCGACCTTCTGGTCGCGCAGCGCGGCAATGGCGTAGGTGGCGGCACGCGCGCCCGCGATCGTGGTGAAGTGCGGCACACCCATTGTCAGGGCCGAGCGCCGGATATCGAAACTGTCACGCGCGGCCTGACCGCCCTGTGACGTGTTGATGACCATCTGGACGTCCCCTGAGCGGATCGCGTCCACACAGTTCGGCCTTCCTTCCAGCACCTTGTTGACCTGCGTGACCGGAATGCCCGCTTCCTGCAGGCGCGTCGCCGTGCCACGGGTTGCCAGGATGTCAAAGCCCATTTCCACCAGCTTGCGGGCCAGAGGCTGAACATGCGCCTTGTCGCTGTCACGCACGGACAGGAACACCGTGCCTGACTGGGGCAGGTTCACCCCGGCGGCCAGCTGGGACTTGGCGAAAGCCATTTCAAATGTGTGATCCAGTCCCATGACTTCGCCGGTCGAGCGCATTTCGGGCCCCAGAATGGTGTCCACGCCCGGGAAGCGGTGGAAAGGGAAGACCGCTTCCTTGACCGCGACATGGGGCACGACGCTTCTGGCGGCCAGGGGGAAGTCAGTCAGTTTTTCCCCGGCCATGATGCGCGCGCCGATCTTGGCGACCGGAACGCCGGTGGCCTTGGCCACGAAGGGCACGGTGCGGGAGGCGCGGGGATTGACCTCCAGCACGAAGACCTCGTCATCCTTGATGGCGAACTGCACGTTCATCAGCCCCTGAATGCCCAGCTCGCGTGCCATGGCTTCGGTCTGGGCCCGCAATTCCGTGATCAGCGCGGGCGACAGCGTGTAAGGAGGCAGTGAGCAGGCGGAATCGCCTGAATGAATGCCTGCCTCCTCGATATGTTCCATGACGCCCGCCACATAGACGTTCTGGCCATCGGCGATGCAGTCCACATCCGCTTCAATCGCATCATTGAGGTAGTGGTCAAGCAGCACCGGCCCGGTGGCGATCTCTTCGCCCGCGTCACGCAGGACGGTGTTGAGATAACGCGACAGCCCGGCACGATCATGAACGATCTCCATGGCACGCCCCCCCAGAACGTAGGAAGGCCGCGCCACGACCGGATAACCGACCTCTTCGGCGACCTGCAGCGCTTCTTCCGGCGTGCGGGCGATGCCGTTGCGTGGCTGGCGCAGGCCCAGCTTGCGCAGCATGGCCTGGAAACGTTCGCGGTCCTCAGCGCGGTCGATGGCATCAGCCGGCGTGCCGAGCAGGGTGATGCCGGCCTCTTCAAGGGCGCGTGAAAGCTTGAGGGGCGTCTGCCCGCCATATTGCACCAGGCAGCCCAGAACACGTCCCTGCGCACTTTCCGTCTGGATAAGGGCGATGACGTCTTCAGCCGTCAGGGGTTCGAAGTAAAGCCGGTCGGATGTATCGTAATCGGTCGAAACAGTTTCCGGATTGCAGTTGACCATGATGGTCTCAAAGCCGGCTTCCCGCAGGGCATAGGCTGCATGCACGCAGCAATAGTCGAATTCGATGCCCTGGCCGATCCGGTTGGGGCCGCCGCCGAGAATGATGATCTTGTCGCGCGCTGTCGGTTCACTTTCGCATGTCGGTGTGCCGAAGCCGCCTTCATAAGTGGAATAGAAGTAAGGTGTGCCGGAAGCGAATTCAGCCGCGCAGGTATCGATCCGCCGGTAGACGGGCTGCACGGCCAGATTTTCGCGCAGGGCCCTGACCTCTTCGACCGTCTGGCCGGAAAGGCGGGCCAGCTGGCGGTCGGAAAAGCCCTGCGCCTTGAGGTTGCGCAGGGCTACTGCATCCTCAGGCAGGCCGTTCTGCTCAATCTCGCGCTCCGTGGTGATGAGCGCCTGAATCTGTCTCAGGAACCAGGGTTCGAAATGGCAGGCAGCCTGGATGTCCTCAAGCGACAACCCGGCCCGGAAAGCCTGAGCGACCATGAGAATGCGTTCCGGGCGCGGTTCTGACAGGGCGGCGCGATAGGCATCAGGGCTGCCGTCGCCCGGCGGGGCGACCGGATCAAGGCCGGTCAGCCCTGTTTCCATGGAGCGCAGACCTTTCTGCAGGGATTCGGCAAAGCTGCGCCCGACCGCCATGGCTTCGCCGACGGATTTCATGGAGGTGGAGAGCAGGGCCGGCGTGCTGGGGAACTTCTCGAAAGTGAAACGCGGAATTTTCGTGACGACATAGTCAATCGTGGGCTCGAAGCTGGCAGGCGTCGTGCCGGTGATGTCGTTGCTCAGCTCGTCGAGCGTGTAGCCCACTGCCAGCTTGGCTGCGATCTTGGCGATGGGAAAGCCGGTCGCCTTGGAAGCGAGGGCAGAGGAGCGCGAGACACGGGGGTTCATCTCGATAACGACCATGCGGCCGTCTTTCGGGTTGACGCCAAACTGCACGTTGGAGCCGCCGGTCTCCACCCCGATCTCCCGCAGGCAGGCGATGGAGGCATCGCGCATGCGCTGGTATTCCTTGTCAGTCAGGGTCAGCGCGGGGGCCACCGTAATTGAGTCGCCTGTATGCACTCCCATCGGATCGATGTTCTCGATGGAGCAGACGATGATGCAGTTGTCAGCTGCGTCACGCACCACCTCCATCTCGTATTCTTTCCACCCGATGACCGATTCTTCGATCAGAACCTCCGTGGTGGGCGAGGCGTCCAGTCCGCTGCGGACGATCTGGTCGAATTCCTCGCGGTTGTAGGCGATGCCGCCGCCTGAGCCGCCCATGGTGAAAGAGGGGCGGATGATCGCCGGCAGCCCTGTATGCTCTAGCGCCTGCCGTGCTTCTTCAAGGGAGTGGGCAATGCTGCTGCGTGGGCTTTCCAGCCCCACCTTGTCCATGGCTTCACGGAATTTGAGCCGGTCTTCAGCCCGGTCGATCACATCGGCCCGCGCCCCGATCAGCTCCACACCGTGTTTTTCCAGAAAGCCGGATCGGTCAAGCGCCATGGCGGCATTAAGGGCTGTCTGGCCGCCCATCGTCGGCAGAATGGCGTCAGGCTTTTCCTTGAGAATGATGCGTTCGACGAACTCCGGGGTGATCGGCTCGATATAGGTCGCGTCCGCCAGGTCCGGATCGGTCATGATCGTGGCGGGATTGGAGTTGAGCAGAATGACCCGGTAGCCTTCTTCCCGCAGCGCCTTGCAGGCCTGAGCACCGGAATAGTCGAATTCACACGCCTGACCGATGACGATGGGCCCGGCGCCGATGATGAGGATGGAGCGGATGTCTGTGCGTTTGGGCATGGGTCAGGCGCCTTTGGCTGCATCATTCTGGGGAGTATTCTTTTTTCGGCTCCGGTTGTCTGGTGCCTGCGCGTCGATCAGGCTGACAAACCGTTCGAAAAGATAGAAACTGTCAGTCGGTCCGGGGCTGGCTTCCGGATGATACTGAACGGAGAAAGCCGGGCGCGTCTTGTGGGCGATGCCCTCATTGGTGCCGTCGAACAGGCTGACATGGGTTACGGTCACGTCCTGAGGCAGGGAGTTTTCATCCACGGCGAAGCCATGGTTCTGGCTGGTGATTTCAACCTTGCCCGTGGTCAGGTCCTTGACGGGCTGGTTGGCGCCGCGGTGGCCCTGCGGAAGCTTGTAGGTGCTGCCGCCAAAGGCGCGCGCGAGAAGCTGATGGCCCAGGCAGATACCGAAGATGGGAATCCCGGCTTCCAGCACGGCCTGAATGGCCGGTACCGCGTATTGCGCGGTGGCTGCCGGATCCCCTGGGCCATTGGAGAGGAACACGCCTTCAGGGTTCATGGCCAGGATCTCAGCGCCGTTTGCGGTTGCGGGCAGCACCTCCACCTCGCATCCGGCGCTTACCAGGCAGCGCAGAATATTATCCTTGGCACCATAATCCAGGGCGACGACGCGCCGTTTCCGCTGCCGGGGCTGAGACGAGGGGGTGGTCGCCCTCAGCATTTCCGCCCAGACGGGCTTGTCCCAGCTGCGTGCCGGCCGACTTACTTCAGCGGCAAGATCCATGCCCTGCAGCCCGGGCCACTGGCGCGCTTTGTCGAGCAGGGCCGGGATGTCGAATTTCCCCGTCTCCGGATAGGACAGCACGGTGGTTTGCGGCCCCTTGTCGCGCAGAAGGCGGGTAAGCCTGCGTGTGTCGATGCCGCTGATGCCACTGCGGCCCCGGGCTTTCAGCCAGTGACGGAAATCTTCAGTGGCGCGCCAGTTGGCAGGCAGCGTGACGTCTTCCTTGACCACCGCGCCAAGCGCCACCATCCGGCTGGCTTCATCATCTTCCGGATTAGTGCCGACATTGCCGATATGGGGAAAGGTGAAAGTAACGATCTGACCTGCAAAGGAGGGGTCCGTGAGTGTTTCCTGGTAGCCGGTCATGGCCGTGCAGAAGCAGAGCTCGCCTGTCAGAGCCTCGTTGCAGGCACCAAAGCCTTTGCCCCACAGCACTGTTCCGTCTGCCAGAACCAGAACAGCCGTGGCGCCGGCTGGGGGAAGTGTTTCTTCCGCGCCGCTCTGTGCGTCGGCTTTCAGATCCGGCGTGGAGGCAGGCAGGCCCTGTTTTTGTTGAGGCCTGTCCGTTTCCTGTGCATTTCCTTCAGGAAGGTCTGCTGTCAGGTCGGCAAGTGTGATGCCAGGGAGCTGAAGAAGCGCCGGCCAGTGCTTGGGCGGCACCGTGCCGGCCTGCCGCCATTTACGCACCGCTTCACTGCCGACGCCGGTCAGTTGGGCGATTCGGGCCGGGCCACCGGTTTTTTCGATCAGCGCATCAATATTCATGCCAGAATTTTCCTTTCCGCTTCAGCTGTGAGCGCTGTTTCAAACCCGGTCCCGCAACACGGCAAATAAATTGATGGAACAATAGAGGCTGCCTGCGGAGCTGGGAAGTTTTTTCCGGGCAAAGCCGGAAAAAGAATTGCCCTAACGGTCCCGGGAAAAAATTTCCCATCCCTGGATTTATCTCAGAATTCGCTTTCGAGGCGTTTCCAAGCACCATGCCAGCCATGTCTCAATGGAGTTTGCTGGATGGGTTTGGTGGGAAAGGGCTGGTGGGAAAGCCCTTTCAGCTGATGAACTGAGCTTTTATGATGCGGGACTTCTGAAAGGGCGGCGCTATCCCGGCTGGCTCAGTGCGCCGCAGATTTTCTGCCGCTCTTTCTATATTCAATATTCAATCAGTTCAGCCAGCCCCAGGCCAGACAGGAGTTGCGAGATGACCACCCCACTACACACCCGGATCATGGATGATCTCAAGGCGGCGATGAAGGCCGGTGACAAGGAAGCTGTGGCCCGTTTGCGTGGCATCACCGCCAAGCTAAAGGATCTGGATGTCGAAGCCCGGGCCCGACAGGCTGAAGTGAAGGAAGGGGACGTGCATGCAGCTTTGCGCAGCATGATCAAGTCCCGCACGGAATCCGCGGCTCTGTATCACAAGGGGGGTCGGCCTGAACTGGCTGAAAAGGAAGAAGCCGAGATCAGCACGATCAAACACTACCTGCCGCCCGAAGTGGATCAGGCAACGCTGGAAAAGGCGATCGGGGAGACGATTGCCAGCACGGAGGCAGCAGGGCTGAAGGATATGGGGCGCGTTATGGCAGCGCTGAAGGAACGTTTCGGGGCAGCCCTGGACGCCGGCAAGGCTGGCCCGCTGGTCAAGGCCCGACTGACGCAACCCAACTGATCCAATAAGCCGGGAACACGCCTGTGGATTTATCTGCTCAAAAAGCAGGCGCGGGATTTTCTGAAAACCGGTTTTCCTGAAAACGGCATGCAGAGGTGAGGGTAGAGGGCAGGCATGGCCATTGATTCGGCTTTTCTTGACGAGCTGCGCAACCGCCACTCGCTGGTGAGCCTGATCGGGCGGCGCTGCAAGCTCGTGCGCTCGGGGCGCAACTGGAAGACCTGCTGCCCGTTCCATGGTGAGAAGACACCGTCATTCTATATCTATGACGATCACTATCACTGTTTCGGGTGCGGCGCGCATGGGGACGCCATCACCTGGACGATGCAGACGGAAGGCAGCAGTTTTCCTGAAGCCGTTGAGCGCCTGGCTGGTGAAGTCGGGCTGGAAATGCCCCAGCAGGACCCGCGCGCGGAGGAAACGCGCCGGGTTGCGCAGGATCTGGGCGAGGTGCTCGAGAAGGTGCAGGCGCTCTACCGGCGTTACCTGTATGAGCCGCAGGGGCGCAATGGCCTGGCCTATCTGCGCGGCCGCGGGTTGAGCGAGGCGACGCTGGAGAAATTCGGTCTTGGCTGGTCAGGGGATGGTCGCCAGCTGCTCCGGGCGCTGGAGACCGAGGGGGTGACGGCAGAACGGCTGGTTCAGGCCGGGCTGATGCGGGTTGATGAGCACGGCGCGCCACGGGGTGAACTGTTCTTCAACCGGGTTACCTTCCCCATTCGGGACCGCAGGGGACGGCTGGTTTCCTTCGGAGGGCGCATTCTGGGGGACGGGCAGCCGAAATACCTGAATGGCCCCGAAACACGACTGTTTTCCAAGCGGCGCATGCTTTTCAACCTCGATCAGGCCACGGCTGCAGCGCGCAGGGGTGAAGCGCTGGTGGTCGTTGAGGGTTATATGGATGTCATTGCCCTCGACCAGGCTGGCTTCTGCGGGGCTGTAGCGCCTCTGGGCACCGCCCTGGGAGAGGAGCAGCTCGAATTGCTGTGGCGGCAGAGCGAGTCGCCGATCCTCTGTCTTGACGGGGATGCGGCCGGTCAGCGGGCTGCCTTGCGGAGCTGTGAGATCGCGCTGCCGCTGATGACCGCTGAGCGCAGCCTGCGCTTCTGCCGGCTGGAAGGAGGGGAAGACCCGGATTCGCTCATTCGCCACCAGGGTCGTGAAGCAATGCGCACCTTGCTGGAAGGGGCGCGCCCGATGGCTGAAGAACTCTTCAACCTTTTGACCGGCACCCTTAAAACCGCCACGCCCGGTCCAGAAGAGCGCGCCCGCTTGCGCCGCAAGCTTGAAGAGCTGGCCCGACTCATCCCTGATCGCGCTTTGGCCGGAGAGTATCGCAGCACATTGCTGGATATGTTCTTTGCGCGGTTTCGCCCACAGAAAGCCGCTGCTTACAGTGGCGGGACAAAAAACTGGGGAAGCAATCGGGGGAATTCCGGCGCGCAGAGAGGGAACTGGTCGTCAAGTGCGGAGAATTTTTCGCCCCCGCCTCCTGTGCAGTCGAAGCAGCGGGACCGGGCGCGTCTCATGGCGCTGTGTGCTCTGCTGCTTCGCCATCCGGAAATTCTGCCTCATGTTGAGCTGGCTTTCAGTCAACTGGCGCTCCCTGAAGACCTGCAGACCCTGCGCAGCTGTCTTCTGGAATGGAACGCCCAGGCTGAATTCCTGGATGAAGCCGGCTGTCTGGCTTGGGTGCAGGGCTGTGGGCTGGAAGCGCTTCAGCAGGAGGTTCTGGCCGTGCCCCTGCCGCGCGAGGGCCGCAGTAGCGAAGAGACCGAGGACCTGACGGGCACGACGCCGCTTGAAACCTGGTGGCATTTTTACGGCTTGGTGAATTTTGCAGTTTTTGAACGTGAAGTGCGCCAGGAATATGCTCAGCTGATTCTGCAGGATTCTTCCGGGCCTGGGAGTGAGGCCGGTAAATTTCCGGACGCCCTTCGCGCACGACTACGGATTCTCGAGGCCCTGCGGCGTGGGGAAAGCCCGGAAGCGACAGATCAGGACCTGAAGTAGAGAACGGAGGGGCAGGGGTGGGGGAAGGGGAGGACAGCCAGTGGCGACACTGGAGAAAGATGTGCGTAAAACACCCTCACCGGTGAAGGGTGAAACTGAGACAAAAAGACCGCAGCCAGACGGCAAAAACCGGGTTTTATGCAAGCGGGAACTTGACTAGTGGGGTTGGATTTACCACTTCCACGCTGCCCGGTCATCGGTTTTACATCGGCAGTCATGGTATTTTCCATGAGGACCGCCCCTGGCTTTTGAGACGTTTGAGACGACTGTACGGAGAGACGCATGGCAACGAAATCAGGCTCCGGAACGGACCGCAACACCACGGAGCAGGATGGCGCTCCGTTGGATGTGCAGTCGGCCGCCGTCAAGAGGCTGATCGCCAAAGGGGGTGAGAAGGGGCATATCACCTTTGATGAGCTCAATGCCGTCCTGCCACAGGACCGCATGTCGTCAGAGCAGATTGAAGACGTGATGGCGGCCCTGTCGGAAATGGGCATCCAGGTCGTTGAAAGCGAAGAGCGGGAGGAAGAGGCCAGTCCCCCGGCCCAGGCGGCTTCTTCAGATGAGGAAGAAGACTCGGAAGAGCTGAGCGGCGGCAATGTGGATGCCGAGGCGGCCAGCCGCACGGATGATCCCGTACGCATGTATCTGCGCGAAATGGGGGCGGTGGAACTGCTGTCGCGCGAAGGCGAGATCGCCATTGCCAAGCGGATCGAGGCCGGACGCGGTGAGATGATTAACGGGCTCTGCCGCAGCCCGCTCACTTTCCAGTCCATTCTCGGCTGGTATGAGGACCTGAAGGCCGGTGACCTGCCGTTGCGGGACGTGATCGACCTGGAAGCCAGCCAGAATGAGCCTGAGGAAGGCCTGACCGGTGAGGGGGAGACCTCTGCGGACACGGATGACAGCAGCGACGAAAGCGATGAGGATGAGAATGCTGACGCTGAAAGCGCCGGCAGCAATCTTTCCCTGGCAGCGCTTGAAGAGAAGCTGCGTCCTGAAATCATGGAGCTTTTCGAGGCTTTCGAACCCCTCTACCAGAAACTTGTAAAGCTGCAGTCGCACCGTATTGAAGCGCAGATTGCAGGTGAGGAAGTGCCTTCCAAGACAGAGAAGGCCTACGAGAAGCTGCGCAGCGATATGATCGCTCTTGTCAGCCGCATGTCGCTGCACAACAACCGCATTGAAGAGCTGGTGGAATCCATCAAGGCTCAGGTGCAGCGCCTGAACGCATTGGAAGGGCGGATGCTGCGTCTGGCTGAAAGCTGCCGGCTGGGGCGTGAGGAATTCATGTCGCGCTATCGCGGCCATGAGCTCGATCCGGACTGGATCGATACCCTGACGGCTCTGCCCGGCAAGGGGTGGAAGAACCTCACCACGAAGCATCTGCCCCAGCTGCTTGCATTGCGCCAGGAAGTGGCGGAGCTGGCCCATGAAACCGGCCTGCCGGTTGGCGAGTTCCGCCAGGTGTATCAGACCATCTCGCGCGGCGAGCGGGATGCAGGCCGTGCCAAGAAGGAGATGATCGAGGCCAATCTGCGCCTGGTGATCTCCATTGCCAAGAAATACACCAATCGCGGCCTGCAGTTTCTGGACCTGATCCAGGAAGGCAATATCGGCCTGATGAAAGCGGTGGACAAGTTCGAATACCGGCGTGGTTACAAGTTCTCGACCTATGCGACCTGGTGGATCCGTCAGGCCATCACACGCTCCATTGCGGATCAGGCCAAGACGATCCGCATTCCGGTGCACATGATCGAGACCATCAACAAGCTGGTACGCACGTCGCGCCAGATGCTGCACGAGATCGGCCGTGAGCCCGCCCCTGAAGAGCTGGCAGAGAAGCTGGGCATGCCGCTTGAGAAGGTCCGCAAGGTTCTCAAGATCGCCAAGGAGCCGATTTCGCTTGAAACGCCGATCGGCGATGAGGAAGACAGCCATCTCGGTGATTTCATCGAGGACAAGGCGGCCGTCATTCCGCTGGATGCCGCTATCCAGACGAATCTGCGCGAAGCCACGACCCGGGTTCTTGCCTCGCTGACACCGCGTGAGGAACGCGTACTGCGGATGCGGTTCGGCATCGGAATGAACACGGACCATACTCTCGAGGAAGTGGGCCAGCAGTTCAATGTGACGCGTGAGCGTATCCGACAGATCGAGGCCAAGGCCCTGCGCAAGCTCAAGCATCCATCCCGCTCGCGCAAGCTGCGATCCTTCCTTGATGACTGATCCCCGGGAGGGCGGACCCCTGGGCTAACGGCTCCGTAGTGACTGGCGCGTGATCTGTGCCAGCCCGGCCAGGAGGTGGGACGCGCCCCTCTTGTCAGCACACGGCTTATGTGATTAAAGACCGCTTTCCCTGCTGTGGGCGAGGGCACGCCTGCGGCTATACCCGCGCGTCCGGTCCGGCAAGCGCGGCGGTCCCTGAAGGATCGCCCGGGCCGATCGGGGGCGTTGAAACCAGCATGGGCTGGCTGGGTTGACCATATCCGAAGGGAGCTTAGATGCCACTTTACGAAACCGTGCTGATCGCACGTAATGACGTTTCCCCGGCCCAGGTCGAGGCGATCGTCGACAATATCGCCAATCTGCTCGGCGAATACGGCGGCAAGGTCCTGAAGCGTGAATTCTGGGGCCTGCGTACACTTGCCTACCGGATCAAGAAAAACCGCAAGGGCCATTATGTCCTGCTCGGCATCGAAGCGCCGATTGCAGCGATGCGTGAGATGGAGCGTCAGCTGGGGCTCAATGAAGACATCCTGCGTGTCATGACCCTGCGCGTCGAGGATATCGACGAAGCGCCGTCACCCATGATGTCCCGCAAGGACGAACGCGGTGAGCGCAATCCTTCACGTGGCGGCGGCGGTCGTTCCGGCGGCCGTTTTGAAAGCGGCCGTAGCGGTGGGCGCCGTGCCCCTGAATCCAGTGAAGCCCGAACCAGTGAAGTGCGTGCTGAAGCGCCTGCGGCGGAGTGAGCGAAATGGCTGATACGACAACCACCCCCACCCCAGAAGTAAATCCTGCCGCCCGGCGCATGGCTGTCGGTGCGCGTCGCCCGTTCTACCGCCGTCGCAAGTCCTGCCCGTTCTCCGCGCCCAACGCGCCGAAGATCGATTACAAGGACGTGCGCCTGCTGAGCCGTTTTCTTTCGGAACGCGGCAAGATCGTGCCGAGCCGCATCACGGCCGTTTCCGCCAAGAAGCAGCGTGAACTGTCGCAGGCGATCAAGCGCGCCCGCATCCTCGCCCTGCTCCCCTATGTCGTGAGCTGAGGAACGCCATCATGTCACTGACTGAACTCATTCTCCTGGAGCGCGTGGAAAACCTGGGCCAGATGGGCGATCTCGTCCGCGTCAAGCCCGGCTATGCCCGCAACTTCCTCCTGCCTCAGGGCAAGGCTCTGCGTGCCAATGCCACCAATCGGGCCCGCTTCGAAAATGAACGCGCACAGCTCGAAGCCCAGAACCTCCGCAAGCGCGAGGAAGCCGAGCGTCTGGCCGAACGCATGCAGGATCTCTCGGTGGTCATCATCCGCCAGGCTGGTGACAGCGGCAGCCTTTACGGCTCCGTCACGCCGCGCGATATCGCGCAGGCGACCAGCGAGGCCGGCCTTAAGGTCGACCGCAATCAGGTCCAGCTGGCTGCACCGATCAAGATGCTGGGGATCGTGGAAGCACGCGTGATCCTGCATCCTGAAGTGTCCATCCCCGTCACTGTCAATGTGGCCCGTTCCGAAGAGGAAGCCGAGCGCCAGGCGCGTGGTGAAGCTGCCACCGTGCAGGAAGAGGATGAAAACATTCTCGGCGAACTGCATGCCGAGCAGGCGGCTGAAGAGGCGGCGGCTGAAGCTGCAGAAGCCGGGGCCGAATCCGGTGTGACCGCAGAACGTGAAGAAGAACAGCTGAGCCAGTAAGTTTGCCAGTTCCGGGAAAGATGTTTCCCTTCCCGGAACTGTGCTGCTGGTCCGGAAGATTTTTCAGGCCGTCTGCCGGAAAAGGCCCGATGATTGTCCATCGGGCCTTTTTGATTCTTTCCGCTTCTTTCGGGGGCGTGGATTCTTTTCGCCTCCTGGCTTGACGGAAATATTTCGGAAACCGACATGTAACCTGGTTGAATTGCACGAACCTGTATGGGGGATGGTGATTGATTGAGAACTCGGTCGGGGTAAGGGAGCAGCGGAAGTGAACAGACTTCTCGATATCATGTTCAGGGGCTTCATTCAGAAGGGGAACCTGCACGTGACTTACAGCGATGGGTCGCAGCGGAGCTATCGTGGCAAGCAGCCGGGCGAGAGCGCGGGCTTGCGTTTCTACACTCCCCAGGCTGAACGGGCGCTGCTGTTTAATCCCGGGCTGAGATTTGGCGAAGCTTACATGGACGAGGGGCTGGGCCCTGAGGGGTGCAGCCTGGAGCAGCTCATGCGCGTGCTTATGACCAACATTGAAGAGCACTCCCTCTTCAGTGAGGAAGTCAGCCGCCGTCTGCGCTATGCCGGGCGGCTTTTGCGCCCGCTCAACTCCCTGGGGCGTGCGCGCACCAATGTTGCGCATCATTATGATCTGGACCAGCGTCTGTACCGTCTCTTTCTCGATGAGGACATGCAGTATTCCTGTGGTTATTTTGAAAGCGACGATGTTTCCCTTGAAGAGGCTCAGCTGGCCAAGAAGCATCATATCGCCCAGAAGCTTAAACTGGACCGGCCGGGCCTTGAGGTGCTTGATATCGGCTGTGGCTGGGGGGGAATGGCGCTGACTCTGGCGCGGGACTACGGTGCCCGGGTGCTGGGCGTCACCCTGTCGGTCGAGCAGCTGGAAGTGGCGCGCCAGCGTGCACGTGAAGCGGGGCTGGAGGATCAGGTCACTTTCGAGCTTCTGGATTACCGCACGCTGCACCGCAAGTTCGACCGTATCGTATCTGTCGGCATGTTCGAGCATGTCGGTCTGAGGGATTATGCAACGTTCTTCCGCCGCGTCCATGACCTGCTGCGCGATGATGGGGTGGCGCTCATCCACTCGATCGGTCGGATGGATGGTCCCGGCACGACCAATCCCTGGATTGCGAAATACATTTTCCCGGGCGGCTATTCTCCCGCCCTGAGCGAAACCCTGGCGGCAGTGGAGCAGTCAGGCCTCTGGGTGGCGGATTGCGAGGTGCTGCGCCTGCATTACGCCAAGACCCTGGCGCACTGGCGGAAGCGTTTTGAAGAACACCGCGCTGAAATCGTGCAGCTTTACGATGAACGGTTCGTCCGCATGTTCGAATTTTATCTTCTGTGTTCGGAGCTGGCCTTCCGCCTGCAGGGCCATATGAATTTTCAGCTGCAGCTCACCCGCTCGATCGAGGCCGTTCCGCTGACGCGGGATTATCTTCTGCAGGCCGCCTGAGCGATCAGAGGCCCTGTCCCTGCCTTTCCAGGGGAGAAGAGGATTTTTGCCCCGCCTGTTTGCGGGCCAGATGGCATTCCGCCAGGCGGGCGAATTCCGCAATGCTGAGTGTTTCAGCACGGCGCGTCCCTTCAATGCCAGCCGCACCCAGAAGATCTTCGCCGCCCAGGGGTTTCATGGCAGCTCGCAGCATTTTCCGGCGCTGTCCGAAAGCGGCGGCCGTCACCTGTTCCATGGCCTTGAAGAGGGCCGGGGAAGGCTGCTGGGCGTGCGGACGCAGCACGGCAACAGCGGAATGCACTTTGGGTGGGGGGGAAAAAGCGCCTGGAGGCAGCACCATGGCGATTGAACAGTCAGCGCACCATTGCGCCAGAACCGCCAGGCGACCATAGGCACTGCTTCCCGGTGCGGCGCAGACGCGCTCTGCCACTTCCTTCTGAAACATCAGGACTAGCCGTTCCCAGTCGGCACCCTGACGCAGCCAGCTGATCAGCAGGGGCGTGGCGACATTATAGGGCAGGTTGGCAATGATCTGGCGCGGCCCCGGCGTGAGCTGGGTCGCATCAAGCTCCAGCGCATCCTGCCGGACGATTTTCAGCCGGTCCGGGGCGTGTAAGGCAAGCTCTTCCAATAGGGGCCAGGCGCGCGAATCAATTTCGACGGCATGCACGTCCAGGGCAGGACTAGCCAGCAGCGCCCGGGTCAGGCCGCCTGGTCCCGGGCCGATTTCCACGACGTGCCGACCATGCAGGTCACCGCCGAGGCGCGCAATGCGCTCGCAGACCGAAGGATCAAGCAGGAAATGCTGGCCCAGGGATTTTTTGGCATCCAGCCCGTGCTTGTGAATGCTTTCTTTCAGCGTGGGGAGAGGAGGCAGGACCCCTGGCTGTGTTTCAGCCCCCCGCTCTTCATCCCTCCCCGAGCCGCTTTCAGCCATGAGAGAGAAGCTTCTTGCCTGCCGGGCGGATCTGGATAACCGATTGCCGCTCCAGGGTGCGCTGCAGCTGGCGGGCATTCTGCTCGATCCGCTCACTCATGAGCTGATCGGCGATCTGGCCTGGCGTCTGCAGGGCCAGGTTGCGCTGGCTGCGCGAACAGACCATGAGGAGCGTGATGCCATCAGGTGAAACCAGGGGTTTGGTCGGCTTGTTGATGGGCAGATTGGTCAGCAGCGGGGCCATTTGCGGGGGAAGGCGTTCCTGCACCTGAGTGCCGGGATTGGAGGTGTGGACTTCTCCCAGGGACTTGTTGAGCGCTTCCATTTCCGCACAGCTGTGCAGGGTCTGTTCCGCATGCAGGGCTTTCTGCAGGGTCACCTGCTGCTGCTCTGTCGGATTCTGCGGGTTGAGAGGGGTGGCGAAGGGGAAGAAAACCTGCCGCATCTCCATCAGCGTTCCCATCTGTTTGCCCACAGTGCGCCGCTGGTGAACCGTGGCAATCACGTAACCGCCGGGCACTTTGATGGGGTTTGAGATGGCGCGATCGGGCATCTGCCGCACGATCGCCACCACGGCCGGGTCCAGGCGGTCTTCCTGGGTCCAGCCCAGCGAGCCGCCCTCAAGGGCAGTCTGGTCCTGGGAGAACTGGGCAGCCACGATCGGGAAGGGCGCTCCATTGCGGAGCTGGTTGATGATGGTCTGGGTAAAGGCGAGCTCGACCTGGTCGTGGAGCGGGTTTTTGACCGGGATGAAGATCTCGCTCATGAAATATTGGGGCCGCCCGGTCTCAGACTGAATGGCCTGTTCACGCTGGGCGATCTGCTGGGCTGTCACGCGGTTGCGCGGCCCGAGTTCCATGCGCAGCACCTGCATCCAGCCGATCTGGACGCGGATCTGGTCGATCAGGGTAGTCAGTGAGATTCCATCCGCCTTGAGGCGGTTGCGCAGAGTGTTGGGCGGCATGCCGTTGCGCTGCTCAATGGTGGAGATCGTGGCAGCGATCTGCTCAGGGGGAATGTTGATATGGCGCCTGAGGATTTCCTGCAGCTTCAGCCGCTCATCAATGAGCTGGTGCAGAATCTGGCCGCGCATGCGGTTCATGACCTCGGGGCTGATCGGCAGCCCGGTGGACTGGACGAAGAGGCGCGCCCGGTCGTCCACGTCGCGCTCGGTCAGGATCTGCCCGTTGACGACAGCGATGATCTCATCTTCCGTAACGGCATTGTCCGGCAGGGCGTTTGCGGCCTTTCCCCCGGGCTTGACCGGCTGCAGAGCGTAGTGGTGGGGGCGGGCCTGCACAGTGCTGGCGGCCATGAAGGAGGCACAGGCGGCCAGGGAGAAAGCGGTGCGGCACAGTGCCTGTCGCAGGCCGAGCCGCCGGGAGGCGCGGGAAGAGTACGTCATGTCGACCCTCATAGCATGATCTCGATCATTGATCCCATCTGAACTCCCTGAACGCTCCTCAAACATCTGCAACCGGTGCTTCCTCAGCCATTGATGCCGATTGTGCCGATGGTCTTGAAAAAGAAGTTGAACAGGACGGTATCGTGCCGACGCTGTCCGCCGATGAAGGTGTACTGGCGCATATAGATGAGATCCAGCCCGAAACAGTCATTTGAATACCCGACATCACCGCCATTGGCCACGAACTGTTTGCGCGACATGGCACGGCGCGTATAGGCCGACAGGTGATAATGACCCCAATTGGCTGTGAAGCCACCGGTGAGTTCGTTGGTGGGGGACAGGTAAGGCAGGTTGGGAGCATGGGTGTTGAAGTCGGTGTAGTAATAGTAATAGGGCGTGATGGGCGCATAAACGTAGCCGCCCAGCAGGCGGAAATGTGAATCGCCGACGCTGAACAGGCTTTCGCCGTAATCGAATTTCTTGCGCCAGGGATTGAAACGGCCACGGACGGTGGCATCGAAATACCGTGAGGGCGACAGGCGGATCCGCCCGACCGGATCGGAAATGTGATGCTCCAGCCCGGAATAAGCTGGCATGGAATGGGTGATGTGCTGCTGAAAGCTCTCACCGATCAGCATGTCGATCGAACGACCGTTCCAGGTCCAGTTCTGGTGAATGCCGACATTGCCGCGCACCCCGCCATCAAGCCGGTCTGTGCCCAGGTAACGGTTGAGGGCGAACATGGTTGTGTCACTGAACTCGTACCACAGGCTGTCTTCATTGGGCATGTTGCGCCGTGCACCCCAGCCGCTGTCAGGGGCGGCGATGAACTGCACGATCGGCTCAAAGACCTGTGAGCCGTGCCCCTTGGCAAAGCTGCGCAGGAAGGGCCAGTTCATTTTTACCGCCACCGTCGGCATGACCTGGCCTGAAACATGCGAGTGTTTGCCCCCGGCCTCGTAAAGCGGCTGCTCGTTGAGATGGGTGCTGTGATAGACCATCGAATCCAGACGGGCTGTCACCAGCCATTGCTGGCCGAGATTGTTGTGGAAGGGACGGTCCCATTGCATGCGCAGTTCACCGCGTTGGTCGCTGGCCCCGCGGGAGCGCAGAACGTCGAAGTCGGTCGTGTGCACTGAGAAGCGGCCACCCCACGCATCGGGCTCGCCCATGTAATCATAGGTGAAGCGGGGCAGGGCAAAGGGCAGGTCGGCATTGCGGATGACCCCGTTGTTCAATCCCTGTGAAGCCTGCCCGTCAAAACGCAGGAAGGAGCCGACCCCGAAACCCTGGATGAAGGCATTGGAGAACAGCACGTCATTGCCGTAGCCGGGAATGCGGTAGTTGCGCATGTAGTTCGACGATGTGGCGAGATTGGCGTTGAAGCCTGCCTGCCAGTGCTTGTCGATGTCGAAATTGCCCTTGGCGAAGATGTATCCCTGTGCCCCCGAACTCTCACGGTTGCTGTACTGACCGAAGATGTTGCGGTACCTGTTCGACTTGATCGTGTCATCAGCCAGTGCGCCGGTGATGTCGAGAGCGCCGAAATTGAACCGCTTCCGGTATTCCGCCGTGAGCTCGGGCCCCGTCTTCGATGAGATGAGGGGGGTCAGCATGAGGTCGGAGGATTTATCGATGGCCCAGAAATAAGGCAGCGTGAAATAGGTGCCGAGATAGCGGTCATGCGGATTGACGTTGAACGTCATGAAGCCGCTGTGACGTTTCACGGTCGGGTCCGTCACGGAGAAATAGGGAAAATAGAAAATCGGCAGGCCGAGCAGGCGCAACCAGGCATGGTCGAAGTCAAGCGTCTGGTTGGGCTTGTCCTGAATGGCCTCGGCGGCCTTGATTTCCCAGAAAGGTTCCTGGTCAGGGTGCTTCAGGCAGATCGGGCAGGCCGTGTAGACGGCATGCGCGAAATCATTGATCAGCCCGTTGGTGCGCCGCACGCCGGCACTGGCCATGCGGGCATCCTTTTCCATCCGCAGGTAGATGGCTGTGCCGATTCCGTCTTTCAGGCCGTGCGTGAATTCAACGTGATCGCCGTAGAGCGTGCTTCCATCATCCTGCACGAAAGCCACGTGCCCCGTGGCGCGGATCAGGCCGGCGGGGCGGTCGAGCGTTACCTTGTCGGCCCGCAACGCCTGGCGTCCCTGCCAGACGCGGACATTGCCTTCCCAGACTACCAGCCCGGTCTTGTCGATGCTTTCATGGTCGGTCAGATAGGTAAGCGGTTCGGCCGTGGAAGCATGGTCGCGCTTCACCAGCGTGCCGGGATGGTCGACAATCAGGGTGCCTGCCTGGGCCTGCTGCAGGGTCGGCCAGGAGGTGCCAGCCATGACGCCAAGCGCCGATCCACTGAGGACGGCGCTGAGACGTTTCATTCGTTTGCGGGCGCGAGATGGGCGCTTTCCAGGCACCGCCATCAGCCGTCCTCCATATGCAGTAGCAAGGCTGCTGCAAGACAGAGCCCTGCTCCAGCCGGGGCCCATGCGGCCAGAACAGGCGGCAGGGCTCCAGATTTCCCGAGTTGTTCAGCCACTTTTGAGACCGTGAACAAAGCAAAGCCTGCCGCGACCCCCGCACCCAGCAGGCGCATCACCCCGCCCCTGCGGGCAGGGCGCATTGAGAATCCGGCAGAAACCAAGGTCATTGTACCAGCAAGAATGGGCAGCGCCAACAGGGCCTGCAATCGCAGGCGGTGTGGCAGGGTGGGAAAGCCGGAACTGCCGAGAAGCCTGATGAAGCCCGGCAGGGCCCAGACAGAAAGCGTGTCCGGCGGGGAAGCGCTGCTGCGGATCCGTGCGACAGTAAAGGCGGAAGGGAGGGTCACTGTTCCGAGTTCATGTGGCGGATGCGCCGCAGAAAATGAAAGAGTGTGGTTGAAAATCCACGTTTTTCCGTCCAGCTGACCGTTCGGGGCTTCGAGACGGGCCAGAAGCTGGTTGCGGGAATCGAGCTGCAGCACCGTGACACCGGTAACGTGCAGCTTTCCGTCCGGCTGGAGATGCATATCGCGCACATGGATGATGGCCTGCCTGCCGGCAGAATACGGACCGTCCATATCCTGGCGCAGCCACAATGTGCCGTGAGAAAGCAGCATCGGTCCCGTGCCGTCCCTGAGCCAGATTTCATCAAGCATTTCGGCATGGCTGTACATGCGCGAGGAAAGAGGGGTCAGCGCAGCGGTGGCCAGCACGCCCAGCATGACCGCGCAGCCCACGGGGGCGCTGAGAAACTGCCAGGCCGACTGGCCGCTGGCCCGCGCCACGATCAGTTCCGAAGAGCGTGCAAGGCGGGCAAAACAGATCATTCCGCCCAGCAGCATCGCAAAAGGCAGCACGAAGATCAGGTAATACGGCATGTGCAGGGCGGCAATCTGCAGCACAAGCGCCGAAGAGGCTGCAGGATGCGCTGAAGCACGCCGCAGAAGGTCGATGAAATCAAACAGGGTGATCAGCGCTGTCAGAGCCAGGGTGACGGCCAGAGCGACCAGAAGGAAGCGTCGCCCGAAATAACGCGCCAGGGTCGTGGAGAAATGCGCATGGCTTGCTTCCACATTGCCCATGCGCCTTGCCCGTTGCGTGTCATTCTGGGCGGTGCGTGCGCGCAGAAGACGGGCATTTTCAGCCATCTCCCCGCCTGCAGGGGTGCCAGAAGAAGTCATGGGCTACACATCAGGCCGGCCGGGCCGGGCGTGTGCGGCGTCCGTCAAAGAACAGACACAGGAGCCCGATCATGCCCGGCAGCAGCGCCAGGGTGACCATCAGGGGCGCCAGGGCAGGCGTGCGTGCCGTCATGCTCTTGAGCATCAGCGAGAAGGTCAGCAGGCCCACGACCAGGAAAATGGCGAGCAGGGGGCGCCAGAAATTGCCGTGTTTGGAGAAGCGCCCACGCAGGACGCAGACGAGGGCGATAACGCTGTAGGAAAAAGCGCTTAAGGGCCCGGTCAGCCTGTGCAGCCCTTCCACGCGCCATTTGTTGCGCACATGTTGTGAAAGTTGGGCAGGTGGGTGCAGGAGCTGACCCAGCGGCAGTTCGGCAGCGTCTTCGCTCTGATGGGCGCCGGCTCTGGTGGTGGTGAGATCGACCATGTTGTGGTCGAAATTCAGCATAGCCAGCTGCCGGGTCCGGCGATCAAGGACCTGACGGGAACCATTGTAGAGGACGAGGCGCGGCCTCAGCGCATCGGGAACCATGGCGCCGCGCTCAGCCAGAACTGTCACGGGATTGGCCGGGTCCCGGTTATCCTGGATCATTACTCCCTGAAATGCATTGGAGCCGTCACGTTTGTGGATGTAGATCGTCATCGTTTCCGAAACATGGGTGAAAACGCCTTCTTCCAGCAGGAAGGCAGCGAGGCGGTTTCTGATCTGGAATTCATAGGCGTGAAAGGCGTGATAGGAAACAGGAGCGAGCCAGAGGGAGAGCACAAGACTGGCACCTGTGGCGGCCAGCGCACAGAGGAGTCCGGGTCGCGCCAGCCTGAGCGTGGACAGCCCCGCGGCATGCATGACGGTCAGTTCCCGGTCGCCGGCCAGCTTCTGGTACAGAAACAGAATTACCAGAAACGTCGTGACCGGCAGGATGACGACGGCAAAGCTTGGCGCCATCAGCAGGGTCAGATGCAAAAAGGCGCGCAGGGAGAGTCCGTGCTGGACGATGAGGGTGACAAAATGCAGCGATTGCGTCAGCCAGATCAGCGCCACCGCCCCGCCGGTCAGCGCCAGAAGGGCCACCAGCAGCTGCCGCAGGATATAGTGGTCAAGCAGCGGCAAGGGCGGTGTGGGCGCAGCGGCCATGGCAGGCTCCGGGAGTGCATTTCGCACATTTTGCTTTGTACAGGCTGTGCAGGGCTCCGGGTAAGCGGACCCTACAGAACGAAAATGGCCCAGAACGGTAAAGGCTTCAATCAGCTAGCTGACCGGGATTGCCTTGCGAGGCGCGGCTGCGCGTTTCAGCCTGTCGTTCAGCGCTTCTCCCAGTCCTTCAGCGGGGATAGGCTGAACGGCAATGCCCTTGAGCCCGCGCCGGGTGCCTTCCGTGTCAAGAAAACGCAGTCCGGCATAAAGCCGCGCCGCCGCCTCAGCCAGATCACCGCTTTCACTGAGATTCCAGATCAGCCTGTCAGCACTGTTTGCGGGGCCAGCTTCTCCTGTTTTTCCGAAGGCCAGTACGGCCTGCTCAGTGGCAGGATCGGTCACGTTCAACGTCACCGGCAGGCTGGGCGCATAATGGGAGGAAAGCTGGCCAGGCGCTTTGGGCGAGGGAGTTTCAGAAGAGGGAAGAGCGGCAGCACTTTCCAAGGGCCCGCAGATTTCCTCCAGCGCCTCGCGCGTGATGCCGCCGGGCCGCAGCAGGCGTGGGCGCTCGCCTGAAAGATCGACGATCGTGCTTTCCACGCCGATCCCGCTTGGCCCACTGTCGAGCACGGCGTCAATGCGGCCGTCGAGCCCGTCAAGGACATGACGGGCCGTCGAAGGGCTGACGGCACCGGAACGGTTGGCGGAAGGTGCGGCCACCGGGGCGCCGACCAGAGCCAGTAGCTCCTGAACGATCCGCCCCTGCGGAACGCGAAGCGCAATGGAGCCCAGTCCTGCTGAAACCGCCTTACTGATCCGGCTTGTCGGTGCGCGGGGTACTACCAGGGTAAGTGGGCCAGGCCAGAAGGCATCTGCCAGCTGGTGGGCCAGAGCGCGGAGGGGGAAATCGGGCGCTGCTTCGGCAAAAGCCTGCGTGGCGGTGGCAACATGGCTGATGAGGGGATTGAAGGAAGGACGTCCCTTGACGGTATAGATCCGTTCTACCGCTTTCCCTGATGTGGAAAGAGCGCCAAGGCCGTAGACCGTTTCAGTGCCGAAAGCCACGACACCGCCATGGCGCAGCAGTTCTGCTGCGCGCCGGATGCCGTCATAACTGGCTGGAAGTCGTTCTGTCTGGCGGGAGGGAGCTGTTCCCGTCATGGCGCTGGCCTATTTTGTTATTGAGGTTTCGGGGTGGAAGGAGTGCCGGCTCCCGTACAGTAGAAGTGGGGATTTTTCCACCCCGGTTTGCCGTAATGCAGCGGCTGGCCCTCTGCGGTCAGGAGCTGGCCGCCCGCCTCTTCAAGAATGGCTTGGGGGGCTGCGGTATCCCACTCCATAGTCGGCCCCAGGCGGGGATAGAAATCGCCATTGCCTTCGGCAATCCGGACGAACTTGATGGCTGATCCCATGGGGTGGACGGAAGCGACCTTTTGCCCATCCAGCCAGTTGCTCGGACAGCGTTCACTGCCGAGATAGGAGGAGGAGAGGATTTTCAGCCCTTCAGGCGGGGTGGGGCGGACATGAATGGGCGTGACGGTGCCGGTCCGCGTATCAATGCGCCGCACGCCCAGGCCCGGACCCCCGGCATAGATCTGGTGATAGGCGGGAATGGCGACCACCCCCAGCACGGCGCGCCCGTTGCGGACCAGGCCGATATTGATCGCAAATTCATCCCGCCCGGCCGCAAAGCCTCTTGTTCCGTCAAGGGGATCCACCAGCCAGTAGGTTTCGCCCGGTTCAACCTGGTGACCGGCCGCTGTTTCCTCCTCCCCGATGGCCGCGATATCGGGGCAGGCTTCACGCAGGCGGGCCAGAATATAGGCTTCCGAAGCCTTATCGGCCTCAGTGACGAGCGACGAATCAGCCTTGACCTCGGTGCGGAAGCCACGCTTGCGGATCTCCAGAACGATGTCGGCTGCTTTGGCCACGATATCTTCCGCCAGTGCGAGAAGAGTGCGGTCATCAGGGCAGGGAGAAGGGGGCTGCATCTCCGTTGTCTCCATCATCAGGCCTCCGGCTTTGAAAGAGCCGCAAGCGAAAGGGCCTGGCACAGAGAACTGGCCCTGCCAGTCAGGCTATCCGATTCGCAGGAACCCGTCACTTGACATTTCTCGGGAGGTTCCATGTGTCGTTTGCGTGGCCCGGAAGGGGGCGGGTGCCGTTGCAGAGGAACAGCAGGCGCTTTGGAGCAGGTTACTTTATGTCTTGGGGCAGACACGCTAATTTGTCCCAAAATTCCTGCTTGCCCTTACCCGCCGGCAAAACTGCCGGATCTGGCGCAGACAGCTTTTATGTCTTTGTCTTTTCCTGCGTCTTTTTCCTGCCAATTCATTTTTCTACCCTTTCCCTACCGACTGCAATTGAGGTGATCCGTCATGCTTCAGGTTTCATTCGATACTCTTCCCTCCTCGCTGACGGGCTCGGACGCTGCGCCGCTTTCGATCGCCCTGTTGTGTGATGGGAAAAATTACGCTGATACGCCGGTTTTCAAGCAGCTCGACACGCTGGCAGGGGGGGCGCTGACGCGCCTGGCAGCGCTGCGCGGGTTTGAAGGCACTGCAGGACAGGTGGTGGGTCTGGCGACCCCGGCGCAGGGGATCGCTCAGATCCAGCTGGTTGGCTGTGCGGCTGAGGGCGAGGGCAACCCTGCGTCTGTGCCGGAAGGCCTGGCCGTGGAGCAGGCTGCCGGACGGGCGGTCGGCGCGTTGACCGGCAGCAAGCTCGGCGACGGTTCGGCCCTTCTGGTAGTGCCCCAGAGCCTGGCGGTTTTCGCGCCTGAAGCAGCTCTGGGTGCGCGGTTGGCTGCCTACCGCTTCGACCGTTACCGGACCCAGCCCTCCAAGGAAACGCCGCTCACTCGTCTGACGGTCGCGCTTGCCGATGAGCAGGATGTGGCTGCGGCGCGTCAGCGCTGGCCGGAGCTTGATGCGGTGAGCCAGGGGGTGTTCCTGACCCGCGATCTGGTGAGTGAGCCGGCCAATGTGCTGACGCCTGAAAATTTTCGTGACCGTATCGAAGCTCTGCGCCAGCAGGGCCTGGAAGTGGAAGTGCTGGACGAGAAGCGGATGCGCGAACTCGGTTTCGGCGCTCTTCTGGGGGTGGCGCAGGGCAGTGCGCACCGGCCTTATACAGTCATCATGCGCCACCGAGGCGGTGGCGATGAAGCGCCGCTCGCATTTGTCGGCAAAGGCGTGACCTTCGATACAGGCGGAATTTCCATCAAGCCCTCCGCCGGTATGGAGGAAATGAAAACGGATATGGGCGGTGCGGCAACCGTCGTGGGGCTGATGCAGGCCCTGGCTCTGCGCAAGGCGCCCGTCAATGCCGTCGGAATCGTGGGGCTGGTGGAGAACATGCCCTCCGGTGACGCGCAGCGTCCGGGTGACATCGTGACCAGCCTGAGCGGCCAGACCATCGAAATTCTCAATACCGATGCGGAAGGGCGTCTGGTGCTCGCGGATCTGCTGACTTACGTGAACCGGGAATACGCGCCTTCGCTGATGATTGATCTGGCCACGCTGACCGGTGCGATCGTCGTTTCTCTGGGCTCTGAATATGCCGGCCTCTTCAGCAGTGATGACGTGCTGGCCCGCCAGCTGGAAGCTGCAGGGCTGGAAAAAGATGAGAAACTCTGGCGGATGCCGATGGGCCCGGCTTACAACAAGCTGCTCGATTCAGACGTTGCGGATGTCAAGAATATCGGCACGCGGGCAGGCGGTTCCATCCAGGCAGCCGAGTTCCTCAAGCGTTTCACAGGCGATACCCCCTGGGCGCATCTCGACATTGCCGGGACCGCCTGGCTGGCCAAGGGGCTGCCAACCAAGCCCAAAGGCGCCAGCGGTTTCGGAGTACAGTTGCTCGATACCTTTGTCCGCACCCATGAAGGTCAGGCTGAGGGTGGGAAATCCGATCGTAATAACAACGCACGGAAGAAATGATCAGCCTTTCATGAACGGTGCCGACACGGATACGCCGACCAGCGGGAAGGAGGGGAGCCAGGTCGGCTTCTACCACCTGACCCGCACGCCCCTGGCTGAGGCGCTGCCCAGATTGCTGGAGCGTAGCCTGAAAACCGGGGAGCGTTCAGTCGTGCGCTGCCCTGATGCCACCACCCTGGCTGGGCTGGACAAGGCCATGTGGAGCAGTTCTGTGTGTCTCTGGCTGCCGCACGGGCATGTATATGACGGCGATGAAGCCTTTCAACCCATCTGGCTGGCCTGCGATGATGCTGTGCCGAACGGGGCGCGCTTTCTGTTTCGCGTGGACGGGGCGGGGGGCGAGGATCTGACGGGCTTCAAGCGGGTTTTCGACCTGTTTGACGGGGCTGATCCGCAGTCAGTGACCCGTGCGCGGGAGCGCTGGCGGGCGGCTAAGGGAGCGGGTCACGAACTGGCCTATTGGAAGCAGGAAGAAACCGGTTGGTGCCAGGCCGGGTGATGGCCCTAGCCTCCCAGCAGCGAAGCGGGCACCAGCGGAGTTGAACCGAGGGCGTCCCCAGCGAGAAAGAGCAGACGACAAGCGTGGTGCATACGGATTTTCCGACTTATTTTCTGGCAGTCCTGCTGGTGGCTGCAGCCCTGCTGGTCGGTCGGCCATTGCCGGATCTGGCGTCAGTGCGGGGGGCTGGCCTGACGCTGGGCAGTCTGCGGGCCAGCAGGCTGAGAGCGGGTCTCATCCATAAATATCTGCTCCAGCCCCAGGCGCTGGGGGCGGTGCTGCAGCACACACTGGCGGAAGCGGCGCGCTGGCGTGAAGATCTGGGGGCCAGGCTGCAGGCGCGGCTGACCCTGGACCGACTGGGCCTTCTCTGTGTGGCCGCAGCGCTGCTGTGCGGGATTCCAGCCGGCACAGTGCTGTTCATCGGTGCGGCCATTCTGCTGCTGCATGCCCCAGGTGAAGCCTTCTGCCGGCCTGCCATCGCTATTCCTCTGCTGCTTGTCTATGCCCTCTATCCCGGTATCTGGGGCGTGTTGGCGCTGTTGCCTGTTCTGTTCTGGCCTGGCGGACACCGCGCCTGCGGGCAGGTTGCAGGCAGTTTTCTGGCAGTCGGCCTGGCCGCACATGTTCACCCTACCATGCCGGCCCTCTGGCTCTGTGGCAGTGTCGTGATCATGGGGGCACTGGGGCTGGCGGCCCTGGCAGTTCACCCCACGCCGCGGGCGGTAGCGGCCTTTCTGCCCATGCGTCCCATGATTCTGCTCGGCCTGATGCAGGCTGCCACCAGCGCCGGGCTGGAGGCGAGCGCGCAGGCAGCGCTGGCTGCCCTTATGCTGGACCTGGCCTTGCAGGCGCTTGGTGTGCTGCGTCCAGGATGGGAGGGGCTGCTGCTTCCCGTTCCGCCCCTGCCGGGTTTTCTGGTGCTGTGGCTGGGACTGCATGCAGCGCTCGGCCTGGCGACAGGCACACCTGACTGGACCCCGGGAGGCCTGTTTCTGGCCTGTCTGCTGGGGGGGCTCTCCCTGGCTGAAGGACTGGCCGTGCTGTCCTGGCTGGGGGGACGCCCCATCACTCTGGCTTTTCTGATCGGGGCGTTTCTGGTGCCGCTGGGACTTGTGCTCCTGTCAGTCCCGGCCGGGCATGTTCTTATCACTTCTGCAGAAACCGGGTCTGCAGGATGGCAGCAGGCCTTCTGGCAGATCCGCGGTGGAGACGGCGCGCTTCTGGCCTGGCCTCTGGGCTGGGGCATGCTGCTGGCCTTCTGGTGTTTTTTTGTAAGGCCCTGGCGTCATCATGGTGCGGCTCTCGGGCTGCGCTGGCCGGATCTTTTTTCTTCTGGAACTGTGCTGTCGGATGGCGAGGCAGGGGATCTGGTCCGTCTGCGTCTGATGCAGAAACGTCTGGCCCGTCGCGCCTTCCGGCTGGCCTTGCGTCTGAAAAAATTTCTGGGTCTTCTGCAGCTGCAATATGCCCTCTCTGAGTGGCGCTGGCCTTCGATCAGTGTAGGCTTCTGGATGGCTTTCCTCGGCTTTATGCTTGCTCTGGTGGAGTGGGGCGTATGAAGCCGGATATTCTGAGCCTTGTCGTTTCCGTCGGTTTTTCTTTGCTGCAGCTGGGCTTTCTGGCGCTGCTCGCGCCCTTTTTCAGTTGGTGGGTGGAAGAAGGCGGAGATTTTCTGGCAGGACGCAGCGTGCGCCCGTTTTCTCTGGCATTCCGGCGTATATGGGGCTTTTCTCTACTGGCCTTGAGGCAAGGGCTCTCAGCATCCTGGGGGGTTGCAATGGCCATGGGAGCTCTGGTCGCTCTGGCCCTGCCCGGTCTGGCTCCCTGCGTTTCAGGCGGAGCGGGAATACAAGGCGGGCCAATGCCGGCTGGGGTCTGGGCCAGACTGTCTGGCGACATGGCTGCGCTCACCTCGGTTCTGGCGCAAGGCTGGGTGCCGTCGGTCTGGTTGAGCGATCCTCTGTTTCTGGGGCTTCTCCTGCTGGCAGCTACGGCTTTCCTGGGAACCGGCCGGTCGACTGCTGCGCGTCAGCGCGCCAGCCTCGGAGGGGCGGTACTGGTATTGTGCGTGACGGAAAGCCTGTTTGTCCTGGCTGCACCAGGTGTGACGGGGCTGGATGGTGTGCGATATCTGCTTCATGAAGGCGCCAATCCCGGCTTGAGCGGTACAAGTGCCTGTTGTGGCCTGGCCCTAGCCTTTACCGGTGCTTTTCCGCGCCTGAATGCTTTCCACAAAGGCGACGAGGGCAGCGGTGAAGAGGAGTTGGGCATTATCCGGCAGATTTTTGATGAAAGGGCCAGTCTGCTTTCTTTTCTGCAGATAGGATGGCTGCTTTATCTGGGGGATCTGCTGCTGCCTGGTCTGTCAGGGGAGACGCCGGGCATGGCGCTTCTGGCATTCCTGGGTCGGCTGGGGGGTGCGCTGGGTCTGTTGCTCGTGCTGGAAGCCACGCGCACGGAACGGAATGCACGTCTTGCCGCCCTGATGGCTGGCCTTGCTTTTCTCCTCGCCCTTTCAGGGAGGTTCGCCGCATGATCACGGCTTTCGCTTTCGCCCTGGTGATGATTCTTCTGACCTTCGGGCAGGATGCGCGCTGGTTGCCTTTGTACGGGATTGCCTGTGCCGTGGCGTGCGGGCTGGTTCAGAACGGCTTTCTGGCAGCCTTTTCGGTCGGCGTGCTGATCGTGTTCAATTTCGGGGCCTGGCTGGCGTTGCGGAGCTATGGGGAACCGCCTGGCCCTCTGCAGGGGCAGCTGCGCGGTCTTCTGCCCATCGTGCTGACGCTTCTGCTTGAGCTGGTGCTGGCTCTGGCCGGCGCTTCCGTCGGTCTGGCCGCTCTGTTGGCCGTGGCGCTGGTTGTTGGCGCGCTCTGCCTGGTCGGAACCGGGACACCGCTGACCCAGTTCTGCGGGCTGCTGATGGCAGCTGACGGGTTGATGGTGCTGGGCTGCGTTCTGTCCTCCTGGGGGTTGTGTCTGACGGCGGTGGCGCTCTGGGCAGTGCTGGCCCTGCTCGGTCGCCTTCTGCTGCCCCGGCTGGTCTGGCGTCGTTCAGAGGCCTACTGAGATGGCGCGCAGACGCACGCTGAAGCCTGGGGCTGAAGCGCTGGGGACCGGAAAAGTTTTGGGATAAGAACAACGGATGGAAACTGCTTCCCTTCTTCCAGTCGGTCTGTTGCCGCCTCCCGGGCTGTTTGCGGTCCTGTGCTGGCCTTTTCTGGTAGCCGTCCTGCTCTGGGCGTCCGGGCGGATCGGGCAGGGGCGGGGTCTGGCGCTGGCCGGGGCAGCCATGAGCCTGTTTGCGCTGGTGTTCTTTCCGAACAATCTGCCCATTGTTCAAACGGTGGCGATCGGGCTTGAATCCTGCACGCCCCTGCTGCTTTTTGTAAGCGCCCCGTTAGTGAACGCCCCGTCTGGAGGGCAGGTTGAGCTGACGCGTGCGGAAGCCGCCCTTGCGGAACGGCTGCCTTTTCTGGTGACGGGTTGCGGGCTGATGGCTTTGTGCGTGCAGTCTGTTCTGGCAGTCGTCATCTGCCTGGGCGCCGGCGCAGTGGTTCTGGCCTGGTGGGATGGACGGGGTCCCAGGCGCGCGCGCAGTGCGTGGGATATGGTGCGCCTGCGTCTCTGCGGGGTGTGTCTGAGTGCTCTGGGGGCGGCTTTGCTTCAGGCCCTGCCCCTGACGCCTGACAGCCAGGACGGTGCGACGCTGGGTGCCATCATGCTGGTGGTCGGTCTCGGAATGATGGCAGGGCTGGGAGAGACCAACATTCTTGTCCCGGCCTTTGCCCTGCTGGAGACAGGGCTCAGATTCGGCGCGCTGTTTCTGTTGCTGCAACTGGCTGTTTCTCCCCTGACGCGTGAACTGATTCTGCTGGCCGGTCTGGCTGGCCTCTGGCTGACCGTGCTGGGCAGTGGCCGTCGTTCCGCGCCTCTGCTCTCCCTGCTGGTGGGGCTGGGCGCGGTCGCGGCAGGGAGCGGGCAGGAGAACGCCCTGCTGATTCTGTTCTGTGCTGCGCTGCTGTGCTGCGCCCTGCAGCGCCTGCTGGCCCCGCTCTCCATTGAAACCGGGAATGCAAAAGTGGGAGGAACGCAGTTGGTGGAATGGTGTGCCTTGCCTTTGCTGGTGGTCATTCTCATCATGCTGGCGCAGGTTCTGTCCTGGGTCATGACGGTTCTGGCAGTCGGCGCCCTTGCCTGGGATCTGCGCACCCTCACCTTGCAGGGCCTCTCACTATCGTGGCTCGGGGCGCGCATGGCCGCTCCGGATCGCCGTCTGGCCCTAGGGCTGGGCGTTGGTTTGCTGGCCCTGGCTCTGACAGCGGCTTTCGTGCCGGGAAGTTCTGAAATCCCCGGAGAAGAGGAAGACCCCGACGTGTCAGGCAGACTGATCCTTTCCCCTCTGCCTGAATCACTGAGGTCACCGGCAGTATTGGGGGAGCGTGAAGCGTGAGGGGAGCGCCTGATCCAGATTCTTTCCCTTCGCTTGAGGCCGGAACGGTTGTGACCCCTTCTGCCCAGGCGGCGAAACCTCTGGAGGAGGGCGGTCTGCCGGGCAGCACGATGAACGCCTTGCTGCGCCAGGGAGAGCAGGTCGGGCTGCTGCGCTACCGGCTGACGCCAGAGCAGTGGGAGAAGATGCTGAGCGCTCCAGGGCATTCTCTGCCTCTGCTGGCGAGCTGGGCGGATGCCACGGAAGCCACGCTTCTGCTGCTGGAAGGTGAAAGCCCTGTCCTTGTCAGCACGCCCGTGCTGCAACGGCGTTACCTCGGCGCTTCCCGGCGGTACGCTGCCGCAGTGATGGGGGAGCGGATGAGTCGCGATCTCTGGGGCGTGGAAGCGCAGTTTGCGCGCTCTGATACGCCTCTTCTCGACAGTGGCTGCTGGACCGTCACCTGGCCCCTGGCCCCTGATCCAGTCCCTGCCAGCGGCAGACCTGATCCGGCCTGGGCGGAGCTGGTGCCCCCTGACCGCTCCGGGGTGGCAGGTGTTCTGAACCTGACACGCGTTGAAGATGGCAGCGTGGAATGCGGGCTGTTTGAAGCGCACAGGGGAATTCAGGCGCGCCTGCGCGGCTTGAGCCCAACTCAGGCGCTGGGGCTGGTGGGGCGTGTGAGCGCGAGCGGTTTTGTGGCCCATCCTCTCGCTTTTGCCCGTGCGGTGGAGCAGGCCTGCGGTCTTCTGCCCACGCCGCGTGAGCGTGACATACGTCTGCTTCTGCTGGAGGTGGAACGCCTCAGTCTCCATTTATACGATCTGGCGCGTACAGCCCGCGAAGCAGGAGCCGGGCTGATGGGCGAGCAATGCGCGATGCTGCGCGAGCGGTTGGCGCGGCTGTGCCAGAAACATGGCACGAGCCGCCGCCTGACCGATACGATCGGTGTTCTGCCGCTGGAAAGTGCTGTTGCGGAACCGGTGCTTCTGGCTCAGGCCGTTGTGGACAGCCTTGCCCCTTATCTGCCACGCCTGACCAAGTTGAACAGAATCTATGCATCACGTTTTGCCGGGGTGGGCGTGCTGTCGCCGGAAATGGCCTGGCAATATGCGCTTGGTGGTGCAGTCGGGCGGGGCAGTGGGCGTTTTGTCGACCTGCGGCGCAGTGAAGCGGGAATGCGGGTGGACTGTCTGCGTGCCCCTGTAGGTCACGAGGGAGACGCCTTGGCCCGCAACAGGGTACGGTTGGGAGAAATGCGGGATTCTCTGGCTCTGCTCCGCCGACTGATTGCGTCAATCGGCCAGAGTGACGATGTGTCTCCCCTGCCGCCGACCGGTGAGGGGCTGGGCGTTGCGGAAGGGGCCCGTGGTGATGTGTGGTACTGGGTACGGCTTGATGAAAACGGAAACCTGGCAGATGTGCAGGTGCGCGACCCGGCAGTTGCCCTTCTGGGGGCGCTGACACCCCTGCTGGCTTCTGTGCCGGCAGCACGGGTTCCGCTGGTATTGAGCTCGTTGGGGCTGTCCCCGGCAGGGGCGGCTTTATAGAATTTTAATGGAATCAGAGAATTTCAGGCATTGCCTGCCAGTAGAGCGATTGCGGGAAAACTGAGCGGATGTGATCATGGATGAACAGATTGAAGGACAGTCGGGCGGGAAGGATTATCAGCCTGCAGCTGATCCCATTATGTCTGCACCGCTGAAAGCCAAGGAAAGTCCTGCGGCCGCGCGCCAGATGCAGAGCGCTTCAGTGCCGGTGACGCTCCTCATGGCGTTTCTGGATGCGCAGCGTTGGCGCCCGCGTGCCCGGCACGGACGTCTGCGCCAGTTGATCCGGCTTTATCCGGTGGCGACAGGCGGTTGTGATGGCTGTGCCATGGAAGTGCAGATGCTGCCTTCTGTCACGGCGCTGGAGGGAAGCGGCTTTCAGCTGGTGGATGATCCCGCCCTGGCGGACTGGCTGCTTCTGAGCGGACCGGTAACCCGTGCAAGTGCCGGGCGGCTGGCAGAGGTCTGGAGCCGTATGCCGCCAGGACGATGCATGATCGCCTTAGGGGCATGTGCCCTTAACGGGGGTGTTTTCCCGAATGATTATGCGGTTCTTGGAGGGGTGAGCAGCCTGGCACGGAGCTGGCGGACTGTCCCCGGCTGCCCGCCGGCACCTGAAGAAATCCTGCAGGCCCTGTGCGCCTTTGCGCGGGAAGGAGAGCGTGCCGCGAAAGCTCAGGCCAGACGTTAGCTTGAAGGGTGATGGGATCTCCGCTCAACCGGCGGACGGAGGAGAGGATCTGGGCGCCGTCACTGTCTGACCCCCGAGCCTACGGTCTTCCTCGGCTTCGTGGCGAAGGTGCCAGTAGGAGCGTCGCGAGAAGGGCAGCATGATCAGGTAGAGCAGGCCAGCCGAGGCCAGTGCCCCCCAGGGTTCTGTAACCAGAAAAGCCGCATAGAGACCGGTTCCCAGCAGCAGGGGAACGATCAGCTGCGAAGGAACCTTGAAATTCTTGAAGGACCAGACCGGCAGGGTCGAGACCAGCAGAAAGGCTGTCACGATCAGGCAGGCTGCCGAGAGCCATGGGGAATGAGCGAATACTTCCAGCCCCGGCAGATCGTTGCGTTGCGCTTCCAACCCGACAAAAACCGGAAAAAGCGCCAGGCCTGCGCCCGCAGGGGCCGGCACGCCACTGAAAAAGCTGGCAGCGTATTCCGGCTTGCTGTCATCATCAAGCGTCGCATTGAAGCGCGCCAGGCGCAACGCCATGCACACCGTGAACATCAGGCAGGGAATGAAGCCGAAGCGGGAGCGGGGCGGGAGCGACCACATCATGAGCATGAAGGGCGGGACGACGCCGAAACAGACGAAGTCGGAAAGACTGTCGAATTCGGCGCCGAAACGCGACGTGCCGCGGAGCAGGCGGGCGATACGTCCGTCCAAGCCGTCCATGCAGGCAGCGAAGAGGAGCGCGCCTGCTGCCATGCCGAACTGACCCAGCAGCGCGAAGCGCATGGCGCTCAACCCGGCACAGAGACCGAGCATGGTCAGGATATTGGGCACCAGCCGGTTGAAGGACAGCCCGCGCCGCCGTGCCCGCCGCCGTCTGGATTGGTGAGGGCTGGACGGACGGGCAGGGACGACATCTTCCTGCGGTTCTGCGAGAGCCTGGTCCATTTCGGAAGGCGGGGCTGCCGGTGTTTCCTTGGCGGCCAGAGCGTCCGGGTCCCCGTCGGGAACGAGCCGCAGACCAGTGCGGGTGCTGCCGGGTTTCGGGTTTCGGGGGGAATCCTGGGAAGTCATGATCTGATGGGACCTCCGCTCAGAGACGGGCCAGAACCGTTTCGCCGCCGACCATGGTCTGGCCTTTGGAGACGATCGGTTTGACCCCGGGCGGAAGATAGACATCCGTGCGCGAGCCGAAGCGGATCAGTCCGAAGCGCTCCCCTGCCGTCACCTGCTCGCCCGGCACCACATCGCAGATGATCCGGCGCGCAATCAGCCCGGCGATCTGCACGACGGCCACCTGCCGGCCGTCAGCCATGGTGATGCACAGGCCGTTGCGTTCATTTTCTTCAGACGCTTTGTCGAGACTGGCATTGACGAAGGTGCCGGCATGGTAAGCCAGGGCTGTCACAGTACCGCTGACGGGAATGCGGTTGATATGGACGTCCAGCACAGACAGGAAAGTGCATACCCGCCAGACCGGCTCGGCAGACATGCCCAGATCTTCAGGTGGGGAAACGAGATCTATGGAAGTGACCCGTCCATCAGCTGCAGCCAGGACGACCTGGTCATCTTCAGGGGTGAAACGCTTGGGATCGCGGAAGAAATAGAGACAGAAACCGGTGAAGAGCAACCCTGCCGTGCCGAGCGCGCGCGTAAGGCGCCAGGGCGTTGCGCGTCCGATTAGGGCTGTGGCCAGACCCGCTCCGATAAAGGGCAGGGCGGCGCGATTGGGGCGTGAAATGACATATCTGAATGACTGGATAAGCGACATGGCGCTACTCTTGCCTTCCGGTGAGGTTCGGTCAAGCTTGTTGCCGGGGACTTCTGTTGTGCGTCCGTTGCGCGGTGGATGCCAAAGACCCGGGTGAAGCCAGGGAGAAGAGAGAAAGATGATGCCACAAACCGGAAAGCCTGTGACAGACGCACAGCCTAATGCTGCCTCAAGTTCAACGGCAGGGGGTGGGTCTGCTACTGGTGGCGCCGGGCAGGCTCGGCCTGCTGCAGACGTTACAGTTCAGCCGGTCCCGCTCTTGAAAGACAATTACGCCTGGCTTATCCGTTCTGCCGCCTCGCCTGGCGTGGTGGTGGTTGATCCCGGTGAAGCCCAGCCGCTTGAAAAGAGGTTGGGCCACACGCCAGTGATCGCCATTCTGCTGACCCATCTGCACAGTGACCACATCCAAGGCGCCCCAGCACTCGCAGCACATTATCACGCGCCGGTGTATGGCCCTGCCAACACCCATCCAACACATGTGCTCAAAGGCGGAGAAACACTGGATCTGCAGGGCCTGACCGTCGAGGTGCTGGACACGCCCGGTCATGCCAGTGGGCATCTTTCCTATTATGTACCGGCCGTGCCGGCCGTAATGACGGGGGATACGCTTTTCAGTGGCGGGTGCGGCCGGCTGTTCGATGGCACTGCTGAAGATCTTTTCCACAGTTTCCGGAAATACGATCAGCTGCCGCCCCAGACCCTGGTATGCCCCGGGCATGAATACACTGCTGCCAATCTGGACTTCATTGCCGGGCTTGCTGAGCAGGGAAACCCGGGGGTCTCTGGCCTGTCTGCAGCCCGGCTTCATGATCGACGGGAAGAGGTACGTGCCCTGAGAGCGCAGAACCAGCCGAGTGTGCCGGTCAGCTTAGTGGTGGAGCAGGCGACCAATCCTTTCCTGCGGGCCCGGACTCCCACTCAGCTGGCAGCGTTGCGTTCTGCAAAGGACAGGGCCTGACGAATTCTGAAGGGGCAGGTGCTCAAGGTGCCAGGGAGATGTGCCGCGCCAGATCAGAGAGGGTGAAATGCCTGAGGATATCCAGCCGTTCAGGGGTCAGCCCGGTCGGATAGCCGTGCTGGAGGGGAAAGGTCAGGCTCAGGGGAGGCTCGGGCCGTCCGGGTGCAGGGGGAGCCATGACGCTGAAAAGAAGGCGTTTCTGGGGAGGGCTCATTTTCTGCTGGATCCCGCTTTGCTGAAGCATGGTGGCGACCAGGCCGCGCCAGTTCTGCAGGCGTGCTGTGATTTCACCCTTGCCGCCCGGCCAGTTCACCCGCCCGCTCAGGACGAGACGCGGTTTGCCGCCCTGAATTTCAGTGGCCGTTTTTGCAGCCGGGTTTGCGGCAGAGCGCAGGCGAGCTCTGTCGGGGAGTGGAAACGCACACGCTGCTTCCGGAATGATGAGTTGCCAGTTGCCATCATGGGGAAAATCCTGCAGCGGGCCGTTACCGCTCAGATTGAGACCGAGCAGGAGATTGCTGACATCGATCTCGCCGCGCGCAAGGGACGTGTTGGCCAGAAGGCCGTCGAGAAAGCGACGCAGAAAAGCGCTGTCGCGCAGCTGGCCTTTACGGGCTGTCAGGAAAAGACTGATCCTGCTGGGCACGGGGTGGAGGGAGGCCGGAAACGGTGCAGGGTGGAGCTGCAATGTGCCGCCGAGATGGGAAAAACGCAGGTTTTCGTCAAAGCCCAGCAGTGCTGCCTCGAGCGTTTCTGCCTGGAAATCATAGCGTTGGTTCTGCCCGTGGTTATGGGAATGCAGAAAAAATGCCAGCTGATGCGACCGAAAGGTCAGGCTTTGCCGGGAGGGGGAGACGATACGCAGCAGAGCCGTCTCCCTCAGCTGCAGTGGAAGCGTGGCTCCCTGCACGCCGCTTTTCAGCCAGGTCAGCCAGCTGCCACCAAGCTGGAGGTGCTGTGCAACGGCGCCGAATTCATAAGGACCGATGCTGCCCTGCAGATGTGGCGCTTCCAGAGTCAGACGAGCGCCCCAGGGCCAGCCATCAGTGACAGGTGGAGTGTGGGTGAAGATAAGGTGGTCGTTTTTTAATTGCTGGTCGAAACGATCAACGGTGAGCAGCAGGCTGGCCTGAACTGCGCGTGAAGCTCCCCAGTCAGCCAGAAGAATGCCTCCCAGTATCAGCAGAAATCCCACGCCGATCTTCTGGCCGTGGCGGTTCCAGAGGACAGACAGGCGTTTCTGTAACGGCCTGCGTGTCTCTCGGCGGGAGGACGGAGGCTGGTCTGTCGGGTCAGAGGCCAACCCTTTCGAAGTGGGAAAAGGCATCAGGCGCTGGTTTCTGTCTCCTCCACCCGGGAAGGGGCAGGGAGAGGGGGGGTCTCAGGAGGGATTTCAGTCTGAGCTGTGCGGAGAAGGCCTGCCTGAGCACAGAGCCTGTCCCAGGCGCTGTCGATCTCTCCCAGCAGCGCCCGGCCTGAGACCTGGGGCAGCGGTTTGCCAATCCGGACTTTCAATATGCCGGGATTTTTGCGCCAGGGAGAGCGGGGCCAGAAAAGACCTGAATTGGTAACGACCGGCAGGACGGGCAGCCTGCCTGCCTGCCGAGCCAGGGCGATGATGCCGGATTGCAAGGGGGCCCTGGTGCCGGGCTGGGTGCGGGTGCCTTCAGGGAAAAGAATGACCTGCCTTCCATCCTTCAGCGCGGCTGCAGTGCGGGCCATCATGTCACGCAAGGCTTGCGGTCCCCCCTGGCGATCAACAGGGATCATGCCACTGAGCACCAGCATCGGCCCGACCAGGGGAATGCGCGTCAGTTCACGTTTGATGACATAGGCGGGATCCGTTGCCAGCACCATCCAGATGAAGCCATCGAAGAAGGACTGATGTTGCGAGGCGATGACGCAGGCGCCCTGACCGAGGTTCTCGCGCCCTTCAATGACGATTTTCACGCCGCAGATCTTCTCAAACCCCCACAGGACGGCGCGTGACCAGAGTTTCGCATAGTCAAGGGCCAACCGGTGCTGATGGGCGAGACGCAGAGGAAAGGTGCCCAGGCCCATGACAAGCGTCAGGAGAACCAGGTAGGCGTTGAAGAGAGCACCACGGAGCAAGCTCATCATATCCTTATTTCTCTCATGTCTTCAGCTTCTGCGCAGGCCGCGGCGATGGTTCGGGGGTGAGAAGGTATCACGTGCATAAGCGCCCAGAAACTTGGCATATTCCTGAAGCAGGATCCGCAGGGCATGCGGTTGCCAGGGGGCCTGCATGGCAGGCGGCAGCACGCGCCAGGGGCACAGATGCAGGTCACGGGCTGCCTGGTGGATTTCAAGCAGGGCGCGGCGCATGTGATAACCGGCCGTGATGACGACAATGCAGTCGAGCTCGTTTTCCTGGGCCCATTGCTCTGTTTCATGGCCGTTTCCGACCGTGCTTACGGCCCGTCGGCCAAGAGTGATCTGGCGCTCCAGACCGGGCGGCAGCGATGAGCCGTTCTGCAGGGCAATCTGGTCCAGGGTGGTTTCTGGTGCCACGCCTGAAATAAGGAGAACATGGTCAGGATGCGCCCGCAGCAGGCGCAGGGCGGCTGAGACCCGTTCTTCCCCCCCTGTCAATGCAACCATCCCTGGGCAGTGGTCAGGCAGCCGGGCAGGCGGGGCCTGCAGTGCATCAAGTGTGAAGCCGATGAAGCCAAGGGGCCCGAAAAGCAGGCACAACCCGGTAACGCCCCAGAACAGTAGGGCTTTCACAGAAACGGTTTTTTTGGGAAGCGACCGTTTTCCTGTCTTTTTCTGTACCTGTCTGTTTTCCGGGCTTTTCATTGCAAGATAGGTACAGATCTCCGGGCGGCACGCAACAGGAAAAGACGGGTCGCGAGCCAGGCAATCAGGCCGAAAAAGAGCATGCCTACCAGAACAGTCAGGCTTCCGCTTAGCCAGAAGGCTTTCAAGGGATCAGGTGGTATGCGGGCAATTCCTGTACCGGATGAAGCCCCGAAAGCTGTGTGCGAACTGCCCAGCAGGCTGTTCCAGAAAGGTGAAAGCGCCTTCCACTGGCTGCTGCTGCAGGCCAGGGCCACCAGCCCTCCGGTGAAAGCGCCGGCCATGGCGCGAAGAGCCACCCTGAAGCCCAGGTTGCCGGCACGGGGGAAGGCGCCGAATTCCGTCAACAGGCGGCGCGCGCGTGCTGTCTGAAGAACGGCGAGGCGTGCTGCCTGCACAATCCCGCACAGCCCCGTGCAGAGTGCCAGAAAGGCAGTGGTGAAGCACAGGAGATCAGTATGGCGCCAGAGAGGGGCCAGAACCTTGGGCAACATGCTGCTCTGGGGGGGTGGAAGAATGACCAGGGCTTCGGGAAAGCTCAGTCGAAGCAGGTGTGCAAGAGGGGTCAGGCTCGCTGCATCCTGACCGGGCTGCAGCGGCAGGGCGAGAACAGGCGGCATAGGCCCTTCCCAGGGGGCGCCCCAGCTCCTGAAAAGAGCCCTGATCTGCTCAGGCGGCAGGAAAGCAGCCTGTTTCCCGCCTGGAAAAGAGGAAAGCTTCTGGAGAACCTGCTCCTCATTCCATGGTGGAGGGGCTGGCGGTGCAGGGGGAAGCGGAACAGGCTGGTGCGTGTTTTTTATCGTGTGTGAACGGGCGCGGGCATGCGCAGAAGAGATTTTTCTGGCTGGCTTTTCAGGCGCTGGACTGGGCGCAGGCGTTCTGTCCTGAATTTTTTCTGGTGCAGTGCCGACTTTCGGAAAAGCGATGAGAAGGCTGGAAGCACTTTCTGCCTGCCAGGCTCCCAGCAGAAGATGGGCGATCAGACAGAGGGTTCCGGCCAAGGTGATCAGGAACTGTGCGCCGCCGGTCAGCAGGGGCAGAAAAGGCAGGTGAAGACGTGGTCGCAGCGAGGGAAAGGGGCGGTCTGTCACAACTTTCCTCCTCTGGCTGCCGAGCCTGAGGAGGGGAGAGTTGGCGCAGCGTGAAGTGTGAAATGCGGGTCATGCCGCGCAGTCAGAGGGGTTTCTTTCAGTTCAGGTCGCAGCGGACGTGCGCCCGCACGCCCCCGCAGCATCGTGGCTGGCCGTGCGTCGGTCGGAAGCGGCTCCGGTTTTGCAAAGGAGGGGCTGTCAGCAGGGGGCCTGTGGGCGCTCGAATGGGGATGAAAGTTTCCGCTTTGTGTCGGGCCGGCCAGAGTATGAACAGGTCCGGGGAGACGTTCGGGCAGGGCAGGATCCTGGGTTGCCAGAAGAATAGCGCAGGATTTGCCTCTCATTTCGGCAAAGGCGCCCAGCAGCAGGTCGCGCAGTTCCGGGTCCAGCTGCAGCGCAGGCGCATCGACGAGGATCAGGTCCGGCCTTCTGATCAGCGCCCGCGCCATCCCAAGTCGCAATTGCTGCGTGGCCGAGAGGGTGCTGGCCGGCTCATGCATGTGTTGTCCAAGCCCTGCCCAGCGCAGGATGGCTTCGCCATGGTGCAGAATCCTGTCGCGGCTTTGGGGTTTGTCGACCAGGCGTAGGGGAAAGCACACATTGGCAAGCAGGGACCAGTCATCGTGAAAGGAAGGGCGTTCCTCGATCAGGCCGATATTGCGTCGCAGCCTGGCCAGTTCTGAAGCGGCAGTGCGTTTTGTTACGACCTGTCCCAGAATACGCATCTCTGCTTCAGGTAGGGGGCGGCGCAGGGCCAGGAGTTCCAGAAGGGCCGTTTTTCCGCTTCCGGCCGGTCCGGTGATCCAGCCAATGTCACCACGTGCCAGGCGCAGGGAGAAGCCGTGACGGTTCCCGGCTTGCAGACTGCCGGCCTTGGAAGCCGGGGAAAAGGGCAGGTGATCCAGAATAATCATGCCGGTTTGGTCATATCAGGTTCTTGTGAGGGTTTCCTGAACGCTTCGTGAGAAACGCCTCTCTGAAAGTGCACCCCTTTTCGCCGTCGGCCATAACAGGCAGGCGGCAGGAGCGGTCTTTTCAGACCTGCCGTCCCAGCCATGCGGAGACGGTGGCGCAGAAGGCGGTCAGGGCCATCAGCAGAAAACCGTCCATGATCAGGCCGTGCGGGGTGAGCACGTGTCCTGAAACCTCGACCTGCATGGGAAATGAGGTGGTGATGTGCGCGATGAGGTCACGTGTCTGGGAGTCGGCGCTGGCCGTGTTGAGGGAATGGCTGGCCAAACCGACGACATGGGGAACGAGCGACCAGCCGATGCCCAGAACGAGCAGGAGAGGGGCGAAGAACTCGCTGATCTGGAGCACGAAGCAGGCCGTGAAATGCGCGAAAGCCCAGATGATGTTGCGGGTCAGCCAAAGCCCTGAAAAGAGAGAAGCGATGGAGGCTTTTGCCGGCTCAGTCGGGCGGGGGATGGGATGGGGAGCTGGATCGGAGTGATTCATGGCCCGTAGTATTCCCTGAAAGAACGGGGAAGAAAAGCAGGCACGCGCCGCATTGAGAAAAACCTTCAGCTCTGTTGCGGTAAACCGACACTTCCGGCCCAGGCGCGATCTGACATCTCATAGAGGGGAAGTCATAGAGGTTGAGCTGCCTGAATATGATATAAACAGGCTGAGCGGGTCGCTAAAGAGCGGAAACGTGGAAAATTACAGGGAGATTCATGGTGCAGCTGCGGCTTCTTCTGGTTGATTCCGAGCTGGAAAACCGGCAGCGCCTGCAGGGCTTGCTGGCGCGGGAAGGGGCAGAGATATTATGGGCTGAAAACGCTGAAAGCGCCCTGCAGCTGCTCGAAGCCCGACAGACAGACGCGCTGCCCCAACTGGCGGTTGTCAGTGTGGCGCTGTCAGGCATGAATGGCGGGCAGTTCGTGCGCCGCCTGCGCCTGGGGCGCGCAACCTGCCAGATGCCTGTACTGCTTCTGACAGGCAATGCCACGCCTCATGAAGAGCGCGAGGGGCTGGAGAGCGGGGCAGACGCCTATATTTCCCGCACTGCCCACCCCGATCTGCTTTCCCTGCGGATCAGGGCCCTTCTGCAGGCTGGTGCTGAGGCTGTCGAGCGAGCAGAGGAACCCAGGCGTCGGCCGCGGATCATGATTGCCCAGCCACCCAGCGATGCCGCACAGCTCGCTTTCTGGAATGACCCGGCGCTGGCGATGGAAGTGCTTGCGCAGACGGAGGAAAGCTCGCCTGCTGAGGATGAGGATTCCGGACCGGGACTTGGAGAGCTGCTTTGGCGTGACGGCTATACGGTGACCTCGGTTGAACGTTCGCAGGACCTGGTGGAGGGCGCCTGGCTGGCCGGGGCTGCGGCGCCGGACTGTCTGGTCATGGCTGATCTCGGTCAGTCGGGCGACATGGAATTCTGCCGCAATCTCGAAGCGCGCCGTCAGGCGCTCAAGGAAGCCGGGCGTGTGCCGTTTCGCGTGCTGGGCATCGTGGAGGCGCAACGCTTCAGGTCCCAGTCCTGCGGCGCATTTTTTGAACTCGGCATTGATGACCTGGTGCCGAGCGACATGGCGCGTGATGTGCTGGCCCTGCGCATCTGCACGCAAGCTCGCAGGCGTATCGCCGAAGAGACGCTGCACCGTCAGGCCGAAGAACGCCAGGAAGTGGCCCTGAGGCTGGAAGCGGCCCATGCCCGCGCCGAGATGGCTGAAGCGTTGCAGCAGGCCAACCAGCAACTGGCTGCAACCAATGCCAGATTGCTGCAGGCCCAGGCCAAGCTCGTTCATGCCGCCAAGATGGCGGCTCTGGGTGAGCTGGTGGCGGGGATCGCACACGAAATCAACAATCCCCTTGCCTTCACTCTGGGGCATGCGCGCACCATCGGGCGCAGTCTGGCCCTTGCCGACCAGGAGGTGCAGCAGCTGGCCGCATTGTCCCAGGCGCCTGTTGCGGCTTTGGGCGACTTGCAGGCTCTGCTCGGCAAGGGGGCGACCCGTTTGGACGCCCTTGCGACAGGTTTGCAGCGCATTCAGGATCTGGTGGTGCGGTTGCGGCGTTTTTCCCGGCTTGAGGAAGGAACCTATCAGCCGGTGGATGTGCCGGATGCTCTGGAAACGGCTCTGGCGCTGCTGGGTCATAAACTGGCCCATGGCCTGGAAGTTGTCTGTCACCTGCATGCGCCCTCACTGCTGATCTGCCAGCCCGCCCTGATCAACCAGGCCATCATGAATCTCGTCTCCAATGCTGCTGACGCCTTGCTGAGCCCGGCTGAGCCCGAGGCTGCAGCTTCAGCGGGCGAGCGGGTTGGAGAGACAGGTTCTGGCGGCAGGAGGATGGGAAAGATAGTGGTGTCCACATTTCAGGAAGAAGAGGCTTATGTCCTCACGGTGGCTGATAACGGGCCGGGGCTGTCGCCTGTTCTGCAGTCACGCGTTTTCGACCCGTTTTTCACCACCAAGCCGGTCGGTGAAGGAACGGGGCTGGGCCTGGCGATCACACACAGCATTGTGGAGGCGCACGGCGGCACGATCACGATCGGTGAAGGGCTGCAGGGTCGGGGAACCACCTTTCGCATCCGTATTCCGGTCCGCATGACCCCGCGCGGGTTGAGCGCGCTTTCGCCAGAAGGGTTGAGCCTGCGTCAGGAGAGCCGGAACGATGGGGCGCCTGGCACTGGCAGAGAGGGGCAGGTTGGTCAGGACCCGTCTCCTGCCCCTGAGATCTCATGAAGGAGAAATCATGAAAGAGCCTGTGCAGATGAAAGTATCTTCTTCCGAAAATGCTTCTGAGGCAGGTGAAACCGGCACTGCCTCACAGCGTGTGACGATTCTGATCGTGGATGATGAGGAGGAAATCCTGGTTGCCCTTACCGACCTGCTGGAGGATGACTATGAAATTCTCACGCAGAGCGATCCGCTGCAGGCCCTTGAAGTTCTGCGGGCGCACCCGGAAGTGGCGGTCATCATTTCAGACCAGCGGATGCCCGGTCTGTCAGGCGACCGGCTTCTGAGCCAGGCCCGTGCCTTCTCAGACGCCCGCAGTCTACTCCTGACAGGCTACGCTGACCTTGATGCGGTGGTGGCTGCCCTGAATGAAGGCCAGGTGCAGGCCTATGTCCACAAGCCCTGGGATGAAAAGGCTTTGCGGGCTCTCGTTGCTGAAGTGGCCCGGCACTGCCTGTCCCAGAGGGCCTTGAAGACAGAACAGGCTCTGCTGCATGGCCTGATGAAGGCTCTTCCCTTCACCCTCGTCTTCTCAGACGCTCAGGGGCGCTGTATCCGCAGCAATGTCGCCCCCCGCGCTGGAGAGGAGACCAGCCGTGAAAGCGCGCATTACCCGCCGGAAGTTCAGGCGGAAATGCGCCGGTTGCGCCTGTTGACTCAACAGACTGGCCAGGCTGCTTCGACCTTCTGCGCCCAGGAAGAGGGGCAGACGCACTGGCATGAAATGACCCGCTGGGCGTTGGCGTGGCCGCAGAAAGCCTCTTTCGCGGAGGCTTGGCAGGTCTGCCTGGACCGGGATGTGACAGACCGCGTGGCGGTTGAGGCGCGCCTGCGCCAGGCGGAGCGTCTGGAATCCCTGGGCACGCTGGCAGGCGGTATCGCGCATGATTTCAACAATCTTCTGGCGGCTATCTCTGGTGCTCTGGACCTTCTGGAAGAAGATATTGACGCACAGAGTGCGGGTCGGGCTCTGCTTACCCAGGCCCAGGAAGGGGTGCAGAAGGGCGCAGCCATGACACGCCGCCTGCTCCAGTTCGGGCGCCAGGGTGGGGACAGCCTCGCCCCTGTGGCACCGGGGCCCTTTATGAAGGCCCTTGCGCCCCTGCTGGCCCAGAGTCTGCGCGCAACAGCTGTCTGCTGTCAGCTGGAGCTTGATATGGGAGATGAGGGCGGAGCGGGATTGCCGGATATGCTGACAGATGCCCGCCAGCTTGAGATGGCTCTGCTCAATCTGTGCGTCAATGCACGCGATGCCATGCCGCAGGGAGGTCGCGTGAGGATCAGTCTCGCCGTTGTGCCTGCGGATTTACCGGATGTCCCAGGCGGCTGCAGGAAAGATCAGGCGCTGGCTGTGAAAGTGCAGGATGACGGGCTTGGAATGAGTGCTGCCGTACAGGCGCGTGTTTTCGATCCGTTTTTCACCACCAAACCTGTGGGTAAGGGAACAGGCCTTGGGCTATCAGGAGTCTATGGTTTTGTGACGCGCGCGCATGGCGATGTGAAGCTGGCCAGCGCGCCCGGAAAGGGGACGACCGTCACGCTCCTTTTGCCCCTTCTTCAGGAAGCCTCTTCGGGAATTGATGGATCGTCCAAGTCGGTCAGTAAGGCGAGAAGGACTCCTGAAGCAAAGGCGGTTGAGGCCCCCGCGGCCCAAACCTCCATGAATAGGGTCATGGAAGGGCGTGCCATGCTTATCGTGGAGGATGAAGAACCGGTTCGCCGGGTGGTCGGACAGTTCCTGCGCCAGGAAGGGGCATTGACACGTGAGGCCAACGGCCTGCAGGAAGCGCTGTCGGTTCTGGAGAGCGGCTTTCAACCGGAAGTTGCCATTCTGGATGTCCGCATGCCCGATTATGACGGGCCCAGCTGTGCACGCGTGCTTAAAGAACGGCTGCCCGGGCTGAAGATCCTGTTCATGAGCGGTGAGACAGCCGGCGCTGTCCTGGATGGGGCCAGGCTGATCTCCAAGCCGTTCACTCAACTGCAGCTGCGCCTTGCGCTTCAGGAACTTTGCTCGCCTTCAGAGGAGGGGGTGTCGGAGGAGGCAGATATGAAAAGCGGCGGTACGGAAAAGGAAAAATAAAATGACTTCTGAAACTTCAACCGCTGATCAGTCCGCTCCTTTTGTTATGCCTCAGGAGGACAGCGCTGCTGCGGCCATTGCGGCAATCGGCGAGGAGCTGGCGCTTTTCGATGACTGGATGGAACGTTACCAGTACATCATTGAACTCGGCCGCAAACTCCCAGTTTTTCCACCAGACTGGCAGGCAGACCAGCACCGGGTGCCGGGATGCCAGAGCCAGGTCTGGCTGGAAGCTGAGGAAAAAGAGGGCAGGCTGTTTTTTGCCGGCGCGTCGGATGCAGCCATCGTTCAGGGATTGGTAGCGTTGCTGCTGCGGGTGTATTCCGGTCGGAGTGCTGAAGAGATCCAGGCAACTTCACCTCAGTTTCTCCATGAGCTTGGACTGGTGAAAGCTTTGTCGGCCAATCGCGGCAATGGCGTGGAAGCCATGGCGCAGGCAATTCGCAAACGGGCCGCATTGGCTGCATAGGCTTGGCTACATAAGCGAGGCCTGTTCAGGCTGCAGGAATATCCAGAATGTAAGCTGGTCGAGAAACAGAAAAAACCCGCTTTCCGAATTCGGAAAGCGGGTTCTGACATGTGCGCATTTTTACGGTTCTGTAGCCCCTGAGTACTGTTTCCTCAGAGGAGGGCGCGCTTTAGGGCAAGCGGAACCGTAAAGAGCTGAACCGTGGATCAGCGACCGGCAGAGGCGGCCGGCGCCGGAGCGGCAGCATCCTGAGCGGGGGTCACGTCGTTAGCGGGAGCCGCGTTGTCGTTGCCGGCGTCCTTTTTGTGGCATTTGGTGAACTTGCCCTTGCCATCGCGGCAGTGGTGGCGGTGCTCGTCATGCTTCTTCTTGTCGCATTTGACGAACTTGCCCTTGCTGTCGCGGCAGTGATGGCGGTGATGATCATGGCCGTGCCCGTGATCATGTTCGTGTTCAGGCTGCGCGGCATCGCTGGTGGGGGCGGCAGGGGCTGGCGCGGCAGGCGCTGCTGCAGTGGAGGTGGTGTCAACAGCTGCTTCCTGGGCGAAAGCGGCATTGCTGCCAAGGGCGGCGACGGCCAGGGCGGCGACGGCGAAACGACGGAACATCATGTGCATCTCCAGTCTTCGAGTGCGTTAGGTCATGGATGAGAAGACGTTTCCGAAACAGAAAATCCGTCTTCCGACAAAGTCAGGTGGGCAGGGGGGTGAGCGCCTTCAGTCAGAAGTGCCCAGATGCCAGTTCCAACCGGTCATCTGAAACATCGGCTCACTGAAGGCTTTAAGTGGCAGTCATGTCGTTTTTGTGGCGAGCAGGCGACTCTTTTTCCCACTTCTTGGAGGGCGCTTTCGAGACGCCTGTGTTGAAGGAACCGACTTACCGGCAAAGGATCGGAACCCTTTGCCGGTAAGATGTTTTCACGGCGTACTGCCGCTTGAAGCTTCGGTTTTCCCTTCTGTGGTGCTGGCGGAGGTTCCACTCTGAACAGTTTTGGCGCCCTCAGTGGCAGACGCTGTGTTATCGGGCAGCGCATAGGCCAGCAGGGTATCCCCCATCCGGCTGCCGAAGGAGCCATGCCCGCCGGCATAGGTCACGATGTACTGCCGGCCGTTGATGGCGTAGGTCATGGGGGTGGCTTGGCCGCCAGCGGGCAACCGCGCCTGCCAGATCTCTTTGCCGTTGGTCAGGTTATAGGCGCGGATCTCGTCGTCCTGTGTCGAGGTCAGCACTGCAAGATTGCCGGCTGTGACCAAGGGGCCGCCAAGACTTGGCACACCGATATGGAAGGGCGGCAGAGGCAGGGGCAGGGAGGATTTGTGCAGTGAATCCCGCATCGTGCCATTGGGGTGTTCCCACACCACCTTGTTGGTCCTCAGATCCAGCCCGGCCACGGAGCCCCATGGAGGCGTGCGGCAGGGAAGGGGAATACCGATCTTCTCCAGCAGAGGGTTGAGGAACGGATGCAGGCGGATGGCGAAGGGAATGCCGTAGGCAGGCTGCAGCCCGGTCTCACCCGTGCTCTTATGCGCGCCGGCCTGCGGGTCGGGCCAGAGCGGGTTGCCCGGGCCGCGCGGCACCAGCTGGGACACGAACGGCAGAGAGATCGGATTGACGAAAGCCACTTCACGCTGCGGGTCCACACCCATGCCGCCCCACTCGAACATGCCGAGATTGCCCGGAAAGACCAGCGTGCCCTGAATGGAGGGCGGCGTGTAGATGCCGTCATAACGCAGGGAGTGGAAATAAATGTTGCACACCATCTGGTCAAAGATGGTTGCCCCCCAGATGTCCTTTTCTGACAGACGCTCCTTGGGGCGCAGGGAGAGGCCGGAATGGGGCTGTGTAGGACTGACCCAGTCACCGGGAGCCGGCGTCTGCGGTGCGTTCTGTTCAGTGATGGGCACGATAGGCTGACCGTTGCGGCGGTCAAGGACGAAAATGTCGCCGGTCTTGGTCGGAATATAGATTGCGGGCACCAACGTGCCGTCCTGGCGCGTCACATCGACCAGGCTTGGCTGGGCCGGCACGTCCATATCCCAGAGATCATGGTGAACGGTCTGGAAAAACCAGGCCAGCTTACCGGTATCGGCATTGAGCGCGAGGATGCCGGGCACAAAGCGCTCGGCATCCTTGGTGCGGTAACCGCCCCATTCGTCAGGCGTGCCGATGCCCATGGGAATATAGACGAGATTCAGCTTCTTGTCATAAGCCGAAATGGCCCAGGAATTGGGAGAGTTGGGGTGGAAATGCGGATGCTCCGGGCTGGGCATCTCATTGGGATCCGGATTGGCGGCGTCAAAGACCCACACCATCTTGCCCGTATAGATGTCATAGGCGCGCGTGGCACCGGAAGCCTGGCGCACGGAGCCGTTATCCGTGATGGCGCTGTTGACGATCACATATTTGTCCGTGATCACCGGCGGCGAAGTCGGCTCATACTGTCCGGGCGTCGTGTAGGGCTGGAAGGGAACGCGCATGTCCACTTCCCCGTCCTGGCCGAAAGCGGTGCATTTCTTCCCGGTTGCCGCATCCACCTCAATGATACGCCCGTCATTGACCGGCAGCACCAGGCGTTTTGCGCAATCGGTCTGTGAAACCGGCTGCCCGCTGGAGTCCACGGCATTGGCCGGGGTTTCGTGCATGCTGACGCCACGGCAGGTCAGATGCTGATAGGTGGGGTTGTCATGCAGGTGAGGATCGAAGACCCATTTCGTCTTGCCCGTTGCACCGTCCACAGCGAAAAGTTTCTGGTGGAGCGAGCAGAAATAGAGCGTATTGTCGAAGGCCAGAGGCGTGGCTTCGTTGGTGGGCTCAGCTGAATCGTTGGGCTGGGGAAAATCATGCGTATGCATGACCCAGGCCAGCTTGAGCTGCCCGACATTACCGGAATTGATCTGCTTGAGCGGCGACCACCGATCTCCGGCATGCGTGCGACCGTAAGCCTTCCACTCGCCAGCGGGAACGTGTTCGGGATCCTCAGGAACAGGATTGATAAGGGCCGTTGACAGCTCGCCTTCCTGTGTGTGGGGAGAAGCGAAGAAGGAGCTGCCCAGAAGACCCCCGGTCAGGGCAACGACCACACCCAGAAGCCCTGTTGCAATCCGGTTGGGCGCCAGCGCCCGCGTGACCGGCGGCAGCAGAAGCAGAATGCCGAGAATGAGAAAGATATTCAGGCGCGGCATCAGCCCCCAGAAGTCAAAGCCTGAAATGTAGAACGACCAGATCAGAGCGATGAAACCGATAAGGGCATAGAGGACAAGGGCTGCCGGATTGCGCAACCAGACGAGAAGTCCGGTCAGAGTAAGGCCCAGTCCGGTCAGCAGATAGTAAAGCGGGCCGCCGACCAGCAGCGACCACACCCCGCCGATAACCAGCAGCAGACCGGCGGTGACGAAGACCAGACCAGCCAGCTGGGCAAGCAGACCTCCGGGTCGGGTTTGTGATGACATGGGAAATCCTAGTTTGGGTTCCTGGATTTGAATTCCTGGAATTCACAGGCCCTTGGGCAAAACACCAGGAAAACTGGAGAAAGGTAACCGTAATGCAAAGCCAATGGAACACGCGACTCTTGAGGCAGTCGGCCTTCCCTGAGCAGGATAAAATCGAACGGCGAAAGTAAATCACGCTCTTCCGGGTGCCGACAAGTTTTGCAGGGGAGCACAAGTTAAAAAATGTCAATTACCCTTAGGCAGTACCTTCTGTACCAGCCCTTTCCGTAGCGGGTGCGCACCACCTCTTGCGCCAGGGCCTCTCAACTCCTATAAGCGGCCCCGACCAGCACGCGTCCGGGCCCTCAAGCGGCATGCCCGGCCGTGGACTTCCCGGGTTTCAGCCGCTTTCAGGAGGGTTGAAGGGGAGTAACAGAGCGAGGAGAGAACGAAATGCCCAAGATGAAGACCAAGTCTTCGGTCAAGAAGCGGTTTAAGATCACCGCCACCGGCAAGGTGATGAGCGGTCCCGGCAACAAGCGCCATGGCCTGATCAACCGTCCGCAGAAGATGAAACGCACCAACCGTGGTCCGCAGACCATGACGGAAATGGATGCCAAAACCATCAAGCAATGGGCGCCTTACGGCCTCAAGAAATAAGCGGACAGGGAGATTATAGAGTATGGCACGCGTCAAGCGGGGCGTTACGACACACGCCCGTCACAAAAAGGTCCTCGAGCTCTCCAAGGGTTATCGCGGCCGGTCCTCGACCAATTATCGCATCGCTCTGGAGCGCGTTGAAAAAGCGCTTCAGTATGCCTATCGCGATCGCCGCAACAAGAAGCGTGATTTCCGCGCTCTGTGGATTCAGCGCATCAATGCTGCCGTGCGTGAGCACGGCCTGACCTACAGCCGTTTCATCAATGGCCTGTCCAAGGCCGGCATCGAAATCGACCGTAAGGTTCTGGCGGCCCTGGCCTTTGACAATGCGCCGGCATTTGCGGAAATCGTCCGCAAGGCCCAGGCCGCCCTCTGAGGCTGTTACAAGATAAGGGGCTGCTTTACCCTGGGTCATCTCCCGGGGTCAGGACCTGAAACGGGCCGTCCTGTAGGATCAGGGCGGCCCGTTTTACGTCAGGCCTTTGATGCGGGCGTGTGTTTCAGAGTGTCTTCGCTGCAGGCCACGTTCCAGAGGATGAAGGAAGCGACAGAATGACCGGTAATCCAGACAGCAATGACCTCGAAGCCCTGAAGGCTGAAACCGTTGCCGCTCTTGCCGCCGCCCGGACCCCGGGCGAGTGGGATGCGGTGCGTGTGGGTACCTTGGGGCGCACAGGCAAGCTGACCAGTCTGTTGCGTCAGCTGGGAACTTTTCCTCCTGAAGAGCGCAAGGCACGTGGCCAGGCGCTCAATGTCCTGCGAGATGAACTTTCCAAGCTGATTGAAGAACGTGGGCGCGAGATCGAGGAAGAGGAGCTCCAGGCGCGGCTCGTTGCCGAGCGTGTGGACGTAACACAGCCAGCAGAGCTCAGAGCTGAGGGGAAGCTGCACCCGGTTTCGCGCGCGATAGAAGAGATCACGGCCATTTTCGGTGCGATGGGCTTCGGGGTGGCCGATGGGCCGGATATCGAGAGCCAGTGGCATAATTTCTCCGCTCTCAACACGCCCGATCATCATCCGGCCCGCACGGAACAGGACACGTTCTATCTGCCGCCCGAGAAAGAAGGGGCACCGCCGCGCGTTCTGCGCACCCAGACTTCAGGTGTCCAGATCCGAACCATGCTGGAGCGTGAACCGCCCTTGCGTATCATTGCCCCGGGCCGCACTTACCGGGCCGATCATGACGCGACGCATTCGCCGATGTTTCATCAGTGCGAAGGGCTTGTGATCGAAAAGGGCATCACCCTGGCGCATCTCAAGGGATGTCTGATCGAGTTTCTGCGCGTCTATTTCAACGACCCTGCGCTGCCGGTCCGTTTCCGCGCTTCTTATTTTCCCTTTACCGAGCCTTCCATGGAAGTCGACATCGGCTGGTCGAAAGCGAGCGGGGAAGTCGGCAAAGGCGATGACTGGCTGGAAGTTCTGGGAGCCGGCATGGTACAGCCGCGCGTTCTCGCCAATTGCGGCCTGGATCCGGCAGAGTGGCAGGGATTTGCCTTCGGAATGGGCATTGAGCGTCTGGCCATGCTCAAGAACGGAATCCCCGATCTCCGCGCCTTTTACGAGAGCGACCTGCGCTGGCTGCAGCATTACGGCACCTCTCCTTATTCGCCAGCCACCCTGATCGAGGGAATCTGACATGAAATTCTCCCTTTCCTGGCTCAAGGACCATCTGGAGACTGCAGCCTCGCTGCCGGAAATCTGCGCCACGCTCAACCGTATAGGGTTGGAGGTGGAAGGGGTTGAAGATCCGGCTGAAAAACTCCAGGGCTTCCGAACGGCGCGTATTCTTTCGGCCGAACGCCACCCGGATGCGGACCGGCTGCAGATCTGTCACGTTGATGCAGGGCCCGGTTTTGAAAACGTACAGGTCGTTTGCGGCGCACCTAACGCCCGGGCCGGCCTGCATGTGATTTTTGCGCCGCCGGGCACCTATATCCCTGCCAGTGGCATGACGATCAAGGTCGGGAAAATCCGTGGCCAGGCCAGTGGGGGCATGCTCTGCTCCCTGCGGGAGCTCGGATTGGGCGATGAGGATTCAGGCATTGCTGAATTGCCTGCAGACGCGCCTGTGGGGGAAGACTACGCGCGTTATGCGGCCCTGGATGATCCGATCATCGAGATCGCCATCACCCCTAATCGCGGCGATGCGTTGGGGGTGCGTGGCGTGGCACGTGACCTGGCGGCAGCAGGATTGGGGCAGCTGAAGCCCTGGTCCGCTCCGGAAGTGGTTGAAAGCCTGTCAGAAGCTGAAACCATTGTCGGTCCCAGCTGGCAGATCACCCATCCTGACTGTGTCTGGGTAACAGGCCGGCTTATCCGGGGCGTGCGCAACGGTCCGAGCCCCGCCTGGCTGAGACGACGCCTGGAAAGTGTGGGGCTGCGGCCGCAATCAGCGCTTGTGGACGTGACCAATTATCTCATGATCGCCTTGGGACGCCCCCTGCACGTTTTTGATGCTGACAGACTGGCAGGGCCAGTGCTGACCGTCGGTCACGGGCAGGAAGGGGAGACTTTCCAGGCCCTGAACGGCCAGGACTACGCCTTGCAGACCCAGGATATCGTCATCCGTGATGCGAGCGGACCGCAATCCCTGGCCGGCATCATGGGCGGTCAGAGCAGCGCGGTGGATGAGAACACGCAGAATGTATTCGTTGAATCAGCCCTGTTCGACCCGGTTCGGGTTGCGCTGACCGGACGCAGGCTGGGTCTGCAGAGCGATGCCCGTTACCGCTTCGAGCGTGGCGTGGATCAGGCCCGGGTCCGCGAAGGCCTGGAGGCGGCGACAGCGCTGATTCAGGAGCTTTGCGGGGGGAAAGCAGGGCCAGTGGTGAGTGCGGGCGCAGAGCCGGGCTGGCAGCGTCAGGCCAGCCTGCGTTTTGCCCGTCTCAAGGATCTGGCCGGCCTGGATGTCAGCCCGGATGAAGCGGTGACCATGCTGCAGGGACTGGGATTTGAACTCCTTTCCCGTGAGGCGGACCGGGCTGTTTTTGGCGTGCCTTCCTGGCGTAATGACATCGCCAGCCCTGCAGGGATATTGGCCCAGGCGCCTGAGCTGGACCAGAGCCGCGCCCGGCGCGCCGAGGAAAATGTTGCTGCTGCAGAAGCCGAGGCGGATCTTGTGGAGGAGGTGCTGCGTCTGCGCGGCATTGATGCCGTTACCCCGTTGCGCTTGCCCCAGCGTACCCAGGTTGCCACCTCAGCCCTGAGCCCTGAGCAGAGCCGCCTGAATCTGCTGCGCCGTCTCTGTGCTGGGCGTGGGCTGATGGAGACGATTGGTTTCTCTTTCGTCAGCAGTCAGGATGCCGAACGCTTTGGTGGCGCTCCTGCAGGAGAGCGATTGCTCAATCCGATTGCCGCTGATCTGGATCAGCTGCGCCCGACGCCGCTCATTCCCCTGTTGCGGGCGCTGGAAAGAAATCTGGCTCGCGGTCTGGGCCAGGAAGGTGAAGCAGGGTTTTTCGAACTCGGCCCGGCCTTTGGAGAACATGCGGGCAGGATGGTTCTGGCGGGTGTCCGGGGGGGGCAGACAGCGCGCAGACCAGGGCGGAAGGGGCACGGCTTCGGGTGGGAAGCGGCACGCGATGACCTGACAGCTGCGCTTCTGGCAGTGGGGGTAAACCAGGCGGGCCTTACCACTGTGGCTGAGGCGCCGGCCTATTATCATCCCGGACGTTCCGGGCAGTTGCGGCAGGGGCCTAAGAAGGTGCTGGGCACTTTCGGCGAGCTCCACCCACGCCTGGCGCGGGAATTCGGCTTTGTAGGACCGGTCGCCATGTTCGAACTGGCATTGGATGTCCTTCCCAGACCCAAGGCCCGTCAAGGTAAAGGGCGGGGGGCGCCTGTGCTGTCTCCCCTCCAACCTGTCCGGCGGGATTTCGCTTTTCTTGCGGGCCCGCAGGTTCAGGCGCAGGATGTGCTCAAGGCTGTGCGTGGTGCGGAACGGGCGCTGCCGCAACGCGGAATGATCAGCAATGTGCGCCTTTTCGACGTTTTTGAAGGGTCGGGATTGCCGGAAGGTATGCGGTCTCTGGGGGTGGAAGTCACCTTGCAACCTGCCACGGAAAGTCTGACGGACGCTCAGCTTGAAGCGGTGACCAGGGCCCTGGCCGAGGCGGTCGAGAAGGCGACGGGCGCAACCCTGCGCAGCTGATATTAATCTGATCGGCTGCCGGCAGCATTTTGCGGGTAGCGTTCAGAAACATACGCAGAGAGAAGGGGGAAAGCGATGGGCGTGCACATGGCGCCGGTGCAGGGCCAGGTTCCCCTGCATTACCGGGGACGGGTGGTCTGGATTCTGGCCGGCGAGCCGAGCGGAGATGTGATCGGGGCGCGTCTGATGCAGGCTTTGCACAAGCTGGACCCCATGCTGGTTTTTGCTGGTGTGGGCGGGGGGCGGATGGAAGCTCTAGGGCTGCACAGCCTGTTTCCCATGAGCGACCTGTCGGTGATGGGGCTGACGGAAGTCCTGCCGCGCCTGCCCCTGTTGTCGCAACGCCTCCTGCAGGCTGAGCAAGATATCGCTTTGCGGCGGCCGGATGTGGTGATCACGATTGATAGCCCCGGTTTTGCCATGCGGCTTCTGGAGCGCATCACGCCGCTGAAGGTGCGTCGTCTGCATTATGTCGCGCCGCAGGTTTGGGCCTGGCAGGAACGACGGCTGAAGAAATATCGCGGCATGTGGGACAAGTTGCTGTGCCTGTTTCCCTTTGAGCCGGAATGGTTTGCCAAACGCGGCTTTGCAACGGAATTCGTGGGTCATCCGGTCCTGCAGGCAGGCGTGACGGAGGGAAATGGAGAGCGCTTTCGTAAGCGCCATGACATTGCGCCTGACGTGCCGATCCTGATTCTGATGCCAGGTAGCCGGAAGACGGAAGTGCCTCGGCTCATGCCGGTTTTTGAGAAGATGGTGAACCGGCTCCGCAGGAGATTTCCTGATCTCTGCGTTGTGATGCCCGTGCCGCCTGCCTGTGCTGACCAGGTGCACAGATTGGTCAAGCGATGGAAAGTGGCGCCGCATCTCATCACGGATATCGAAGACAAGCACGATGCCTTTGCCGCCGCTCAGGCTGCGGTGACCAAGTCAGGTACCTCGACCTTGGAACTGGCCATGGGGCGGGTGCCGATGGTGGTAACCTACAAGGTCAATCCGCTTTCTGGCTTTCTGGCGAGGCGCATGCTGACTGTGCCTTATGTGTCAATGATCAATCTGCTGGCCAATCGTGAGATTGTGCCGGAACTGCTGCAGGAACACTGCACGCCCGAGAAACTGGCAGATCAGGTCACGACTCTGCTGACCGATCCCCTGGCTGCCGATGCCCAACGCGGGGCCTTCGGCGCGGTGCTGGAGCAGCTTCAGGCCCAGGAGGGGCAAAGCCCTTCCGACAGTGCCGCACAAGCTGTCATGAAGCTCATGGAAACCCCGCTGACAGAGTTGCGCGCGGACCTGAAGCCGCGCGAGCGGGAAATGCTGGAAAGCCGCGAAAAGGAGAGACAATCCTGTCTGGCACCGCTGGCGACGCGGCTGGAGCAGGAGGGGTTAACAACCAGTTCGGCGGACCGAGCAGACCTTACAAACCCGCCCCTTTCAGTCTCTTCGGGACGGGAAGCTGAACCTGCCAAAGATCACTCTGCCGACCTGCCTTTAAAGGTAGAGGAAAAGCCAGAAGGGGGAAAACACCCTTCCTGAAAAGAACCGCAGGCCGGAGCTGAGCGGCCGGGATCAAGCGCTCAGCGCAGGAAGCCTACCAGGCGCTCTGCTTCATCAACGATCGGGTCAGCCACGCTGCGCGCGCGCGCAGCGCCCTGGCGCAAGACTTCCAGCAGATGACTTTCATCAGCCAGGAGGTGACGGGTCTCGCTTGCGACAGGAGCCAGTTTCTCGACCAGCAGGTCGGCCAGGGCTGTTTTGAAAGTGCCGAAGCCCTGACCGCCGAATTCACTCAGAAGATCATCCAGTGAGCGATCGGACATGGCGCCGTAGATACTCAGCAGATTGCGTGCTTCGGGGCGGTTTTCCAACCCTGAGGCCTCACCGGGCAACGGCTCAGGATCGGTTTTGGCGCGTCGGATCTTCTGGGCGATCTCGTCAGGCGTATCGGTCAGGGTGATGCGGCTCTGCTCGGACGGATCGGATTTTGACATCTTCTTGCTGCCGTCGCGCAGACTCATGACCCTGGCGGCCTGGGGGGGGATGAGGGGCTCAATGGTGGGAAAGAAGTCCACGCCCATATCATGGTTGAATTTCTGGCCGATATCATTGGCGAGTTCAATGTGCTGGCGCTGATCGTCACCGACCGGCACGCGCGTGGCCTGAAAGGCCAGAATGTCCGCCGCCATGAGGTTGGGATAAACATACAGGCCGGCTGAATGGTTCTCGCGGTTCTTGCCCGCCTTGTCCTTGAACTGGGTCATGCGGTTCAGCCAGCCGAGGCGGCTTATACAGTTGAAGATCCAGCCAAGCCGGGCATGAGCGCTGACGGCGGATTGGTTGTAGAGCCGTGTCGGTTCAATGCCTGAGGCCAGAAGGCAGGCTGTGCTGGCCAGGGTCTGCTGGCGCAGTTTCTCAGGCTCCCAGGGCATCGTGATGGAGTGCATGTCCACCAGGCAGAACAGGCAGTCATGATCCTTCTGCAGGGTGGCCCAGTTCCGGAGCGCACCGAGATAGTTCCCAAGGTGAGGAATGCCGGTGGGCTGGATACCGGAAAAAACACGCTGCATGAAGAGGGGACTTTCTGGAAGACAGGAACGGAGAGAACGCCCGCTCCCCGGAGAGGGAGGGGCTGGAGAGCCGTTACTCTATGAAAGAGATCAGTTGGCGCCCGGGCCTTCGCCCATGTCGTTGTCGACCCCCAGAAGCTGGATCTTGAAGATCAGCGGACTGTTGGGCGGAATGATCCCGAGGGAGCGTTTACCGTAGCCAAGCTGGGGCGGAACAAAGAGTTCCCATGTATCGCCGACATGCATCTTGGGCAGGCCTTCCATCCATCCCTTGATCACGCCATCAAGCGGCATTTCCATATAGGCTGCACCGGTGTGCATCTCCGAACTGTCGAAAATGGCCCCGTCCGGCAGACGCCCTTCATAGATGACCATCATGGTCGAGCCCTGCTTGGGACTGGGTCCGTCCTTGGGGCCGGATTTCAGCACTTTGTAGGCCAGACCGTCCGGCAGCACTTTGACGCCCGGCATCTTGTCGACCTGAGCCATGAACTGGTCGGGGGTGAGCTCCGGCTTTTCACTCGAGCCGCAGGCGCCCAGGCCCATGAAGGTCGTGAGAGCCAGCAGGGAAAGGGTAGAGCGAAGACTGTGTCGCATGTCTGTTCTTCCGTTTTTCGTTCAATAGGGCGATCGGTCAGAGCCGGATCGCCCAGGGATCAGAGAGCGCCGCCGCGCCTGCCTTTCTGGGCTCCGAGCCGCAGGCGGAGCGCATTGAGGCGGATAAAGCCCTGGGCATCCGTCTGGTCATAGGCACCGGCGTCATCTTCAAATGTTACCACACGGGCGTCGTAAAGACTGTCGGGGCTTTCGCGCCCTGTGCAGATGACATTACCCTTATAAAGCTTCAGGCGCACGCGCCCATTGACAGAATGCTGGCTTGCATCGATCAGGGCCTGCAGCATCCGGCGCTCAGGCGAGAACCAGAGACCGTTATAGATGATCTCCGCATAGCGCGGCATTATGCTGTCTTTGAGATGCGCTGCTTCGCGGTCCAAGGTGATGGTCTCCATCGCCCTATGGGCCGCCAGCAGGATGGTGCCGCCAGGCGTTTCGTAGATCCCGCGTGATTTCATGCCCACGAAGCGGTTTTCCACCATATCAAGACGCCCGATCCCGTTGGTGCGGCCAAGTTCATTGAGCCGTGTCAGCAAGGTTGCCGGGGAAAGGGCGACACCGTTCAGCGCCACCGGGTCACCATGATGGAAATCAATGGTGATTTCAGTCGGCGTGTCAGGCGCCTCTTCAGGAGAGCGGGTGCGCTGGAAGACGATTTCATCCGGCCCCACTGCCGGGTCTTCGAGAATCTTTCCTTCCGAGGAGGAGTGAAGCAGGTTGGCATCAACGGAGAAAGGCGCTTCCCCGCGCTTGTCCTTGGTGATCGGAATCTGGTTTTTCTCAGCGAAATCCAGAAGCTTCGTCCGTGAGGTCAGGTCCCATTCCCGCCAGGGCGCGATCACTTTGATATCCGGCTTGAGAGCATAATAGGCAAGTTCGAAGCGGACCTGGTCATTGCCCTTTCCTGTCGCCCCGTGCGCCACGGCATCCGCGCCCACCGCTTCGGCAATCTCGATCTGCCGCTGTGAGATCAGGGGCCGGGCGATGGAAGTGCCGAGAAGATACTGGCCCTCGTAAAGCGTGTTGGCCCGGAACATGGGGAACACGAAATCCTTGACGAAGGCTTCACGGAGATCTTCGACGAAAATCTCCTTCACGCCCATTTTTTCAGCTTTGCGTCTTGCGGGCTCCAGCTCTTCGCCCTGGCCGAGATCGGCCGTGAAGGTGACCACCTCACAGCCATAATGCTGCTGAAGCCAGCGCAGGATAACCGAGGTATCGAGACCGCCGGAATAGGCCAGGACCACTTTCTTGATGCCATTGCCTGGAGAAGGGGCAGAAGGGGAAGTGATGGGTTTCATGAAAGCAGGGCGCTCCTTTTGAGCTCGGGACAAAGATTACCAGGAATTGGGGGCAGGCAGGGGAGGCGTGTCAGCCAGGGTCTCTGCGCGTCGTCGTCGTTCGCTGGCAGTCTTGAGCTGTCCACAGGCCGCCAGGATATCCCGGCCGCGCGGCATGCGGATGGGCGCGGAATAACCGGCATCCATGATGATATTGGCGAAACTGGCCAGCCGTTCCCGGGTCGAGGGTTTGAAATCCGAGCCGGGCCAGGGATTGAAGGGAATGAGATTGACCTTGGCCGGGATGCCCTTGAGCAGGCGCACCAGTTCACGTGCTTCCGCGTCACTGTCATTGATCCCGCGCAGCATGATGTACTCGAAAGTGATGCGGCGTGAATTGGAAGCGGCAGGATAGGCACGGCAGGCGGCCATGAGTTCTTTGATGGGATATTTGCGGTTGAGCGGAACCAGCTGATCGCGCAGCTCATCAGTCACGGCATGCAGAGAGATCGCCAGATTGACGCCCAGCTCCTCGCCGCATCGCGCCATCATCGGCACCACGCCTGAGGTGGACAAAGTGATACGTCGGCGTGACAGGCCGATACCGTCCCCGTCCATGATGATCTTCATGGCCTTGGCGACATTGTCATAATTGTAGAGCGGCTCACCCATGCCCATCAGGACGATGGTGGAAAGCAGACGCGGTGTGTCTCCCGCAGGGCTGGGCCACTCGCCGTAACTGTCACGCGCTGCCATGAACTGCCCGACAATTTCGGGCGCACCGAGATTACGCACCAGCTTCTGGGTACCTGTATGGCAGAAGGTGCAGGAGAGGGTGCAGCCGACCTGAGAGGAAATACACACAGCCCCGCGGTCTTCCCGGCGGTCGGGAATATAGACGGTTTCCGCTTCCTGCCCGTCGCGGAAACGAAACAGGAATTTCCGGGTTTCATCTTTGGAAGTCTGTTCGTCGGCAATGCCGGGGCGCCCGACGACGAAATGTTCTGCAAGCTTGGCCTGCATGGGCTTGGAGATCGTGGACATTGCCGAAAAATCGGTCGCGCCCTGATGGTAGATCCAATGCCAGAGCTGTTTGGCCCGGAAAGGCTTTTCGCCGATCTCAACCATGGCCTGTCCCAGCTCTTCGCGTGAAAGCCCGACGAGATCCTTGCGGCCGTCTGCTGTTCGGGCAGGAGGTGGTGCGAAAAGGGCAGCTTTGGCCTGAATGCGCGTCCGCTCATCTGCGGTCAGGTCAGGGACTGACGTGTTCTGCAGGGATCCGAGGGCCTCCGGAACTGAAGTGGGGGCAGAGCTGGAAGCCGGCATGGCGACAGGGGCCGCAGAAGACGTGGTCATGAGATGACCTTAGCGCAAGAAAAACAGCAGCGCCAAAGACATTCTAGAGACCTACTGCCGGAGATTCCGCAACAGAGTGCTTTTGCGCATCACCAGGCCCTTCACTCCCCTTGCGGGCGGCGATCAGGAATTCACGGTTGCCTTCAGGGCCGGTGATGGGGCTGGGTTCGATTCCCAGCACTTGCCAGCCGGGAAGGCCCTGAAACCATGTCCGGATCTCTTCACAGACCCGTTCATGAACCTGCGGATCTCTCACCACGCCTTTCGGGCCGACAAACTCACGGCCGGCCTCAAATTGCGGCTTGATGAGTGCAACCGCCCACCCGCCGGGCCTGACGTGGTCAAGGGCTGCGGGCAGCACAGTACGCAGACCGATGAAGCTGGCATCGCAGACGACGATGTCCACTTCATCCGGAACATGGGCGCGGGTCAGGTGACGGGCGTTGGTTTTCTCCAGCACGCTGACGCGGGGATCGGAGCGCAGTTTCCAGGCAAGCTGACCGTGTCCGACATCGATTGCCCAGACGTGGTGCGCACCATGGGTCAGCAACACGTCCGTAAAGCCGCCTGTGGAGGCGCCGACATCAATAGCGTCCTTCCCTTCCGCTGAAAGGCCAAAATATTCCAGCGCATGCGCCAGCTTGAGCCCTCCGCGTGACACCCAGGGGTGGTCCTGCCCTTTGACAGTCAACAGCATGTCTTCAGCGATCTGGTCGCCGGCCTTGGTAACGGGCTTGTCGGCTTGGGGACCGGCATAGACAAGGCCTGCCATGATGAGCGCTTGCGCCCGGCTCCGGCTTTCCACCAGGCCGCGATCGACAAGAAGCTGGTCGGCGCGCCGTTTGGCCATCAGGCCTTCGACCCGCTGGGGGCGCCGGCAGAGGTGGACGGGCTGCGATGATAAGCGTCACGGGCCACCTGGGCGATGTGTCCGGCTGTCAGCCCGGCTTCTTCATATTGGGCCTCAGGCGTGTTGTGGTCGATCCAGGTGTCAGGCAGAGCCATGGGCCTGAATCGCACCTGGTCCAGCAGGCCGGTGGCTGCAAGATGCTGAACAACCTGCGAGCTGAAACCGCCTGCCGCCCCTTCCTCGATCGTTACCAGCACGTCATTGTTGCGTGCCAGCTCGTCGATGAGGTCTGTATCAACGGGCTTGGCAAAGCGGGCATCAGCAACCGTGACGGAAAGCCCCTCTTTTTCCAGTTCCTCGGCGGCCTTGAGCGCTTCATGCAGGCGCGGCCCAAGAGCCAGAAGGGCAATGCCGTGCTTGCCGAGGCCTTCATGGACGATCCGTCCCTTGCCGATTTCAAGGACGGTTCCCTCTGTCGGCAAATTGACCCCCCGACCGGCTCCGCGTGGAAAGCGAACAGCGGTCGGACCGCTGTCATGAGCCCATGCCGTGGCGGTCATGTGCATGAGCTCCGCTTCATCGGAAGGGGCCATGACAGTCATGTTGGGAAGGCAGCACAGGTAGTTGAGATCAAAGGAGCCAGCATGGGTGGCGCCGTCCGCCCCGACGAGGCCTGCACGGTCGACGATGAAGCGCACCGGCAGGTTCTGCAGCGCCACATCATGCATGACCTGGTCATAGGCGCGTTGCAGGAAGGTGGAGTAAATGGCACAGAAGGGCCGGTAGCCTTCAGTGGCCAGGCCAGCGGCGAAAGTGACGGCGTGCTGCTCGGCAATGCCGACATCAAAGAAACGCTCGGGGTGGGTCTTGGCAAAATCACTCAATCCTGTCCCGCTGGGCATGGCAGCGGTAATGCCCACGATCTTGTCGTCACTATGGGCCCGGTGCATCAGTTCCTTGGTGAAGATGCTGGTATAGGTGGGGGCAGTGGCCGGGGCTTTTTTCTGCTGACCGGTCTCGACATCGAATTTGCTGACGGCGTGGTATTTGTCCCCGGCCATTTCTGCAGGCTGGTAGCCGCGCCCTTTTTCAGTGATGACGTGGAGGAGGACAGGGCCGTGATTCTCCGAATCCCGCAGGTTGCGCAGGATCGGCACGAGCTGGTTCATGTCGTGGCCGTCAACGGGGCCGATATAGTAGAAGCCCATTTCCTCGAACAGGGTGCCGCCGGTGATCATGCCGCGGGCATATTCCTCCGCCTTCTTGGCAGTGCGGTCCAGGCCATAGGGCAGACGACGCGCCAGTTTTCCTGCCATGTCACGCAAGGTCAGGAAACGCCGGGAAGTCATGAGGCGTGACAGATAGTTCGACATGGCGCCCACAGGCGGGGCGATCGACATCTCATTGTCATTGAGGATGACGATCAGGCGTTCAGCCGCTTCTCCCATCGCGCCGGCGTTGTTGAGGGCCTCATAAGCCATGCCGGCCGAGATGGAGCCGTCGCCGATCACGGCGATGACGTTGCGTTCCTTGTAAGCCGGGTCATGGCGTGCGTGCAGGTGGTTGGCCACCGTCATGCCGAGCCCGGCTGAAATGGAGGTGGAGGAATGCGCGGCGCCGAAGGGGTCATAGGGACTTTCGGAGCGGCGCGTGAAGCCTGACAGGCCGCCAGGCTGGCGCAGGGTGCGGATGCGGTCGCGTCGACCCGTCAGGATCTTATGCGGGTAGGCCTGGTGGCCCACATCCCAGATGATGCGGTCATCAGGCGTGTTGAAAACCGCATGCATGGCCACCGTGAGTTCCACCACGCCAAGTGACGCGCCCAGGTGGCCACCGGTTTTGGCGACGGCTTCAACCGTTTCATGACGGACTTCATCAGCCAGGGTCTGCAGCTGCTCGATGGAAAGATTACGCAGGTCTGAAGGTACGTGCACGCGGTCCAGGAGGGGGTAACGACCAGGGACGGGACGTGTCGTGGGGTCGGAAGCAGGCACGGAGTGGGCGGTGCGTTTCCGGGAGGGATTGTGTGCGGATGACTGTGGCTCAGCCGCGCCTGGCCTGGAGGAATCAGGCTTGGGGGGGAAAGGCGCAGAGGAGGGAGGTGAAGTAGTCATGGAGCCGATCAGTTCCTGCGTTCAACGAAATAATCCGCAAGCTCGCGGAGAAGTCTGGCCTGGGGGCCGAAAATGGACAGCGTGTCAATCGCCCGGTCGCTGAGCCGGCGCGCTTCCTTGCGGGCGCCGTCAATGCCGAGCAGGGCCACATAATTGGATTTGCTGGCGTTTTCATCCTTGCCGGCTGTTTTGCCGAGCTCCTCGGTGCTGGCCGTACTGTCCAGCACATCATCGGCGACCTGGAAAGCAGTGCCCAGGTCATCGCCATACTGCCTCAGCGCCTTGCGGCGCGGGTCCTCTGCGGATGCACCTGCCAGGATGGCCCCGGCCTCAGCGGCATAGCGGATCAGCGCTCCGGTTTTCATCGCATGCAGGCGGCGCACCTGTTCGAGGGACAGGGCCTTGCCTTCACCACAGATGTCGATCACCTGTCCGCCGACCATGCCGCGGCCGCCAGAGGCCTGGGCAAGGGCAAGGCCGAGCTCGGCGCGGATGGTGGCATCGGGGCTGGTGGGGGGCTGGAGCAGGATATCAAAAGCGGCTGTCTGGAGCGCGTCGCCTGCCAGAATGGCCATCGCCTCGTTGAACTGGCGATGGGTGGATGGGCGCCCGCGGCGGAGATCATCATCATCCATTGCAGGCAGATCGTCATGGACCAGAGAATAGGCATGCAGGAATTCGACGGAAGCTGCCACTCGCAGAGCTTCCTTGTGATCAGCGCCGAACAAGGCGGCACCCTGCAGAACCAGGAAGCCTCGAACACGCTTACCGCCTCCCATGGCGGCATAACGCATAGCCTCGAACAGCACGCCTTCGTCACACGGCTCGACCGGCAGAAGGGTATCAATGGTATGTTCGAGTTCCTGGCAGGCCGTCGCCAGGGCTTCTTTCAGGGTCGGTTTTTCTGCCCCTGCAGCGGCTGCAGAGCTGGCCGTGCCGGACGGTGCCCGAACGCATGATGAAAGATCAAAGGGGAGGGCGGAGAAAGAAGGGGGTCTCATGCGCGACTCTCCTCGCCGGGGCGACGGCTGGGTGAAAGGGTTAGATCTTCAAGGGGCGGCTGCGTGCCATGGCCGGGGGGTGCTTCCCCGTCAGCGCCGTTGCCCGCAATGTCCTGCAGGTCCTGTGCTCCGTTTCGGACGATGGCGCGAACGCGCATTTCAGCTTCTTCCAGCCGTGTTTCGCAATGGCGGCGCAGTGCAGCTCCCCGCTCATAAGCCGAGATTGTCTCCTCCAGCGGCATCTGGCCGCTTTCCAGGCCGTGGACAATCTGTTCCAGCTCGGCCAGCGCCCCTTCAAAGGACAGCTGGTCAATGGGTGTCTCCTGAGCTGGAGCGGCTGTGCGAGGGGAGGCGTGGGGCATGAGGTCTCCAGAATGTGGCCGGGCGGAGGGGCCGGAGGCATGATGCCTGAAGGGACAGGCCGGAAAGCTTATTGGGCATTACCGCGATAAGCGGTTTTTTTCCAGTCCTTCAGATGATTGCCGCTCTGAAAGTGTGGATTTTCCTGCGGGTATTTTTACCCCGTTGTCAGCTCCTCCCTGGCTGGGTTGATTGACATGGCAGCGTAACCGGAAACGCAGCACGCAGTTTTCGGAGGGTGCGCCTGACGATGTGGCACCGGCTGCCGGAAGAGAGACCGTTTCCAGCAGGCGATGACCTCTGTTTCTGCAGAAGGCAGGTATGTCCTTGAGAGTGGTATGATCTGAACAGAGCACGAATACCTCGCTTCCTGCAGGCAGATCACGCAGAGCCCGGCGTAGCTTCAGAAGCGGCATCGGGCAATGCAGACCCCGATAATCCAGGAAGGGGAGTGTTTTGGAGGAGCCAGGAAGAGGCAGCAGTGCAGCGGTCATGGGCTCAGTATGGGCTTTCAGAGCCATGGCATACAAGATTTCCCGCGTTTTACACCTTTTCGTTACAGAGCCTGGCGCGTTGCAGGATCTGAAAATTTTTCCTGTCAGGCGTCTGACGAGTGCTGCGCCAGGGCTGATCAGAATCAGAAACGGCTCTGGAGAACCATGTAGCAGACAAAAGCCGCATCAAGCCCGAGTACTGTCCAGGTAAGCTGCTCGAAGCGGCGCAGAGCCAGCGCCAGTCCGGTATAAAGCAGCATGCCACAGGCCAGGCTGAGCATGAAATTGCCAGTTACCCCGGCGATCAGGAGCATGCAGAGAGGTGGCAGCGCCTCAGCCTGCGCGCTTGGCAGCCGCGCCAGGCCGCCCATCATGTTGAGGCCCACCAGCACGAGGATGGGCGCGGTGGCAATGGCCGGAATGGAGGTGATCAGGGGCCAGAGAAAAGAGGAAAGACCGAACAGGACAGCCACCACAAGTGCGCTGAGACCCGTCCGCCCGCCGACTTCAGCGCCGGCCAGGTTTTCGACATAAGCTGAAACCGTGCAGGTGCCGAGCATGGCCCCGACAATGCTTCCCGCGCCGTCCGACGCATAGGCGCGGCGGTCGAGATCGGGATGTTCCTTTGTACCGCAGAGGCCGGCGCGATGGGCGACGCTCAGCAGCGTGCCGGTGGCATCGAAGAAATCGCTGAGCAGCACATAAAGTGTGATAGGCAGCAGAAGCCCGATATGGGCGAAAAAGTCACTGAAATCAAAAGGCAGCAGGAGGTGGGTCGGGTAATGGGGCCAGTCCATCCAGTGGTCGGGCAGGCGGGTGATTTTCTGACCGTCGTGAGAAATCATCGCTCCGGCAATTGTCAGCGCCAGAATGGTCAGGAGCAGACCGGCAGGCAGGCGGATCACGCTGAGAATGGCACACACCAAAATGCCTCCCAGGACCAGCAGAACCCGGGGATCAGCCAGAGAGCCGAAGCCCAGCCCCCCCGGCGTGGGAACAGCCACCCCGCCGGAAATTAGCCCGACTCGCGCAATAAAAACCCCGATGGCGACCTGGATGCCCAGAATGATGGAAGGCGGAAACCCCTGGCTGATCTTCTGGCGCAGCCGGGTCAGAGACAGAAGGGTGAAGCAGAGCCCACTGAACAGAACGACCGTAAAAGCCGTCCGGGGGCCGACATGCGCCTGCTGAACGATGACCTGGGCAAACAGGACATTGCTGCTCATGGCCGGCGCCAGGGCGATGGGCAGCCGCGCCCAGAGGGCCATGATGAGCGTGCCTGCCACGGCACCCGCAATCGTGGTGAGGACCATGTCATGGCGGTCGAGACCTGTCGCAGCCAGGATGGCAGGGTTGACGGCGACGATATAGGCCATGGCCCCGAAGACGGTCAGCCCGGCGATGACTTCCCGCCTGACTGTGGAGCGGCGGCCGGAGATATGGAAATAACGGTCGAGTAAGGCGCGCAAGAGACAACTCCTGAAACGTGTCTCGGACTGACGGTTCCCGGGCTTCAGGAAAGCGGCTTTTCCGGAGCTGAAGACGGAAAGATCTGCTGCAGGAAAGGCGAAGTGTCCAACAGGACCGCCCGGTCACTTTCGGGCAGTTGAGCCAGAACGCCTCCCAGGACGGAAGGCATGGGCGCACAGCAGGTTGTACGCAGGGCCTGTGTCAGGCCATCTGCTGAAAGCCCGTAGCGGGTGAGATCTGCAAGGGCTGTTCTGAGGCACCGTCCGCTGAGGTCGGGTTCGGGCGGCGGATTAGGCGCGAGATAAGCCGAACGGTTTTCAGGCAGAACAACGCGTTCGCCGCCCAGGGCATGTCGGAAGATCACCTGCTTGCCCTCGCGCTGCAGCCGGACTGCCGTGAGCGCGAGAAGCTCGCCCAGGGATTGGCGGGAGGCATCATGACGCGGAAGATAGGGCAGCGCGATCGGCGTGCGGGGGAAAAGCCAGCCGCGCTGATCGTCTGCAGGGGCAGGCTGGAAACACAGGGGTGTGTCCTCCTCCAGCCAGGTTTCTTTGCGTTTCCAGGCCATTCTGCCTGAGGCGCTGTCAATGACAAGCAGGCGGAGCGCCTTTGGGTCGGCGTTCTGCGCGGGCGCAGTGTCGGCCAGATAAAAATCCCCTCCCAGTGCAGCGTCAGTTTGGGGGAGGGGAGATGCGGAAGAGTTTGGTGAAGTTCTACGGAGCCTCTGCCAAAGCCGGTAGAGAGCCGTCTGCACGAGGCTGGCTGCTACCAGGCGGGTTTGCGGCAGAAAGCGCTCGCTGCCGCTGTCGCTCTCTTCATTGCGGTCGTAATAGGCTCGGGCCGCACCGTGTGAAGCTACGGCGGCATCATGCAGGATACGGGCCTGCGACCAGTCTGGCGTATGGCGGGCGTGGCTGAAGGGATCCGGCAGGCTCGGGGCATCAGGGGAGAAGAAACTGCGCGTCACGCGGTGGTCGGGGAAAGTGATGGGCGCGTGACGGGTATACATCGCACGCGGAGAGCGACTGGCGACGCTGGCTGGAGCATGGCCGTTCAGACCGGTGATGCACCAGTTGACACTTAAAGGGCTCAGTCCTGCGGAAGGCTCAACGGTAGCTTCGGGAAGCGAAAGCGCAGTACGGAGAAACTCGCTGACTGTTTCAGCGGCAGGAAGGAAATATTCGTCTTCTGCGAGCTGGAGAACCCAGTCAGGCTTCTGGCCGCCACTTTTCAGCAGGGTGTGCACAGCTGGCTGTGAATCAATACTGCTTTCTTCGACGTCCGTTTGGCGTAGGTCGAAGAGTTGCGCTGCAGTGTCGAGCAGGTCCAGACAGGACCGGTTCTTCCTGTCGGCTGCCACGAGCAGGGTTGAAAAGCCTACCGCCACATGATGTGCCAGCCACCAGGCCAGAGCCGGGGCTGAGCGGGGACATACGAGCAGGGCGGCGGCATGCACCATGACTCAGTCCATCTTGAGTGCGGCAAGGAAGGCGCTCTGTGGAATTTCCACCTTGCCGAACTGGCGCATACGCTTTTTCCCTTCCTTCTGTTTTTCCAGAAGTTTACGCTTGCGCGAGATATCGCCGCCGTAACATTTGGCTGTCACGTCCTTGGACAGGGCTCCGATTGTCTCGCGTGCGATGACTTTGGAGCCGATGGCAGCCTGAATGGCGATTTTGAACAGCTGACGCGGAATGAGCTCCTTGAGCTTGGCGCAGATGGCGCGCCCGCGCGCATCGGCAGCCGAGCGATGCGCCACGAAGGAAAGCGCGTCCACCGGTTCATGATTGACCAGAATGGAAATGCGCACGAGATCACTCTCCTCGTACCCGTCCATCTGATAGTCAAAGGAAGCGTAACCGCGTGTCAGGGATTTGAGCCGGTCGTAGAAATCAAACACCACTTCGTTGAGAGGCAGACGGTAAACCGCCATGGCGCGATTGCCGACATAAGTGAGATCCAGCTGCACGCCCCGTCTCTCGCTGCACAATGTGAGCACGGCGCCGAGATATTCATCAGGCACCATGATGGAAGCCTTGATCCAGGGCTCTTCAATGCGTTCCACCAGCGAGAGATCAGGCATGTCGGCCGGATTGTGGAGCTCTTCCATGCTGCCGTCAGTCCGGTAGAGCTTGTAGACGACGGAAGGGGCAGTCGCGATCAGGTCGAGATTGAACTCGCGCGACAGGCGCTCCTGAATGATCTCAAGATGGAGCAATCCCAGAAAGCCGCAGCGGAAACCGAACCCGAGGGCTGCGGAAGTTTCCATCTCGAAATGGAAGGAAGCATCGTTCAGCCGCAGTTTCCCCAGGCTGTCACGCAGTTTTTCAAAATCATCCGCGTCAACGGGGAACAGGCCGCACCACACGACCGGAATGGAAGGCTTGAAGCCGGGCAAGGGAGCCGGGGCCGGGCGCTGGTCATGGGTGATGGTATCGCCGACATTGCAGTCGGCCACCGCCTTGATGGCTGCATTGATATAGCCGATCTCGCCCGGTCCCAACGCCTTGACTGGCGTCATCTTGGGCCGGAAGACGCCGACCTGATCGACATTGTAGGTGGCTCCGGTCTCCATCATCCGGATCTTGTCGCCTGTCCTGAGCGTGCCTTCCTTGATCCGGACCAGAATGATGACCCCCAGGTAGGAATCATACCAGCTGTCAACCAGCAAGGCCTGCAGGGGGGCTTGGGGGTCGCCTTCAGGCGGCGGCAGATCCCGCACCAGGGCCTCGAGCACCCCTTCGATGTTCAGACCCGTCTTGGCGCTGATCTCCACTGCCTCATCAGCTGGAATGCCGACGACCTCCTCAATCTGCTGGCGGGTTTTTTCAGGCTCGGCAGCCGGCAGATCCACCTTGTTGAGAACCGGAACGATCTCATGATTGGCGTCAATGGCCTGATAGACATTCGCCAGAGTCTGCGCTTCCACTCCCTGGGAGGCATCGACGACGAGCAGTGAGCCCTCACAGGCTGCCAGGGAACGGCTGACTTCATAGGCGAAGTCCACATGGCCGGGCGTGTCCATGAGATTGAGGATATAGGTCTTTCCGTCCTTGGCCGGATAGGTGAGGCGCACGGTCTGCGCCTTGATGGTGATGCCGCGCTCCTGCTCCAGCTCCATCGAATCGAGAACCTGCCCCTTCATCTCACGGGCGGTGAGCGCCCCACAGGCTTCGATCAGCCGATCAGCCAGGGTGGATTTGCCGTGGTCGATATGGGCGATGATCGAAAAATTGCGGATCTGTGAGAGGGGCGTGTCGGTCATACGGGCTGTATAGGGGATTTTGCGCGGAGTGTCAGTGCATTCAGTTCATTTCAATGATAGTGCGCCCAACCGGCCTTCAGGAAAGGGGATAAATCTGCAGAGGGCCCGAAAAGCAGAAAAGCGCCAGAGAGGGGATTGCCCTCTGCCGGCGCTTCTCCTGTGACCGTGCTGCGCAAGGCAGCGCCGATCGACCCTGATCAGGGCGGGGTGATGCGGAACTCGATGCGGCGGTTGCGCGCAAGCTCTTCAGGGGTGTTTTCAGGGCCCAGCGGCTGATAGCTGGAGAAGGCTGTGGCAGCCAGATGGTGGGGGTTGATCCCTTCCTCCATCAGCAGCTTGACCACCGTGATGGCGCGGGCTGCCGAGAGCTCCCAGTTGCTCGGATAGGTCGGGGTATGGATCGGCATGCGATCGGCATAGCCCTCCACCTGCAGAACCCAGGGCGTGCTGGCGGGAATTTCGCGTTCGATGGTCTTCAGGGTTTTACCCAGAAGACGGATCTCACGCACACCTTCCGGTGTCAGCTGGTCGCTGCCAGGCGGGAAGAGAATTTCCGCCTGAAAGCGGAAGCGATCGCCTGCCACCTCGATACCCTTGTGTCCCTTGAGGAGCTGGCTGAGCTCTGCAAAGAACTTGGACTGGTATTTATTGAGGTTGTTGGCCTTGTCGACCTGAGCCAGCTTATGGTCCAGGTCATTGATCAGACCCTGGCGGGATGCCACCGCGTTCTTCTCGAGATTCAGGGCGTCCGCATAGCCCTGAAGCTGCTGGGTGAGCGCGTTGATGCGCTGGGTGAGGCCATTGATGACGACCATCTCAGCCCCGCCATTGACCAGATTCTGCGCCTGCGCTTCAGCAAGACGGCGATTGGCGTCTGCCAGAGCCGCCTGGAGGGCGGCAAGCTGGCTGTTTTTCTGCCGATCGGCGCTCTGGCTCTGGGCCAGGGAGCTCTGCAGCTTGTTGACCGAGGAATCGAGCATGTCCAGCTTGTGCTGACGCTGCGTCAGCATCATGGCCAGGAGCTGCTGACCGATCACGAAGAACAGCAGCAGGAAGGTCAGGACCATCAGCAGGGTGGACAGGGCGTCCACATAGCCGGGCCATGCGTTCAGTTCGGCGACCGGGCCGAGGCGTCTGCGCCGCGCCATGGCTCAGTCCTCCCGCGTGTGATGGGAGTCGCGGTGGTCATCATGATGATGACGGTGCTCCTCGCGGCGTTCAGCGTGACGCACATCCTCACGGAGGGCTGCGAGCTGACGTTCGATCTGCTGCAGGATCTGCGTGGCGGAAGTCTGCTCACCCAGCTGCTCGATGGCCTGGGTCAGGGCACGCAGGGCTTCATGGTGCTGGCGGCGGCTTTCCTCTCCGTCACGCACGAGGGTGCGCAAAGCTGTCACGTTCTGCTGCATCAGCGTCACGTTTTCAGTGGTCAGGCGCATGAAGTCCTGAACGCGGGGCAGCCACGTGGAGAGCGAAGCCCCCAGATTGCCCGCACCGCCGGTGCTGTAGCTGGAGGTGGCGACTTCCTCAACCAGAACATTGGTGGTGTTGCCGCCCAGAAGGCCTGCACGCGCTGCGGCAGCGGTGGCATCCTGCGCGCCGATTTCAGCGCCGAGAGCAGCGCTTTCAGCCGCATCCTGCGCGATTTCACGCGCAAGTTCAGCCGGAAGCTCGTAACGCGTGTGACCGGCCAGCCATTCTTCGAGCTCGTTGAAGAACCGGGTCTGGGCCTGACCGGCGGTCAGATCGAGAAATCCCAGAACCAGTGCGCCGGCCAGACCGAACATGGAAGCGGAGAAGGCGGTTGCCATGCCCTGCAGCGGGTGCACCAGGCCGCCTTTGACCGTGTCGAACATGACCAGCAGGTCATTGGTGGCCAAGTTCATGTTGCCGATGACGTCCGCGATGGAGCGCATCGTCAGGATGAGCCCGTAGAACGTGCCGAGCAGGCCCAGGAAGATCAGAAGCTGGGTAAGGTAGCGCGAGATCTGGCGGCCTTCCTCAAGACGGGAGGAAACGCTGTCCAGCAGCGTGTTGGCTGATTGCTGCGACAGAACCAGATGACCGGTGCGGGATTTCTGGGTCGTCAGCAGGCCTGCCATCGGAGCGAGCAGCTGCGGAGGCGGCGGAACAGCCATTCCCTCGCGCGGGCTGCGCAGCAGGGCAATCCACCGGACTTCAGGGCGCAGCTTGAGGACGAGATAGAAATTCCAGCAGATGCCCAGCACGAGCACACCCAGAATAAGGGCGTTGAGGGCCGGGTTGGAGGCGAAGGCATCACTCAGGACACTGAATTTGATCAGTGCGACCAGAAGGATGGCGATCAGGAAAAGGCCCATACGGACCAGGTAACGCGTGGGAGGGGTCATGGCCCGGAGGCTCCTTGTGAAGGGGGCGCGTTGCCAGAGGAAGAGGAAGAGCCGGAGGAAGTCCGGGTGTTCTTCCGGGAAACATCGCCTGTAACCGCGCTCCTTTTACCCGCATTGTGACCTGAACGTGCAGATGGCGCGTTGGCGTGAAGGGGAGAGGCGGAATAATTTACGGGCGACAATAGGGGATCGTAAGGCTGGCCATCATGAACCGGCTCACCCGGCACGGGCGTGACGGCAGGAGGAGGGTTGGCCTGGGTGATGAGGTCCAGCCTGTCGCCCGGGTCATGGTCCTGCGGGGAGGGACGACCATAGGCGACGGGATAAATTCGTGTTGTTGCCACGCCGCTGCTGACAAGCAGCGAACGCACGGCCAGGGCACGCTGCAGGGCCAACCTGCGCGGCATGGAGACGTCCTGGCCCGGCAGCTCGGCATAAGCGCGCAGGAAGATGCGCCGCTCAGGCATGGCCGCCAGATCATGACCCGCTTTGCGAAGCGCCTCGATGGTCTGGGCATTCAGTGCCGCACTGTTGGGCGCAAAGAGAACCCGCAGGTCAGTCGATGAACCGCTCGCCTGCGGAAGCGGGACGATGCGGCTGCCGGCCTGGGGATTGGCGATCACCGACTCCGGGGGCACGGGGGGATGCGTGGGCACCGGCACGAAAGGCGGCGCGATAACGACCGGTTTGGGTGGACCGGCCGGGATGGCCGGCACGGTGGTGAAACCAGGGCGCTGAGGCGCGGGCGGCAGCGGGGCAGCGCGGGACGATGCTTTCACTGCTGAAACGCTTTTTGAGGAAGAACTTCTGCGCGCAGCGTGGGAAGGCGCAGCGTGGTGAGCCGAGTGCGCTGCGGGGTGGGTAGAAGATCCATGATGGACCGGTTCTGCCGGCAGGGCGCCGAAATCCGTGGAGACCTGGGCTGCAGCCTGTTTCGGTGCTGCAAGGAACAGGCTGCAAAGCCCGCCTGAACTGACGTAACTTGCTGCTGCGAAAGCGGTGACAAGCACGCGCAGCCTGGCGAAAACAGGTTTCCTGTCCGATTTTCGGGTCGGGTTAAGTAAATCGGCAGGAATACCAAGTCTCCGCACAGTCATGAGGGGGACCCTAGCCGCAAGAAGCCATGTGTGGCAATGGCTCAGACTTCCTGCGGGAAAAGGTTTGTCAGGTGTGGATTTACTGCCCACTCTGCTTCAGAGCGGAAGCCACCAGATCTTTGAGCGGGCCGTGGAAATAGGGGTTGGCAGCGATGATGTTAACGTCCCCGTCAATGTCGGTGAGGTCATGACCGGTTTCATCGGTGACATAACCACCGGCTTCACGCACCATCAGCAGGCCTGCCGCACAGTCCCAGGGCTTGAGGCCGAATTCCCAGAAACCGTCGAAACGGCCAGCTGCCACCCAGGCCAGGTCGAGCGCGGCTGCCCCGAAGCGGCGGATGCCGGCAACCTTGGGCATGAGCGCGCCGAGCGTGCGACCGAAGGCAGCGATACGTTCTTCCGAAGCCTTGGCAAAGGGAATGCCGGTGCCGAAGAGGGCTTCTGACAGCTTGCGGCGACTGGACACGCGAAGGCGGCGTTCATTGTTGAGAAAGACGCCCATGCCTTTCTCGGTCCAGAACATTTCATTGGCGATCGGGTTGTAGACAAGGCCTGCCATCATCTCCAGCGTGCCATCTTCATGGCGGCGCTGCAGTCCGATGGAAATCGCCCAGTGGGGAATGCCATGCAGGAAATTGGTGGTGCCGTCGAGCGGGTCCACGATCCAGCGCCAGGTCCAGTTGTCACTGCCGCTTGCTCCGCTTTCCTCCATCAGGAAGGCGTAGCCGGGACGGGCGTGTTCCAGCTCCTCACGCAGGGTCGCTTCAGCACGCAGATCGGCCTGGGAGACGAAATCGCCCGGCCCCTTGATGCTGACCTGCAGCTGTTCCACTTCCGAGAAATCACGGACCAGGCTGCGCGCCGCTTTCTGGGCGGCTGCCTGCATGACAGCCATATGGGGGGTGAGACGCATGGTGATCAGTCCTTTGCGCGTTCGACGTAGGAGGCGTCATCCGTGCGGACGACGATGCGTTCGCCGGCTTCGATGAAGGGGGGGACCATGGTCTTGACCCCGTTGGAGAGCTTGGCAGGCTTGTAGGAGGAGCTGGCCGTCTGACCCTTGACCACGGGATCGGCTTCCGTGACCTCCAGGGTCACATGCGGCGGCAGGGTCACGGCAACCGGATCGCCTTCCACCAGTTTGACGCTCAGCTCCATGTTGTCCTGCAGGAAGGGCAGCTGATCACCAAGAATATCCTGCGGCAGCATGGCCTGCTCGAAGGTTTCCGGGTCCATCAGCACGATGTTGTCGCCGTCCATATAGGAATAGGTGTAATCCTTGTCCTCGGTGATCAGGCGTTCGACGGTATCGGCCGTGCGCCAGCGCTCGTTGGACTTGTTGCCTGTCACCAGGTCGCGCATTTCAACCTGGATGAAGGCGCCCCCCTTGCCGGGGGTGAGAATCTGCTGTTTCAGCACGGTCCAGCGGCGACCGTTATGTTCGATGACCTGGCCGGCGCGGATGAGATTGGCTTGTTGTTTCATGTCGGTTCCTGGCTGCCCCTGAAGATTATTTACGCTTTGCCTGAAGCGCGTTCTAGCGGGTGCGGGCCACAGGAAGCAAGGCGGGACAGAACGCGCGCACTGCCCGCGAACGGAGCTGTCTCTGGCAGGCAGGCCAGAGGCTGACGCTGATGACTGGGTCAGGATGGCAGGAAGAGGGGGTCAGGTAAAGGGATGTTCCTGTCCGTCCGCTGCCTGAACGCGGCGTTTCCTGAATGGTTCGCCGTCAGTTGCTTTGCACGTTCCGGAAGGGGGCTGGAGGCTCTGTTCTTCGGCAAGAAGATAATCCGGGCCGATGGGCACCTTGCCTGCACCTCCCGGAATGTCGAGCACATAGGTCGGCCAGGCCAGGCCCGTAACGCGGCCGCGCAATTGGCGCAGCAGGCTGCGGCCCTGCTCGACCGGGACGTGAAAATGTGCTGTGCCCGGGGCCGCATCAAGGTGATGAAGATAATAGGGTTTGACGCGTGCCTGCACCAGCGCCCGCAGCAGGCTTTCCAGGCTTTCCACGGTATCGTTGACGCCTTTCAGCAGAACCGACTGTGAAAGGACCGGAATGGCGCGGGCCTGAACACGTCGGAGGGCCTGGCGGACTTCAGGGGTCAGTTCGCTTGCATGGTTGGCATGGATGACCAGCCAGAACGCCTTTTCCGTTTCAAGGGCGTCAAGGAGTTCCTCGGTAAGGCGTTCCGGCATGGCCAGGGGGACCCGGCTGTGAAGGCGCAGTGTCTGGATATGGGGAATGCCGGAAAGACGGCGGATGATCCGCTTCAGGCGGCGCGGCGACAGCATGAGCGGATCACCCCCCGTGAGGATGACTTCCGTGACCTTCGAGTGGGTTTCAAACCAGGTGAAGGCACGCTCCAGCGCCGCTTCGTCCAGCAGGCCACCATCCGGCCCCACATGTTCCCGGCGGAAGCAGAAACGACAATAGAGCGGACACACGAGAAGAGGTTTCAGCAAAGCCCGGTCTTCGTAACGATGCACCACCCCGGGGACGGGCGACAGGGCGTCATCACCGATCGGATCAGCGCGTTCATGCGGAGCTGTGGCGAGCTCGCGCGCATCCGGCAGTACCTGCAGGCCGATCGGGTCGGAGTTGCGATCAGAGTTGGCATTCCCAGGAGACCGGGTTTTCAGCAGGGCGGCGAAAGCGGGCGGAATGGCGATGGAGAACTGTTCAGCCAGCGCCTGCAGGCCTGAAAGCGTTTCAGGCTCAGCCAGGCCGTGTTTGATCAGCGCTTCCGGTGTGCGGAGCGTCGAAGAAGGGCTTGCGCCGGAATGTTCAGACATGCTGCCCCTCTTGCTTTTCTATGGGTGATTTATGGGTGAAAGCCCTGAAAAGATTCTTGCCAGTGGAACTTCTGGCAAAGAGGTGCTTGCTGCTGCAAGCCCGAAGTGTTGTCGTTCAGCTACTGAAGCATTTTATCTCGGGGTCTCAGACGCGCATTTTTTAACAGGTGACAGGGTGTTCCAGACCAGCCGGTTAAGTGTGTCTCAGGTATTTTGATACAGGAGTGATTGATGTGACTTCTCCAGCTTCCAGGCACATTGCCGACCGTCTGCCCCTGCTCAGAAGGCGTGCCCTGCTTGCCCAGGGGATCAGGGCCTTTTTCACTGCGCGGGATTATCTGGAAGTCGAAACCCCTTATTTGGTGAAAGTCCCCGGAGAAGAAGTGCATCTGCGATGCTTCCGGACGCAGCTGGAAACGTCGGAGGGGGAGCTGGAAGCCCGTTTTCTGCACACTAGCCCGGAATTTGCCATGAAACGTCTGGTGGCAGCTACGGGCCAGAAGATCTTCCAGCTTGCGCGCGTCTGGCGCAACGGTGAGGAAAGCGCGACCCACCGTCCTGAGTTCACCATGCTGGAATGGTACCGCCCGCTGGCCAGCCTGGCTGCGCTCATGGAGGAAACGGAGCGGCTTTTCCAATCCCTCCTGCCGCCTGTCGTGATGCGGGAGGGACGCAAGGTGCAGATCAGACGGCCCTTCGAGCGTCTGACCATGCAGGAGGCTTTTGCCCGTTACGGCGGCGTGCCTGACCTGCTGGCGACCAATGAGGATGCTCGGGCGCTGGCACGTCAGGCCCATGTTGCCCTGAGAGCGGGCGAAAGCTGGGAAGATCTTTTTTTCCGTCTGCTGCTGGAACGCGTTGAGCCGCATATCGGATGGGAGAGGCCGACTTTTCTGACGCACTGGCCCGCCCCCCAGGCGGCCTTGGCTCAGGTTGATCCTCATGATCCCCGCGCAGCCCTGCGCTTTGAGCTGTATGCGGGTGGGCTGGAACTTGCCAATGCCTTTGAGGAACTGACGGATCCCCAGGAGCAGCGCCGCCGTTTTCAGCTGGACCGCGCCAGGCGTCTGGGTGTGGTCCCTGATCAGGACTGGGCGCTTGATGAGGATTTTCTGGCAGCTCTGGCTGATCTGCCCCCCTGTGCCGGGATCGCATTGGGTTTCGACCGATTGGTCATGCTGGCAACAGGGGCGCCGAAAATCACCGATGTGCTGTGGTTGGTGTAGCCTGCAGGCGGCTCTGGTGGAAGACTGGTAGAAGAAGCGAAAAAAGTCTAACCAGATCTTAATAGACCCGGATCTTAAGTGATCGGGACAGGGAAGAAAACGCCCTGACAACATCCGGAGAGGCAGCCCGTCAATTGGACGGATGAGAGGGAAGGCAGTGATGGTGGCACGACCGGGGGAGAAGGACGTGATCGATAACGGGCGCTGGTCTTGTGTTGGCCGAGCCTGCCAGGAGGTTTCAAAGACCTGGCAGCGCGAGGTGCCACCTGTCAGTTCTGTGGCTTCCACTACAGGGTTTCCGGGCAGGAAGGCCCGGAAATTCCTTCTCGCTAGCGTCATGGCTGCGATGATGGGAGGCGGTCTTTCTGCCTGCAGCATACCGCCGCTGCAGAATCCCAAGGTGCTGAATTCCCTGGTGGGCGATACGGCCCTGCAGATCGTGGACCGTTTCGGTGTGCCGACGGGCGTGTTCCAGACGCAGGGACATGAATTCCTGGCCTATAACCAGACAGACACGACCTTCACTGACCCGGATCCCGGCTGGGGTTGGGGTTGGGGCGGTTGGGGCTGGGGATGGGACAGCCCATGGGGTTGGGGCTGGGGAGGCCCGTGGGGCTATGCCGGTCCGCCTGCGCCCATCGTGACCACCACTTCCTGCCAGACGACTTTCGAGCTGGTGAATGACCGGGTCATGGGGTGGAAAATGCGAGGTGACGGGTGCTGAAAAAACGATCTTCCGCAAGCAGAGCACTTCTGGCCCGGGGCTTTCTGGTGCTGCCCCTTCTGGCAGGATGCACCACAAACGGGCAGAAGCCGGAGCCCCCCAATCGGCAGAATCTGACCCTGGTCCGTCCTTCAGACGTGGCGCGCCTTCTACCTGAAGAGACGAGCCTGCGCCGGCAGTACCATCCGCCGCTTCCCCGTGCCGGGCGCGTGGCGCCCGACAGCAGGGTGGCTTATGAAGCCATTCCCAACATGTCCTATGCGGACAATTCCCTGGATGACAATCTGGCTGGCTCTATCGAGCTTGCTGATTATTACACCATGGCTGTCAAGGCGGGCTGGCAAAGATGGCTCCAGGGTGGGGGGCCTTACACTGTCCTGGCAATGCCCAATCAGCAGATCGAGGCGCTGAGCCGTAGCTGGCCGGGGCAGGGTATGCTTGACCCGGTCAACTATCAGCGTTTGAAATTCTTCATCGGCCAGACGATTCTTGTCGGCAAATGGACGCCGCATCATCTTCGTAAAAAGCTGGCAACCCCTGAAGCACGCCGTGCCGGTGGGGTCATCCAAACCCGTACCCTGACCGGCGAGCCTGTCAGCCTGCGTCTTCTGCCTGGCGATGTGATTCAGATCAGCAACCGGGAAGGCAGCCTGCGGATCGGCAGGCGGGGTTATAAGCAGTCAAACGGGGTCTTCTACGTGACCGATCGCGAGTTGTACTGAACGCCAGAACGAGCCGCTTATTTTTCAGGCAAGGGTCGTGAAAGTGGCTAGAAGCGCCTGAAAGAGACGTTCGTTTTCCGGCCAGGCCGCTGGTGAGTCCCCGACGGGAAAAGCGATAAAATCTGCCCCCGCTTGTGCAGCCGCCACGGCTTTTTCTGTTTCTGAGCCAGGCTGGAGAGAAGCAGGCGATATATCCTGCAACAGTTCAGCGACGGAGGGCAGTTCTGTCATGAGCGCCCATTGCTGAAACAGTGTGGTCTCAGCGGCAGGAAAGCTGACATAGTCCGCGCCCGCTTCCCCGGCCCGCATGGCTTCGTCGAGACTGGAACAGCTGCAGCCGATCTGAAAAGCGTTCTTTCCGCTCTTGCGAGGCGGTAAAGCCTTGAAAGCGGCCAGAGTTTCAAGATGTATGCCGTCGATTTTCTCCAGCGGCAGGGCATTTATCAGGCGCGTGAGAGTCTGGAGATCTTCGCCATGAGGCGCTGCAATGACAGCCACGTCATGACTCTGGGCGAGAGAGAGCAGCGCATCAAGGGCTGGGGGATAAGGAGGTGCCGAAAAGCAATAGCGCAAGGCCGTCACCTGTGGGGCTGCCAGCAGGTCTCCCAAAGGTTTTTCAAGCGCTCCGAGAGCGGCGGTATTGCGGGTCAGGATGGCAGGCAGAACAGGGTACAGATCCACCTGATGAGGGGGGGATTCAGAGGTATCAACAGCAGTCATGGGCTTTCTCTTGCTCTCGTCTCGTGGGGCTCGTGCTCATCTGTGCTTCGGCGGGATAGGCTGTAAAAAGCCGGTGTTTCAAGGCTAGAGGCAGTGCATGCAGCAGGGAAGGGGCCAGGTTCCGGCAGATCACCCCCTGAGAGGGAGAGCTGTGCTGCAGGTAATAAAGCGCCATGGCGGCCGCTTCTCCGCAATCCAGTAGGGTAGGCGGAAGAATGTCTCCTTTTGTGACGTCCTGCCACCAGGTGAGACCGAAGGCGCAGCCGCCAAAAAGGGGCGAAATGGCCGTGAAGCCTCTCGGGCCGAAGCGGGTGAATGCCGCCTGAAAAGCAGCTCGGTCCGGCGTAATGACCCAAGGGGCGGGAAAAAGGGCGGCTTCAGGCATGGGAGGCTTTCGCGCAGGCAGCGTCTGTCCTTTTTCTCGCCGGGCTGGTGCAGGAAGATGCGTGCGAAGGAAAAGGGGCAGGAAAACTTTTGGCTCAATGAAAGCTTTGCCGTGTTTCTGCCAGTTTGTTTATGTCAAGATGGCATAAATATGAATGCGGCGTTGGCGCAAGCGTCCTGATAAGATCAGATCAGAAGTTAAGACCCAGAAATCAAGGTATGGCGCGTGAGTGCAGAAAATAACAGGTCTTTGAGCAGGCTGGAACGGGCCCGGCAGCAATCCGAGCAGCGTGAAAAGGCCATGCGACGGCTGGAGACTGGGCTGCAGGGACTGGCTTTCGCCCTGGAGCAGCGTGACCTCCAGGAGGAAGAGCGCGCTTCGGAGACAGAAGCGGCTTTTCGCCTGCTGGAACAGAAGCTGGCTGGTTTTGAAGACCGGTTGCGCGCCCTGTTGGAGACGCCTTCCCAGCCAGCAGCAGCTGATAGCGTGCAGGAAGAAGCGGTGTTCAGGGCCGAAGTCGATCCGCAAGAGAAGAGAGGAGAGGGGGCAGAGGCGCCCGCCCATCAGAGAGAGGAAGACTAGAAGATGGCGCAAGTGAGCGTGACGCTTGGAAATGCCAGCTATGTCGTCGGTTGTCAGGATGGCCAGGAAGGGCGGGTGCATCAGCTGGCCCATCTGGTTGAACAGCAGGTCGAGCAGGTGCGCAATGCACTGGCGCCGGCAAGCGATGCCCATGCGCTTTTCCTGGCCGCCCTGCTGATGGCCGATGAAATCCAGGAGCTGCGGGCAAAGGCCGTAAGTGAGGAAGACCGGCAGGAGCTCGAGCAGGCACGTCACCTTCTGGCCAGCAGTGACCACGAGACGGAGCGTCTGGGGCAGCTTGCCGAACTCGTTGAGAAACTCGTACACCAGGTGAGCGGCGAAACCGGTTCTGCTCAGGCAGAAGGCACCTGACTCGGGATTTTGGGAAAAAGCCTTTCCCGCTTGCGCTTTTTTACCGTGGCTGCCATTACTGGAGATGGAGCTGCCTGGTTTGTCAGGCAATTCAACCCCTGGGCCGATAAGCACTTCCTAGGGAGCTGGCTCTGTCGTAACCCTGGTTACGGTATCTGGCGCCCACCTGTCTAAGCAGGTCCTGGAGGTCGACAAGTCCAACGGCCATGGTGGCTCCGCTTCTTCATTTTTCCAGTCAGCCCAATCCGACCAGAACCTCTTTCAGAGAGTCGGCTTTGGCCCATTCGGAGATCGAGGCCCGTAAAGCGGTCCTGCGACGAAGCCTGCTGCTGAACCGCATTGCCCCGCTGCCTTCTGTAAATCGCCGAATCGTCACAACGCTCACGACGTTGATCTACCGTTCTCAAGCCCGAAATGTCGCCTGCGTATGGCCCTTGCCGGGAGAGGTCGATCTTCGCCCGCTCTGCCGGGCGCTTTGGCGTCTGGGGCGGCAGATATGTCTGCCTGAAACCCCGCCCAGGGGTCAGCCGCTTCGCTTTCGGCGCTGGTATCCGGGCGTTTCCCTGCGAAAAGGGCTCTTTGGAACAGTATATCCTGCAGCGCCTCTGTGCCGCCCGGACCTGATTCTGGTGCCAGTTGTTGGTTTCGACCGTTGCGGCGGCCGGCTTGGATATGGCGGCGGGTATTACGACCGCACCCTGGCCCGTTACCGGGACTTGCCAGCCATAGGTTACGCGCAGGCCTCGCAGGAAGTGACAGCAGTACCTGCAGGCCGGCATGATCAACCGCTTTCCTGCCTCGCCACCGAAAGGGAAGTTCTGCATTTTCCCAGTTAATAGAAGTTAGGCGGCGCAAGCCGGGAGAGAGAGCCAAGGAGAGATTATGCGCCTGTTGTTTCTGGGAGATATCGTCGGGCGAAGCGGGCGTGAAGCGGTCCTGCGCCATCTGCGGTCCTGGCGGGAGAAGCTGTCTCTCGATCTCGTCGTGGTCAATGGTGAGAATGCCTCACATGGTTTCGGCCTCTCTCCGCAAACCGCCCGTGACCTGCTGGCGGGCGGGGTAGATGTCATCACCCTTGGCAACCATGCCTGGGACCGACGCGACCTGATCGGCGCGATCAACCAGCTTCCTTCCGTGGTGCGGCCTGTCAACTCGCCCCCGGGCACGCCGGGTCATGGCAGCTGTCTGATCGACCTGCCGCGTGACCGCAAGGCCCTGGTGATCAATGTCATGGGGCGGATATTCATGGATCCTCTCGACGATCCCTTCCGCGTGCTGGCTGAAACGCTCAGCCGCCACAAGCTCGGTCGGACGGTCGACGCCATCATTGTGGATGTGCATGCTGAAGCGACCAGTGAAAAAATGGGGCTGGGCTGTTTTCTCGACGGGCATGTTTCACTTGTCATCGGCACGCATACCCATGTGCCGACAGCTGATCAGCGCATTCTGCCGGGTGGAACAGCCTTTCAGTGTGATGCCGGCATGTGCGGCGACTATGACAGTGTTATCGGCATGATGAAGCAGAATGCCCTGAGCCGTCTGCTCAAAAAGGTGCCGGCTGAGCGTTACCAGCCGGCAGAGGGAGAGGCGACGGTCTGCGGCCTCATGGTTGAAACCGATCCTGAAACCGGACTGGCGCGGCGCATAAGCCCTTTTCGCCAGGGAGGGTGCCTGGCCCCGTGCTGGCCGGATTTCTGAGAAAGATTTCACAGCCGTTTTTCTTTTCGTAAACTTTCTTCTGTAATTTTTTCACAGCCGCCTTTCCTGGAGATGCCTTCATGACCGCTCTTTCGAATTCCCCTGTTCTGGAAGCCATCAGGAACCGGCGTGCTGTTCGGAATTTTGATCCGGCCTACCAGATGACAGAGTCGGAAATCCTGGCCCTTCTGGAAGAAGCCCGGCTTTCTCCCACCGCTTTCAATCTCCAGCAGTTCCGATTTCTGGTGGTGAGCGACCCCGCCCAGCGCCGCAAACTGCGTGAGGCTTCCTGGGATCAGCCGCAGGTGACCGATGCTTCGGCCCTGATCGTTCTGTGCGCAGATCTCAAGGCCTGGGAAAAGGACCCCGAGCAGTGCTGGGCCACTGCCCCGGCCGAGATACGGGACCTTTACGTCGGCAAGCTCATTCCTGAATTCTACAGTGGCCGTCCCCAGCTCCAGCGCGATGAAGGGGTGCGGAGCTGCGGGCTGGCGGCTTACGCACTCATGATGGCTGCAGAGGCCTGCGGGTTGCAGAGCTGCCCGATGGACGGCTTCGATTTCGATCAGGTCGCTGAGATCATCAATCTGCCGGCAGATCATATCGTCGTGATGTATGTTGCCATCGGGCGTGAGCTTGCAGCGCCCGGGCCGCGCCTGCCGCTGCTTCCGCTGCAGGCATTGGTGGCTTTTAACCGCTTTGGCCCCGAGAAGTGAGCTTGTTCTCCGGCTAAGAGTGCCCTAGTATCAGGACTGCATGGCTCCCATTTATCATGGTGAGATCAGACCCATGATTGATGGGTTATGCTGTCGCACGAGGAGATATTATGACCAGTTTTACGGCGCTTGGTCTGGCTGAGCCCATCCAGAAGGCCCTGCAGGACGAAGGATATGAAACCCCCACGCCCATTCAGGCCGGGGCCATTCCCCATCTGATGGAAGGGCGCGATCTGCTTGGCCTGGCACAGACCGGCACTGGCAAGACCGCCGCTTTTTCCCTCCCCATCCTCAATGAGCTGCTGACCCATCCCCGTCCTCCGAAACCCCGGGGCATGCGCGCGCTCATCCTGGCGCCGACGCGTGAGCTCGCCGCCCAGATTGATGCCAATATCGCTGCTTACGGCCGCCATATTCCCGGTTTTACCCATGCGGTGATCTTCGGGGGTGTGGGGCAGAACAAGCAGGTCGAAGCCATGAAGCGCGGTGTGGACGTGCTGGTAGCAGCACCAGGCCGTCTGCTGGATCTGGTCGGACAGGGCTTCATTGATCTCTCCACGCCTGAAATCGTGGTGCTGGATGAAGCGGATCGCATGCTGGACATGGGGTTCATTCACGATATCAAGCGCATCGTGGCCCAGCTCCCGGCCCAGCGGCAGACCCTGCTGTTTTCAGCAACGATGCCTGAATCGATCCGGGATCTGGCCCATTCCCTGCTCAAGGACCCGGCAACGGTGCAGGTCACGCCGGAATCCACCACTGTGGAGCGTATTGACCAGAGCGTTCTCTTTGTGGATGCGGGCAACAAGAAGGAAGCCCTGCTGCACCAGCTGAAGAAGGACGACGTCCAGCGCGCCGTGGTCTTCACGCTGATGAAGCATGAGGCCAACAAGGTTGCGGATTACCTCAACAAGCATGGCATCACAGCCGCCGCCATTCACGGCAACAAGTCACAGGGCGCGCGTGAGCGGGCCATGGCCGGCTTCCGTGACGGCAGTGTGCGCGTTCTGGTGGCCACTGATATCGCTGCGCGCGGGATTGATGTGGATGACGTCTCGCATGTGGTCAATTACGATCTGCCGAACGTGCCGGAATCCTACGTGCACCGTATCGGCCGCACGGCGCGTGCGGGGCGCGAGGGGCAGGCCGTCTCCCTGGTGGATGCCGAACAGCGCGCCTGGCTGCGTGATATCGAAAAACGCATCGGCCAGAAGGTGCCTGTCATCACCGACCATCCCCATCATTCCGAGGCGGCGCAGAACTCGACCCTGCCGCCGCCGGTTCTGGGGGGCGGCGGCCGTGGTCGCGGTCGTGGCGGGCGCCCGGGCGGGCAGGGCGGGGGCGGACGTCGCCCGTCCAGCGCGCCGCGTGGCCCGCGTTCCGGTGGTCGCCGCTGAGACCGGCAAAGGCCTGGGTGCTTGCATATTTCGGTGATGAAAAGGCGTTCCTTCGGGAGCGCCTTTTCTGTTTGGTGGCATGCACGGATTGAAGGGTGTCAGTTGCAGACAGGCTTCAGATTGCGGGTTAGACTTTTTCTTCAAATACCCTTCAACTCAGCAATCCGTGAGGACACGCCATGGCAGTTTCGATTTCTCCCCTGGTCTGGGGCCAGGGCCCCAAGCTTTTTGAAATCTTCATTGAGCCGACCTGTCCCTTCTGCGCCCGCGCCCTGTTGAAGCTCATGCCGCTTCTGGAAACAGTGGGGCCGGACCAGATGACCTTGCAGGTGCATCTCTATTCCCAGCCCTGGCACCTCTGGTCGCCGGTCGTCATCCGCGCCGTGACTGCAGCGCAGCTGGGAACGGGCGGTCGCGAACAGGCCTGGAAAGCCCTGCTTGCGATCGGTGCGCACCGGACCGAGTTCGTGATGGAGGAGCACTGCAGCGGCCCCAACATGAACGAGACCCCGGCCGGCATCCTGGGCAGAATTGAAAAACTTGCTGGCCTTGAGCTTGCGGAAGCTTTCCGTTCTCTCCTTGTAACGCAGGAAATCAAGCGTCAGGCCCGCTACGGCCGCCAGAACGGCATCCACGTGACGCCGACTTTCATGGTGAACGGCCTGATCGACGACCGCTTCAGCTCCGGCCAGAGCGTGGAGGAGTGGAAAGAGCTTCTGGGGTAAAGGGCATCTCATCCCAAGGTTTGTGGGCGCGCAGAGCTGTCACGATCAACTGGAAAGCGGGTGGATTCTGCCGGGCACTCGGATAGTAGAGATGATACCCTTCAAAAAGCGGGCTCCAGTCATCGAGAATCTGAACAAGTGTTCCGTTGCGGAGCTCTTCTAGGGCCAAATCTTCAGGTACATACGCGATCCCATACCCGCTTATTGCCGCATCTATCATGGGGTAGGAATCGTTGAAAGTCAGCTGTCCTTCAACTCTGATCCGAAGGGCTTGACCGTCTTTTTCAAATTCCCAGGCATAAAGAGCGCCGGAAGTTTTATGGCGCATGTTCAGGCAGCTATGTCTTACCAGCTCCCGTGGATGTTCAGGGCGCCCGTGCGTTTCAAGATAGCTGGGTGCAGCCACAGCGATGAGGCGCCAGTCGGGTCCGATCCGAACGGCGATCATATCTTTTTCAAGGCTTTCTCCCAGTCTTACGCCTGCATCAAAACCTTTTTCGATGATGTTGCAGAAGCCGTTATCAAGGGAAAATTCAACCTTCACCTCTGGATACGCTTGCAATACCGCTTTGAGCTTCGGCCATACCACGCTTTTCAGAGCGTGATCGGAGAGAGTCAGTTTAATTGTGCCAATGGGTTTGTCGTCAGCGGCTCTTAATGTTGTGACGATACTTTCTATTTCGGATAGGCGTGGCGCCAGAATCTGCAGAAATCGTTCACCAGTTGCCGTGATTGCAACGTTGCGCGTAGTACGCGTCAGAAGCCGAAAACCGAGCGTTATCTCCAATTGTCTTATGGCATGACTGAGCGTGGACTGTGCCACTCCCAGCCTGGCGGCTGCTTTTGTGAAGCTGCGCTCTTCAGCAACAGTTTGGAACCATACCAGATGGTTAAAGGCCAGATGGCTCAGAAGAGAACGCGACATCGGTGCTTGTCCATTCTGTCAGTTCGAAGGGCGCATCTTAGAAAGGGCGTGGTCTCGCGATACAGCTGCTCTATTCTTCGAATATATTGATAAGTTCATGCTGATCTAAAGGGGTAATTGCTGAATAGATTCTTTCGTAACGTGGCCATTATTCTCATATTCTCACGAGTTAGGGCGATGGCACGTGAAAGATTCATCTAAAAAGACGGCAGAAAATGTTTCCCACGGGGGATCGGGCGCTTGGAGTGCAGTCCTGGCCATGGCTTTGTGCGTGGCTCTGCTGATTGCCTCAGAATTTATGCCGGTCAGTTTATTGACCCCGATGGCAGCGAGTCTGCATGCAACAGTGGGGCAAACGGGCCAGGCGATCTCTGTAAGCGGGTTCTTCGCTGTTGCGGCCAGTCTGCTTGTAACTACCATAGCAGGTATGCTGAACCGGAAATGGGTTTTGATCGGCTTAACCGGGTGTATGTTGATTTCACTGATCATGGTGGCATCGACGCCGGATTTCTTGGGACTTCTTTTGGGGCGTGCGCTGTTAGGAATATGTATCGGGGGGTTTTGGGCCCTGGCAACAGCGGTGATTATGCGCCTGGTTCCTGAAGATGAAATATCACATGCACTGGGGATCATGTATGGGGGGCAAGCTGCGGCCGCTGCCTTTGCCGCCCCAATCGGTAGCTATCTTGGCAGTCTTTTCGGATGGCGAACTGTGTTCTGGGCACTTGTTCCGGCCGTTATACTCAATATCATCTGGCTTTTGGGCACTCTCCCTTCTTTGCCAGTCAGGCAGCGGCAAAGTTTCCGAGGACTATTTGAACTGTTGCGACAGTCTTATTTTCTGCGTGGTCTTATAGGAGCCATGTTGTCCTGGGGGGCGGCTTTTACTCTGTTTACTTACTTGCGTCCGTTCCTGGAAAAAGTGACCGGAGTCTCTGTTCAGACACTCTCAATTCTCCTTCTTATTTTGGGCTGTGCAGGTTTTGTGGGTACCTGGACAGCAGGTTATCTGGCAAAAAGCAGGATATCAGGAGGATTAAAAATACCGGTGATGGTACAGGGCGCTTGCACACTGGGGCTTCTGCTGGGCGGTCACTCGCTGGTGGTGGTAGTGGTTGTAATGGCTGTATGGGGTGCAATGAATACGGCCATGTCGGTCATCTGGATGACCTGGTTGGCCCAGAATGTTGGGAAAGCTGCCGAAGAAGGGGGAGCTCTGATGGTTGCAGCGATCCAACTCTCCATTCTTCTGGGAGCCGTTTTTGGCGGTTTCTTATTGGATCATTTTTCCATTTCAGTAACGCTTGTGGGAAGTATCTTATTAGCTGTGTTAGGATGTCTGGTGATTGGTAGTGGCCGCGCGCTTTTAAAACCTTAAGCCCATCAGTTATTGGATTGTCACTGCAGTAACGAAATCAGCCTCGCTATTTTTAGAGAGACTGAAGCAATTTGTCCGTATTCGAGGCTTTGGGAAATGCCTGTGGCGGAGAGGGTGGGATTCGAACCCACGATAGGCTTCCACCTATGGCGGTTTTCAAGACCGCTGCCTTAAACCACTCGGCCACCTCTCCGGAACAGCTTTCTGGATTAGTCAGGCTTGTTTCCGCCGTCAAGGCTTGACGCCCGGCAGGGGGCCCTTTAGGAACATTCATGTTTTCGGACACGTCACTCCGCGAGGGTTCGCGCAGTGACGTGTTTGGCGTGAATTACCGTTTTGTCGGTTGCGTGGAGAAATGGTGCGTGTTCGAGCAGCTTTCCGGTAGGATGTCGAAGGTTTTCGAAGGGCTTTCCAAAGGGGGAAAGCTTTCGGAAAACGATGTCACGGAAGCGATGCGCGAAGTGCGGCTGGCCATGCTGGAAGCTGACGTCGCCCTGCCGGTGGTGCGCAGTTTTGTCAGCAAGGTTAAGGAGCGCGCCATCGGCGGTGAAGTGCTGGAAGGCACGTCACCGGGGCAGATGGTGGCCAAGATCGTCAATGACGCCCTGGTCGAAGCCCTGGGCGGCGCCGGTGCCGTGCCGCTTGACCTGGCCGCCAATGCGCCGGTGCCACTGCTCATGGTGGGGCTGCAGGGGGCCGGGAAAACCACCACTGCCGGCAAGATCGGCCTGCGACTGGCCCAGCGTGAGCACAAGCGTGTCCTTCTCGCCAGTCTGGATGTGCAGCGCCCCGCTGCCCAGCTGCAGCTTCAGCAGCTGGCTGAGCGCGCAGGCGGGTTGACGCAGGGGCGGGTGAAGAGCCTCCCTGTTGTGGCGGGTGAAACGCCCGTTGAGATCGCCCGGCGCGCCATGGAGACCGGACGCCGCGAAGGGTTTGACGTGGTGGTGCTCGACACAGCCGGTCGCCTGGCGATTGACGAGCCCCTCATGGCAGAAGTGCGCCAGATCCGCGACGAGACCAACCCGGCCGAGACCTTGCTGGTCGTGGACGGCATGACAGGTCAGGACGCGGTGAACACGGCGCGTGCCTTCAAGGAGCAGGTAGGCATTTCCGGCGTCGTGATGAGCCGTATGGACGGCGATGCGCGCGGAGGCGCGGCCCTTTCCATGAAGGCGGTGACGGGCGCGCCGATCAAGTTCACCGGTTCAGGGGAAAACCTGGAGGCGCTTGAGGAGTTCCATCCCGAACGCGTCGCAGGGCGGATCCTGGGGCTTGGCGACATTGCCGGTCTCGTGGAGACGGCGGCTGAAAAGCTTGACCACGAGGAAGGCGAGCGTGTCGCGAAAAAAATGATGGCGGGCAAGTTCGATCTCGACGATTACATGTCGCAGATCAACCAGCTCAACCGTCTGGGGTCCATCTCAGGCCTGCTGGGAATGCTGCCCGGCATGGGCAAGCTGAAGGACAAGCTGGCCGGCAAGGAGCTCGACACGTCGGTTTTTGACCGGCACAAGACCATCATTTCCTCAATGACGAAGGCGGAACGCCGTTCCCCTTCCATCATCAAGGCTTCCCGCAAGAAACGCATCGCGTCCGGTTCCGGAACGAGCGTGGCGGAAGTCAACAGATTGCTGAAACAGTTTGACGAGATGTCCACCATGATGAAGCGCATCAACAAGATGGGGCTTGCCGGCATCATGCGTGGTCTCGGTCAGGCTGGCGGCATGGGCGACATGTTCAAGGGAATTGGCGGTCCCGGCCATCCCATGGGCTGAAACCCGGTTTGCAGGTTCTGGAATAGTTTACGGTTCAGGAGATAATATGAGCGTTAAAATCCGTCTTTCCCGCGCAGGCGCCAAGAAGCGCCCTTACTACCACATCGTTGTGGCTGACAGCCGTGATCCCCGTGATGGCCGTTTCATCGAAAAAGTGGGCACTTACAATCCTATGCTGCCTGCCGAGCATGAAGACCGCGTCCGTCTGAAAGAAGAACGCCTGCAGCACTGGCTTTCCAAAGGTGCGCAGCCGACCGACCGTGTGGCACGTTTCCTGGGCAAAGCCGGTCTGGCGCCGATGCCGGTGTTCCACGAGCAGCCCAAGAAATCCGCCCCCAAGAAGAAAGCCCAGGAGCGTGCAGCTGCCGCCGCCGCGGCTTCGGAAACCGCTTCTGAAGAAGCGGCTGCTTGAGCTTCTCCTTAAGTCCGTTTTTCTTGTGGAGCCCTGTGCGTGGTTCAGTCCGCTGCAGATGACAACAGACCGGATATCCTGATCGCCACCATCGGCAAGCCGCATGGGGTGCGTGGTCTGGTGCGTCTGTATCCGGCCACTGAATCCCCCGAAACGGTGGAGAAGATCGGTCCGCTGCATGACCTGGACGGGCAGCAGTGGCGGATCCGCTGGCAAGGGCAGGGGATTGCCCAGCTTATCAGAGTGGACGGATCCCCCCTGACGGATCGATCCGAAGCTGAAAAGCTCGTGAACCGGAAGCTGTACGCGGCTCGTGAGGTGTTGCCGGCGCCTGAAGAGGACAGCTTCTATCACGCCGATCTGCTCGGCATGGAAGCCGTCACGCCTGAAGGTAAAGCCCTGGGTCGTGTTGTGCTGGTGCATGATTACGGTGCAGGGACCAGTCTGGAGCTTGGCAGCGGAGAGATCGTGCCGTTCACGCATGCCTGCGTGCCTGCAATCGACGTGGCGCACCGTCGCCTGACGGTCTGTCTGCCTGGCAGCGTGGACGTCAAGGGAGATCTGGCTGGCGAGGTCGAGGTGCGCTCATGAGCTGGCGGGCTGACATTCTTACCCTTTTCCCGGAGATGTTTCCGGGCCCGCTCGGCCTGTCGCTGGCGGGAAGGGCGCTGCAGAAAGGGGTATGGTCCTGTCATGCCCATGACCTGCGGCCGTTCGGTCTGGGCGCGCATCGTGCGCTTGATGATGCGCCTTTCGGCGGGGGAGCGGGGATGGTGATGCGGCCTGATGTGCTGGATGCAGCGCTCCAGTCTGTGGCCGGCCTGGGCGGCGATACGTCACGCCCGGTGGTTTATCCCACGCCCCGGGGACGCCGGGCGACACAGAAGGATGTGGCCAGACTGGCCCGGGGGGCGGGGGTGATCGTGTTGTGCGGTCGCTTTGAAGGTGTGGATGAGCGTGTTCTGGAAAAGCGTGGGATCGAGGAGCTCTGCTTCAGTGATTTCGTTCTTTCAGGCGGCGAAATCCCGGCCCTGGCCCTGCTGGACGGCTGCGTGCGCCTCCTGCCCGGGGTAATGGGGTCTGCCCTGAGTGCGGATGAGGAAAGCTTTGCCAATGGTCTGCTTGAATACCCGCATTACACCCGTCCTGCGGAGTGGGAAGGGCGCAAGGTGCCGGAAGTGCTTCTGTCAGGCCATCATGGGGCCATTGCCCGCTGGCGCTCTGAAAAGTCATGTGCCGTAACGCGTGCGCGCCGTCCCGATCTCTGGGCAACGCACGAAAAACGGCCTATCAGTTAATCAACTCAGTTCTTTTTATTTTGGTGTTTCCAGGAGTTTAGATCATGAACACTCTTCAGCAGTTTGAAGCGCGCGAGATGGAGCGCCTTTCCGCCAAACGCGCCATTCCCCAGTTTGCCCCTGGTGACACGGTCCGGGTGGGCGTGCGCGTGGTTGAAGGAACGCGTGAGCGTGTCCAGAATTTTGAAGGCGTGGTGATCGCCCGTGCCAACAAGGGCCTGGGCAGTTCCTTCACGGTACGCAAAATCTCCAACGGTGAAGGGGTGGAGCGCGTGTTTCCGCTTTACTCACCTGCGGTGGCCAGCATCGATGTTGTCCGTCGTGGCAAGGTGCGTCGTGCGAAGCTGTATTACCTGCGTGGCCGCTCCGGCAAGGCTGCACGTATCGCCGAGCGCCCGCGCGAGGTGAAGAAAGCCGCTGCCGAACAGCCTGCTTCCTGAGTATAGGCCCAGAAGTTCCCTCGGCTTGAACCCCTGCCGAGGAATTTCTCTTTCAGAAAGGACCGTGCCGCGTAATCGCAGCACGGTCCTTTCTGTGTGGGGCACCAGGCAATAAGGGTCAGACCCTGCCAAACAGGGAGGCGACATGATAACGTATCTCCCTGCTGTCTTTCGCGCCGGCACCTTTCCGGCAGAAAACATGTTGTGCCAGAACAGAGGTTTCCAAACGCTGTCATGTCCGTTGCTGCTGAACGCATGGGGCGTATCCTGCCCAGCCAGACCATTGCCATTACCCAGAAGGCCCGTGCCCTCAAGGCGGAAGGGCGTGATATCATCAGCCTTTCAGCGGGAGAGCCGGATTTTGACACCCCCGCCTTCATCAAAGAAGCCGCGATAGAGGCCATCCGTGCAGGTGAGACGAAATATACGGATGTTGCAGGCACGCCTGCCTTGCGGCAGGCGATCGCAGTGGCGCTGAAGCGGGATTTCGGTCTGGACTATTTGCCTGAGGAAATCTGCGTTTCAACGGGTGGCAAGCAGGTCATCTACAATGTCATGACCGCGACCCTCAATCCCGGTGATGAAGTAATCATTCCAGCGCCGGCCTGGGTTTCCTATCCTGATATCGTCCGCTTGGCTGATGGCCAGCCCGTGGTGGTTCAGACAGCGCCTGAAACCGGCTTTCGACTGACGGCTGCGCAGCTTGAAGAAGCCATCACTCCCCGTACGCGTTGGCTCGTTCTCAACTCTCCCTGCAATCCGACCGGCAGCGCTTATACGACTGATGAGTTGCAGGCGCTGGCTGAAGTTCTGCTGGCTCACCCCGATATCTGGATTCTGACCGATGATATCTATGCCAAGCTGCTTTATGACGGGCACCGGGCCGTCACGCTGGCCCAGGTCGAGCCGCGCCTGAAAGAGCGGACCGTGACCATGAACGGCGTCAGCAAGGCCTATGCCATGACCGGTTGGCGCATCGGCTTTTCGGCCGCCCCTCTCGAGCTGACCCGCCAGCTGGTCAAACTCCAGGGGCAGAGCACGAGCAATACGTGTTCCATAGCGCAGGCTGCAGCGGTAGCGGCACTTTCAGGGCCGCAGGACTGCATTGATGAGATGGTCGAAGTCTACCGCCAACGCCGCGACCTGGTGGTCGATCAGCTTTCAACTGTGCCAGGGCTAAGCTGTGCCCGGCCGGAAGGGGCGTTCTATGTTTTTGTCTCCCTGAAAGATCTGCTGGGCAAAAAAACACCGGCCGGCAGAGAGCTGCAGAGTGATGAGGATTTCGTTCAGGCTCTGCTGGAGGAAACGGGCGTGGCTACCGTGCCCGGCACAGCTTTTCTGACGCCTGGTTATTTCCGGGTTTCCTACGCCACGGCCACTGAGCTCCTTGAGGAAGCCTGCCGGCGTATCCGGCGTTTCTGTGAAAGCCTGACATCGTGACCTCTGCGCGTCCAGCGGCTGACCTTCCAGAACCGGCAAAGACGGCTTTCCGTCCGGCCGATCGGTTGCGCGCGCTTCCGGTGCCGGCCACCCTGGCCATGGCCAAACGCGCTCGTGAACTGGTGGCGGAAGGCAAGCCGGTTATCTCTCTGGCTTTGGGTCAGCCTGATTTTGCTTCGCCTCCTGAAGCTCTGGCTGGTGCCGTGGCAGAGGTGGAGGCTGGCAGAACCGGCTATCCCCCGCTTGCCGGGCAGAAAGCGCTGCTGGAAGCCGTGGCGGATAAGTTCAGGCAGGAAAACGGTCTGCAGGTGCCTCTGTCGCGATTGATGGTGGCCAATGGCGGCAAGCAGCTCATCTTCAATGCCTTCATGGCTACCCTCAATGAGGGTGATGAAGTGATCGTGCCTGCGCCGTACTGGGTGAGTTATCCGCTGATTGCCGGCATGTTCGGTGGCAGGCCGGTTATCGTTCCGAGCAGGGAGGAGGACGGCTTCCGCCCTGATCCGCAGAAGATCCGCCAGGCCATCACTCCCCGCACCCGCTGGCTGGTGCTGAATTTCCCCAACAATCCGACCGGTGCGATTCTGGAACGTGCTGATCTTGAAGCCCTGGCTGAAGTCCTGCGGGAAGCGCCGCATGTCATGGTGATGTGTGACGAGATTTATGAACATCTCGTTTTTGACGGGCAGCAGACGCTTTCCCTGCTGCAGGTCGCGCCTGATCTGGCGGAGCGGGTGCTTATCGTCAATGGCGTCAGCAAGGCCTATGCCATGACCGGCTGGCGTGTCGGGTTTGCCTGCGGGCCTGAAGCGTTGATCAGCGCCATGCTCAAGGTGCAGGGCAATGCGACTTCAGGTGTCTGCACGCTGGCGCAGGGCGGGGCGGCGGCGGCGCTTCGCAGTGGCAGTGCCGGCATAAAAAAAATGTGTGCGACCTATCAGCGCCGGCGTGATCAGGTGGTGGCGCGTCTGCGCCAGATCCCTGGTCTTACCTGTGCGTTACCCCAAGGCGCCTTCTATGCTTATCCCGGTCTGGCGGCGCTGATGGGCAAGACCACGCCTGCAGGACGCAAGCTGCAAAACGACGAGGATTTCGCTGAAGCGTTGCTGGAAGAAGCGTGGCTGGCCACGGTGCCGGGAAGCGCTTTCGGGCTGGGGCCGCATCTGCGGCTGTCTTTCGCGGCTTCAGATGAAGACCTGCAGGAAGGCTGCGACCGACTGGCGAATTTCGTGGCCTCACTCAGCTGAGCGCAACTGAGCTCTGCCGCTCTAAGGGCTCCAGCTTAAAGTCAGTGCCGCGCCCATTCGGCAATCAGGTCAACCACGGCCTGTGGTGACATGCGCCGCGCATTTCCAAGGCTTTCTGCTGTATCAGGGTTGAGCAGCCGCCCCTGGGGGGTCAGTACCAGAACCGTCGGAATGGCCGTGACTTTCACGCCGTAACGGCGGGCAAGATCCAGATTGGTCTGCAGGCGTTCAACATTGACCGGCACGACAACGAAATTCTTTTCAAGCCAGAGCGCAACGTCAGGCAGGGAAAAAATGCCTGCAAGGATGCGACAGTCCGGGCACCAGTTGGCGCCGAAAACCAGCAGAACGCGCCGATGCGTCCTGGCAGCGGTCATGAAGGCTTCCCTGACCTGAATGGGGGCCAGATCAGCTGCCGGGTAAGGCGTGGGCTCGGGCGCAACGGTGGTTTCAGCCAGATGAGGTGCAGGCGCGGGAGGAAGCAGCTTGGCATCCGCGTCACCGGGAATCTTTGTTGCCTGCGTTGCCTGACTGGCAGGCTTTGCCCCACCGGATGCAGCGGGAAGCGCTGCAATAGCGGGCGTGGAGGATTGAGGTGTCTGGGCGTGTGTCGAGCTGACGATCATGAAAGCGCTCAGCCCCAGGCTGAAGAGAGTTGCAGCTGGCAGGGTGGAGGTAGTCCTGCTGTTTTCGAAATGCTTCATCAGGGAGGTGACCATGTCGGGAAAGGGGCTTTTCATGATAAGAGCGAAAGGAAAACAGCTTATCGTGAGTGACTGTCGCAGGACAAGGAGGAGGGTATATGGCTGCTGAAGAGGACCGGAACCTGCGCGTTGCAGACCAGGATGGCGACAGGCAGGGGCCACCAGAGGCCTCTCCGGCAGCGCCGATAAGCATCGCTGCGACCCTGGGGCGCACGGCCTGTCTGGTGGGGATGACTGTCGGGCTGCTGGCTCTGGTTCGTTTCTGGCCTCCCGCCGGCCGGGCCATGCATGTCATTCTGGCTGCCCCGATCTGGCCCCGGCTTTATGGCTGGCTGCATGTACAGAGCGAGATCGGACGCGAGCAGATTCTTCTCATCGTCATGGTGCTGGTCTGTTTCGGGTTTGCGCTTTCCGTGCAGCTGTTGGCTCTCTGGATCATTGGGTTGCTGCGGCGCAGGAAGCATCAAACTGATAACGGAAATGCCCGGGCTTAAGCCTGAGGAACGGCCGTGCAGGGTTTTTCCGGCAGGTCGCATGCCTGGCTGAAAGCTAAAGCTTTTTCTGTTCCTGTGCATTTTGCGAATCGAGCCATTGCTTTCGTCCTGGAAACGCAAAACCCAGGAGAATCCAGGAGAGAATCAGTCCCATTCCGCCGACCGGGGCCAGCAGGGGCACGCATGGAAGGGCGAAGGCGCGCAGGGTGACGGTTCCACAGAACATCAGCGCACCGCCTCCCATGCCGATAAGGGCGCAAAGAGCAGGCAGCGGCCGCAGTCGCGAAGCAGCCAGGGCCAGCAGGCAGAGAGCTGCGCCCTGCCATTGCGCCATTCCGGCAGCCGTGGCCAGCATGTGCCGTCCGTCGGGAAGAGAGGGAGGAACGGCCGGCACGAAAAAATGTGCGGGCAGATGGGCAGCCAGAGCTGCGGATATGAGACCGCCTGCGCTCAGAAGGGCACCGAATATGAAACTGCCTCGCAGGATGCTATGGATTACGTTAGGTCGGGAAGGGGCTGTCAGCGCCTGCGACAGGTGGGGAGACATAGGATGGAACTCCATTGAAGGGAAGCCAGGTGAATGGGAATCCAAGCCCTGCGCCTGCGGAAATTGAGGAACGAGAGATTGAGGCAAGATAAATCTTCGGGAACGGACGGGCTTTGGAAATTCCTTTTTTGCTGGCAGCGCAACTTGCAGGCTGATTTCCACTCCCCGTTGTTGGAGGGACAACGGCCGTTCCTGCTTGCCGGCACCTTTCCAGCTAAGCGCCCGGCCCGTCTCGCAACGATCAGCGGAATGGGACTGGCCCTGGGTATGCTTGGCGCCTGCTCAACACCGCCACCCCCGCCCGCACCACCCCTGCCGGGTTACGGGCCGCCTGGCCAGATCATGCTGACCGTCTCAGATGTTCTGACCTTGCAGACCATGGATCAGCGGGAACGCCTGCTTATTGCGATTGCAAGCCTGGCTACTACCCACAGCAACAGTTCGGTTATGCAGGATCTGGGCAAGAATGTTGCCAAGGGTTACCAGGCTCTGCAGGACAAGACCACTGCTCTGGCGCGCTCGGCCGACCTGAAGCTGAGCACTGATCTGTCTTCTGGGGGAGCGGCCCTGCTCAAGAGAGCCCAAGGGCTCTACGGCCTGTCTTATGATCGTTTTCTGATACGCCAGCTCAGGCAACCCATACCGGCCTCACTACAGGCCGTTCTGAAGAAAGAAATCAGCGCAAATGAGCCGCTCAAGGGCGTGGCGACGCAGATGATGCAGCTGCAGACGACCTACGCCACGACCGCTCAAGCCATTCAGGGCGCTTTGGGGGAAGGGTGCAGGCACTAGAAAGCTGAAGGCGTGACAGCAGGGCGAAATTGCTTTAGATTAAGTCACGTCTTCACAGAAGTGATCTGTCTGACGCCTTCCATTTCCAGAAATCTGCTTAAGGCGACAGTGAAGGATTCGGCTGTTCGCGTCGGCCAGAATGCTTCTGCTGCCTGTTTGTCAGGGATATTCCCATAATCTGGAATCAGGAAAGATCAGGACAGAACCTGGAAGTGATTATACCCCGACAGTAACGCCGGCCCGGCAAGCCCAGAGCTTGCTAAGTCAGCCCCTCCATAAGTCAAAAGATACAATAAAAGATGAAAATGGCTGAAGATACGCAGCTTACCGAAGAATCGATGCGGCAGGCCCTGGAGCGTCTGGGCTCCGGCCGGGCGGGGGATGAAATGCCATCTGGCCGTCCGGCCCGGGTTTCAGCAACGCCTGCACCCGTATCGCGTCCGAGCGGAGGCAGAACCGTTTCGCCCCCGAGCCTGCCCACTTCTCCTCAGCGCCGGCGGCGTTTCGTGGGTGAGGGGCAGGTGGTGGTCGAGCACCAGGCGCTGAGTCGCGGTGCACGCAATGGTTCTGCCAGTCGACCAGCTCCTTCTCGCACGCCGGCTGCGAGTGAAGAACAGGGTGAGACTGAGCGCTTGCGCCAGGCCCTGCGCCGGGAGCAGCGCCGCAGCCATGACGGGGAAGTCGAGATCGCCAACCTGCAATCACGTCTGCGCAGCCTGGAAACGGGCATGGGCCACCTGCAGATGGAAGTCAAAGAACTGACGGAGAAGCTGGCGCTCAGAGAGCAGGAAATCCTGGTTCTGAAAGCCCAGAAGACCCCTATCCGCCGTCCGGTGGGCCGGCCTCCGAAAGCCGCCCACATGTTTGAGGGACAAGAAGGGGCGGCGCAGGCGGAAAAGGCGGTTGAGGATTCCTCGCTCGTTTTTGACGAGATCGTGGTGGAGGACGAACCCCAGCCGGTCCAATGGTGGCGGGACTGAAGAACGCGCAGGACGGGCTGCCGCCTCCCTGGCAGGGGCAGCCTCTCAAGATCGTTCATGTCAGTGATTTTTTCTTCAGCCTCAAGAAAACGACACCCAGCCAGTTCGGGACAGGTGGCAAGCTGAGCAACGGCCTGGTGCGCAACGGCCATCAGGTGATCGACATTTCCTACCGGGACGTAGCGCGGGCAGGCGGCTGGTGCGGAAGCCGCTGGCTGGGAAGACGTGCTTTGTGCCGCGGGCTTGAAGCCTTTGTGGCTTCAGCACGTCCGGATGTGCTTCTGCTCGGTCACGGTTACATGATTCCGCCTGAGACCATTGCACGCATTCGCAGCCGCCATCCCGGAATGGCAAGCGCGCAATGGAATGTCGATGCTTTGTTCGTGCCCGATAACCGGCGTGATTTTGCCGCACGCCACCAGGTGGTTGACGCTAGTTTCGCCACGACGGCTGGGCCGATTCTGCGCCGGATCGTCGGGCCACGCGGGGCTGTTGGCTTTCTGCCCAACCCGGTGGATTTTTCCGTCGAACGTAGTCGCAACTTTCTTCAGGAAAAGCTTGAGGCCGATCTCTTCTATGCCTGCGGGCAGGGCAGCGACAAGCGGTTGATCTGCGGGCAGTGGTGGGACATGGAAAGTTTCCTGACCCATCTGTTGGCGCGGTTACCTGGTGATTTCCGCCTGAACTGTGCAGGCGTGCGCGGACAGCCTTACCGCCGGGGCGCTGACTATGCGCAACTGCTTGCAACTGCCGCCATGGGGCTCAATGCCAGCCGGCGTTCTGATGCCTTTCTCTACAGTTCTGACCGTCTGGCCCACATGATCGGCAATGGCCAGCTGGTGTTCATGGAACGCAGCACGGCTTATCAGACTCTGTTTTCAGAGGGGGAAATGGCGTTTTTCTCCTCTCTCGAGGAATTGGCGGACCTGCTGACCCGCTACCGCGCCCATCCTGCCGAACGCCAGCGCGTTGCCGGGGCCGGCTGGGAAAAATACGGCCGCCTGTTCAATGAACGGCGCGTGGCGGATTATCTCATCCGTTTCACGCTGGGGCTGCTGAAGGAGGGGGAATACCCCTGGCGCTCCCTGACCCCCGCCTGACAGAGAAGGCCGGCTGGCCTCAGCGCGTTGATTCCGGAGTCGTGTTGATGAATTTGGCCGGCAGGAGATGGCTGTAATTATAGTCCAGCTCGCCATGGGTCAGCTGCAGCCCGGCTTCCAGGGTATAGGGGCTGTAATGCGCATTGCTGCCGGAGGGCAGATCAATCAGTCGCAGGGGGGTGCTGACGGTTTCAGAAGGCTTGTGCGCTGTGAGCGGGAAAGTGTCCTCAAAAACCTTTTTGTCCACGATGGCACCGTTGCGGGTGATCGCAATGAAATAGGGGACGGTGATTCTGTTCTGGGTAGCAGCGGGACCGCGCTCCAGATGCAGGTCCACGCTGACCCGCACCCGCGTCAGAGGGCGATGGCTCGAATCCTGACCGCCCTTGTCGCAATCGCCGTGCACGTTGACGATCTGCGTCTGGCTGACCAGATGCGCCACATCCAGGCCCTGCCCGTCATAGAGATTGCGGTCTGCAGCTACACCCGGCACTTCGATTGTGGGGCAGGCCGGTGCGAACTTGACGCTCGTCACCTGGTTTTCATCGGCACATCCACCGAGCAGACCTGTAAGGACCAGACCCCCCAGCGTCAGGGCCAGCCTGGTTGTGCGCAGTCTCCCATTCGCCTGGTCACCGCAAGCGCGGCGAGAGAAGGGAGTGGAAAGGGACGACACGGGCTGACCGGTTCTGGGCATCGGCGCTGGTAACTCCACATGAGGACCGGCTGTCTGAGCGCGAAACAGCTGGTGGGTGACGGGCAGACATTGCGGGAAGAGCCCCTCTCTCCCTATAAGCGCGGCAGGGACGGTGTCAAAGCCGTATTCCTGCCCCTCTTATTTGCGCGTTTCCGGAGCCTGGCTGGCTGTGCGGCATCAGCGCCTGTGGCAACCGGAGCGCCTTATCGTATCGACCTTTGACTGCCTGGGGAATACCATGCCCGCTCAGATGTCCCCTGTGCTGACCTCCGAGCCCAGCTCTGCCTTTTCACCTGCTGCCCCGGAGCAGAAAACATGATGCCTTTTCCTGAACTTCCTTCCGATCAGAAAGCCCCCTTGCGCCTGCTGCTGGCGGGGCCGCGCGGCTTCTGTGCCGGCGTTGACCGTGCCATCCGTGTGGTGGAAGAAGCCCTGCGCCGCTACGGCGCGCCTGTCTATGTGCGCCATGAGATCGTTCATAACCGGACCGTTGTTGAAGGGTTGGAAGCCAAGGGCGCCATCTTCGTCGAGGAGCTGGACGAAGTGCCTGAAGACGCGCATGTCGTCTTCTCAGCCCATGGCGTGCCCAAATCCGTGCCTGCCGAGGCGCGGCGGCGCAACCTGCTTTACCTGGATGCCACCTGCCCGCTCGTCTCCAAGGTCCACCGGGAGGCGGAGCGGCACTTTGCGGGGGGTGGGCCTGATCAGCGGCATATTCTGATGATCGGCCATGCCGGCCACCCTGAAGTGGTGGGCACGATGGGCCAGCTTCCCCCAGGTGCTGTGACGCTCATCAATGATGCGCGTGAAGCGAGCACGGTTGATCCCCAGGACCCCAATAAGCTCGCTTTTATCACCCAGACCACGTTGTCGGTGGATGACACAGCGGAAATCGTCGAGATCCTGCGCCAGCGCTTCCCTAATATCGAGGGCCCGCGGCGCGAGGACATCTGCTATGCCACGACGAATCGTCAGATGGCAGTCAAGGAACTGGCACCGGAATGCGACCTCGTGATCGTGATCGGCGCGCCGAATTCCTCCAATTCCCAGCGCCTGCGGGAAGTTGCCGAGCGCTCGGGCGCCAAGCGGGCCCTGCTGGTGCCGAAACTGTCCGATATGGACTGGAGCGAACTTGAAGGGGTGAAGACCCTGGGCATCAGTGCAGGCGCCTCCGCGCCCGAAAGCCTGGTGCAGGAGATGATCACAGCTCTGTCGCGGCGCTATGACCTGCAGATCGAGGAACGAATCGTCAAAGAGGAAAATATCAATTTCCGCCTGCCGCATCCTCTTTCTGACGAAACCTGAGCGGTCGTGGCGGTTTACACGCCCCTTTCGACAGAACAGGTCCGGGAGTTTCTGAACCATTACGATCTGGGAGAGCTTGTCGCCTTCCAGGGAATCGCTGAGGGAGTGGAAAACAGCAACTTCCTGCTTCAGACCACCCGGGGCCGGTTCATCCTGACGCTTTTCGAACGCCGCATGGACCCTGCCGAGCTGCCCTGGTTTCTGGAGCTGATGGGCAGGCTGTCCGCCCGGGGTCTCAGCTGCCCGCAGCCCATCGCAGACCGGACGGGCCGGACATTGTCCCAGCTGGCAGGCAAGCCGGGTGTGATCGTCAGCTTTTTGCCCGGCAGTTCCCAAGCACATCCTGACGTCTGGGCCTGCCGGGCAGTCGGGCGGGCTCTGGCTGAACTTCATGAAGCCGGCAAAGGGATGGGGGCGCGTGCCAACCGTCTGGGACCGGAGGCCTGGCCTGTGCTTCTTGAAGCCTGCGGTGACGGAAAAGGGGGGGAGAGCCCGGAAATTTCTACCCTGCAGGCTGAGGCCGGGCAGGCTTTGTCGCGCCTGCTTCCCGCCTGGCCGAAGCCCGAAGCGCTGCCCCGCGGTCAGATCCATGCCGATCTTTTCCCCGACAATGTTTTTTTCCTCTCAGGCGCCGATGCGAGGCGTCTGTCTGGCGTGATCGACTTTTATTTCGCCTGCACAGATTTCCTGGCTTACGATCTGGCCATCGTGCTGAATGCCTGGTGCTTCGAGGAAGTGGGTCCGGCTGAGCGCCAGTCAGTCGCTGTACCGGGGGCGCGGGTGATCTTCAGCCCGGAAAAAGCCGCTGCGGTGCTGGAAGGCTATGAAAGCCTGCGTCCTCTTGAACCTGCCGAGCGGGCAGCATTGCCGGTTCTGTGCCAGGGGGCAGCCATGAGATTTCTGCTTACACGCCTGTATGACTGGACCCACACGCCGCCTGACGCCCAGGTGACGCGCAAGGATCCCTGGGCTTATGCCGAGCGGTTGCGTCATTTCATGCGTCTTTCTCCCCAGGTGTTCAGCCAGCCGGTAGGGACAACCCTGAAAGATGGTGGGGGAAGAGGGGTGAAAGCATGAATGAGACCGTTGAGAAGAACTCTGACCCTGCAGAACGTGAAATCGTCCAGATCTGGACTGATGGTGGCTGCAAGCCCAATCCGGGACCGGGCGGCTGGGGGGTGCTGCTGCGCTGGCGCGGGCGGGAGCGCCAGCTGCGGGGCGGCGCGGTCGAGACGACCAATAACCAGATGGAGCTGACGGCCGCGGCCATCGCCTTGGAAACGCTCAGCCGCCCCTGCCGGGTGCGGCTGCATACGGACAGTACTTATGTACGTAATGGGGTAACCACCTGGCATGTGGGTTGGCAGAAACGAAACTGGCGCAATGCGGCGGGTGACCCGGTTGCCAACCGGGAACTCTGGCAACGTCTCCTGCAGGCGGCAGCGCGTCATCAGGTGGAGTGGGTCTGGGTCAAGGGACATTCCGGCAATCCGGAGAATGACCTGGTGGACCAGCTGGCGACGGAAGGTCGGGAAGAACTGTAAGGCGTGCGCAACCTCGGAGGGAAAATGGAAAACCCTTAAAAAGGGGCTTTACCGCTTCGGGAGAGTGGGATACATACTCCTCATCCGTTCCCGAATAGCTCAGTTGGTAGAGCAAGCGACTGTTAATCGCTGGGTCGTAGGTTCGAGTCCTACTTCGGGAGCCATTTTTACTGAAGACCTATTTATAGAATTTGCCCCTTGGGGATCAGCAAAGCCCGGCCTTTTGGTCGGGCTTTTCTTTTTGAGCTACCGCTCTACTGAAATTCAAGGTCCCTGAAAAGAGGCCACATATATAAGAGAGTGTACGCTAGGAGATGCGTAAAGAAGGGGGTGCCCAGAATGCACAGGCCGGTTGCAAATTATGGCCAATAAAGGCAGATGAAAGCTCATGACTGCATCTCATCCCGCCAAGCCTTCCGCCCCGGATTCTCCCGCTGCTGCCATCCCGCAAGAGCCAGCGCCCATGACGCCCGCCACAGTGCATTATGCCACTGTCACCTGGGACCAGCTGCACCGCGATGCGCGCCAGCTGGCTGCGGCGCTCATGCAGACCCATCCGCCTTTCAAGGGATTGGTGGCCATCACGCGAGGTGGGCTTATCCCGGCAGCGATTCTAGCCCGTGAACTTGGCTGCCGGCTGATCGAAACCATTTCAGTGGCCAGCTATGCCGGTGAAGCGGGGACCCAACACGAGCCCCATACGCTCAAGGCACCGGAAGCGGCGGGTGATGGAGAAGGCTTTCTGATTGTTGATGACCTGGTCGATTCAGGGGTAACCGCGCGTTACGTGCGCGAAAGGCTGCCTAAGGCCGTGTTTGCCTGCCTGTATGCCAAGCCTGAAGGCATGCCGTTTACCGATCATTACGTTATGGAAGTGGCGCAGGACACCTGGGTGCTGTTCCCCTGGGACACTGCACCGCTTTTCGTGCCCCCTCTCAACAAGAACGACCAGGGCTGACGCCTGCGCGCCTTCCCGAAGGTCTGCCTTATATGTCCCGGGTCAATGGCGCTGTCTTATATAAGAGGGTGCAGAGAGAAGAGGTCGCAAAAGCCGCTTTTCTGGCGCTCTTGTTTGTGGGGAGGAGAAAAGCTAGTCTCCGCCTCACTCAGTCGGGGCGTAGCGCAGCCTGGTAGCGCGCTTGTTTTGGGAACAAGAGGCCCCCGGTTCGAATCCGGGCGCCCCGACCAGAGATCCTGAACCCTCTCGGCGCTAAGCCCTGGTTCAGTTGTTTCTTCCTGCTGGCCTTTGAGCGCCCATGCAGGTTTTCGCGCCCTTAGCTCAGCTGGATAGAGCAACAGCCTTCTAAGCTGTGGGTCGCTGGTTCGAATCCAGCAGGGCGCGCCACTGCCTTTCCTGATTTTGCAAAACTGTTTTTATCTGCGTGCTGGCCGATCCCTTGAGGGATCAGGTGTGTTCTCTGCTGCTTGCGTTGCCCCTCATACGGGGCGGAGCCAGATGGTAGCGGGTGCATGCAGAGCAAAAGCGATTCGCCCATCTCTCTTATTATGAGCCAGTCCTCATCAGGGTGTGGAGCTCAGGTCATGCAGGGGCAGAGGGCCTCCTAGACCGGCTTGAATCGGGTCCTGAACTGGACGTTTGCGGATTTGCGCTGATTCGTTCGGTCGAAAAGAGCGAATCAGGGTCAGGATTCGGCAAAATGGTCCGTGTCCGTAGGGCATTTAGGGCGAATCAGGCTGCAAAAAGCCCTTTTGGCTCCTTCCAGGTGGGGAATGGAGGGCTTCTAAAAGGGTCTGAAAAGCCCGATTCTTCCTGCGAATCACCAGAAAAAACGGAAAAAAACAGAAAAATTGCCTTCCAGGTGAATTTTTTTTGGCCTGGATTGAGAAAAACGCGCTGAAAATGGGTTTAATGTTTTAGGAATAAATTCGTCTGGTATGACTTTATTTTGAGAATGTTCATACATATTTTCCGTTTCATGACAGAATGTTAAGCAATATTATTCAGGTATATTATAATTAAATGGCATGAGGAATTTCAGTTGAATATAGGAGAGAACTAGAACTGTCTTCAAATTTCCCCATAATTGTCATAATTTTTCATGTATAATTATGTAAATGAAATATGAAATTCCATAATTTATTTTGGTTTTATTTTAATATTTCTTATATTGACTAAGTAAATTTTCCTGATCTGCAGAACAGTAATGTGAAATGTGAACTATTTGTGGTTAACAATTCCTAAAAAACTCTTTTCAAATCTCATTAGCTTCTGTTAAGAAAGAGTCGTGATCCCGAGACGGCCTCAGCGGTGAGGAACTCGAAAGGGGCCCAAAGAGAGGTTCCCGGTAGGTTCTCAAGAGGCTGCGGGAGGGTCACTTAAATCTTAATGCATGGAGTATTGAAATGCAGGAACTTAACATTTTCGAAGTTGAAGAAGTCTCCGGTGGCCTGAGCCAGGGCTTCGCTGATTCCCTCGCCGGTGCCATCAACTATGGCATGATCTCCGGCTGGACCGGCGCCATCTACGGCGGTCGCTTCGGTGGCAGCAACGGCGGCGTGATCGGCATCGGCCTGTTCGGCAACCTGGTTGGCACCGTCGGTGGCGCCATCGGTGGCACCATTGCTGGCGTGGCCCAGGGCTTCGTGAACGGTCAGTCCGGTGAAGCTCAGGTTGAGGCGAATGCCGTTAAGGGCATCGTCAGCGGCAGCATCGTGACCGGCGGCGGCATCTGATTTTTCCCTAAGGGAAATTAACTTTCAGGTCTATTAGGCCTGAAAGAACCAGAAAACATTTTTTGAAGGATTATCCTCATGCAGGAACTTAACATTTTCGAAGTTGAAGAAGTCTCCGGTGGTTTCTCCCTGGGTTTCGTGGACTCCGTCGCTGGCGCCATCAACATGGCTGCTGATTGCGGTGAAGCCGGCGCCATCATCGGTGGTCGCTTCGGTGGCAGCAACGGCGGCCAGGTCGGCCTGGGCCCCGTCGGCAACCTGGTTGGCGTGATCTACGGCGCCGCCTACGGTGCTATCGGTGGTGCGATCCTGGGTGCGGTTAACGGTAACTCCGGCACCGCTGATGTCCAGAAGCAGATCATGCAGGGCATCACCAGCGGCACGATCTCCCCGGCCAATGCCGGTGCGGGTGGCGGCAGCTCCCTGACCTGATTTCTTCCTTCACTGTGCTGAAAAGCAAGGTGAGTTAGAAGAATGCCCAGAGAGTTTCGGCTCTCTGGGTATTTCTGTTTTTGAAGTCATGTTCAGCTCCCTCATACCCAGCAGTTTCAATTCTGATTGTGGGTGGGGAAAACGGCACCTTAAAATAATAAGGGTAGAGAGATAACGTCCTGTAATAGGAGTGGCTCTACTTTTATTTACTTTAAGGGAAACCTGAATAATGACTGCTATTATTAGACCGTCTGTCGTTTTCGCTGATGATGTCAGCTCAAATACCGGTAGCGAACATGCTCTGGGTACTTATGTCTATGAAGGGCCGGAGGGTCAGGGTGATTCCTTCGACTGGAGTGGCGACCCCCAGTTCAGAATCAATATCGGTGCTATGAGCAGAAGGCTTGTTGTCGCTTCAATTACTTTCCCTGATAGTGGGGAAATCACCAAGGACGGCCAGAAGGTTGGTGCGGAAATCACCAAGTTGAGCCAGCCGGTGAACACCCAGGTGGTGGATGACACCAGCGGTGAAGTCTTCGATGTAGTTATGACTTATGTTGGCTTTAACGAAACTCCGGATGGTACTACCATTCTTATCTTCTCTCCGCAGGGCGGGGCGACGACGGATGGTCCAACAACCCTGGTGCCGGGTAACAAATACGTTGGCATTGCTTCTTCTACCCTCAGCGCCATGTCCGCCAATGCTTACACCGGTCAGCAGAATCTCCCCGATGGGACGAACACGCCTAATCAGGGGGCTGAATACGATGACGGCATGAATGCTGCTATCTCCGACGTTCCTTCAGGAATCATTTTCATCTGAAAAATGGCTGGAATACCTGCAGTAAGAATTAAAGGATGATTTTGAGATTATTCATCCTTGGGCTTCATATTTTCTTCAAGAAAATCTTGAGGCTTATTGGTCACTGTCAAGTTTGAATCAGGCCTGATTCTTCGCGCCACCTGGCTGAAAATCTAGGTACGCTGGGAAAATACCCAGAGAGCTCCGGTTCTCTGGGTATTCCTGTTTTTAAGACACTTTTTATTTGAGAAACAGGTTAATTTCTGGTTGTGAAGGTGAGAAGGGTATCTTAAGATAATTTATCTCTTACCTTCTTTCTTGCGAGGATTTTGAATTATGGCTGCAACGATTCCAGCGGGCACGACATTCGGAGATGCTACTTCTCCTAATGGCCAGGACCATGCGATGGGTACTTACACCTATAATGGACCGAACGGTCAAGGCGATGGCTTTGACTGGAGTGGCGATCCTAAAGTAAAGTACGGTCCTCTTAATCAAACCTATGATGTTCAATCAATCACATTTGATAATGCTACTACCATCACTCAAGTGGGCCAAATAGTGACAGCTCATGTTGTCAATGGGTCCGGCGGAGAGGTGGACATGCAGATGGCTTTTGTAGGGTATAAAACAACTCCAGATGGTGCCACCATTCTCATCTTTTCTCCGCAGGGTTCTGAAGGTACGAGTTCTCTGGTAGCAGGAGATAACTATATTGGCATTTCGACAGATTCTGTAAAGAATATGGATGCCAATGCCTATACTGGTAAGCAGAATCTACCGGATGGGCATGATACTCCTAACCAGGGGGCTGAATATGATACCGGCATGAATGCTGCTACTTCCGGTGTGCCGGATGTGGTTGTCTGCTTTCTGGCCGGTAGCCTGATCGAGACCGCCGAAGGATATCGCGCGGTCGAGTCCCTGAAGGCGGGTGACCGGGTGGCGACCTGGCAGGAGGGGCGCAAGGGGTTCGCGCCGCTTCAGGCCCTGGTGCGCAAGACGGTTTCCCAGGCTTCTCTTGACGAACAGCCCGTGACCTTCCGCAAGGATTCGCTGGGTGACAACGTGCCGATGCAGGACCTGACCGTCACGCCCGAGCACTGCATGTATTTTGATGGCCGCTTCGTGCCGGCCCGCATGCTGGTCAACGGCTCCAGCATCGTCCGTGATGTCCGCCAGGGTGCGTTTGATGTCTATCACGTCGAGCTGCAGGACCACGCCGTGATCAACGCCAACGGCGCGATGACCGAAAGCTATCTGGACACCCCGCACGTGATGCCGGCCGGCACGGCCTTCCAGATCCATTCCGTGGGCAGCAAGAGCTGGGATGATGCGGCCGCCCCGCTCTGCGTCGAGACCGCTTTTGTCCAGCCGCTTTACGAACGCCTGCAGGCCCGTGCGCAGGCAGCCGGTTACGCAGCGCCGGCTCAGCCCGTGCTGTCTTCCGAGCCGGATCTGTACCTGGAGACGAAGGATGGTCAGCGCCTCTCTGCCCAGCGCCGCAATGGTAACTGGGTGACCTTCGAGGTGCCGGCTTCCGCTACCGGTGTGTATGTGTGCTCCCGCACCGCCCGCCCGGACCAGACTATCGGCCCCTTTGTTGATGACCGCCGCCACCTAGGTGTTCTGGTCGGCCAGGTGCGCGGATTCGCTGGTGATGAAAGCCGTGATCTAAGCGCCCATCTGCAGCAGGCAGATCTTGCGGGTTGGGATGTGGTTGAGCAGACCCCCTGCCGCTGGACCAACGGTCGCGCCTGGCTGCCGCTGTCTGCAGACAAAAACGCTGCTTCCCAGCTGGTGGCTATTGAAATCCTGGCAGCTGGCCCGTATCTGCTGCAGGGTGAAAATGACCTGTCCGTGCAACCCGAGCGTCTGGCTGTCGCTGGCTGACACCGATAACCTGCAGGGCGGCCTTAGGGCCATCCTGCAGGATTGGGTGTTTGTGAGAAGAAAGTAAGAGAGATGAGACACCCCGTGCCTTTTAAAAGGCACGGGGTGTTTTCTTTGCGGGGACGTGGTGCGCAAGACGGCTTTGGCGTGCGGAACCTGATTGGTGGTCGTCTTTAAGAAAAAGACTCAACTAATCAGGAGGGGGAAGGGCCGTCTTTTCAGAGTCACTTCAGGCGTTGGTTGGCTCTGGCTTCAAAGCCCAGGCCTCAGCACGGCTCAGCGGGTGCCGATCATCTTCCATTTCACCCGGTCGTAATTGGCACGCGGATTGTAAAGGGGGGTCTGGAGCTTCAGGCCTTCAGCCGTAAGCTGGCCGATCTGGGCAGCAAGCGCATAGGAATCGATGACCAGATCAGCGTGGTTCTGGATCAAGGCACGTTGCTGGCCAAAGAGAATCTGCTGCTGCTGCAGCACTTCAAAGGTGGTGCGCACGCCTAGCAGCTCCTGCTGCTGAATGGACTTGAAAGCCGCTTCGCCAAGCAGCACGGATTTCTGGTTATCGACATATTTGGAAGTATCGGCCGCAAATTTCTGCCAGGCCGCAACCGTGCTCTGGATGACATCGCGCCTCTGCTCGGCCAGGGCCTGCTGCGCTGCGCTGATTCCCTGTCGTGCAGCACGGATCTGGGAATATTCAGCGCCGCCCTGATAAATGGGCAGATTGGCCTGGATGGCGACGTATTCACTGTCCTGGGTAAATTTCGACGAATCCTGGTTGACGCCGTAATTGTAGCTTCCCTGCATGGAAATCTTGGGTAGCAGCGCGGAGAAGGCGACCTTCAGATTGGCCTTTTCCGCCTCCAGCGCATATTTGGCGCCGATCATATTGGGGTTCTGCGTCAGGGCGAGCATTTCCGCTTCCTGCGAACTGCGCAGGGGCAGAGCCAGGGGCCGGGCGGGCACCACATTGTCAGGCGGCATAAACCCCACGACCTTCTGGAACTGGCTTTTGGCAATGGCGTAATCGCTTTGGGCCTGCAGGGTGTCGGCCTGTGCGCTTTTGTGCTGGGACCTGGCCTGCAGCACGTCCGTGCGTGTGTTCTGGTTGTACTGAAACTGTTCTTCTGCCAGCTGGGCCTGCTTGGCCAGGGTGATCTCATTCTGGCGGTTGAGTTCCAGCAGCTGGCGGCTGCGCAGAAGATTCACGTAAGCCTGCACCGTTTCCAGGAACACCTGCTGTTCGGTGTTGATCAGTTGCGCGCGCCCGGCATAGACCTGATTGACGGCCTTGCGGGTCGAGGCAACGGTCTTGCCCCCCTGAAAGATGGGCTCGGAAACCGTCACGCCGGTATTGTAGCCAGGCGCTGCAAAACGCTGGGTATAGCGGAAGTTTTTTCCTGAAAGGGGGCTTGCGATGTGCGAGACGTAATTCGTCTGGTTATAATCAGCCGTGGCATTGCCGGTGATCGTGGGGCGCCAGCCTGAATGCGCCTGTGAGACGCCTTCATCCGTCTGCCGCAGCAGGGCGCGCTGGCGCAGAAGCTCGGGATTGGTCTGATAAGCCGATATGAGCGCCTGTCGCAGGTCAATCTGTTTCCTTATAACCGGCACAGGCGCAGCACTCGCGAGATGCGGGAGGCAGGCCGCTACGGTCAGGGTGGAAAAAAGGACTTTTCTGCTCATCAAGGTCTCTTCGACTCTCTCAGGAAGTTAAAATCATACATATATACTGGTATACGAATTATTGATTTTAAGGTAAATGAAGACCCGGTCCGAAAATTCTGGCGGGATGGCTGTCAGGGGAGTGCCTCTTGATGGTAAACGTGTCTCAAAATACGCTGGAAAGGTAAAGCATGGCAAACGGGCAACCGCTCTTTCGTACGGAAGCTCTGAAATGGCGACAGGAAGCCTGGATCGGCGATACCCTGGAGATCGAGCCGGTATCAGGCAAGATCGCCGCCTGGTGCACGATGGCGCTGGTTCTCGGCGTGATCATCTATGTTATTTTCGGCAGCTATACCCGTCGCGTCCATGCCACCGGCCAGCTGATGCCGCCAGGCGGGTTGGTCGTGATCACCGCCGACCAGGCTGGTGTGGTCACTACGGCTCATATCAAGGAAGGCATGAGCGTTCACGCCGGCCAGGCCCTTTATACGGTCGATGTGGAAAGCTGGTCTTCAGCCGGCCCGACGGGCAAGCAGGCCCTGCTTCACCTTCTGAATGAGCGCGATTTCCTGACCGCGCGCCGCAAGCTTCTGCTGACGGACGCACCGATAGAGCTGGCCTCCTTCAAACAGGAACTCGTCACGCTCCAGAAGCAGCGGGAGATGCTTGGCACCCAGATCCAGCGTGACAACACCTCCCTGCCGCTGATCGAACATGCCATGCAGGAGATGCGCACAGCCATCGGCATGCATCTGGTCTCGGAAGGGCAGTTCCAGAGCCAGCTTTTCTCTTACGTGCAGTTCATGAACACCCATTCCCAGACCCTGCGCTCAATGGTGGAGACGGGCGGTCAGATCAATGACCTGCAGTATAAAATCGACCGGCATCCCTATAAGGTCCAGGAGGACGTGACCGACATTGACGTACGCCTGGCTGATCTCAACCGCCAGATCACCCAGGCACGCGGCCAGGCGGAAACGCTGATCGTCGCTCCTGTTGCAGGCGTGATTGACGGTATCCGCACTTATGTGGGTCAGCGCGTATCGGTAGGCCAGCCCATGGCCACGCTGCTGCCCGACAACGCTACTCTCCAGGCGGAACTCTATGTCGACAGCCATGCCATCGGCTTCCTGCGGCCGGGTCAGCGGGTGCTGCTGAAATTCGCGCCGTTTCCTTATCAGAAATTCGGCCTCTACAAGGGCACGGTCACTGAAGTGACGCGCGCCCCCATGCCTGATCAGGCAGGCTCGGTGGCCCCCCAGGGCAAGGGGGCAGCGGCTCAGCATCCCCCGCAGGATGTCTACCGCGTGCGCGTGCTGCCGGACCAGGATTTCGTCCGTGCCTATGGCAAGAAGGAGCGCCTGCAACCCGGCATGGCTGTTGAGGCTGACATCGCCACTGACCGTCGCAAGCTTTATCAGTGGCTGTTCGATCCGATCATTTCGATGGCTGATGACGTCATCTCGCTGTCAGGGAAACGTCACTGATGCTCAAGCCGATCGTTACCAGCTTCCGCAAGAAGATTCCGACCATCCTGCAGTCGGAAAATGCTGAATGCGGCCTGGCCTGCCTGGCCATGATCCTCAATGCGCATGGCCATCTGATAGATATCTCCACCCTGCGTCGACAGGCCGGGCTTTCAGGCTCCGGGCTGACACTGCGCACGCTCATTCATCTGGCTGGGCGCTTTGATCTGCAGGCGCGTCCGCTCAAGCTTGATCTGGACTCCCTGAGCAAGCTGAGCGTGCCCTGCATCCTGCACTGGGACTTCAATCACTTCGTCGTGCTGGTGAAAGCGGGCGACAAATACGTCGAGATCATTGATCCGGGGCAGGGGCCGCGCAAGCTGACCTATCCCGAGGTCTCCAAGCATTTCACCGGTGTGGCGCTGGAGCTGACGCCGACGGCGAAATTCGAGAAGCGCGATGACCGCCATCTGCTGAGTATCCGCGACATGTTCCGCCATGTGGGCGCTCTGAAGGGCACGCTGCTGGCGCTGGGCGCTCTGTCGCTGGGGCTGGAGGTCATCGCCCTCATCAACCCGATGCTTTCGCAGGTCATCATTGATGAAGTGCTGACGACAAGCGATCATTCCCTGCTGTGGACGATCGCTGTCGGCATGGGGATTCTGCTGCTCGTGCAGGCGGTTATCTCCACCTTCCGCTCCTGGACAGTCATGCTCATGTCCACGCGGATCTCCATTCAATGGAATGTCAGCCTGCTCAGTCATCTGCTCGGCCTGCCGCAGGATTATTTCAGCAAGCGTGGCGCGGGTGACATCCTGTCGCGTTTCGGAAGCCTGGGCGCCATTCAGCAGGCCTTCACCACTGATGTGGTGCAGGTCATCATGGACGGGCTGATGGCGGTCGGCATGCTGGTGATGATCATCATCTACGGTCAGTGGCTTGCCTTGGTCGTGGGGGCATCCTCGCTGATCGATATCCTGGTCCGTGTGATCTATTACGGCCCCTACCGGGAAATGTCGCAGGAAGTCCTCGTCCATGACGCCGCGCGCCAGGGCCAGTTCCTTGAGACCCTCCGCGGCATTCGCAGCATCAAGCTGCTCGGTCTTGAGGAAAAGCGGAAGGTCGGCTGGGTCAACAAGCTGATTGACAGCATCAACGCCAAGTTCAAGATCCAGCGCTACGATCTGATCTTCTCGCGCGCCAATGATATCATCTTCGGTTTTGACCGGTTGCTGATGCTGATCCTGGGGGCAAACATGGTCCTTGACGGCAGCATGACCGTGGGTGTTCTGGTGGCCTTTCTCAGCTACCGTGACCAGTTTTCCAGCCGTCTGGGCAATCTTATTTCCGCTGCCTTCAAGATCCGCAACCTCAAAGTGCATACGGACCGCCTGTCCGATATCGCGCTGGCGAAATCCGAAACCAATGAAGGGGAAGTTGACCTGGTGCCCTCTGACGGACCGGCCGGTCCTGATGGCACTTCAGGCATGAAGCTGCTGCCCCAGGGACCGCCGCCTGAAGTGGAAGGGGTGCCCCTGCTGGAATGCCGCAATCTTGGCTATCGTTACGGCAAGGAAGATTCCTGGGTATTCAAGGATCTCAACCTGACCATCGAAGCCGGCGAGAGCCTGGCGATCACCGGTCCTTCCGGATGCGGCAAATCCACCCTGCTTTCCATCCTCATGGGGATGAGCCATCCGGAAGAGGGGGAAATCTACTGGAACGGCCAGGCCCTGGGTCCCAATAACATCGAGGCCTATCGCAGCCAGATCGCAGGCGTCCTGCAGGATGATATCCTGCTTTCGGGCAGCATTGCTGAAAACATTGCCGGCTTTGCAGACAATATCGACATGCCCTGGGTGGAGGAATGTGCCAAGAACGCCCAGATTCTCGACGACATCAAACGCATGCCCATGGGCTTTGAGACCCTGGTGGGCGAGATGGGAAGCACACTTTCAGGCGGGCAGCGCCAACGCATGATCCTGGCCCGTGCCCTTTACCGGCGGCCCAAAATTCTGTTTCTTGACGAGGCGACCAGTAATCTGGATTCAGAGCGTGAGAGAAAGATTTCGGCCTTTCTTGATGAACTCAAGATCACGCGCGTTATTGTGGCCCATCGTCTGGAAACGATTGAAAATGCTTCTGTGCGCCTGAATCTGGGGGCGCTTGTCGGCGGTGGGGCTGCTGCCCAGCCTGGCACTAATGGCCCCCGGCCGCCTGCCGGAGGCGCGCCGTCGCCTCAGGCGCCTTCCGCTCCTGGCCCCACTGCCGGCGGTCTGTCTGGCAGTCCGGCATAACCGTCAGGATTTATCATGGCCCCATCTTCCGTAATCAGCCTTCCTTCTGCTGCGCCACATATACGCACTCTCGCCAGGGTCAGGAACGTTCTCCTGCGTGGAACGGCCGGGTTGGCAGCCGCTTTCCTGGTGCTTTATCCTGGCAGTAACGCTCGCGCCCAGGATCAGGCGCCGCCACAAGCGCAGACACAGCCGCTGGCTCCAGGGAAGGGCCCGGCGAAATTCAGTGATCTGGCACCAGCAGACCGGGCTTTTGTCGAAGATCTGGAACGACGGACGTTCGACTGGTTCTGGGAAACGGCTAATCCTGAAAACGGTCTGATCCCCGACCGCGCGCCCCTGCCGGAGGGGGCGGCCAGCATTGCTTCGGTCGGCTTCGGGCTGACGGCTTACGGGATCGGCGTTGATCAGGGATATATCACCCGCCAGCAGGCGGCCGAGCGCACGTTGCGCACGCTGCGCTTTCTGCTTGCCTTGCCCCAGAACGACTCAGCTCTCGGGGCGGCCGGCTACAGGGGGTTTTTCTATCATTTCCTCAATCCGCATACGGGTTTGCGTTTTGCGGACTGGTCAGAGCTGTCGAGCGTCGACACTGCCTTGCTGATGGTCGGCGTGCTGTTTTCCCAATCCTATTTTGATCAGGAAAACGCGCAGGAGCAGGAAATCCGTCGGACTGCTGCGGCACTGTACGGGCGTGTGGACTGGCCGTGGATGGAGCCGCACCCACCATTGCTGAACATGGGCTGGTCACCCACGCCCACCTCTCATTTCCTGAGCAGTGAATGGCGCGGGTACAATGAAGGACTGATTCTCTATCTGCTTGCGCTGGGCTCGCCGACCCATCCTCTGCCTGCTTCCACCTGGCAGGCCTGGACGGCCACTTTCGCAGGGCAGTGGAAAACGTTTGAAGGCCATGAGTTCCTGAACTTCGCCCCGCTGTTCGGTCACCAGTATTCCGAATCCTGGATTGATTTTCGCGACCTGCAGGACGACTTCAACCGCCAGCACCACAATGACTATTTCTCCAACGGGCGAAAGGCAGCTTATGCCCAGCTGGCCTATGCCCGCAGAAATCCCGGTCACTGGAAAGATTACGGCGCCACGCTCTGGGGCCTGACAGCCAGTGATGGACCAGGGGAGGGCACCCGGTGGGTGGATGGGGTGCAACGCCACTTCATGGCCTATAACGCACGTGGTGCCGGCGCTGATTACGTCAGTGATGATGGCACGATCGCCCCGACAGCTGCAGGGGGGTCAATCGCCTTTGCTCCGGAGATCGCACTGCCGACACTTGAAGATATGAAAGCGCATTATGGCAAGCGGATCTACAACCGTTACGGCTTTGTGGATGCTTTCAATCCAAGTTACGTCACGCCTGAAGGTTTCTGGGCCGATCCTCAGCAGATTGGCATCGATCAGGGACCCATTCTGCTGATGATTGCAAACTGGCGGAACGGTTTCGTCTGGAACGTCATGAAGCGCAATCCCGTCATTCAGGCAGCCTTGAAGAAAGCAGGCTTCCAGGGTGGCTGGCTGGATCAGACGCGATAAAGCACGACGCCGGCCCTTTCCAGTCGGGCCAGGGGCAATGCTGGGGGATGCAGGCTGCCACAGAGCTGGGGAAAGAGGCAGACCTTGTAGCCGGCCTTGGCGCCTGCTTTCAGCGCGTCCAGCGCGCAGGCCTGCACGCAGTATTCAAGCGCCACGCCGCAGATGAAAAGGCGCTTGGGGGCATAGTCAGCCAGCTTGTCCGCAAATCCCGAGGCCTGGCCGTTTTCATCCTGAAAAACTGAATAAGCCTCTGCCGTTTTTTCTGATCCTTTGGACCAGATAAGCGTGCGGGGCGGCAGAACCAGGCCTGGCGCGAAAGCGGCGCCCGGGCTGCCGGCGCGGGCATGTACAGGCCATTGGCCGCCTTCAGCGGTGAAGGAGCAATGATCGTCTGGGTGCCAGTCACGCGTTGCGATGACAGTTGCGAAATTCTTTGCCATGCGGCTGATGGGTTTGATGAGCCGGTCGGCTTCCGGCACGGCCAAGGCACCGCCTGGCATGAAATCTGCCTGCATGTCGACGATGAGCAGCGCATCCCCCGGTTGGGGCTGGAAACCTTTCCAATGGGCCGGGACGGGAGGATTTTGGACCATGATGGGTTGGCTCCGGGAAAGCGGGCTTCAGGGCAGGGGAAGGCGCCTGTTTTTTCTGGTCTGTTCCCCCATTTTTGTCACCAGAAGCTGGTTGATCCGGAATCCCTCCACATCCACCACCTCAAAGCGGAACCCTGATACCTCGACCCGGTCGGCTTTGCGTGCCATGCGGCGCAGACGATTGGTGACGAACCCACCAATGGTGTCGAAATGGGCGGTTTCATTGTGTAGGGGCATTTCAAGATCGCGGATGACGTCGCCGATAGGAGCTGCCCCGTCGATCAGCCAGGAATGATCATCACGCTTGACGATGGCCTGCTCCTCAAATGGATTGGCCAGCCCGTCCATCAGGGCCCCCATGATGTCCTTGTAGGTGATGAGACCCACGACCAGCCCGTATTCATTGATGATGAGCGCGAAACCGGCCCCGTGCGTGTCGAATTGCGCCAGGGTTTCCCACAGGTTGAGCGTGTCCGGCAGGGAGAGCACGTTGCGCCGCCGCTTGAAGATCTGGTTGCGGGCGGGCTGGGGGGCGGAAGTCAGCACAGAGGGCTCATCTACTACCGCAACCAGCACATCTTCAGCGCGGATGGAGCCGATCACCCGGTCGAGCCCGCCTTCACAGAGGGGGTAACGCGAATACGGCTTGGCCTGCACCTTGTCACGCTGGCTCTCGAGGCTTTCCTGCAGGTCCAGGTAAACGATTTCATCACGGGGCGTCATGGCCGAGGTGACAGAGCGCGTCTGCAGAGCCATGACATTCTGAATCATCTGGTGTTCTTCGGCCAGCAACACGCCTGACGCCGTGCCCGCAGCCAGGGTGGCGCGCAGGTCTTCAGGGGTCATGACCTCAATGGTGGGTGTGGCCGGAATGCGCAGGAATTTCAGGATGGCATCGGAAACATGCGTGAACACCCAAACGGCCGGATAAAGCAGTTTGAGCGCCAGGGCCGGAAACCAGCACACTTCCAGCGCCACCTTGTCAGGCGCGTTCATAGCGACCCGCTTGGGCAGCAGGTCAGCAAACAGAACAAACAGGCCCGTTACCAGGATAAAGGCTGAAAAAGAGCCGATCTGGTCAGCAAGACCACGCCTCATTCCCAGGGCCGCCAACCCATCGGCAAACGGGACACTCAGCATGGATTCCCCGATCACGCCGCCCAGAACGCCGACAGCGTTGAGGCAGATCTGAATGGTGGTCATGACCTGCCCGCTGTTGCGGCGAAGCTTCAGAAAAGCCGCTGCGCGCGGGTTGCCCTTTTCAGCCAGAGTGCGCATGCGGGTTTCACGTGCGGCGGCAAAGGAGATTTCCGACAGGGAAATAAGCACGGACACGCCGATCAGGGCGGCCATGGCTAGCAGACCGAGAAGGAGCAGGAGAAGAGGGTGGGAGGCGGAGGTCGTCATGTCTGTTCCTCATGCCTTACCCTCAGTGGAGAAGGCCATGATAAGCTTTGGGGCTGGGCAGTTTTCCAGGCTGCGAGGTGGGAAGCGGAAAGATTTTTCTCTCAGTTCGCGTCCGGTGGAGGTGAGGGCGGAGGATGTGCGGCTGCAGGTTCTTCCGCCTGCTCGGCTGCCACAGCATGCGCCTTGCTGGTTGAGGAAGAGGCCTTCTTGGGCGGGAGCAGCGCTTCCGGGGCCACGGTCGGCAGGCTTTCGAGGGGGGCGCCTTCAGAGAGGAACTTCCAGTTTTCCTCATCAATCACGGTGATCCCGAGCTCAGCGGCTTTCTTGGCTTTGGAGCCTGCTTTCTGCCCGATAATGACCAGCGTGGTGCGCCGGGTGACGCTGTCGCTCACCTGGGCGCCGAGACGCTCGGCAATCGCCTTGGCTTCCGGCCGGGCCATGGCCGTAAGGGTGCCGGTAAAAACGATTATATGGCCGGAAAGCGGGGCATCCGTGGCATTGGCTGCAGGCAGATCGGGTTGAATGTCGAGTTCCTGTCCCAGCTGCGTGACCAGCTCGGCATTTTCAGGTGTGGCGAAAAAGGCGGCAATGTCTGCCGCAGTGGTCTCGCCCAGCCCCATGATACCCGCCAAAGCTGCGCGTGCCGTGCTGTCAGGGGCGACGGCTTCAATCATTGCTGTATGCCAGGGCGCGAAATCACCATAGGCACGCGCCAGCACCTTCGAGTTGCGCGCGCCGACGCGCCGGATACCCAAGCTGTAGATCAGGCGGGAGAGAGAGACGGTGCGCCGCTCCCTGATCGCCTGCAGGAGATTGTCAACGGACTGTTCTCCCCAACCTTCAAGCGCTGTCAATTGGTCGCGCTTTTCATGGAGGCGGAAGATATCAGCCGGCGTGCGGATAAGGCCTTTTTCATAGAACAGCCGGATGCTGCGTTCCCCCAGACCCTCGATATCGAACGCATTGCGTGAGGCGAAATGAACCAGGCGCTCGACAACCTGCGCTTCGCAGTGCAGACCGCCCGTGCAGCGCCAGGTTGCTTCTCCTTCCGGGCGCTCGGTGGGGGCATTGCAGACAGGGCAGTGGCTGGGAAAGACAAAGGGAGGCGCACGCTCGGGTGCGGGCGCTTCAAGACCGAGAATCTGCGGGATGACATCTCCGGCCCGCTGAAGCCGGACGAGATCGCCGGGTCGCACGTCAAGGCGCTGGATCTCATCTTCATTGTGAAGCGTGGCACGTGAGACCAGCACACCCCCTACATTGACCGGCTCCAGGTGGGCAACGGGGGTCAGGGTACCGGTACGGCCGACCTGCAGTTCGATTTTCTGCAGGCGTGTGATGGCCTGCTCGGCAGGAAATTTCCACGCCCGGGCCCAGCGCGGCGCGCGACCGGCAAAACCCAGACGTTCCTGCAGGCTGAGGTCATCAAGCTTGAAGACGACGCCGTCAATGTCATAAGCCAGCCCGGAGCGTTCGCGGGTCAGGCGCTCGACATAGGCCGGGACATCACTGGCATGGGAAAGGGTTTCCGAAAGCGGATTGACCACAAAGCCCCAGCTGCGCAGCTTTTCAAGCCAGGCCATATGTGTCTGCGCGACAGGGGCACTGCTGTAGCCCATGGCATAGGCAAAGAAGCTCAGAGGACGGGTGGCCGTGACCGCCGCGTCAAGCTGCCGCAGCGAGCCGGCGGCCGCATTGCGGGGATTGGCAAAAGTTTTCTCTCCAGCGGTTTCCTGGCGTGCATTGAGCTGCAGGAAATCTTCCTTGCTCATGAACACTTCACCCCGGATCTCGATGAAATCCGGCGCATCCGGTCCCAGCGTCTGGGGGATGTCTTTGAGCGTGCGCAGGTTGGCCGTCACGTCTTCGCCCTGAATTCCGTCGCCGCGCGTAGCGCCCCGCACGAGCTTGCCGTTTTCATAGGTCAGGCTGACTGACAATCCGTCTATCTTAGGCTCAGCCGTAAAAGCGAGTCCGTCCATCGCCTCCTGGCTCAGTCCCAGGAAACGGGCCGCTCCGCTGACAAAGCGAGTGAAGTCCTCGGGTTGAAAAACGTTGTCGAGTGACAGCATGGGCACACGGTGGGCAACCGTGCTGAAAGCAGGGTGAGGAGGTGCGCCCACCGTCTCGGAAGCAGCCTGTTTCAGCGCCGGATGCTGCTCTTCCAGCAGGGTGAGTTCCCGGCGGGCCGCATCATAGATCGCGTCTGAGACCTCAGGGGCGTCAAGGCCGTGATAAGCCTGGTCCCAGCGGCTGATCTGCGCAAGCAGTTCGGCATGCCGTTCTTCAGGACCGGTGGGAGCAGGCAAGCTCTGCGCCGGGGTGGAAGTCATGGCGCTGATCCGGAAGGCTGACTTTCTGTGAGCGGTGCAGCCTGAGGGTGGAGAAGACTGTCGGCGGCGGCACGCGCGGCTTCCGTCACGGTATCGCCAGCCAGCATGCGGGCAAGTTCTTCACGGCGCTCAGTCCGGTCGAGGGCCTGGGCATGGGTCTGGGTCTGCCCATTGCTGATTTTCTTGGCAATGCGCAGCTGCTGGTCACCGCGTGCAGCCACCTGTGGGCTGTGCGTGATGGCCAGGACCTGAATGCCCTGCGCTACCCGGTGCAACCGCTCACCGATGGCCGAGGCCGTTGCGCCACCCACACCGGAATCCACTTCATCAAATATCAGGGTGGTCAGGCTGGTCCGACCAGCCAGAACCACTTTCAGGGCCAGGAGAAGGCGTGACAGCTCTCCGCCAGAGGCAACTTTTCCCAACGGGCCAGGCGGCTGACCCGGATTGGCGGCGATGAGAAAGGAGGCCTGTTCCTGGCCCTGGCGATTCCAGCTTTCAGGGGGAAGCGCCGCCAGCTGGACGATGAAACGCGCCCGTTCCAGTTTGAGCGGTCTGAGCTCGCCCTCAACGGCTTTTTCCAGTGCGCGCGCTGCTTTCTGGCGGGCGGCAGACAGTTCACCAGCGGCTTTTTCGAAAGCCTGGCGGGCCACACGGGCTTCGGTTTCGAGCCGGGTCAGCGCTTCTGCGCCTGTTTCCAGCTGGTTAAGCTGATCACGCAGATCGGCCAGATAAGCCGGTAGGGCGTTGACGGTAACGTTGTGCTTGCGCGCTTCAGCACGCAGGGCAAACAGCCGTTCCTCGGTTTCCTCGAGCAGGCGTGCATCCGTGCCGGTATCGGCTGCCAGGCGCGAGAGCAGGGTTTCTGCCTCGGCCAAGGCCTCTTCGGCCTTTTCCAGCGCGTCCAGCGCTTCATGGGCCTGGCTCTGGTGAGGCTGGGTCTCTTCCTGTTCCTCACTGGCCAGAGGCGTGGGCATCAGGCGCGCAAGGGCGCGGCTGGCAGCGCGCAATGCATTGGCGGGCGTGGCTGAACGCCGGTCACGCGGGTTAAGCTCGGCCATGGCTGCAGCCACGGCTTCACCGCGGCGTTCATCCTGCTGGAGCTGGACCCGCTGGGCAGCCAACTCTTCTTCTTCTCCCTCCTGAGGGGCAAGTTTCTCAAGATCTTCGACGGTCTGGCGCAGCCAATCCTCTTCACGTGCGGCGGCCTGCATGCGTTTGCGGGCCTGATCAAGGGCTGTGCGTGCTGCATGCCAATCGTCCCAGGCCTGACCGGTTTTGTGGCGCAGCGCCGGCGGCGTGCCGAAGGTATCGAGCAGTTCAAGATGGGTTGAGGCATCCATAAGCCCCATCTGTTCGTGCTGTCCCTGGATTTCCACCAGGCGTGCCCCGACCTGCCGCAGGACCGTCACCCCGACCGGCTGGTCGCAGATATAAGCGCGCGACCGTCCGTCACGCGTGACAAGGCGGCGCAGCACCAGCGGTTCTCCAGGTTCGGGAGGTTGAATGTCAAGCTGGCGGAGAACGTCATGAACCGCATGGTCGGGAGGGAGTTCGAAAACGGCTGTCACACTGCTTTTCTCAGCCCCGGTGCGGATGATGCCGGCCGCTGTCCGCTCGCCCAGAGCCAGGCCGAGACTGTCCAGAAGAATGGATTTCCCGGCTCCTGTCTCGCCGGTCAGGACAGTCAGCCCGGGATGAAACGGAAGATCCAGTTTCTCGATCAACACGACATCATGGATCGAAAGATGTGTCAGCATGAAGTGACTGTCAGCGGCTTGGCAGGCTGTGTCAAACGAATTCAGGCTTTTGGCGCATCTGAAGGGAAAGAGCTGTCAGGTCCCTGCCGGGGAGGGCTCAGAAAATGTGATTCCAGATGCTGCCGAAGAAATTCCCGACAGGGGCAAAGAAGTTCCCGACTGCCTGGCCGAAGCCCCCGCTTTTTTTCTGGGGAAGTTCGGGCATCTTTCCTGCCGCCTGCGGGTCGGTATTGGCCGGCGGGGGCGGGGCGTCGGTTGAAACGGGAATGATCTCGGAAGCTTCCTTCGCTTCCTTGGCCGAGATCGCTTCTCCCTTCAGAGCTGCTTCATCCTTGCCCGGCTTGCGGGTTTCTGGGGTCAGGAGATCATGGTTCTTGAGCTTGTTATAAGCGAAACGATACCATTTGCTGTCAGGATAGTTATAGCCGAGCACAGCCGCATCCTGACGCGCCTCATTGATGAGCCCGAGGTCAAGCGTGACCTCGACCAGGCGTTCCAGCGCTTCAGGAACGTGGTTCGTGGTCTGGTAATCCTGGATCACGCGCTGGTAGCGGCCATAGGCGCCCTGATAGTCGCGCATCCGCTCATAATAGCGCCCGACATACATTTCCTTGCCCGCCAGATGGTCACGGCACAGGTCGATCTTGAGGCGCGCGTCACGAGCATAGGAAGTCTGGGGGAAGCGGGCGACGACCTCTTCCAGGGCTTCCATGGCCTCCACCGTGCTCAACTGGTCACGCGCGACAATGCCGATCTGTTCGTAGTAGCACAGGGCGCGCAGGTAGTAGGCGTAGGCCGCATCCGGGCTGGTGGGATGGAGCTGCAGGAAGCGTTCCAGCTGCTGGACCGACAGGGCATATTCCCCCTGCAGGTAGTAGGCATAGCCTTCCATCAGCTCAGCATGGCCCGTGTAGCCTGAATACGGGAAATTCTGCTGAATCAGCTCGAATTCGGCACTGGCCAGTTTGTAGTGCCCGGTCCGCAGTGCATCAATGCCATCATTGTAAAGGGTTTCAGCATCAGCAGATTGGGGAATCTGCTTGGAGATGTCATCAGAGGCACAGCCTGCCAGCAGGGGCACGGCTAAAGTCGCGCAAAGACCGGTCGCGCAAAGCCTGCTGCCCCACATTTTCCAGTCACGTGCTCCAGTGGCGCGTGAAGGCGTGACGGAGAGCGATGCGTCCTTATCGAACGCGCGGGGGGTTACGATACGGCTGACCATAAGTGCCTTATATCATGCAGGCGGCGGAGCGGAAGCAAAGCATTACCCTGTTTTATCTCAGGAGTCGAGGCCGCGCCGGCCGGGAGCAGCCGCCAGGCTTCAGGCGTGGCCATAAGGGCACGGAGAAGCCGGTTGTGGAGCGCATGCCCGCTGCGGCAGCCGCTGAAATGACCGATAATCTGCAGACCGTTGCAGTAGAGATCTCCTATGGCATCAAGCACCTTGTGGCGCACGAATTCGTCTTTTCCGCGCGTCCCTTCAGGGTTGAGCACCTGTGTATCCTGCACCACCACCGCATTCTGCAGACTGCCGCCCCGTGCCAGGCCTTGGGCCTGCAGGGCAGCGATATCCTCGAACGCCACGAAAGTGCGGGCCCTGGCTATGTCTTGGCGAAAACTCTGTGCATTCAGTTGCATCGACCAGCTCTGCCTGCCGATGACAGATTGGGGAAAAGCAATTGACAGGTCGAGATAAAGACCGGGAGAGGCCTGTTCTTCGACCGAGAGGGGAGCCAGCCGTGCTGACGCGCCGTCTTTGCTGACCTCGACAGGCTGGAGGATTTCCATCCTGTTGCGCATGGCCTCCAGCTGCGTCACGCCGGCACATTGCAGCAGAAAGACGAAAGCTTCCGCACAACCATCCAGAACAGGCAGCTCAGGGCCATCAACCTGTATGAGGAGGTTGTCGATCTCCAGGGCATGCAGGGCCCCCAGAAGATGTTCAATCGTGCTTATCCGACAAGTGGGATTGGTGGGGTGGGCGGCAACGGTGGCCAGGGTCGTGTTGACGATGCTTTCCGCCTCAAGGCGGAAAGCCGGTTTGTGGGGCAGGTCTGTCCGTTGAAAGCGGATTCCGCTTCCGGCCGGGGCAGGCTGGAGGGAGAGTGAAATCTCCTTGCCGCTGTGCAGCCCTGTGCCCCGGCAATGTACCCTGCGGGCCAAGGTGGTTTGGTGGCTGGCAGGGGGAAGAGAGGCAGCTTGGAGCCCAGAGCCGTTCGTTCGGTGAGAAACGCGGTCCGGCATAGAGGCTCCAAAGAAGGGCGGTCTGGGAGGGCAGGTGCGTCAAGCGCTGGCTTGCCCCGAGATCAGGCGAAGGCCTTACTGACGCCGTAGATAGGCTGGAATGTCCAGGTTGTCGTCAGTACCGCGGTCGTGCTCACGCCCATGTTCATGACGCTCGTTGCGGCCCTCTCCATGGTGGTCGTGCCTGTGTTCAGAACGACTCTCAGGATAGTCATGCCTGTGATCCTGATGGTGTTCGGACCGATGTTCCTGGTAGCCCTCGTGGTGGCGCTCTTCCTCCCGGGGCTGAGCTGGGGCGGCTGGGCGCTGGGCAGGAGCGTAGCCGCTGGCTGGCGGCGTATGGGGAGCGGAATTCGGCCGGTTGCGGAAAAGACGGCTGAACAGCCCGGCGCGTTCCTGAGGTTCACCTCCCTGACGCAGGGGTGCGGTCGGCGGCGTGACAGGGCGCGTCTGCTGCGGCGCATGGGAAGCCAGGTGATAGGCGGCGCGCTGCGGCGCAGCGGCGGGTTGTGGGCCGGGAGCAGGTTGGGGAGCAGCCGGGCGCGGCTCAACGGCGGCGCGCTGGACCGGCACTTCCCGTTCAGGAGGCTGGGCAACCGTCTGTGACATCAGGGGTGGGGTGGCAGGGGCTGGGCCTGGGCCTGGCTGTGAAGCCGGCTGTGAAAAAGTGGCCACAGCGTCTTCCAGCTCGGCTTTTTCCTCAGCGCTGGGCTCGTTCTCAGACTGGCGGTCGATACCGGTGGCCACGACCGAGACCTGGATGCAGCCTGCCATGTCATCGCGTACCAGAAAGCCGCTGACGATCTCTGCATCGGCATGGGCTTCTTCGCTGATGCGTTCCATGATCGTGGTGTAATCGTAGAGCCCAAGCTCCGGCCCGCCGGTGACGTTGATTAGCAGACCACGCGCGCCGCGGATGGAGGATTCCTCCAGCAGCGGGTTGGAGATGGCGCGTTCCGCCGCAAGGGTGGCGCGATCCGGTCCATCAGTGGTGGCGTCCACCACGCCTGTGCCCATCATCGCCTTGCCCATCTCGCCCATGACGGTCTTGACGTCTGCGAAGTCAAGATTGATCACACCGGGCACGACCATGAGGTCGGTAATGCTGCGCACGCCCTGGTAGAGGACGTCATCGGCCATCTTGAAGGCATCAAGCAGGGTCGTCGTCTGGGTTGAGCAGCTGAACAGGTTCTGGTTGGGAATGACGATCAGGGTATCGACGTATTTCTGCAACTCGACGATGCCTGCTTCGGCCGCACGGCAACGACGCATGCCCTCAAACTGAAAAGGCTTTGAAACAACGCCGATGGTCAGTGCGCCGTTTTCACGGGCAATACGCGCCATGACGGGGGCTGCCCCTGTTCCGGTGCCCCCACCCATGCCGGCTGTGATGAAAACCAGGTCCACGCCCGTCAGATGCTGACGGATCTCTTCTTCGACCTCTTCAGCTGACTGCCGCCCGATCTCGGGTTTGGCCCCTGCACCCAGACCGCGCGTCAGGTCCGGGCCGAGCTGCAGGCGGATGGGTGCCTGGGACTTGCTGAGCTGCTGGGCGTCCGTGTTGGCGACGATGAATTCCACGTGATTCAGATCGGTGGAGATCATGTTGTCGACGGCGTTCCCGCCACCACCCCCTACGCCGATGACCGTGATGCGCGGTGGGCTGATCGCGTTCTCGGCCGAGGAAGTAGGCGTAAGTTTCAGGGACATGGTCGGAGGCTCCACAAGAGGCGGCAGGCAGGAGAATCGGCACCTGCCCGGATGAAGGGCGGACAGTCTGGGTCTGATAAGGATTTTAAACTCAATTATACATGTCGACGGATGAGATTCACAAGGCGTTTCATGGGGCCGCGGCTGACAGTGTTCTCCTCGGGGAGACAGAAAGCATCCTCGGCCCCCGCACTCCAGGCCAGGAGACCGGCGGCAGTGGAGAATCCAGCCGAAATCGTGGAGTTTTCCGGCAGATTGTGAATGCCGCGCGGCTGCCCCAGCCGCACCTGGCGCCCGAAGATGCGCGCCGCTACGGGGCCGAGGTCGTTCAGCAGGGAAGCGCCCCCTGTCAGAACGACGCGCCCTTCCGTCAGCCGCCCCAGATTGGCGCTTTCAAGGGCATGGCGGGTCATTTCCAGCGTTTCCTCAATGCGGGGCGCGATGATGGAGACCAGTTTCGAGCGTGGCAGGCGCGTCATGCCGGTGCCCTGGCCGGCCGGAAGGGGGATGATATGGTGATCATCATCCGAGACGGGCTGGGCCGCGCCGTGCATGGTCTTGAGCCATTCTGCCGTATCGGTGTGGACTGAAAGGGCAGAGGCGATATCACGCGTGATATGGTGGCCACCAACGCGCAACTGGGCGGTATAAAGCAGGCGCCCGTGGGAAAAGACCGCCAGGGAGGTGGTGCCCGCACCCATTTCCACCACTGTAACGCCAAGGTCGCGCTCATCGTGATCCAGCACGGCCAGCCCGGAGGCGAAGGGACTGGAGACCAGGCCTGACAGGCGCAGGTCAGCCCGGTGCAGCACCGTACTGAGCGTGCGCAGGGCACTGGTATTGGCATCAATCAGGTGGAATTTGCCGAGCAGGTGATTGCACTGGTGACCGCAGGGATTGGGAACGGCTGGCGTTTCATCTACATTGAAGCCAAGCGGCAGGGTATGGACGAGGCGCCGGTCTTCGTGAAAAGCCCGGTAACGCGCGTCATCCAGGAGATCACGCACGTCATCCAGCGTGACTTCCCGCCCGCCGATCATCATCTCGGTGTCTATATGATAGCTCTGCGGATTGCCGCAGGAGAGGTTGAGAACGAGCTCGTCAATCCGGCGCCCGGCCTGTTTTTCCGCATCGCCCACCGTAGCGCGGATGACGGCTTCAACGCGGCGTGTATCAATGATCGCCCCGGAATTGATCCCTTCCGACCGGCGCCACCCCCATCCCAGTACCTGCAGGGAGCCGTTGGAGAGCGCGCGCCCGATCAGGCAGGTGGCCTTGGTCGATCCGAGATCGAGAACGGCCTTGATCCCCGTCCGCCACTCGAAACCGGGCGGGCGTTCTTCAGGCAGGAGCGGCAGAACCGCCCGTCCATCTGCAGGCGTTTCAGGCGCCAGAAACCCCTCTGTCTGGACAGCGGACCAGGACTCGGATTGGGGGGTAAGCGGCATGGGGGACTGGGCTCCGTTGGCAGGCTGGATGGGCCTGAAAGATGCGGACGGGGAGAGCCTGGCAGATGAGGGCTCTTGGGAGAACAGGGCGGAAGCGAGGGATAGGAATGTACACCTGACCGGCACGGCGAGATCAGGTGAGCAAAGTAAATCCCAGTGAGCCTTCTGCTTCAAGAGGGCGGGCGCGGCAAGCGGCTTGTGCCTGTTTCTGTGAAATCCCGTGCGGAATGATCAGATAACCGGCTTTTCTTGTGGGTTGCCGGGCTAAGACTGGTTTTCAGTAAGGCTGGGGGGGCGGTAAGGGCGTTGTATCGTGGCTGCGGCTGGCGGAAGATCTGCTCGGTACCCTTCTGGCCGGTACTTCTTTGGGAGCAGACGGAAGTAGGGACGTTGACGTGCCGCTAGAGTGAGCGGAACCGGATTCCGGAGAAGGCTTCTCCCGGGCCGCAAAGCGGTCGCTATGCTCCCTATATGCTGCCGCATGGGCATGCGCTTTCGAAACGGGGCGGCTGTCATCATGAAGACCGGAATCACCTTGGGGGAGGTGCGTATTGGCACTGCCGCCTTCACGCGGGCTGTCGTGCCTGTGCAGATGCAGGGGCGCGTGGTGAGAGGGCAAGTCTGCCGTATTGTCCATATTTCGTCCCGCGCCCGAGGAAGCTGCCTTCAGCGAGGCGGCATTCAGGGCAGCCGTGGTCTGAGACTGTGCATTCAGTGCCGGGGAATGATGCGCTGAAAGATGAGGGGATTTCCGCTCCGCTCTGGTCTCTCTGCTGTCAGTGGGTTCCGGTTTGGCGACAGGCGGAAGGAGCGGTTTGGCAGAGAGGACGGGCTTGCCAGTGGAGGCCTCAGATGGGGGAAGGGGTGTTGAAAGCGAGGCGGGTTTAAGGACCTGGAGGACGGGTGGCACTTCACCCGGATGGCGCAGGCGGATGACCATCCGATCGGGCAGGCGCATGTCTATGGCCGCAAGCGGGCGATCCAGGAGCTGATAGTGGTCCTGATACTCGGTCAGCCGGTGGAAGGCTGCATCTTCCTGGCCCTCGGGCAGGAGAATCTGCATGCCGTTGTCAAGCGCCAGGTTCCAGCGCCTTTCCCCGATGCGCACCAGCGCCAGCGTGCGCGTGCGCAGGTCCGGGTAACGGTTCAGCGCTTCAATGACGCTGGCCGCCTGGGTATTGGCGCCGCGGCCGACAACGAGGGGCAGTTTGCGGAAGACATGTGCATCGGTCGGGTCAACATTGCCCTGGGATACCTGTTCCCCATCCTTGTTGATCAGCTCGAAGCGGCCCCCGTTCTGCCAGATGGCGATAGGCACGCGTTCGACAAGGGTGACGACAATGGTATCGGGCAGGCGCCTTTCCACCGTGGAATGGGCGATGAAGGGCAGGGTATCGATCCGGCGCCGGGCTTTTTCGACCGAGAAGCCGAACAGACCGTTGCCGACCCGGGTGTCCAGCATGTCCAGCACGTCGCTTTCTTCCGTCAGTTCGCGCCCGTAAATCACGATATGCTTGATGGCCAGCGGATCAAGAGCACTGAGTTTGTCACGCAGGCCGGCTTTTTCCTCATCGGAGAGCATGGTGCTCACACCCCAGCTTCCTGCGCCCAGCAGGGCCAGGAAAATAAAGCCGCTGCTCCAAAGCCGTATTCTGCGCCGCTGGCGCTGCCAGAAAAGCGCACTGCGGGTAGGACGGTCGCCATAAGCCGGGCCGAGGGCGCCGCTTTCAGACCATTCAGGGGCGTCTCTGGAATCGCGGGAGGAAAAGTGGGGATCGTGCGGCATCAGGCAGTTCCTGCAGGGCCTGGCGGATTGGAAAGGGCAAGATGCGGAGGACGACCGAGAGCGTTCAGTACCATCCATTCACAGAGTGAAGGATAGTCAAGCCCGCGCCAGGCCGCCTGTTCAGGCAGCAGGGAAGTCGGTGTCATGCCGGGCTGGGTGTTGACTTCCAGGATGATGAGCTCACCCGTTGCATCGTCATAACGGTAATCTGTCCGGCTGGCGCCAGTGCACCCCAGCAGTTTGTGCGCCTGCCGGGCAATTTCGAGAAGGCGCTGGGTCAGGTCATCCGGCAAGGGGGCCGGAACCACATGGCGCGAGCCGCCGGCCTGGTATTTGGCCTGATAATCATAGAAGGCAGCGCTGTCCTGAGGCTGGATCTCTGTCACGCCCAGCGCTTCGTCTTCCAGAACCCCGACGGTCAGTTCCCGGCCTGGTACGAATTTTTCCACCAGAATGCGCTGCCCGTGTGACCAGTTGCGGGCAATTTCCTGGCGCTCGCGCTCTTCTTCCTGCGGGGTGGGGCCTGGAGGAAGAATATAGACACCGAAAGAGGAGCCCTCAGCGACCGGCTTGATGACGTAAGGGCGCGCCATCGGTTCGGCTGCAGCCAGCTCCTGGGGGGAAACCACCCTGCCTTCGGCGACCGGCAGTCCGGCCTGGGCCAGCAGGGTACGGGTCATGGCCTTGTCCATTGCGGTGGCAGAGGCCAGAAGGCCGGAATGGGTATAGGGCAGTCCCAGCCAGTTCAGTACCCCCTGAATGCTGCCGTCTTCCCCGCCCGGGCCGTGCAGGGCATTGAAAACAACATCCGGAACGAGTGTCTGCAAAGCCGTCAGGATGGTCATGAGATCAGCCCCGACGTCGATCTCATGCACGTCATGGCCTTTTGTACGCAGGGCCTGGGCGACGGCCTGGCCACTGCTGAGGCTTACGGGGCGTTCACTGGCTGTCCCGCCCATGAGAACGGCGATACGCAGTGGCGATGAATGTGAGAGAGAAGATGATGGCATGGCGCAGGCTCCGGTCAGGCAGGGATGGTTGGAGGCGCAGACGGTCGCCCGAGGCGCTTGATTTCCCAGTGCAGCGCCACCCCGGAATCGGTCAGGACGCGTTCACGCACTGTTTCGCCCAGGCGCTCCAGCTCGGCACTGGTGGCCTGGCCCAGGTTGAGCAGGAAATTGCAGTGCTTCTCGCTGACCTGGGCATCACCGATCCGCAGGCCGCGGCAGCCGGCGGCATCAATGAGCTTCCAGGCACTGTGACCTTCAGGGTTACGGAAGGTGGAACCGCCGGTTCGTGCCCGAACGGGCTGGGTGGTTTCGCGCGTCTGACGGATGGCGGCCAGACGGGCCTGGATCTCCTGAGGCGCTTCGGGCCGTCCTGCCAGGCGGGCGCGTACAACGATGCTGTTTTCAGGCAGGGCAGTATGACGGTAATGCATGGTGAGTTGCGCGCGCTTCAGTCGCTCAAGGCGGCCGTCTTCCAGCAGAACCTCCACCCAGTCCAGGACATCTGCCATTTCTCCGCCGTGTGCTCCGGCATTCATGCGCACGGCGCCGCCGATGGAGCCGGGAATGCCCACCAGAAATTCCAATCCTCCCAGCCCTGCTTCCGCCGCCCGTTCCGCCAGGGACGCATCCAGCATCGCCGCGCCGACCGTAACGCCGGCGGCCTGACCGGTCTCAGGGTCCTGGTCGAAGGCGACATCGGCAAATCCCCCCGCCAGCCGGACGACCAGCCCTTCCACGCCGCCGTCACGGATGATGACATTCGAGCAGGCGCCCAGAACCGTTACCGGCACCTCAGCGGGGCGCGCGCGCATGAGAGTGGCGAGATCCTCGGTATCGGCCGGAACGAAAAGCCAGTCCGCAGCACCGCCTGTGCGGAACCAGCTGCGCGGTCCCAGGGGCGCATCGGCTTTCAGGCGTCCCCGGAGGGGAAGGGTGGCAGGCGACCAGGCTGTCATGGCGCGGCGTCAGCAGCGATCTTGGAAGAAGGCTCTTTTTCAGAAACCTCTGATTTGACCACCTCTCTGCCAACCCGGGCTTTCTCAGGGTATTTCCGCGCCAGTTCGCCTGGCAGCGCGTGGGCCCAGCGCGTGATGCTGCCTGCACCCAGACACACCACATAATCGCCGGGCTCAGCCAGTTCGGCCACCAGATCAGCCAGGGCATCGGGCGAGGAAAGCGCCAAAGCGTGCCGGTGACCGCGGTCGCGCAGGCCCTGGACCAGAGCGTCACGGCTCGCGCCTTCGATGGGCGCTTCCCCGGCGGCATAGACATCAGCGACAATCACTGTATCGGCATCGTTCATGCAGGTGCAGAAATCATCGAACAGGCCCTGAAGACGTGAATAACGGTGGGGCTGCATGACAGCGATGATGCGTCGTGCGCCGGCCTGCCGGGCGGCCTTGAGAACGGCGGAGATCTCGACGGGATGGTGACCGTAATCATCGATGATGGTGGCGCCGTTCCATTCTCCCGCCCGGGTGAAGCGCCGTTGCACGCCCCGGAAGCTGTTCAGCCCGGCTGCGATGACCTCGTCAGCAATCTCCATCTCCAGTGCGACTGTCACGGCGGCAAGCGCGTTGAGGAGATTGTGATGGCCGAACATCGGCAGATGGAAAGGGCCGGCACGCCGCTGAGTGTTCTTGACCCGGTTCGTGATGACCACATCGAAATGCGCCCCTTGGGCATCCATCACCACATTGTCCGCCCGGACATCGGCCTGGGGACTGAAACCATAGGTGAGAAGCCGGTGATCGGAAAGCTGAGGGATCATCTGCTGCACGCGCGGGTGATCAACGCAAAGCACGGCAAAGCCATAGAAAGGAATGTTGGAGACAAACTGGCGGTACCCGGCCTCCATGGCTTCATCGGTGCCCCAGTGATCGAGATGCTCAGGATCCATGTTGGTGACGACGGCAATGACGGCCGGCAGACGCAGGAAGGAACCGTCGCTTTCATCGGCTTCCACCACCATCCAGTCACCTTTTCCCATGCGGGTATTGGTACCGTAAGCTTCGATGATGCCCCCGTTGATGACCGTCGGGTCCAGGCCGGCTGTTTCGAGCACGCACGCGACGAGGCTGGTGGTCGTGGTTTTGCCGTGCGTGCCGCCGATCGCCACCGACCAGCGCAGCCGCATAAGCTCCGCCAGCATTTCAGCACGCCGGACGACAGGGATCATGCGCGCACGCGCGGCCAGCACCTCGGGGTTGTCCCGCTTGACAGCCGTCGAGATCACCACCGCCTGCGCATCCCCGAGATGTTTGGCCTCATGACCGATATAAACCGGAATGCCCGCCCGTCGCAGCCGCTCCACATTGGCACTCTCTGCAATATCTGACCCCTGCACCTTGTAGCCCAGCATGTGCAGTACTTCGGCAATGCCGGACATGCCGATTCCGCCGATGCCGACGAAGTGAATGGTTCCGATATTCAGGGGAAGGGCACGCATGGACAGGGAAATCTCCGGTAACTGGGTAAAGCGGGGAGGGCAAAGCGCCGGGGTGCCGGTCAGGTCGGCGGCGCAGCAGGACCGGTCAGGGATTCAACGAGATCAGCCAGCTTTTCAGCTGCTTGCGGATGTTGAAGCCTGTGGGCGGCCTGAGCGGCACCGGTCAGTTTTTCCGGCTGGGTCAGAAGGCGATTCAGGAGCTGGCTGACGGCTTCAGGCGTGAAAGCGGGCTGGCGCAGCATCCAGGCCGCACCGCGTCCGGTCAGCGCACGTGCATTGGCGCCCTGTTCGTCTGATGCGGCAATCGGTAGGGGAACGAGCAGGGAAGGGCGGCCTGCCATGGTCAGCTCGGCAATTGATGAGCCGCCTGCGCGACCGATGACCAGATGCGCCTGTGCCAGGGCGTGGGGCACGTCCGTGATGAAGGGATGCAGGTCTGCCTGAATGCCCGCCTCCTCATACCGGCCGCGCACCTGTTCCAGTTCAGGCTTGCGCACCTGCTGCAGCACTCTCAGGCGGCGGCGCAGGCGTTCAGGAAGCTGGCCCAGGGCTGCAGGCATGACCTGACTGAAAATGCTCGCTCCCAGGGAGCCGCCCCAGATGAGAAGGTGGAGCGGTGTTCCGCTTGAAGGGACAGGATAGCCTTCGTTCGCCAGGGCTTCGATGCCTTCGCGCACCGGCATGCCTGTGAGCGTGACTGCGGCATTTTCAGGCAGGCGCGCCACTTCCGGATAAGAGGTGGCAATGGCTGTGGCAAAGCGTGCCAGCAACGCATTGGCCTGGCCCAGGACGGCGTTGCCTTCATGGATGATAAGGGGTGGGCGGATGGCTGCAGGCAGCAGGCGCGCGCCCAGGAGAGGGGGAATGGAGGGATATCCTCCAAAACCGACAACTGCTGAAGGGTGGAGATCTTTCAGAATCCGTCGTGCCCTGAACGCGCTTCTCAGCAGGGTCAGACCGCCCTTCAGCTTACCCATCAGGCCTCTTCCCGCCACTCCGGCGCCTGCCAGGACGTGGACTTTCCGGCCTCGGAAGGGGCCGTCCTGATGGCGCGTGTTGCGCCCATCGGTGAACAGAACGACCTTATGGCCCCGTGCAATGAGGCAGGCAGCCAGCGCTTCGGCTGGGAAGAAATGCCCTCCTGTTCCACCGGCGCCGATGACGATGGGCCCCCGGGTATCTGCCTGAACGGGATCGCTCATGGGCGCAGTTCTCCTTCAAGCATAGCGGCCCGGGCGCGCCCCAGCTGCAGGGCGGAAGCCGAGGAGGTGGCAGCTGGGGGCGCAAACAGCCCGGGCTCGACGCGACGCCGCGTCAGCGCCAGCACCATGCCGAGTTCAAGCGCGATGGAGATGGCCGAACTGCCGCCATAGGAAATGAAGGGCAGCGTCATTCCCTTGGTGGGAATGAGATGAAGGGTCGAACCCATATTGATGAAGGCCTGCAGCCCGAAACCCGTGATGAGGCCACTGGCTGAAAGAATGACGAACGGATTGGTTTCGCGCGTCAGCCGCAGCAGGGTGCGCAGGACGATCAGAGCGTAAACGCCGATGATGAACAGGCAGAGCAGAAGCCCGTATTCCTCTCCCGCCACCGCGAAGATGAAATCGGCATGCGCATCGGGCAGCAGGTCCTTCACCCGCCCTTCACCCGGTCCCCGCCCCAGCAGCCCGCCATTGCCGAAAGCGCGCAGGGAGGTGTCGATCTGGTAGTGGTCTCCGACATCTGGGTGGAGAAAGCGCTGCACGCGTGAGCGGACATGACTGAAGGTGAGATAGGCCATTCCGAAAGCGCCGATCATCAGCCCGACCAGCCCCATGAAAAAGGCGATCGGCAACCCATCGACGAAAAGCTGCGTGACGAACACCATCGTGATGACGGAGAGCATGCCGATGTCGGGCTGTGCCTGCAGCAGAGCGGCGATGAGAAGAAAAAGCAGAATGGCGGCCAGGCGTCCCGGAAAACGCCAGCCATTTTTCAGGCGCACCGTATCACGCAGGCTCAGAAGCCATCCGGCGACCACGGCAAAGCAGGGTTTGAGAAATTCGGAGGGCTGGACGGACATCATGGGTAGCGCGATCCAGCGGCGTGCACCCTTGATCTCCATGCCGTGCACGAGAGTCATGAAGGTGGCACCCAGGGCGAGCGCGCCGCCGATCAGCGCGAGATTGCGCACGCCCTTGAGGCTCAGTGTGGATGTCAGCAGCAGCACCGCACCCGCTAGCCCCAGAAAGACGACCTGTTTGAGAATGAACATGTCGCGCGAGGCGCCGATCCGGTGCGCCACTGCGGGGGTGGCAGCGAGCATCAGGATGTAGCCCAGACCGATCAGAATGACGATGCAGGTCAGGGTGACGTGATCGATGTTGCGCCACCACTGGGCAGCGTGTGAAGAATCAGTTCTTGCGGGAATGGCCATGATTTCCCTCCGGTTTAGCATCTCCACAAACGGTTTGAGAATCGTTTTGCGGCGAAATATCCTTCATTCTTTCGCCTTTTGTCTGTGCGGCTCTCCTGTTGAGAGAAGCACAGAAGGCTTCAGCCAGCTCTGCAAAGCGACGGCCGCGCACTTCGAAACTGGGAAACTGGTCAAAACTGGCGCAGGCCGGCGCCAGCAGGACAGTGCCTTTCCCGGCTTTGATCGCTCTTGTGCCAGCGTCTTCGACAGCCTGTTCCAGCGTACTGCTGATTGTGTAGGGCACGTGGTGACGGCGCAGGGTCTGGGCCAGCATTTCGGCATCCTGGCCGATCAGGAAAGCGTGGCTCACGCGTCCCAGCAGAGGCGTGAGGCTTTCAATGCCACCGGCTTTGGCCTGGCCTCCGGCAATCCAGTAGATGTTTTCACAGGCGGCCAGGGCATGGGCAGCCGCCTCGGCATTGGTGGCCTTGCTGTCGTTGACGAAACGCAGCATTCCTGTCCGCCCGGGGCTCCGGATAACGGTCTGCAACCGGTGCTCCAGGCCCGGAAAGCTGCGGATGCCCTGGGCGATCTGCGCATCAGACAGGCCGAGATGGCGGGCGATTGCCGTGCAGACGGCAATGTTCTGGGCATTGTGGCGTCCAGGCAGGGCGGGGGCGTCTTCAGGGGCGGCAATAGCAGGGCTTTCAATGATTACCGGGGTCAGGCCTTTCTGCTCCAGAGAGACCCTGACCTCTTCGGACCAGGGGGCTTTTTCGCCCAGAACGGCCAGCTGGCCTGCTGTCATATTGTCAAATACATGCCGCTTGGCGTCTGCATAGCCGCTTAATCCGCCATGACGTTCAAGATGGTCGGGGGTGAAATTCAGCCAGGCTGCCGCCTCCGCCTGATAGGTCTGCAGGCGCTCCAGCATGTAGGAAGACATCTCGATGACATAGACCCCTTCATCTCCCAGAAGGGGCAGGGCCAGCGCAGCGGTGCCGATATTGCCGCCGGCCACTGCGGGAACACCCGCTTCCAGCAGCATGTGGGTCAGCAGGGCAGTGGTGGTGGACTTGCCGTTCGTGCCGGTGATGGAGACGAAACGTGCCTTGGAACCGCTCTGGCGCACGCGTTGCCACAGCAGTTCGGCATCAGAAAGAATAGGCACATTCTGCGCGCGCGCCAGAGCGGCGACCGGATGAGGTGCTGGGAAGGTGTGGGGAATGCCCGGTGATAGGATAAGCGCTTCCATGCCGCGAAGATCCGAGAGCGGCGCAACCGTCAGGCGAGGCGCTGGGGGCAGCTCTGGCGTGCTGTCATCCCAGGCCTGCACTTCAGCACCGTTCTGAAGCAGGGCTTCCACGACAGCGCGCCCGTTGCGTCCCAGTCCGTAGACGCCGTAGCGCTTGCCGGAAAGGAGGCTGGCGCCCCATGGCCGTGTGGGTAGAGGGCGGTCGGTCAGAGAGGGTGAAGGCATGGGATTCCCTTCGTGAAAACCGGGGTCTGGTGGTTTTTTCAGCGCAGCTTGAGGGTGGCCAGGCCGCAGAGGCCGAGAACGAAGGAAATGATCCAGAAGCGTACGACAATCTTGGGTTCCTGCCAGCCCATTTTTTCAAAATGATGATGCAGAGGGGCCATGAGGAAAATACGCCTGCCGGTGCGCTTGAACCAGAATACCTGGATGATGACCGAGAGGGTTTCCGCCACGAAAAGCCCGCCCACCAGGCACAGGACCATCTCGTGCTTGACGGCCACTGCCACCGTCCCCAGAGCGGCACCGAGGGCGAGGGAGCCGGTATCGCCCATAAAGACTTCGGCAGGAGGGGCATTGAACCAGAGAAAGCCGAGACAGGCACCGATCAGGGCCGCACAGAAAACGCTCAGCTCACCGGTGCCGGGAACGGCGTGCAGCTGCAGATAATCTGCAAAGACGTGATTGCCGACGAGATAGGCGATCAGGGCGAAGACGAAAGCGGCGATGATGACCGGCACTGTCGCAAGGCCGTCCAGCCCGTCTGTGAGATTGACCGCATTGCCGAAGCCCGTAATGATGATCATGCCCAGCAGTGCAAAGGCATAGCCCAGGTGCAGCACGAAGGATTTGGCGAAAGGGAAGGCCAGGGCATTGCTCAGCTCCGGCGGTGTCAGGTGCTCCATCCACAGGACGGCCAGGAGCGAAACCAGGAATTCTGCGCCCAGGCGCGCTTTCTTTGAAAGGCCGGTCGTATTGCGCCGGGCGAGCTTGTTGTAATCATCGGCAAAACCGACGGCGCCGAAGGCCAATGTTGTCAGCAGAGCCACCCAGACAAAGCCGTCCTTGAGATCGGCCCACAGCAAGGTGGACAGTGTCAGGGAGGCCAGGATCAGCACGCCGCCCATGGTGGGGGTGCCGGCCTTTTCAAGAATATGACGTTCAGGGCCAAGGGTGCGGATCGGTTGGCCCTCACGCTGGATGCGCTTGAGCTCACGGATTACAGAAGGGCCAAGCAGCAGCGAAAGCACGAGGGCTGTCAGGCAGGCGCATCCGGCGCGAAACGTGATGTAGTGAAACAGGTTGAGGAAACCGCCATGGCCGGCGTGTGGGGCGATGAGGTCGAAAAGCATCAGACGGGACCTGCAGAGCTGGAATCAGAAGAGGATGTGTCATCAAGCGCGGCAATCAGGTCGCGCATCCGGCTGCCGAAGCTGCCTTTGACCAGGAGGGTGTCTCCAGGCGTGAGGGCCGCTTGAAGCAGCGGGGCCAGGCGGGTGGCATCGGGTGCCCAACCGCCCTGCAGCTCAGGCGGCAGGGCGTCGTAGAGATGGCGCATGTGAGGGCCGCAGCAGAAAGCCAGCGCGCCGGCTGTCCGGACATCAGAGGCAAGCGCACGGTGTTCATCTTCAGCAAAGTCGCCGAGTTCCCGGATATCGCCGAGGGCCACGAGATGGCGGCGCGCCGGCAGCAGGGCCAGAGTTTGAAGAGCCGCACGCATGCTGGTGCTTGAGGCGTTGTAGCTTTCATCCAGAAGCAGGATATCACCAGGCAGTTTACGGCTGTGGCCACGCCCGCTGCCCGGCTGGAAACCTGCCAGGGCGGTCAGGGCTGGGGGTAGGGCCAGTCCCAGCGCTGCCACCACGCCGAGCGCCAGTGCTGCATTGCGCACCAGGTGAGGTCCGGGGGCCGAGAGGGTGAGAAGGGCGGTTCTGTTGTCCGGCATCGTCACTTCAGCAGTGCTGCCTGCAGCGCTGCAGACCGGAGGGGAGAGGTGAATTTCCGCTTCAGGCGAGATGCCGGCTTTCCAGAAACGACCGTTCTGTGGGACAGCCTCCGCCAGGAGGTCGGGATACGGCGTGTCATCAGGGGCCAGGGCTGTTCCACCGTCCGTCAAGGCTGAAAAAAGTGCCGCCTTTTCACGGGCGATGGCTTCCAGACTGCCCATATGGCCCAGATGGGCGCTCCCTATGGTGCTGATCACGGCAATATTGGGCTGGACCTGGCGGGCAAGGGGGAGGATTTCTCCCGGATGGTTCATGCCTACTTCACAGATGCAGAAAGCAGCCTCACGCGGCAGCCGGGCCAGCGTGAGGGGAACACCGATATGGTTGTTGAAGGAAGCGACTGCTGCATGCGTGTGCCCGTAAGGCGTCAGGGCGCTGCGCAGCATCTCCTTGGTGGTTGTCTTGCCCACGCTTCCGGTGACGGCGAGCATGCGTCCGCTGAAACGCGCGCGTGCAAAACGCCCCAGGGCTTCAAGCCCTGCCTGGGTATCTTCAACCCAGAGAATACGCTTCTTTTCATCTTCAGTAAGCGGACTGCCTGCTTGCGTGGGCTCATCGGCGCGCTGAGCGATATCGGCGCGATGAGCCATGACGCACGCTGCGCCCTTCCGGAAGGCCTGCCGGATGAAGCGATGACCGTCAGTCTGGCCAGCCAGAGCGATGAACAGGTCTCCCGGGGTAATCTGGCGCGTGTCGATGCTGACGCCGTGGACAGTCACTGACGTGTCAAGCTGGCCGTCCGTGGCCCGACGAAGTTCTTCGGCAGTCCAGAGGGGGGAGCGCAGATGAGAGGTCATGACCGGACCTCATTGCCGTCCTGCTTGGTTTGAGCCTGTTGCTGTGTGTCAGGCCCCGGGGTGCTGCGGGCCTGCATGAACTGCCGGACGAGCGCGCGGTCATCGAAAGGGTGAATAGTCGTGCCGATAATCTGGCCCTTTTCATGGCCTTTTCCGGCAACCAGCAGCACATCGCCTGCCTGCAGATCGTTCACCGCCTTTTGCAGGGCGTCATGCCTGTTGCCGATTTCAAGCGCTTGCGGGCAGGCCTTGAGAATTTCCGCCCGGATGGAAGCAGCGTCTTCCGTGCGGGGATTGTCGTCTGTCACGATCACCACGTCTGCCAGATGGGCTGCCACCTGTCCCATGAGCGGTCGCTTGCCGCGGTCACGGTCACCGCCTGCGCCGAAGACGACAATGAGCTTGCCTGTCACATGCGGGCGAAGACTCTGCAGCACGTGTTCAAGCGCATCAGGCGTATGGGCGTAATCCACATAGGCTGTGGCGCTGTTGGGCAGGCTTGCGATGCGCTCGCAGCGTCCGGGCACGCCGACAAGCTGTGAAAGCAGGCCCAGCACAGCCGGAGCCTGGCTGGGCGTATCCCAACACAGGGCTGCGGCCAGAAGGGCATTGTCAGCCTGGAACGCACCGGTCAGCGGCAGAAAGATGGGGGGGAGCTTCTCTCCTTCGAGCTCGAGATGCAGTTCCTGCCCCTGCGGGAGGGGACGGCGTGAGAGTATCCTGACTGTGGTGCCGTTTTCTCCCACTTCCCGCAGGTCGAGCTGGCGCTTTTTGGCGCTCTGGCGCAGGGCAGCCAGGGTCTGGGGGTCCATATCGGCATTGATAACTGCCCGGCTTCCGGGCGGAAGAAGATCTTCAAAGAGGTGCAGCTTTGCCTCGCGATAGGCATCGAGTGTGCCGTGATAGTCCAGGTGATCCCGCGTCAGATTGGAGAAGCCGCCCTCTGTAACCTGCACGCCATCAAGGCGGTGCTGTACGAGCCCGTGAGAGGAGGCTTCCAGCGCGACATGCTGGACGCCGGCGCGGGCAAGCGCCGCCAGGGCATCGGCCAGGCTGACGGCATCAGGCGTGGTCAGGGCGGGAAGCGGCGGAACGTCAGCCTCGGTCACCAGACCCAGGGTTCCGATGCTCGCAGCCGCCTTGCCCTGCAGCGTCCAGAGCTGGCGCAGGAAATCGGCGGTGCTGCTTTTGCCGTTGGTGCCTGTAATGGCCACGACGTGGCGGGGCTGCTTTCCGGCCAGAAGAGCTGCAGCGCGTGCCAGAAAACGCGCCGGCTCAGGCAGGCGCAGATGTGTGGCGCCATGGCGTTGCTGCCCGTCGGTCTCACAATGCTCGCCAAGCATGGGCGCGCCTGCTTCCACCACGACCGCCGCTCCCTTCAGAACGGCAGCTGGAATGAACGCGCTTCCATCATGCTGCAGCCCTTTCAGCCCCACGAACATGGTCCCCGGCCCCGCCTTGCGGCTGTCAGCCGTAACAGCGCGCACTTCCATATCAGCCAGGCCGGCCGTCAGGGCTGAGGTGAAATCCTCAGATGCGTATCCACAGGCTTGAAGGAGGGTCGAGAGTTTCATGGAGCGTTCACAGGGGCAGAAGGAAGAGGTCAGAGCGCGGGCGTCTGGGAAGGATGGGGGTGGTGGGGATGAGGCGGCGGCAAAGCGCCCGGATCATTCCCCGGCCCGAGCGGACGTGCGCCACGCGGAACAGAAGGGTTCATCGGCATGGCCAGGCTGGCTTCAATCTGTGCGGCGCGCGTCGGATCTGGCGGGAACAATCCGAGCATGGGCGCGGTGCGTGTCACGATATGGGAGAAGAGCGGGGCCGCAATCCAGCCCGCAGTGGTCCAGCCATGGGTCTCTGCCGTGCCGTGCGGTTCATCAAGCATGACATACAGGGCGTAACGGGGATGGTTCATGGGAAACAGCCCTGTAAAGGCCGTGATGTTGACATGCTTCAGGTAGCGCCCGTTGGCGCCGATCTTCTCGGCAGTCCCTGTTTTTCCGCCGACGAAATAGCCCTGGCTTTCTGCGCGTTTGCCGATCCCTTTCGTAACCACGAGACGCAGGATTTTGCGGATAAGTTCGGAATTTCTTTCCGACATGACACGCTGGCCCTGGGGGATGGGCTCTCCCTGGTCATCGCTGGGCGTGGATTGCGCCACCAGGGTCGGGGTGACCAGAACACCGCCATTACCTGTCGCCGCCGTGCCGCGCACGATGGCAAGGGGGGATTCAGCCACGCCATGGCCGAAGCCCACGGTCATGACAGTCGTGTGCCCCCAGTTCTGGCGCGAAGGCACGATGGGCCGCCCGGCTTCAGGCAGTTCCACCGGCACGCGGCTGAAAAACCCCATCCCCTTCAGCCAGTCCTGCTGGCGCTTGGCCCCGGCATCAAGAGCGATATGGGCCGCAGCAGGGTTGGAGGAATAAGCCATGACGGCCGGCAGGGAGAGCCAGGGAGCGAAATGGTCGGTCTTGAGATCGGAAATGGTGAAGCGACCGATATGGATCGGCACTGTCGAAAAACGGTCCCAGATATGCGCATAACCCAACTCCAGCGCCATGGCGGCTGTCTGGAGCTTGAAGGTGGAGCCGGGCTCGTACATGCCTGTGACGGCACGGTTGAAACGGGCATCTGAAGGGGCATGGCCGAAATCGTTGGCGTCAAAATCCGGCAGGCTGACCATGGCAAGGATTTCACCGCTGCGCACGTCCATGAGGATGGCGCTTCCCCCGATGGCCCGGAAATGATCCTTGGCTGCCTGAAGCTCATCGCGCACAGCCGCCTGAACGCGCGTATCCAGTGACAGGCGCAGAGGCGTGGTATCGCTGTTCAGGCGCTTGTCGAAATATTTCTCGATACCGGCCACGCCGTGATCATCAATATCCACGCTGCCCATGATCTGGGCAGCCGTGCGGCCGAGCGGATAATGCCGTCGTTCTCCCTGTTCAAAATAGATGCCGGGAATGCCCAGATTGTTGATGGCAAGTTCCTGGGTGGGGGAGATGTTGCGTGCCAGATAAACGAACTGTTTTTTCTGCTTCAGGCGAAGGGTAAGTTTCTGGAGGTCGGTGTCAGGCAACACCCTGTGGATCTTGGCCGCGGCTTCCTCGGCGCTGATGATCTCCATTGGATTGGCATAGACCTGCACGACAGGCAGGGAGAGAGCCAGCGGCTGGCCGTTGCGATCGGTGATCGTCGCACGGTGAACATTCGGCAATGCGAAACCACCGCTCATGAGGGCCTTTGGGTCAGGAGTGGGAATGACCGGCACCTGAGGTCCCATCTGGTTCGGCAGAGGGGCCATGGGTGTCAGGACAGTCGCGAGCAGCGCCTTGAAGCTGACGGCGCCATACAGAAACAGAAAACCCATGCCGACAGTGATCAGGCGACTATGGCTGCGCTCTTCCCAGCTGAGGGAGGGTTTAGGGGAGCGGCCGGGCGAGGCGGCAGGGTTGTTCCCGCGTCTGCCGAAGGTAAGCCGCGACAAAAGGCTCCCTTTGGGAGATTTAGGGGCCGTATTGGCAGCGGAATTCCCGCGGATCTTTTTGCCCCTGTTACTGGCCATCTTCTCCGTGCCGGCGCGCAGGCGTTCTGCCGAGCGGTTGGCAGCGCGGGCAGAGAAAGAGCCGGAAGGAGGGGTTTCGTTGTCAGGCATTTCGAGGGTTCAGCGGGCCAACGGGAAAATATGGAGATGTCCCAGCAGCTGATGAGGGGCGGGCTGGGAAAGGACAGGGCGGTTTGAGCAGAAGGCGTTCAGATGGCCGGGCAGATGGAAACACGCTCTGGAGACACGGTTCAGAGGGGCCTCAAAGAGAACTGAGCTGGGGAAAACCCTCTTGAAGAAGCGCCACCTTCAGAGCTCAAGCCTGCTCAGTCTGCAAAGGGCTGCGGGGGTGGCAGCGAACCGGTTGAGCTGGATCGGGCAGCGTGGGGGTGCCAGGCAGCCATGGTCGGCTGGTTGCCGGTAACATCGCCGGAGACCGGCGCTTCATGGGGGGAGGCGCCAGGCTGGTGCCGAGGATGGGTCTTGCGGGACTGATTCTGCAGCGTCAGCATGGCCAGGGTTTTAGCCAGCGAGCCGCTGCGCGTTGTGTCTCGGGAGGGGGAAAAGCGATCAGCAGTGGAGGTGTCAGGGGCCGTTACGGTATGGGTTGCAGGTGCGTCAGCATGGATGAGGGGGAGCCTTGGCACGGCACGGGCCATGACTGTACGCAGGGCGTGCCCATGTCTGGCACCGCCATTGCCCGGTGAGGAAGAAAAGGCATTGTCTGCCAAGGCCGCTCTGTCGACCCTGTGTTCAGGCGTTTCGTGCCTGCCTGGTTTAACTTCCGGCTCTGCTTCAGCCATCACAGGGCCAGTGAGTTTGTCGTCCTGCCGGATCACAGGGGTGACAGAAGTGGCCGATCCATGGGGGGCAGTGACGGCGGCCAGCTGTTTCCTGCTTTCAGGCACGCGGGCAGCCGGGAGGCGCTCAGCGAGTTTATCCAGGCGTACGAACTGGGTTGGCTGAATGGCCTGAAGCTGGGGCAGGACACGGGTGGTAAGGGCCGCAAGCCGGTCAGGCTGATTCAGCAGCGCCCATTGGGTACGAAGCATGGCCGTCTGCGCCTGCACATTGCGCGCTTCATGGACGGTATTGGTGATATCCTGGTCCAGCACGAGGGTGTCATGCTTCTTGGCATAGAGAAACAGGCCGGCGCCTGCAGCCATCAGAGCACAGAAGAGGGTGACAGGTCGGATCAAGAGACTTCTCCCGGTGCTGCCGATCCCGAAGCTGCCGAAGCAGAGAGAGGCAGGGTGGCGGAATGGACAGGAATACGCCGCAGAGCACGCAGCCGCGCACTGCGAGAGCGGCCATTGAGGCGCAGCTCCTCCTCGGAGGGAAGGAAGGGCCGTGTCTGGAGGAGCGACCATTCAGGCTGCTCTGACCGGCTTGCAAGCTGAGGCACGTAGCGGGAGGCGCCCTGCTGGCGTCCCGCAAGACGTTTCATGGCCTGCTTGACCAGCCGGTCTTCCAGAGAATGGAAACTGACCACCACGAAAGTCCCTCCCGGTGCCAGCAGTTTGGGCGCTGTTTCCAGAGCCCGCTCCAGCTCACCCAGCTCATCGTTCACAGCGATTCTCAAAGCCTGAAAGGTCCGCGTGGCAGGGTCAAAGCCCGGCCGTTCACGCGGAAGCGTGCGCCGGACAAGCTCTGCGAGCTGGGCAGTGGTGGTAAAGGGGGTCTGGGCACGAGCTGCCACGATGGCGCGTGCGATGCGCCGCGAACGCCGTTCTTCACCGTAATGGTAAAGGATGTCGGCCAGCGTTTCTTCGCTTTCCTCATTGACCAGATCAGCCGCTGACCGTCCCTCAGCGCTCATGCGCATGTCGAGCGGACCGTCATGGCGGAAGGAGAATCCCCGTTCACCCTGATCGAGTTGGAAAGAGGAAACGCCAAGGTCAAGGACGATTCCGTCGTAAGGCGCATGATCGCGGGCCAGCTCGGCCATGTTGCCGAAAGTGCCGTGGTGCAGATGCAGGCGGCCGCCTGCCTGGCGGCTGATGTCCCGGCCGCGCGCAATGGCGTCAGGGTCCCGGTCAATGGCATCGACAGTGCAGTCAGCTGCCTTCAGGAGGGCCGTGCTGTAACCGCCAGCGCCGAAAGTGCCGTCCAGATAGCGCCCGCCATCCCGCACGTTCAGGCAGCTGAGAACTTCAGGCAGCATGACGGGGAAATGACCTTCTGCCGCCTGCAATTCCGCAGGCATCGGCGTCCCGGTGGAGGGATGAAGAGAGGAAAGCTGCATCATGCTCACGCTTCCCCGGCTTCAGCCGGGGCGCGCCGGCGGGCTGTCAGGGTGCGTGCCCGTGCCCGGGCTTCCTGACGGCGCGCGGCAGCCGCTGCCGGCTCCCAGATCTGAAACACCCGCCCAAGCCCCATGAAAGCAGCTTCGTTCTGCAGCTCGGCATGCTGGCGCAGCGCTTCAGGCAGGAGAATGCGCCCTTCCCGGTCGCTGTCCAGCGGCCAGGCATCCGCATAGAGGCTGGCAGCCAGATCTTCATGGTCTTCGGAGAAGGGATCGTATTCGGCCAGTGGCGCAGCCAGCGTTGCGAATCCACTCGCAGTCCAGCCTTCGATGCAGGGATGCAGATGGGAAGGGCGGAGGATGACGAAGGCTTCACCAGGCTGGGCCTGGGCTTTCAGAACGGAGCGGAAGGATGCCGGCACAGAAACGCGGCCTTTGGCGTCGATCCGGTTGTGATGGCTTCCGAGAAACATGCCCATTTTACTGAAAACGCCTCCCTCGGTCCAAATCACTTCTGAAATTGAAAGCCTGTGTCAGAACCGCTGATTCGGAAGCTTCCTACCTCAGAAGTCCTGCTTCAGCGTCGCTATGGGATAACATGGGATTTCATGGGCGGTCAAAGTCTTAATGGTGACAATTGGCCGGAAACTGCGCCTTCTTTAGAGGTCAAAAAGGAATGATCGCCACGCACATATTGCCGCCATATTTGCCTGGATAGCCGCTTCTGCTCCCAGCTCCGCTGCGGAGTCGGGCAGGAGGAAACAGGATCGATTCAAGGGGTGTCGAAAGGTCTGGAAACGTCGGAAAAATGCGGGTGAACGCATGGGCGTTCTCGTGTCGGCTGGTCCGGCAAAAAATGAGCCGGAAGTCAGCTGAACGAGCGGGGCATTTATCTGAAAATGTACGGCGCATTCAGTTGCTGTCAGCACGTTCCCAGAGTGGATTTCAGGGAATCAACAGGAGATTTAAATGCAGATACCTGTGAAGCTGCGGCAGATATGCAACAGTCAGGACAGGTAAGGACCAGACGGCCTGTAAGCCGGGTTCTGTCCGCTCTCAAAAGCTGAGAGGGGGCGATCATTCCTCTGGGACAGGTCTTACAACCTGCCTCGCGCGACCAACCCGAACGACAGGGCAGGTGACCCTTGGTTCTTGCGAACCAGCCGTTCCTATTCGGTCTTGCTCCCGGTGGGGTTTACCATGACCAGGCCTGTTGCCAGGCCTGCGGTGCGCTCTTACCGCACCGTTTCACCCTTATCCGTGCCTGAGCTGCAGGCAGCCTGGCAGACGGACGGTCTTGTTTCTGTGGCACTTTCCCTGGGGTCGCCCCCGCCGGCTGTTAGCCGGCACCGTTTACCTGTGGAGCCCGGACTTTCCTCCATGGTCACGGAGGCCTTGCGGAGCTCCATGATCACGGCGACCGCCCGGCCGTCTGGTGCAGGCTAGATGGGGTGGGCGAGGTGAAAAAGCAAGGGGGCAAAAGGCGAAAAGGCACAGGCAGCCATGAAGAAGGGCTGCTGGGAAGAAATTTTACTGGAAAGCCTGAAAATGACCCGGGTTATTGGCATCGCTGAACATGCGCCGCGCGCCACGTTCGACCCGAACCTTGAAAAGCGTTTTCGCATCGGGTTTGGCCCCCGGACAGCCATTGCCTTCCCGGCCCAGCACCTCAATCGTAACCGGGTCCTTGTCAGCCCCGTTGACGAGGAAAACAAGGCATTGCTCTGGCAGGTCAGTCAGTCCGTCCTGGATGAGACGGGTGCGAAGATGCTCGACGAGCGCCGTATTGTCAAACCAGCTGAGGTCCTTGAAGGTCATCTTGTCGTAAACGGCATTCATCATTCCGGTTTTCATGATGACCCACATCAGGAGAGCTGCAGGGAGGACCACCATGAGACGCCGCATCAGGTGCTGCTTCAGGGTACGGGGGGTCCGCCGGGGGAGAGGAGAGGAAGAGGTCAAAAGAGATTACCTGTCTTGCGAATGGTGAGACCGCAGAGAGAGTGCGGAAAGCATTCTTTCTTCACTCGCAGATTATTGCGGCTTTATCTACAGGCACTATGGGCTTGTTGGGAAAGCTGCATGTAAATCCCCATGAAAAAGGGCGGAGGTTTAAACCCCCGCCCTTTGTGGTGAGCAATCAGTGGCCGGTTGTTACACCGGCAGAGCTCAGCCTTGGCTGATGTCCAGCCGCTCGTGCCATTTGTCGCCGGTCTGCGCCACCAGCTTGTTGGCGGCTTCCGGACCGTGTGAGCCGGCAGGATAGGTTTCCATTTTGGTCTTGTTTGCCGCCCAGGCACGTAGGGTGGGTTCGATCCAGTCCCATGCCGCTTCGACTTCATCACGCCGGATGAAGAGACCGGGATTGCCTCGTACCGCGTCCAGCATCAGCCGCTCATACGAATCGGGAATACGGATGGTGGAGAAATCACCTTCCAAGGTCGCATGCTGCAGCGTGAAAGTGGGTGAGCTCGGATCCTTGATGTTGAAGGTGAGGGCGAAACCTTCATCGGGCTGCAGGCGGATGGCCATGTAATCGGACTGGACCTGATCGCCAAAGAGATTCTTGAGCCCCGGTTTGAAGGTGACCACCACCTCGCTGTCCTTGCGCTTGGAACGCTTGGCCGTACGCAGATAAAAAGGTACCCCTTTCCAGCGCGGCGTGTTCACGTAAGCCCGTACGGCTGCATAGGTCTCGGTGTTGCTGGGCTTGCCAAGTTCCTCGATATAGCCAGGCACACGGTGGTCGCCGATGCCGCCAGCCGTGTACTGGGCGCGAACGGTTTCCTGGCCGACATTGGCTTCGGTGATGGGCTGAAGGGCCTTGAGAACGGCAACCTTGGCATCACGGACTGCATCCCCGGTAAGGGATTTCGGCGGGTCCATGGCGCACAGGCTCAGAATCTGCAGCAGGTGATTCTGGATCATGTCACGTGCCGCACCGGAACGGTCATAATAGTCAGCCCGTCCTTCAACGCCGACAGTTTCAGCCGCGGTGATCTGGATGCTCTGGATGTATTCACCTGACCAGACGGCATTGATGAAGGGATTGGCAAAACGAATGGCCAGAATGTCCTGAACGGTTTCCTTGCCCAGATAATGGTCAATGCGGAAAATCTGATTTTCACCGAAGAACCGGCTGACACCGTCATTGATCTTCTTGGCCGAAGCACTGTCAGTGCCGATGGGCTTTTCTAGCACCACGCGGGAATTGGGCGTGATGAGGTGATGGCTGGCAAGATTTTCGCTGATGGCCTCGAAAATCTGTGGTGCCGTGGAGAAGTAGAAGACGCGGACGCGGTGAGGATACTTGTCCAGAATGGCTTTCAGAGCATCCCAGTTGCTGTCGGGATTGGTGCCATCAATCGTGACGTAGTTGATCATCTGCAGGAAACGATCGATCAGTTCAGGATTGATGGTGCCCTTGGGGAGAAAGGTATCAAGGGCCTGACGTGCCATCTCTCTGTACTGCTCGCACGTCATGTCGGAACGGGCGGTGCCGATAATGCGTGAGCCTTCGGGAACGTGCTTGACACGAAACTGATTGTAGAGAGCGGGCAGGAGCTTGCGCATGGCAAGGTCACCCGTGGCGCCGAAAATAACGTAATCGAAGACGGGCGTATGTTCGCCTTCCGCGGCAGCGGAAGCTTGAGTGCTGTCCTGACTGGCTGAGGCCATGATGGAAATCCTTTCTGGTCGGGAGGGGCAGCGGCCGGGCGGGCTTTACGCAATAGTTGGAGTTAGCTGGCGTCGGACGGAGAATTCTCCTGCTCAGGCCCGCAAATGGTCGTTAGGCCCTCTCGCTTTTGTATGCCTCTCTTGTTCTGTCCTGACCCACTTTCTGTCAAGGCGAGGCTGCTATGTGCTGCTGCAGAGCAGCCCCGCAGCGGGAACAGGCCAGTCACCTGGCTGCTTGAACGACCCGTGCGCACAGCAGCAGGACTGCAGGGATTTGTTGACCAATTCCGGTCATGAAGATTAAGTCGCTGGGTGTGGGCGCCGCTCTTAAGCGTGCTGGCAGGGTCAGGTTTTGCGCGGGTTCAAAATGGTGGCGGCGCTCGATTTGAAAGACTATCAACTTGCTATTTGACTGTTTGAGCAGGCGAACGGAGGGACGGGAATGGATATCGGCAATGCAACTGATGCAGGCGCGATGGGTGGAAGTGCCGCGAGCACCCAACATGAGGAAGCCGCAACGGGGGGGATCGCTGCTGACCGCCTGCGTTCCATCATTGAACGCGTTGAGCGGCTCGAAGAGGAACGCAAGGCGTTGGGTGGGGATATCCGCGATATTTTCGCCGAAGCCAAATCAGCTGGCTTTGACGTAAAAGTGATCAAGCAGATTTTGCGACTGCGCAAGCAGGAACCGGCAGAGGTGGAGGAGCAGGAAACCCTTCTCGATATCTATCGGCGCGCCCTTGGTATGTAAGGGGTCTGAAACGGGGGAGCGCTGATACGGTCCGTAATAAGCCTGCCTGTCACTCCCACTGCTCAGGGCAGCAGGGTTTCCATGGGAATGGTTTTGGCGACTGTCTGCAGAACAGTGCAGAATTTCTCGACCAGTGGGGAAACGGGACCGCGGCGCAGGCCGATGGCCAGGGTGGCTATCGGTGCCGGTGGGGCAATCTTGTGGAACGTGACGCCGCCCGTATGAAGCTGACGCAGGGAATTGGGCACGATAGAGATGCCCAGTCCTGCTGCCACGAGAGGCACGGTGCCGGAAATCTGCGGTGCCTGTTGACCCAGATTGGGGCTGAGACCGACCTGGTGATAAGCCGAAAGAATAGCATCATAGAAGCCCGGGCCCAGCTCACGTGGGAAAATGATCAGGGGTTCATGGGCAATCTGCTGAAGCGACAGCGTTTCCTCCTGGCCGTATGGGCGGCCGGCGGGCAGGGCGATAAGGGTCGGCTCTTCCAGAAACGGGCGGAGTTGCAGATGGCTGGGATCAATGACAGGCGGACGCAGAATCGCGATGTCGACATTATGTGCCTGCAGCATGTCGCACAGCGTGGGGGTGTTGCTTTCTTCCAGTGACAGGGTCACGTGCGGCACCAGCTTGCGAAAACGCCGGATCGCATAGGGAATGATGGGCACCAGCGGGGCTGCGCCCGCCAGTCCGATGCGAAGATGTCCTTCCACGCCCTGAGCCAGGCCACGGGCTGTTTCAACAAACTGGCGCTCAAGATCGAGGATCAGGCGCGCGCGTGGAAGCAGGGCTTCTCCGGCGGCTGTCAGGACCACACCGCGGGTCTGGCGCAGGAAGAGCTGGATGCCCAGCATATCTTCCATTCGTTTGACCTGTTGGCTCAGGGGCGGCTGCTTCATGTTCAGCCGTTCAGCTGCCAGGGTAAAGCTCCCTGTCTCGGCCACGGCTACGAAATAACGGAAGTGATGGATGTTCATGAACGCCTTGGAGAATATTAAATTAATATACCAAGAGGTTTAGATATATATTTGCGCAATGACAAACCGTCTCTTATAATTTTCTGGAACTCAACAATAACCACGTTCGCCTGAGAGGACATCATGACGACGCATCATCCGAAGAATCGTCTGTTTCAGACTTCCACGATGGCTGCTTTGCTGGACGCCGTCTATGACGGCGACATGACAGTGAAAGAACTGCTCACCCACGGAAACTTCGGACTTGGTACCTTCAATGGTCTGGATGGGGAAATGATCGTCGAAGACGGAATTGCCCACCAGTTCCGCGCTGACGGTCTCGCTTCCGACGCTTCAGGCAATCTGAAGACGCCTTTTGCCTGCGTGACCTGGTTCGAGCCGGAAAAGACCGTCACGATTGACGGACCCTGCACGCGCGAAGAATTCGAGCACCGTGTCAACGAGCTGATCGACAATCCCAATCTTTTTGCAGGTATCCGTTTCACGGGCCATTTCAACAAGGTCGAGACGCGGACAGTGTTCTGCCAGCACAAGCCCTATCCCCCGTTGCTGGAAGTGGTGGCCAACCAGCCGACATTCACCATGACCGACATGAACGGCGTGATGCTTGGCTTTCGCACGCCGCCTTACATGCAGGGGATCAATGTGGCCGGTTTCCACCTGCATTTTCTGAGCGAGAATCAGAAACATGGTGGGCACGTGACAGAATATCTCCTGGGCGCGGGCAAGCTCGAAGTGGCGCGCATTTCCGAGCTGGATCTGTCACTGCCTCTGACCAAGGCCTTTGCGGAGGCTGACCTGCAGCCGGTCGGTCTCAATGAAGCCATCAGAACGGCTGAAGGCGGCTGACTCCTGTTGAAGCCGGTCGGTGGCCTGGCCGATCGACCGCAACAGAGGATTGGCGGCACTGTTTTCTCATTTTCAGAAGCCCACACACGGGGACTTGATGAGGGAACAGGATCGCACAAGCGTAAAATCGAAAAGAGAACGAAACAGTTTGAAACCCTTGGAAAGGCTTAGGTCGCCGAGCCGGACCATTTGGGAAAGGAAGCGTTATTCTTATGAGCGACAAGAAAAAAGATGAATCTGCAGCACGCCTGATCGTCAAAAATCTCGAAGCACATGGCGTCAAGGATGTTATCGGCATTCCGGGGGCCAAAATTGATCGTCTTTTTGATGAGCTGGCCGATTCCAGCATCCGCACTATCGTGGCCCGCCATGAACAGAACGCTTCTTTCATCGCCAGCGGTTTAGGCCGTATCACCGGCAAGGCCGGTGTGGCCATCACGACTTCCGGGCCGGGGGTGACCAACCTGGTGACCGGCATGGCCACGGCGACTTCTGAAGGTGACCCGATGCTGGCCATCGGTGGCGCGGTCGGTCGTGCCGACCTGGTCAAGCTGACCCATCAGAGTCTTGATACCGTGAGCCTCATGCGCCCGGTCGCCAAGTTCAGCTCGCTGATCGGCGCACCCAATGCCACTTCGGAAATCGTCAGCAACGCCCTGCGTGCGGCTGAAGGGGGTCGGCCGGGTGCGGCTTTCGTCAGCGTGCCCATGGATGTGCTGAATCTTCCGGCAAATGCACCGGTTATGGGTGGGATTGATGCCCCCCCGCCGGGCCCGGCCCCTCATGACCTGATCGCTTCAGCGGCCCGGATGATCAAATCTGCCAAACGGCCGGTGGTTCTGTTGGGCATGCTGGCCAGCACACCGGAAAATGCCCAGGCCACGCGCAAATTCATCCGTCAATGCGGGCTGCCGGTAGTCGGCTGCTATCAGGCCACCGGTGTCATGGACAAGGAGCTGTTCAACTGGTGGGGCGGGCGTATCGGGCTGTTCCGCAATCAGTATGGGGATCTGCTGCTGGAAAAATCCGACCTGGTGATCACGGTCGGTTACAACCCCATCGAATATGACCCGGTGTTGTGGAATCTTCACCCCGACCGTCCCATCGTCAATGTTGACGTGGTTCCGGCCGAGCTGGACAATTCCTTCATGCCGACTTCCGAACTGATCGGCTCCATTGCTGATACCATGTCATTGCTTGCTGATGAAACCGGCAAGTTGACAGCGGCGCCGGAAATGACGGGCATTCTTGAAACCTATCACCGCAGCCTGAAGGAAGTTTACAACACCATCACGCCGCCTGCCCGCAACACGCTCCATCCGTTGGAGATCGTGCATGTCCTGCAGGATTTCATCACGCCGGACATGACCTTGTGTTTTGACATGGGCTCGTTCCATATCTGGCTGGCACGTTATCTTTATGTGTTCCGTGCCCGTCAGATTCTTATCAGTAACGGTCAGCAGACGATGGGGGTCGGCTTGCCCTGGGCCATTGCCGCAACGCTTGTAGCGCCCCACCAGAAAGCCCTTTCCATCTCCGGTGATGGCGGTTTCATGATGTCAGCCATGGAGCTGGAAACAGCTGTGCGGCTGAAGAGCAATATCATCCAGATCGTCTGGATTGATGAGCACTACAACATGGTGGAGATCCAGGAGAAGAAGAAATATGGCCGCGGTACAGGCGTCTCCTTTGGACCGATCAATTTTGCCGAACTCGCCAATTCCATGGGCGCCAAGGGCATCAATGTTCAGAACGTTGATGAACTGAAAGCCGCCCTCAAGGTGGGCATGGAAACTGAAGGTCCGGTTCTGATCGCTATTCCTGTCGATTACACCGATAATCCCAGCCTGATGAAACCCCTGCCGGAACTGGGGGGAACGACTTCCGCTTCAGCGTGAAGTTCCTGGAAATATCAGCCGGAACATGAACGGCCTGAAGAAAAAGAAAGGCGATGATCCTCAGGGATCATCGCCTTTTTTATAAACTCAGGGAAAAATCGGAAATTCTTCAGACTGACGATCAGTAAACCATCCTAAAGAACACTGGCAGAAATTTCAGGCAGGGGGACAGAGGAGGGCGCCCAAGAGAAGTCAATCGTATTCCACAGCTGCGTCGTTTTCCCCGTCGTAGTCATCATCAGGCGCATCATCAATTTCCACGAGATCGTCTTCCTCTTCCTCCCATTCCTCAGCTCGGGAGGCATTGACCCGATCCTGCAACAGGCGCAGCAGTTCAGGCAGGCCTTCGCGGCTGACGCCGGACATAAGATGGACTTTTTCTCCCGAGGTTTTTTCAAGGGCTGCACGACGCTCTTCCACTTCCTCAGGAAGAAGCGCATCACATTTGTTCAGCACCAGCACTTCCGGCTTGCTGGCCAGTACGGGATCATAGGCTTCCAGCTCGCGTCGGATGAGCTTCCAGTTTTCCAGGTAGTTCTCGTCAGTGCCGTCAACGAGATGAAGGAGCACAGCACAGCGTTCCACATGACCAAGGAAACGATGGCCCAGTCCGGCGCCTTCACTGGCCCCTTCAATCAAGCCCGGAATATCGGCAATGACGAATTCTTCATTGGCATTCTGGCGTACTACCCCAAGCTGGGGATGAAGAGTAGTGAAGGGATAATCGGCAATTTTCGGCTTGGCGCGTGAAACCACGGAGAGGAAAGTGGATTTCCCGGCATTCGGCAGGCCGACCAGCCCAACGTCAGCCAGAAGCTTGAGACGCAACCATACCCAGCGTTCCTCGCCAGGGTAACCTTTGTCGGCACGTCGAGGTGCGCGGTTGGTGCTGCTTTTGTAATGCGCATTTCCCAGCCCACCATCGCCACCCCGGCATAGAAGGATGGTCTTGCCTTCCTCATCCATATCGGCCAGCAGCGTTTCACGGTCTTCATCGAAAATCTGGGTACCTACCGGCACGTCAATGACGACGTCCTGAGCTCCAGCGCCAGTACGGTTGGCCCCGGCGCCGTTACCGCCCTTGCGGGCCCGGAAATGTTGCGTGTAACGAAAATCGATCAGGGTGTTGAGATTGGGAACCGCACGGAAATAGATGTTTCCGCCGCGTCCGCCATCCCCGCCGTCAGGACCGCCGAATTCAATGTATTTCTCGCGGCGGAAGGCCACCACGCCATCTCCGCCGTCACCGGAGCGCACATAGATCTTGGCCTGATCAAGGAATTTCATGACTCACTCCGGGGCGGGGAAGGGGAAGGGACAAGAAAGGGCCGATTCCCGAAAGAACCGGCCCTTGCATTATCCCTTATCTACCAAGGTGGCAAAAAGGTTTTATTCAGCTGCTTCCGGTGCCGCCACGGAAACGAATACACGCCCCTGGCCACGACGCTGAAAGCTCACATGGCCGTCCGTAAGCGCGAAAAGCGTGTGGTCACGGCCCATGCCGACATTCTGGCCGGGATAAACCTTCGTGCCACGCTGGCGCACGAGGATGTTTCCTGCGACGACGCCCTCGCCACCGAATTTTTTGATGCCAAGACGACGCCCGGCGCTGTCGCGTCCGTTGCGGCTGGAACCGCCTGCCTTTTTCTGTGCCATTCTGGTCTCTCCTTAAAGGTAATGCGCTCAGGCGTTGACTTTGGTAACGCGCAGAACCGTCATCGGCTGACGATGGCCATTCTTGCGGCGGCTGTTCTGGCGACGACGCTTTTTGAAAATAATCACCTTCGGAAGCCGGTCCTGTGCGATGACCTCTGCGGTTACGCTCGCGCCTTCGACCTTGGGAGTGCCGACCTTGAGTTCACCATCGCCTTCACCGCCCACCATCAGGACGTCATCGAAGGTATAGGTAGCGCCTGGCTCGGCATTGTCGAGCTTTTCCACTTTCAGAACGTCGCCATTGGCAACACGGTACTGTTTTCCGCCTGTGCGGATGACTGCAAACATGCAAATCTCTCTTCAAATGTTTCGAAAGCCTCGTGCTCGCCCCTCATCCTGAGGTCATTCAGGCGCCCAGAGTCTTCTGAGTGACAATTCCCGCAAAGGGAGAAGGCACATACGTTCTGGATAGCCATGAAAACCGGCGGAGACCTGTCCTGAAAGCAGGGCAGGGTGGAGAGGAGGGTCGGAAACCCGGACTCGCTTTTTGTCATTGGCCCGCCACTTCATGTGACAAGGCAGGCGGATTTCTTACAGCTTTTCAAAGAAGAGGTCAATGAACTTCAAGGTCTCTTCATTTAATAATCCCTGGCGCTTCAGGCGCGGGCGCAAGTGTTTTTCTCAAGCTGGGAGCGGGGATGCAAGGCCAGTGAAGAGGGATGGGCTGTCTGACGCACACCCCCCTTGCTTTCGAGCGCTTTTTTGGCCATATAGTCGCCTTATCGAGCTTTTCTGCTGGCTGAAACTGTCCCAGCCCTTCATTCTGTCACCTGAAAGTCTTGCCAGCCTACTTATGGTCCTGGAGCTCAGAGGCGGAAATTGATGTGAAAAGCGTCCCGGAGAGGTGCCAGAGTGGTCGATTGGGACGGTCTCGAAAACCGTTGTGCCTTCACGGGCACCGTGGGTTCGAATCCCACCCTCTCCGCCAATCCTCAGTCTCAGCTTTGATTTGAAGACTTTTGGAAAAGCTGGGGAACTGCTTGATTTCCGTAAAAATCTATTTAGCCAGGCCTATTGGAACGCGCCTGTCAGGACGCCGAGGTCCGGGCTTTTCTGGTCAGTTCTTTCCCAGCTATACGCTGTCTCTCTATTCGGTTGCGATGTTTGAACTATCTGAACGCCTATCAATAAGAGTAAGGAAAAAGAGTAAGGAAAAGTCGTTTCCGGCGCGTACAATCAGAATCCTACAAAAGTCCTTATAAGCCAGAAGTATAAAACTCTTTTCAGACTTTATAACGGTGTCTGGGGTATTGTATGTTCCAAGTTCTGTTTATTGTTCAAAAATCCTATCATTTTGGAGTGCTTTATAAAAATGCCTACTTATGAGACTGATGAAGAAGACTATAAACATTATATGGACTCTCTGAGAGACCAGCTGAAAGATTACTTTGATGGCGGTCGCACCAAGATTTTGATTGACCATGCCAATCTAGAATTTTCATTGAAAAAGCTGCGTTTTCGTTTCGATTATGAGAAATTCCGAAACGAGATGAAGGCTTCAGCCAATCTACGCGGCATATACTGTTTTGTCTCTGTGCTTCCGAATGACCCGAAGCGCGGGAAGTTCGTCTCTTTCCTGGAATATAACGGCTATCGCGTGATCCGTAAGGATGCCAAGAGCACCTATATGGGAGAGGGAGAAACCCTTCCTATCCTGGAGGAGGGGGCCACAGAGGGTGGCTGGCGCTCGGAGCCTGAACCTCTCCGCCGCATCAAGGGCAACGTGGATGTTGAGTTGACAATCTATGCTCTGGAGCACTGTCGGCTGGCCGATCATATCGTCATTCTTTCAGGGGATGGCGATTTCCGCATGTTGGTTGAGCAGTTGCAGAAGAACGGCAAGGAAGTCACCGTGATGTCAACCGCCCGCACCCAACCTTCGGTTGTGGCTGATGAGCTGCGGCGTCAGGCCGATAATTTCATCGAGCTCGATGAGTTCCGCCCCTTATTTGAGAAACTTTGAGCTCACGGCAGCGCCTGATGCTGTGTCTGTCAGGCGCGTCAGCCAGGTTGCTGAGCGGCCTGGATTTTGCCAGGAGCTGGCTTATCAGCAGGTGAAGGCGTGGAAAGCTCTTCTCCAGTGAAAGGCTTGGTGGGGTCGAGGAAATTACGGTTTGTCCGCAGAATATGGGCAATGATCATCAGGTAGGTGATGGCACGCGTGATTTCCAGCCGCGTGATGATGTCATGCGAGGGCGTGTCCATTTCACGCAGGCGACGGATGGCCATGGTGGCGGCTTGGGCGGCCTGCGCATAGCGACGCGTGGGAAATTCAATATAGTGCAGAACCAGCGCGATGGGACGCCGGGCGCTCTCGGGCAGATATTCACGGTCCATGAGTGTGCGCAGGCGGATGATATTGAGGCCGAGAGTAAGCGTAGCCAGGGTACCGCGAATGAAAGCCTCAATGATCTGCGGAGGCGTATTGCCGGCATGGCGCAAAATGCAGGAAAAACGGTCCATGCCATGGGCCACCCAGGCGTTGATGCTGGGCAGGCGCCCAGGCTGAGCCAGATGGCGCAGTTCCCGCAGCATGCCTTTGCGCAGCCGGAAACGCTCGCTGGCTGCGCTGAAAGGCAGAATGGTGCGGAAGATGATGACCGCAAGGGCAGCGGCCAGAACGGTGGCCATGTTGCCGTTGAAGAACTGCATCTCGTTCATCACGTGATGGTTGCTGAGCCCCAGCATGGAGGGCATGAGCAGACTGTAGGCCGCACCCCAGGCCGCTGTGGCAGCATGGGCCTTGGCCAGGCCGCCGATCATCATCGCACAGCTCAGGATAAGGATGAGCGGTTCATAGACCTTGACGATCGGCATGAAGAGAAAGACCAGAAAAAAGGCCACCACATAGCCGGTCACCACCCCCCGAAGGAAGTTCAGGGTGCCGAGAACCGGATTTTCCTGCGTTGCGTAAAGCCCCACGCAGAGCGACGCGATCCCGATGAAGTGAAAGCCTTCCGTCCAGGCGGTGACTTCATAGATCAGCGCGGTAAGGATGACTGCCATGGAAGCGCGCACACCGTTATTGAGGGCGAGGCGGCTGTCACGATGGGTCTGGCGCTGAAAATGGAAGTGATCGCCGCGGATGAGATGCGTGCTGGCATAATATTCCAGAATGGCGCGTTCCAGATCGCCCAGCAGTTCTCCCAGGGACACGAACAGCACGCGCTCATCCAGTTCCGGAACGGTCGTTTCAGTCGTGTTCTCGGCCTTCATCCGAGCCACTTCATCTGAGGTCAGCTCCGAGGGATGGGAGACCAGATGTGTGGGGGTCAGCCGGTGGGGGGCTGCGTACTGGCGACAGATATCGCGAAGATGCTGCAGTTCCGACAGGAGGTCGGGCAGCAGGCTTTCATCAGAAATGACTTTGGGAAAGGCGTCGAGAAAGTTGAGGACCTCGTCGGCAACGGTCTGGTAATCGGAGTGATGGCGCGCGAACAGGTGGAGCTGACTGGCAATGCCGAAGCCGCGGGCAAGAAGGACCGAGATTGCTGCCAGAGCGGCGCGCGCATGATCACCTTCATGGCCGTGAGGACCCATTTCGATCTCGGCAAATTCAATCCGGTCAGCAATGCGCAGCATGGTACCGAACTGCTGACGGGCCATGTTTTCAGCCGCTGTACCCCGCCTCAGGATACTGGCAAGCGTTGTGGTTGCCACGATCAGGGCGCTTTGCAGCGTCTGTTTCAGGGCACGATGGGCAAGCAGGATCTGGTTGGGGGAGAATACGAAGGCCACCAGTGTCTCGCAGATCACGCCCAGGATGATATAGGAGCCACGCGAAACGGCGATCATGAAGACGTGGTTGCCGTCAGGGGCTGCGTCAGTGGCCACGATGGCGCAGGTGTAACCGGCCAGGACCAGGGCATAGGCGCGGAAGTTGCTTACGAATGTAGCCAGCCCGCTGCAAACGCCGACCCATATGGCCAACAGCGGAAAGAACAGCCACGGCGCCTGGGGGACCAGCGCATGTAACCCGATACCGGCAGTGGAGCCGATGAGGGTGCCCACAATACGCCAGCGTGCTTTGGAGAGGCTTTCCCCTCGCGTGAGCTGCGCGACAGACCAGACCGTCATCGCGGCCCAAGCGGGGCTGTCCAGTTCCATCCAGAGGGCGACCCCTAAAGCCAGGCAGGCGGCCATCGTGGTCCGGAAGGCGAAGACGACAGCTTTGAAATCGGGTTGGAGCAGCCAGCTTAAGAGGGATCGGCGCTTGGGAAGTAAAGACGTTGAAGCGCCGGAGTTGGCCATCGGTTCCGCTCGAAATTCCGTATTGGTGGAAGAGGTGGCTGAAGCCTACTCCTCTTTTGAATCCGGTGCGAGGGCAGAGAGAGCCAATTTCAGGTCTGTCACGAATTTCCGGTATTCTTCCGCGCGCCTTTGCGGATCAGGCACGCGCAGCAGAAAAGAGGGATGCACTGTTACCAGTCCTTTGCCGCCTGAAGGCAGATCGAACAGTCTGGAGCGTTCACGCGAAATGGTTACCGGGCGCCCCAGAATTGCTGAAGCGGCCGTTACGCCCAGCATGACTGTCACTTGCGGCGCCAGAAGACGCCGCTCGGCAGCCAGCCAGGGGGCGCAGGCCTGGACATGCTGGGCTTCCGGCTTCTGGTGCAGGCGCCGTGCGGGTGTCTGGATGAAGCGGAAATGCTTGACGGCATTGGTAAGCCAGTAATCGCCCCTTTGCCCGCCGGCTTCCTGAAGCGCCTGGTCGAAAAGCTGTCCTGCGGGCCCTACAAAGGGCCGGCCTGTCAGATCTTCCTGGTCACCTGGTTGCTCACCAACGAAGATCAGCCGGGCACCAGTAGCCCCTTCTCCAAAGACCGTCCGGTTGGCAGCCTGGCTCAGCGGGCAGAAAGCACAGTCGACAGCCAGGCAACGGAGCGCATGCAGGCTGGACGCCTGGTCGATCTCTTCAGGGGCGGGAGGAAGACGGAACGTGTCCACGCCGCGCCAGTAGATGCTGTGTTGTGCCGATTGCCCATGACGCTGCGCAAAATCGTGCAGGAAAAGGGCTTTTTCGGTTTGTGCCTCAGGGGCTGTATCAGTATCGGGAATTGAGGGAGGCTCGGGGGCAAAGATGATCTGGCTGTTTTCACACAGCAGGAGCCGGCCTGGCGTGTGCATCAGCCATGGTTGGGGGCGCAGGCGCCAAAGGGCTGACGCCTGACTGTCCAGAAGCGGGACGGGAACCTGAACATGCCGGAAGGCAGGCGTGCTTTGGAGCGGCGGGGGGAGGCAAGCGCGCAGTTCCAGAGCTTGGGCGCGTGCCTGTGCGGCGAGCGCCTGGAGTTTTCCCAACAAGTCTGGCTCAACAGGTTGGGCTGGCGTGTCGCGATAATGTTCCAGAAGCCGGTAAAGCAACGAAAAACGTTCGGGATGACCGGAAGCAAAAACAGCGGAAATCAACCGGGCTGTCTCGCGTGGTATTGCGAAAGCAGGAGCAACCTGCGGTAGAGAACGCTCGCTGACCGGGGCGTAAAGATCAGCCGGCGGCGTGATCTGCCAGTCAATGTCGGTGTCTGGAACACGGTCATAAAGCAGCTGGCGCGACCAGGATCGCCATCCGCTAAAATCACTTGGACTGGCAAGAGGGACTGAAATTGGAAGTTGAGCGTTCATGTAGATAGGGCAGATAAGAGAAGTGACAACAGAAAATATTTAAATCAAGTATAATAAATACCGAATTAAAAGAATAAATTAGTTTTAAGCCCTGCACAACTGAGAGAGAGTAGTGTATTAGAGTAATTCGCTCATCTTTTTGAGATGAAGTTAGATTACTTTTATTTTAGAAGGTCATTCCATGCCTGACCAGGCTGAAAACAATGTTCCCCAGCTATTGCGCCTGACCACAGAGATTGTCGTGGCAAAAATCTCAGGTTCTCCCATTTCTGCAGAAGCTTTGCCGGCCCTGATACGTAACGTTTATGGCGCTCTGGCCGGTCAGCCGGCTGAAGGCGAAAGCAGTCGTGCGGAAACCCGCCAGCAGCCGGCCGTTCCGATCCGCAAATCCGTTTTCCCCGATTACATCATTTGTCTGGAAGACGGGAAAAAGCTCAAGATGCTCAAACGGCATCTGAAAAGCACTTACGGGATGACGCCTGAACAGTACCGGGAAAAATGGGGACTGCCGGTCGATTATCCGCTGGTTGCCCCCAATTATGCCAAGCGCCGCTCCGCTCTGGCCCGCGAGATCGGACTGGGTCGCAGCATCGGTTCCACCGCTGAAGGGCGGCGCAACCGTTATACGGCCAATCAGGATGCCAAGAGCAACGGCTAAAGAACTGCCTGCTCGTTACCAAGACGGCCTTTACTCCAGCCAGTCTGGAGCAAAGGCCGTTATGGCTTTGGCGCTGGCTAAAAACTTCCGGTAGACGTGGATTGCAGAAAAGCCGTCGCTCTGCCGGAGAGTTGCGGATAGGCTGAACTGAGCTTTGTGTTTCAGTGGGTTGCGTGAAGAACGCCTTCTTCAGCAGCCAGGCGGTTCTCTCCCAGCTCATGACGATCATCGTTCAGTTCAGCAAGCAGGAAATCCCGAAAAACGGAAATACGTTTCGAACTCCTGAGCTCTTCAGGATAGACGAAGAAGGCTTCGAGCTGGGGGGGGCGGATTTCCGGCAGAATGCGCACGAGCTCCGGGTAGCTGGCTGCTGTATAAGGCGGCAGGGCCCCGATACCGTTTCCGGCTGCTATGGCCGTGGCAATGGCGGCGACGCTGTTGACGGCAAGGGGAATATGCGGGTGAGTGACCAGCTTCTCCTTGATCAGGCGCTCCAGAAGCCAGTTGATATGGGGCAGGGGAGGTTGAGGGCCTGAAAACCCGATCAATGCGTGCTGCTCCAGGTTTTTCAGAGTGCGTGGGGTGCCGTGTTCCTGCAGATAGGCCCGACTGGCATAGATAGGCATGCTGAAACTGGCCAGATGCCGTTGAATCAGGTCGGGCTGGGTAGGGGGATGCATGCGAATGGCCACATCCGCCTCACGCATGCTCAGATCAAGATCGGCGTCTTCCAGCAGCAGTTCCACATTGACGTCTGCATGATCTTTCAGAAAGCGGTGCAGGCGGGGAATGAGCCAGCAAAGACCGAAATCCGTTGTCGTCGTCACCTTGATCTTACCGACAGCCCGCTCGCGGTTCTCACTCAGGAAAGCCTGCGTCATGGCCAGCTTGGCAAAGACTTCCCGGGCTGTCTGGTGCAGGACTTCACCCTGTTCGGTCAGGATAAGGCCCCGTGCATGACGGTGAAAAAGGGGAACGCCCAGAACTTCCTCCAGAGCGGAAATCTGGCGGGACACTGCGGACTGGCTGAGATTGAGACGATCCCCGGCATGGGTAAAGGAACCGGCTTCAGCAACGGTGTGGAAGATACGGAGCTTGTCCCAGTCCATCTTGGGGCTCCCATGGAGTCCGTCTGTAGAGCCGGTGTGTGCTTTGCTCATGTCGCCCCATCCTGTGCCTGTGCTGGACTGTCTTGCGGGGCAGGTTCCCTAAATTACCTGATGGGGTCAAGCATTTGTGAAATCTTTCTTGAGCTGAAGGTTGCCGGCTTCTCAACCGTCTGCTGATGGTCGTGCCTGAAGCAAAATACTTTTCTGCTCAGACGTTTTTGGAGGCGTCTTTCCTTTTCCTGTTGGCAGCGGCCAGATAACGTTCGGCTTCCAGAGCGGCCATGCATCCCGTACCGGCTGCGGTGACGGCCTGACGGTAGATTTTGTCCTGAATATCCCCAGCGGCGAAGATGCCCGTGACGGAGGTGCAGGCCGTTCCGGGAATGGTCTGAATATAGCCTTCTTCATCGCAGGCTACCTGGTCGCGGAACGGACCGATATTGGGAATGTGACCGATCGCGATGAAAACACCGTCAACCGCCAGCTTTTCAGGGGCAGCGGCGGGATTTTCCGTATCCCGCAGCTTTACGCCGCTGACCACTTCCGGTGCATTTTCGCTTCCTTGCGGCACTGTTCCATAAATATCGTCGATCTCACGATTCCAATGGATATGGATTTTCGGATTGGCCTTTAGGCGTTCCTGCAGAATCTTTTCGGCCTTGAGCGAATCACGGCGGTGAATGAGGTGAACGTTCTTGGCATGATGTGTGAGATAGAGGGCCTCTTCGACTGCGGTGTTGCCCCCGCCGACGACAGCAACATCCTTGCCGCGATAGAAAAACCCATCGCAGGTGGCGCAGGCGGAAACCCCATGACCCTGAAATTTCTTTTCGGCTTCCGTCTCCAGCCATTTGGCGCGTGCACCTGTGGCGATAACGACAGAACGGGCCAGGTAGGTTGTCCCTGAATCCCCTTTGAGATGAAAATAGCCTTCAGCGTCTGGACCGTTTTTCAGCTCAGCCTGCGTGATGAGGTCATAAATGATTTCGGTGCCCATATGCTCTGCCTGAAGGCGCATCTGCTCCATAAGCCACGGTCCGCCCACCGGCTCGGCAAAGCCGGGGTAATTCTCAATATCCTGGGTTATGGTCAACTGGCCTCCTGGTTGCAGACCGGTCACCAGCAGGGGCTTGAGGGCGGCACGTGCCGCATAGATACCGGCAGTGTAGCCGGCCGGGCCGGAACCGACGATCAGCAGATCGGTACGATGAACCGTGGTCATGAAGGCAGAAACTCCTTTGAAGGTCGCGCCCCTGTCGGGCCTGCAAGCGGTCCAGCTTTGCCGAGACGGTTTGCGGGTCGGATTTCCAGTAAAGATAATTATTCTAAGCTAAAGCCAAGGGGGATGAACAGCAGGGATCCGGCCGCTTTTCAGCGCCTGGCGCGCAGCTTATACAGGCAGCAGGCAACGAGGGAGCTGAAAAAGTGCTTTCCATCTCAGCGGTAACCCACCTGACAGGAAACAAGTGAATGCGCCGGAACCCCTCCAGCCCTGCCGTAAATTGGGTCGTCAGCGGTCCTGACACCGAGCGCGTTCTTGAACTGGACGAAACCGATCGTATGATTCTCAGTGAGCTGCAGCGTGACGGGCGTATGACCAATGTCGAATTGGCGCGCCGGATCGGCATGTCTGCGCCGCCTTGTCTGCGGCGGGTCCGGCGGTTGGAGGAGCTTGGCGTCATCCGGGGGTTTCATGCCGAGCTGGATGCGGCGCAACTGGGCTGGCCCGTCAGTTTTTTTGTCCTTGTCGGGCTGGACAGCCAGAAAAGCCAGGTTCTTGAAGAATTCGAGCAGACAGTCATCGGCTGGCCGGAACTTCAGGCCTGTCACATGCTTAACGGGGCTGAGGATTTCCTGCTGCACGTCCTGGCCCGTGATGCTGCTCATCAGCAGCGTCTGATTCATGAACTGACAGAAATGACGCATGTCGTGCGCCTGCGTTCGTTTCAGGACATCAGAACGCTGTCGCCTCACAAGGGCGTACCGCTTTGAAATTCAGGCGTTGTTTTGTCCAGTCCTTCTGCAACAGGATCAGGATGGCTTCTGCTCTTTCGGGACATGTCAGACAGAGGCTGTCGATCCCGCTGAGGAGCCGGTAGTGTTCAGCGTGGCATGTCCGAAGCCAACGGCCTGGCCAGCGATATTGGGCTGCATGGGCGGCTTTCTCATCTTGGCCTTCCTGCGGCTCGGCCTGGCAGCCTGGCTGCCGTTGACACCTGACGAAGCCTATTACTGGTGGTGGTCGCAGCATCTTCAGGCAGGCTACCTGGACCATCCTCCCATGGTAGCGCTGTGGATCAGGTTGGGGACACTGCTTTGTGGATCCACACCGCTCGGCATACGCCTCTGCGGCGTTCTGGCGAGTTTTCTGGCCAGTCTCGCATTGTGGCGTGCCGGACAGATATGGCTGCGGGCAGCGCCTGGGGCACAGGCGGCATGGCTTCTCAATGCCACGCTGATGTTCGGGCTGGGCATGTGTTTGATGACGCCCGACACCCCCCAGATGTTTTTTGCAGCAGTTTTTTTGTGGTGTCTGGCTGAAACCCTGAGAAGAGAATCCACGTATTCTGTGGGGTGGTGGGGAGGCGCCGGCCTGTGCCTCGGTGGGGGGATGGAATCAAAATATACCTTTCTCCTGCTGGCAGTAGGGTTAGGGGGTTATGTTCTGCAGTCAGGGCAGTGGCGTCGTGTCGGCCCCTGGCTGGCTGCTGGCATAGCAGGGGTGAGTTGTGGTCCGACCCTGTGGTGGAACGCTCTTCATCGCTGGGCGGGTTTTCTGAAACAGGGCCGGCGCCTGGGGCATTGGGCGCCTGCGCACGCTCTGCACTATCTGGGCGAGCTCCTGGCCGGCCAGATCGGGTTGCTGACGCCGGTTGTCGGCTTCTGTGTGGTGCTCGGCTGCTGGCAGGCCCGCAGGAAAATGCCCCTGCTGCTTTGGTTGGTCCTGCCGGGGGCGGGGGTCTTTCTGGCGCATGCTCTTTATGCCGGTCGTGTTCAAGCCAACTGGCCCTGTGTGCTGTACCCGGCCCTTGCCATGGCAGGGGCTCTGCCAGGACGCTTTTTCAGAACGGCGGTCGCGACGGGGCTTTTTATGGGACTGATCGTAAGCGTGCAGGCACTTTTCCATTGCCTGCCCCTGAATGCCCATCATGACCCGGCATTGCGCCTGATGGCCGGCTGGGACGGGCTGGCCCGGCAGGCTGAGACAGAGGCGCGTGCAGCTGGCGCAGAAGCCCTGGTCATCGAAGATTATGGGTTGGCCGCTATCATCAGCTTCTATGCCCGGCAGCATCCCCAGGCTTTACCGGTGGTGGGGACCGACCCGCGCTGGGGCTATCTGACCGGGCTGCGGAAAGTCACCGTAAGACAAGCAGCTGAGCTCTCGGAAGCCAGGGGGGCTCTGAAAATCGGTGGGCGCCATCTGATACGGCGCGTATTACTATATAGTCAGAAAAGACAGGGAGACGTGCGAGATTACGTTTTGGCTTCTTGCGGGAACACGCTGGGCTGGCAGATTTCTCCCTGAGGCTAGCCTGAAGAGAGGCAGTATCCAGCAATAAAAAAGCCGCTCCAAATCAGAGCGACTTTTTCAGGTTCAGAAGCGTTCTGAAATCAGAATCCCTCACGCTCCAGACGCTTGCGTTCCATCTTGCGGGCACGGCGCACGGCTTCGGCACCTTCACGGGCGCGACGCTCAGAGGGCTTTTCGAAGTGGCGACGAAGCTTCATTTCACGAAAAACGCCTTCGCGCTGCATCTTCTTTTTAAGCGCCTTGAGCGCTTGATCAACATTGTTGTCACGAACGAGAACCTGCACGGGGCCGTCATCTCCTTTGAAGGACAGATAAAAAGGGAAAAAAAGAGAAAGAATCGAAGGCAGTTTTATCAAAGCAGTTCAGAAAAAAGCATCTGCACGCCTGTAGTCTGCAATAACGTAAAAAGCCTTCGTAAAAAAGGAAAGTCTGCAGTTTGATCTAGCATGATCTGACCGCTCCCACAATACGTGCTTTGCCCCGCGGGCTTGGCGCAGACAGCGTCAGGAAGTCACTGCTGCTCAGGGCATCGTGTTGCCAACGCCACCATTGCCTGTGCCCTGTCCGCTCAGCGGCCCATTGCCCATGCCACCCCCGTGATTGTTCATGCCGCCAAGACCTCCAAGGCCCCCACCGAAGGTATTTCCCAGGCTGCTCATGGGGTTGTAGCGACCCACATTGCCCAGAATTTCCTGCAGGACGGAAATCTGCGTGCCGGGCGACGGCGTGATGGCGCTGACCATGCTGACAGGCACAGCATTTTTCTTGGTTAGTAGCTTGAGATGTTGCAGGACCCCGCTGTCATCGAAGTCGAGGACCAGTACCCGCTGTTTATCAACAGCTGGAAATCCCATGGGCACGAGATTTTTGGTCAGAGTGATGTAAATCCACTTGTTGTTGTCGAAGGTGGCATGAGTGGTGGGCGACCCGATCAGGGATTCAACTTCCTGTTGGGTGGTGCTACCGGGATGGAGCTGAAGGATATCCGATTTTTCCACCAGGGCCCCGCGGGGAATTTCCGGTGCGTCAAACAGGGTGCAGCCGCTCAGGCAGGCTCCGGCCAGGAGCAGGGCCAAGCCTTTCCGGGAAGATTTGCTGGTAGATACGCTTTGGGCAGGGAAACAGATTTCTGCAGACTGCACGGTAGGCGCCGCCATCAGCTTTGAAAACCTGGCTGAAATGGCCTGGAAAAGAGGGCGGGTCATCATCCGGTGGGGTATCCTGCCTGTCAGATCGGAATGGCGGCGAGAAAACGAGCGTTTTTCCACTGCCTTGCCAGAGAGGGGGATGTCAATCACCAGAGAGGGAATTATGACAGACCCTCTTCCTTTTGCAGCATGGGTGTTTCTGGAAAGCCACCTGTTCCAGGCAGATCACCGAGCCCTCTCCCCAGATTAAGTGCCCTGGCTTGAATGGCTGGAAAAGACTGTAATGTAGTAAAGTGACTTCAGATCGGAAAAGAGAAGAGAAAAAGGTGAGCCATGTCTAAAAGTCGTGCCGGATCTTCCAGTCCCGGGTTCTCCGCCTCTCAGGGAATGACGCGCAATAAATCTTCGAAAGCGGAGGGAAAAGTGAACAATGGCGTTGCCGGGGCCGGTCGGGGGGAATTTTCCAGTCCCGTCTCCCTGCAGCGCATCGGCGGCACCGGGCTGACCTGGGAGGTGCAGGCCGATGAGAAACAGCGCCAGGCCCTGGCCAGACGTTTCGGGTTACCGAGAGTGGATGAGTTGTCGTGTCGCTTCCATCTGAAGCGCCTTGGGGATACCGACGTTCTGGCTGATGGCCTGCTGACTGCCCGGGTTGTGCAGAGCTGTATTATTACGGGCGAGGACGTGCCTGAAGAGATCACCGAGCGTTTCACCTTGCGGTTCATTCCGCGCGACAACATGGCTTCTGAAGAGGGGGAGATTGATCTCGAAGCGCTGATGGCCGAGGAAGATGATGAAGTGCCTTATGACGGGCAGATGATCGATCTTGGCGAGGCGGCTGCAGAACAGCTGGCGCTTTGCCTTGATCCCTATCCCCGTAAGGCGGGAAGTGGTCTGGACAATTTCGTGGAAATCACTCCCGATGAAGAAAATGCAGCGGGTACGGAGGCTCCGGAAGAAAAAGCCCCCCATCCTTTTGCGATTTTACAGAAGCTTAAAGGCACTCCTGGTCAGGACGTGCACTGACGACTGCAGATAAGAGGAAACAGAACGGAGGGGAAAAGACGCGAAGAAGCGCCGGCATGGTGGAGAGGGGGCAAGAGCTTCGTAGCTTGCGGAATGCGCCTGGATCTGCTAGAGCCGCGCGCTTACCTTAACGTGCATTGGGTGCGTGCTTTTCCCGCTCTCGTATTTTCCCGCTCCAAGTGATTTTTGGCGTGGAGGGAAACGCGGATGGTGGGCGTAGCCCCTGCAGCGTGGTAAGAGAGTGAAACAGATTATTCAGGTTATCAGCCTCGTGAAGCCGTTCATGGCATAGGTAGCAGAGTGCACGATAACCCAGTGAGAGGCAGAAAATCATGGCCGTTCCAAAAAGAAAGACTACCCCTTCCCGTCGCGGTATGCGCCGCAGCCACCATGCGCTGGGAACGCCCGCAAGCGCTGAATGCTCCAATTGCGGTGAGCTGAAACGCCCTCACCATGTCTGCAGCCATTGCGGTCATTATGACGGGCGGGAAGTGGCAAGCGCTGAAGGGCGCGTTCTCAAGACTGCCGTGCGCGCCTGATTCAGCAGGCCTGCGGGCTTGGCGATACCAGTAGGCAAGGGCTCCCGGGCTTTCCCTGTGCTTTCACCGGGACACGCCCTCCGAAAGGTGCCTGCCTGCCGGTATAGATCGTTTTCAGAGAATTGCCGGAACCAGCACTAATGACAGAGCCGTCTGCCAAGGAAGCGGGACCGCCTCCCGCCGACTTGTCCGTTTCCACCTCACCTTACACGCTGGCTGTTGATGCTATGGGGGGAGATCACGCGCCGGATGTCGTGCTGGCGGGTCTGGAAAAGGCAGCAGTGCGCCATCCCAATATCCGCATTCTGCTTCTGGGAGATGAAGCAGTGCTGGGTCCGGCACTGAAGAAGCGCTTCAAGAAAGCGGCTGCCATCTGCACTGTGCGTCATGCGCCGACCAGCATCTCCATGGAGATGAAGCCCACAGCTGCACTGCGCCTGCGTGGTTCGTCGCTACGTATGGCCATGGAAGCGGTTGCCAGCGGTGAAGCACTGGGGGTGGTTTCAGCCGGCAACAGCGGGGCCATGCTGGCGTTGGCCAAGATCATCGTCAAAGCTCTGCCCGGCATTTCACGCCCCGCCATGGCAGCGGTTCAGCCTTCTGCGCGTGGGGACGTGGTGATGCTCGATCTGGGCGCCAATATCGCCTGTGACACGCGGAACCTGGTTGAGTTCGCCATCATGGGGGAGGCTTTTGCCCAGGCCGCACTGGGCTTGGAAGCCCCCAGCATCGGCCTGCTGAATGTCGGCGCTGAAGAACTCAAGGGCGATGAGCGCCTGCGTCAGGCTTCCGAGCGGCTGAAAAACAGCCCGCTGGGGCCGCGTTTCAGCGGTTTCATCGAAGGTCATGACATCACGGCCGGCACTACGGATGTGGTTGTGACCGATGGCTTTACGGGCAATGTGGCCCTTAAGACGGGTGAAGGCGCCCTGAAACTGGCTTTCGGCCTGCTGAAATCCGTTTTTCAAGCCAATCTTCTGAGCCGAATCGGCTATCTCCTGGTCAAGCCCGGTCTGGAGCGTATGCGGGAGTGGATTGATCCCAGCCGCTATAACGGCGCTGTTTTTGTCGGGCTTAACGGGGTAGTGGTCAAGTCGCATGGGGGAGCGGATGCTGAAGGATTCGCAGCAGCTATCGATGTGGCTTTCGATGCCGTCGCCAATCGGCTCAATGACAAGATCCGCCAACGCCTCAGCCAGTTGGATATGCTCACCCCTCCGGACCAGGCTTTGGAAGGTGAGCGCGCATGAGAGGTGACACGCTGTCGGAAACCATTCCCGATAGGCCCTCGACGCCTTTGTCTGACCAGAATTTTCCCACCAGTTCCCCTGTTCAGGATATACGCCCTCGTGCCCGGATAAGCGGTGTCGGTGGGTGCTTGCCCCGCCAAATCGTTACAAATGAAGATCTGGCCCAGCGGCTCGAGACTTCCGATGACTGGATCCGGACCCGAACCGGGATCCGCCAGCGTCATATTGTTTCCGAAGGCGAGAATGCTGTCAGCCTGGCCGCTCAGGCCGCCCGCAACGCTCTGGAGCAGGCAGGCGTGGGGCCACAGGATGTCGATGCGGTTATCGTGGCCACTTCAACGCCCGATCAGGTTTTCCCGGCTGTCGCTGTCCGTGTGCAGGCGGCATTGGGCATGCGTGCTGGTTTCGGCTTTGATGTCAGCGCGGCCTGTTCCGGTTTTATCTACGCTCTTTCCACAGCGAATGCCTTTATCGGAACGGGCATGGCAAAACGTGTTCTGGTCATCGGCGTTGAAGTTTTCTCGCGTTTGCTGGACTGGGAAGATCGGGCGACCTGTGTCCTTTTTGGCGATGGGGCCGGCGCAGTGCTGCTGGAGGCAGGAGCTGCCCCTGGTGAGGGCATTCTTTCAACCCATCTGCATTCTGATGGGACGTTGGGAGATCTGTTGTATGTCGACGGGGCAGCGGGGACCGGAACGAATTCTGTCCTGAAAATGCAGGGGCGTGAAGTGTTCCGCCATGCGGTTGTTCGGCTGGCTGAGGCCGTGGATGAGGCCCTGGACGCCAATGGATTATGTGGGGCTGACATTCAGTGGCTGGTGCCGCATCAGGCTAATCTGCGCATAATCGACGGTATGGCCAAGCGTCTTGCGTTGCCGGCCGAACGCGTAGTGGTAACGGTTGACCGGCATGCAAACACGTCAGCTGCCTCTATCCCGCTCGCCTTGAATGAAGCAGTGCGGGACGGACGGATCAGGAAAGGAGACCTGATTCTGATGGAAGCTCTGGGTGGGGGGCTCACCTGGGGCTCAGCGCTGCTCAGATACTGATTCCTGAAAAAGAGGGACCAGGCATGAGTTTTAGGGAATTTTTCCGATTGAACTTCACCATTTTGCCTTAATTTCCTCTGAAACCTTGAAGTGTGAAACCGGTGAAAGTCGGCGAGCAGATTTTTCCAAAAGATCGCTGAAAAGCTGTTAGCGAACTGTCGGTAGAAGATTGCTGGAAAATTGTGCGGGTGAGGCGAAACATTCAGAGCAATGGCCGCTTTGGTCTTCTGCCTGTTTCGATGCGCCGCTCTTTTTGTTTTGAGTGACGGGAGAACAGGCATTCATGAGTGAGGCGGGCAGAAACGAACTGACGCTGGAGCAGGTGGCTGAGATTGTCGGTCAGCCGGGCTACAGGCTGCGTTCGTGGGAAAACCTTTATCCGGTGTTCCAGGCGCCGATTTTCAGAAATGGTACAAGATATTATACCGCCGCTGATCTGGAAAAAATGCAGCGCATTGCAGGCCTTCTTTATGAAGGCGGACACAAGCGCCATGAAATCATGCGCCTTTTGCGTAAGGAAGGTCTGGTTCCTCCCCAACATCAGACACAGGTGAAACCTCCTCTTTCAGAGCTGGAGCCGGAAGGTTCCACTCCTTCCGCACAGCTTGGTCAACCAGAAAAAGCAACTTCTCAGGCACTGGAAGAGATTGCCAATGACGCGCAGTTTGCGCTGCGCCAACAGGTGGAAGAAGCGCAGAAGGGACGGCACCTGGCGGAAGCCCAGCTCCAGCGCCTGCAGACAGAACTCTCAGGAGCGTTGCAGCTGGTGGGTGAAGAGAATGCCCGCCTGCAGGGAGAGGTGGAAGCATTGAAGAGCCGAAAAGAAGCGGAAGCTGATGCGCCACCCCACACCAATACGTCTGTGGAAAATGCTGCTGAAGATCAGCAGGAGGCGCTGCAGGCCCATATCATGCGCCTGGAAGAAGACCTGGCCCAGGCGCGCCTGCGTCAGGAGCAGTCCACAGCGGCGCAGGATAGGATCCTGACAGCGGCCAAGGAGGCGAGTGAACGTCTGCGCACTGAACTGGCGCAGCACAAGACGCGTCTTCAGGAGCTGGAAAGCCTACCGGAACGCTTGAAGGTGCTGGAAGAATCGCGTCGGCGCCTGCAGGAACAACTGGCCAGCCGTCATGCGGAAAGCCGGGAGGAAATGGCTGCTCTGACAGCCAGTCTGCAGGAAAGAGAACGGCTGCTCCTGGAGAAGGAAGAACAGCTGGAAGCGCTGCGCCGGGAAAAGCAGCAGCTTGAGGAACAGAAGGATATTCTGGCTGAAAGCCTCAGGAAAAGTGAGAATGCCTCTGTTGAGGCTGCGCAGCTGCAGGAACGCCTGCAAGCTGAAAGCCTGGCCCGCAAGACGGCTGAAGAGGAAGGCGCACGCCGGGCGGAAGCCTTGGAGATGCAGCTGCAGCAACAGCAGGCCGCCGAGACCACACGTGCTGAAACAGAGAAAGGGTTGAAAGCGGAGATTGATCTGCTGGAGCAGCAACTCTCTCATACTGAAGAGCAGCTGACGCGTCTGACGATGGAAAAGGAAAATTCCGCCCAGCGTGCTCTCGATCTGGAGAAAGAGCTGCAAGCCCTGATCCAACGCAATCAGCAGGTCGGTCAGGAAGCTGAAACGCGTCGGGCTGAGTGGCAGGCGCGCGGCGATCGGCTTGAGGCTGAGGCAGCGCTGTTGAAGCAGCAGCTTGAAGAGAGCCGGCAGCAGCACGAGCAGTTCGTGACGGAAGTGCAAGCTGATCTTGCGCATGAGAAGGGTCAGGCCACCCAGCTGAAAGCCGAACTTGAACTGGCGCGTGAACGCCACAAGATTCTGGAGGAAACGGCTGAGCGGGCAATGAGCACGTGTGAGGATCAGGCAGCCGAACTGGCCGGTTGCCGTGCGGAGCTGGAGAGTCTTCGACAGGCCCTTGAAAGAGCACAGCACCATCAGGCGCATGGTGAGCAGATGACCGATGCCAATGCCCGCCTGCGCGAGGGAGTGGCTGCGTTGCTTGTGGAGCTGAAGGAGCTGCGAAGCCTGTTTCTGGACTGAAGCGGGCTGACAGGATTTTGAGCGGCGTTGAAACCTGCTCAGATCGAAATGCGAAAGGAGCTGAATAAACGCCCCTGACGGAAAAATCTGTTGCCAACGAGAAGGAGAGCCTGCTAAACAGCAGGCACCGCAGGACGACGGGCAGTAGCGCAGCCTGGTAGCGCATCAGTCTGGGGGACTGGAGGTCGTGGGTTCGAATCCCGCCTGCCCGACCAGTCCTGCGGTTTACCTAAAAATCAGCTTTTCTTTGCTTGAAGTTCCGGTGTTTCCTCACTGGCTTCAAGCGCTTTGCGTTGTGCGTAGCTGTCCGTCCAGTGGATCCACAGCAGATGCAGCACCGCCATGATGGCCGGGCCAAGGAAAAGGCCGAGCAGGCCCCAGGTTTCAGCGCCGCCCAGGATCCCCAGCAGCACCCACATGAAGGGTACTTTCGTCGTGCCGCCGATCAGGACAGGACGCACGAAATGGTCAGCCACGAACAGCAGCACGGCACCCAGCAGCCAGACAACGAGGGCACCAACCATGTTGCCTTTGACGAGAATGAGCAGGCTGACCGACGTGACCGCCACCCAGCCGAGAAAGGGCACCATGGCGCAGACAGCTGTGCCCAGTGCGAAAATCAGGGGTTGGGACGCGCCGGCAAACATATAGGCCACGCCCATGATGGCGCCTTCACCCAACCCGACCAGCACGAGCCCCGAAAGTGTGCCGTGAATGGAGAATATGATCTGGCGAGCCAGTCGTTTGCCCTGCGGGCCGAAGAGGCGGTTGGAGCCGCGCAGGCAACGGGCCGTGATGCCTTGACCATCCTTGAGCAGGAAGAAGAGGGTCAGCAGTGAGAAAGCGAACAGCAGCCCCCGGTGCAGGACTTCAGACCCGACCTGCCGGGTCACGCGCATGCTGTGGCCGATATCAAGGGTGGAGAAGAGATGGCTGATATCGAGGGTGGAAAAGAGGTGGTTGAGATATTGCGGCTGAGCCAGGGTGTTTTCCCACCAGTGATGGATGGCCGCTGCGCGAAAGGGCAAACGGTCGATCCATTGCGGCATCGGAATGCCGGACTGCCGGATGCTCTCCAGCCAGCGGCTGGCATTGTGCAGCTCGTCAGTCAGGCGATAGCCGACAAAGAAGATCGGAATCAGGAAAACCAGGGCCAGCAGGGTGGTGAAGGCCGCCGGAAGCCACATGGAATGGCCGCAACGTTTTTCCATGCGTTCATAGATGGGCCACAGGCAGATGGCGAAGACGGTGCCCCAGAGCAGGGCCGGAATGAGATTCCACAGTGAATAAAGGCCGAGTCCGATGAAGGTGAGGGCCAGGTAGGTGCGTGCCCGCCGCTGGAGTGCATAGGTTGCACGCCGGTTGAGGGTCTCGAGCTTGTTGTCGCTTTTATCGTGGAATCTGCCGGAACGTCGGTATTCGTTCCGAGGCCGCGCGGCGGGTGTATCAGTCATTGGGAGTACATCCTGGAGTAAAGAGGCGGAAGTGAAGTAGCAACCTCTTGAGCGGGTCTGCCAGAAACGACAGGAAAAGTCACAGGGCGGCGAGAAGAAAGACGTGTTGCCCTGCGTGAAGCTGTCTCATGGCTGTTCCGGGGAAAGGGAGGCAGGCTCAGGATAAAGAGCTGCTGCAAGAGTGGTGGCATCGTCTTGAGAGAACAATTCTAACCGAAGAAAAAGATCAATCAGGACGAGAGAGACGTTGAACTTGAAGGCTTCCGTATCGCGAACCAGGGTAAAAACCTCTTCGATCGGCAGGAGGTGAAAGCTTTCCACTTCTCCGTCTATCGGCTGGGGCTGAAACGCCTCAGGCAGAAAGAGGTCGAAACAGAACAGCCGATCCCGGCGCAGGCCTTCAGGCCGTTCCATAGTATAGCAGATCTGGCTGGCGTATTCAGCGTTTTCCAGAAGCGCCAGTGGGAGCCCGGCTTCCTCTGCCCCTTCCTTCATAAGTGTCTGCCAGGGCGTCAGCCCTGCGCTCATGCCGCCGGCTACCAGATGATCAAGCTTGCCGGGATCAAGGCGCTTGTCAGCGCTCCGCCGACCTACCCAGAGAAAAAGCCCCTCAGATTTGCGCACCAAACCATTGAGATGCACCCCACAGGCTTCCGTCCCCAGCAGGGGAATCAGGCCGCGGTCTATGCGGCCCAGAGAAGGCGGTTGAGCAGCGAAGTCGCGGATGGCAAATGCCGCGCCCGGCCTGTGGACGTCGAATGCTTCATTAAAAGGCCTGTAGAGGTCTGCGCGGGCCAGGGAAAGGCTGAGCGCCTCCAGCGAAATGTCAGCTGCCAGATCAACGGTTGAAAAGGGCGTATCGGAAAAAGCGGAAAGGCCAGGGGTGAAGATGAACAGGCCTTTCAGGAGCGGGTGCAGGCGCAGGTTTTCAGCCCATTGACGCGACAGCCAGCCAATAGAGTTCATGACTGGTCGACCGTCTTTCTCGCCTGGCATGCGAAAAGGCACCCAGCGGCTCAGGGGGCTGTTTTCAGGCAAGATTATATTGTGACAACGCGCGATATGGCGAAGAAAAGGCTGACACGTGCCTGGGGCGGAAAGCGGCGCTTTAAGGGAAGGTGTCGCATGAGGAGAATGTCGGTGGGGTTTGGAAGTCACCGGATTCTTTTGGCATGCAGGGAAAGAATTGCAAAGCTGGTCGCCCACCATTCATAGTCCCACCATGGCGCCTTCAGTTTCTCCGCAATCTTCTTCTTCCAGTTCCCGGTCATCTAGTTCCCAGTCGGCGCCCGCCTCAGCGGCGCTTTGCACCTCCCAAGCATCGGATGAGGGGACTGATCAGACAGCTTCAGGGGCTGCTGGGCAGACGGAAGCCCAGGCCAGTCAACGGTTCTGCACGACGGCCTTTCTTGATCCTGCCACTTATGAGGCCGGTCCAATGCTGCCCTTGCGAACGTTCTGGCAACGCCTGCGTCCGGTTCCGTTCTGGCCTGTCGGACTGCGTCTGGGCTGTGCCATCGGGCTTCTTTTCATGGAAAGCGGTACTTCCGTGGCTACGCCCTGGCTGTTCAGCCGTCTTGTGGCTGTGCTGGCGCCTGCTGCGGGCACCCCGGTTCTGGTAGGCGCATTGACGGCGCTGATGGCGCAATATGCCGTGATCAGGCTGATCAGCGGTATTACCGGCCCCGTACGTGAAATCCTGGTCAGTCCCGTCAAGGCTCAGTTCAAGAAACGTGTGGCTCTGCTGGGGCTGGCGCAGATTCACCGGCTGGGCGCGCGTTTTCATCTGGGGCGCCAGACCGGCGCGCTGACCCGAGTGCTGGATCGCGGGGCGGAAGCTGTCGGTACTATCCTGGATCTGGCCCTCTCAAGCGTACTGCCCAACCTTCTGACGCTGGTCCTGACATTCGGGATCATCCTCAAGGTTTTCAGTGGCTTTTACCTGCTGGTGCTTTTGCTGACTGTCGCCCTGTATGGCGGGGTTTCCTATTTCTTCACGCGCTGGCGGATGGATGCGCGCCGGGAGCGCAACCGGCTGAGCGGCGAGGTGCACCATCATCTGGTCGACAGTCTGCTTAATGCCGAAACGGTCCGTGCCTTCGACAATGCTTCCCATGAACTGCAGGGGCATGAGAAACGCCGGCAGGCCTTGCTGAAAGCTGAAATCAGGCTGCAATACCTCGTCAGTGGTTCGCAGCTCTGCCGCAATGTGCTTATCGCCCTGAGCACCACTGCCCTGCTGGGTCTGGCAGCGTGGGACATTCTGGCTGGACGAATCGGCGTGGCTCAGTTCGTGCTCATCGGCACCTACCTGCGCAGCATCTATGCCTCAGTGGGAATGCTGAATTATGTCGGGGCCGGCTGGCGCAATGCACGTGTTGATATCGAGAATTATCTCGAACTGCTGGCGCTCCAGCCTGAAATCCTCAGCCCGGCTGAACCGGCCCATCTGCCGGCCTCCCTGGGGCAGCCGCCGAAGGAAGCGACAAATCCTGAAACCAGAGGCGTGGGCGTGGTGTTTTCGCATGTGACCTTCGGCTATGAGGCGGGGCGCCCCATCCTGCATGACATCAGTTTCACCATCGCGCCCGGCGAGACGCTTGCAGTGGTGGGACGGACGGGTTCCGGCAAGTCCACACTGGCGCGCCTGCTGACACGTGCCTATGACCCGCAGGAAGGGCGGGTCAGCGTGGCTGGTTATGACCTGCCTCATATCGCTCTGGAAGATCTGCGCCGCCTGATCGGTGTGGTGCCGCAGGACTGTGCCCTGTTCAATGCCTCAATCGGGGACAACATCGCTTACGGGCGTATCGGTGCCACGCCTGAAGAGGTGCGGGAAGCGGCATATCGGGCGCAGATCGGCGCATTCATCGACAGCCTCCCGCAGGGTTTTGAGACGATGGTCGGAGAACGCGGCCTGAAGCTGTCGGGTGGCGAGAGGCAGCGCGTGGCCATCGCGCGGGTCATCCTGCGCAATCCCTCTCTCCTGGTGCTGGACGAGGCCAGCAGTGCGCTGGATACGCGAACGGAAGCGGCTATCCAGAAAGAACTAGCGGCTCTGTCGCGCCAGCGCACGACCCTGGTGGTTGCTCATCGCCTGTCGACCGTGCAGGACGCTCACCGCATTCTTGTCCTTGATCAGGGGCGCATTGTCGAGGAGGGAGATCATGCGGCTCTGCTGGCACGCGGAGGGGTGTATGCCGAGATGTGGGCAGCTCAGCAGGCGGGTGAAGGGTAAAATACCGTCGGGGCTTGACGAAAGGTGCAAGCTGCGGGATAAGGCCGCCTTATTTACGTAACGCGCAGGGCGGAACAGGCCGCGCGTCTCATAACACCGAGGAAGATCTATGTCTCGCCGTTGCCAAGTCACGGGCAAAGGGGTGTTGACGGGCAACAACGTCAGCCACGCCAACAACAAGTCCCGTCGCCGTTTTCTGCCCAATCTCCAGGATGCCACCTTGCTGTCCGACATTCTGGGCGCTTGCGTGCACATGCGTGTATCGACCCAGGGGCTGCGCACCATTGAGCATAATGGCGGCCTGGACAGCTTTCTGCTTGGCACGCCCAACCGCAAGCTGACCCCGGAAGCCCTGATCATTAAGCGTCGTATCCTGCGTGCGCAGGAACGCAAGGCTGCAGCTCGTCAGGCTGCCTGAGAGATTGTAGAACAGGCAGGTCAGGGGAGGGTGTTCCGGTGAGACCGGAACCCCTTTCTTTCATTTTCAGGCCTTCAGGCTCAGGCAGTCTGAAAGAAACGGTCGGAAAACTGATAAGCCCTTCCGGCTCTGCTGTTGCACTGCAGGTAACACCTTGTCTTTAAGGTCTTTAAGCGCAGCAGCTGCCATGAGTTTTCCGCACTTCGCCCCTTTGGAGATATTACGTGTCCGAGCACGCAGAACTTTCTAAAATCCGCAATATCGGCATTACCGCCCACATTGATGCCGGCAAGACCACCACCACCGAGCGCATTCTGTACTATACCGGCATGTCCCACCGGATCGGTGAAGTGCATGAAGGCAATACCACGACAGATTACATGGCTCAGGAGCGTGAACGCGGCATCACCATCACCTCAGCTGCCGTGACATGCGAGTGGGAAGGCAACCGGATCAACATCATCGACACGCCGGGCCATATCGACTTCAACATCGAGGTCAACCGTTCGCTGCGTGTGCTCGATGGCGCGATCTTCGTGATTGAAGGGGTGGCCGGTGTTCAGCCCCAGTCGGAAACGAACTGGCGTCTGGCCGATCGCTACAACGTTCCGCGTATCATCTTCATCAACAAGCTCGACCGTACAGGCGCTGACTTCTGGCATGCTTTCGGAACGCTGAAGGAAAAGCTGGACATCGTGGCCCTGCCCCTGCAGCTGCCGATCGGTGCTGAAGAAAACTTCATCGGCGTTGTCGATCTGATCGAAATGCGCGCTATCGTCTGGGAAGGCGGTGAGCTCGGGGCTAAGTTCCACTACGAGGACATCCCTGACGATCTGAAGGAAAAAGCTGCTGAAGCACGCCAGGAGCTGCTTGATACCGCTCTGGCCGTTGATGAAGCAGCGATGGAAGAGTATTTCGAGAAGGGTGACGTCAGCAAAGAGACGCTGAAGCGCTGCATCAAGAAGGGCACCATTTCCGGTGAGTTCCGTCCGGTGCTGTGTGGCACGGCCTTCAAGAACAAGGGTGTCCAGCCGCTTCTCGATGCGGTGATCGACTACCTGCCGGCCCCTGACGAGGTCGAAGGCATCCGCATTGCCCCGCCGGAAGACGAGGAAGTGGATGAGAGCTTCCTGCCGATCGTGCCGGTGGATCCGGAAGGCAAGTTTGCCGGTCTGGCTTTCAAGATCATTTCCGACAAATACGGCACCCTGACCTTCGTGCGTGTCTATCGCGGCCAGCTCAGCACGGGCGACACCGTTCTGAACACCACCAAGGGCATCAAGGAACGCGTCGGGCGTATGTTCCAGATGCATGCTGACAAGCGCCAGGAAGTCAAAACGGTTTATGCCGGCGATATCGCTGCTTTCGTGGGTCTGAAAGATACAGGCACAGGCGATACCCTGGCTGATCCCAGCGATCCTGTCGTTCTGGAACGCATGCAGTTTCCGGTGCCGGTGATCGACATCTCCGTTGAGCCGAAGACCAAGGAAGCGGTTGAGAAAATGACCCTGGCTCTGCAGAAGCTGACTGCGGAAGATCCTTCCCTGCAGCTGCGCACTGATCAGGAAACCGGTCAGACCATTCTTTCCGGCATGGGTGAGCTTCATCTCGACATCATTGTCGACCGCCTGCGTCGTGAATACGGGGTGGAAGCCAATATCGGCGCACCACAGGTGGCGTATCGTGAGACCATTACTAAGCCGCATATCGAGACCTATACCCACAAGAAACAGTCGGGTGGTTCCGGTCAGTTCGCTGAGGTGAAGATCAAGTTCGAACCTTCGGAAAAGAAGGACGAGATCATCTTCGAAAACAGCGTTGTCGGCGGCGCGGTGCCGAAAGAATATATTCCGGCTGTTGAGAAGGGCATCCGTAACCAGGCGACCACGGGCGTGCTGGCCGGCTTCGAAACCGTGGACTTCAAGTTCACGCTGCTGGACGGCAAATACCATGATGTCGACTCCTCGGCGCTGGCCTTTGAAATCGCTGCCAAGGCCTGTTTCCGCGAGGGTATGAAACAGGCCGGCCCTGTTATTCTCGAGCCGATCATGGATGTTGAAATCACCACGCCGAACGATCACGTCGGTGACGTGGTGGGTGACCTCAACCGCCGTCGTGGCATCATCCAGAATCAGGAAACAGCCGGCTCTACGGTTCTGATCCGGGCTCAGGTGCCGCTGAAGGAGATGTTCGGCTACATTTCCCATCTGCGCTCAGCCACCAAGGGACGTGCCTCGTTCACGATGCAGTTCCATCACTATGAGCCGGTGCCGCGCAATGTGGCTGAAGAGATCATGGCCGAACGCCGGGCCTGAGCAGGCAGACTCGGGGCACCGTGCCCGAAGGCAAGGGCACTTGGGACGCGCGTTTCATGCAGGAAACGCGCGTCCCTTCCTGCGGTTTTCGGGAAAGCCGGTCAGTGTCGGATTGCAGCGCCTCTGTTGGGGCCTGTTCGACGGTATTTTCAGTTCCTTGCAGATCGCTCTTGATCCTGCGGCGGCACGGCAGTAGATAATTTATCCGACGGCGATGGATTTCCGCCGAGCCTTCGGGCTGAACTGCCCCTTTCGTTTTAATCTCCCCAGTGGAGAGGAAGAAAACGAGAGTGATGGCTGATGATTCCTGCCTTTGTTCCGGTGCGTCTATTCGCTCAGGTCGTTGGAAGGAATCTGCGTGCTTAAAACCCTTATTACCCCCCATCCCCTGCCTTTCCTGAAATCGCTCATCCGCTGGGGTATATTGCTGACGCCGCTCGCACTGGTGGTGGGGACGGTGTGTGCCCTGTTTCTATGGGCGCTTAAAGTGGCGACGCTGACGCGATTTGCCCATCCCTGGCTGCTTTACGGTCTGCCCCTGGCAGGGGTGGCGATGGCCTTGCTCTACTTCTGGTGGGGCGGGCGTGCCGCGAGCGGCAACAACCTCATTCTTGAAGAGATCGAATCTCCCACGGTCGGTGTGCCTCTGCGTATGGCGCCCATGGTATTTCTGGCTACAGTCGTCAGTCATCTGTTCGGCGCTTCCGTAGGGCGGGAAGGGACGGCCATCCAGATGGGGGGCAGTCTGGCCAGCGGCTTTGCGCGCCTGTTCCGGCTCGATAATCGCCAGACCCGTATCATGCTGATTTCCGGTATATCGGCTGGCTTCGGCGCGGTGTTCGGCACACCTGTGGCAGGCGCAGTATTCGGTCTGGAAGTGCTGACCCTAGGACGGCTGACTTATACAGCCCTCCTGCCGGGCGCTTTCGCATCCATCCTCGCCGACTGGACCTGTCGTCAGTGGGAGAGCTGGCTGCATGTTCATCATACCGCCTATCACATGGGTTATGGCGCAGCCATGCTGGCCGGCAATGCCCTCTTCCAGGCAGATCTCTGGCTGCTGGCCAAGATTGCCCTGGCTTCCGTTGCTTTTGGATTGGCAAGCTGGGCGTTTTCAGAAGGGCTGCGTCACGGGACGGTATTGGTAAGCAGGGTGTGCCCTGTACCCTGGCTGAGGCCGGCCCTGGGGGGCACAGCCACTATTGCGCTCGTCTGGTTGGTCGGCTCGCCGGATTATCTGGGGCTCGGCGTTATATCCCCTAATCCTGGCGGCGCTTCCATTGTCGATTTTTTCGGCCCCCAGCATTATCCATGGAGCTGGTTTCTGAAGCTGGTCTTCACGCTGGTGGCCCTGACGACCGGCTTCAAGGGCGGTGAAGTGACGCCGCTTTTCTTCATCGGGTCCGGGTTGGGGAATGCGTTGGCGCCCTGGCTTGGGGTGCCGGTCGATCTGCTGGCCGGCATTGGCTTTGTCGCCGTTTTTGCCGGTGCGGCCAATACGCCCCTGGCCTGTACGATCATGGCGGTCGAACTCTTCGGGGGGGCCAATCTGGTTTATTATGCAACGGGCTGCTTCATCGCCTATCTCGTTTCCGGGCCAACCGGTATTTACCTTTCCCAACGTGTCGAAACGCCGAAAATCTGGCTGGCCTCCTTTCTGCCCGGGCGGACCCTGCGTCAGGGATTGCAGGAAATCGACCGGCTTTGAGAAGGTGCTGCCCTCTTAAGAGGCCCCAGAAGCCCGTTCAGTGCGTAGTGGCGGCAATAAAGGCGGCAACGTTGTCATGGAGGGCCTGCAGGGATTTGGCATCCACATACACCATGTGACCTGTCGGATACTGGTAGGTGCTGATATTGGCCTGCAGCCTGTCAGGAATGGGCAGATGGTGCAGTTCATGCTGCGCCTGATAATAGGGCGTGGCCAGATCGAAAAGGCCGCTGTTGAGCATGATCTTGAGAGTGGGATTGGTTTTCATCGCCATCGCAAGATCAGGCATCACATTGGGGGTGATGCTGGCGTCCTCCCCTCCGGGAAGGGGAACGGAGTGGTGGGTGTCCCAGTGTTCATTGGCGCCTGGTGCGAAGACCCGGTAAGGCACTTCCCCTCCATAATGCAGGGTATTGCGCACGTAGGCATTGAAGCTGGACAGGTAAGCGGAGCTTAGAGCACTTGACTGGGGGTCATATTCCGCTTCCTTGGACATCGGATCCAGACTGGGGCCGGCAAAGCGGGTATCCAGCCGGCCTGTGGTCGTGTCTTCAGCCGCTTCAAGCTGATGAGTGAACATGCCGCCATTGACGCGCAGATTGGCGCGCAGCAGGTACGCGGCAGGAAGGCCTGTATAGCGGTGCAGGCGCTCGGCGATGGCACGTTTGCGCGCCTCCGGCAGCAGGCTTCCTTCCTGCAGCGCAAGCAGATAGTCCGTGCTGGCGAACTGCTCCACTTCCCGCAGGAAAGGGGCGAGCTGGTCAGGGTGTTGGGGCAGGCGATGGTGGTACCAGGCGGTGGCTGCATAGGTCGGAAGTGACAGCACATAAGGCTCGTCATTGCCGGGATTGAATTGCGGGGTGTCCGCATTGTTGTCGTAGCTGAGAATCTGCGAGAGCAGGATCACGCCGTTGAGGTCGATCCCTTCCTCCTGTTCAAGCTCGTTGGCCACCAGGGCTGAGCGCAATGTGCCGTAACTTTCGCCGAACAGATAACGGGGCGATTCAAAGCGGTGATATTTGGCCAGAAAAGCCATGATGAAATGGGTGAAGGCGGCCGCATCGCCGTCAATGCCGTAGAACTCTTTTTCCGCTTTCTTGCCACCGATGCGGGAATACCCTGTTCCGGGTGCATCAATGAAGACCAGGTCAGCCACGTCCAGGAGGGACTGGGGATTGGCTATGAGTGCATAAGGTGGCGGCGGCTGGTGCTCCACACCCGGGGTGGAAACCCGCCATGGGCCGAAGGAGCCCATCTGCAGCCATACAGAGGCAGAACCGGGACCGCCGTTGTAGAGAAAGACAAGCGGGCGTGTTCTGGTGTTGGCGTTGTCACGGAAATAAGCGGTGTAGAACATGGAAGCGATTGGCCCGTTTTCCTTGCCGTCTTTTGAAGCTTTTCCGGGCGCGTTCTGTTGTGGACCGCTCGTGGCGCTGAGATCCCCGCGTTGTTTCAGGACGACACGGGAATCATCATATTTGCGCCCATGCACCAACAGGGTTCCTGCAACAGCATGATAGGCGATAGCCTTGCCGTTGACCTTCAGGGTGCCGGTGGTTGTTACGCTATCCGGTTGCGGACGCGCTGTTTCGCCTGAGTTGTTGGCTACCGGCATTGCAAAAGCCGGAACAGCGCAAAGAGTGAGGGCACTGGAGAAGAGAAGGCGAGACAGGGGACGCATCGGAACTCCTAAGGGCAGACAGATGATGAGCAGTGCTCAGAAAGCGGGTCGCTTCTCCCTTGTGCCCTGAATGAGTTCAGGGGAGAAGGAATATTTTGGTTCCGTAATGTTATGACGATTGCGCTGAGCAGGGTAGCCAGCAGGGAACTGTCAGCCGAAGGAATGATTTGCGTGCATCACTGCAACGCCGACTTCGCGCAACAGATCGAAAGCACGCTGTAGGGGGCGGAAGATTTCCTCATGCTCGCGTACAAATCCCTGGGCCATGGCAGCACCGCCCGGTTCGCCGAAGTCGAGATCGACGATACTGGGGGCAGTGATGGGAAAAAGATCTTCCAGGAGGCTGAGGGCGCGGGGAATGTCGAGGCAGAGAACGAGCGTGGCAATCGCTTCGCGCGTGATGGTACCGCGCGGGCCGAAATAGGGAATGCGGGTGGAAAGGCGCCAGATCCGTTCCATCAGCGCAAATCGGACCGCATGCAGCAGTTTCTCTTCCGCCGCCATGCGTGGCGCCTCCGGCCAGGCACTGCGCAGGGCGATATGATCGCGCTGAATGCTGCGGAACATGGCGGGCAAGTGCTGCCAGAATTTCAGGTCCTCCAGCCCCTGAGCGATGGCCAGGTAATGCGCGCGCTGTTCCTCGTTCTCGCAGTTGGCTGCCCGGTCGAGCCAGGTGCCGGGGTCGAGATGCTGCACGGTGCTGCGCAGAACGTCGAGATCGGAATGAGCGAGGGCCTGGCGGGCGAAGTCCATCTGCTGGCGGAAGCGCTGCGAATTGGCACGCAGCTGTGCAAAGCTTTCAGGGTGGCGCTGGGCCGCTTCCCCCATGCCGTGGACGACATTGGCCCACCAGCCGAGCTGCTGCAGGATGGCATTGTTGGGGATAGCGCGGATCTGGCCCGGATGAGTGATGCGGGTCACGGTCGCCGTGTCGGACTGTCGTGCGGAAGGACGTGAGCCGGTCTTATCGATCAGGGCCGGGCCGAAAGCACTCAGCAGAGCGGTATAGCCCGGATCATCGATAAGATCCCCCATCTTGAGAGCGATCGTGGAGAAGAAATCCACAGCAAAGTCCGGTCGTTCATAGAGCGGGTCTTCTGACGCCGGCAGGACCTTGCTCTCCAGGGCCATGGTTTTGGAAATGTCGTCTTCATCACTGGAGAAATCACAGGCGAATTCCGCCAGGGTGGCGATGGTGGCCTGCGCCAGGGCTTCATTGCCGAAAAGTGTGTAACCGTCACCCCCCTGAAAGGCGCTTTCGATGCGGCAGGGAATACCGGCTTTTCTGAGCGCGCTGCGGGTGTGGGGAGGTGAGAAATAGCCCAGCCGTTCGCGCAGGCTGAAGGGATGGGCGCCGCGCCCGATGCTTTCGCCATGCGTGTCGAACATGAGCAGCGAGACGTCTTCCATCCCGTGTTCCCGAAGCAGGGCCAGGGCACGCAGGCGCAGGCGCTCGACGAGAGTGCCGGCTGCCAGCTGGCCTACGTAGCGTCCGGAATCGGAGTAGCCGAACTGCAGGGAGAGCTTGCCATTGGCCTGCAGGTAATCACGCCAGTGTCGGGAGCGAAAGGCTTCCTCGAGAATGGTCTCGCCGTTTTCAAGCGCACTCTCGGTCTCAAAGAGAGGGGAGATGTCGATCTGGTGGTCCTGAATGCCGAACAGCCGGGCAAGCCAGAGGGTGGCCAGCAGGGTGTAGCCGCTCTCGGTCTCGGCAATCAGGAAACGGATCGGGGAGCCGGCATCAATGTGCTTGAGAATTTGCGCCATGGTCATCATCAGACGCGCTGCTGCACTGGGCTCGACCAGAAGACCGCCGAAATCGACCGGTACAGGCTTAAGGTCAGTCATGGCCTCGTCAATGCGGCTGAGCAGAACGCGCCGCTGTGAAGGTAGGGTCGGATCATCCGTCAGACCCAGCCGGGTCCGCGCCACGTTGTAGATCTGTGCAGCATTGAGGCGCGTATGCATGTGGGACAGACCCAGCCCATGGGCCATGAATCCGGCCCGTGCGGTATCAAGCTGCAACTTGCGTTCCTCGGAAAGCGCCTGGCGGGTCTGCGTGAAGAGCGGGGCCAGTTCACGCGCGTCCAGAAGAGCCGTTTTTTCCAGCGCGATCAGCTGGCGGGCAAATCCGGCAATCGCCTCGGGATCAACCTGACTGCCGGCGGAAGAACGCGGACAGGCCGCATGTTGCTGGCGGGAGGCTTCAAGCGCGGTCAGAACCCGCTGGCCCAGCGCACTGTCTGTCACACCGCAGGCTTCGAGCTGGTCGGCCAGGCGCTCAAGCTGAGCGCATTTCAGTTCCAGGCGAATGCGGATCGTATCCCACCAGCCGATGTCGTTACGACCGTCCGTATCAAACCCTACCCAACTGGCCAGGAGCACAGGCGCAGGCGTCAGCGTCGCTTCAGGCCAGCGTTTGTGGCCGGCGAGCAGGATTTCCCGGTTGAGAACGTCCAGCGCATCGCGCCCCCGTGTTATGGCCTGCAAGGCCAGGCCCAGCTCCTCGGGGAGGGTAGGCGGGCCGGGACGACGATGGGTAGGAAGCTGGGGAATGACGGTTTGCGGATCAGCTGCTTTGCGGCCCAGAAGGGCATAGACGTCGTCTGCCAGCGCAAAGGTGGGATGCGCAGTGAAAACGGCGGCAATACGGGCCTGATTCAGTGCTTGTGGCTCGTCTGCCTGCTCCACAAGCTGCGCTGCGACGTCCTTGAGCCGTTGCGCAGGAGGCGTGCCATCCAGGTCAACATAGCGGCGCAGGGCCTGGGCGCGGCCTTCGAAGTTGCGGTCCCGCAGTTCCCGTACGAGATTTTCCAGCTCCTCCATGCCTTTCCCGCTTTCGCCATGCGCTGCCAGACTGGTGATGAGCTCTGACAGGGTCGTATGGGAATGGGCCGGGTCGGTGACCAGCTGTTGGGTCAGAGCGGTCAGAGAAGGCAGGGAAGAGGTCGCACGGGAAGACGCACGGTGGGTCATGGGTGTCAAGGCTCGCTTCTGTTCCGAAGAACCATTTCCAGGAATAAGGGGGCAATCGTGGGCGGGGAAATGTCCCATGTTCCCTCCATCGACGCAACCGCATTCAGTACTTTATCAGTACTCTTTAGCGGGATAAGCCACAACTGTGTTGCCGGGAAGGGAATCGTGCACTTCAGGCCTGGAAAGAGGGGGCTGCAGATGTCGTTTCAGTGCAGAAAATGCTAGAAGATCTGCATGAACATGCTGGACACAGGAGCGGGTGAAGAAGCTGGCAGGCAGGAGAGCTTTCAGGCCGGGGAAAAGACCGGTGCCGGGAAGACGCAAGCTGTGAACGGGGGCTCCGTGGAAACGGTTGCGCGGAAGATCGCGCCCGGGAAAATGGCGACCCTGCTTCTGGCTGCCATGGGAGGGTTGGCGGTGGGAGCGAGTCTGCCTTTGTGGCAGCGCCTGTACGGTAATCCGCTCTGGCTCGACATGCTGCGCAGCGGCACTCAGGCTGGCGTGGTGGGAGGGCTGGCTGACTGGTTTGCCGTCACAGCTCTGTTCCGGCATCCGCTGGGACTGCCCATCCCACATACGGCCATTCTACCGCGCCGTAAGGCAGAGCTGGGTGAAGCGCTCGGTAATTTTATCGTGCGGCATTTTTTTACAGATGAGGATGTCGGACGTCTGCTGCAGGGACGTGATTTTTCCCGGATGATCGCGCAGGCCCTGGCACGGCCAGAAACTTTTGCCAGCGTGAGTACCGCTTTGCGCAGCGTCATTCCCGGCCTGTGCGAACGTCTAGAGGACGGCCGCAGTGCTGCAGCCTTCAAGGAGATTTTCCCTCAGCTGCTTGCGGGGGTGGACCTCAATCCGCTGCTCATGCGCGGTATGCGTGCCATGGTGGATGAGGATGTGCACCAGGAAGTGTTCTCCTTCTTTCTGGCCCAGTTCAAGGAACTCGTTCTGACCCGCGAGGGCGACGTACGGGACTTCGTGGCAGCCCGTGTGCGTGAACAGGGCGGGCGCTTTGTGGGCTGGGCGCTGGGCGGAACGGTGGCCAATCAGGTGCTGGGCGCCCTCAAGATGGAGCTGGACCGGGTTGATCCCATGGATTCGGAACTGCGTCACGGCTTTACGGGATGGGTGCGCGACAAGATCAACCTGCTGGCCGATGAGCCTGACCGTTCACGCGAACTGATGCAGGATCTGGGGCGTTTTCTGAGCCATGACAGCCTGCGTGAGTGGGGTGGGGGGCTGTGGCAGAGATTGCGTACCATGGCTCTGGAAGACAGCGCGCGCACTGATGGCTGGTGTGCGCAGGCCTGTGACATCCTGCTGCAGCAGTTTATCAGTGCGCTGGAGCAGCAGGGTCCTCTGGCCCGGAAGATCAATCAGACCCTTGTTCAGGGCATTCTGCGGCTTATGCCCGGAATCCGTAAAGAGATAGCCGTGCTGATTCCGCGGGTCGTTCAGGGGTGGGATGGCGAAGGCCTGTCGCGCCGGCTGGAAGCCGGTCTGGGCCGGGACCTCGCTTATATCCGGGTCAACGGCACGGTTGTCGGTTTTCTGATCGGCGCAGCGCTTGAAGGGCTGCTCGGCGGGCTGTTGCGCAGCTGAGAAGTGCCGGTGGCGCCCGGCGCCTAGAAGGAGTAAACTGCCTGCAATGTCCGGTGTTCTTCGGCTTGTTGGAACTTTTCTTCTTTCAGGCCCCGTCTGCCAGAGCCGCGGCTGCGGAAACTGATCTTCACAGATCGGTCCCGGCCGGAATAAAGCTTGACCCGGCAGGCGTGAATGGGTCATCAGGACAAATAAGGACTTATCAGGTCTTGAATGGACCTGTCCTGTAGGAATATGATGGACAGGTCAATTATGATTTTTGCCATGATTCTTGAAAGCCGGGCTTGAAAACCACGTGATGAATTCAGGAACCCCTCTATGTTGAGACTTTCCAAGCTTGCCGATTATGCCGCAGTACTGCTGGTGCGTCTTGGCAAGCTCGGTGAACTGACAACGGCCGTGGCTCTCGCCCAGGAAACCGGCATGCCTGAGCCGACTGTCGCCAAGCTCCTCAAGGCGCTGGCTGCCAACGGGCTGGTGGTTTCCTTCCGGGGCGCGCGTGGCGGTTACCGGTTGGGCGAACCGCTTGAGCAGATCTCCATTGCGCGTGTGATCACGGCCATCGACGGGCCGATCTCCATTACAGCCTGTTGTGATGGTTATGAATGTGCCCATGGCGCGAAATGCGGCCTGTCCGGTCAGTGGGACAAGGTCAACCAGGCGTTGCGGACCGTGCTGGAAAGCATGACCCTGGCCGATATGGGCGCCGGTAAGCCGCAGTCGCCAGGAGGGATCTGCCCTTCGGCCAGTATGCTGACTGATCTGCCAGTGGGGCAGGCAGGTGTCCGGCGTTCGACAGGCCGGGAAACAGTTGAGGCAGAGGACATAAGCCGCTCATGAGGCCGGTTGGCCTGGCATTCTTCAGGGCAATGGTCAAATCAATTTGAAGCCGGCTTGGATACGGGCGCTGAACGGGATTGTAGGAGAAGGAAAGCAGATGCCCGCAGGGTCGGAAACCCGTGAAACGGTCGAAAAGCTCGCCAACTCGAATTACGAGTGGGGCTTTGAGACAGATATCGAGATGGAGCTAGCCCCCAAGGGGCTGAATGAGGAGATCGTCCGTCTGATCTCAACCCGCAAGGGAGAGCCGCAATGGATGCTCGACTGGCGCCTTAAGGCTTTCGAGACATGGAAGGCCAAAAAAGAGCCGCATTGGGCGGATCTGCATTATCCGCCGATAGATTATCAGGATCTGCATTACTTCGCGCAACCCAAGAAGAAGCCTGGTCCCAAATCCCTTGATGAAGTTGATCCGGAACTGCTGAGGACCTACGAAAAGCTCGGTATTCCCCTGCATGAGCGGGAAATCCTGGCGGGGGTTGAAGGGGCAGGTGAAAACCGGGACGAACGGATGCCGGTAGCTGTGGACGCGGTTTTCGACAGTGTTTCGGTGGCGACCACCTTCAAGAAAACGCTGGCCGAGGCCGGAGTGATCTTCTGCCCGATCTCTGAAGCCATTCAGAAATACCCGGAACTGGTCAGGAAGTATCTCGGCAGTGTGGTGCCGGTCGGAGATAATTACTTTTCAGCCCTGAATTCGGCTGTGTTCACGGATGGCTCTTTTGTCTACGTGCCCAAGGGGGTGCGTTGCCCGATGGAGCTTTCCACGTATTTCCGCATCAATGCCCGCAATACCGGTCAGTTCGAGCGCACCCTGATCATTGCTGAAGAAGGTTCCTACGTTTCCTATCTCGAGGGATGCACTGCCCCGCAACGCGATGAAAACCAGCTTCATGCCGCTGTTGTCGAACTGATCGCGATGAAGGATGCCACGATCAAATATTCGACCGTGCAGAACTGGTATCCAGGTGATGAGGAAGGCAAAGGCGGAATCTACAACTTCGTTACCAAACGGGGCATCTGCAAAGGGGAACGGGCCCGGATTTCCTGGACCCAGGTGGAAACAGGTTCAGCCATCACCTGGAAATATCCCTCCTGTATCCTGGCCGGTGCGGGCTCGGTGGGAGAGTTCTATTCCGTGGCTGTCACCAACCGGCGCCAGCAGGCCGATACAGGCACCAAAATGATCCATCTGGCGCCGGACACGCGATCGACCATCATTGCCAAAACCATTTCGGCCGGCAGATCCGACAGCACCTATCGCGGTCTGGTCCGCATGCAGCCCCGTGCCCGGAACGGGCGTAATTTCACGCAATGTGACAGCCTGCTGATCGGCGATCAGTGTGGTGCCCATACGGTGCCGTATATTGAAAGCCGCAACATGACAGCGCGGATAGAGCATGAAGCGACCACATCGAAAATTTCCGATGATCAGCTTTTTTACTGTCAGGCGCGCGGATTTTCAGAAGAAGAGGCGATCGGTCTGATCGTCAATGGTTTCTGCCGGGAAGTGCTGCAGGAACTGCCGATGGAGTTTGCTGTGGAGGCACAGAAGCTGCTGCAGGTCAGCCTTGAGGGAAGTGTGGGGTAACAGGACATGAGCGGATTTCTCGACATTCAGGGACTGAAAGCGCGCGTTGATGCTGACGGCACGCCTGACGGGGTGCCCAAGGACATTCTCAAGGGCGTTGACCTGGTCGTGCCCAAGGGAGAGGTGCATGCCATCATGGGCCCCAACGGCTCGGGCAAGTCCACGCTGTCCTACACGCTGGCAGGCCGCAAGGATTATGAAGTCACCGGGGGACAGGTGACTTTCAAGGATCAGGACCTGCTGGCCCTGTCCCCTGAAGAACGGGTGGCGCTGGGCCTGTTCCTGGCTTTTCAGGGGCCGGTCGAGCTGCCCGGGGTCAACAACGCCAATTTCCTGAGAACATCGCTCAATGCGGTAAGGCGTGCGCGCGGCGAGCCGGAGCTGGATGCGGTCAGTTTTCTCAAGCTCGTCCGGGCGGAGATGAAACAGCTTTCCATTCCTGAAGAAATGCTCAAGCGCGCCGTGAATGTCGGCTTTTCAGGCGGGGAGAAGAAACGCAACGAAGTTCTGCAGATGCGTCTGCTGCAGCCTTCTTTCGCCATTCTCGATGAAACCGACAGCGGGCTCGACATTGATGCGTTGCGGATTGTGGCTGAAGGGGTGAATTCCCTTCGCAATCCGGATTTTTCGGCTCTGGTCATCACCCATCATCAGCGCCTGCTGGATTATATTGTTCCCGATCGCATTCATGTCATGGCGAAAGGCCGTATTATCCACAGTGGTGGTCTGGAGGTTGCGCACGAGCTGGAAAAGAACGGATACCGCAAATATCTGGAGCAGGCTGCATGAGCGAAAAGGCCACTCTTCCGGTCTCGCAGGAAACAGCCAGCCAGGCAGCCACCAGCGCGGGGTGGCTTTCCTTTTCCGAGCGGGCGCATGACGGCGCCCTGCTGCCAGGCGCACATTTCCCAACCCGCAAGGATGAGGCCTGGCATTACACCTCCCTGCAGATGCTGGGCAGAACAGCCTGGAAAGAGCCGTGCCCCATGGCGCTGCAGAAGGCGCGTGCCTTTCTGGACCGTCTTGAACTGCCTGAAGCCCAGGGTTTGATCGTGTTCGGCAATGGCTTCGAGGTGCCGGAGCTGACCTGGCTGCCACAAGGCGTCAGACGACTGTCTTCCACATCCTCTCGGTCTGATTCTTCTCTGCCGGTTGATATGCAGAACTGTTTTTCCGAGCAGCTGAATGCCGCGCTGTGTCAGGAAGGGCTGCGTCTGCAGGTGCCAGAAAATCAGGATGCGGGACTGATAATCATGGTCAGCCTGCATGACGGCGCTGACATGTCGACGCATCTGCGCCATGAATTCCTCCTGGAGAAGGACGCGGCGCTGCAGGTGCTGGAAATTGCGACAGGGGTCGGTCATTACCTGGCCAATCCCGTGACGCGCGTGACCTGCAGCGCAGGGGCACGGTGCCTGCACGTCAAACAGCAGAATGAAAGCCCGCAAGCCGTGCATCTGGCCCTGCTTGGCAGTGTGGTTGAAGAAGGAGCCGTTTACGATGGTTTCACCCTCAATCAGGGCAGCGAGCTTGGGCGGCATGAGGTCAGGGGGGTGCTGGCGGGTGCGCATGCGCATACCCAGGTCAATGCCCTGCAGGTGGTGGGCGGAGACAGGCTTAACGATCTGACCTCCCGTATCCGCCACCAGGCACCGGACTGTACTTCACGCCAGACAGTGCGCAGCGTTCTGGACGAAAAAGGGATTGGCGTGTTTCAGGGGCAGATTCTGGTGGAACGCGCAGCTCAGAAGACGGATGGCGAGCAGTTGAACCAGGCGCTGCTGCTTTCGGAAGAAGCCCAGATCAACAGTAAGCCTGAGCTCCGTATCTTTGCTGACGACGTCAAATGCAGCCACGGTGCGACGGTCGGAGCGCTTGACGAGGATCAGCTCTTTTTTCTGCGCGCACGTGGCATTGCCGAACCCCAGGCGCGCGCCATGCTGGTGGAGGCCTTCCTGGAGGAAAGCCTGGCTTTGGTGAAAGAGACAGAATTGCGTGCTTACCTGACGCGGTGCCTGCGAGCTTCCCTGCCTGGAGCCGGCGCGCCGGCATGCCGGTTGGAAGAGGAGGGCTGATTAAATGACCATCTCCAGCCAGCCAGACTCTCATCGAGTTTCTGAAGTGCCAGCACCCATGACAGGGCCCGAGCTGGAACGCAGGACTGAGAAAGTGCGTGCTCAGTTCCCGATTTTGAGTCAGAAAGTCAACGGCAAACCCCTGGTTTTTCTCGACAGTGCCGCTTCCGCCCAGAAGCCGGATTGCGTTATCAACACGCTCAGTGAAGCCGCCCGCGAATGCTACGCCAATATCCACCGCGGGCTGCACAGCATGAGTGAGCGTACAACGCAGTCTTATGAAGCTGTGCGCCATGATGTGGCGCGTTTTATCAATGCGCCGGATGCACGTGGGGTGGTGTTCACCTCAAACAGTACGGCTGCCATTAATCTCATCGCTCATACTCTGGGCAGCCAGCTCAGGCCGGGGCAGGCTGTGCTGATTTCGGAGCTGGAGCATCACGCCAATATCGTGCCCTGGCTGATGCTGCGCGAGAGGCTGGGCATCGAGCTGCGTGTCGTGCCGATGAACGCGCAAGGGGATCTTGATCTGGAAGCCTATGAGCGCTTGCTGGCTGACGGAAAAGTGGCGCTGGTATCGCTGACACACATGTCGAACGTTCTGGGCACCATCACGCCCGCCAGGAAGCTGGCCCGGCTTGCCCACGCTCATGGGGCCAGGATCCTGTTTGACGGCTCACAGGCCCTCGTTCATCGCAAGGTGGATGTGCAGGCGCTTGAAGCGGATTTTTACGTTTTTACCGGCCATAAGATCTATGGACCCACGGGGGTGGGCGTGCTCTGGGGCCGCCATGAGCTTCTGCAGGAACTGCCACCCTTTATGGGCGGCGGGGAAATGATCCGATCCGTTTCGTTTGAACGGGCAACCTGGGCGGATGCGCCCCACCGCTTTGAAGCAGGCACACCGCCCATTCTGGAAGTGATCGGCCTGGGAGCTGCCATCCGCTTCATGGAAGAGATGGGCCCTGCCTATCTGCAAGGTCATGAACAGGCTCTGCTGGGTCATGCTGAGCAGGTGCTGGGTGACATCAAGGGTCTCAGCATTCTGGGAAGCCCGGCGGAACGTGGCGGGGTGTTGTCCTTCACGCTTGAAGGGACGCACCCGCATGATCTTGCAGTGCTGCTCGATCAGCAGGGGATCGCCATCCGTGCCGGTCAGCATTGCGCTGAACCCCTGATGCACCGATTGGGGGTGCAGGCAACGGCCCGGGCGAGTTTTGGCGCCTATACGACCCCACAGGAGATCGATGCCCTTGCAGCGGGACTGGAGCGTGCCCGCAGCCTGCTGACATGAGCGGGGATTCGGACCTGCCCGAAGGCCCGGCTGTTACAGGCAGACAGATTATGAAAGATTTCCCGGCAGCAGAAGAGCGCCAGCAGGAGGGCGGCATGAGCATTTCCACCCCGAAAGAAACAGCGGTTCCGAAAGAGCTGGAGCACGCTCAGATTTCAACCTCTGACTCATTGGCAAAGAGTGGAGAGAACGAGGCGTATGAGGATCTGGTGCCTCCTCTTTCAGAAGCATTCAATATTTCGGAAGATAACTTATTGGAGGATCAGGTTGGGAATGTGTCCGGCCAGGAAGATAGCGAAGTGGCCGAGAAAAGGTCCCAGGATAAAGAGGCTGCAGAAATAGTACAGGCCCCAGGGGCACCGACGCTTGAAGAAGTCGTCGAAGCAATTTCCACAGTTTACGACCCAGAGATACCGGTCAATGTTTATGAACTTGGTCTAATCTATGCTATCGATCTGCATGATGACGGCCTGGTGGAGATCGAGATGTCTCTGACAGCGCCGAATTGTCCGAGTGCTCAGGAACTGCCCCAGATGATCCGGCATGCCGTGCTGAACGTGCCGAGTGTCAGTAAGGCTGTCGTCAAGGTGGTGTGGGAGCCGCCATGGGAGATGAGCCGGATGAGCGACACGGCGCGCCTGGCGCTCAACATGTTCTGAAAAATCCCCCCTTGCGCTGCCGACTGGGAAGCGGGCAACAACGTTGACGAAGGAAATCCCCGATGAGCGGAAACACTGCCAAGAGAACGGCGCGTGCCCTGCCGCCCTTGATGACATTGACCGAACGCGCCCAGAAGCGCCTGCGCCAGCTTTATGAAGGGGCTGAGCGTGGGAAACTTCTGCGCATCAGCGTAGGAACGCGTGGCTGCTCAGGGCATTCCTATGAAATGGCCTTTGTTGAGAGCCCGCAGCCCGGAGATGAACGGGTGGAACAGGGAGACCTGACGTTGCTGGTGGACGCCAAGGCAACGCTCTTTCTCATCGGAACGGAAATGGATTACGAGACGAAGGAGCTCGAATCCGGTTTCACCTTTACGAACCCGAATGAAAAAGGGCGTTGCGGGTGCGGAGAAAGCTTTCACGTCTGAGTTCTGAGGCGCTTGGGTGCCTGAAATCAAGCTGCAGCTTTGCGGGCTTTCCTGATTCTCTTGGGGTCGCGTGACAGCACGATGACCGATTCAACTTCCGCTGACCACAGGAACTGGTCGATGACCGTCCAGGCAAGGACTTCAAAGCCTGCCTGAGCGAGAGAGGCAAGATCGGTTTCCAACGCCTGGGGATTGCAGCTGACGTAAACCACATCCCTGACCTCGGAACGGACGAGCGGGGCAATCTGCGCTCCTGCCCCGGCATGAGGCGGATCCAGCACCACGACGCGCGCTGCTTTCAGGTCCTGTGGCAGCAGGGGCTGGCGATTGAGATCACGGCTGAAACCTGTAACGCGTGTGCCATGTGTGGCTGCCTGGAGAGCCGCTATTGCACCTGCATGCCCCTCATAAGCCTGGACATGGCCATGTTGGGCCAGGGGAAAGGTGAGCGTGCCACAGCCAGCGTAAAGCTCGAAAATCCGGTCCTTGCGGTTCAGAGCTGGCAATCCGGCGATTACGGCAGCCGCAATCATGGCTTCCATTTCCTGCGTTGCCTGCATGAAAGCCCCGGCAGGAGGAGAGACTTTCGTCTGGCTGAACTGATGATGAACCGGTTGCCACTGCGCCACCGTTTCCAGGGGCTTGCCGGGCCCTGCACGCCAGGAAATGCGAGGAATGTCCCATTCTTTGGCGAAAGCGGCCAGCTTGGCCTGATCACTGCTGGAAAGCGGGGCGGGGGTTTCCAGGGTGAGATCGGGACCGCTGTCAAGCAGATTGACATTCAGTCCACCGCGCCCTGTCAGGGCCCCGAGTGACCCCAGCACCTCACGCAGGGGTGGGAGGAGAGCGGCCAGTCTGGGATGGAGGAGAAGACACGCCGTCATGTCAACCGGGGCGCCTTTGCGCGCATGCAGTCCCAGCGTGATCCCGCCTTCGACGCGCTGCAGGGCAAAATCCATGCGCCGCCGCGTGTGGGGAGCGGCCTGGAAGCGCTGGGGTGGCGGAAGTTCCTGAAAGCCTGCCTGGCCAAGCGCTTTTTCAACGCGTGCCACTTTCCAGTCCAGCAGGGCGCTGTCCTGCATGTGTTGCAGGACGCAGCCACCGCAGATTCCAGCCAGGCTGCAGCCTGCTTCCACGCGAACGGGGGAATCGTTCAAACGTTCCAGAAGTTCGGTTTCCTGGTCGTTCAGGCGCAGTTTCACCTCTTCGCCCGGCAGGGTGCCGGGAACGAAAACAACCTGGCCGTTTTCAAGCTGGCCAATCCCATCTCCTTCCCGACCGATATCGCGGATCGTCACTTTCTGATGCGCAGGAGAGGGAGGAGAGGTGACCATCGCGGAAGGCTTCACTCTTCGATGAAACCATGCGCTGCGGGAACATAGACGATCCGCATGAAGTCAGGTTCTTCCATGCCGAACCCCGGCAGATCCGCATCTTTCTCCGGAACCGGAGGCAGAAAACCGTTTTTCAGAAGGGGAAGGGTGTTTTCGGCCGGGCTCTCCGTCCAGACGCGCTGATGGAGGGTTTCCTGAGCGTGTTCAGAGGACGGTGCGGAAAGGTTCTCCTGCGTCCTTTCCGGAAGCTCCTTATACGTTTCCTCAGCAGTGGCAGTTCCCTGTGGCGTGGCTGGCTCGGTTCTGTCAGAGGGGCCAGAAGGATGTCGAGGCGCTGCTTCCGGGGAAGGACGCTCTTCCTGACGACGTCCTGTGCGCCCAGTGGCTTTAGCAGGCTTCGACCTCTTTTCAGGCTGAGCCGGCGTATTGGCCGGAATCACCACTTCCTCTTCCACTTCGGAAAAGGCGGAGGGAATTCCCGGCAGCTGCGCTTGCTCAATGGCTTTGCCTGTCAGGGTCTCGACGGCTTCAAGAAGAGGGCGATCTTCAGGGGTCATGAGCGTGAAGGCATGCCCTTCCTTGCCGGCACGGCCTGTACGGCCAATGCGGTGCACGTAATCCTCCGCATTGAAGGGCAGGTCGTAATTCATGACGTGCGACAATCCGCCGATATCAATGCCACGTGCTGCGACATCGGAGCAGACAAGGATCTTGAGCTCGCCATTGCGGAATTTCTCAAGGGTGGAAAAACGCAGTGGCTGGCTCAGATCGCCGTGAAGATGACCGACGCTCAGCCCCTTGCGTGAAAGGTCAGCCTGCAGCGTATCCACATCGCGTTTGCGATTGCAGAACACGATGGCATTCTGAACTTCAGGGGCACTGAGCAGCTTGCGCAAGGCGCGTGTTTTGTCGCGCCGCGCAACACAGTAGACCTGCTCGGTAATGGTTGTTGCCACGGATGAAGGGCGAGCCACTTCGATTTCCTGCGGTGCGGACAGGAAAGCATCTGCAAGCTTGCGGATTTCCGGGGCCATGGTGGCAGAAAAGAAGAGGGTCTGATGTCTGGGCGGCAGCAGACGGACAATTTTCTCGATGTCTGGAATGAAGCCCATATCCAGCATGCGGTCGGCTTCGTCAATCACCAGCATGTCGGTCTGCATCAGCAGCAGGCCGCCACGTTCAAAGAGGTCCAGCAGTCGTCCGGGCGTGGCAATGAGGACGTCCACCCCGCGATTGAGCAGCTCGCGCTGTTCATTCATGCTGCTTCCGCCGATCAGCAAGGCATGGCTGAGATTGAGGTGCTTGCCGTATTTTTCGAAATTTTCTGCTACCTGTAACGCCAGTTCACGCGTTGGCTCCAGAATGAGCGCGCGTGGCATCCGTGCCCGTGCCCGTCCATGAGACAGCTTTTCCAGCATGGGAAGCGTGAAGGAGGCCGTTTTGCCGGTTCCCGTCTGCGCAACGCCCAGAACGTCGCGCCCTGCCAGCACTTCCGGAATGGCCTGTGCCTGAATGGGCGTCGGTGTTGTATAACCCATCTCCTCCACGGCCTTCAGCAGAGGGGCAGACAATCCCAGGGAGCTGAAAGCCGGTCCGGGCTTTTCATCCGGAAGTGTTTTCTCAGAAGTCCCGGGAGCCGGGGGCGCGGACGGTCCGGGAGAAGCTTTCTTCATCTGCTTGCGTAGGGAAAAACGCGGCCGCGGCTGGAGGGGCGCATCTTCTGCTGTATGACCTGCTGAAACCGTGCTGCTGGTAGGGGACGTTTCTGCTAGTTCGCTGGCAGGATGGGCTTGGGAAGTCCCGCTGTCTTTTCCAGTTCTGGGTTCAGCAGGTTTCGTGCCGGCCCTCCTGGTGCGCGTGCGTTTGCCGGTGGCTGGCTCCGCTTTGCGGGCAGCGGAAGCCCTGTCGGCTTTTTCTCCCTGCTCTTCCAAGCGCCCTTCGTCAGATGCGGATTTCAGGGGCTGATCTTGCTTTGAGGCTGTTTTGCGCCGGCGCTGGGAAGGGGTGGCTGGCTGTTCCGCTTCCTCCGTCGTGCTGGAAGAGACAGCTTTATTCTCAGGAGTTTTTACCGGCGTTTTGCGGGTTCTGGTCGCTTTCGGGCGGGCGCGGGGGGCACCCTGTCTTGCAGTCTTGTCAGCCTTTTCCTCCCCTGCCTGTCCTTCTTCGCCAGCAGCGGCTTTGCGGCGCGACGGACGACGGCTTCCCTTCTTCGGAGCGAGTTGCTCACCTTCCGCAAGCGCGGTCGTGTAGGCCGACGGAGGGGTGGAAATAGTTTCAGGCGTATCTGACAAGTTGGCGTCTCCCTGTATTCCTTGCTTGGTATTCACTGGTTCGGGCGCGGTTGCACTGCTGAGGGGCTGGAGGGCGGAGGCGGAAGGACTTGCTGACCAACTTGGGCGCTGAAGACATTCCTGCCCGGCCCCACCGGGATGGATTGCTGGCTGCAGACACCGTTTTCAGGAAGCACGCAGCACCGATGAAATGCGGGCATGGCAGGAAGGAAAACCACCAGACTAACCCGGACGGACCTGAAGTGGATTGCCGCGGGTCTTGAGGCTTTTTCCGTTATCGTTTTCCTGTCCCCATGGCAAGGTCTCAATAGACAGGTGCAGGCCGGAGAAGTGGCCCTTAGAGGCCAATTGTGCCGGCAGCCCCCGCGGCCATGGCAAGCGAGCCCAGCAAGACAGTGAGCCACAGGAGCTTCTGAAGTTTCGCGAACATTTCAGGCTGTGGCCGCACGGCACGGAGGATACGCCTGTAGGGCCCGAAGACCATCAGACCAAAGACGCCTGCCATGAGGACGCCCAGCAGGCCCATGACATGATAAGGCCAGGGAATCTGGGGCAGCATACGCCAGATCAGGGCGCAACCGCTGAGAATGGCCAGCGGAATGACATGCCACAAACCACGCAGATACCGCCCGCAAGCCTGTGTCCGCACAGAAAAGGCCGCTGCGGTATCCAGGGCCCGGGTGAGACGGGGAATCTGGAGGCAGTAGACCGCGCCACCGTACCAGTAGGCAACGCAGACCAGATGCACCGTGAGCACGGCAGTCCAGAGAAGGGTGTTGAACATGTTGTCTCCGTCTTTTTGAGGTCTTTTTGAGTTGGGGGCGGATATGGGAAAAGTGCTGGAAAAGCTGGCTAGTAGGCATGCAGACCAGAAGTAAAGTGTCCTTAGGTCCTGAGCTGGATTATCCTGGCCCTTTTCCTTGCAATGATTACGAAGAGGGAATTTAACAGAGGAAATCCAAAAGCAGAAATTGGTGCACACCGTTTTTGGTCAAGCGTCTCTTTGTCTAAGAGGGTCAAGGGTTTCTGGCGCGTCTTTCCCTGATTATTTCTCTGATTATTCCAAGTTCCGGAACCTTCCGGCATTCAGAAGCCAGTATCCCGGACCAAGAAAGGGTTGGAGCTATGTCTCTTGGGCAACAAAAAGCCCCCAAAGCGGGGGAAAGCCGGCCAACGCAGCCCCTGGCAGCAGGCAACGGAGAGGCTGGCCGACCGGAAGGGCAGTGCCTGTCCCCTCTGGCGCTGCTGAGTGTTGCAGATAGCCGTGTGATGGATGCGCAGGCGGAACGTCTTTCTTCTGCCCTTCCTGAAGAGCTCATGCAGCATGCCGGTTCGGCAGGAGCCCATGAGATCATGCGTCATTATGCGCCCTGCCGCGTGCTGGTTGCCTGCGGACCCGGAAACAATGGCGGTGACGGCTATGTTCTGGCGCGGATTCTAAGAGCGCAGGGATGGCGTGTGGAAATTACCCCGGCTCTGCCGCCCCAAACCCCGCTGGCCCGGGCCATGGCGGCCCGTTGGAAGGGAGCGGTAGTGCCTTTTTCGCCCCAGGCAGCGGCTGAAGCGGAGCTGGTGGTGGATGCCGTTTTCGGGGCAGGTCTTTCCAGACCGGTTTCGCCGGAAATCGCGGCATTTTTTGCAGCTGCTGACCGGATTGTTGCCCTGGATCTGCCTACCGGCGTCAATGGTGATACAGGGCAACTGATGGGCGAGGTGGCCCGTTGCGAGCGCACGGTTGCATTTGTGCGCCGGCGTCCGGGGCATTTTCTGCTGCCGGGGGCGGAAAAATGCGGTTTTACGCGTGCGGCTGAAATCGGGATGCCTGCTCGGATTACAACGGGTTTTCCAGTTCGTTGCTGGCGTAATGAACCTGGATTGTGGCGCCTGCCCCGGCAGCATCCCCTGGATAACAAATATACGCGCGGCGTGGTGAATGTCTGTGGCGGTACGGTCATGCCGGGGGCGGCTCTTCTGGCCACTGAAGGCGCGCGTCGCAGCGGCTGCGGTATGGCGCGGATAGCCAGTGATCCGGCGCACGTTGGGGTGTTCAGGAATGGCCCGCCAGGCATCATTGTCGATACCGCGCCGCTTGCCGAGCTGTTGACACAACCGCACCGGAAATACTGGGTCTGCGGGCCCGGATTGCTGCCTCAGGAAGCCGGTACACTCTTTCCGGTTCTGCTCGAGGCCCAATGCTGCGTGGTGGCGGATGCGGGCACACTCGACTGGGCCCGGGAGGATCCTCAGAAACTGCGGGGGGCGGCTGTTCTCACGCCCCATGACGGAGAATTCGCCCGGGTTTTCGGCCCGGTCGGGCCTGACCGGGTCGAGAGTGCCCGCAAGGCTGCTTCCCTGATAGGAAGTGTGGTGGTGCTTAAAGGCTACACGACGGTCATTGCCGCCCCTGACGGCAGGGTGGCACTCAATGTGCATGCTACGCCGGCTCTGGCGACAGCGGGGTCAGGTGATGTGCTGAGCGGTACAGTCGGCACCTGTCTGGCGGCAGGTCTACCCCCCTGGGAAGCGGCTTGTGCGGCCGTCTGGCTGCACGGGGAGGCGGGCCGGCGTGCTGCCTGGTCTGAAGGGGGCTGGCCGATCGCCGAAGATCTCGTTGCCCAGCTGGGCCACGCCCGGGGAACAGCGGAAAAGGGGACGGACGATCCAGGATAAGCCGGGCCTTGAATGGGAAAGCCGGGAATAGGAAAGCCGGCCAGGGGGTTGAAATCCGTTCCAGTCGTTTTCATCTCTCTGGTTGTCCGACCCCCGGGTCGAGGTTAAACTTGCCAGGGGTGTGAGCGTTTTGCAGATGCCTCCCCACATTTCTTCCTGTCTGCCCCGTCTGTCGGGAGATAGAAGATGTGGATTGGGAGGGAGATGAAGGACGCTAGGCTGAACGGAAGCTAAGAAAGACAAAGATACTAAATAAGACTGAGACAATGCGGGCGTGGTGAAATTGGTAGACACGCCAGATTTAGGTTCTGGTGGCCTTGGCTGTGGGGGTTCAAGTCCCTCCGCCCGCACCATTTTCAGCCTCTCTCCGGCCAACTGATCCGTTTGGCGGATCAATCTGCGGGTCTTTTCTTTTGCGTTTCTTTCAGCGACCTTATGACCTGATTCTGTTGTTCAGGGGCGGATTCGACTGATGCTTCATTCGACAGATTTAGACATATTCAGATTTAACAGATTCAACTGACCGAGAGGATCGCCTGGCTCATGCAGGTTACGCCCACGCTTAATGAAGGCCTCAAGCGTGCCTTCACCGTCGCTGTCCCTTCCGCTGACCTGCAGGCCGCCCGTGAGGAGCGCCTGAAGGAAGTCGGCAAGAATGCCAATCTGCCCGGTTTCCGTCCGGGCAAGGTGCCGGCAAGCGTTCTCAAGCAGCGTTTCGGTGATTCGGTGAATGCCGAAGTGATGGAAAAGAAACTTCAGGAAAGCGTGGCCAAGCTTCTGGAGGAAAATGATCTCCGCCCTGCCACTCAGCCCAAGGTCGAGCTGGTCTCCAAGGGTGATGACGGTAAGGATCTGGAATTCAAGATCGAATTCGAGGTGATGCCCGAGATCCCCGTTCCTGACCTGAAGGGCGTCAAGCTTACCCGCCTGACCAGCAAGGTGGCTGATGAGGTCGTTAACAGGGCACTCGAAGATATCGCAGGCCGTAATAAGCGTTTCGAAACTGTCGAAGATGTGCGCCCGGCCGGCAAGGGTGATATCCTGAACGTCGATTTCGTGGGCAAGGTGGATGGCACGCCTTTTGAGGGGGGCACTGCCAAAGACGTCAATGTCGAGCTGGGGGGACAGGGATTCATCCCCGGTTTTGCCGAGCAGATGGAAGGGCTGAAGCCAGGCGAGGAACGTACCATCACAGTAACCTTCCCGGCTGATTATCCCGCCACGGAACTGGCAGGCAAGGAAGCGGCCTTTGACGTCAAGGCCAATGCGCTCAAGAAAGCCGTGGAAGCCAAGGTGGATGACGAGCTTGCCAAATCGCTGGGCCTTGAAGACCTTGCCCAGATGCGCAAGCTGATCTCTGAACAGGCGGAAGGCGAGTACAAGCAGCTGTCACGCATGCGCATCAAGCGTGACCTGCTGGACGAGCTTGCCAAGCAGACTGATTTCGAAGCCCCGCAGGGCCTGGTGGAAGCTGAGTTCAACCAGATCTGGGCGCGGATCGAGGAAGAGCGCAAGGCCGGCCGTCTGGATCCCGAAGAAGCCGCCAAAGACGAAGAAACGCTCAAGAAGGAATACCACGATATTGCTGAGCGCCGGGTGAAACTGGGCCTGCTCCTGGCGGAAATCGCCCGCAAGGAAAATATCGAGGTAAGCCGTGAGGAACTGCTGGGTGCTATGCAGCAGGAAGCGCGGCGTTATCCCGGTCAGGAAAAGATGGTGTTCGAATTCTTCACCAAAAATCCTCAGGCGATCGAGGGGCTGCGCGGACCGCTTCTGGAAGACAAGGTCGTGGACTGGCTGCTTGAGCAGGCTGATGTGACCGAAAAGGAAGTGGCCGCCGAGGAACTGGCTGATCTTGAAAAGGGCCAGGAGTCTTCCAAGGCCAAAGCACCGAAGGCTTCCAAGGCAAAAAGCAAGACCTCTAAAGACAAGGAGGCTAAAGCTACAGAAAAGGCCAAGGAGGCTGAGGCGCCCAAGGCTGACTGATTCACGTTATGTAATCGGTGTTGCGTGACCGGTTCGGGTCCTGGTCTTCAGGGTCTGATCTGATGAGCCTCCTTACGGGGCGCCCGGATGACGGGCGCCCCGTATTGCATCCCGTGTTACATGAGGTGCTTGTGTTATCTGCAGGGGAAGCAGGGTTCAGGCAAAAGGTGCGGGAAAAGACAAAAAGCACAGCTTTTCTAAAGCTGCCCCTTTAAAACTGGCGCAGTCCTACCCCATTTCTGATGAACATGACTTGTGACATGACTATCGTGACTATCGTGACTATCGCCGCTTCCAGCTGGGAAGGGCTTGAAGGAACTGAATGATGACCATTGGGGATCGTAATCCGCTTGAAGTTCTCAACAACGCGCTTGTTCCCATGGTGGTTGAGCAGACCTCCCGTGGTGAACGGGCGTTTGATATCTATTCACGTCTTCTGCAGGAACGCATCATTTTCCTGACGGGTCCGGTTTATGACCAGGTGTCCTCGCTGATCTGCGCGCAGCTGCTTTATCTTGAAAGCGTCAATCCGACGAAGGAAATCTCGTTTTACATCAACAGTCCCGGTGGTGTGGTCTCGGCTGGTTTAGCCATGTATGACACCATGCAGTACATCCGCTGCCCCGTGAGCACTGTATGTATCGGCCAGGCTGCTTCCATGGGGTCGCTGTTGCTGGCCGGTGGTGAGCCCGGGCGGCGTTTTGCGTTACCCAACTCACGCGTGATGGTGCATCAACCTTCCGGTGGGGCGCAGGGTCAGGCTTCCGATATCGAGATCCAGGCTCGCGAAATCCTGCAGATCCGCCATCGCCTCAATGAGATCTACCGTGAACATACCGGCCGCAGTCTCAAGGAAATCGAAGAGGCGCTGGAGCGGGACCGGTATCTGTCGGCCGAAGAAGCCAAAACCTTCGGTCTGATCGATGAGGTGGTCACCCGCCATCCGGTCCAGCAGGCGGCTGCCTGAACCACCCCTGAGGTCGGGGAGTGAAGAATGACTTTTGTGCTTTGCGGGCAGGAGAGTTATTCTGAGCGGAATTGTGAAAGCGTTTGCTGTCTATACCGAGCAGACCGGTTGCAAGACGCGACGCAAAAGGAACGGTAATGAGCGAAAACAGCAGCGACTCGAAAAATACGCTTTATTGTTCGTTCTGCGGCAAGTCGCAGCACGAGGTCAGAAAGCTGATTGCGGGTCCCACGGTTTTCATCTGTGATGAATGTGTGGAGCTATGCACGGATATCATCCGTGAGGAACATGGCTCCAACCCCCTCAAAAGCCGCGAAGGTGTTCCCACGCCACGCGAGATCCGCAAGGTGCTCGATGATTACGTGATCGGACAGGCGGAGGCCAAGAAGGTCCTGGCTGTTGCCGTTCACAATCACTACAAGCGCCTGAGTCAGAGTGAGAAAAATGACGATGTCGAAATCGGCAAGTCCAACATTCTGATGATCGGTCCGACGGGGACGGGAAAAACCCTGCTGGCCCAGACGCTTGCGCGTATTCTTGACGTGCCCTTCACGATGGCGGATGCCACTACCCTGACTGAAGCTGGTTATGTCGGGGAGGATGTGGAGAACATCATCCTGAAGCTCCTGCAGGCTGCAGACTATAATGTCGAGCGGGCGCAGCGGGGGATCGTGTATATTGATGAGATCGACAAGATCACCCGCAAAGCGGAAAATCCTTCGATTACGCGTGATGTCTCGGGCGAGGGCGTGCAGCAGGCGCTTCTCAAGCTGATGGAAGGAACTGTCGCTTCCGTGCCGCCTCAGGGTGGCCGCAAGCATCCCCAGCAGGAGTTCCTGCAGGTTGATACCACGAATATGCTGTTTATCTGCGGAGGCGCCTTCGCGGGGCTGGACAAGATCATCAATGCCCGCGGCAAGGGGAGCGCCATCGGCTTCGGAGCCGATGTGCGAGGTGAGGAAGAACGTCGGCTCGGCAGCGTCCTGAAAGACATCGAACCTGAAGATCTGATGAAATTCGGCCTGATTCCGGAATTCATCGGTCGTCTGCCGGTCGTGGCGACGCTTGAGGACCTGGACGAAGAGGCGTTGGTGCGCATCCTTTCCGAGCCGCGCAATGCGCTCATCAAGCAGTATGGGCGCCTGTTCCAGATGGAAGGGGTGGAGCTGGTCTTCACTGAGGACGCCCTGCAGGCCATTGCGCATCGGGCGATCGAGCGCAAGACCGGCGCTCGTGGCCTGCGTTCCATCATGGAGAAGATTCTCATGGAGACCATGTTCGAACTGCCCGGCCAGACTGGCATCGAGAAGGTGGTCGTCAACCGTGAGGTTGCGGAAGGCAGGACGTCCCCCGTCTATGTCTATGGTCCTGACGCCTGTGAGCCTACGGAGCAATCCGCCTGAACAGCCGTGCCGCCCCGCAGCTTTCGGGGTAATGCCTGATCTTTAAGGAAGGGCGGGGATTGTTCTGCCGCCCCTCCATCGCCATCTATGAAACACGTATCAGTTTTATTCATTTCGTGAGCTGCTGAAAGCTCCGAAAGGGAGAGATCGTCCTTTAACGGGAGATCGTTGAAATGACCAAAGACATCAAGCCAGCCCGCACGCGCCGCAAAACGAAAACGGCGAAAGATGTGGCAAAAGACATGGCCATGACGGAGCAGAAAATAGTTACATCTTCCCCTGGAACTCAGGCTTCCGCTGACACTGAAAAAACCATGAAAACCACTCCCGAGCTACGTGGCATCCCAGTTGGCGCCTCCGTGGAGGAGACGGGAGATCAGGCCGCTTTGCCGGTCCTGCCGTTGCGCAACATCGTCGTATTCCCTCACATGATCGTGCCGTTGTTTGTGGGACGTGAGAAATCCGTTCATGCGCTCGAGAACATGACGCCGGAAAACCGGGAAATCGTTCTTGTGGCTCAGAAGGACATTGCCCAGGATGAGCCAGGTGTTGACGACATCTACCGTACCGGCACGGTTGCCAATGTTCTGCAGCTTCTGAAACTGCCCGACGGAACGGTCAAGGTCCTGGTGGAGGGTATCCGGCGCGTGCGCCTGACCGATCTCCGAGATAACGGCACCTGTTTTACCACCACGGTGGAAGAGCTTGCGGATACTTCTGAGGGGACGCTTGCCAGCCGTGAAGCGCTGGCCCGTTCAGTGCTCGGGCGCTTTGAGGATTATGCGCGCCTCAACAAGAAGATCGCCCCGGAGATTCTGACCTCCATCGGGCATCTTGCTGATGACCCAAGCCGCCTTGCCGACACGATTGCCAGCCATCTATCGCTGCGCATTCCCGAAAAGCAGGCCCTGCTGGAAACGACTTCCGTGACAGCCCGGCTGGAAAGTGTTTTCGGCTATATGGAAGGCGAAATCGAGGTTCTGCAGGTTGAAAAGCGCATTCGCGGCAACGTCAAGAAACAGATGGAGAAGACGCAGCGCGAATATTATCTCAACGAGCAGATGAAGGCGATTCAGAAAGAGCTCGGTGACGGTGAGGACGGTGCGGACGATCTGGTTGAACTCGGCGAGAAGATTGAAACTCTCAAAATGCCGAAAGAAGCCCGTGACAAAGCCCGCACGGAGCTGCGCAAGCTGAAGGGTATGAGCCCGATGTCAGCTGAGAGCACCGTGGTGCGGAATTACCTCGACTGGCTCGTTGGCGTGCCGTGGAACAAGCGTTCGCGCATTCAGCGCTCCCTGGAAAAGGCCGAAGCCGTCCTCAATGCGGATCATTACGGCCTTGAGAAGGTCAAGGAACGCATTCTCGAATATCTGGCGGTTCAGTCACGCTCGCGGAAACTGAAAGGCCCCATTCTGTGTCTCGTCGGCCCGCCGGGGGTGGGCAAGACCTCATTGGCCCGATCCATCGCGCGGGCGACCGGTCGGCATTACGTCCGGATGTCGCTTGGGGGCATGCGCGACGAATCCGAAGTACGTGGTCATCGCCGCACTTATGTCGGCGCCATGCCGGGCAAGATCATTCAGGGGATGAAGAAGGCAGAGGTGAGCAACCCGCTCTTCCTGCTGGATGAGATCGAAAAGGTAGGTTCCGACTGGCGCGGTGATCCTTCATCAGCCCTGCTGGAGGTGCTGGACCCCGAACAGAACGGGACGTTTTCGGACCATTATCTCGAGGTGGATTATGACCTGTCCGATGTCATGTTCATCACGACGGCCAATTCCCTCGATATGCCCCAGCCTTTGCTCGACCGCATGGAGATCATTCAGCTCTCCGGCTACACTGAAGAGGAGAAGGTGCAGATCGCGCGCAGGCACCTCGTGGCCAAACAGGCTGCCAACCACAACCTGAGAAACGGGGAATGGAAGGTGACTGACGAGGCTCTGCTGGAGCTGGTCCGCTCCTACACGCGTGAGGCAGGCGTGCGTAACCTGGAGCGTATGATCGCCCGTCTTGCCCGCAAGGCGGTGCGTGAAATCGTTTCAGGCCAGACCAAGAAGGTGATCGTTACGCCGGAAAATCTGGAGAAATATGCCGGTATTCCGCGTTTCAAACACGGAATGGCCGATCAGGAAGATCAGATCGGCACGGTAACCGGTCTGGCCTGGACCCAGGTCGGGGGGGAAATCCTCACTATCGAGACGGCCCTGGTCCCAGGTAAGGGCCAGATTCACCAGACCGGCAAGCTCGGTGACGTGATGAAGGAGAGCGCTGCTGCGGCTTTTTCCTATGTGCGGGCGCATGCCAGCCAGCTCGGCATAGCAGCCGAGCTGCTGGAGAAGCACGACATTCACCTGCATCTCCCGGAAGGAGCAGTGCCCAAGGATGGGCCATCGGCCGGGATCGGTCTGACGACGGCGCTGGTCAGTCTGCTGACGCAGATTCCCGTCCGTCATGACGTCGCCATGACCGGTGAGGTCACGTTGCGCGGGCGGGTTCTGGAAATCGGCGGTCTCAAGGAGAAGCTGCTTGCAGCTCTGCGTGCCGGCATCACGACGGTTCTCATTCCCAAGGCCAATGAAAAGGATCTGGTGGAAATTCCCGATAACGTGAAGCAGGGACTGACCATCGTGCCTGTCAGCCATGTCGATGAAGTGCTCAGCCTGGCTCTGACCCGCCCTCTGGAGCCGGCGCTGCCGGGGGCTCTGTTGGAAACAGCTCCGGCTAAAGCCCGAGGTGTGGCTTCCCAGTCGCTTCCACACTAACTTGATCGCTCAGTGTCATTATCCCTGTTGACGCGCCTGAAAACCCCTTCATAGTGCAGCCTATACCTCCACGCAGTCTCCGTGGGCGGCGAACGCTTCCCGCCTGCGGAGACTCCTATCACCGGAAAGGCCTATCATGGAGAAACCTCTGAACAAGCAGGAGCTTATTGCCGCGGTTGCCGAGGCGGTCGATCTTCCCAAAGCCAAGACAGGCGATGTGATTGACGCGGTTTTCGGCACCATTGAGCAGACCCTTGCCAATGGCCAGGAGGTTCGTCTCGTTGGCTTTGGGAGCTTCGTTACAGCTACGCGTAAAGCGGCTAAGGGACGCAACCCCCGTACCGGCGAGGAAATTGATATTCCGGCTTCTACTTCCGTTCGTTTCAAGCCTGGCAAAGGCCTGAAGGACGCCGTCAGCAAGAAATAATCCGCTGCCAGCACAGCAGGGCTTGTTTTCAGCTGTAGAACCTGCTCTACAGGCCGTGTCCTTATCGATACGGCCTGTTTTGATTCCGGTCTGCTTCCAGGAACAGGCGGTTGCAAGGCTTTCTGACCGGGTGCCTTGTGTCTCCCTGAGGTTTGGGGCATAACCTGCAGCGGGCAATTAGCTCAGCGGTAGAGCGTCTCGTTTACACCGAGAGGGTCGGCGGTTCGATCCCGTCATTGCCCACCAGTTTCCTGATCAGCCTTAGGGTCTTGGGTGAATTCCGGCCCGTGCCGGACGTTGCATGACCTGGCGACTAGAGATCTTTGAAAGTCTTCCTTCCACTTCAACGCTTTGTCGGCAACGTGCTGAAGCAGGCGAGGGTGCCGGTCTGGCAATCCTGGCCCGCCAGCAGAGCGCCGGGCGGGGCAGTCGGGGTCGAAGCTGGTCTGGAGGCGCAGGAAACCTCGCTTTTTCCTTTCTGCTGGGCATGCCTTCTCCTATGGAGCAGGACGGCCGATCGTTCCTGCAATGTTTGCCTTATCTTGTGGCCGTGGCTCTGCACGAGACATTCACTCTGCTGGCCTTGCGGAAAAATATCGGCGCGCAAGAGCTGTTTCAGCTGAAATGGCCCAATGATCTGCTGCTGCAGGGGCGTAAAATGGCCGGAATCCTGATTGAAACCGGTCAGCGTTTGCCTTCTTCCGAGCAGCACGCAGGTTCTGGTGAACATTGGGCCTGCATCGGTATAGGCGCCAATCTGGCGCAGGCGCCTGAAGTGCCTGGACGTGTGCTGGGATGCGCGGCAGAAATCGGGCTGGAGGTGGGACCTGAGGAATGTGCGTCCCTGATTCTGGCTCAGGTGGATATCTGGTGCAGTCGATGGCGGTGTGAAGGGTCGCAATTTCTGCTGCAGGCCTGGCTGGCGCGGGCGCATCCGGTGGGGACGCGGCTTGCAGTTAAAAGCCAGGACACGTATATCTCCGGCAGGTTTTCGGGTTTGGACGCGCAGGGACGCCTGTTGCATGAAGGCGATGACGGCACGCTTCGCTCTGTCGTTACGGGAGAAGTGCTGTGCTTGTGAAGGGGAGAGCATGCTTCTAGTCATCGACGCAGGGAACACCAATATCGTCTTTGCGCTGCATGATGGAAAGAAATGGGTCGGTCGCTGGCGTATCTCCACCGATGATCACCGCACGGCTGACGAATATGCGGCCTGGTTGCTTGATCTCATGGAAAGAGCGGGTTTCGGTGTGGAAAGTGTGCAGCAGGCCATCATCGGCACTGTCGTTCCGGTAGCGCTTTATGAGCTGCGCCGTTTCTGCCGGCAATGGTTGCATCTTGATCCCCTGATTGCCAACGGGACGCTGGATTGGGGGGTTGAAGTCTGTGTGGAGAGTCCTGATGAGCTGGGCGCAGACCGCCGTCTCAACGGTCTTGCTGCGCACCATCTTTACGGGGGTCCGCTGATCGTGGTGGATTTCGGTACTGCCACGACGTTCGATGTGGTTGACAGCGCAGGCCGTTATCTTGGTGGGGCCATTGCCCCTGGGGTAAATCTGTCGATGGATGCCCTGCATCAGGCCGCAGCCCGCCTGCCGCGTGTCAGTATCGGCCGGCCTGCAGCAGCTATCGGACGGAACACGACAACTGCGATGCGTGCCGGTCTGTACTGGGGATATCTGGGCCTCGTCGAAGGCCTGATACGTCAGATCGGTCAGGAGCTGAGCCTGGAGGATGAAAACTCATCAGGTCAGTCAGGGCGACCTTTCAAGGTGATAGCGACCGGTGGTCTGGCGCCATTGTTTGGAGAAGGCACGCAGTTGTTCGACATCATTGCCCCGGCTCTGACGCTTGAAGGGCTCCAGCTCCTGGCGCGTCGGAATGAAAACAGGTTTCCAGCCCCCCTTCCATCCCGCACGCTTCAGGCCAATTCTTGAAACATCCAGATTGTACATAAGGGGCCAGGCCGTCCCTGACTTTATCCATACTCCCCATTTTATTTGAAAGAACAGGAAATATTCATGGCAGAAACCAGAACGAAGACAGCAGCCAAGCCCGCATACGCGACTGGCGTCGAGACAGGTTCAAAAGGGGCTGTTGCGCGTGTGAAGACCACTGAGGTCGGTCATGGCGCGCCTGCAAAAAACATGACGGACAAAGCAGGTTCGGACAGCGCCAAGGAGAAGGCTGGAGAAAAGGACGGTCTCTCCTTCCTGCCGTTGGGGGGCACCGGCGAGATCGGGATGAACCTCAATCTCTACCGCCTGCGTAAGGATGGGAAAAACTACTGGCTGGCTGTTGATTGCGGCATCGGCTTTTCCGGCAATGACACGCCGGAAGCCGAAATCCTCATGCCTGACCCGGCTTATCTGGAAAGCCATGCCAAGGATCTGTGCGGCCTGGTCATCACCCATGCCCATGAAGATCATCTGGGGGCTGTGGCGCATCTGTGGCCGAAACTGCGTTGCCCGGTTTATGCAACGCCCTTCGCGGCGGCCGTGCTGCGCCGCAAGCTTGAGGAAGCCGGTCTGCTGAAAGATGTGCCCATTCACGTCATACAGCCAGGATCTGAATTCGAGGTCGGTCCGTTCGAGCTGGAATTCATTCCCGTGACGCATTCCGTCGTGGAGGCGCAGGCTCTGTCCATCCGCACGCCTCATGGCGTCATCGTGCATACGGGGGACTGGAAAATCGACCCAGAACCGCTCGTGGGGCCGCGCAGCCATCTGGAAAAGTTCAAGCAGCTTGGTGATGAAGGCGTGCTGGCCATGGTCGGCGACAGCACGAATGCGCTGAAGGAAGGCGGTTCCATCTCTGAAGCGGCCGTGCGGGATTCGCTGGCCAAGCTGATCGCCGGCCAGAAGAAGGGCCGCATCGCGGTAACCTGCTTTGCCAGCAACGTGGCGCGTATCGACAGCATTGCCAGGGCAGCCAAGGCGGCCGGCCGTCAGGTCATGATCGTCGGCCGCTCTCTGCGCAATCTTGAGAATGCGGCTCGTGAATGCGGCTATCTGGCAGACGTGCCCCAGTTCCTCACTGAGCAGGAAGCAGGCAAGATTGACGATGACAAACTGCTGATGATCGTGACAGGCAGCCAGGGCGAGCCGCGTTCGGCTCTCTCGCGCATTGCCAATGATGCCCACGCCACCATCAATTTCGGTGAAGGTGACACGGTGATCTACAGCTCGCGTGCCATCCCCGGAAATGAGAAGGCGGTTGCAGAAGTGCAGGACAGCCTGACCCGCAATGGCGTGGAAGTGATTACCGACCGTGAAGCCCTGGTCCATGCCTCCGGTCATGCAACCAGCGAAGATATCCGTCATCTCTACAGCCTGGTGCGCCCGAAGTTCAGCATTCCCACGCACGGCGAATGGCGCCACCTGACCGCCCATGCGGCGCTCGCCCATGAAGCGGGCTCCGAGGTGGTTCTGCTGGAAGACGGTGACATCGTTGACCTGTCTGAAGACGGGGTGGAAGTGGTTGATACCGCTCCGACCGGTCGTCTGGCGCTTGATGCCGGCCGTCTGTTGCCGATGACGGGCGGCGTTCTCTCGGCCCGCCGCCGCATGCTCTATAACGGGGCGGTTCTGGCCAGCTTCGCGGTTGATGATGAAGGCTATGTGATCGGTGAGCCGCGCATCAGCGCGCCGGGCCTGCTGGAGCCGGAAGACCCGGAAGTGAAGCGGATCCAGGAAGATTTCTCCCGTGCGCTGGATGAAGTGCCTGATGAGCTGCGCATGGACGAAACGGCTTTTCGCGATGCCGCCCGGACCGCCCTGCGCCGGGCTCTGGGCCGCAAGCTGCAGAAACGTCCGCTGGTGGACGTGCAGCTGCTCCGCGTCTGACCCTAAAATCTGGAGTGCCCGTTCCATGCGCTTGAGCCAGGCTTTTCAGCCCACTCTTAAGGAGGTGCCTGCCGAGGCACAGATCGCCTCTCACAGGCTCATGCTGCGTGCGGGACTGGTACGCCAGACGTCAGCCGGCATTTATGCCTGGCTGCCGGCAGGTCTGCGCGTTCTGCGCAACATCGCGCAGATCGTGCGCGAGGAGCAGGATGCGATCGGTGCTCAGGAAGTGCTGATGCCGACCCTGCAATCGGCGGATCTGTGGCGGCGCTCCGGCCGTTATGAGGCTTATGGGCCGGAAATGCTGCGGATCGAGGACCGGCACGGACGTGAGCTCCTCTATGGTCCCACCAATGAGGAGATGATCACCGATCTCTTCGGCTCAGCAGTGCGGTCCTACAAGGAGCTTCCGCAGCTTCTCTACCAGATTCAGTGGAAATTCCGCGATGAGATCCGCCCGCGTTTCGGGGTCATGCGGGGGCGGGAATTCTACATGAAGGACGCTTACAGCTTCGATGCGGACTATGAAGGCGCCGTACGGAGCTATTACCGCATGATGCTGTCTTACCTGCGCATTTTCCGGCGTCTGGGGGTGGTGGCGGTGCCCATGGCGGCCGATACCGGGCCGATCGGCGGAGAGCTGAGCCATGAATTCCTCGTGATGGCGCCCACGGGGGAAAGCGGCGTGTTTTATGACAGTGACTGGGATGCGATTGACTGGCCCCAGACCCCTCTTGATCCTGAAAACCCCCAGGATCTGGAAAAGCTGCAGCATCTCGTGGCCACAACCTATTCGGCGACTGACGAGAAGCATGATGTCCAGGCCTGGGAAAAACTGCCGCCGGAGAAACGACGGGAAGGGCGCGGAATTGAGGTCGGTCATATCTTCTATTTCGGCACCAAATATACCGAGGCGATGGGTATCGAGGTCAGCGGTCCCGACGGTCAGCCTTTTGCCCCTCAGATGGGTTCCTACGGCATTGGCGTCTCACGCCTGGTAGGGGCCATCATCGAAGCCTCCCATGACGAAAACGGCATCATCTGGCCGACAGAAGTGGCTCCCTATCGCTTTTCGCTTCTGAATCTGCGTCCCGGCGATGAGGCCTGCGATAGGGTCTGTGGCGCTCTGTACGGAGCTGATCCGGATAATATCCTGTATGATGACCGTTCGGAGCGGGCCGGTGTGAAATTCAATGATGCCGACCTGCTGGGCCTGCCATGGCAGGTGATTGTGGGGCCGCGCAGCGCCAAGAATGGTCTGGTGGAGCTCAAAAACCGCGCCACTGGCGAGCGGACTGAACTGCCATTGGCAGAGGCAGCGCGCCAGTTGGGCCTGACAGGCCTGCAAACGTGAACGGCCGGGTGCAGGCTGAGAGGGTCTAGGGGATGTTTGGCCGTTTCGAGCGCGTGGTGGCATGGCGGTATCTCCGTGCCCGCAAGGGAGAGCGTTTCGCTTCGCTCATCGCTCTTTTTTCCCTGATCGGCATCGCGCTGGGCGTGGCAACGCTGATCATCGTCATGTCGGTCATGAACGGGTTCAAGGCCGACCTCATGGGGCGCATTCTCGGCCTGCACGGGGAGATGAGCGTTTATGGTTCCGGTCAGCCGATCGAGAACTGGCAGGAAGACGTTCAGCTTATCTCGCAGGTACCCGGCGTGACCCAGGTGCTGCCCATGGCGCAGGGAACGGTCCTGCTGGAAGCGCCGCATTATTCCAGCGGCGCCCTGCTTGAAGGCGTGCTTCCGCAGGATCTCAAAGCCTGGACCGCTCTCAGCCAGGGTGTCATTGCCGGCAGCCTGGGAGCTTTCAGTGCTGATGACAGCGTAGCCATTGGGGTGACGCTGGCCAGCCGGGCCGGTCTGGCGATCGGCTCTTCGCTGACCTTGCTTTCTCCCAACGGCCAGGCAACGCCTTTCGGGACCATGCCGCGGGTGCGGCAGGTGCATGTCGTCGCCATTTTTGATGCCAACTGGAACGACTACAACAGTAACGTCGTTCTGATGCCGCTGAATGGCGCCCAGCATTTTCTGCTGCTGGGCAACGGGATATCCCTCATTCAGGTCAGCACGCAGGACCCGATGGATGTAGGCCAGGTGCGCCAGGCGATTGCCGACCGCCTGAATGACCCCCGGTTGCGTGTGCTGGACTGGACCCAGAGTGCCAATGGTTTTCTGGATGCCGTGAATGTCGAGCAGAATGTCATGTTCCTGATCCTGACGCTGATCATTCTGGTAGCGGCCTTCAATGTCATTTCCTCCCTGATCATGATGGTCAAGGACAAGAGCCGCGACATTGCCGTATTGCGTACTTTCGGTGCCAGCAGGGGAAGTGTCATGCGCATTTTTCTGATGTGCGGCGCCTCGGTCGGAGTGCTGGGGACGTGCCTGGGAACAGGGCTGGGTATCAGTTTCGCGCTTAATATCGAGCGGATCCGGCATGTGCTCGAAGGCCTGACCGGAACCAATCTTTTTAATTCCGAAGTCTACTTCCTGTCTCATCTGCCAGCCAAACTGATCTGGTCGCAGGTGATTGAGGTCGTCTCCCTGGCATTGCTCCTGTCGCTGCTGGCAACGCTCTATCCCTCATGGCGGGCTGCCCGGACCGATCCGATCGAGGCCTTGCGCCATGAGTAAGGGTGATGTGGGAACGACCTCAAATGCGCTGGAACTCAGGAAGGTTTCACGCCGGTTCCGCTCCGGCGATGAGACGCTGAACATCCTGCGTGGCGTGGACTTTCAGCTGCCGCCTGGAGAGATCGTGGCCCTGGTGGCCCCGAGTGGCACGGGCAAATCAACCCTTCTGCATCTGGCCGGGCTTCTGGAAGCACCCAGCAGCGGGGAAGTGCTGATAGGCGGCCAGTCGACTGACAGGCTGGGGGAAAAGGGCCGTACGGCGCTGCGGCGGGACGAAATCGGCTTCGTTTATCAGTTTCACCATCTTTTGGGGGAATTCACAGCCTGTGAAAATGTCATGCTGCCCCAGCTGGCAGCAGGGGTGCCGTCCGCCCAGGCGCGCGAGCGGGCCGTGGACCTGCTGACCCGTTTCGGGCTGGGACACAGGATTGATTCCCTGCCAGGCCGTCTTTCAGGCGGGGAGCAGCAGCGCACGGCCATTGCGCGCGCGCTGGCCAACCGGCCGCGCCTGTTGCTGGCTGATGAGCCGACCGGCAACCTTGATGAGGGAACGGCTGAAAAGGTTTTTTCAGAACTGTTGCAGATGGTGCGTCAGGAAGACGTGGCCGCCCTGATAGCCACGCATAATTCGGCTTTGGCGGCTGCCATGGACCGGACAGTCACGCTGCGGGACGGTCAGCTGGTCCCTTTCAGCCCGGAAACCTAGCCTTTCTTTCACTGAGGGGACAGCCGGAAAAAATGCGGGTGAGACTCGGCTGGCGTGATAAGCTGCAGCCATGTCGCATGCAGATTTCGTCCACTTACGCAATCATTCGGCCTATTCCCTGAGCCAGGGAGCCATGCGCGTCCCTGACCTTGTCCGCCTTGCAGTTGAGAACGCCATGCCGGCTGTTGCACTGGCAGACAGCGGCAATCTGTTCGGCGCGCTGGAATTCTCCCAGACCTGCCGCAAATCGGGCGTGCAGCCCATCATCGGGTGCCAGCTGGCCCTGCCTTCGTTGAGCAAGAAGGTCGGTGCCCCTGCTGATCCGCTTGTTGTTCTGGCCCGCAATGAAGAGGGATTGCAGAATCTGCGTTTTCTGACAACGCAGGGCTATCTCGGCGATGATCCTGCTGATCCGCGCGTGTCCCTGGACGTTCTGTGTGAAAAATCGGCCGGTCTGTTTCTGCTGACCGGCGGCAACCGCAGTCGCCTGAACCATCTTCTGCTGACCGATCAGGAGGAGCAGGCGCAATATTTTCTCGAGCAGCTGAAGGAAGCTTTCGGCGATAATCTGGCTGTTGAGCTGAACCGGTTGGGCGAAGCGGGTGAAGCCGTGACGGAAGAGCGCCTTATCGCCCTGGCTGATAAGTTGGCCCTTCCCCTGGTGGCCACGAATGAATGCTTCTTCGCGGTGCCGGACATGCACGAGGCTCATGACGCCCTGCTGTGCATCGCCCAGGGCCGGACCATGGCCGAGGAAGACCGGTGGCGCGTTTCTCCTGAAGCCTGGTTCAAGCCAGCAGTACAGATGCGCAGCCTGTTCGGGGATCTGCCTGAAGCCTGCGACAACACCCTGACAATTGCCCGCATGTGCGCGGTGGCCACCGATACCCGCAAGCCGCTTCTGCCCGTGTGTTCCAAGGTGCGGGAAGGCAGTACAGAAGCTGAAACCCTGCGCGCCATGGCCCGCGAAGGGCTGGAAAAGCGGCTGGCGGTAATGCCGGACGGAGAGCAGAAACGTACCCAATACGAGCAGCGTCTGACGCATGAGCTCGATATCATCGAAGGCATGGGGTTCCCGGGCTACTTTCTGATCGTTGCCGACTTCATTCAGTGGACCAAGGCCCATGACATTCCGGTCGGGCCGGGGCGGGGATCGGGCGCAGGCTCCCTGGTGGCCTATGCCCTGACCATTACCGATATTGATCCCATTCCCTTCGGGCTGCTGTTTGAGCGTTTCCTGAATCCCGAACGCGTCTCAATGCCGGATTTCGATATCGATTTCTGCCAGGACCGGCGTGACGAGGTCATCCGTTACGTTCGCAACGAATATGGCCAGGACCGTGTGGCGCAGATCATCACTTTCGGTAAGCTCCAGGCCAAGGCGGCCGTGCGCGATGTCGGGCGCGTGATGGGTCTGCCTTACGGCCTGGTGAATAAGGTTGCCGAACTTATTCCCAACAATCCGGCCAAGCCCACGCCGCTTGCAGTGGCGATTGCCAGCGAACCTCGCCTGCAGGAGATGCGCGATACGGACGAAGCCGTGCGCGATCTTCTGGGCATCGCGCTCAAGCTGGAAGGACTTTTCCGCCACGCCTCTACCCATGCGGCCGGCGTGGTGATCGGGGACCGGAAGCTGGTCGAGCTCGTCCCGCTCTACCGGGACCCGCGCAGTGACATGCTGGTAACTCAGTTCAACATGAAATTTGTCGAACAGGCCGGGCTGGTGAAGTTCGATTTCCTCGGCCTGACGACCCTGACAATTCTCAAGCGCGGCGTCGATTTCCTCGAGGAAATGGGTATCAGGATCAATCTTTCGCGTATCCCGCTCGATGATCCGGCCACCTTTGCCATGCTCGCCCGTGGCGATACGGCAGGCGTGTTCCAGTTTGAAGGGGCAGGCATGCGTGACATGCTCAGGCAGATGGAAGCGAGCCGCCTGGAAGACCTGATTGCCGGCGTGTCGCTGTATCGGCCCGGCCCGATGGCGCACATTCCCGAATATTGCCGGCGCAAGCACGGGGCGCATTGGGAAGCACCTCATGAGGAGATCCGACCGATCCTTGAAGAGACCTACGGCATCATGGTCTATCAGGAACAGGTGATGCAGATCGCTCAGAAAATGGCGGGCTACAGCCTGGGTGCCGCTGATCTCCTGCGCCGTGCGATGGGCAAGAAGATCGCCTCGGAGATGGAAAAACAGCGCGCCATCTTCCGGGAAGGCGCCATGAAACGGGGGATCACGGCTGAGAAGGCTGAAGAGGTCTTCGACCTCATGGCCAAGTTTGCCGATTATGGTTTCAACAAGTCCCATGCGGCTGCTTATGCGCTGGTTTCGTACCAGACGGCCTGGCTGAAAGCGAATCATCCGGAAGCTTTCCTGGCAGGCTGCATGTCCCTGGCGCGTGAAAAAACCGACAAACTGGCAGCCCTCTGCCAGGAAGCGGACCGGATGGGTATTGAAGTGCTGCCGGTGGACATCAACAGATCGCAGGCGGATTTCTCGATTGAGACCCTTCCTGACGGGCGCAAGGCCATCCGTTATGCCCTTTCAGCTGTCAAGAGGGTCGGTACAGCAGCCATGGAAGGCCTGGTGGCTGACCGGGCTGGAAAGGCGTTTATTGATCTGACAGATTTTGCCGAACGCGTTGACGCGAAACACATCAACAAGATTCAGCTTGAAAGTCTGGCCAAGGCAGGGGCTTTCGACAGCCTGGGCCTGGATCGCCATACGGTGTTTGCCAATGCTGAGCTGGTGCTGCGCCGTGCCCAGACGCGGGCGCAGGAAAAGGAAGTCGGACAGGCCGGGCTGTTTGGAGGAAGCGCTGGGGCGCCGATGCGCGAAGTGCTGCGTTTGAAGAAAGTGCAGCCCTGGCCTGATTTTGAGCGCCTTTCGCAGGAAGCAAATGTTATCGGCTTCCACATGAGTGCCCATCCGCTTGATGCCTACCGCAAGGTGCTGCAGCGGCTGGGCGTGAAACCGGCGGCCCGGCTGGAAGAACTTGCCCGGCAGGGGGTGAGTAAAGTCAAGATTGCGGGTTGCGTGGTCGACAAGAAAGAACGCCCTACCCGTACCGGCAAGAAGATGGCCTGGGTCGGACTGAGTGACCCGAGCGGCAATTGTGAAGTGACGCTTTTTGCCGAAACCCTGGGGGTCTGCCGCGATCTCCTGGTGACGGGTCAGGCAGTCGTGGTGACAGCAGAGCTCAAGCTGGAAGGGGACGCGCTCAGGATCACCGTTCAGGGCATGATCGATCTGGAGCGCGCCGCGGCTGAAGATGGCGGGGAGATCCGTCTGTGGGTTGAGCGCGAGGAAGTCCTGCCCCAGCTCAAGGCTGTGCTGGAGCAGGTCGAAGGGGGCAGGGGCCGGATTTATCTCCTGCCGGCGGTGGAGGAAGAACGGGCTGTGGAAATCATGCTGCCAGCGCGTTACCGCGTGACGCCGCGCCTTTCTGAAACCTTGCAGGTTCTGGAAGGTCTGCGCCTGGAGGAGAGCTGACCGGAGACCAATTGCCTTTCAGTTCAGAAGGCCAGTCCCCGGAGCCCGGCTTACTGCGCGATGGAAAGCGGGATCTTGATGCCGTTGATACGGACCTTGCCGTTCTCCAGCCCGACATCCCAGCTTGTTTTGTGGGGCCCGTCGCTATGACCCATGAGCCGGGCGATGAGCAGCGCGGCCATGGTCTTCGGAGACACGATCTCATTGAGCTTGTCGATGAGCGGGCCGATATCGGTGATGGTCACGTGAAGCTGACCATTGGATTGCGGCAACGAGGCTCCGGCATCAAGGGTGCCCTGCGCACTGAAGGTGCTGTGGTCAAGAACGGCCTGCACGTTCTCGAAGGTCACGTGATAGGGCGGGTTGGGGGCAGGCGTGAAGGAAAGTGTGCCTGAGGCCGATTGCGGCACCATGGGGTGATCCGTCTCATGCAGGCCATTGGCGGCGAAGCGCAGGTGGGCCTGCGGGGTGGTGCTCAGCAGGTGCAGGCTGGCAGTGCTTGCAGTCAGGTTATGACCGGGCCGTTTGAGGGTGATGCCGGACCATTCCAGAGACGGCAGGCTGGAAGTGAGGGTCTTCACTTCCGGCAGAGGCTGATTGTGGCAGGCTGCAGGGAGTCCGTGATTGTAGGAGACAAGCACCGCATAGGCAGCCGCTGCGTTCAGCCGGGTCAGGGCGGCAGGGTCGAGATGGTTGCTCTGATCGGTCAGGGAAAGCTGGTTCACCTGAACGGAATACCCTGTTCCGGGCAATGAGGCCTGGAAACCTGTGGCGCTGATGCGGTGACCGCTTCCCTGGACCCGGCCGGGTTGATAGGTGAAGCAGCTGCCCGTAAGGCCGGGAAGGGTATCGGCATGGGCCGGTGAGAGGGCTGTCAGCGCTGCAAGGGCTGCTACCAGGCTCGCAGCGCCTGCTGAACGACGGAAAAAAGACATCTGGTTCATCCTTACAGAGTGACGGAGAAGGGGGCGGGTTGCAATGGATTGTTGGCCTGTGGCGCCCAGACCTATCTGCCTACCTGTCTGCCTGCCGGGCGGGAGCGTCGGTTCCCGGTCTTGCGCCGGAGCCCGGCAGGAGAGACAAAAAGGCTGTCCAGCTGGCGGATCAGGGTGTCTCCAAGGTCCTCGGCATGTCGAATCGTGACGCTGTGCGCATAGGTGCGGGTGACATCATGGCCGATACCGATGGCGCGGAGTTCAAGAGCCGGATCCGCTTCAAGCTGCGTGACGACTTCGCGGAGATGGGCGTCAAGGAAATCAGGTCCGTTGGCCGATGAAGTGCTGTCATCAACCGGCGCGCCGTCTGAGACAACCAGCAGAATGCGACGTTTTTCGGGCCGTTGTTTCAGGCGACCCGCTGCCCAGAGCAGGGCTTCGCCATCGATGTTCTCCTTGAGCAGCCCTTCCTTGAGCATGACACCGAGGTTATGGCGTGCGCGTCGCCAGGGCTGATCAGCGCTTTTGTAGATAATGTGCCGGAGATCGTTGAGCCGTCCGGGATGGGATGGGCGATCCTCGCTCAGCCATTGTTTGCGGCTTTGGCCGCCTTTCCAGGCACGCGTAGTAAAACCGAGAATCTCCACCTTGACGTTGCACCGTTCCAGCGTGCGGCTCAGAATGCCGGCGCAAAGTGCTGCCGTGGCAATGGGGCGGCCGCGCATGGAGCCGGAATTGTCCAGAAGCAGGGTGACCACCGTGTCACGGAAGGAACTTTCACTTTCACGCTTGTAGGTGAGCCCGAGCCCCGGTGTCGTGATGAGGCGGGGCAGACGGGCAGCATCCAGCAGGCCTTCTTCCTGATCGAATGACCAGTGCCGCTGTTGCTGCGCCTGAAGCCTGTGCTGCAGACGATGGCCAAGTCGGTTGACGACGTTCTGGGTCTGCACTGAAAGCGCTTCAAGCTCTTCCTGGAGTTCCTGCAGCTCTTCCGCGTCACACAGGGCAGCGGCTTCCACCTCTTCATCATAACAGGTGGTGTAGACGTGATAACCTGCAGAACGCTCTTTGCTGCCCGTCTGCCCCTCTCCCTGAAGAGGGCTTTCTTCTGAAGCGGTTTTCGCTTCTGCAGCTTCGGTGTCTTCCTGCTCTCCGCCCCAGGCAAGCAGGGTCTCCAGTTCCTCGGAAGAAAGCGGGGTGGAAAGGGTATCGAGCGTTCCCGTGGCCCCTGGCTTATCCAAAGATCCTTCTTCTGTTGGCCCGTGTGATCCGGAATGCAGGGCTGGTTCGGAGGGGACAGGCTGAATTTCTGTTACGCTTTCCCCACGTTTCTCGGGGGCTTCAGGGGTCTGTGCAGGGGAAGAGCGTTCAGAATCCTGGTCGGCAGCGGTGGATTGCGGCGTGTCGCTCGGCTCAGAATCAGGCCGGGCTGACGGTTCTTGAGCGGCGTTGAGACCAGCTTCCAGAAACTGCCGGGACAGTGCCTGGAACTGGCGCTGATCGCCCTCTGCAGCCCGCATCCTGGCAAGGAGATTGCGGGCGGTTGGAGAAAGGTTGCTTCGCCAGTGCTTGAAGCTCTCGCCTGTCAGAGAGGCGGGAAGAGGACGCTCGTTCAGGGCCTCCCAGGTGAGCAGTTCGAGAGCCAGGCCAGAAGGCATGGCTGATTTCTCGTTCATGTTGCCGGTGCCCAACCTGCCCAGCCGTGCTTCCAGAACGCTGTAGAGATTGGCCTGTATTCCCGGGAAATCCCGGCTGCCATGAGCTTCGCAGCGATAACGCTCCATCTGTTCCAGGACCGCGTGCGTTCTGCTGCCGGGAAGAGGGGGCGGGGCACCGGGAAGAAACGCTTCCGAGGCCGCATTGAAATCATGGTGGCGCTGATAGAGCGCGCGGCTGTCACTTTCACCCCGCATGAGCTGACGGGTCTGTTTCCGGTCGCTCGGGTCTTGGATAATAGAGGCGCCAGTAACCACGGCCTTGTCTGCAGCAGTGTTCTCATCCCCACTGAGGGTGCGTGCGACTGTTGCGAGAACTGTCTTCAGGCGCTGGGTGTCATCCAGAGAGGTGGAAAGAGGAGAGGAAGACATATTCAAGCTGCCGGAAATCAGGAATCGTGAAGTGACGTCTGGGGAAAGGCGTTGAAGCAGCGTTGATAATATTCAGAGATCACTTCGCGTTCGGTCTCATCACATCGGTTGAGAAAGCTGAGGCGAAAAGCTAAAGCCGGATCCTGGAAGATCGTGATGTTGTCTGCCCACGACAAGACAGTTCGCGGTGACATGACAGTGGAAATATCGCCGTTCATGAAGCCGGTGCGGGTGAGGTCAGCCAGCGCCACCATGGGCGGGATCAGTGCCGGGTCGAACTGGCCTGCCTCGATCTGGGGCTTCATGCGGGCATGGAGGATGGATTCTTCCTGAGGGGCTGGAAGATAGTTCAGGGCTGTGACGATATTCCAGCGGTCCAGCTGGCCCTGATTGAGTTGCTGGGTACCATGGTAGAGGCCGCTTGTATCGCCCAGGCCGATAGTGTTGGCAGTGGCAAAAAGCCTGAAGGAAGGGTGGGGCTGGATAACGCGGTTCTGGTCCAGCAGGGTCAGCGCACCGTCACTTTCGAGAATGCGCTGGAGAACAAACATCACGTCAGGCCGCCCGGCGTCATACTCATCGAAAATGAGCGCTACCGGGTTCTGCAGGCACCAGGGGAGCAGGCCTTCCCGGAACTCAGTCACCTGCTGGCCGTCACGCAGGGTGATGACGTCACGCCCGATGAGGTCGATACGTGAAACATGGCTGTCGAGGTTGATGCGCACACAGGGCCAGTTCAGCCGGGCGGCGATCTGGTCGATGTGGGAGGATTTTCCCGTGCCGTGAAAACCCTGCACCATGACGCGCCGGTTGTGAGTGAAGCCTGCAAGAATGGCGCGTGTCGTGTCGGGATCAAACCGGTAATCCGGATCAAGGGCGGGGACCTGCTCAGTGCGTTTCGACCAGACAGGCACTTCCAGATCGAGATCAAGGCCGAACAGCTCCCGTGCGGAACGCAGGGCATCAGGGCGTGCGGGAAGCAGATCAGCGAGGGAGGAGGACATGGAGAGGATCCGGTCGTTAAAGTGGAAAGAGGCGCAGGCTTGCTGCCAGGCGGTGATATTCAGGTCGGGCCGTTGGTGGTGAAGTGATCGCGCAGAGTCCTGTAGGCCGCGCCGATGGCTTTGAAGCGTTCTGCTGCCTTGGCATTGCCGGCATTGGTGTCGGGATGGTGCTTGCGGGCCAGAAGGCGGTAACGTGCTTTGACCTCTTCAAAGGTGGCCGGCCAGCTCAGGTCGAGGCGCGCCAGCGCGTCCCGCAGATGCGCGGGCGCGAGCTTCGCGGCCCGGGTTTCGGCCGTGCGCCTGCCATGCTGGCGCAGGATCTCCAGCGGGTCGGTCAGATCATCCAACGAGACATGGCCACCCATGTTACCCAGTTTCCACGAAGGGCGCTGCCATGAGGTATCGGCGCGCATCTGGGCCTCGATCTGTCCTGGGGTCATCCCCTTGTAATAATCCCAGCGTGCATTGTACTGACGGACGTGGTCCAGGCAGAACCAGTAATAGCTGCGCAGCGCCGAGCGGGCACGTGGTGCCCGGTAACCAGCCGCTTCTTCGCAGCCGGGATGATCGCAGGTCTGACTGGGCGCGTCAGGATCGGGTGCAAAGGCACGTGCTCTGGATTTGGACGTCGGACGTTGCATGAGAAATGATATGGGGAATTTTCCGCCCTGCGCGCAAGGCGCTTCCTGCAGGTGCCGGCAATTGCCTGCGGCTAGGTTTGGCTGAAGCCGGATCTTGCTGAAGCAGGCTCTTACTGAAGATTGAAAAGAAGAAAGGCGTTTCCATGTCCTTACCTCCGTCAGCACCCGGTCAGGGGGCATCCTCCGCAGAACCGTTGAACAACTCTACCCGTAAAGACCGCATGCACGCCCTTCTGCAGGCAGCTCTGAACCCTGCGCGCCTGGAAATCCGTGATACGAGCGCGCGCCACAGCAAACATGTTGAAATGCGCCAGGAGCAGACCCAGGCACGTGGGCCGCACCAGAAGGGGCAGACACATTATGAAGTGACGATCATCGCCGAAAAGTTCGATGGCATGCCTCTCCTGGCACGACACCGATTCGTCCAGGAGCTGCTGGCTGAAGAATTCGCGACCGGCCTTCACGCCCTGCAACTTCATCTGCGAGGTGAGAAAACGTCATGATTTCTGTTGTGAGTTCCTGTCTTCCGGTCGCTGGCGGCATTAGCGCTCTGTTTCGCCGGTCAGGGTACCGGCTGGTTCAAGGACTGGCTTTGGGAAGCGCGTGCCTTCTTTCGGGCTGTGCTGTCAGCGGTTATTCCCATCTGCCGCCTGTGCAACAGACAGAGGCACGGCAGGTGGAAGCGTGGCTGGAGGGCGTGAAATCCATTGAAGCCGGGTTTGTGCAGACAGGCGGGCCGGCCGCGCTGCAGGGCGACGGGGTGTTTCTCTATCGCCCGGGGGCTCTGCGCATGAATTATGCCCCGCCCCATGAACGCATTCTGGTCGCACGTGACGGGAAGCTGGTGCTGAAAGACAACCAGAGCGGCGCTGTAACCCAGCTGGCTCTGTCGCGCACGCCGCTTGGCATGCTGCTGCGTACGCCCTTGCGCTTCGATGACGGCATTCAGGTGACCGATGTCCAGCGGGGGCCATCTTCCCTGCAGGTATCGCTGGCACAGGCGAGCAACCCTTCGCAGGGCCTGCTGACCCTGCAGTTTTCCGATGAGCAGGGTCGGCTTGAGCTGAGAGGCGTTCAGGGTGTGGACGGGCGCGGCCATCGCTTCGGGGTGGCGCTGTATGATGTCAGGACAGGCGTCGCGCTGCCACCGCAGACCTTTACTTTCCCCTGAAAGATTTTTCGTTCCGCTCCTTCCTGTTCTGAGCCGTCCGGTTGGAAGGGGTCAGTCCTTGGAAGGCTGAAGACCTGTCGGCTCAGGTGCCGGGGCACAGCCGAAGATTTCGGGCCAGCTGGCCTGCAGAGCGGTGTCAGCCTCTGCCATGGAAATACCGGGATGAAAACGCTCTAGGGAAGTCACGCCGTAATCCCTGAGGCCGCAGGGAACGATACCTGAAAAATCCTGCAGGTCAGGGCTGATGTTCAGGGCAATGCCGTGCCAGCTGACCCAGCGGCTCAGGCGGACGCCGAGTGCGGCGATCTTGGCCTCCTGACCCGTGCGGGGATCGTAGCACCAGACGCCGACCCGCCCCTCACGCAGAAAGGCTTTGACCTCCAGTCGGGCAAGCGTGCGGATGATCCAGTTTTCCAGTCCTTTCACGAAGCCCCGGACATCACGTGCCGGCACCACCCCGTGGGGTTTGGTGAGATCAAGCATGACATAACCCACGCGCTGTCCGGGGCCGTGATAAGTCCACTGCCCTCCGCGCCCGGCCCTGTAGGTCGGATAGCCATACGGGTTGAAGAGATCCTCAGGACGGGCGGAAGTTCCGGCCGTGTAGAGTGGGGCATGGGCAGTCAGCCACACCAGTTCGGGTGCGGCCTGGCAGCGGATGGCAGCGACCCGTTCCTCCATATGGCTCAGCGCATCGGGATAGGAAACAACCCCGTCTGAGCGCTCCCACAAGAGGGGGGAGCAGGAAGAGGGAAAGGGCTGGGGGAGGGCTGAGGAGGCAGGAGAGTGCATAAATAATTTGTTGCGTGTTCAGGGGGAGTGGTCTATAGATTTCTCACCTTCAGCTCAGCAGGAAATGGAAATTTACCTGTTCTGCCGATATGCGCAGAAGAGCGTTGAAATGCGACCGTGGCGGAATGGTAGACGCGCAAGCTTGAGGTGCTTGTGGGGGCAACCCCGTGGAAGTTCGAGTCTTCTCGGTCGCACCACTTTATCGGCAAAGCTCCACGTGTTCTGGGCTTTCTGGTTGGTGGGAAAAGCGAAACGCTTTTGATCTTCAAAAAGAATATTTCCGGAAAAACCGTTTCCCCGCCTGGGCGAAGCGGTTTTTGTTTACTTAGAGCTTCTATGATATTTTCACTGTGTATTTTACGTATTTTACCGTGCCGGTCGCTTCAACAATGTTCAGGCTAAGCACAAGTTCCCATCGGTAAACCTTGCCCACTACCAAACCTGGAATGATCAACAAGAGGTGAAATGGGGGCAGTGGGGGATTTTCCGGGATGTTTCCGCTTTAAAGCCTTGTTTTCGTCTCATTCCTTTTGAATGCTGCCGGAATGGTGGTCCTCCGGCGACACGGGGGTGAATGAAAGATGGTAAAGGAAGATTCATGATCAAGCCGTTGCGCAAAGCAGTCCTTCCGGTTGCAGGAATGGGAACACGCTTCCTGCCGGCCACGAAAGCGATGCCCAAGGAAATGCTTCCGATCGTGGACAAGCCTCTGATCCAGTATGCCATTGATGAGGCGCGGGCAGCGGGGATTGAGGAATTCTGTCTGGTTACCGCGCGTGGTAAGGACAATCTTATTGATTACTTCGACGTGGCGTATGAGCTGGAAGACACCCTGCGCCAGCGTGGCAAGACCGAGGCTCTGAAGGCGCTGGAAAGCAGCAGTGTGGCCGCGGGCTCCCTGGTGGCCGTGCGCCAGCAGAACCCTCTGGGGCTCGGTCATGCGATCTGGTGTGCGCGCAATTTCATCGGCGATGACCCGTTTGCCATTCTGCTGCCTGACGATCTGGTCCGCAGCGAGAAAAGCTGCCTGGCCCAGCTCGCCGATGTCTATCACCAGACGGGCGGCAATGTGGTGGCCGTTGATGAAGTGCCGCCGGAACAGACACATCGCTACGGCATCCTGGACGTGGATACTGACGGTGAGGGCGCTGGTGATGACCGGCTGGTGAAGGTGAAGGGGCTTGTCGAAAAACCCCTGCCGGAAGAGGCCCCCTCAAACCTGTCCATCATCGGTCGTTACGTACTGACAGCTGACATCCTGGAGCCGCTTTCCCATCTGCGTCGCGGTGTCGGCGGGGAAGTGCAGCTGACGGATGCCATGGCCAAACTGATCGGGCGCCAGCCTTTCCATGGCCTGCGCTATGAAGGCACCCGTTACGATTGCGGCAACAAGGTGGGCTTCCTGGAGGCCCAGATCGCGATGGCGCTTGATCGGCCGGACCTGCAGGAAGCGGTTCGCGAGTTCCTGCCCCGATATGCTTGAGGCTCTGGCGCGCCGCCGCGAAGCCAAGACACCCGGAAATTAAAGAGGTCTCCCCATGAGCTTCAAACATGATTTCGAGCCGACCAGCCTGCGTGAATATGATATCCGCGGTATCGTCGGTCAGACCCTCCACCCGGAAGACGCTTTTGCGATCGGGCGTACTTTCGGAAGCCTCGTCAAACGTGACGGAGGAGACCTGGTCGTCGTGGGATATGACGGGCGTCTGTCCTCTCCGGCGCTGGAGGAACAGTTGGTGCGCGGTTTGCGGGCTTCGGGCGTGCATGTCAAACGCGTGGGCCGCGGCCCGACGCCGCTGCTCTATTTCGGCTCGGTCGCCCATGAGGCGGATGGGGCCATCATGGTGACCGGTAGCCATAATCCGCCTGATCACAACGGTTTCAAGATGGTGATGAAGGGTAAGCCCTTCTTCGGCAAACAGATCAGCAATCTCGGCAAGCTGGCAGCCGCCGGTGATGTGGTCGAGGAAGGCGCGCACGGAAGCGTTGAAACGGTTGATCTGTCGGAGAATTACCTCAAGCGCATTCTGCAGGATTATGACAGCGAGCGCCCGCTCAAGGTCGTTTGGGATAATGGCAATTCAGCTGCCGGCGATGTATTGCAGCGACTCGTTGCTGAACTGCCGGGTGAGCATACTGTTCTCTATCCGGAAATTGACGGCACTTTCCCCAATCATCACCCTGATCCCACAGTTGAAGCCAACCTGCAGGACCTAATTGCCGAAGTACGCAAGCAGGGCGCTGATTTCGGGGTAGCCTTCGACGGAGATGCTGACCGGATCGGCATTGTCGACAATAAGGGTGAAATTCTCTGGGGTGACCAGATTCTGGCCATGCTGGCGCGCGATGTGCTGCGCGACAATCCGGGCGCCACCATCATTGCCGATGTCAAGGCCAGCCAGGTTCTGTTTGATGAAGTCGACCGGGCTGGCGGGGAACCGCTGATGTGGAAGACTGGCCATTCCCTGATCAAGAGCAAGATGGCTGAGACGGGCTCCCCCCTTGCAGGTGAGATGTCGGGACATATCTTTTTTGCCGATAAATGGTTTGGTTTTGATGATGCGCTTTATGCCGCCGTTCGCGCCCTGGGGGTGGTGAGCCGGCTGCCCGGAACGGTTTCCGACATGCGCGAAGCTTTGCCCAGCATGGTTTCCACCCCTGAACTGCGTTTTCCCTGTGCCGATACACGGAAATTCGAGGTCATCCGTGAAGTGGCTGAGCGCCTGAAAAAAGATGGCGCTGATGTCACTGAAATTGACGGAGTGCGTGTCAATACGCCGGATGGCTGGTGGTTGCTTCGTGCTTCCAATACGCAGGCTGTCCTCGTTGCCCGTATTGAAGCCTCTTCGCCAGCTGGTCTGGAACGGCTGAAGGGCGAACTGGTGCGGCAGCTGGAAGCCTCCGGGATGGAAGCCCCCGATTTCTCCGGTGCTGCCGGGCACTGAACCCAAGCCTGGACCGGCAGCTGTCCAGTGGTTGCCAGTCAGGAGAGCCAGCAGGTCATGCACGCCGGGAAAAGCTTCAGAGCTGTTGTTCAGGCTGTGCTGCGTTGGCGGGAAAGCCTGGCGGATCTTCTCTGGCCGCCCGTCTGCTTAGGCTGCGGGGTTGAAACGCAGGGGCCGGCAAGGGCTTTCTGTGCCGCGTGCTTTGGAAAGCTGCACCGCATCGTCGACCCCTTCTGTCAGCGTTGTGGTGAGCCTCTGGCCTTTGCGGCTTTGGGGGAAGCTCGGTCAGCTTCTGCCGAGACGTCAGACTTCAGATCAGACTTCAGAAAAGTCCCGGAAAAGGATGATGGCTTTCTCTGCAGTCTGTGCCAGCGTCAGCCACCGCTCTGGAACCGTGCGCGGGCGGCTTTCGTGTATGATCAGGCAGCGCGTCAGTTGATTCTGCCCTTTAAATATTCAACTCGGCTGGAAAACAGGTACCCACTGGCCCACGCTATGGGTCAAGCAGGCGCTGATCTGCTTGAGGAGGAACCGGTTCTCATCCCGGTTCCTCTTCATGCCCGCAAACTGCGTCAGCGCGGCTACAACCAGGCGGCTCTTCTCGCCAGAGAGCTGACACGCAGTGAAACAGGCAGGAAGGGTAGGGCGGTATTGGCTGTTGATGCTCTGCAACGCCACCGCCAAACCCGCCCGCTGGCCCGCCTTTCCCGCTCTGAGCGGCACAGGGAAATGCAAGGGGTGATCGGCGTGCGCAAGCGCTGGGTAGCTTCGCTTGCAGGGCAAAGGGTTGTGCTGGTGGATGATGTACTGACGACCGGCGCCACGGCGGAGGCTTGCGTTCAGGCCCTTCATGCGATTGGATGCAGGGAAGTGGACATTCTGGTAGCGGCCCGCGCTGTAGGCGTGGAAGACTCCGCCGGGCACTACCCATTTTTTCAGGAAGGCTGAAGCTCATGGCGAAAATGGCAAAAGTTGAGATTTTCACTCAGCCGGGGTGTCCCTATTGCATTCGTGCCGTGGGGCTTCTGAAACAGAAAGACATCCCCTTTACGGAAGTTGATGCGCCGCGTGGCACGAAAGCACGGGAAGAGGCTATTGAACGCTCGGGCGGTAAGCGCACAGTGCCGCAGATCTTTATCAATGGCACTTCTATCGGCGGCTGCGATGAGTTGCTGGCTCTCGAGCGCAACGGCAAGCTGGATGAGCTGCTGAAAGGTGCTTGAACGCGCGCGTCAGGAGCGACCCCGATCCTGGACAGGCAGACGCCGCCACAGCTGGCGGCGAAAAAGCCTGTCCGTGGTGGGAGGGCTAATCGGAGCTTTGGTCATTTTTGGCCATCCTGCCCAGGCGACCCCGTCAGCTGCCATGCGCGCTATTTCAGGCAACTGGCTGACACAGGACAAGGACGGAATTTTCTATCTCGGTCCCTGTGAGCTGGGTGGAAAACGGCTCTGCGGCTGGATTGCAGGGCTGGATTACCAGGAACCCAAGCCGCCCGTTGATTACTGGAAGCGCTCTGAATGTGGCTTGGCCCTTCTGCTGCACCTCAAGGAAGAGCCGGGGCCCAGATGGGTCGGCGACATTCTCGACCCCCGTTCTGGGCGTATTTATGACGCTGTGGTCAGGCTTATGCCTGATGGCAGGCTGAAGCTGCGTGGCTATCTTGGTATTCCGCTGTTCGGGCGGACAGAGATCTGGACGCGCTATCATGGGCCTCAGCCCGGGGCTAACTGCCGCATGAAACCCCTTGAAGCCGACAGTTCCCACAATGGTGCGACCGGGGTGCCGCGCGTTGCAGGAGCCCCTAGCGCAGGGAAATGAAATCTGGCGTGCTTCCTGTATGCAGGAGAGAAGAGAATCGCGTTTGAAAATGATTTCGCCTCAGCCGGCGTTCGCACGGCTTCAGCTTTCATGCTATGAGCGCCAATAAACGGATCACGGACGGCCATATCGGGAAGACTAGTCCTTCTGAAAGCTGGCCTTCCCGGATGCCAGAGCTCAGGATGCCAGCCCGGCAGAGGGGTGGGTCCAGCATACGAGGAGAACAGGATCTGCCATGTCACACTCTCTTTCGCGTCGGCATTTCACGCTTGCCCTGACCGCTCTGGGGGCCAGTGCCCTGACTCCTTTGGCACGTGCTGCTTCGGGGGATTCCTCAGGCATAGAAACCACGGATGTCACCAAACCCCGGATCCTCTGCTACGTCGGTGGCTATACGAAAGATGCCCCTCCCGGCGTTGAAGGCAACGGCGATGGGATCGTCGTGTTCGATATGGACCGCACAACCGGCGTGCTGACCCAGATCTTCACTTTCATGGATATTGCCAGCCCGTCCTTCATCACTTTCAGCCCTGATCATCGTTATCTCTACGCCATCAGCGAAATCGACAATTACAATAAAGAAGGCGATGGCTGTGTGACGGCTTTTGCCGTCAATCAGCACACCGGCACCCTGACCAAAATCAATACGGTCAGCTCAGGTGGCGCTATTCCGGCGCATGTCAGTGTGCATCCCAGCGGGAAGTTCGTGTTTGTCGCCAATTACATGGGCGGCAGCGTGGCGGTTTTTCCTGTCAAGCCGAATGGGGGGCTGGCGGAGGCGTCGGATATCGTTCATCTGACCGGACCGCGCCAGCCGGAACGGGCCGCTGATAACCCGCAGGGTAATTTCGCCGTTTCCGATCATTCCGGCTCTCACCCGCATATGATTGCCAGCAACCCGAACGGGCGTTTCGTGTTGGCTGACGATGCCGGGCTGGACCGGATCTATGTCTGGCGCATGGACATGAAAAACGGAACCCTGATTCCTGACACGGTCCCTTATTACAATCTGACGCCAGGCTGCGCGCCGCGCCATTTCGTTTTCAATCAGGCCGGAACGATCCTCTATAACCTGTGCGAGCAGGACTCGAAGGTCCTGGTTTCCGATTTCAATCCCACGACGGGGGCCATCACCCTTATTCAGAGCGTCAGTACGGTTCCGCCTTATTTCCGCGGTTCAACGCTGGCGGCTGAAATCCTGATCGATGATACGGGAAAATATGTCTATGTTTCCAACCGTCTGGGCGATTCACTGGCGATCTTTGCCGTCGGCCAGGACGGCACACTGACCCTGCAGGATGAAGTCTGGATGCATGCTGATTACGGACGCGCGATGATGTTCGATCCGACCGGCACTTTCCTGTTCTGTGCCAACCAGCGTTCTGATGCCGTGACCTCGTTCCGCGTCAACAAGGTGACTGGTGACGTGAAATTCACCAGGCAGTATACGCCGGTCGGCAGTCCGACGACTTTCGCCTTCCTCGTCACAACGCCAGCTCTTACGACCCCGGCACTGGGCGGCTCCAACCTTTAATCCGGCCTTTAATCCGGATCTGAGCTCCTTCTTTCCTGGAGCTGGCACGCCCTGCCAGCCTTCAGGAAAGAAGCGCTGCAGCGCAGTGAAAAGTCAGTCACGCACGAACATGGCGATGTAATTGATGCTCGTATCGCGGCTTTCTACCCAGTGGGGTGGATGGAAGCTGAAACCGGACAGCGTCTTCAGGCGCAATCCGCTACGCCGTGCCATGCGGTCGAGTTCCTGGGGGCGGATGAATTTTTTCCAGTCATGTGTTCCAGGTTCCAGAAAACGCATCACATATTCAGCGCCGAGCTTTGCGACCAGAAAAGAGCGCAGGGTCCGGTTAAGGGTCGAAACGGCCACATAGCCCCCAGGCCTGGTCAGCGTAGCCAGAAGCTGCAGAAACGCCTGCGGGTCGCGGACATGCTCGATGATCTCCAGCGCGCTGACGACATCGAAGGTTTCCCCTGCTTTTACCAGGTCTTCCGCATTGCCGTTATGATAGGAGAGTTGCGCGCTGCCGGGCTGAAGGGGATGGGTGGCAAGATGGTGACGGGCGGCCGCGATACCGTCCGCGCTGGCATCTACCCCCAGAGTTTCGAAACCGATCCTGGCATAACGTTCGCTTGCCAGCCCGGCCCCGCAACCGATGTCGAGCAAGGTGGGGGTGCGGCCGGCGGGCAGGGGCGCAGCATGCTGCTTCACCCAGTCCGTCCGTAGGGGATTCATGGCGTGCAGGGGCGCCATGGGCCCCTTGGGATTCCACCATTCCCCGGCAAGCGCATTGAAATGAGCGATTTCCTCATCCACCACTGAGGACGTGGCCTGGTCGGGCGGTGCGTCCATGGAACCGGTAGCTGTCAGGGGAGAGAGTGGCGTGGCGCTTGAAGAGGACATATCGGATAGAAACCTGTGCTTTCTGACTGGCATCTGGAGGCCATTGAAACGCCGGGACGCCTGAAGGCGTTTTCAAAAGGGCGGATTTACCCCCGCTTCGGCGCTGATCCGCTGGACGGATGCCGGAGAGGTGGGTATTGAATCTCTTTCACCGCAAAAACACCCATCCTGCAGATACCGGAGCCCAGCTTTACATGTCCATGCTTGATTGCCCTGCCTCAGGGAAGGGGTGCAGTTCAGGCGATGTTCCTTCCCAGACCGGCGGGGCGGCAAGGGAAGAAAAGACCATCGTCATGAAATTCGGTGGGACATCAGTGGGGGATCTGGACCGTATCCGTCATGTGGCCCAACGCGTCAAGAAGGAGCGGGAGCGCGGTCACCGCGTGGCTGTGGTCGTTTCGGCCATGGCTGGGGTGACCAATACCATGGTGGGCTACTGCCAGGATCTTGACCCCCAGGCGCCTGCAACTGAATACGATGCGGTGGTTGCCTCAGGAGAGCAGGTGACAAGCGGGCTTCTGGCCATAGCGCTCAATGCGTTGGGCATTCCGGCACGCTCTTTTCAGGGCTGGCAGGTGCCTCTTCGGACTGATGGGGCCCATGGGTGCGCCTGTATCGAGAGTGTCGAGGGCGACGCAGTTCTCAGAACGCTGGACCAGGGTCTGGTGCCTGTCATGGCCGGCTTTCAGGGCATCGGGCCGGACGGGCGGATTTCCACCCTGGGCCGAGGGGGATCCGACACCTCTGCGGTGGCGCTGGCTGCCGCTATCCAGGCAGATCAGTGCGACATCTACACAGATGTGGATGGAGTCTATACGACCGATCCCCGAATCGTGCGACAGGCCAGGAAACTCGCTACCATCACTTATGAGGAAATGCTGGAGCTGGCTTCCGGCGGGGCCAAGGTATTGCAGACCCGCAGCGTGGGGCTTGCCATGCGTGAGAAGGTGCGCGTGCGCGTACTTTCCTCGTTTGAGGAAGAGGCGGGAGATGAAGGCAGCGGCACGACGGGCACGATCGTTGTTGACGAGGATGAGAATGTGGAAAAGAAGCTGGTAGCCGGGATCGCTTATTCACGTGACGAGGCGAAAATCACCCTGCGTCGTCTGCCTGATGAGCCCGGCATCGCCTATGCCATCTTCAGTGCCTTGGCCGAGCAGGGCCTGAATGTCGACATGATCGTTCAGAGTATCGGCCTGGACGGTACGACGAACTTGACCTTCACGGTGGCCAAGGCCGATGCGGCTGCCGCGTGCGCCATGCTTGAGGAGCTTCATCCGCATCTTCGCTATGACGGGATCGAAGCTTCCCATAATGTTGCCAAAATCAGCGTGGTAGGAGTGGGAATGCGCGCCAATACGGGAGTGGCAGCAACCATGTTCCGTACCCTGGCTGACAAGGGAATCAATATTCAGGTGATCTCCACCAGCGAGATCAAGATTTCAGTCCTGATTGATGCTGCTTACACGGAGCTGGCGATGCGCGCCCTCCATACCGCCTACGGACTGGACGGCGACCAAGAAGTGGGAGTGCAGGGATGAGCGGCATAACCGAAGAGCCGATTGCGAAGATCGACAGAACTACCCCTTCCTGGAAGCAGGCGCAGGCGGAACTCGTGCGTCTTACGAAGCCGGGATGCGATTTTCTGGGCAGTCGGTATGCCCTTCTGGGCGGCGCGATGTCATGGGTCAGTGAACGGAATCTTGTTTCGGCGATTTCCAATGCAGGTGGTTTCGGGGTGATCGCCTGCGGGGCCATGAGTCCGGAACGCCTGGAAGAGGAAATCGTCGCTACCCAGGCGCTGACCAGCCAACCTTTCGGGGTTAATCTCATCACGATGCACCCTGAGCTCGACAGGCTGGTCGATATCTGCCTGGCCCATCAGGTGACGCATGTTGTCCTGGCGGGTGGTGTGCCGAGCGGCGCTACCATCAAGCGCGTGCGTGACGGCGGTGCGCGCGCAATCGGCTTTGCCCCGGCTTTGCCGCTGGCGAAACGTCTGGTCAGGCTCGGTATGGAAGCGCTGGTGATCGAAGGCTCCGAAGCGGGCGGACATGTGGGGCCGGTGTCGCTCAATGTGCTGGCTCAGGAGATTCTGCCAGCCATGACCGACGTGCCTGTTTTTGTGGCAGGCGGCCTGGGCCGCGGCGATGCCATTCTTTCCTACCTGGAACGCGGGGCGGCAGGTGCGCAGCTGGGCACGTTGTTTGCTGCTTCACAGGAAAGCATCGCCCATGAGAACTTCAAGAACGCTTTCCGGCGGGCCAATGCCCGTGATGCGACGGTATCGGTGCAGCTTGATGAACGTTTTCCGGTCATCCCCGTTCGTGGCATCACCAATGCGGCGACCCGTCATTTCATGAAGCATCAGGCGGAGACCCTGCGGCGGTTTCAGGCGGGTGAACTGGAGCGTGAGGAAGCCCAGCTGGCCATCGAGCACTTCTGGGCCGGTGCTCTGCGACGCGCGGTGATCGAGGGGGATGTGGAAAACGGCTCGCTCATGGCCGGCCAGTCCGTAGGTATGGTCAGGGAAATACGTCCGGTCAGCGATATTATTGAAACGCTGGTTGACCAGGCCGTAAGTGCGTTGGAGAAACGCGAAAGCCGTCTGCATCCGCAGCAGGCCCAGACGGTTTAACGAATCGACCTGGCCGGAAACAGCGCGCATTCAACCAGCTGTCAGCCAGCCATTCGGGAAGACAAGATAAAGAGAGGAGAGAAGGCCGTGGCAGAGCAGCAGGACGAGACGCAGTTTTCCGGCAATGCACGCGTCCAGTCCGAGGGGCAGCCTCAGATCGGCACTCTCTTGCGCAAGCGGCGTGAAGAGCTGGACTGGGACATTGACGAAATCGCGGCTCATCTGAAAATCAGGCCGGTCTATCTTCAGGCTCTCGAAGAGGACGCTTACGAAAAGCTGCCTGAACGCGCTTATGCTGTCGGATACCTCAAGGCCTATGCCACTCTGCTGGGGCTGGATGCCGGGGGTCTGGCGGTCTCTTTCTCCCGTGATGCGCTGGCCAAGCGCGCCGCACTCCAGACGCCGCAACTTTCCTTTCCCGAGGTGGCCAATGAACGGCGCTTTCCGCTGAGCGTGCTCCTGCTTTTAGGGGCAGGTGTCATCGGCGGGGCTTACGGGGTCTGGTATCATTATGCCGGTCACGAAATGAGCGTGTCCGCGCCTCTGCAGCAGGCAGCCCCTGGCGGCGCTTCAGGCCTGCCAACTACTTCAGCCGATCTGCCCCAGCAAACCGCGTCTTCAGGCGCGGCGCCATTGCCCCTTTCGCCAGCTCCTGTCACTTCCAATCCTGTCTCGCAACCTGGTTCTCCGGGCACTGTTTCACCTAGTTCGCCAGTCGCCCCAGCTGGCAGCAGTAATGCCGCGAGTCCTGAAAGCGCTGCGTCTACTGCAACTGCTATGGTCGCACCGACCGGCAGTGAAACAGTCGGTCAGTCGGTGCCTGATCTTTCGGCGGAGGATGCGACAGGGGCGCATGATGCGCCTTCCATGCCGGATCAGTTGGCAGGTTCTTCAGGCACTCAGACAGCTGCAGCCAGTGCGCAGCTGCAGACAGGCGCGCAGGGGCTCATGGTGCATGCCTTGAAAGACAGCTGGCTGCAGGTGAAGGATCATTCCGGTAAAGTGGTGTTCTCCCAGACCCTCAAAGGGGGCGACAACTGGATCGGGGATCCTGAAAATGCCCCTTACATGGTTACCGCAGGCAATGCTGGGGGAATTGTTTTCCGGTCCGGCCCGGTAACCAGCGCACCCCTGGGGGCTTCGGGACGGGTCAGGCGCAATGTTTCTGTCACTCCGCAGGCGGTACAGGCGGGGCAATTCGGGCATTCAGAGCTGACATCTGAAAAACCGACGCTGGATCAGAAAGGCGAAGCGCAGTAAAAGCGCTTCCAGACGGTTGCGGGGTATCAGCTTAGGCAGCCTGAGACTGGCACCTGCCGGGCTTTGAAGAAAGGCGGGCGAGGGATCGCGTCTGCTTTCCCGCCGTCTGGGACTGGAGAAGGTGTGCCGTGCGACAGGGATGGCAGATGGCACGTTCTCCGTCCATACAGTCATGTCGTCATGTCAGACAGCCATGGGCTCTGCCAGCTGCCTTCAGGACAGAGCCCGGAGAGGAATTTCATGAGCAGTTATCGTCCCTATCAGCATATTGAACGTCGGAAGTCGCGCCAGATTCACGTCGGCAAAGTCCCGGTGGGGGGAGATGCGCCGATTTCGGTGCAGACCATGACCAATACGCTGACCACCGATGTTGAAGGTACGGTGGCCCAGATCCGCAAGGCAGAGCAGGCCGGGGTTGATATCGTGCGCGTTTCCTGCCCGGATGAAGCCAGCACACAGGCGCTGAAGGCCATTGTTGAGCAGGTCGAGACGCCGATCGTGGCCGATATTCATTTTCACTATAAGCGTGCGATTGAGGCGGCGCGGGCGGGTGCGGCCTGCCTGCGCATCAATCCCGGCAATATCGGCAGTGCTGAACGCGTGCGCGAAGTGGTGAATGCTGCGCGCGAGCATGGCTGCGCCATCCGGATCGGCGTGAATGCCGGCTCTCTGGAACGGCACCTGCTGGAAAAATACGGTGAGCCTACGCCCGAGGCCCTGGTGGAAAGCGCGCTCGAGCACGCCAAGATTCTCCAGGACCATGATTTTCACGAGTTCAAGATCAGCGTGAAAGCCTCTGATGTTTTCATGGCTGTCGCCGCTTATCAGCAACTCGCCGACTGCTCCGACCACCCGTTGCATATCGGCATTACCGAGGCAGGGTCCAAACGGGCCGGCACCGTGAAATCCTCCATCGGTCTGGGTAACCTGCTCTGGAGCGGGGTGGGCGATACGATGCGCGTCTCTCTCTCGGCCCCTCCCGAAGAGGAAGTGCTGGTCGGGTGGGATATCCTGAAATCGCTTGGTCTGCGGCACCGGGGAGTGAAGATCGTTTCCTGTCCTTCCTGCGCGCGTCAGGGCTTCAACGTGGTGGAAACAGTCCAGACGCTTGAGGACCGGCTGCAACACATCAAGACGCCGCTTACCCTTTCCATTATCGGCTGCGTGGTCAACGGACCTGGCGAAGCGCTGATGACCGATATCGGCATTACCGGGGGCGGGCAGGGACGGCACATGGTTTACCGGGCCGGCAAGCAGGATCATCCCATGGCTGCTGAAGGCATGATCGACCAGATCGTGGAGCTGGTCGAACAGCGCGTTTCCGAACTGGAAGCGGAAAAGGCCGCCCAGACGGCCGCGGCTGAAGCGGCTCCTTCCTGATGGCAGGCCGGTTTCAGGTCCCGCGCGGCACCCATGACCTGCTGGGCGGGGAAATGCTGCGTGTCCAGAAGGTCCTTCAGACAGGGCGGGAAATTTTCCGTCGTTACGGTTACCGGGAATGGCAGACGCCCATCTTTGAGGAAGCGGCTGTCTTCAACCGCTCTCTGGGCGAGACTTCAGATGTCGTATCCAAGGAAATGTATCTTTTTGAAGACCGGGGTGGCGAAAAACTGACCTTGCGGCCTGAAGGCACGGCCCCGGTCTGCCGGGCCCTGGTAACGAACGGTCTTGCACAGAGCCTGCCCCAGAAGGTCTTCTATCAGGGGCCGATGTTCCGTTACGAGCGCCCGCAGAAAGGCCGTTACCGTCAGTTCCACCAGATCGGCGCGGAGCTCTTCGGCGCTGAAAGCCCTCTGCGTGATGCGGAAACCATTGCCATGGGGCGGGATTTTCTCCAGGCCCTGGGGTTGGGAGAAGCCGTCCGGTTGGAGCTGAACACGCTTGGGGATATGGAAAGCCGTGCCGCCTGGAGGGAGGCGCTGATCACGTATTTCAGCGGCCATGAAGACAGTCTTTCAGAAGACAGCCGCAGGCGGTTGGCTAAAAACCCGCTGCGCATTCTCGACAGCAAGGATGCCGGTGACCGGGCCCTCCTTGCCGATGCGCCTGCTTTTGACAGCTATCTCAACGACGGCTCCCGTCGTTTCTGGGATGAGCTGCGTGAAAGCCTGGCGGCCTTCGGAGTGGAATTTCATGAAAACCCGCGCATCGTGCGGGGCATGGATTATTACAGCCACACCGCCTTTGAGTTCACAACCGATCAATTGGGGGCGCAAGGTACCGTTCTGGCAGGGGGTCGTTATGAAGGGCTGGTCGAGGAAATGGGTGGTCCGCCTGTTGCAGCCATCGGCTGGGCGGCCGGTATTGAGCGCCTGGCTTCCCTGATCGGGCCGCAGGAGGAAGAAAGCGGCGGCATTGCTGTTCTGCCCTTGGGAGAGGAAAACCAGTTGAAAGCTGCTGCCCTGGCCTGTGAGCTGCGCGCAGCAGGCTGGCAGGTCGCTCTGGAAACGCGTGGCAGCATGAAAAAGCGTATGGATCGCGTCGTGAAATCAGGCGCCACACATGCCCTGTTTCTGGGAGATGATGACGTAGCCCGCGGCGTGGTGCAGCTGCGCTCCTTGAGCGATCGCCAACAAAGGGAAGTGAATCGTGCAGATCTTCTGACCACCCTGGCTGAGCAGACTGGTCTTTCTTCCTCCCCTGCATGATGGGCCCGTCATGACAGAAATCGCGCAGAAACTGGAGCTTATCCTGGCGCGTTTTGACGAGCTGGAAGCCCGGATGGCGTCCGGGCAGGAAAGTGGCGAAGCTCTCTCGCGTCTTGCACGCGACTATGCGGCCATGGAGGCACCGGTGCAGGCCATCCGGGCCTGGAAACGAGCCCGGATGCGGCGCGAGGAAGCGCTGCAGCTGCTTGAAGAGCCGGAATTCCGGGAGCTGGCCCAGCAGGAACTGGTCGGGTTGGAACAGGGGCTTCCGGCGTTGGAACAAGCCATGCGTCTTGCTCTGCTGCCCCGAGACGAAGCGGATGAACGCAGTGCCATCCTGGAAATCCGTCCCGCTGCCGGTGGTGATGAGGCCGGGTTGTTTGCCGCTGAGCTTTTCGAGGCTTATCGGCGTTACGCCGAAAGACAGGGATGGCGTTTCGAGGTCATCAGCCTGGTGGAAAACGAACTGGCCGGTCTGAAAGAAGGCATGGCTACCATCACGGGCAAGGACGTTTTTGCCCGGTTGAAACACGAATCCGGGGTGCACCGGGTGCAACGCGTACCGGCTACGGAAAACCAGGGGCGCATCCATACGTCAACGGTGACAGTGGCTGTTCTGCCGGAGGCGGAAGAAGTGGACGTCGAGCTTGATGAACAGGAACTGCGCATTGACGTGTACCGGGCCTCAGGGGCAGGGGGACAACATGTCAACAAGACGGAAAGCGCTGTACGCATCACCCATCTGCCGACCGGCCTGGTGGTGGCCATGCAGGATGAAAAAAGCCAGCATCGCAACAAGGCCAAGGCTCTGCAGATCCTGCGGGCCCGTCTTTACGAACGCGAGCGCCGGCGTGCCCATGAGACGCGGGCAGCCGATCGTAAGGCCCAGGTGGGGACGGGAGACCGTTCAGAGCGGATTCGAACTTATAATTTTCCCCAGGGCCGCGTGACGGACCATCGCCTCAACCTGACCCTCTACCGGGTCGCCCAGGTGATGGGAGGGGAGTTTGATGAAATCATCACAGCCCTGACGCAGCATGAGCAGGCTGAGCGGCTTGCAGCTGAAGGCCTGGGATAGCGAAGAGGTCAGGCGTTAGGGGACACGCACAGGCTGGATTGACCCGGCTTGTGGTCAGCAGCACTGGGGTCGTCATAGCTGACGAGGAAGAAGTCCCTGAAATCGTTGTCCCCCACCGCTTCGTAGTGCTGGCCGTCCGGATGGTGCAGCATGCCTTCGCTGCTGACCGTATGGGTAACCGGTCGGCCATTGCGAAGCAGAGTGATCTCGCCGCACAGGGCATAAGGCACTTCAGTGCGGCCGACCGGGACGGGCAGCGTGGTCTCGTCAAGTGTATGGTTGAGGGTAAGGCGGAAAGTCGCTGCAAGACGACCATTCAGGTAAAGGCGGGAGACCTCGGAAATCTCGTCAGGCGCACGTTCATCCACGACCGTGAAGCTGCCGCCGGTCAGACCGTCCATCATATCGGGGGAAACGGGTGTTGCGTGCAGGGAAGGGGCAAGCAGGGAAGTTGCCAGTAGGCACAACAGCCCGGCCAAGCTTTCCGGGCCTCTGAGAGCGCGGCTCGGACAGGAGAAGGGCAGGTGACGGCGCAAGCGTATGAAGGAAGCAAGAACGGGATGGACTCTCATGAAATCCTTCTAGCAGATTTTCCAGATGTCGGGGATATGTCCTGTCAGACTGTCGCAGAATGGCTGCAGGCGGGAACGCAGCAGCTGAGCGGCGCAGGCGTGGAAGAGCCGCGTGCGGAAGCACGATATCTGCTGCAATGGGCCACCGGGCTGGACCGCCTGGCGCTGCTGCAGCGCAACGGGCTCAGCCACGATGAGCGGCAGCGATACTGGGCAGGCATGCGTCGCCGCGTCCTGCGGGAGCCCATGGCCTATATCACAGGCCGACAGGGCTTCTGGACGCTTGATCTGGAGGTTTCTCCAGCAACGTTGATCCCGCGTCCCGACAGTGAATGCCTGATCGAAACCCTGCTGTCGGTGCGCCCGGAGCCCTCAGCGGTCAGGAGCATCCTTGATCTTGGGACCGGAACAGGCTGTCTGCTGCTGGCGGCGCTGACTGCGTATCGGGACGCCTGGGGCATCGGGGTGGATCTGGCACCGGAAGCCGCGTTGCTGGCCCAGCGCAATGCTCACTGCAATACCGGGGGTGGAAAGCAGGGCGAAGGAGAACGTTCCCGGCTGTCAGAGCGCGCTTTCTTTATGGCCGGGAACTGGGGGGACGCGCTGCAGGGCAGATTTGACGTGGTTTTGAGCAATCCCCCCTATATCGAAAGCGCAACAGTGCCACAGCTTATGCCGGAAGTGGCCACTTTCGAGCCGGGCCGTGCCCTTGATGGGGGACCAGACGGGCTGGACGCATACCGGTTGATCTGTGAGCGTCTGCCTGATCTCCTGGCGCCAGGAGGCTGTGCCATTCTCGAACTGGGCCAGGGACAGGAGGCAGCCGTAACGGCGCTTGCCAGCCAGGCCGGTCTGCGCCCGGCAGGATGTGGCAGGGATCTGGGAGGTATTGCGCGCGCCCTAGTACTGGAAAATCCGGATTCCGCAATATAGGGCAGGGGCGCAGGAAAGCTTTTTTCCTGCTCTTGGCTTGAGCAGGGAGAAAAGCTAGACTGCCGCCAATCAGCAAGGGGACGCAAAGTCCGGTCGGGCAGGTTTATTCCCGACATGGTTCCCCATAGGAGCAGGCCGGCGTACCGGGTAGGGCCCGAATGGAAATCTGCTTCGCGTATGAAACAAAGGCGTTCCGGAAGAGGTGCCAGGTCCAGCCTGGAACGGAATGCTGGAACGTTCGCTTGATGAACGTTCCCATGGACAAGAGATTTACAGGTTGGAAAAAATGAAGCGTATGAGAAGCCGGCATAGCCGTGCAGGCAATGGCGCTGGGTCGTCACGTTCCGGAAATGGACAGGTTCCCCTCAACCGGAATCATGTTTTTGAAAGCAACGGCCCTGATCTCCGCGTGCGGGGAACGGCGCAGCAGCTGTTTGAGAAATATCTTCAGCTGGGCCGCGATGCGACAGGAACGGGTGACCGCATCCAGGCTGAGGCCTATTTTCAGCACGCTGAACATTATTTCCGAATTCTCAACGCCATGAACCAGGCAGCTCAGGCAGCCCAGCAGGAGAGGGCTGAACGCCAGCGCGTGATAGAGCAGAATCGCCGTGAACGCCGTGAAGCCGCTCAAGTGCAGCAACAGCAGGGGCAGGAAAATCAGTCCGGCTCGGCTTCAGGTCGTGAACGCGCTCCCAGCGAGGAACGGGGGACTGACAGGAAAGAGACGGCTGAAACCGACTGACCTGTGTGCGTTGGTGCGAGCGTATAAGGGCTGGCCCTGGCCTGCTTTAGGCCAAGTGACAGCCAGGCCTTCACCTGTCTGTCCTGCAAGCCAGCCTGGGCGTGGACTGGCTTTGAAAGAGCGCGCTGGCTGGCCCTCTAAACAGAAAACCTTCCAGCCCTTAATGGGATGGAAGGTCACAAATAATTTATATTTCAGGTGAAGATGGTAGCGGCGGACGGATTTGAACCGCCGACCAAGGGATTATGATTCCCCTGCTCTACCACTGAGCTACGCCGCCATCTTTCCCGTCAGAACGAAGCGCTGCGGGTAGGGGCAGTGATAGCGGAAAATGCCTGATGCCGTCAATGAAAATCTGCTTTCACAAACCGGAAATACCGCAGCTTCCGATACGCTTTCTTATTGCCTGCCGGCGCTGACAGAGCGCGTTTCAGGGGGGGTGTCCGGGGCAGTCTGGTCATCGTTCTGATCCTGCAGAGCGCGTCCGAGCCTGGAATGGTGGCGACCGTAACAGATATAGGTCAGCACGCCCAGAACCAGGTAGATCCCCAGCAACGCGATGGGGACCGGATTGCCGCCCAGCAGGGCATGAACCATGTTGAGCAGGAGTGGTAGTGTCATCAGAAAGGCAAAGAGCATGCCCAGTATCGGCGTGACGCCGAGCCATACGCCACGAAACCAGATACCCCCCAGCGGCACCTGAAAAGGGCGCGGGGTCTCTGGATGATGGGTGCGTTGCCAGATCACCGTAAAGCAGACGATGGCAAAGGCGGCAGTGGTGCCGGCAGAAACCAGATCGGCCAGAATATCAATGGGCAGTGTGGCGGTCATGATGGCAACCACCAACCCCAGGACGAGCGTGCCGGCCGCAGGCGTGCGGTAGACTTTGTGCACATGGGCGAAAAGGCGGGGAATCAGCCCATCGCGCCCGATTGTCAGCAGGACGCGTGACTGTGCATACATAAGACCCAGCAGCACAGCGCACAGCCCGATTGTGGCACCGGAATTGACCATGATCGAAAGCCAGGGATGGCCCATGATCTGTGTGGCCACAGCCAGGGGATCAGCAACATCCAGCTGCCGGTAGGGGACGATGCCCAGAAGCACCGCGGCAAGGGCCAGGTAGAGGGCAGTGCACACCAGCAGGCTGCCTATGATCCCGATCGGCACGTCGCGTGTGGGGTTGCGCGCTTCAGAAGCGGCTGTGGAGACGGCTTCGAACCCTGAATAGGTGAAAAACATCAGGGCAGCCGCACGGAAGATGCCGGTAAGCCCGTAATGGAAGTTCGGTTCGGCCGGCGGAATGAAGGGATGCCAGTTGGCAGGATTGATGGCGCTGATGCCCATGGCCAGAAACAGCAGCAGCACCCCTACCTTGAGAGCAACTATCAGGGTGTTGAAGCGGGCTGATTCCTCAACCCCCCGTACCAGGAGCCAGGTGACGACCATGACGCTGAGGAAGCCGATAAAATCGAACCTCCAGCCAATGGTCATGGCCGTCCCGTCGGAGCCGGGCACGGGTTGAAGGGTGGCCTGGGTTAGGCAATTCGGCAGGTGAAGGCCGAAAGTGGCCAGCAGGGAGTTGGCATAGCCGGACAGGCCTGCAGCGACTGCCGTGCAGGAGATGCCGTAATCAAGCAGCAATACCCACCCGACGGTCCAGGCCATTTTCTCGCCCATGGAGATATAGGCATAGGAATAAGCCGAGCCGGAGACAGGATAGGTTGAAGCGAGCTCTCCGTAGCAGAGAGCGGTGAACAGACATCCGACAGCAGCGATGATGAAAGACAGCATGATGGAAGGGCCGGCATATTCAGCTGCCGCTGTGCCCGTCATGACATAGATGCCTGCCCCGATGATGGTGCCGATCCCCAGCAGCAGCAGCTGGCTGGCCGTCAGGCTTTTCTTGAGACCATGGCTTTCATTTTCTGCAGCCACCTGCGCCAGTGTCTTGCGGCGTGCGTTCCGGCCCCCGGAGGGCCGGAGCGAGGGAGGTGGGGCATCACTCATGGGGTTGCTGCATCTCTCTGAAGCGGGAACCAGGGACGTCCGGGTCATCGGGCGTGTTCGGGGTGGTGTCTTACCTGCCCGGCTTCAGCCCTTCTGTAAACCGTGCCGCCCTTCCTCCGCTCCTGCGAGAGGAGCTGAAGCGGAAAAGAAGGGACGTGACGCAGGAAAAGGTTTCAGCGGGAAATCACGAAAGCGGCCAGGCAGCCAGCGCTGATGCAGTAAATTCCGAAAGGCGCCAGCGCCTGGGTGTCGCCCTCGGCATCAGTATGGTGGAAGAATTTCAGGAGAAATTTCGAGCAGAGCCACGCCGTGAACCCAGCGATCAGGGCGCCAAGAAGGGATTGATAGAGGATCTCATAAGAAAGAGACAGATTGCGGATCTGCCAGCTTTCCTTGACAGAGGCGGCGAGAATGATCGGCTGCGCCATCAGCAGAGAGAAACGTGCTGCATTGAGGTGGTCGAGGCCGCGTGTCAGGCCTCCGTTCATGGTGGCGCCTGAGCGCGAGAGCCCTGGCAGAAGTGCCAGGCACTGCCAGCAGCCGATGATGAAGGCGTCTTTGGGCATCAGCGTATCAAGATTCTGATTGGCACGCAGGCGCGCGCGGCGCAGAAGCCACTCAGTGCCCAGGAGCAGAAAGCCGTTGAGGACCAGGAATCCTGCCACCAGCAGGGGAGTGGCGAAGACCTGGCGCAACCGGTGCTCGAAAAGCCCCCCGACGATGACAGCCGGCAGGGTGGCGATGGCAAGCAGAATGCACATGCGCAGGGCGTCATCGCGCCCCTGGGGGCCGAGCCTGCCGATCAGGCCGAGAAAAATCGTCTTCCAGTCCTTCCAGAACACGCTGGCCAGCGCCAGGAGTGTTCCCACGTGCAACATAGTCAGGAAAGGCAGGAAGAGAGGGGAGTGTTCATCAATGTGCCAGTGCAGGACGGCAGGCAGCAGGACGGCATGGCCCAGGCTGCTGACCGGGAAAGGCTCCGTTATGCCCTGAACGATGGCCAGAATGACGGCCTGATAAGTGGACATGGGACTTCCTGCATCCATGAATGCGTTCCTTTTTCCTGTGGCTGACCGGTGAGCTGCACCCTATAGTGGAATTGACTTTGTCGTCCCGGTTTTCTTCAGACGCTGCCGATCCTTTTTGAAAAAGACTTCCATCAGCTGGCAGTCTTTGAAAGAAGCCGGAGAAGTGGCACGAAGGAACTTCAGGGTGTATTTTCCCCTGCATGAAAACGCAAATGGCGCTCTCTGCCAGGATCAGACGGATCTTACAGAATGAAGGAAAGAGCAGTTTGACAGCAGGAGGGAACAGATGAAAGGCGTGTTCGGGGGACGTGGCGTGGCCTTTGCCGCCAGCATGCTGGTTCTGGTTCTGACAGGCGTTTTTCTTTTCTATGCCCTGACCCTGCGGCAGGGCCCTGTTGGTCCGCAAACACCCTACAGGGCAGTCTTCATCTCTGCCAGCGGCCTGCAGGGGGGCGATGATGTCGCTCTTGATGGCGTAGTGGTCGGCCGGGTCAATGATGTGGTGCTCAATACCCGGACAGACATGGCAGACGTAGCGTTTACGGTCGATCAGTCCCTGAAGCTGCCGGTTGATACAGCCGTTACGATCGGCGCCCTGGGAATTGGCGGCAACAACGCGCTGCAGCTTCTGCCCGGCAAAAGCCAGGATCTGCTGAAGCCGGGTGCGGTCATAACGAATGCCCGCCCGCTTCTTTCACTGGAACAGCAGATCAGCAACTATATCTTTGGCGCCGGAAAGCTCTGAGCGGATCAGTCGTTGAGGGGATAGGAGGAGAGCAGGCGGCGCTGTTTGCGCCAGGCCCACAGCATTCCGAAAGCCCCGGAGCTTTTCCACCCTTCCTTTTTCTTGGCAGCGCCGATAAGAAAGGTCTGCCGGTAATGATAGAACTGGGTGCGGTAGGCTTCCCACAGGGTGGTATGGCGGTCCCAGATGTGAATGGCCTCTGAACCGACCCCATTGATTTCGATAATCTGCAGGTTGCGCCCGGATTTCAGGTCCTCCACGGAGGCCACTTTGGCGTCGATGCGGCCGAAGTGGAAATCCGGGATATCGCTCATGATGGCGTTGATGCGCGCTGTCAGTTCAGGAGTGATATCGGCACGTCCATCGCGAAATATGGCGCCACGGCAATGATTGCCGGCAAAGACAACGGGCACCTGCTGGCCTGCGGGAATGACTTCATCAGCCCGTTTGCCCAGACGCGGTAGGTAGATCTGGGGAACGAGCCCCATGCGCGGGTCCTGGAGGATCAGTTCTCGCAGGGTGGCGCGTCCGTTGCCGGTCAGGGTAGGGGTTTCCTTGTAGGTGATCGAAGTCAGATGACCGGTTTTCTCGCCGGGATGGCGGATATAGAAAATCCCCGCTTCCAGTGGATAGGCCACGAGCTTCTGCGCCAGAAGCATGACCCCATCAGGAAAAAGGGGCAGCACTTCGGCCAGCATGGCGCGGTCCTGGACAAGTTTGATCCCGGTACCCTTGCAGCCGATATCGGGTTTGATGACGACCGGGAAGTCTATCCCTGCCTGCTTCATGGCGCGCAGAGCGGTAGCGCAGGCTTGCGGCCCGCTGCGGAAAGCAACGTAAGGGGCAATCGCTTCACGGGCTGTCGGGCCAGCCATGGACAGGATGGAGCTTTTGCTTTCGCCACAGAGCCCACCGGTCGTGATGCGGGGATTGGCTGCTGTGGGTGTGCTGAAATCCCGATATCGGATTCCCATGAGAATCCAGTAGAGCACGATGGGGGTGTAGAAGATGGAGCCAGGCCAGAATTCAAAAAGGGAAAGCTGCTTTCTGTTGAGTTTCCTGGGCAGAGGCGTGTGAGCGGTTTTGGTCATGGTTGGCAAGGACTGTCCTCTTAAGCGCTCATGCGTTGGAAATGGGCGATCAGACGCCCGATCACGAAAATGCAAAGCACGAAACCGATAATTCCTGCCCAGCGCCAGCCGGCCTGATGCAGCAGCAGCCAGTGCCCTACCTTGAGGGACAGGGCAAAAAGCAGACTCGTCCAGACCAGGGTGGCACAGATGGCCGTCAGGGCGAATTTCCAGAAAGGGACCCGGAAATAGCCGCAGGCCGTATAGAGCGGCAGGCGTGCCCCTGGCACGAAGCGCGAAATGGCAACGATGCGTATCGTGTGGCTGAGAAACCACTCCCGCGTTCTGTCCTGGCCAGGCAAGGTAAGAAAACGGCGCAGGGCAGGCCAATGCCAACCGGCATAGCCGAGCCCGTAAAGCCCCATATCGCCTATCGCCACCCCTGCATACAGAGAGCCCAGCGCCAGAGGGAGGGAAATCTGGTGCGCCTGTACCGCAATGGCGCTCAGGACGGTGGCCACATCTTCCAGGATGAAAGTGCCTGCGATCACGATCGCAGCCTTCAGCCAGGCTGGCTGGCTGGCAGCAAGGGCCCCCAGTCCCATCATATGCCCAGCTTTCTCATAACCTGCTCTTCCTTCAGAAGGCGACGGCATCTGGCGGCCTGTCCTGCCTTGCCGCTCTTGCGCCCTTTATAAAGGTCGGGCGCGCTGAGAGGTAAAGCCTGTGTCAGGCAAAGCCGGGACGGCAGGAGGTCGATCATAAAAATGCCTTAAAGGAATCTTTGACCCCGTGGAAGAGGCGGTGGATGTTGGGCGGTAGGAGATCAGGCAAGATCAGCCGTAAAGCGGGATTTTTGCCGGGGTGGTGATGTAACTGTGCCGCAGTTTCGCCTGACTGCCCTTCTATGGAGGCGTTTTCAGCCTCTTATCACCAGGCCTGAGGCGGTAGAACCTGACGCGGGTAGCGTAAAAAGAGAAACTGAGAGAAGACCAGAAAGAGGAGAAAAAACTTGGCGCTTCTGGAACGACGCACCTTCCTTTCCACGGCTTGCATGGCCGGTTTTTTCCTTTCTGCCGGTCAGCTTCGGGCCCGGCCGATGACCCGCCCGCCCGCAGCCAGCGAAAGTTACCGCCAATTTCTCGAAGGGGTGCGCAGCCAGGCCCTGGCAGAGGGGTTGTCAGCCACGGCTGTCACTGAAGCGCTGGCCATGGCGCCTGCGCCCAATCAGGCTGTCCTGGCGCGGGACAGGCATCAGCCTGAATTCACCATGACCTGGGCGCAGTACCGCAGCCGTGTGCTCAAGCCAGCCAGGCTGCAGCAAGGTGCACAGGTGTTTCAGAACGTTCGTGGCACCCTGACGCCGCTTGCTCAGCGTTATGGCGCCGCTGATGGGGTGGTGATGGGCATCTGGGGGCTTGAATCAGGCTTCGGCGCCACGCTGGGCAAGTTCAATGTCATCGATGCGCTTGCGACCCTGGCCTATGACGGGCGACGGGCAAAGTTCTTCAGAAGCGAGCTGCTCAAGGCCTTACGAATCGTTTCGGACGGGGAAGCGGCACCTTCCACCATGCTGGGGAGCTATGCGGGCGCGATGGGCCAGCCCCAGTTCATGCCCAGTGCCTATCTTCAATATGCCGTTGATGTGGATGGCGACGGCAAGCCCAATATCTGGACGAGCAAGCCGGATGTGTTCGCCTCCATTGCTAATTACCTGGGCAGACGCCACTGGATTCAGGGACAGGGCTGGGGAACGGAAGTCAGTGTGCCTCAAGGCAGTGAAGCTGAAGCGTTGGGCGCAAAGGGTTCGCGGCAGTCAGCGGTCCGGTCGGTGAGCAGCTGGGAAGCGCTGGGCGTGCGCCCGGTGGACGGCGGCTCCTTCACTCAGCCTGATCTCCAGGCCCGTTTGCTTGAGCCGGATGGCCCGGGAGGGCAGGCTTTCCTGGTTTTCCATAATTTCAATGTCATTCGTGCCTATAACCCGTCTGACTATTATGCGCTCGCTGTCGGCCTGCTTGGCGATGCCTGTACGGGTGTTCCCGCCTGAGAAGAGGAAATCTGTAGTCTCAATCAGCACTGGGAAGATAAAAAACATCTGATTGCAGCGCGGTAGAGTGTCAGGTGGCTGGACCAGGTGCTGCACTGCAAGTAGGTAAGTAAACGGAAAACAGTGTCAACAATCACATGCCGGCACCGTGCTTTCCAGCTTTTGTCCGTCTTTGCAGGCCGGGCATCCTGAAAGCGGAGGAACGGCCGGGCAACAGGTGGAACGGAATCCCGAGCGTGCAGATAACAAGCGTGCAGACAAGACGTTCTCTTCTCAGGAACATGGGCGCAGCCGCTGCCCTGACAGGGCTGGGCCTGCGGAATGCGCAGGCTGCTAGGGGCCATCATGCGCATGGCAAAGCGGCAGCGGCTGAGGCGGAAGCGGCGGATGCAACGCCTGCTGCCACCCTGGTCGGACCGTTGCCGACCCCCGCGCGCTGGGCTTACGTGCTGGACCATACGACCGGCACGGTCCTGCTCGACAAGGCAGGCAATGAGCACATGCCTCCTTCATCGCTGACCAAGATGATGACGGCCTATGTGGTGTTCACGTTCCTGGCGGCCGGTAAACTGCACCTTGGCCAGATGCTGCCGGTCAGCGATAGGGCCTGGCGTACGCAGGGGTCGAAATCCTTCGTGCCGCAGGGGGGCAATGCCTCCGTTTCCGATCTCATCCAGGGAATGATCATCCAGTCCGGTAATGATGCCTGCATTGTGCTGGCTGAGGGAATTGCCGGCTCTGAGGAGCGCTTTGTCGCCCTGATGAATGAAGCGGCGCGTCGTATCGGCCTGACCGGCTCGCATTTCATGAACTGCACCGGGCTGCCTGCGCCCGACCATTACATGACCGCGCGCGATGTGGCGGTGCTGGCCGGTCGTCTCGTCCATGATTTCCCGCAATATTATCACTTCTTCGGTGAGAAGGAATTCACCTTCAACGGCATCAAGCAGGGTAACCGCAACGTGCTGGTGGACAAGGGGCTGGCTGACGGTCTCAAGACCGGCCATACCGATGCAGGCGGCTTCGGGCTCTGTGCCAGCTCCGAGCGCCCGAATGCGGATGGCGACAGGAACCGGGTGATCGTTGTCATCAACGGAACCTCTTCCTCCAACCAGCGCGCCCGTGAAGGGGAACGCCTGCTGTCCTGGGCTTTCGCCAATTTCGAGACCGTGACCTTCTTCCACAAGGGACAAGTGGTCGAGCCAGCAGCCCCGGTATGGATGGGCACACACAGGACCATCCCCCTCCTGGCTTCGGAGCCTGTCTCCATGACGGTGCCGGCTGGATGGCGTGACAAGACGCGCGTAACGGTGGACTATTACTCGCCCCTCATCGCTCCCATACAGGCCGGTCAGCCCTGCGGCACGGTTTCCATCTGGTTCAACGGCAAGCTGACGCGGCAGGTGCCTCTGGTCGCCGGGGTAAGCGTTGAGCGTCTGGGGCTGCTCGGTCGCACTCTGGCCCGGTTGGGTCATGCCCCTGCCTGATCCCTCTGAGGCTCAGGCCCTTACAACTGCGCGCACTGGCGGGCAGACTCCCCCTGCTTCAGGTCTTTTTGTAACGCTTGAAGGCGGCGAAGGCGCTGGTAAATCCACGCAGGCCCGTCTGCTGGCCGAGGTCCTGAGAGCACGCGGGCTGCCTGTTTGCCTGACACGTGAGCCAGGCGGCACCCCAGGCGCTGAAGCGTTGCGGGAAGTTCTGTTGTTCGGGAAAGCGGATTTTTCGCCGCGTGCTGAAATCATGACCCACATGGCGGCGCGCTGCGACCATCTGGACAGGCTTATTCTCCCCGCCCTGACCCGCGGGGAGATCGTCATCTGTGATCGCTTTCACGATTCAACGCTGGCTTATCAGGGTTACGGGCAGGGAAGAGGGTCGCCCGCGGAGCTGGCCTTCATTGCCAGCCTGCGGAAACTGCTCAACAGGGAGCCTGACCTGACATTCTGGCTGGATGTGCCTCAGGCAGTGGCCACTGAACGGCTGCGGAAACGTCGCGAAAGTTCAGGCGCTGTTGTTGCTGGGGGGGCGGAAGATCGTTACGAACAGCAGGACACTGCCTTTCATGGGCGCGTTCATGCAGGATTTGCCACAATCGCTGCCAGGGATCCGGAGCGTGTGCGCAGGATTGATGGTCTGCTCAAGCCTGATGAAGTGACCCGAATGCTGGTTCAGCAGGTGTTGGTCCATTGGTCAGACCGGAACGGTGCCTTGCCCGGTAAGGACGTGATATCTTGAGGAAAGCGCCTTCTGAAAAAGGCATGGCACGGAAAACGGATGCGCCCTCCCCAGGGGAACACCCGGAGCCACGGCAGAGCAGGCAGGTTTCAGGCCATGATAGGGCGCTGCAAATCTTTCGGGAAGCCATTGAGCGCGACCGTCTGCATCATGCCTGGCTGATCTGCGGTCCGGCGGGCATCGGTAAGGCGAGTCTGGCTTTCCGGCTGGCCCGTATTCTTCTCGGCGCAGAAGATCATGCCACTCCGGCCGGTCGGCGGATATCGGCCGGAACCCATGGAGACCTGCTTGAAATCTCCCGTAAACCGGACCCCCGCAAAGGGCGTCTACGCTCGGAAATCACTGTAGCCGATGTGCAGCCCCTGCAGAAATTCCTGCATCATACCGCAACGGAGGGGGGCTGGCGGGTCGTGATCGTGGACGGGGTGGAATTTCTGAACCGGTTTGCCGCCAATGCCCTGCTGAAGGTTCTCGAAGAGCCCCCGCCGCGTGCCGTCCTGCTCCTGACCACTGCAACGCCCGGTGCGCTGCTGCCGACCATACGCAGCCGGTGCCGGATTCTGAATCTGAATCGTCTTTCGCCTGAGCTTATGGAAGCCCTGCTGCCTGATCTGCCTCCCGACGTCCTGCGCCGGGCGCATGGCTCGCCGGGGCGGGCGCTGTTTCTGGCCCAGGACCGCAATGGTGAGATTGCCGCCCTGGCCCGCCAGGCTTTACAGGGGCAGCCGCTGACTGTGGAAAACTGGCAGAAAATCAGCCAGATCGCCCGCCAGACGGATGGGGCGGAACTGTTCTGCGATTATCTTTCCGTGCATCTTGCCCAGCAGGCGAAAGAGGAAATCAGACGCGGCGCCCTTGCCCGGGGCGCACGTTTGGCCCAAAAAACCGCAGAGCTGGAAAAGCTGGAACAGGCCGCTCTCGGCGCCAGCCTCGACAGGGCGCAGATGCTCCGTGAAGCTTATGGGCTGGCGTCAGATTGAGAGATCTGGGCTGACAGAAGCGGTACTGTGACGGTGCCGCCTTGTAATGACAGGCAACATGAAAGGCAGATTCGGCCATGACGGGGCGTTACACGATCACGACACCCATTTTCTATGTGAATGGCGCACCGCATATTGGCCATGCCTATACCTCCATCGCCTGTGACGTGATTGCGCGGTTCCACCGTCTGAGCGGAAAAGAGGTGCTATTCGTGACCGGCACGGACGAACACGGACAGAAAGTGGAACAGAGTGCCCTGGCGCAGGGTATGGCGCCGCAGGAGTTCGCTGACCGCATTTCCGGGCAGTTTCAGGAGATGCAGCGCCGCATGGGCATCTCGGCAGACGAATTCGTGCGCACGACGCAGGAGCGTCACAAGGGCGCTGCCCGGGCTCTGTGGGAAAAGGTCGCACAGAACGGCCATATCTATCTCGGCGCTTATGAAGGCTGGTATTCGACCCGGGACGAAGCCTTCATCGGGGAGGACGAGATCACGGTTCACCCCGATGGCAGCCGGACGGCTCCTTCAGGCGCGCCGCTGGAATGGGTGCGTGAGCCTTCCTACTTCTTTCGCCTGACGGAGTTTCAGGATCGTCTCCTGGCCTATTATGAAGAGAACCCGTCTTTCATCGGTCCCCTGGGGCCGAAACGGGAGATTGAAAGCTTCGTGCGTCATGGCCTGCGGGACCTGTCCATCAGCCGCACCAGTTTCAAATGGGGCGTGGAGGTGCCGGGTGACCCTGAACACGTCATGTATGTGTGGTTCGATGCGCTGGCCAATTATCTGACCGCCGTTGGGTATCCGGATGCAGAAAGTCCCAAAGCCGCTTTCTGGCCTGCCGATGTGCATGTTGTCGGCAAGGAGATCGCACGTTTCCATTGTGTGTACTGGCCCGCTTTTCTGATGGCTGCCGGTCTGCCGCTGCCAAAACGCGTCTTTGCACATGGGTGGTGGACGGTCGAGGGCGAGAAGATGAGCAAGTCTCTCGGCAATGTCCTTGATCCGGTAGCGCTGGCCGAGGAGTTCGGGCTCGATCAGCTGCGTTTCTTCCTCATGCGTGAAGTGCCGTTCGGGGGAGATTCAAATTTCAGCCGCCGTTCCCTGATTACGCGCATGAATGTTGAACTGGCCAATGATCTGGGCAATCTGGCCCAGCGCACCTTAAGCCAGGTGGCGCGCAACCTGGAAGGCGTCCTGCCTGAACAGGGACCGCAGACCGAGGAAGACCGGCACCTGCTGGCCCAGGCGGCTCTGTTGCCTGCGCTGATGGACGAGCAGATCGGGCGCCTGGCGCTGAGTGAAGCGCTGGAGGAGGTCTGGAAACTCATTCGGGCGGCCAATGCCTATATTGATCACCAGGCTCCTTGGAAGCTGAAGAAGACCGATCCGCAGCGCATGGCCGATGTGCTGCGGGTTCTGGTGGATATGATCCGCGTCATTGCCACCATGCTGCAGCCTTACATGCCTGAAACAATGGCGCGGATGCTGGATCAGCTGGGGGTGGGCGAAGAGGAACGGCATTTCGAAGCCCTGCAGACGCCTGTACCAGCCGGGCGCGTGCTCCCCAAGCCGCAGGGGCTTTTCCCCCGCTACGTTGAAGCGGCGGAGAACGTGGAGGTGTCCTCATGAGCGCTTCTGCGGTCAGCCGGCCTTCCCTGATAGACACGCATTGTCATCTTGATCGGCTGGAAGAGGTGGAGGCTGAGCTGCAGTTTGCGCAGGAAAGCGGTCTTCAGGGTCTGATGACGATCGGCACGCGCTGGTCCAAACGGCATGAACAGCTCGCCCTGCTGGCCCAGGACCGACCGGAGCTGCGTGTCTGGTGCGCTCTGGGCACCCATCCGGACCACGCGCATGAGGAAGAGCTGCCGACGCTTGACGAGATGGTGCGCGTGCTGGAGCAGCCCGGCGTTGTGGCTGTGGGGGAGACGGGGCTGGATTATCTTCATGGCAGCGAAGAGATGCGGCCGCGCCAGAAGGAGAGCTTTCGTCGCCATATCGCAGCTTCCCGGGAAACTGGGCTCCCCTTGGTCATTCACTCGCGTGAAGCTGATGAGGACATGGGCGCTTTGCTGACTGAAGAGCAGGAAAAGGGCGCTTTTCCTTTTCTGTTGCACTGTTTTGCAGGGGGCGAGAAGCTGGCCCGTACTGCCCTGGAGCTTGGAGGCTATCTCAGCTTCTCCGGCCTGCTGACTTTTCCCAAATGCGGCCACATCCGTGATGTGGCGCGGAAGGCGCCGGAGAGCCGGATCCTGGTCGAGACGGACAGTCCCTTCCTTGCGCCTGTGCCAAAGCGGGGCAAAGCCAACACGCCGGGCTTTGTGGTGCATACCGCAGAGCGTCTGGCGCAGGAACGGGAGATGGATCCAGGGCGTCTGGCGGAGATTACCACGGCCAATGCCCTGCGCCTGTTCAGCAGGGCCCGCTGAAAAGAGCTGCTGAAACGGGGAGTGGATGCATGCAGGAAAACATCATGAAAGTCACCATCCTGGGCTGTGGCGGTTCAGCAGGGGTGCCGTCAATCGGCGGGAGCGAGGATCCCGACCAGCCGGCTGGAAAATGGGGCGCGTGTGATCCGTATGAAATCAGGAACCGGCGGACGCGTTCCTCGATCGTCATTGAGCAGGCGGGATTCAGGCTGCTGGTGGACAGCGGGCCGGATCTGAGGCAGCAGCTGCTGGCCAATCATCTTGCCCGTGTCGATGCGCTGATCTTCACTCACGGCCACAGTGACCACATCGCTGGCCTCGATGAAGTCCGGGCCATTAACCGGGTCATCCGCAAACCTCTGCCCCTGCTGGCCACAGAAGATGTCCTCCAGGAGCTGCAGGCGCGTTTTTCCTATGCTTTCCGGCCATGGGAAGGCGGGCAGTTCTATCGCGCCGCCTTTGACGTGCAGCCCATTCCTGAAGCAGGAAACATTCAGATCGGCCCCCTGCACGGAAGTGTCTTCCCCCAGACCCATGGGCTGATCGAGTCACGCGGAATGCGCTTCGGGGATTTCGCCTATTCCACCGACGTGGCTGAATTGCCAGGCCCTTCCCTTGAGGTGCTGAAAGGGGTGAAGACCTGGGTGGTGGGGTGTTTTCAGCCAGAACAGCATTTCTCGCATGGTTGGTTGGCACGCGTGCTGGAGTGGCGGGAAATCGTGCAGCCCCAACGCCTGGTCCTGACGCATATGGGCCCTGCCATGGATTATGCCACGCTCAGGCGTACCCTTCCCACAGGTGTGGAACCGGCCTTTGACGGGATGACGCTGGAAATCAGTTCATCGTAATTCAGGTCGGGTCGTACCTTTTCGTCTGGCGCAGGTCTTTCCGAGCTTCTGAAGATCTGTCTTTCAGCTTTCCAGCACGGCATGCCAGTAAAGATAGTCGCGCCAGCTTTCATGCAGGTGGTGGGGCGGGTAGTGCCGTCCGTTTTCCTGAAGCTGGTGGAAGCTCGGCGCCAGGGGTGGGGTGCGCAGCGTGAAACCGGCCTGGGCCGGGGTGCGTGCGCCTTTGTGCAGGTTACAGCTGCTGCAGGCCGTCACGATATTGGTCCAGGAGGTGCGCCCGCCCCGTGAGCGGGGAACGACGTGATCGAAAGTAAGCGCTCCAGGCGTGTAAGGCGTGTTACAGTATTGGCAGGTGAAATTGTCGCGCAGGAAAACATTGAGCCTGGTGAAGGCTGGTTTGCGCTGGGGAGCCACATATTCCCGAAGCGCCACGACACTGGGAAGCGGGAAGCTGCGGGTGGGTGAATGAACGACCTTCTCATAGGCCGACAGAACAGTCACGCGATTAAGAAAGACCGCCCGGACCGCTTCCTGCCAGGGCCACAGCGAGAGCGGAAAGTAAGCCAGCGGACGGAAGTCTGCATTCAGGACCAGGGCGGGATAACCCCTTTCTCTGCCATCATACATGTACTTTCGTCCTTCTGTTATCGTAACCTGTCCTCAGGGCCTCCAGCTTCCCCGGTTTCCATGATAAGGGGAACTGAAAGGCAGAATACCATGTCTCAGGCTGCCATCCGTATCCGGCGATGGCAAGAAAAACGTGCCTGCGGGTAAGGGGTCGGAGAATATGCCCTCCGGGAAATCCGGCTGGAGAAAGCAGGCAGGGAGGCTCTGCCTTTTCATCTTTTTTAGATCTGTTTTTATGTTCATTGCGAGCCAGGACAGCCAGCGGGATCTGCAATGCCCCTGACGACCCGCTTTGCCCCCAGCCCTACAGGCAGGCTGCATCTGGGCCATGTGGTTTCAGCGCTTTACGGGCGGGCGCTGGCTGGGTCAGACGGTCGCTTTCTGTTGCGTGTTGAAGACACGGACCGGATACGTTGCCGCCCGGCCTATGGGGCGGCCCTGCTGGAGGACCTTGGCTGGCTGGGGCTTCGGCCAGCGGGATCGGTGCGCGTCCAATCGGCGCATCTGAGCCAGTATGAGGCCGTTTTGCGCAACCTTCAGGCCCGGCACCTGCTTTACCCTTGCTCATGCACCCGCCGGGAAATTTCTGCCCGCTCGACCGTCACGGCGCCTGACGGCAGCCGTGTCTATTCGGGCACTTGCCGCAACAGGAATTCTCATCCGCCCGGCCGCCCCCTGGCCTGGCGGCTGAACATGCAGGCGGCCCTGGAAGAAATCAGGGGCGAGCCGGAATGGCAGGAGATCGGTCGTCTTGCAGGTCCGCGCAGGCAGCGGGGTCAGGCGGCAGCTTTTGGAGATATCGTGCTCGGCCGGCGTGACAGCGGCGTGGCTTATCACCTCTGTGTCACGCATGATGATGCGCTGCAGGGGGTAAGCTGTGTCACGCGGGGGATGGATCTGCTGCACGCCACTTCAGTGCAGCGCGTCTTGCAGGTGCTGATGGGATGGCCGGCACCAGTCTATGCCCATCACGCGCTCCTGCTGGATGCAGAGGGGCGCAAGCTTTCCAAGCGTGAAGGGGCAGAAGGGATCTTCCAGCTGCGCCAGGGGGGCTGGAGCGCGCATGAAGTCCTGGCTCATCCCCTTGTCAGACAGACGCTCGAAAGCTCGCTTCCCTGACGCACAGGTAGATAATTATCTGTGCCGGAAGGACCCGGTCAGTCTGAGGGATAGGAATGCGGATAAGTGATCTGGTCAGCGGGACCCGGGGCTTGCGGGGGGCCTTCGCGACCGCAGGCGCTCAGAAAAAGAGCGCTTGCAAGCAGCATCATTCCACCCATGAAAAAGGGGAAACGCCTGGGCACGGAAAGGCGGGGGCGTAAAGCAGTCATTGGTAAATCCGTTCTGCTGATGAGACTGAAGTCAAAACAGGTGAAAACTGGCCCAGCATAGCCCTGACACCGCAGAGGCACAAAACGGCTGAGGGGCTTTGACGTGATGCCGGTGGTTCAGAGGGTGGCATTGAGTTCTTCAAGCCAGCGTTTAGCCTGCGCTTCAACATTGGCAGGCGCTGTCCCCCCGTAGCTGGTCCGTGAAGCAAGGGATGCTTCCACGGAGAGAACGTCGAAAACGCCTGCGGTTATGTTCGGCTCAACCTGTTGCATGTCCTCCAGCGTGAGGTCAGCCAGATCGCAGCCCCTGGCTTCTGCCAGGCTGACCAGTTGTCCCGTCACGTGGTGTGCCGTGCGGAAGGGAAGACGCAGTTCCCGCACGAGCCAGTCGGCCAGGTCGGTCGCCGTCGCAAAGCCGCTCCCGGCCAGAGCCCGCATCCGTTCGGGGCAGGGTTGCAGGTCGCAGACCATGCCTTCCATGGCGGCCAGGGAGAGGGTCAGGGCCTGGGTGGCGTCAAAAACGGGCTCCTTGTCTTCCTGGCTGTCTTTGGCATAGGCGAGCGGCAAACCCTTCATGACGGTCAGCAGGCCCAGAAAATCACCGGAAATGCGCCCGCTTTTGGCGCGTACCAGCTCGGCCGCATCCGGATTGCGCTTCTGGGGCATGATCGAGGAACCGGTTGTGAAGGCATCCGAAAGCCGGACCATGCCGAAAGCACCAGAAGCCCATTGCACGATTTCTTCAGCCAGCCGTGAAAGATGCATCGCTGCGATGGAAAGGGTCGAAAGATATTCCAGGGCAAAGTCGCGGTCGGAGACGGCATCAAGGGAATTGGCGGTCGGTCGGCTGAAGCCCAGAGCCCGGGCAGTCATCTGGCGGTCGATGGGAAAAGAGGTGCCGGCCAGGGCTGCGGAACCGAGAGGCGATTCGTTGAGACGTTTGCGGGTGTCAGCAAGACGCCCGCAGTCACGCGCCAGCATTTCCACGTAAGCCAGCAGATGGTGACCGAATGTAACGGGCTGTGCGACCTGCAGATGTGTAAAGCCCGGCATGGGCAAGGCATGGAATTCAAGGGCGCGTGTGGCCAGGGCGCGCATCAGGGCCCGTGTCTGTCCCAGGAGGCCGTCAATCGCCTCGCGGACCCAGAGGCGGAAGTCAGTCGCCACCTGGTCATTGCGGGAACGGGCAGTATGCAGGCGTTTTCCCGCTTCACCAATCCTTTCCGACAGACGCGATTCGATATTCATGTGAATATCTTCAAGGGCCTCTGAAAAGGGGAAAGTGCCGTTTTCGATTTCAGCGCCGATCTCCTTCAGGCCAGTCTCAATGGCGACCAGCTCTCCAGATGTGAGCAGGCCCACATGCTGCAGCATCCGGGCATGGGCCAGCGAGCCTTCGATGTCCTGACGCCAGAGCAGCCGGTCGAAGCCGATGGAGGCATTGATCTCCTTCATGATGGCAGCAGGTCCTTCCGCAAATCGCCCGCCCCATTGGGGGTTGGCTGTGGCAGAAGGAGCGTTAGGGGGGCGTGTCATGAGGGCCGGACTCCCAATGGATTGAATTGGCGTGGGTTGAATTGGCTGGATTATGCTGGCTGATGCTAAGGTAGGTTACAGGTCCCTGAAGCTGCAAGCGGCGTGGATTTCGCAGCCTTCCCAGCGTCAGGTGAGCGTGCCGGTTTTACGGAACTGAAAGAGATGACTGTGCCTTCCGATGTTTCCTCCTGCGCCGTTTCCTCTTCGCAGCCGGTAAATGCCGCCCGGTCACCAGGGGCTTTACTGGGCCCTGAAGACGCGTCGCCCTTCCGCAGCTGGGCTGAAGAACGACCGACGCCTTTCGTGCTGGTCAGCGATCATGCCGGGCGCAGCGTACCGGACCGCCTGGGTGACATGGGCGTGCCGGCGGAGCATTGGGAACGCCACATTGCCTGGGACATCGGCATCCGCAATGTTGCCCGGCAGCTGCATGAGCTTCTTGGCGCTGCCTGGGTAGAGCAGGTTTATTCCCGCCTGGTGATCGACTGCAACCGCCGCCCGGGCCACCCGACCTCCATTCCCCCTGTCAGTGACGGCACCCCTGTACCTGCCAATGCGGCTCTGGCGCCCACGGCCCGGCAGCAACGTGAAGAGGAAATCCTGTTGCCCTATCACGAGGAAATCGCCCGGGTGCTGCAGGCGCGCGGAGACCGGCCGACCTTGATCGTTTCCCTGCACAGCTTCACACCTGAAATGAATGGTCGTGCGCGTCCCTGGCAGATTGGGTTGCTGCATGATCATGACCCTGAAAGTGCGGCGCTGTTCAGCCGGCTTCTGCAGGCAAGCGACCCTGCGCTCTGTATCGGTGATAACGAGCCTTATGCCCTGACGCGCCAGAATGACTATACCGTGCCGCGTCATGCCGAGGACCGGCAGCTGCCGGCGCTGGAACTGGAGATCCGCCAGGACCTGATCACTGACGAGGCCGGCCAGGCCTTCTGGGCCGAGCGCCTTGCCGATCTGCTGCCCCGCTTCTGGCAGGCCAGGTACCAGCTGCAGGCTGATGGGAGCCGGAGGTGACTGCGAGAGTGACTGATTGTAATGTTGAGACCAGGGCGGCTGGGACGGACAACGCACCTTCTGCCCCGAAAACCGTTTCAGAAGGCTGTCCAAGGGTCATGCTTGACGGTCACACCCGGTTGGCAGGCGTGATCGGTTGGCCAGTCAGTCATTCCCGGTCCCCGCTCATGCATAATTATTGGTGCCAGCGTTACGGCGTGAATGGCGCCTATGTGCCCTTGCCGGTTGCCCCTGGTGCCCTGGAACCGGCTTTGCGCGGCCTGGCAGCATCGGGTTTCCGGGGCGTGAATGTGACCATTCCTCACAAGGAAGCAGCCTTTGCCCTGTGTGACGAACTTTCCCTGACCGCTCGCCGTGCGGGGGCGGTCAACACAATCTGTTTTCGGGACGGAAAGATTATTGGTGACTGCACGGATGGCAGCGGTTTCTGCGATAACCTCGAAGCCCATGGCGTGAGCGGAGACGGCAAGAGGCCTGGAAATGCTCTTATCCTGGGGGCGGGGGGAGCAGCGCGGGCCATTGCCGCTGCCCTGCTGGACCGCGGCTGGCGGGTGTGCCTGACCAACAGGTCAGCTGATCGGGCCGTGAAACTGGTTGCGGTTCTGGGCGGAGAGGGGAATCTTGAGCAGATTCCCTGGGAAAGCTGGCCCCAGGCATTGGAGCGCATGGATCTCGTGGTCAATGCCACATCTTTGGGCATGGAAGACAGATCAGAGGCGGCAGGGCCGGATCAGGCCCTGGTTCAGTCCTGGAAAAATTCCCTGGCTCATGCTGCGCACGATCTTTGCGTTGCGGACATCGTCTATACCCCGCGCCGGACTGCGCTGCTGCAGGCAGCGGAAGAACATGGGCTGAAAACGGTGGATGGCCTGGGCATGCTGATTCACCAGGCCCGTCTCGGCTTTGAAGCCTGGTTCGGGACGGCGCCTGCCATAGACAGTGGCCTCGTCGCGCTGCTTGAAGCTGATCTGGGCAAAGGCTGAAAGGTGAAAGCCCTGCCTACGAAAGGTGCTGAAAGAACGACAGTGCTGGGCCTGACCGGCGGCATGGCAGCCGGGAAAACGACCGTGGCCCGGGCTTTCCAACGCCTGGGGGTGCCTGTTTTCAATGCGGATGCGGTTGTCAGAAAACTTCAGGGGCGGGGCGGGGCGGCTATTCCTGCGCTGCAGCAGCTGCGGCCTTCCGTTATCAGTAATGGCTGTGTGGACCGGGCGGCGCTGCGGGCTGAATTGGCAAAGGATCCGGGGCTGCTGAAAAAGCTGGAAGCCATTTTGCATCCTCTGGTCCGCAAGGAACGTCAGCTGTTCCTCAGGCAATGCCGGGCCCGTGGTGTGCCCCTCTGCGTGCTGGATGTGCCGCTGCTTTGGGAAAGCGGGGCAGCAGCCAGCTGTGATCTGGTCCTTGTCGTGGAAGCCGCGCTTCCAACGCGCCTGGCTCGTGTGAAGCACCGTCACCTCCTGGGTGGGCGCATGACAGTGGCGCTGGCTCGCCAGCTTATGGCATGTCAGATGAGCGATGAGGAAAGGCGCGCCCGGGCGGATCTTATCCTCTCTACCGAAGGCAGACCGGCAGGCGTGCAGCGCCAGGTCCGGCGCCTGGCTTGGGCGCTGCGAGGAGGCCGTTCAGCTTTGCGGCAGGACAGGGACTGCAGCTCTCGACGGCGCGCGCCTGGACGCAGAACGATCATGGAGGAACTGGGAGCTCATGACGCGCACCATACTTTTTGATACGGAAACGACGGGTTTCGACCCCGACCAGGGCGACCGTATTCTGGAAATAGCCGCTCTGGAGCTTGAGAACGAGCTGCCGACGGGACGGCATTTCCATGTGGTGATCGACCCGGAGCGCCCTATTCCCCCCGATGCCACCCGTATTCACGGCTTTACGGATAATGACGTGCGCGGCAAGCCCAAGTTTGCCGAGATTGCCGAAGATTTCCTGGCGTTTGTGGGGGATTGCCGGATGATCGCCCATAATGCGACGTTCGATTTCAGATTCATCAATGCAGAGCTGGAACGGTGCGGGCAGCCGACCTACGATTATGACAGCCGGGCGATTGATACCGTGCTGATGGCGCGACGCAAATATCCTGGCCTGCCAGCCAGCCTGGACGCGCTGTGCCGCCGTTTCGGCATCGATCTTTCAGCGCGCGGGACCCACAATGCCTTGCTGGATTGCCAGCTTCTGGCACAGGTCTATGTGGAGCTGATAGGCGGCCGGCAACGGGGCCTGGGCTTGGAAGCAAACCGGAGAGAGCAGGAAGCGCAGGCAACCACCGCCACGCGCCGCGTTGCGCCCGACCGTAGGCCGCGCCCGATGCCGATGCCGTCCCAGGATCTTCTCCAGCGCCACGCAGCATTCCTGAAGACCGTCACAGACCCGATCTGGGAGCGGCGTGATTGAAATTGCAGTTCGGCACCCGGGCTTGCGCAGCGTCCAGCAGGGCTGAACGTGTTTCTGGCATGAAAATTCTCTTCATTACCGCCCATCGCCTGGGAGATGCTGTTATTTCCCTGGGGGTTCTCAACGGGTTGATGGACCGCTATCCCGAAGCGCGATTCACGGTCGTGTGCGGGCCGATGGTCGAGGAGCTGTTTCAGTTCATGCCGCGTTGCGAGCGCTTGCTCGTGCTTGAGAAAAAACCCTGGAACCGCCACTGGTTCGCCCTGTGGCGGCACTGTGTCAGGCAGCGTTGGGAGCTTGTGGCTGATCTGCGTTCCTCTCTCGTAAGCTTTGGCCTGAGATCCCGGCGTCGCGTGGTGGTGCAGGGGGGGCGACGCCCAGGGCTGCGCATAGCCCATCAGGCCCGTGCCTTCGGGTTTGCGCAGGTGCCCCTGCCGCGGCTCTGGATCGGGTCGGAAGTGCGGAAATGGGCTGAAACTTTCCTGGCCGCCGGGTCAGGAAATAAAGAAAAAACGCGCTGGTTTGCTCTGGCGCCGACAGCTGGGACAGAAACCAAGTGCTGGCCTGCAGCCCATTTCGCCGAGCTGGGGCAAAGATGGCTGGACAGAGGATACAGACCGCTGGTTTTCTACGGACCGGGCGAGCGGGAGCGCGCGCAGGCCCGGGAACTCCTGGCACGGCTGCCAGAGGCCTGGGATCTGGGAGGGCAGCTGACCTTGGCCCAGGTCGCGGCCCTGCTGGAACGCTGCCAGTTTTTCGTCGGCAATGATTCAGGCCTGATGCACCTGGCAGCCTCTGTCGGTATACCGAGTCTGGGCCTGTTCGGCCCCAGCTGCGCGTCCCAATACGCCCCTGCAGGCCTGCGGGCGCGTGCCGTGCCCGCGCCGGGAAAAGAGGGGGCGGGGGATCTGCAGGCTCTTGAGCCCGCGCAGGTGGATCAGGCTCTGCTGGCGCTTCTGCAGCAGGTGCGCTGAAGCTTATGATGGAACGTCAGAGATTTTTCACAGACTTACGGGAGCGCGAAACGCGATGCATTACGATCTGATCATCCGTAACGGCACGGTGATGTTTCCGTGGGGAGCGGCGGAAGCGGATATCGGTGTCAGAGACCAACGCATCGCTTCCCTGTCGGTCACCACCCAGGATGAGGCGGACCAGGAGATCGATGCGACTGGCCTGCATGTTCTGCCGGGACTTTTTGATTCCCATGTCCACCTGCGCGACCCCGGAAAATCAGATGTGGAGACCATGGAAACGGGCACGCGTGCCGCTGCATTGGGTGGCATCGCGACGCTGTTTGACATGCCCAACACCACGCCACCCGTTACCGATCGCAACATGCTGGCGTGGAAAAGGCGGCATATTGAAGAGGTGGCGCATGTCGATGTCGGTATTTATGTGGGCGCCACGCGTGAGAACACGCCTGAGCTGGCCGTGTTGGAAGAGTTCCCCGGCGTCTGCGCCATCAAGGTGTTTGCGGGCTCCTCCACCGGCACACTGATGATCGAGGATGATGCAGGGATCGAAGCCGTGCTCAGGTCCGGCCACCGGCGGGTCGCTTTTCATTCAGAGGATGAATATCGCCTTCGGGAACGGCGGGCGCTGTTCAAGCCGGGGCAGGATTACGCCAATCATGCGCAGTGGCGTGACGCCGAATGCGCCTGGCGCGGCACCGGACGCATTCTGGCCCTGGCGCGCAAGACCGGGAGGCCTGTCCATATCCTGCATGTCAGCACGGCGGAAGAACTGGAGGAACTGGCGCAGAACCGGGATCTGGCCACCGTGGAGGTTCTGGCCAACCATCTGACCCTGGTAGCTCCGGACTGTTACGAGCGCCTCGGTGGCCTGGCCGTCATGAACCCGCCCATTCGTGATGCGCGTCACAATGAGGCCTGCTGGCGGGCCATCCGCAATGGTCAGGTGGATGTGGTCTCGTCAGACCATGCGCCCCATCCGCTTCAAGCCAAGAAGCGCCCCTGGCTGGAAGCGCCGTCCGGTCTTACGGGGGTGCAGACCCTGCTTCCTGTCATGCTGAACCATGTCAATGCAGGCAGGTTGAGTCTGGCCCGCCTGGTGGATCTGATGGCAGCCGGCCCGGCGCGTGTCTACGGCGTGGCCAATAAAGGGCGCATTGCTGTGAGTTTCGATGCGGATTTCACGCTGGTGGACATGAAACGTTCAGCTACGATCACCAATGACTGGATCGCCACCAAAGCAGGCTGGACCCCTTATGACGGCATGAAGGTCACAGGCTGGCCGGTAGCGACGATCGTGCGCGGCCGCGTTGTGATGCGTGACGGGGAGTTGGTGACGCCTTCAACAGGCAGATGTGTGCGTTTTCTGCCGTGATGTTTCCGGCTGTGAGAGAGAGGGGCGGCTGGGGGAGTGGTTTCGCCCGATTGCCACAAGCGCCTGAATTGGATAGAGCCTTCTTCAGTGTTTACCGAGCGTGTGCCGCAACCTATGCTGGCCGTGAGTGCAACAACTGAAATCCGACTGGGAAACGCGTGGCGGACGAAGAGATATTTCACGGAAATAACGAGGCCCAGAGTCTTCAGCAGCTGCGTGCGAAGCTCAGGCAGGGGCTGATGGTCGGCGGGGTGGTGCTTCTGGCCATCTGTGCAGGCGCGGGCGGCTGGGCCTGGCAGCGGCACAGCCTGCATCTTGCCCAGCAGAAAGCCTCAGCACGTTATTTCACCGCCCTGCAGCTTCAGAACAACGCGACCAACCGGGAAAAAGCCGCCCAGGAATTTGCTGATCTCGCAGCTCATGCGCCTGACGGCGTCCGCAGTTATGCGGCCATGCGCCTTGCCGATTACCGGGCGCGCACGGGTCAGCTTGGAGAGGCCAACACGCTCTGGCAGCAGGTGATTCATGACAGAAAGGCCGACCCGGCTCTGCAGGGCATGGCACGTTTTCTGGTTCTGAACATGGCGCTGCAGCATGGCAGTCTGCCGCCCGCAGAACTGCAGAAGGGGTTTGAGGCGCTTATCAAAGACAATTCATCCTGGAGCGGACTGGCACGCGAAGGCCTGGTCGCTCTTGACCTTCAGCCGGGCGCTACACAGGCACAACAGGCAGAAGCGAAGCGGTTACTGGGGGAAATCGTGCACGCCCCCGATACAAGTGCCGCCCTGCGTGAACGGGCAAGTCTGGTTCTGCAAATTCTGGGAGAGGCCGGATGAGCCATCGTTCCGTTTCCAAATCAGCTGATTCCGCGTTGAAGCTGTCCGAAGGACTGGGGCGTCGCGCGTTGCTGCGTATCGCCACTTCAGGCGCTGCGCTTGCATCGCTGAGTGCCTGCGGCATTTTCGATGATGATGAGGCCAAACCGATTCTGCCCGGCAAGCGCATTGACATTCTCTCCACAGGTGCCGGTCTGCAGGTGGCGCCCAATCAGACAGAGCCGGTGGTCTTGCCGCCCGTCGAGGATGTCACCTCCTGGCCGCAGCAGGGACGCATTTCCTCCCATCTGGCTGTCAATGGCAGCTGGTCGGGCACCAAGCTGCTCTGGAGCCGGTCCATCGGCGATGAAGTCGATCCGTTCGACCTGCTGTCCACGGTTTTCTTCTTTCCGAATGACCGTGGCTATCTCCAGTCCCCTCCCGTGGTGGGAGACGGACGGATCTATACGGTTGATGCACGCGGTCATGTGCGCTGCTGGACATGGCCGAAAATGAACCTGGTCTGGCACCGTGAGCCTGCCAAGCATACGCGCTCGCCGAATCTGGGCGGCGGTATCGCTCTGGACGGCGATGCGCTTTACATCGTGGACGGCGTTTCACAGGTCATGGCGGTGGATGCTGCGACAGGGCACACGAAATGGAAGGTGCCTGTCAGTACGCCGGGTCGTTCAGCCCCGACGGTCAATGAAGGCATCGTGGTCTTCACGACGATCGATGACCATCTCTATGCGCTTGATGCCGCAACGGGGCAGCAGCTCTGGTCGCATCCTGCGAGCGTCGTGCACACGCAGATCTTCGGCCAGGGTGCGCCGGCTTTTGTCGATGGCGTTGTCGTGGCCGGGTTCGGCAGCGGGGAGCTTGTTGCCTTCCGGGCGCGCTCGGGTGAAATCATCTGGAGCGACAGTCTGGGCGGGCAGAACGGTCTGGGCGCGCGCCTCGACTTTGCCTGCGTGCGCGGTGCCCCTGTCATTGTGGACGGCACTGTATACGCGATTTCCATGTCGCAGGTGATGGTGGCGATCGACATCCGGTCCGGCCGGCGGCTCTGGGAGCGTGAGGTCAGCGGCCAGGACCCGCTCTGTGTCTGCGGGGACTGGCTGTTCGTCGTCTCGCTCGACCAACAGCTTGCCTGTGTGCACCGCCTGACCGGCCAGGTACGCTGGATGACGCAGCTGCGGCGCTTCGTGCACAGAAAGCGCCAGAAGGGAGCCATTTTCTGGGTCGGGCCGCTTCTGGTTGCCAACAAGATCGTCTGTTTTTCCTCAGCGCCAGAATATGGCATGACAGTTGTTGATGCCCAGACCGGCAAGATTGAGCTGGAACATGACATTCCATCTTCCTGCCAGGTTCAACCGATTGTCTGTGACGGTAAGGTGCTGGCTCTCGGTCAGGATGGAGTGTTAAGAGCATATGGCTGAGACTAAAGAAGGCGGAAAGCTGCCAGTCGTCGTTATTGCAGGTCGTCCGAATGTGGGTAAATCCACGCTGTTCAACCGGTTGGTCGGGCGCCGGCAGGCCATCGTCTCCGATGAGCCGGGCGTTACCCGTGACCGTAAGGAGGGCGAGGCGCTTCTGCGGGGGCGGCGGGTAAAGCTGATCGATACGGCCGGGCTGGAGGAATCCGCCCCCGAAACCCTTTACGGGCGCATGCGCTCCTCGTCGGAAGAAGGTGTGGCGCAGGCTGATCTGGTCGTGTTCTGCGTTGATGCACGCGCCGGCCTCACCCCGGTTGATGCGCATTTTGCAGCCTGGCTGCGTCGGCAGAACCGTCCGGTGCTGCTGGTGGCCAACAAGGCGGAAGGGCGTGCCGGAACGGAAGCGGCCATGGAAGCGTTTTCGCTGGGGCTCGGTACTCCGCTGGCGCTTTCAGCCGAACATGGCGAAGGCATTGCTGACCTGATGTCGGAAATCGCCGAGCGCCTGCCTTCCCAGGAAAGCAAGGCGGCTGCCTCTGAAGAAGAGGAAGAGGCCAAGCCGCTGCGTGTGGCTATCCTCGGCCGACCCAATGCCGGCAAGTCCACGTTGCTGAACACCCTTCTCGGGGAAGAACGCATGATCACCGGCCCTGAGGCCGGGCTGACCCGTGATGCAGTCAGCGTGACAATCAATGACGGGGAAGGGCCGGTCGAGATTGTCGATACGGCAGGCATGCGCAAGCGGGCACGGGTCAATGAATCCCTTGAACGCATGTCAGTCTCGGCGGCCATTGAAGCCATGAAGATGGCCGAGGTGGTCGTGCTGGTCATTGATGCCGAACGCGGTGTGGACGAGCAGGACCTCCAACTTGCCCGCCTGATCGAGCGTGAAGGGCGTGCCTGTGTTCTGGCGCTCAACAAATGGGATACGGTTGAAGACCGGCAGGCCGCCCGCAAGGCGGTCAGCAACCGGATCGAAACTTCGCTTGCCCAGATGCGCGGCATTCCCGTCGTGACCTTCTCAGCGCTGACTGGCGCGGGCGTGAAGCGTCTGCTGCCCACAGTGCGCGAAGCGGCTGAAGTCTGGAATGCCCGTGTGAGCACGGGCGAGCTCAACCGCTGGTTTGAAGAAGCGCTTGAGCGCCATCAGCCCCCGCTTGTGGGAGGACGGCGCCTGAAGCTGCGCTATATCACCCAGGTGAAATCCAGACCGCCAACCTTCGTGATTTTCGGCACGCGTGTTGATGAACTGCCGGAAAGTTACAAGCGCTATCTGGTCAACGGCCTGCGGGAGACCTTTCATCTTCCTGGCACGCCGATCCGCTTGCAGCTGCGTTCAGCGCGCAATCCCTATGCGGATCAGGACAGCAAGAAATGAAATGTCAGCCAGGCGGCCGGCCCATCTGAACGGAAGCCTGTATCATCAAGCCCCGGGAATGAGAGCGGCCAATGAGCGGGAAGACCCCTGACGCCCAGCTTCATGAAGGCGAGTATGATCCCGAGCGCCATGCGGGGCTTTATGGGGTGCGGCGTTTTCAGGCCATGTCGGCTGTTCTGCTGGCCCTGGTGCTGTCGGTTCTGGATTACGCCATTGCCAATGTGGCTTTGCCGACCATAGCGCAGGATCTTCACACCAGCCCTTCACGGGCCATCTGGGTGGTGAATGCCTACCAGTTGGCGAATCTGTCCTGCCTGCTGCCCTTGGCGGCCATTGGCGGGCGGATCGGCTTTGCGCGCATGAACCAGTTGGGGCTTATCATTTTCATGATTGCCTCAGTGGCCTGTGCGCTGTCGCAGAGCATTCTGGAGCTGACCCTGGCCCGCGCCCTGCAGGGCGTGGGAGGCGCGTGCATCATGAGCGTCAATATCGGTTTGGTGCGTTTTATTTATCCCCATCGCCTGCTCGGGCGCGGCATCGCGCTGAACGGTCTGTTCGTAGGGCTCGGCGTGGCGACAGGACCGACATTGGGGGCGTTTATCCTGGCGCGGGCCGGGTGGCCCTGGATTTTCTGGATCAATCTTCCCCTGGGATTAGCTGCTTTCATTCTGTCTGTCCTGGCGATGCCGAAGACGCCGCGCAGCCCACACCCTGTCGATATCCAGGGGGGCATTCTCACAGTCCTGGCCTTCGCCGTGACCGGGTTGGGGCTCGACAGCCTCATGCATGCTGATTTCTGGCCCGGCACTACCCTGACTCTGACCGGAATCGGCTTCTGGATCTGGCTTCTGCGCTGGCAGAAGGCGCATCATGAGCCGATCGTGCCGGTTGACCTGCTGGCCCGCCGACCCTTTTTCATCGCCTGTCTGGTGAGTTTCTGCGGATTCGTGGCCTCCAATCTCTATATCGTGGCCATGCCCTTTTCGCTGGTGGATACCTTCCACCGCAGTACCACCATGGTCGGTCTCCTCATCGCCCCCTGGGCGGCGGGCGTGGCCATCATGTCCTTTCTGGTTGGGCGGGTATCGGACCGGATTCCGGCAACCATCCTCTCATCCCTCGGCCTGATGGTGACGGGAACCGCTTTCGCCCTTTTATGGCTGCTGCCGCCGGAGGCCACCAACGCCATGATCGCCTGGCGCACCCTGCTGGGGGGGTTGGGTTTCGGATTGTTTCAGCCCCCCAACAACCGCGCCATCATGGTTACGGCCCCTCCGGGGCGGGAAGCGGGAGCAAGCGGCATGCTGTCGGTTTCGCGCCTGTCGGGCCAGACGATCGGCGCTTTTCTGGTGGCAGGGATCTTCACGGTTTTCTCCCATCCCGCCTTTCTGTGCCTTGGGGCCGCAAGCTTTGTCGCATTTCTGGGCGCCTCACTGAGTGCAGGGCGCGGTTTATTCCGGCCCCGCCGCTTGATCACACAAAATTCCACAAGGCCTTGAGGGTGGCTTTTACAGGGAAAGACCCAGGCGCCCGGATATGAAAGCCAGCGCGAACAGCATTCCGATCGGAACATTGTTTCTGAAATCCTGCAGGCAGCGCCGTGGATTGCAGGGGGTGAGATGGGTGCCCTGCCACAACAGCCAGAGGGCGGCCGCACTGAAGAAGATCCAGAAGAAGCCTGCCAGATGGGCCCGCAGGGCGCAGAGGCCGAAGAGGGCGAGCGTGCCTGCATAACAGAGGGTTACGAACAGGCGTGCATGTCCCACCATCAGGCGGGAGGTGGATTTGACCCCGATGCGTGCGTCATCCTCCATGTCCTGAAAGCCGTAGACCGTATCGAAACCGAGCTGCCAGAGAATGACACCGCCGTAGAGAAGCAGCCCTGTCACATCCAGCGTGCCGTGGGCTGCGGCATATCCCATGGGCGCGCCAAAGCCGAAGGTAATGCCCATGATAAGCTGGGGCCACCAGGTGAAGCGCTTGGCAGTGGGGTAGAGGGCTACCAGCACAAGGGCCAGAGGCGTAAGCGCCCAGCAGATGGGGGGAAGTTGCAGCAGAACCGCCAGCCCTCCCAGCAGCAGAACCGCCAGCAGAAAAAAGGCCTGGCGCAGCGACAGCGCGCCGGAAGCCAGCGGACGGTTGGCAGTGCGGCTGACCCTGGCATCAATCTTGCGGTCCCAGATGTCATTGACCACGCAACCGGCTGAACGCATGAGGACAGCCCCGATGGCAAAAAGGACCACGTCTTTCCAGCGCGCCGCATCGGAGACGCCTGCCGGCAGAAACAGTCCGTAAACACCCGGCAGAAACAGCAGCCAGCATCCGACAGGCCGGTCAAGGCGCGTCAGAAGGGCATAAGGGCGCCAGGAAGGGGGCAGGTGGCGGATCCAGCCATTGTGGCGGAGGTCGGTATGGGGTGCATCTGCTGGGGAGGGGGACGGCATGGAAGGCATGAAAAAGTGATCGGGCAGAAACCGTCTTCGGTCAACCTTGACGGAGCGTGCTTCCGGCTCTGGTCCCGATCCAGGACTCTGACAGCACACGCGGTGAACACAGGGTGAAAGAAAGACTGGAGTGCCGGCGGTGAAAGCGATATGCGGAAGGGATGAGCCGCTCTGAGCCCCGCCTGTTCTGCCAGCCCGATGACAATGCTTTCGCAGCCGGGGCTGAAATCGCCCTTTCAGCTGAACAGGCGCATTATCTTGCCAATGTTCTGCGTCTTTCCAGCGGGCAGGGCGTGCGGTTGTTCAATGGGCGCGACGGAGAGTGGCAGGCGGTTCTGACGACCCTGCGCAAGAACCGGGCCACTGCCCAGCTGCAGGCCTGCGCAAGGCCTCAGAAAGAGACCGAAGGGCCGGAGCTGCTTTTCGCTCCGCTCAAGCGTGATGCCACAGAGCTGATGATTCGCATGGGCACCGAGATGGGTGTGTCCCGTTTCCGCCCCGTCATTACGGCGCGAACCAACACACACCGCCTCAATCTGGAGCGGCTGGGTCTCATTGCCTGTGAAGCGGCTGAGCAGTGCGAACGCCTGGACGTGCCTGGTGTTATGCCGATAGAGCCTTTGGCAGCAGTCCTTGCCCGCTGGCCCGAGCGCCGCAGTCTGGCTGTCGCGCTGGAGCGCCATGTACATGCCCCGCCGCTGGTCGAAGCGGATGCGCTTCTGATCGGGCCGGAAGGTGGTTTTTCGCCTGAGGAAGTGGCGCGGCTGGAAAAGCTTGCTTCCCTGCGGCCATTGTCGCTGGGGCCTCTTGTTCTGCGTGCGGATACGGCCGGTTGTGCAGCGCTTTCACGCCTGAACGCGGCAGCAGCCCTGAAGGGGGGCTGAGAACCTGGAGGTTTCAGTTCTGCTTGGGGGCAGTTGAGCGGCGCCACTGTGCTGGTCGTGTCGGTGAAAAGACGTTAAGATGAACGGACTTTTCGACCGTCGCGCCCGATTGAAGCATCCCGCGAGCCCCGAAGCAGGTACTTCTTCTTCCCGTACCGAGATTTTTCAACTCCTCATTTCAACTCCTTGCAACAGGCACAGGGCTTCCGAGCGGCTTATGTCAAATCCAGGTGAAAGCAATTCAACCCCAATCCGCAACAAGGGCCAGCTGGTTGAAGTGCTGGCCAGGGGCTCCAAGCCCCGCCAGGACTGGAAGATCGGGACAGAACACGAAAAATTCGGTTTCACGTTGCCGGGGGCGGCAAAGAGCGAGGAAAGGGCCCCTTATGCCCCGCCGCCTTATGCTCCGCGGGGCATCCAGAATCTCCTGCAGTCTTTTGAAGGGAAAGACTTTTCCCCTCTTTATGATGGCCCGAACGTTATCGGTCTGAAGGGGCAAGCTGGTGAGAAGGATGCTTCCATCTCCCTTGAGCCGGCAGGTCAGTTTGAACTCTCCGGCGCTCCGGTAAGCGATCTGCACCAGACGCGCGCGGAAATGGCGCGCCACTTTGAGGCTTTGAAAGCACCGGCAGCCCGGCTCGGGCTCGGCTTTGCCCCGCTTGGTTTCCAGCCGCTCTGGCCCCGTGAGGACATGCCCTGGATGCCCAAGAGCCGTTACGCGATCATGCGCCGTTACATGCCCAAGGTCGGCACGGGCGGCCTGGACATGATGACCCGCAGCTGCACGGTTCAGGTCAATCTGGATTTCAGCGACGAGGCCGATATGGTGCGCAAGATGCAGGTTTCCCTTGCGCTTCAGCCCCTGGCCTCAGCCCTATTTGCCAATTCCCCTTTCGAGGAGGGCAAGCCCAGCGGCTGGCTTTCAACGAGAATGCGCAGCTGGCTGAATACCGATCCTGCCCGTTCAGGCCAGCCAGCGGAATTTTTCGCTCCAGATTTCGGTTTTGAAAAATACGTGGACTGGGCGCTGGACGTGCCGATGTATTTCGTCATGCGGGATGGAAAATATCATGACGTTGCCGGTGCTTCCTTCCGCCGCTGGTTGGAGGGTAACGGCGAAGGCATTCTGGCGGATCTGACCCCGACAGTCGGTGATTTTGAAGACCATCTGACCACGCTTTTCCCTGATGTGCGTCTCAAGCAGTTTCTGGAAATGCGAGGCGCGGATGCCGGAAGCCCGGAAATGATGCTGGCACAGTCCGCCCTATGGGTGGGGCTGCTGTATGATGAGAGCGTGCTGGCCGAAGTCGAAGCCCTGGTGCGCGAACATCCCTGGGAAACCTGGCGGGCGCTGCGTCCAGAAGTGGCGCGCAAGGCCATGGAGGCGCCTTTCCCGGGCGGGTTGCGGCCGCTGGCGCAGCGTGTGCTGCAGCTGGCTGACAAGGGGTTAAAGGCGCGTGGCCTGGGAGAAGAGGTCTATCTGGCGCCCCTGCATGAAATTGCCGCAGGCGGACCGACGCAGGCGGAAAAATGGCTCGAAAAATATCACACTGTCTGGAAAGGGGATGTGCGCCCCATATTCCAGGAGGCTGCTGTCTGACGTGCCGACCCTGTCTGAACTGAGTGAGCGGGAAATTCTGGCGCTGGCCATCGCGACTGAGGAGGAAGATGGTCATATCTATGCCGATTATGCGCATATGCTGCAGGAAAAATATCCCGACAGCGCTGCGCTTTTCCGTGAGATGGCCGAGGAAGAGAATGTCCACCGGCGCCAGCTGATAGATCTGTATCATGAGCGTTTCGGCCCGCATGTGCTGCTGGTAAGGCGCCAGGATATTCTTGGTTTTCCAAGACGCAAGTCAGCCTGGCAGATGAAGAACCGCAATATTTCTGCCATCCGGGCTCAGGCAGAAGTGATGGAACAGCAGGCAGCCCAGTTCTACCGCAAGGCCGCCAGTCTTTCCCGTGATGCCGGCATCCGCAAATTGCTGGGCGACCTGGCCTCTATTGAGGAACGGCACCGCCATGAAGCGGCGCAGCTGGAAAATCGTCTTGTCACGGAGGATGTCCAGGCGCGCGAAGATGAAATCGGGCGGCGGGACTTCCTGCTCAGGATCGTGCAGCCCGGTCTTGTCGGGCTGATGGATGGTTCCGTTTCCACGCTGGCACCTGTTTTTGCTGCTGCTTTTGCCACGCATGATGCTTTCAGCGCCTTTCAGGTGGGGCTGGCGGCCTCGGTGGGCGCGGCAATTTCCATGGGGCTTGCGGAAGCGCTGGCAGATGACGGGAAGCTTTCAGGGCGTGGCAGCTCCCTGGCGCGTGGCGTGTTATGCGGTGCCATGACCTTTGCAGGCGGCATCTTCCATACCCTGCCTTTTCTGGTGCCGGATTTTCACCTGGCTTTCACGCTGGCTGTGATCGTGGTGGCGGTAGAGCTTTTCCTGATTTCATGGATCCGCTGGAAGTATCAGGATACACCTTTCAGCATTTCCCTGGTTCAGGTTGTCCTGGGAGGGGCACTTGTTTTCGGTGCTGGCGTGTTGATCGGGAGTTCATGAGATGAGACGTAATCTGGAGGTTCCCTCCTTCTGGCGGAAATGGCGCATGATGAAACAGAAAAAACCATCAGGGCGGCATGGAAGGGCAGGGCTGACCCTGGGGGTGGCAGGCAGCCTGCTGGCCTGCACTGTGCTGCCGGCTGGCGCTGCGGATCTTTCAGCTGGGGCTGGTCTGAGCCCAGACCACGCACAGCTTGAGCAGTCTCCCGATCACCAGCAGAATTTCCCGGCGGCGCCAGTCCTGAACCCGGCTCAGAAAGGATGGGTGGAGCGGATTGAAGATGCGCTTGCTTCCACCCGGATGATTCAGGCCCGCTTTCGCCAGACGGCCGCCAATGGCGAGGTGACGAACGGTTCACTGATCCTCGAACGACCCGGGCGCATGCGCTTTACCTATGATCCGCCCAGCCCGCTGCTGCTGGTCGCTGATGAGGCCAAGATCGTCTTTCAGGACAAGAGCATCGACCAGATCACCACCCTGCCAGCTGACCACACGCCGCTGGGCATTCTGCTCCAGCCGCATCCACGCTTCAGGGGAGATATCACTCTTACTGGATTCAAACAGGTCGGAAACGAGCTTTTCCTGAACGTGGTGCGCACATCCAATCCCGCCGAAGGGGAACTCACGCTCATCTTTACCGCTCAGCCGCTGACCCTTGTGGGTTGGAATGTCCGCGATGCCCAGGGTCACGTGACTTCAGTTCGTCTTTCTGATGTCAGGAACGGTTGGGTTCCGCTGCCGCCCAAGACTTTCCGCCTGCCCAAGCCGAAGCAGTGACAGGATCCGGTTCACTCTTTTTCCCGGGCCAGTTCCATGGCCCGGGCGTAAACAGTGCGTTTGGGCAGCTTGACCTGGGGGGCTACCAGGGCCGCTGCATCCCTGACTGAATGAGTCCGCAAGGCTTCCTGCAGGAGGGTGTCGAGGTCCTGTGCGCCTGTATCATCTTCCGGCGGGGGACCGACGAGAAGAGTGATCTCGCCACGTGGGGGAAACTGACGGAAATGCGCCAGCACCTCTGCCAGAGTGCCGCGGACCATTTCCTCGAATTTCTTGGTCAGCTCCCGTCCCACGGCGGCCGGGCGTTCAGCCCCGAAGACGGCAATCAGATCCTGCAGGGTGTCGAGCAGGCGGTGGGGGGATTCGTACCAGGCCAGCGTTGCCTGCAGACCGGTCTGTTCCAGAGCGCGCAGCCCTGAAAACTCCTGTATCCGTGCTTCTCCGCGTGCGGGAAACCCCAGGAACAGGAAGGGGGCAGGCGGCAGCCCGGAAAGGGTCAGTGCGGTAACGGCTGCGTTAGGGCCAGGCAGTGAGGTAACCGGCAGGTCAGCTTCAATGGCAGCGCGGACAAGCCGGTAGCCGGGGTCGGAAAAGACCGGTGTGCCGGCGTCAGAGACAAGAACCAGTGTCTCACCGTTGCGCAGTCTTTCCAGGAGAGCGGGCAGGCGTTGGCTTTCATTATGGTCATGCACGGCCAGAAGAGGTTTTGAAATCCCGTAATGCTGCAGCAGTTTGGCCGTAACGCGCGTATCTTCACATAAAATGGTGTCGGCAGTCTGCAGAGCTTCCAATGCGCGGGGGGTTATATCGCCCAGATTGCCGATGGGCGTTGCCACCAGCACAAGCTGCCCGGTAGAAGAAGAGGTCATCTTCTTGGAAGTGGGGTCATATGATTTCTCAGGCATTGGAATCGGCATCGGCATCGGTTTCTCCCGCAAGCCAGGCAACGTCTGCTCAAGCTGTGCCATTGTGCTGGTGCAAGAGCAAGGACAGCCGCGGCCGCGGGACCGGAGGAATGCAAGGGGTCTCCCTGCTTCTGGCAACTGCGTTATGCATGAGCCTTGCAGCCTGTTCCGGTGGAGGCGGCAAGCAGGGCTCCCATGCGTTAAGCCCGGAGACGGTGACCCCCAAAGGGCCACGCGTCGGTCTGATTCTGCCCCTTTCAGGCGCCCATGCGGCCATCGGGCAGCGCATGCGCCAGGCAGCGCGACTGGCCCTGCCGCCTTCACAGAAGATCGCGCTGGACGTTTTTGACAGCGCGCCTCCTTCCAACGGCACCCAGGCGGCCCACAAGGCCGTGAGCGCAGGGGACAGCATCGTGCTCGGCCCGCTCATGGGCGGGGCGACCGAGCAGGCAGCCGATGTCCTGCAGCCGGCTCAGCTGCCGGAACTGGCTTTCACCAGCGACAGCCAGCAGGCGCGCCCAGGCGTGTGGGTCATGGGGCTGACGCCCGAGCAGCAGGTGGATCGCCTCGTGCAGGCAGCTGTGGCTGCGGGGCGGCACCGTTTTGCAGCTTTTCTGCCTGAATCCCCCTTGGGCCACGCCATGGCCAGCGCCCTGGCGGAGGCCTGTCAGCACGCTGCACTTGAGCCACCCCATATCGTTTTCCATGATGCCACTCCTGAATCCGTGACGCAGGGCATGGCCGACCTTTCGGAAATCGCTCTGCGGCGCCCGCCGGATCTGAGTGACAAGCCTGACTCGACTACGCCTGCCCAGGATTCTTCGGCATCCGAGCCCTCAGCTGTGGATCCGGTGGTCGAGAAGGAGACGGCTGAAGCCCTGGAGGAAGCCCCGAAAGTGCATATTCCCCTTCCACGGGTCCCCATGGGTCCGCCACCTTTCGATGCGCTGCTGTTGGCGGATACAGGAGTGAATCTGGGGCGCGTGATTGCCGCCATGAAGCAGGATGACGTGCGCTCTTCGCAGGTTCAGATCATGGGGCCGGCACTCTGGCGGTCCTTTGATACCAAACTGGGGGCGTTGAAGGGGGCATGGTATGCCGGACTTGATACGAGCCAGCGCGGTGGATATGTCCGCCAGTATACGGCCCTGTATCACCAGGCGCCCTCGCCGGTAACCGATTTTGCCTATGATACCGCCGCACTGGCAGGCGCGCTGATCAGCCAACACTCTCTGTCAGTGGAACGCCTGACGGATCCTGATGGCTTTGTTGGCGTGAATGGCTGGTTCAGATTGCTGCCGAACGGGCATGTGCTGCGTGGCTTGAACCTCTATGAGATTGTGCCGGGTGGTGGCTCCCGTCTGATCAGTCCTGCCTCTGCCAGCACGCCGGAAAAAGCTGCTCCTGCACCGGCTGCCAAACTGTAAGACCTGTAAAGCTGAGCCCATCGTCGCTCTCCCAAGCAGGCGACGGTGGGCTCAAATGTCTTCGTAACAGTAGGATTCAGTTTCCGTCCAAGGGCAGCACGGGACGGATTCTGTGCAGGGCCAGGCAGAATTTTGGAAAACGGCCGAGTTCCAACTGCTGCAGGGCATCCATGACGACCCAGCTATTACCTGCGGAATGCACGCAGTAAGCCGGTGAGGCGTTTTCCCTTACCCAGATCACGATCTGTTCATGGCTTGCTTGAGAAGAAGGAGGCGGGCTGCCCATTCCAGTGATCTGGCCGTCCAGGATCCCCATCGGAGCTGCAGCAACAAGCCATTTTTCAAGATGAATACGGTGGTGCTTGAGAAATTTCTGTCGCAATGCAATGACGTTGCCGTGTGAAACGGGGGTCTGGACGCTGAGCGCCCGGTGTTCAGAAGTGTTGCGTGCGTTCACCACCATCGGAAATGCCTCCTCGGAATGTGGTTCTGACCTGATCACGCCTGATCACGATTGCGATAGGCTCAGCTTAAAAAGGTGAGGAAGCGTTACTCAATTGGAAAATTGCCCTTTAGTCAGCCTGTGACAGAGAGTGTTGCAATTCTACCATGTAAGATGTGCATGGATTGTGGTTTAAGAAAAAGCCTGTCAGAATAAGTTAAGTGAAGAAATATTATTACTGATAATTGATATTTTAAGTAATTTAATTACCTGAAAATGCTCTTTAGCAGTTTTTTCTCCAAGAATTCAGCTTCCTCCTACCGTGAGGAACAGAAAAATCAGAAATATTTTCCTTGAAAGAAAATTCAGGGGTTTATCAGCGATAAAAAGATTTATCCCACCGGCGGTGAATCCATAACCAGTTATGGGGACAGTCCCGGATCCAGCCTTCGAGCACTTCGTTGAGGCGGGTGGTCAGGCTCTCCACAGCTTCCGGGCGATTCCGGCGTTGCCACTGCCGGGAATCCAGAAGCGGGTCCACTTTCAGCACAAGCCGTGCCGGGCCCTCACGCTGGACATGGCCGGTGACGATAAGGGCATCGAAGCGCAGGGCCAACGCCGCGGCGGCCGGGGCGGTCATGGCCGAGTGACCGAAAAACCGGCAGGCAATCCCGTCATTCATCTTCTGATCGCCCAGAATTCCAAGATGCCCGCCCCGCGCCAGATGCGCCATGGCCTGCCGGGCCCCGCGCGCGCCTTTGGCAAACATCGGCAACTGCGTTCCGGCGATTTTCTGTCGCAGTGTGCGCAGAAGACGGTCGGCCTGGGGATTGTTGGGAGCTCTGTAAAAAGGCGCGAAGGCCAGCCCCTCCCGGGCCACGAGTAAGGGCATCAGTTCCCAGTTGCCCAGATGGCCCGAAAAGAAAATTACCGGCCGCCCGCTCGCCTTTGCCGCCTCAAGATGGGCACGGCCTTCAATGCGCCAGCCCCTGCCGGTGTTCCCGGCCTGAGGGAGGCTGCCTAGATGGGGAAACTCAAAAAGAGTGCTGCCCAGATTTTCCCAGCACTTTTCCAACAGCTGTTTGCGGTTTGTCAGACTGAGATGTGGAAAAGCGCGTGCCAGATTGCGGTGTGCGATTCTCGACCCAGCCAGCCAAGGCCCGATCCAGCGCCCCAGTTTTCCCCCTAGCGCTGAGGCGGTTGTGGGTGGCAGGCAGGTGATGGTGCCTAGAAGAAGGTGGAGCAGGGCACCTTCCAACCTGTCTTTCAGGTGCCGGCGGGTCATAGATAGCGCAAATACAGTTTAGCTTCGCTCATTCTGACAGGTCTGAGCGGAGACTGGGTGGGCGTCAATCTTCTTTTGGGCCAGCTTCTTCTGGGCTTGGGCCTGCAGGCGCGGCCAGCTGGCCAAGAGACGATCGATGAAGTCTTCAGGCGCACGCGGATCAGACCAGGTCAGTTCTGTCTCCACAATGCAGAGATTATGCCGGAAATCGGCTGGCAGTTTGACCGCGTCCTTCTGGGTGGTGGCCAGCACAGTGCCGGTTCTATGGGTCAGCTGGCGCAGGCGGCGCAGGTCCTTGCGGGAGTAGACATGGTGATCGGGAAAAGCCAGCCCGCGCAGCAGCTGGATACCTGAGGCTTTCAACATGTCGAAGAATTTCCCAGGTCGTCCGATACCGGCAAAGGCGATGACACGACGGTCTGAAAGCTCACGCAGATTTTCCGGAGAGGCGGCGAAATAGGCCTGATCGACCGGCAGGCCGGCAAATTCCGGGCAGTGATGCAGATTATGGGCATCAGGCCCCAGGATGGCGATGTGGTGAACGCGTTTCAGAAGGCGCTTGAGCGGTTCACGCAAGGGCCCGGCAGGAAGAAGCTGGCCGTTGCCGAGTCCGACCTGGCCGTCAAGTGTCAGGATGGATAGATCCTTGTACAGGCTCGGATCCTGCAGGCCATCATCCATTACAAGGCAGTCAGCCCCGGCTGCGATGGCCTGGCGGGCGTTGGATACTCGGTCTTTGCCGCACCAGGTCGGGGCGTGCTGGGCGAGAATCAGAGCTTCGTCTCCGGCACTTCGGGCAGTGTCGCGAAAACTGACGCGGCCCCGGCGGCGTTTCCCCCCGTAACCGCGTGTCAGAACATGGGGGGTGTAACCCCGTTTCTGCAGGCGCTGCAGCAGGTCAAGGGTCAGGGGCGTTTTGCCGGTTCCCCCGACAGTGATGCCGCCGCAGCAGATAACCGGAACGGGAAGATGGACAGGCCAGTGGCGCTGGCGTTTCCAGCCTGCGATGCGCGTCAGGAGAGCGAAAGGAGACAGGAGCAGGGCGCCTATGGAAGCACGTGGGGAATTCCAGAAAGCGGGCGCCTTAAGTCTCATTTCTGGAACGATAGGGAGAAATTGTGGTCAGAATGCGGAGCGCCATCCGCTGCAGTTCAGCCAGGGTAGAGGGTTGTGTGCTGGCGTGTTCCGGGGCTTGAACTGTGCTGTTGGAGGGCAGGTTTTGAAAGGACAGGGCCCTAGGGGAAGTCAGCTTTTCAGTGACCCAGTCGGCAATTTCAGCTTCATTGCGAAGGACAGGTAATGCCAGGGACTGGCAGATTGTCTGCCAGCTTCCCGTCCAGGGTCCGACAGCGGTTGGCTTGCGGAAGGCGAGAGGCTCGTAGGGATTGTGCCCATTGCCGGACGGTTGCAGGGAATGTCCCAGCAATACGGCATCAGCCAACCTGTAGTACAAACCCAGTTCACCCAGCGTGTCAGCAATCCAGATTTTGTCCTGGGGTGCGGGAAAAGGCTGTTCTGTTCTGCAGGGCACCCCGAGGCTTCGGCTCAGGGAAGGGCCGCGCTGCGGATGACGGGGTACGATGATGGTAAGCAGATGAGGCACACGCTGCCCGATCAGCGTAACGCTTCTTCTTATAAGTTCTTCCTCGCCCGGATGGGTGGAAGCAGCCAGGAAAACAGGACGCCTGGCGGGGCGGGAAGGGGAAGAAGAAGGTAATGAGAGACGGCGGGTGAAGTCCCTCAGCAGGCTTTCCGAACAGGGCAGGGGCGGAGCCAGTTGTTTCAGGTCAAGGGGCGGTAACAGCTGCGCCTGTAGGGGATGGAAGCCGGAATCTGAAGATTTTCCCGCAAGCTTCTGAAAACCCAGCAGATCATGACGAGTGGCAGGAGAGATCCAGGCCACCCTTTCAAGCAGCCAGTCTGCAACCCCTGGAAAACGTTTCCAGCGTTTCAGGCTGCGCTCGGACAGGCGGCCATTGACCAGCATGACCGGCAGCTTTTCCTGGCGGCAGACTTCAAGCAGATTGGGCCAGAGCTCGCTTTCCAGAAACACGCAACCGTCAGGGCGCCAATATGCCAGGAAGCGCTTGCACCACCGCGGAACGTCCAGAGGAATGAACTGGTGCAGCACGCGCTTTCCGAAAGTATCCAGTTCTTCCACAAGCCGGGCGCTGGTACAGGTGCCTGTTGTTATCAGGCAATGCAGGTCAGGCTCTGTCTCCAGCAGGGTTTCAATCAATCCGAAGGCTGCGCGTGTCTCCCCGACACTGGCCGCATGTAACCAGAGCAACGGCCCTGGGGGACGGGGCAGGGTAGCAAATCCGCGTCGTTCTGCCAGGCGGGGGGAGATTTCACGTTTCTGTCGTGCCCGGCGCCGCAGGTAGAGGCGCAGAGGCCCTGCCATGCACCTCATCATGGCCCCCCACAGCAAGGAAAGCAGGAGCGCTGCACAGTTGTGGGGAAGCCCCTTCTTCCGTTTGTAGCTGCGCCATTTACGCCATTGCCGTGTTGCGCGCTCCGGACGTGCAGGCGAAGTCATGAAAAGAGCGCGAACAAGAACAATGGATGCAGGCGCATCTCAGCCGCAGGCCAGCACCGGGAGCAGCGCCTGTTGGGCAATGCTGTCATTAGGGGGACCGAGCAGAAGATTGCGCAGATTGCCGGTGGCATGCAGGCCGGTGACAACGAGATCTACAGAAAGCTGTTCGATGAGCGCCAGCAGATTGGCTGGATCTGAGAGATTGGTCGTTGAAGCGTCCGGCCCCACTGCACTATTCAACGTGAAGGGTTCCAGGACGGCTGCGACTTTGTGAAGCTGCAGATAGGCCAGCAGCTGTGGCGCGCTTCTGGCCGCTTTAGGGGAAGTGGGAAGAACGTGAACGGTTCGGGCGGCCTGGAACCAGGGAAGGGCCTGATGCAGCGTCCGGATATCTTCCAGCGCTTCATTCCATATGATGGCAATGCGTTGCGGTGACGAGGCCAGGCCTTCAGGAGGCGCCAGCAGAAGCGGCACACATTTCTGGCGCAGCAGCTCATTGCGGATCTGGGTGGCGGTCGATCCGTCTTCAATGCGTGGATGCGGCAGTGCTGCCAGGTCTGTCAGCTGGGCAAAGGCCTTCAGGGTGCGTGTAAGCGTACCCCTGGAGCGGATGAGATGAAGATGGGGGGTTGGGCCGCCTGCGGGGGGATAAAGGGGATTGGCGGGTTTGCCGGCAACCCAGGTGCTTTCAGACCAGGTAAGCTGGCCCCTTTCGGCCAGCCCCTCCAAAGTGGCCCGGATGTCCTCCAGACGTGATGAAAGGCGGTTACGCGATTCAGTCACCAGGGTGCTGACGGCACCGACCGCCAGCCCATTGCCGGCCAGAGGGGCTTCATCGACAGTGTGGCCCTCAAGCAGGACAGCGGTGATGCCGGCCCTGAAATGATGGGCTGTAACCAGAACACTTCTCAGAAGTGGCGCGGGATCCGTCGTCCCGTTGAGGGAAAGAAATATGTTGCGGATCCAGGATGCCATTGAAGAAGTTGTCCTTGGACTTTGAAAAAAATACCATCAGGCTGCGGGCTGAAGCACGGCCGTGAGTGAAGATTCAGGGATAAAGCCGGGTGACCATCCAGCCAGGCGCTTCCCCTGACAGGTCAGCCGGTCTGCGCCACCGGGCACGATCATGCAGCCGGTAAGCCCGCTCCTGCCAGAATTCAAAGGAAGTCGGCACGACCCGGTACCCTTTCCAGTTTTCCGGGCGGGGAATATGTTCTTCATCCTTATAGCGGGTCTGGACGTCCTTGAGGCGTTTTTCAAAAACGGCCCGGTCAATCAGGGGGCGGGATTGCTCTGAGGCCAGTGCGCCCAGCTGTGAGAGGCGCGAGCGGGAGGCGAAGTAGGCATCTGCCTCCTCACTGCTGACCGGCTGAACCGGTCCTGAAATACGGACCTGGCGCCGTTGCGACTTCCAGTGAAACAGAAGGGCCGCCTGCGGATTTTCCCTCAGCTCCTCGCCTTTGAGGGAGTCGGCGTTGGTGTAGAAAACGAACCCGTTCTTGTCCATTCCCTTGAGCAGCAGAATACGGACAGAGGGCAGCCCGTCGGGGGTAGCGGTTGCGACGGCCATGGCATTGGGGTCGTTGAGTTCCGTCTCTTCGGCTGCGTGCAACCAGTTTCCGAACAGGGTGAAGGGATCGGCCGTCAGATCAATGAGCGGGCGATCAGGCAGTTCCTGTGCAGGCAGAGCACCGATATCGTTATTATTGTGATTATTGTGCTTGGGAGGAGCAGGCTGGGAACTGCCGGAACCGGAAGAAGCAGGATCGGAAGCGGGGGAATCGGCCATGGAGGATATCTCCGTTGCAAAAAGACGGGCAAAGGCAAGGTTGCCGGAAGAGGCGTTTCAGCCGGCCGGAAAAGCCCTGAGAAACTGCTCGGGGGCAGCAGCCTCTTGTTCCTGCGCGACGCTTGTGCAACCACCTGTTTTAGCAAATACGTGGCTGGATTTACGAGCAGGATGCTAGAACATGTCTGAAACCGAAGACAATACACTGGGGTTTCCCGCTGGAACCCTGATGGCAGGCAAGCGCGGTGTCATCATGGGAGTGGCCAATAAGAATTCCATCGCTTGGGCGATTGCCAGTGCTGTGGCCGCCCAGGGCGCCGAGCTGGCCTTCACCTATCAGGGTGAGGCGCTCGGCAAGCGTGTGCGGCCCCTGGCTGAGAGCGTGGGCTCCTCGCTGGTGCTGCCCTGTGATGTGGGTGATGATGCAGCGATCGATACGACCTTTGATGAGATCGAGAAAGTCTGGGGCAAGATTGATTTTGTCGTTCATGCCATTGGCTGGGCGGACAAGCAGTATCTTCGCGGCCGTTATCTGGACACGCCACGTGACGCCTTTCTGAAGGCCATGGATATTTCCTGCTATTCCTTCACCGCTGTGGCCCGCCGGGCCAGTGCGATGATGAATCCGGGCGGCTCCCTGGTCACGCTGACCTATCTGGGCGCAGAGCGCGTCATGCCGCATTACAACGTGATGGGCGTGGCCAAGGCCGCACTTGAAGCCTCGGTGCGTTACATGGCCGTTGACCTCGGTCGTGACAATATCCGTGTGAACGGGATTTCTGCCGGGCCGATCATGACCCTGGCTGCAAACGGCATCGGCGATTTCCGCTATATCCTGCGCTGGAACCAGCTGAATTCCCCCCTTGAGCGCAATGTGTCTCTCAAGGATGTCGGTGGTGCAGGGCTTTACCTGCTTTCCGACCTGTCCAGCGGGGTGACGGGCGAGATCCAGCATGTCGATTGCGGCTATAACATCATCGGCATGAAAAATCCTGAAGCCCCAGATCTGACGCTGCGCAGTGGCGATTGACGATCTGCCTGACCGCCGCCTGATTGGATGATCTTTAGAAAAGCGGTTGCGGTGCACAGGTCAGGGAAAAGAAAGTGGGTAATCGCGTCTGATGTCTGACAACAGTTTCGGCAAGCTCTTTCGCGTCACGACCTGGGGGGAAAGCCATGGTCCGGCCATCGGCTGCGTGATTGATGGTTGCCCCCCGCGCCTGCCGTTGAGTGAAGGCGATATCCAGCCCTGGCTGGACCGTCGTCGCCCGGGGCAGTCCCGCTTTACCACGCAACGGCAGGAAGCGGATCAGGTCAGAATCCTTTCAGGCGTTTTTGAGGGCCGAACGACCGGAACGCCCATTTCCCTGATGATCGAGAACACGGACCAGCGTTCACGCGATTATGGTGAGATTGCCCGCGCCTACCGACCCGGTCACGCTGACCTCACCTATGACCTGAAATACGGCATTCGCGATTATCGCGGGGGCGGGCGTGCCTCGGCCCGTGAGACCGCCATGCGGGTTGCTGCCGGCGCAGTGGCGCGCGAAGTCCTGAAAATCCTGGTCGGGCCGGAGCTGAAGATTCGCGGGGCCTTGACCGAGATCGGGGGCCTGGGCATAAACCGCGCCCGTTGGGACTGGGATGAGACCGGACGCAATCCGTTCTGGTGTCCCGATGCTGCGACAGTGCCGGCATGGGCTGATTTTCTGGAAGGTATCCGCAAGGAGGGTTCCTCAACAGGAGCGGTGGTGGAAGTCCTGGCCGAAGGCGTGCCGGCAGGGCTGGGCGCGCCGGTTTATGGCAAGCTGGACGCCGAGCTGGCCGGTGCCTTCATGGGCATCAATGCCGTCAAGGGCGTTGAGATCGGGGACGGATTTGCCGTCGCATCGTTGCGGGGGGAAGACAATGCCGATCCCCTGCGCAGGGGGAAAGAGGGTCAGCCGACTTTCCGTAGCAATCATGCAGGGGGCATTCTGGGGGGCATTTCTTCAGGGCAGCCTATCGTGGCGCGGCTGGCGATCAAGCCGACGAGTTCCATCCTGACCCCTGTCCCGAGCCTTACCTGTACGGGCGAGGAAATCGATATACGCACTAAAGGGCGCCATGATCCCTGCGTGGGTATCAGGGCGGTACCGGTAGCGGAAGCCATGATGGCCTGTGTTCTGGCCGATCAGCTTTTGAGGCACCATGCTCAGTGCGGCTGGAACCTGCCTGCTCTTTGAGGTGCCCGCTTTGACTGCAGTGCCACCTGAAACATCCGGGGCCTGAGCCGGGAGAGGGAGGGTGGAGGAAGCACCTATAATTTACCATATAGTGTTGCTATTTCCTGACTGACCCCAAGATATGCGTCAAAGGCATAATTGCCAGCATTTTTCAAGAGAGAAGATTGCTTGCCCGCAGGTCTTCTGCGTGGGATGCAGTGGGGTGAAAAAACGAGATCAGAAATGACGCTGAAGAACGCTGAGATGCACGCGGCGTCGGTTGAAAAATCTGCCCGAGGATAAAGCGATGAGTTTCCAGGACGACCAGTTGATCAGGCCGGCGAATGCCGAAATACCCGGATCTTCTGCTGCCTCTGAGGCTGCCGGGAAAGCAGAGCCTGGGAATGACGAGCCGATGTTGTTCGAGCCTGACATCCAGCTGCCTGGCCGCGCACCGGTGCATCTGGATCATGAGCGTGATGCTTTGCTCACTCCCTTCGGGCGCGCCACTTTAGATGACCGCTACCTCCTGGCAGGCGAGGGCTATCAGGATCTATTTGCCCGTGTCGCGTCGCGTTACGGAGCCGATGCCGGGCATGCGCAGCGCCTGTATGATTACATGTCGCGCCACTGGTTCATGCCTGCCACGCCGATTCTCTCTAATGGCGGAACGAATCGCGGCCTGCCGATCTCCTGCTTCCTTAACGAGGCTGAAGACAGCCTTGAGGGCATTGTCGATCTCTGGAACGAGAATGTCTGGCTGGCCGCCAAGGGCGGGGGAATCGGCTCCTACTGGGGGAATCTGCGCTCGATCGGTGAAAGCATCGGGCGCAATGGACGCACCTCGGGCGTCATCCCCTTCATCCGTGTGATGGACAGCCTGACACTGGCTATCAGTCAGGGCAGCCTGCGCCGTGGTTCGGCTGCGGTCTACCTGCCGATCTGGCATCCGGAGATCGAGGAATTCATCGAGATGCGTCGCCCGACCGGCGGTGATCCGAACCGCAAGGCGCTCAACCTTCACCATGGCGTGCTCGTTTCTGATGATTTCATGCGGGCGGTGGTGGCCGATGAGGAATGGGCCCTGCTGTCACCCAAGGATCACAGCGTGATCCGCAAGGTTTCGGCCCGCAGCCTCTGGATTCGCCTCCTGACGGCGCGTATGGAGCAGGGCGAGCCCTATATCGTCTTTTCCGACACCGTGAACCGCGCTCAGCCGGAGCATCACCGGCTGGCGGGACTGGAGGTCAAGACCTCCAATCTCTGTGCGGAGATCACACTGCCTACCGGGATCGACCAGCACGGGCGCAAGCGCACAGCAGTCTGCTGCCTGTCATCGGTCAATCTCGAATACTGGGACCAGTGGAAGGATGATCCGCAGTTCATTGCTGACATCATGCTGTTTCTGGACAATGTCCTGCAGGATTTCATCGATAATGCGCCCGATGACATGAAAAATGCCCGCTATGCCGCCATGCGGGAAAGATCGGTCGGGCTAGGGGTGATGGGTTTTCACTCCTTTCTGCAGAGCAAGATGATCCCCTTCGGCAGTGTGATGGCCAAGGTGTGGAACAAGAAAATCTTTTCCCATATTGCCGAACAGACGGCGAAGGCTTCAAAAGATCTGGCGCAGACCAAGGGGCCATGCCCTGACGCGGCTGATTACGGGGTACAGGAACGTTTCTCGCACAAGATGGCTGTGGCGCCGACGGCTTCCATCTCCATCATCGCCGGCAATGCAAGCCCGGGCATCGACCCCATCAGCGCGAATGTCTTTCTGCAGAAAACCCTGTCGGGCTCCTTTACGGTCCGAAACCGTCATCTGGGGCCCGTGCTGGAGAAATACGGCCGCAATACGGATGAGACCTGGTCCTCCATCACCTTGAACAAGGGGTCGGTCCAGCATCTGGACTTTCTGTCGCAGGAGGAAAAGGACGTTTTCAGGACGGCTTTCGAGATCGATCAGCGCTGGGTGATCGAACACGCTGCTGACCGTGCGCCCTTTATCTGCCAGTCGCAGTCGGTCAACCTGTTTCTGCCGGCCGACGTTCACAAGCGTGACCTGAACCGGATTCATTACGAGGCTTGGAAAAAAGGGGTTAAATCCCTCTATTACTGCCGCTCCCTTTCAGTTCAGCGTGCCGATACCGTTTCCAATGTGGCGGCCAAACGCGACATCATGGAAGGGGATGACGATCATCTCCCGCAGGCTACCGAGCGCCATCCCGAGAAGGACGGCCAGACGGAATACGAGGAATGCCTGTCCTGCCAGTAAGGCAGGCCGGAGCAGGGGTCGTGCTCCGTGCTCCCTGAAAACACTCTCCTGTCTGCAACAAGAGTCGAGAAGGAATGAAAATGAGCGAAGCGCAGTCGGTAACGCCCGCTGGCCTGCCGGAAGGTGAAGCCAATCTCATGGTCGCCAATCCGATTTACAAGCCTTTTCGTTATCCCTGGGCCTATGACGCCTGGCTGACCCAGCAGCGTGTCCACTGGCTGCCTGAAGAAGTTCCGCTCGCAGATGATGTGAAGGACTGGCACCGCACCCTGACGGAAAGCGAGCGCAACCTGGTGACGCAGATCTTCCGTTTCTTCACGCAGAGCGACGTGGAGGTGAACGGCGCTTACATGAAATACTACAGTCAGGTTTTCAAACCGACTGAAGTGCTCATGATGCTTTCAGCCTTTTCCAATATCGAGACCATACATATTGCGGCGTATTCCCATCTCCTGGATACGATCGGCATGCCGGAAGATGAATATTCAGCTTTTCTGAAATACAAACAGATGAAGGACAAGTATGATTACATGCAGTCCTTCAATATCAACAGTAAAAAAGACATTGCGCTTACCATGGCAGCCTTCGGGGCCTTCATGGAAGGGCTGCAGCTTTTTGCCTCCTTTGCCATCCTGCTGAATTTCCCGCGGTTCAACAAGCTGAAGGGGATGGGGCAGATCGTCTCATGGTCCGTGCGCGATGAAACCCTGCACTGTCTTTCCATGATTCGGCTCTTCCGGACCTTTATCCGCGAAAACCCGGAACTGTGGACCGAAGAGTTCCAGCAGGAACTGACGGAAATCTGCCGCACTACCGTAACGCATGAAGACGCGTTCATTGATCTCGCATTCGAGATGGGGCCGGTGGAAGGCCTGGATGCCTCTCAGGTGAAGCGTTATATCCGTTTCATCGCTGACCGCCGCCTGACCCAGCTGGGTCTTGATCCGATCTATCACATTGATGACAACCCGCTGCCCTGGGTGGATGACATGCTGAATGCGGTGGAGCATGCGAATTTCTTTGAAAACCGTGCGACAGAATATTCCCGCGCCTCCACCCAGGGCAGCTGGGAAGAAGCTTTTGAAAGCAACGTCTTCTCCTGAGCGCGCTGTTTTTCAGGCACGCTTGTCCAGGGAACAGTCAAAACGGGATCCCTGGAAAAGAGGCCTGAAAAGAGCCGGATTGATGGCTTGACCGGTCGGCACAGGGCTCGCATATTTTGCCTGAATTCTTTGCAAGACTGTCCGCTGGTGGATATGTCACAAAACCGGATGTTTCAGTGAAAACATCCGGGCGTGGAGTAGTGATCCTTGGTTGCATCCCCTGCCGCTTCCCGTTCCGTTTCTGACGCTGGCAGTGTCCAGGAAATCAGTGACGCGGGCGGAGAAGATGTTCTCAAGGCGCTGTCGGATTATCTGGCAGGGGATATGCAGGCCTGCAATCAGGCCATTATTGACCGCATGCAGAGCTCCGTCCCCCTGATCCCGCAATTGGGGGCCCATCTGGTGGCTGCCGGAGGTAAGCGCCTGCGGCCTCTGCTGACCCTGGCTTCGGCCCGTCTGTGCGGGTACGGCCATACGCCTGAACAACAGCGCCATGTGGGGCTGGCAGCCTGTGTGGAGTTCATCCATACCGCCACCCTGCTGCATGATGATGTGGTGGATGAAAGTGCCCTGCGGCGCGGTGCGGCCTCAGCCAATGCGCTTTTCGGCAACAAGGCCTCAGTGCTGGTGGGGGATTTCCTGTTTGCACGCTCTTTTCAGCTGATGACAGCTGACGGCTCACTGGAAGTGATGAGCATTCTCTCCGAGGCTTCTGCAACGATCGCTGAAGGTGAAGTGCTGCAGATGTCGACCCAGAATGATCTTTCCACGCCGGTAGAGCGCTACCTGACAGTCATCCACGGCAAGACAGCCGCACTTTTTGCCGCAGCCTGCCGTGTGGGGGCGGTAGTGGCAGGCAAAGAGGGGGCTGAAGAAAAGGCGCTTGAGAGTTTCGGCACCAATCTGGGCATGGCTTTCCAGCTGGTTGATGATGCCCTTGACTACGCGGCTGACCAGCAGACACTGGGCAAAACGGTTGGTGATGATCTGCGTGAAGGCAAGATCACGCTGCCTGTGCTGGCTGCCTACGGGGCGGCGTCACCGCAGGAACGGGCTTTCTGGGAACGGGTTATCGAGAAGAATGAGCAGACACCTGACGACCTGCCCACAGCGCTTTCGTTGATTGAAAAAACCGGCGCAATCGAAATTACGCTTGCACGGGCTGCGGCTTATGCCGATCGGGCGGTTGCAGCGCTGGAGATCTTTCCGGAAAGCGAGTTGAAAACTCTGCTGATCCGCACGGTGACTTACGCTGTCAACCGGGCACGTTAAATCTGCTTTCGGGAAAAGATTTCAGGCGCAGGCACCTGAGAGTATGAAGACACGGCAGCCGCTGAAGCCAAAGGCCTTGAGATGGCTGGTGAATTCAGCTGTGTGCTCGGGCAGGGCCGTCATGAGGAAAACGCCCCGGCGCGATTGAGGGGCAGAGTCCCTGGCTGTTGCGGGAGGGGCAGCTGAGGCATTGACGAGCCTCAGAACCTGCTGGGCGACAGCAGGTGCGGGATCAAGCCAGAGAACGTCCCTGAGGCCGAGCTGGCGGAAAAAGGGCATCAGAAATGTGTAATGCGTGCATCCGAGCCCGATAGTGTCGATGTTCTCACCACCAGGCTGGCTGAAAAGCTGGGCGACTTCATGAGCAATGGAAGTTAGGGGCAGATCTTCGCCTGCAAAGGCTCGCTCAGCCAGGTCGGCCAGCGCCCGCCCTCCATGAATGATGAGGCGGCAATCTGCCGCAAAATCCGTGTGAAGCTTGCGCACGTAATCGCGTCGCGCGGTAGCGGAGGTAGCGAGGAGGCCGATCGTGCGCGTGCGCGAAACCCGTCCTGCCCAGCGGATAGGCGGCACCTGCCCGACCACCGGCACATCCAGCGCTTGGCGCAATGCGGGCAGGGCCAGGGTGCTGGCCGTGTTGCAACCGATGACCACCAGCGTGGAACCGAGCAGGCGGGTCGCTTCTGTCAGAAGCATGACAAGGCGTGAAATCAGCACATGATCCGGTTGCTCGCCATAGGGAAAAAGGGCAGTATCGGCCAGATAATCAATGAGCAGGTCCGGCGCCAGGGTGCGTAAGGCCCCTACAGTTCCCATGCCGCCAATGCCTGAATCAAAAACCAGAATGCGCGGGCAGGGGTTTGCAGACCGGTCTTCCCGGCTGGTCTGCTCAGCTGCAGAGACGCTGAAAGACATGGAGAACCCGTTTCAGTTTTTCTTGTAAGCCAGCGCTTCTTCCAGGCTTCCGACGCCCCCATGGGCTTTCGACCAGGCGCAGGGATCTTCCAGAAACCGCCGAACTTCCGCGCTGTCCTCGTTGGAGAAATATTCTCCATTGGCGCAGGCATCCAGCACGTCCCACCAGGTGCAGAGAGCATGCAGGGTGATGCCCATATCGGCCAGGGATTTCTGAGCGCCCGGAAAAACCCCGTAGAAGAAGACGACAAAGGTGTGATCCACGATGGCGCCCGCTTCCCGCAGGGCACGTGCAAAGCGGATTTTCGAGGCGCCGTCCGTGGTCAGATCCTCAACCAGCAAAGTGCGCATTCCCTCCGGGACATCGCCTTCGATCTGGGCGTTGCGGCCGAAGCCTTTGGGTTTCTTGCGGACATAAGCCATGGGCGCCATCATGCGGTCTGCCATCCAGGCGGCAAAGGGAATGCCGGCCGTCTCCCCGCCGACGACAGCATCAATGCTTTCATAACCGACATGACGGCCGATCTTCTCGACTGCCAGTTCCATGAGCTTGGTGCGGGCGCGCGGAAAAAAGATGATCTTGCGGCAGTCGATATAGACAGGGGATTTCCATCCCGAGGTCAGGGTATAGGGGTCCTGGGGGCGGAAATTAATCGCTCTGATCTCGAGAAGAATTCTTGCGGTGGTCAGGGCCGCATCACGGTCCCATTGGGTATGGCGACTGATGGAAGAAACGGGTGCGTTCATCATAGGCTCCGCTTTACATGGGGTGCTTACGGATCTAGCAGCTCAAGCCCGGAAAAGGCAGGGCCTGGCCTGGCGTAATCAGGAGGAAAATATAAAAACGGGCTCTGGAGCAAGAGAAGAAAGATCAGAGCGAGGTATTGCCAGGGTTTCCCTGCTCCGACGGCCGCTCTATAAGGGTTGAACGTTGGTAAAAGACGCGCTCCAGAACCTGCCGGCCCCTTTTGCCGTGCGCCCCTTGCACAATCGTTGTGTCGTGTCCCGGCTTTCCAGAGCTCTTGAAGGAGCACCCATGCTCAGAGTTCAACATATCGGTCGTCGTTGCGAACGTGCTGTTGTAACGGCTTATCTGGAGCTGAAGGAACGCGGAGCAGAGGAAGTACGTATTTTTTCTGCCTGCACCACGCTTTACAGATTATACCATCCTGAAGCCAGCTTGCCGGAGGCGCGGCGTCTGGTGGCGGAATGGATAGATCATCATCTTATACGCCAGGCCCGCGGCCCTACACGCGGCTGCGATTGCTGAGCGCATCACTTTTCCTGTGACGGCTTCTCCTGAGGCAACTCCCGGGCAAACTGGCGGTGACGCGTCACGACGCTTTCAACGATGCAACGAAAAAATCTGTCTGCCAGAGCAGGGGGCAGCCCGGCCTGTAGAGCGATCTGGTGCAGTCGGGTCAGCTGCTGATTTTCCCGCTCCAGGTCCGTGGGGGGGAGCTGATGAATGGCTTTCAGGCATCCCACGGTATCCGTGCAGCGGAAGCGTTCTGCAAGCATGTAGATCAGGGCCGCATCTATATTGTCGATAGAGGCGCGGAGCTGCGTCAGTTCTGAAGGGGGGCTGGCCTTGGGCTGGCCAGGTTCGTTTTTCCCGGGCTCATTCTTCATTGAGGTCCACCCAGGCAAGGTGGCCGCCTTTGCCTGCGCCCAGATCCATGAAAATGGCTTCCCCGCCCTGGCGGCCGGTCCGGCTCCAGGGACGTCCGTCGGTGGATCGGCGGTCATGACCGACATAGACCGTCAGATGGGGGGGAATCCGGTTGATCCAGTTGAGCAGGCGTTCCGGATAACCGTCAGGTTGCATGCGCCCAGTCGTCTCGCCGAACAGCGCGCGCGAAAGCGGACCGGACATGGTTGCCAAGCCGGTAGCGGGCGGGGGCTCGTTGAGCATGGCGGTGTGAAACCCCCCATGGACGAAGAGGCGGTTGCCGATCCGCTGCCAGGCCGGGGCGCGGGCAATGGCTTCATAGGCCCGCTGGGCGAGTTCCAGGTTATGGGGCTGCCCAAGTTGCTGCAGGGTTTCCTCCAACGCCTGGTCGCGGCGCAGGCGCCGCCCTTCTAGGGCCCGACCCAGCTTGCGGTCATGATTGCCCAGCACGAACATGCCCCGCTGGGTTTCCAGCAGTTCCAGCATGTGTTCGAGCACACCAGCACTGTCAGGACCATGATCAACCAGATCGCCCAGCTGAATGACGTAACGTTCCGTAGCGATGGCGTGCCGGAATGCGGTGAGATCGCCATGCACGTCTCCCACCACACGCAGACCATGTTCGCGTATGCGCTTCAGGGCGGATGGGGAAAAAGACGGCTCAGCAAAAATGGTTCGGACTTTCCTGAAATGGGGTTAGGTAACACCCCTTCCTGCATGTCTCCAGAAAGGAGCAGGCAAAAGCGATGGTGGAAGTAAGGAATTACAGCGAAGTATGAATATGTGAGGGGGATTTTCCGCTGTCGGGCCGAAATCGTCAAGCGAGAGAGTGGATTTCGTACAGTCCCGCCCCGCTTTCTCCGTCGTTAGGCGCTTTGAGAGGTGTTGTCCAGCAGGGCGAGGCTCTCGTCAAAATTGACTGATAGCAGCCGGCTGACCCCGCGTTCCTGCATCGTAACACCGAACAGGCGGTCCATATGCGCCATGGTGAGCTGGTGGTGTGTTACAACGAGAAAGCGTGTACCGGTCTGGCGGGTCATGTCGCGCAACAGGGCGCAGAACCTCTCCACATTGGCATCATCAAGCGGTGCGTCCACTTCATCCAGCACGCAGAGGGGGGCCGGAGTGCACTGAAAGGCGGCAAAGATCAGCGACAGGGCGGTCAGGGCCTGTTCCCCGCCTGACAGGAGGGAAAGCGTGGCCAGTTTCTTTCCGGGTGGCTGGGCGAAAATCTCCAGTCCTGCTTCAAGGGGGTCTTCGGACCCGACCAGCCCCAGATGGGCGCGGCCGCCTCCGAACATGCGTGAGAAAAGTGACTGGAACTGACTGTCCATTTCCGCAAAGACCTGTTTGAGGCGCGCGCGGCCTTCGCGGTTGAGGGTCTGCACAGCGGTATCAAGGCGTGAGACCGCGCCCTGCAGATCCGCCTGTTCTGCTGCCAGCTGATCGTATTGCCCTTGTAGGGTGGTGCATTCTTCTTCAGCGCACAGATTGACACTGCCCAGGCCCTCACGTGCGTTCAGGGCTTCTTTCAGCAACTTTCTGATCTCACGCTCACTCAGGCCTTCAAACGCGCAGGAGAGCTGGGGCGCAGGAGATGAGGGGAGAGGCCGTTCCTCCTGGAGCCGGTCACGGGTTTCCAGGGCCTGCTCCAGCCGTGCCTGAAGCCCAAGGGCTGTTTCACGTTTTTCAGTCAGCTGCTTGCGGGCAACGACAGTTGCGGCTTCATGCGCTTCCAGGCTGGCTTGAGCCTCCTCAAGCTGGGCAGCCTGCGCGGCGCGTTCTTCTTCGAGGCTGGCGAGCTTGCGGGTCTTTTCATCAAGCGCGCGTGTCAGTTCTTTCAGTTCGGACCTTTCAGCCTGGGCCCGGAGATGGGCGAAACGCGTTGTCAGGTGATCCCGGGTTGTTTCCAGGCGGGTCTTTTCAGCTTTTCGCGCTTCAATCCGCCCTTCGAGCGTTTCCGACTGGCTTTGAACATGGTGAATTTCCTGCTGGGTTTGCTGAATTTCCTCCTGCAAGGTCTGAGTTGCCCTTTCCTGAGCCTGACAGGTTTCGCTGGCCTTCTGCAGAAGCTGGTAGGTGTCAGCCTCGGGGGGAAGCTGCGACAGTTCCAGCTGAACCATCTGCAGTTCAGTCTCATGGCGCGTCAGCAGGTTGGCTGCCTGCTGTTCCTGTTGCTGCAGCTCTTGCAGACCCTGGTGCAGGGCGTGAGTTTCCTCCAGCAGGGAAGCAAGCTGCGTGTCCAGTGAAGCGCAAAGGGCTGCCTGCTGACTCTGCTGGTGCATCTGGGCCTTCTGCTGGTTCTGGAGGCTGGAAAGTTCTTTCTCAATCAGCTGCAGTTTTTCCTGCCTTTGCTCCTTGTGACGCTCACAGGCTTCCCTGTCTGCCGTGACTGTCGCCAGTTCGGTCTGGCAGGCGCGTTTTTCCGTTTCAGTCAGGCTCAGCTGGCGTCTCAGTTCTGTAAGCCGTTCGGAGCATTGGTTTTTCTGTCTTTTGCTTTCCTCCCGCTGATTACAGGCTTTCTGGTAAGCAGACAGGGCAGCTTCCGCCTGCTGGCGGCATTGCTGAAGGCTGTGGCGGGCTTCCGTAAGCGTTTTCTGAAGCTTTTCTGCTCCAGGCGCGCTGACTGTCAGGGCAGCGAGGGCCTGCTTGACCTGTTGCAGCCGGGCCCTGGAATAAGTCAGTTGTTTTTCCAGCTGCTCGAGGTGCTGGCGGCCCTGTGTCAAGGCTTGCCCCTGAAGGGTCCGGGCCTGTCGGACAGCCTGGAGACGGGTGCCCGCTTCAGCGCTGGCGTGCTGGCATCTTTCAAGATGTGACGTGGAAGCTGTCAGCGCTTCATGTGCCTGCTTACATTGCTCTTCGAGAGCCTGAACTTCCGGCTGCAGTTTTTGCAACTTCCTGCGGGCCTGCGCCTGCGCCTGATCCACGGCCCGAAGTTGCTGCTGGAGTGCCAGCTGCCGGGTCGCTGATGATGCGGTCGGGGCACGTTGGACAAATCCATCCCAGCGCCAGATCGTACCTTCGCGGGTAACGAGGAGCTGTCCGGGCCGCAGATCAGGCTGCAGGCGTTCTGCTTCCTCTGCAGAAGCGACTACGTAGATCGTTTCCAACCGTCGTTGGGCTTCAGGAGGGGCGCTGACCAGGGAAGCCAGGGCAGGGAGATCTTCCCGGACAGGGGGTAGGGAAAGGGGGGGCAGTCTGCGCCAGAAAGAGGCGGTGTCTGTCGGGGCAAGGCTTCCTTCCACAGAGGCCCCTAAGGCGTTCCCAACCGCTTCAACCAGTTCCGGCGGGCAAACCAGCGCAGTGGCAAGGGTAGGAAAGGGCTGCTGCGGTGCGTCTTCAGCAGCAGATTGCTGGCAACTGGCCTGGAGACCTGTTTTCTCGCTCTGCAACCGCAGGAGAGCCGTTTCAGTTTCCCGGAGTTCAATGCGGGCAGTTTCAGTGCGTTCCTGAAGCGCCTGATGCTCTGCCAGCATTTCGTTGTGCAGCTGTACCTGTTTTTCAAGAGTCTTTTCAGCCTGCTCCAGCGTGTTCTGCGCCTGATGCAGCTCTGCATCCGGTGGAAGTTTCCCGGTCAGTACGGCCAGCTCTTCGCGTTTCCGCGCAACGGCCGCTTCTTCCGAAAGGAGACGTTGGGTCAGATGTGTCTCTTCTGCTTCCAGGCTTTCCCTGCGCTGACGGGACTGTGCCTCTTTCCCCTGCACGGTAAGCCATTCCTGCTCCTGAACGCTGCAGGACAGTTCGGCTTCTTTCACCTCGTTCTGGGCCAATGAGAGAAAGCTTTCAGCCTTCTGAACGGTTTCTTCCAGCATTTGTGCAGCTGGCAGCGCCTGCAGGGCGCGTTCGTGAGAGGTGATCTCCTTTTGGATATCGTGCAAACGGCCAGCCTGGGTAGAAAGCCGGCCTGCAAGGGTTTTTTCCTGATGATCCAGGCGCTGGAGAGCGGCTTCCGCCTGCTGGAATTCCTGTCGGGTGAGACGCGCAGAAAATTGCGTTTCCTGCTCAGCTTCCCGGAGATTTCCCAGCTGTTTCTGCTGTTGGGAGTGCTCTTCCTGCGCCTGGGCCAGCTGAGCGCGCAGCTGGTCAGGGGCGGGGCGGACAGCGAGTTTCTGGCCTAGCTGAGACCGCTCCTCAAGCCGCTGGGTTTTTTCTGCACGTAGAAGCGCCAGTTGTTTCTGAAATTGTTCTGCCTGTTGGACGAGGCGTTGCCTCTGGCTCGAAGCTGTCTGGAAAGTCACCTGGGCGTGGGTCTGCGCGTCACGTGCTTGTTTGAGCGCCTGCACTGCGGTGAAGTGGTCTTGTTGCAACTGTGGCAGTGCGGTTGTGCAGGTCTCCAGCCGCTCCTGCAGCATTTCCAGCTGGTGATGGTCTTTGGTCTGGGCCTCCAGCAGGCAGGTGAGGGCGGCCCGGCACCGTTCCTGTTCGGTCTCGAGATGGCGCTGTTCCTCCTGGCGATCCGCAGCGGTTTGTCGGGCATGGTGCAGCTCTGTTCTGGTCAGCTCAACCTGGAGGTGAAGCGCCTGCCAACGCTGGTCGAGCTGTCCATGCTGCTGGCGGTGCCTGGCGAGTTCTGCCTGGAGCTGAGTTGAGAGTTTCTGCTGTTGATGCGCGTGCTGCTGGAGTTGCTCCAGATCCTGCCGCGTTTTTTCAAGAAGGCTGGAAAACTTCTCCACCTGGGAGCGGGCCTGGCGGTGCTGCAGGTGCAGAAGGGCTTCTTCGCAGTCCCTGACAGTGGCGGCATGGCGGCGATAATTCCGGGCCTGTTCGACCTGGTGGTGCAGCTCTTCCAGGCGCTGTTTCAGCTGTTGGGAACGTTCCCGGGCGCGTTCAAGATTGGTTTCGGTCTGGCGGAGTTTCATCGCTGCGTCATTGCGGCGGGCATGCAGCCCTGTAATGCCTGCCGCCTCTTCCAGCAGCAGGCGTCGTTCTTCAGGCCTGGCGCTGATCAGGCGGCCGACGCGATTCTGGCTGATGATCGCAGAGCTCCTGGCACCGGAAGCCAGATCCGCAAAAAGGGTATGGATATCGCGCACGCGCACGGCCCGGCCGTTAAGACGGTAGGAGGTGCCCTGTTCCCGTTCCGCCTGGCGCTGCACTTCCAGAACGGGGCTGTCAGTCAGCGGAGGGGGCGCAAGGCCTTGCGCATCCTGCAGGGTCAGGGCCACGCGCATCAGGTTGCGGGCGGCGCGCCCCCGGCTGCCGGCAAAAATGAGGTCGTCGCTCTCGCCACCACGCAGGGCACGGGCTGAGGATTCTCCCATGACCCAGCGCAGCGCTTCAACGATGTTGGACTTGCCGCAGCCATTCGGCCCCACAATCCCCGACAGCCCTGGCAGAATGGGCAGGCTGGTCTCGTCGGCAAAGCTCTTGAAACCGCTGAGGGTCAGTGAGGTGATCGCGGCCTTGTGGGATTTGGGGTCAGTCATGAAAACACGTCTGCCCGCGCAGTGATCAGACAGTTTCCTGACCTGTCAGGAAACTTGATCCATGCAGAGATCTTTCCCTGACAGGCTGGATGGAAGCGAAGCCGGTTCAGCTGGCAGCCTTTTTGACCATTTCAGCAAATTTCGTGATGTTGCCCGGGTCCTGGGGGAGGGCAAGATTGTTGAAACGGAAGTAGGGCGTGCCCTCGATATGGTATTTCTCTTCTGCCTGATGGGCCTGATTGTAGAGAGCCTCGGCATAGGCCTTGTCATTGCGGATCGCATCGAACTGCGCTTTGGAAACCCCTGCCAGAGCGGCGATTTTCTCCAGATAGGCTACCGGATCACCGCCTGAGAACAGCCATTTCACCTGGTGGGAGAAAAGGGCATCGATAAAGGGCAGGTAGCGGTTTTCAGGCAGGCTGCGTGCCACCATCGCGCCCAGCAGACCAGCACCGTCCATCGGAAAATCATTGAACTGGAAACGGATCTTGCCGGTATCGATGAAGTCCTTCTTGACCTGGGGGAATTCGGTCAGGGCGAAATGGGCGCAATGCGTGCAGGTCAGGGAAAACCACTCCTGCACCAGAACCTTGGCATTGGGATTGCCGATGATGCGCGGTGCAAGACGGGGATCTGTGGCACCAACGGTTCCGGCTTGCGCCGGAGGGCTGGCGGGTGCCCGGTCGGCAGGGGCGGAAGTCTCGTCAGCTGCTGCGCTGTCCTTCACAGAGAGGATCAGACCGCTGAGCGCCAGGGCACCCGGCGCAGCGACCAGAAGGGAACGACGGGTGAGGCGATAAGGGCTGCGCATGGCCAGGCTCCGGCTGAATGAGGAAAGTGAACGGACTGAAAGGCGATTTAAACCGAGAATATCACCGGGAATATCAGAGGGTTTGGTAATGTTCGGGTGAAGAGGTGAGAAGGGCCGACACGTTACGAAGTCACCGACCGTTCATCAAGTCTCGCGGTCATCAGGTTCCGCTTCAGTGTGCGAAGCATCGTCTGGCTTCCAGTCAGCAGGCAGGCGCATCCGCAAACGCCGGATGTGACGTGCATCGGCTTCAAGAACGCGGAATTCCAGCCCGCTTGGATGGGTCAGCACTTCATCACGGGCCGGAACATGTTCAGCCAGGCGGAAAACCAGGCCGCCCACCGTTTCGATCTCCGCCTCGCGTTCCACATCGGTCAGAAAACGCCCGACCTTTTCCTCCAGCTCGCGGATAGGCAGGCGCGCATCCAGGTCGATGGTACCGTCAGGGCGTTCGATCCACGCTTCCCTGACGGGTTCATCATGCTCGTCGGAAATATCACCGACGATCGTTTCAATGAGGTCTTCAATCGTAACCAGCCCGTCGATGCTGCCATATTCATCAATGACCAGGGCCATATGCGTTCTGCGCTGGCGCATCTGGAGCAGAAGATCGAGGATCGGAATGGTCGGCGCGATGAAAAGGGGCTGGCGCAGAAGGGATTTGAGGTCGAAGGGTTTGTCCTGGCCGATGGCGGCCACCAGATCCTTGACGTGGATCATCCCAACCACGTCATCGAGCTCTCCGTGATAGACCGGCAGGCGCGAGTGCTGCTCGCGCTTCATCATCTCCAGCGCTTCGTCAAGAGCGATATCGTCCGTCATGGCCACGATATCGGTGCGGGGAACCATGACGTCATCTGCAGTGATGTCTCGCAGGCGCAGGACATTCATGATGAGCGCCCGTTCCTGTCGGTCTAGCTCCGGCGTGTCGGGGGTGTCGGAATCAGCGGCGGATTCCTTGACGAGCGTGGCGATCGTGTCGCGCAGTCCCTGTTCCCGTTGCCGCCGGCCGAAAAGGCTCAGAAAGGAGGCGCGCTCCTTGGGAGGAACGTCAGGAGCGGGAGAATCGGGTGGAGAAATGGTCATGGTCTTCGCCTGTTAACCTGTTTCCAGGGATCGGCAAAACCCAGGGCGCGCATGATGCGCGTCTCGAGGGTTTCCATTCGCCTGGCCTCACCGGGGTGATGATGGTCATGACCTGCCAGATGCAGCAGGCCGTGCACCAGAAGATGAGAAAGATGAGCGCGCAGCGGGCGTCCGGCGCCCTGCGCTTCGCGTTGGACTGTCTCGAGCGCCAGAATGATGTCTCCTCCCATGAAAGGAGCGGGCGGCTCGAAAGTCAGCACATTGGTGGGCTTATGCCGGCCGCGGAACCGACCGTTCAGTCTGCGGATCCGCCGGTCATCGGAAAAGGTGACGGTCGGGGCAGGGCCAGCTGACAGGGTCTGCACGACCCTGCCATGCCGCAGGGTGGCGGCAGTCGTACGGTTGACGAGTTTTTCCAGATCGTTGATCTGCCGACGCCATCCGGGCGCCTCAACGAGGATGGGGGTCTCGGGATGGCCCTCCTCGATTGCGGGTCCCCCAGGCATCTCAGCGTGTGCGCGGGAAACGCCCATGGGTCCGGCTGTTTCTCCGCTGGTGTCCCTCGTCGCGGTCATAGGTATTTCTGGAGGTCGGTTCTTCAGGGGGCTGGCGGTCATAAGCGTCGACGATCCGGGCCACGAGTGGATGACGCACCACGTCTTCTGAAGTGAGGTGGCATATGGAAATGCCTTCCACGCCCTCCAGGGTATGAAGAGCGTTCTTGAGGCCGGAAGTGACCCCGGGCGGTAGATCGATCTGGCTAATGTCGCCCGTGATGGCCATGCGCGTGTTCGGCCCCATGCGGGTAAGGAACATCTTCATCTGTGCAGGGGTGGTGTTCTGGGCTTCATCGAGGATGACATAGGCGTGCGCCAGCGTGCGACCGCGCATGAAGGCAAGGGGGGCCACCTCGATTTCCCCGTTGCCCATGCGACGGGTGATCTGCTCGGCTGGCATCATGTCATGCAGGGCATCATAAAGCGGGCGCAGATAGGGGTCGATCTTCTCGCGCATGTCGCCCGGGAGAAAGCCCAGCTTTTCACCGGCCTCAACAGCTGGGCGCGAGAGGATGATGCGGTCCACCTGGCCTGCCTGCAGCATGGCGACTGCCTGGGCGACGGCCAGATAGGTCTTGCCGGTGCCGGCAGGGCCGATGCCGAAAACCAGTTCCTGCCGTCCCAGCTCTTCCATGTACCCGGTCTGCCCGTGGGAGCGCGGGCTGACAACGCCGCGCTTGGTCTGGATGGTGGGCAGATGGCGCAGATCAGCCGAAGCGGTGTTGCCGCCAGGACCTGCACTTTTTCTGGACCTGGAAGAAGAGGGGATGGGCTGGCGGCCTGAACGGCTTCCGTCACGTGCGGGTCTTGCACGTGCAGTCTGGGAAGAGATGGCGTTCTGAAGGGTTCTCGGTTCGGAGGAGGCTGCCGCTTCATGATTGCGGGACGGGTGGCTGAGCAGGCGCAGAATGGCATCCACCTGCTCGGTGCCGATGGGCTCGCCCTGTTCAGCCTGGCGGTAGAGACCGAGCAGGGCTGCCTGTGCCTGGTCCACCGCATCGCTCGGGCCTGAAATGGCCACGCGGTTGCCTCGGCAGGAAAGGCGTGCGTTCAGGCCGTCTTCCAGCCGGGCCAGGTTGCGGTCATGCTCGCCCAGAATCCGTTGAAGCAGCGCATTGTCTTCAAACCGCAGCGTGAGGGTGCGTTGCTCTCCGTCGGGGCGGGCAGTGCTGGAGCGGGAGGAAGGAGAATAACGGGTCACGCGTCTGGATGCTCCTTAAGCAGAATGGCGCTGAGGGAATTGGAGAGTTTTTCAGTGATGCGGACTTGAACGATCTGGCCGATCAGATCGGGCGTGCCTTCAAAATGGACGGGTTGCAGATAAGGTGTGCGCCCGTTGAGCTGGCCTGCCTTGCGCCCCGGACCGGTGATAAGAATATCCTGAACCGTCCCGACAAGAGAAGCGTTAAACGTGTCCTGCTGCTCACGAAGCAGGCCCTGCAGGACGGCAAGCCGGCGTGATTTGACGTCTTCAGGCACCTGTGCCGGCTGTCCGGCAGCCGGCGTGCCGGGCCGCGGGGAATATTTGAAGCTGAAAGCACTGGCAAACCGGACGTCACGGACGAGCTGCAGCGTGGCTTCGAAATCTTCTTCCGTCTCTCCCGGGTGGCCGACGATGAAGTCAGAAGACAGGGCCAGATCCGGACGGGCCTTGCGCAGCTCGGCAACCAGTTCCCGGTACTGTGCGGCCGTATGGCCGCGGTTCATGGCCTTGAGCACCCGGTCGGAACCGCTTTGCACAGGCAGGTGCAGGAAAGGCATCAGGGCCGGGTTGTCGCGGTGTGCCTCGATCAGTCGCGTTGTCATGTCGCGCGGATGCGAGGTGGTGTAGCGGATGCGCTCCAGCCCGGGAATATGACGCAGGCACTCAGCCAGTCCTGCGAGATCAACCGTGCTCACCCCGTCATCATCAAGGCCGTGATAGGCGTTGACGTTCTGGCCCAGCAGGGTGATTTCCCGCACGCCTGAAGCCGCCATCCGCCGGGCTTCGGCCGCAATGGCTGCGACGGGCCGGCTGGTTTCGGCCCCGCGTGTATAGGGTACCACACAGAAGGAGCAGAATTTGTCGCAGCCTTCCTGGATTGTCAGGAAGGCGGTCAGGTTTCCGGGTGTCTGGGGCGCGGCTTCATCTGGCAGGGCATCGAATTTCGTCTCGGCCGGGAAATCCGTCTCGATGACCGACCCGCCGGCGCGTGCCACTTTGGCCACCATTTCCGGCAGGCGATGATAGGTCTGCGGCCCCAGAACCAGATCGACATAGGGTGCGCGCGCCAGAAGTTCTTCTCCTTCGGCCTGTGCGACGCAACCTGCGACAGCCAGAAGCGTGCGGCGGCCGTTGGCTTGGCGTTCTTCACAGATGCCGCGCAGACGCCCCAGCTCGGAAAAGACCTTCTCAGCTGCCCGCTCACGGATGTGGCAGGTGTTGAGAATGATCATGTCGGCTTCTTCGGGCCGTTCAACCGGCTGGTAGCCCAACGGGCGCAGGACATCCGCCATGCGGGCGCTGTCATAGACATTCATCTGACAGCCCCAGGTGATGATATGCAGGCCACGGGTATTGGGAACGGTCGGGGAGAGTTCAGGCATGGAATCCGGCGTCAGGAAAACGGGTAGGCGGGGTGGAAGAGAAAGGAAACCGAAGCAGGGAACGGATCATCGGGTTTCTGCAAGAACGCCGTGTTCGTAGCGTTGCTGGTTTATGTCCTCATTGCCTTTGCGGATGATGGCATGCGTTGCTTCCGCAAGGCTTTTGCGGCTCGGGTAATCCTTGGGATCAATGGGAGGGTGCAGCACGATGGTGGCGCGCATTGAGCGCCATTTCCCGAGATTCCAAATATGGGGCACCAGTTCCATGTCCCCGAACCAGGAAAATACCGAAATGCGGCGGTTACGTCCCGTCGGCAGGCCTTCAAGGCGGTCATAGGCGACGGAAATGGGCTGCACCAGGGGAATCGGGTGGTCGGGCATGACGCCCTTGCGGGCGCGCGGCTTGGCAAGCGTGAACAATGAGGCCCTGAAAGGCAGAACGCCGGTGCCGTCGGAAGAGGTTCCTTCGGGAAAGAAGGCAATGTTATAGCCTTTCTGCAGGCGCTTGATCAGGAACTGCACTTCCTTTTCGGCCGTCTGGCGGTTGCGGCTGATGAAGATGGTGCCCCCCACCTTGGTCAGGCTGCCGATCAGCGGCCAGGTGCTGATCTCCTGCTTGCCGATGAAAAGGGTGGGCAGGATGCTGCCCAGGGTGGCGATGTCCAGCCAGGTCGAATGATTGGCCGCAAACAGCACAGGACGCTGTTTCAGCCCTGGCGTGGTGGCGGCCGGGGTGGTGCCGAGGACCCGGACTTCGATGTTCAGGATCCGGCAGACGCCTTTCCAGAAAATGACCGGCATGCGGATGTGCATCCAGCCCGGCAGAATCTGGAACAACGCCTGTGCCCAGCCCGAGAACGTCCCCCAGGCGAAGAGGGCCAGAATGCGCCCGGCAGAGCGCAGGCCGCGGTAGAAGGCGGTGGGAGACCAGCGGGAAGGCGCCGGGAAAAGCGCTTCCGGATCAAACTGTGGGCGCCGGCTGCGCTGGCGACGCCTGGAGATGAACGGGTCAGGAGACATGTTCAAAACAGATAGGCGTTTTAATAGCGGGAAACAATCTTCACATGCCCAGTCAGGTAAGCTGTCAGTGCCCTGATCCGAGAAGGGATCCGAGAGGAGATGTCTTATCACGGCCCTTTTTTGCCAGTATAGCTGCAACGGTCCGTAATGCAGGTTATCGGGGCGGCAACCTGAGGGGCAGGGGCCTGTGAGCCGGGCAGGGAACCGGCGGAAGCGGCTGGGAATGTCATCAATCGGTCTGGGGTGATGGTGAGGTCTGCACGGATTCTGTCAGTCGGGGCTTTCATGCTGGGTGCTGTCCCCTTGCTGGTAACAGGCAGCGCAGCCAGCCTTGGCCAGGTCCGGGCTGCTGAAACAGACGCACCTGTGCCGCCCGGAAAACCCCAGATTGAGAAATCATCCCCGGAAAAACCGTCCGACGGGGAGAAGCCGGCCACAGGCGAGCCAGGCAAGGATAACAAGGCCAAAAAGGCCCAGGATTCCTCTGATCCTGTTGCGCCTGATGCCATCCATTATCAGACCATTCTGTTGCCGACCTCCGATGCAGCGGTTGACAGCGGCCTGAAAGCCTCCTCGCAGCTTCTGGCGCTCGAAAAATCCCATCTTGTGGGACCCTATGCCCTGGCCGGCCGCATACGCGATGATTATGAACGCCTCCAGGGCGCATTGAGATCGCAGGGCTTTTACGCCGGCCAGATCAATATCGTTGTCTCTGCCAGGGGACGACACATGGATGGGCGTGACCCGCTCCTGGCTGCCTTTCTTCTCAGCCTGCCCCATGGCACGCTGGTCAAGATCACCGTTTCAGCCAAGCTGGGGCCTCAGTTCCACATCAGCCGCATACTGATTCTGCCGCCCCCGCCCAAACCCGTATCCAAACCCAGGATGGCGCAGAAGAGTGGGGCGACGCAGGCGGTCTCCAGTCCTGTCCTGCCGCCCGGACCCCCCAGGCTTGAAAAGCTTACCCCTGAGGAAGAAAAGGCTTTCGGGCTCAAAATCGGCCAACCAGCCATTGCCGGTGACATCATCGCAGCGCGTGAGCGCCTAGCTGCCTTTCTGCAGGAGGAAGGGTACGGGCTTTCCGATGTCTCAGCGCCGCAGGGCATTCTTCAGTCTGCTCAGCACGGACTGGAAGTGCGGATTTTTCTCAAGCGGGGGCCGAAACTTGTCATCGGGCCGATCAGCCTGGAAGGGCTCAAGCATGTCCATCCCTCTTATGTCCGGATGCGCATGAACCTGAAGGAAGGACAGCTCTATCAGCCGTCAGTGATCGATCAGGCCCAGCTCAACCTGAGTGATACCGGGCTTTTCAGCAGTGTCACGGTGCGTCCTGCACCCCCCATCATCAGGATTTCTCCTGACAGAAGCCTTGTGAAAGGCGTGGATCAGGCCATGCCGCTTCAGTTCACGTTCAAGCCGGGCAAGCGCTACCGGATCTCTGGTGATATCGGGTATTCGACTGATCTCGGCGGGCGTGCGGGGGTGAAATGGCTGGACCGTAACCTGTTTGGCAATGGCGAGCAGCTTCGACTGGCCGCCATTGCGACAGGTCTGGGCGGCACAGCCGAGCAGGGGCTGGGCTATGATATTTATGCAGATTTCAACAAACCCGATTTCATGGCGCGCAATCGCACCCTGAATCTGCGTATCGAGGCGTTGCGGCAGCTGCTCTATTCCTATCGCCAGACTGCTTTTTTCGTGCGGGGAGGGGTGGCACAACCTATCGGGCGTAACTGGAATGTCAGCGGATCCGCCCTTCTTGAACAGGAACGCATCAACCAGTTTCACCATACGCGGGATTATTTCATCGCCTCCCTGCCTCTGGAAGCCACGTTCGACAATACTGACCGCAGCAATCCCATCGAGCCGCCCACCCATGGGGTAAGGGCCGCGCTGGGTGTCACGCCCTCCCTGTCGATGGAGCACAGGACGGCTTTCTACCTGCCCCTGACGGCTGAGGCGTCGACCTATCTCGATCTTCACCATCTCGGTATTTCCCCGCCAGGTCGCAGCATCATCGCGTTGCGGGCCACTGTCGGAACAATTCAGGGGGTCTCGTCCGTCTGGAATGTTCCGCCCGACCAGCGGCTTTATGCCGGCGGGCCCGCGACGGTCCGCGGTTTTCGCTGGCAGGGAGTGGGACCGCATTGGAAACACACGAAATATGCGATTGGCGGCACATCCATGGATGCAGGCACGGTGGAATATCGCCAGAGAATCATGAAAAGCTTCGGCACCGCCCTTTTTGTTGATGCAGGTCAGGTGGGAGAGCATTCCACGCCCGGTGAAGGCAAGGTCCGTGTCGGTTACGGCGGCGGGGTGCGTTACTTCACGCCCATCGGACCCATCCGTTTGGATGTGGCTTTTCCCATGAACCGTCCCCGGCGAGGCGACAGGTGGGAGCTCTATATCGGACTGGGAGAGGTATTCTGATGACACCGCCACAGGAGCCACACCGCGCTGATGCCTCGTTCCAGGGGGAGGAGGCAAAACATGCCAGATCAAAACATGCCTGGCCTGGCTGGGGGCATCGCCTGGTCCGGATCGCGGCCTGGGGGATTGCGGGGCTCCTTGGTCTGTTGCTGCTTGCCGTGACAACGCTTCTGGTGGGGTTAAACCTTCCGCAGGGGCGGGCGCTGCTGGTGGAGAAACTGCCTGCCCTGACAGGAGGGATGGTTCATCTTTCAGGCCTGTCAGGCAGGCTGCCATGGCATATCAGAATCCGGAAACTCACCCTTGAAGATGAAAAGGGGGTGTGGATGGAGCTGGACCAGGGCGATCTGCGGTGGTCCCCGCTGGCATTGCTGCATCTGCAGGTGAAGGTGCAGTCTCTTACCGGCTCTCGTTTCGTGTTCGCGCGTCTGCCGGTCACCCATCCGGACCCGACACCGAAAAAGCCTTCCGGTCCCCTGCATCTGCCCCTGAGTGTGAAGCTGGACCGGCTGGCCGTTCCGCAGGTTGATCTCGGTGCAGGCCTTGTAGGGCTGGGCATGCATTTTTCCCTCAGCGGGGCGACCCGCATTGCCACCATCCAGCCTTTCCTGTCGGGCTTTTCATTTTACCGCCTGCCCACCATGAAGGTGGGCCTGCAGGCGCACCGGCTTGATGACCCAACGGACCTTGAGCTGAACATAAGCCATGAGAAGCGCAACCGGCGTTTTGATGGCTTTCTTCACTACTCTGAAGGCAAACAGGGGTTTGTCACCCTCCTGGGCCATCTGCCGGCCCTGGACCCGCTGCGCCTTTCCCTCACGGTCTCAGGCCCCCTGACAGGGTTGCACACGACCCTGGCCCTTCAGGCAGGCGCGCGTCACGCGAAGGCTGCAATGACGCCTGGGCCTGACAGCCCGGCGGGAGCGGTTCATGCGCAACAAGCCATTCTGCAGGCGAAGCTCAAAGGGGTGTTCGACGTGCCCGGCGCGCGGGGACAGATGGCTCTGCAGGTGAATTCAGCCCCTATGACCCTCACGCCTGCCATAGGCTGGGAAGGCCTGCAGCTTGCTGCCAATCTGCGCGGCCCTTTCCGCGATCCATGGGGCAAGGCCAGTCTGGATCTGACAGACTTGGCTGCCGCCGGGGCAGGCGCGCGGCATATCATGCTGCAGTTCACGGGACAGGAAAATCTGCAGCAGCCTGACAGGAGCCTGCTGCAGCTGGCCGGATCAGCTGAAGGGCTGCGGTTGCCGGGCAAGGCAGGGCTCCTGCTGGCTGCTGAGCCCCTTACCCTGGATGCCGAATACAGGCCCTTGGCGAGAACTGCGCCTTTCGTGGCAAATCTCGATCATGCCCTGGTGCAATTGCGTCTGAAAGGCCAGCTCGCACCGGCACCTGTCATACACCTGGCACTCACACTGCCGGACCTGCAGCCGCTGGGACAGCTGGCAGGAGTGGCTTTGCGCGGCCAAGACCAGCTTGTGGCTGATATCCGTCTGCCGGCTTCAGCCACGTCTGCTGCCACTCTTGCCGACAGGGTCAGCGTGAAAGCGACTGATTACGTGGCCATCACGGGAGGTGATCCCAGGGCTGTGGGAATGATCGGCCCCAAAGGGAAACTTACTCTCGTGCTGACACGCAACCGTGAGGGGGTGCTCACAGTGCCGCAACTGGCCCTTTCCGGGGCGGCTCTGAACGTGCAGGGCCATGCTCTCTACGCCCCGCGCCCCCGGGGACAGGGGGTCAAGGGCGCGTTGACGGTTGAGCTGCCTTCCTTTGAAAAGGCTGTGCCGGCATTGCGAGGGGGAGGGAAACTGACTTTGACCGCTGAAGGGCCAGTGGATGACCTGGCGGCCAGACTGGCCTTCACCGGTCTGTTCGGGGTGCACACCGCAACGTCCAACGCGCAGCCTGGGCCCTTTGCGCTGACGGCTGACGTGCAGCATCTGCCGCGTGTCCCGACAGGGACAATGGTTCTGACAGGAACGCTCGATCAGGCACCGATGGCCCTGAATCTCAGCTTTGCCCGCAATGCCAGAGGAGACATGAGCCTGGACCTTTCCAGACTTCACTGGAAAACGCTGGAAGGCGCCGGTACAGTCGGCCTGAAGAACGGGCAGAAGATCCCGCACGGCAATCTGGATATCAGAATTTCCCAGCTGGCTGCCTTCCAGCCACTGGTCGGCCAACCCCTGAGCGGTCACCTGAGCCTTGCTCTGCATACCCTGGCAGAAGGTTCCGGCAGCGTTGCCCCTTCAGGCGCCGGCGCGGCGAAGGTTGGTCCCCACAACAGGGGAAATGCACAGGAAACTCTCGTTTTTTCCCTGGAGGGGGCAGGCGGCCTGCCGCGCTACGGGGTCAGGCAACTGCAATTGAGCGGCAAACTGCACCACCTGCCTGGCAATCCTGCGGCCGAGGTGACTCTGGTAGCTGACGGGCTGCGCGCCGATACTGTTACAGGACAGCTCCAGGCTCGTGTTTCAGGCCCGCTGCAGGCGCTGGTCTTCAGAACGGAAGGGCATTTTCAGCATGTCCTGGAAGCCCCGGCGGATATTTCCCTGGCTGCCTTGCTGGATCTGCCGGACCACAAGGTGCGCATCGACACGCTGGAGCTGCAGGCCAAGCGGGAAAAGGTGCATCTTCTGGGACCGAGCACGGTGAGTTACGGCGCCAGTCTTGGGGCTGACCGGCTGCGCCTGGCTGTGACGCCGCCCCATGGCCCCACAGCAACGCTGACAGCTTCCGGCACGGTCAAGCCGGCCCTGAAGCTTGACTTCGACCTGGCTCAGCTGACGCCTGCGCTTGCAACACCTTTCCTGCCGAAACTGCGGGCCAGAGGCGTCATTGCCGCTCATGGTGCGCTGGGCGCCACACTGGCCGACCCGACAGGGAGGATCGTCCTGCAGGGCAGCGGGCTGCAGGTTCTCAGCGACGCGACGGCAGCCCTGGCGCCTGCCAGCCTGCAGCTCCAGGCGGCCTTTCAGCACCAGCGTGCCGCACTGTCGGGCCAGCTTCAGGCAGGGCGTGACATTGACCTGGCCCTTTCAGGCAGTGTGCCCCTGAAGGCTGCGGAAGCGTTGAGTGTGGCGGCAAAAGGCCATTTCAACCTGCGGGCTGCCAATGCGGTGCTGGGCGTGTCCGGAATGGGGACGTCAGGCATGCTGAGCCTGGACCTTGGGGTGGGGGGCACCCGTCTTCATCCCGTGCTGACGGGCGGGGCGCAGCTGCGAAACGGAACGTTCGACCAGTATACCCAGGGCGTGCATCTGACCGGTATCACAGGCGATGTGGTGGCTCATGACGACGAGCTGGAAATCCGGGATTTTCTGATCCATGCCGGATCGGGAACGATGGATCTCAAGGGAAGCGTAGGGGTGTTGAAGCCTGGCATTCCCGTGGCCCTGGCCTTTGTGGCCAACAAGGCGCAGCCCGTGCACAGCGATGTGGTGACCGCCACCCTGGACGCGCGGATACGGATTGCAGGCCAGGCCACGACGCGGCTGGATGTTGACGGCAATATCAACATTCCAAAGGCGTCGATCACCATTCCCGATGCCATGCCGGCTTCCGTGCCCCAGATCCAGATCGTCAATCCCAATGCTCCCCAATCCGTTCCGGCGTCGCCGCCGCTGGTCATCGGTCTCAACCTGACCATCACCGCACCTGGTCAGATCTTCGTGCATGGCCACGGTATTTTCGCGGTGATGGGGGGCAAGCTGCACATAGGCGGAACCGCTGCCGACCCGGTGATCAGTGGAGGGTTCGACCTGAGGAACGGCTCTTTCAACCTGGCCGGCATCAACCTGAATTTCACTTACGGACGTGTCACTTTCGGGGGTGCAGGGCTCGGCCACAGGCTGGACCCGCTGATCAATTTCCGTGCGGAGCGCAATGCCAACGGTATTCTGGCCAGCCTGATCGTCTCGGGCTATGCCAGCGATCCGAAGCTGAAATTCGTCTCCAACCCGCCTTATCCGAAGGATGATGTGCTTTCCATGCTCCTGTTCGGCTCCTTGCGCGCCTCCCTTTCCCCAGCACAGCTGGCACAGCTTGGCGCAGCGGTTCTGGAGCTGGGTGGCGGCATCTCGATTGACCCGCTGAATGCGGTCCGGAAATTCCTCGGCCTCGACCAGTTGACGATCGGCGGCGGAACCGGGGTCAACAAGGGCGGCGTGGCGCTTGAAGCCGGGAAATACATTCTGCCCGGCGTGTTTGTGGGCGCACGCGAAGGGCTGGGTGGATCAGGCACGCAGGCGGAGGTCAAGGTTGATCTCACCAAGCATCTGACCCTGCAGACGACTGTCGGCACGGGCGGGCAGGTCAACGGGTTTACCACGCCGGAAAATGATCCGGGCTCCAGCGTGAGCCTGTCTTATGGGCTCAATTACTGAGCTTAATTAATGGGTTGTGAGCGGGCTGAAGCGCGTTCAGTCTGATCTGCGGGTCGCTTTGGCAGCTAGAATCTCGCCCAGCTGCGCAATAACCGGCGCCCATGCGCCGTGGCGGGGCTGGCGGAGGATTTTCAGGCTGGGATACCAGGGACTTTCCGTCGTTCCCTGACCCCAGCGCCAGCAATTGGTGTAGCGGTCCAGCAGAATGGCCTTCCTGCCCAGCGCACCTGCCAGATGCAGCACGGAAGTGTCGACGCTCACGACCAGGTCCAGCTGCTCGATCAGGGCTGCGGTATCCTCCAGGTCCTCGCATGCTTCCATAAGATTGATTATCGGGCCTGGAAAATCTTCCAGCTGTGCGGCAGCGGGGCCTTTCTGCAGACTGAACAGCTGGATCTGCTTCCCAAGCGCTGTCAGCGGGGCGAACTGGTGCAGCGACATGGAGCGGTGGCGGTCCAGAACGCGGGCCGTGCGGTCATGCCGGTGATGCCCGCCTGCCCAGACCAGCCCTACCCGGAGCGTATCTGACTGCAGGTAAGGTGCCAGGCGTTCCAGCATCCGCTGGCGGCGCAGGGGGGAAACGCTCAGATAGGGCGACGGGGGGCAGCGTTGCTCAGGCGTGGGCAGGGCGCTGAAAACCCGTGGCAGACTGATGAACGGGCAGTGATAATCATGTTCAGGTGTCTCTCCACCGACCTGGACCGTGTCGACACATTCCAGGTTGGAGACAAGGGAAGCCAGCTCAGCGCTGCACCAGACATGAAGCCGTGCCCCGGTTGCAGCCAGCGGGACCAGGTAGCGCAGATACATCAGCATATCACCCAGCCCTTCCTCCTGAGTGATCAGAACGGTTCTGCCGTGGAGTCTCTGCTGCATTTCCGCCGGGGAAGTGCTGTCCAGAGTGGGCAGAAGCGTTTCGGAAGGCAGGGTGGTATGGCCGGGAAGCTTCAGGCGCCATTCATGTTCCAGCCAGCCCTGGGCAAAACGTTCTGCCTTGAGGAGGGCCAAAGAATGGTTGAGCCGCAGCCGCGCTTCATGCGGCGCCAGGGCGATGGCGCGCCGGAAGGGTTCCAATGCTTTTTCGGCCTGACCGATCTGGGTCAGCAGGGTGCCAAGATTGCCGTGTGTGGTCCAGTGGTCGGGCAGTTTTTGTGTCAGACCGGTCAGAAGAGTGGCCGCCTCCGCAAATTCCCCGCGGTCGGCCAGAAGAGTGGCCAGGGCATTGTGCAGGGCCGGGTGACCTGGAAACACCTTGAGCGCCTGGCGCAGCTCTGTCTCTCCCAGGACTGCTTCGCCCAATATGAGCCGTGCCATGGCCCGAAGCCCGTATAAGGCGGGTGAGGGAGACGAAAAGCTTTCCATGTGGGTGAGCAGGGTCAGGAAACCGCGCTCTTCCACTTCTTCACACAGTGTGTTCTGGATGAGGGCCAGGGGATGAGGGCTCCCAGAAAAATCTGGCAGTCTCAGGAAGCACCGGGCAGCTTCCGGCAGGTTGCCAAGCTGGAAAAGCGCCCATCCTTCAAGGAAGTTCCGCGCAATCGGCGATGAGAGATGCTCAGCCAGCAACAGCGCCTCGTCTGACTGCCGGGCCTGCAGACAGGCAAGAACATGGTTTTCCAGCGCGTCAGTGCCACTGACGAAAGGCGTGAAACTGTCTTTAGGAGCGCTCATGGACCTCTGGAGGGACCGGGGATCCCTGCACGGGCCAGCGGCTGCTCAGGAAGACCAGTTTTTTTCAAAATCCGCATAGAGTGTCAGGCCTCCGTCCACGAAAAGGGTCTGGCCGGTGATATAGCTGCTGGCCGGACCGGCCAGGAAGCCGATGACAGCGGCGATTTCAGCCGATTGGCCTGGGCGTTTCATCGGGATGTGAGAAGACACGACCTTGTACTGCTCAGGATCGTTCACCCAGCTGTCATTGATGGGCGTGACGATGGCGCCAGGGGCAACGGCGTTGATGCGGATGCCGCGTGACGCGTATTCCAGCGCCAGAGTGCGGACGATGTTGCCAAGCGCGCCCTTGGAGGCGGCATAGCTGAGATAGCCCGGCTTGGGGATGATCTGGTGGACGGATGAATTGACGACAATGCGGCCCTTGATGTCGTTTTTCAGCCAGTAGCGCAGCGCCTGGCGTGCCGGAATGGCCGTGCCCAGCACATTGACCCCCATGACACGCTCGAAATCGGCCACGCTGAAGTCTTCAGAGGGACCTTCAATCTGAAAGCCCGCATTGCAGATGAGGATGTCCAGCCCATCCATTTCAGAAATCGCCTTGGCCATGGCGTCACTGATAGCTTTTTCATCGGAGACATCTGCAGGCGTGATGAGATGCGGCCCTTCCGGTACTTGTGCCAGAGAAGCCAGAACGGTTTCCAGCGCCTTGACGTTGCGTCCGTTAAGCACGACGCGTGCGCCGTTGGCAGCAAAGAAACGCGCCGTTTCTGCCCCGATCCCCTGCGAAGCGCCGGTAATGAAAACTTTCTGGCCCTCAAAAGCCGGCGTAGGGGTACCAGAATTGCTGGCAGGGCGGGAAGTTTCGGACGACATGGGCACACTCCGGAAAGGAACGGGGGCTGTTACGGGAAAAGGGAAATTCACCTGAGGGGTGGGTTCAGGCGTTTTTCATGGTTTCAGTCAGCTCTTCCAGAACCGCAGTCGGATCCTTGTTTTCCAGGACTGCCAGCTCAGCCACAAAACGCTCCTGGGCGGCTTCGAAAAGTTTGCGCTCGGAGAAGCTGCCTTCAAGGCTGTCAACGTTGCGGCGCAGGTCACGCAGCACTTCGGCGATCTGCACCAGATCCCCTGAATTGATCTTTTCCTGATAGGCCACCGCACGCCGGGCCCACATGCCCCGGCTCACCTGAGGTTTGCCCTTGATCACTGCCATGGCCTTGTCGACGATATCGCGTGAGGCGATCTTGCGCAGCCCGGACTTGCGTGCCTTGGCCAGCGGAATGCGCAGGGTCATCTGGTTGCCGGGAAAAGAGATCTGGATCATCTCGATCATGGTGCCGGCAATCTTGTCTTCACCGATACGGTCCACACGCCCGACCCCATGGGCAGCATAGACTATGGCATCGCCGACCTTGAAGGGATCGCGGACCTGTTCCGGATCAGTCTGGCGGGCCGTGTTCTCAGCGGCGGCACGGGCCATTTCTTCCGTGACGCTGCCCTTCTGAGGCATTTTGAAGTTGTTGTTCATGCAAGCAATATAACAGGAAATCCCCTGCCTGTCTTTTGCTCTTTGCGCAGCCGGAAGTTTGTGACGGGTTTTTCATGGCCCCCTGTCATTCTCCTCAGGGCTGCACGCCTCTCAAGGGTTGCGGCATTGGCGCAGGCTTGAGACCGAGCGGCTGAAGGAGATCGGTTTCAATGGTGCGGGCGATGGTTTTCATCGGCAGGGCGTGCACGGTATCGCTGAAGGGCTCCTGCAGGTTGCTGCCGCTGCGGTCCAGCATCTGGAACAGGACCCCGATGATGCTGGAGCCCAGCGGTGTCAGCCAGCCCAGCGTCTGCACAGCTGAAAGGGGCAGCAGGATGCAGAAGAGATGCGTGGCGATATTGGGCAGGATGGAATACTGGACGGGCAGGGGGGTCTTGCAGATACGCTCCAGCCCCCCCTGCGCATTGGCAAGATCAGAGAGGATGCGGTCGACATTGCTCTGCAGCGCGCCGTCCACCCCTCTTTTTTCACTCAGGCTGCGAACCTTGAGGCCGATTTCGTAAAGAAGGGCGTTGGCCCGATTGCTGCAGGCGAAAACCCGTTGCTTGAGCTCGGGGGATAGCAGCCGGTCGATGTCAGTAGGGTCCGGCTCCTGGCCGCGCAGGGCAGCAGCTAGAAGATAGGGATAGGCTGCCATGGAGGTGGCCAGTTCCGGCGCCCCGTTCAGAAGGCTGCCGACCTGGCGGCCGAAGGAGCGGCAATTGTTGGTAAGCACCCCCCACAGGGACCGTCCCTCCCACCAGCGGGCATAGGCAGCGTTGTTGCGGATGCCCAGAAAGATGGCCAGGGCCGAACCCATCAGGGAGATGGGCAGCGCGGCCTGTTCCATCCATTCCTGATGGTAGACCTGGAACAGCACCACCACTGCCAGGTCCCAAAGCGCCAGAATGGTAAGGGAAGGCAGGGTTTCCCGAAACAGAATAGCGATTCCTTGGGGGCGTTTGACGATCATCCTGCGTCCTTGAACAGAAAACTTGAAAAGCAGCGTGCGGGCAAGGATTTATAAAAGTACTCTGATGCGCTATGAAACCTGCAGAATTCAGTCAGGAAAACCGCGCGCAAAGCCAAAAGTAAAGAGGGTGGATATGGACGTCATGGATGTGAGAGCTGCGATCGCTCTGGAACCCGGCAAGCCGCTGGTGGTTGATACCGTGCAGCTTGAAGGGCCTCGTGATGGTGAGGTCCTGATCGAGATTATGGCGACCGGCATCTGTCATACCGATAAATACACGCTATCAGGCCAGGATCCCGAAGGTGTTTTTCCGGCCATTCTGGGCCATGAAGGGGCTGGCATCGTGCGCAAGGTCGGCAAGGGGGTGACGAGCGTCAAGCCCGGTGATCACGTCATTCCGGTCTATATTCCCGAGTGCCGCCAGTGCCCTGCCTGCCTGTCGCAGAAAACCAATCTGTGCACCGCCATCCGTGCCACACAGGGGCGTGGGCTGATGCCTGATGGCACGACGCGCTTCTCCTACAAAGGGAAGCCGGTCCACAACTATATGGGTTGCTCGACCTTCGCCAATTTCACCGTCGTGCCTGAAATCGCCGTGGCCAAGATCCGCCCTGACGCGCCTTTCGACCGTGCCTGTTACGTCGGTTGCGGCGTGACGACCGGCGTGGGTTCAGTGATCTGGGGCGCGAAAGTGGAGCCCAACTCAACCGTCGCCGTTTTCGGGTTGGGGGGTATCGGCCTGAACGTGATCCAGGGGGCGAAAATGGTCGGTGCCCGGCAGATCGTGGGCGTTGACATCAATCCGGCGCGCGCCCCGCTGGCTGAAAAGTTCGGCATGACGGATTTTCTCAACCCGGCAGCCCTTCCCGAGGGAGAAGACGTGGTCAGCAAGATCATCGAAATGACCGGAGGCGGTGCTGACTACACTTTTGAATGCATCGGCAACGTCACGCTGATGCGTCAGGCCTTGGAAAGCGCGCATCGTGGTTGGGGCGTGGCCTGCGTTATCGGCGTGGCAGCGGCGGGGCAGGAGATCTCCACCCGTCCTTTCCAGCTGATCACGGGCCGCAAATGGATGGGAACGGCTTACGGCGGCGCCCGTGGGCGCACGGACACGCCGAAGGTGGTCGACATGTACATGGAAGGCCGGGTGGATATTGATGACCTCATCACCAACCGCATACCCCTCGAAAAGATCAATGAGGCTTTCGAAATGATGGGCCGCGGCGAAGGCATCCGCACCGTTGTGGATTACAGCCTGTGAAGGATATTTCCTTCGATTTTGCCCGTTCGGCCGCTCAGCTGAAGGAACTGGAACGTCACGAATGCTGCGAGGGGGAAGTGCGTTTTCTCACTTTCCCCTCGCAGGCCCTGGGGCTGCCGACGAAACTGGGGCTTTTTCTGCCTAGGGCAGCCCTTGAAGGGAAAAAGGTTCCTGTCGTTTACGCCCTGGCCGGCCTGACCTGCACACAGGAGACCTTCCTGATCAAGGCCAATGCCGTGCGCTACGCCGCTGAGCATGGCCTGGCCCTTGTAACGCCTGATACCTCGCCACGTGGCGCACAGGTTGCGGCGGAAGACGAGGCTTATGATCTGGGGACCGGCGCCGGGTTTTACGTTGATGCCACTGCCCAGCCCTGGGCGGCACATTACCGGATGTGGAGCTACGTAGGCCAGGAATTGCCGGGGGTTCTGGAAGCAGCCTTTCCACTTGACGGCGATCGTTGCGGAATCATGGGTCATTCGATGGGCGGCATGGGCGCACTGGCTTTCGGCCTGCGCAATCCGCGCAAATGGAAGACCGTTTCAGCCTTTGCCCCCATCTGTGCGCCCGCGCGCGTGCCCTGGGGCCAGAAAGTGACGGAAACCTATTTCGGCGGTGATGAGGCGCAGTGGCGCCATTATGATCCGTGCCTGCTTCTGACAGAAGGATACCGGACTGCAGGGAAGATCCTGGTTGATCAGGGCCTGAAAGACGAGTTCCTGCCCATTCTCTGTCCGGATCTGCTGGAGCAGGCGGCGCGTGAGGCAGGGCAGCCTCTCGAGCTGCGGCGTCACAAGCTTTACGATCATTCGTACTGGTTTGTGCAGTCCTTCATCGCTTCCCAGATCCTGCATCATGCACGGGGCCTGACTCCCCAGCCGGGCGGTTAGGACAGTCCCCGTCAGCTTCTTCCAGAGTCAGTGCGTCCATAAAGCTGTGTTGGGGTGATCAGGGGTGCGCTATCGGCCTGCAGTCCTTCAGGGGTCACGTTCTGGTAGAAACAGCTGCGCCGACCGGTATGGCAGGCCACGCCTGTTTGGTGGACGGTAAGGAGAAGCGCATCGCAATCGCAATCAAAAGCGGCTTTCAGGAGATGCTGCACCTGGCCGGAGCTTTCGCCCTTGCGCCATAGGCGCTGGCGGCTGCGGGAGAAATAGCACACCCGTCCTGTGCGGAGGGTCTCATCCAATGCCTCGCTGTTCATCCAGGCGAGCATGAGGACGTTTCTGTCTTCATCCTGCGCAATGGCTGCCAGCAGGCCCTCTGCATCAAAGCGGGCCTGGGCTACGAGCGCGCGGCGCTGTTCAGGCGAAGGCGGTTGCCAGTCCTGCAGGCTGCTCTGGGGAGTGGAATCAGGGGAGATCACGGGGTCGGAACTCCAGCAGGAGCGGCATCGGAACTAGCCGGGGAGAAGTCTGGCAGCCAGGCTGGCCACGGGCTGCGGACATTCCGGCCATCGGCCAGTTTGAGCGTCTCGTTTCCCCAGGCCGTTCTGTGCAGCAAGGCAATTCCCCGCTTCCCCAAGCGTGATCGGACTTCGCCGACTTCCCGTCCGTCAAGAACAAGGGGAAGGTTTTCAGGTAGGGTGGGAAACTCTCCCTCATCAAGCTCTACTGGTATCAGACGACGTTTCAGCAGCCCCCGGTAATGAGTCCGGGCCGTTACTTCCTGGCCCATGTAACAGCCTTTGGTCCATGACACGCCTCCCAGACAGTCCAGGTCGGCTTCGAGGGCCAATGTGCGGCCCGGCTCAATGTCCTCCCATTCCGGCAGGCCAAGTTTCAGCCGCCGTGACTGCCAGGTTTCCGGCGGGCGGTCTGGGGTGGTCAGGTTGGCTGGAAAATCGGGGCTTACCAACGCCCGCAAGCCTGCCTGCGGGGTGCGGGGATCAGGTGCTATGGCTTGCAGAGCGGGCAGGGCTGTAGCAGGAAAAAGGCAGTGGCCGGATTGGGGGGACAGCTCTGCAAGGCCGGTTATGACCTGCAGATCCGTCATTGCCAGAACCACGTCAGCCCGCAGGCGGAAGCGCTGCAGGCGCTGCTGCAGGGCCTGGGCAACGGAAGCAGGGACATCGATCAGAAGAGCATCGGGCGTGGAGAAGACGAAGAAAAGAGCTTCGATCCGTCCCTGGGGGGTGAGGAGCGCGCTCCAATTGCAAGGTGTGGCTGCAACAGGCGCCCAGTCCCCGGTCTGATGAGGGACAGCTGCGGAAGCCCTGCCTGCAGAAGCCGGGCGCTCTCCTTTGAGATCAGCCGTAATCAGGCCCTGGAGAAAAGCGATCCGGTCCCCGCCGCTTATGGAAAGAACCGATCGGTCCGGATGCGGAAGAAAGGGCGGAGAAAGGTGGTTGCGATTCATCATCAGGCGCATAATAGTGCATTCATTGCCCGCTCCCAAACGAGCTGGACTGAGTTGTGGGGCCATGTTTCGGCAACGGGCGCAGTCCGGCACTCCTCGCACCAGCTGCCAGGAGGCGGGCATGGGGTTCGGAAAGCCAGTTTCGCGCCTGTGATGTGAGCGTCTTGTCGAGGAACGTAAGCACTTGCCTAGCGATGAAATCGTCAATCCCCTGATCAGCCCGGTCAACAGACGCTGGCAGATCCTGCAGGTTCTGGCGCCCATTGCAGGTGTGCTCCTGGTCATCGGCGCGATCGCTCTTGTCAGCTGGCACAGCTACAAGGCCACCCGCGCAGGTGCAATCAGCCTGACCAACGATCTCCTGCGCAGTCAGCAGCGCTACATCACGCAGGAGGTGAGCAACTATCTTTCGCCCGCCATTTCCAGCACGGTTCTGGCCCATGACATGCTGAACCTGGCCTCGCCGGCGGCCAATGCCAACATCTTCCTGCTGCTCAGCCGCTCCATTCTGCGCAACGTGCCACAGGTGGATGGCTTCTACCTCGCCAACCAGAATGGCGAATTCTGGCGTGTCAGCAGGGAAGGGCAGAACTTTCAGGAAACCATTCTGGGTGTTGATGCCAAGGGGCAGCCGGACTTCCAGCATCTCCTGGTCAATCTGGACGGCGAAGTGCTGCAGCAGGGTGCAACACCTGCGCATGATTTCAATCCCACGACGCTGCCCTGGTACCAGGGCGCTCTTCACAAGGCCAACCGCAAGGGTATTGACCGGATCTTCTGGAGTGACCCGTACCCCTATCCCCAGACCCATCAGTTCATCGTGACGGCCTCAATCGCCATCCGTACCCTCAACGGGCGTGAAGTGGTGTTTGCGATCAATATTTCTCTGAACCAGCTGACGAACTTCCTCAACAGTCTCAAGGTGGGCAAAAGCGGCCAAGCGGTGATTGTCAGCCTTTCAGGACAGGTGATTGCTGGCCACAACATGGCTGATCTGGGCAAGCCCGGTTTCCAGGCGGCGAATGTTTATCTCAATCCTGTCACGCAGCCGGTTTTCACCCGCGCACTCAACATGTTCCGGATCCTGGGGCCGGGTGCAGGCATTATCCGGGCGCGTGGCAAGGATTACGTCACCATGGCCTCGGCCATGCCGCTGGCTAAACATTCATGGGTCCTGATTCTGAATGCGCCTGAAAATGACTTTGCGAGCTTTGCCCAGGTCATCCAGAAACAGACGGTCTACTTCTCGCTGCTGATCGTCGGTCTGGCCTGTCTGCTGGCCTGCGGTCTCATCTTCCAGGGCCGGCGGGTGAACTCCCTGAAGCGGGTGATCGAGACCAACAAGGAAAACAACCTCATCGACAATGCCCTGCTGCTGAAAGTGGCCAATACGCCCGGACTTCTGGACCCGCACCGTGAGGTACCCATCCTGACGGAAGTGCTTACAGAACGTGCCGCAGCGCAGCGGGCCGGGATCTGGCGGCTGCTGCCCGATGGCAACCGCCTTCTGTGTGAGGATGTGTTCGACCGTCCCAAAGACGTGCATGGCTCAGGGATGGAGCTCACACGGGCGGCCTGTCCGGCCCTGTTCGACAATCTCACCACCCCGCATCTAGTCAATATCCCTGATGCGGCGACCGACCCGCAATACCAGGCTTTCCAGCGGCTCGTCATGCGCCCGGCCGGCACGACGCATCTGGTCTATCTGCCCGTGCAGGACCTCCACCAGCCGCTGGGCGTGATCATGATTGAAGACCCGCAGCAGCTGGATGGGCTTGACCGTGTTCTGGCGCTGGTGGCGGCAGTCGTGGCGGTGCGGTTTGCCCAGCTCCAGAAAACAGCAGTCCAGCTCGACAGCGTCGGTGCCGGGGATCTCGAGAAAACCCTGGCCAAGGCACCCAAGCCCGGCCCGCTTCACATGGTGGAAGGATTTCTTATCCCGCCGGGCGAGGGAAGCGGGGGGCTGCCAGCCAGCGGTCTGTATCCGCAGGTGCCTGTCATGGTTCTGGAATTCGCAGAAGCCTTCACTGAACAGAAAGAGGGGGCTGAACAGACGCTGCAGCTCATCGGTCAGCTTTCCGACACCATCCAGCAGCTGGCGCGGCAATATGGTGTTTTCTCCCTGCAGGTGACCGGCAACCGTCTTATCCTGCTGGGGGGCTGCAGCCAGACGCCTGAGCCGGCCACGTTGCTGCGCCTGGCCGAAGCGGCCATTGCCATCAGGGAAGCGAGCCTGACTGCTCTGCTCAGCCAGAATTCGCAGGTCATGATCCGGATCGGGATTGACATCGGCCCCATTCTGGCTGCGCGCCTGGGGAAAGATCCGAGCATTTTCAATGTCTGGGGAACGGGTCTTGGTGTGGCAGAGCTTCTGGCGCGCACGGCGCCGGATGGCGGGCAGATCCAGGTGTCTGACCAGGCTTACCAGATCATGCGCAATTATTTCCTCTTCCGGCCGCGTGGTGAATTCTATCTTCCGGGTGAAGGCATCACCCAAACCTATATTCTGGCAGGGCGGCGCTGATGAACGTCTCACCGGAACATGGCCTGCCCCCTTCAGGTACGCCGCGCGCCCCTCAGCCAGCTGAAGACCGCGCCGTAAGCGGCGTTTCCGCGGGTCAGAAGAAAAATACCGCGCCTGCTCCGAAAGATCAGAGCCCTCTGCCTGTTCCCCTGCGGGCTGCGGAAAGATTTGCGGTCATCCAGAATCTGCTGGTGCTGACCGGGCATTTCGTCCGGATGCAGTCGCGTTTCATGCTGGTTCTGATCGGCTCGAGCTGGGGGGTTATCTGCCAGGCTGTTCAGCCGCTGACATGGCGGCGCCTTGTCCGGATGGAATTCTGGCGTTCATTGCGTCAGTCCACGGGCGGGGGATTGCTGAGTGTTCTGGTGGTCGCTGTGATCAGTGGTCTGGGCATTGTGGCCCAGGCCGTGTTCTGGCTGGGTTTTGCAGGCATGACCCAGATGACCGGCAGCATCCTGGCGCGTGTCCTGGTGCGTGAAATCGCCCCTGTTCTGGTGGGTGTCATCCTGCTCGGCCGCTCCGGTATGCTGATCGTTGCCCAGCTGGGTGTGCTGACGACAGCCGGGAAACTGCGCATCCTGAGCGGGATGGGAATTGACCCGTTCATTGCGCTCATCGTGCCCCGCACGGTCGCCATGACTGTCAGCGGTTTTACGCTCGGCGTGATTTTCAGCGTTGTCGCTCTCGGGATGGGCTATATCGTCTGCTGGTCACAGGGTATCGTCACGATGCCGATTTGGTCCTTCATGTTTCAGGTCGCAGCCAGCGTGAGCAAGCCTGATTATCTGGGCATTCCCCTCAAATTTCTCCTGAGCGGTTTTTCCGTCGGTCTCAGCAGCTGTCTTTCAGGGATGGACGTGACCCAGAACGACAGTCTTTCCACCATGATTCCGCGCGGGTTCTCCCGGGGCATTCTCTCGATCCTGACCATCAATGTGGTGATCGATTCTCTGTTCGGATGAAAAATGCGGCGTAACAAGAAGACCCCGGCTCTCACCGAAGATCTTGCAGTCCTGCCGCTCGGCCCGGTTCTGGAACTGTCGGAAGCCCGCCCCCTTTACATTGATGAAGGGGTCTCCCCCGTTGCCTACAGCCTCACTTTGGCGGCGGGAGAATGCGCGCTGATAGAATGCCATGATTCACAGCTGGCGCAGCGCTTCACCGACCTGTGTGCAGGCATGTTCACCTTGGCAAGCGGAAGCGCGAAATGCCTGGGCCTGGACTGGCAGACCCTGGACGAGCGACGCACCAACGCATTGAGGGGATTAATGGGACGCGTCGGCGAGGAGGCGGGGTGGATCGATTTCGACCCTATGCAGATCAATATCCTGGCCCCCTCGCTTTACCACACCTATACCCCGCTCGATGAGCTGGTCGACCAGGCCACTACCTTAAGCGAGATATTCGGCCTGCCGGGTCTTCCGATTGAAATGCCGCCCCATATGTCCTTTCTGGACCGGAGGCGCTCGGAATATGTCCGGGCTTTCATGGGAGAGCCGATCCTGCTGCTTCTGGCAGACCCGATTTCACGCGAGCCCGAAGATCTCTACAATGCTTTCCTGGGGCAGATGACCATGGCGTGCGACCGGGGATGTGCGGTAGTCTGGATTGCATCGGACCGGTCGGTCTGGAAAGATTACGCGCAGGAAGACATGCAGTTCTTGCGTCTTAGCGACGGGGGACTGAACCCCATGCGAGGCTTGTGATGTTTCGGCTCCGGAAATCTGCCGCCACCGACAGTGCCATCCCGCTTTTTCGCAACCGGTATGCCGATGAATGGGTTGGCCTGCTGGTCCTTGGCTCCGTCATTCTTTTTGCCGCTGCCATTATCGAGGCAGGCGTGCTGAAGCAGTGGCTGACGCCTTCAGCGCGCATCTACTTTGTTCTGCCCCAGAATGGCCTTGCGGGCCTGGCGGTGGGCAATGACATCGAGGTTATGGGGGTGCGGGCAGGGGAGATCCGTCAGCTGGACCTCAATCAGGAAGGGCGGCTTTACGCCGTCGGCACGATCGAGCCACAGTTCAAGCCCTTCATCCGTACTGACAGCAAGGCCGTCATCCGGCGCCGCTTTGTGGTGACGGGCGCCAGTTATATCGACATATCGCGGGGCCGCGGCCAGCCCCTGGACTGGAGCTATGCGGTTCTCAGAGCCGTCACAGAGCCCAATCCGGCTGACATGATCACCAAAACCGTTGCTCAGCTGCAGGCCACACTGGTGCCGACCATGAAAAATGTTCAGGACATCACCGCGCAGATCAATCAGATTCTGGCTGAGCTGAGAGATGGCAAGGGAACGGCCGGTGCCTTGCTGACCAGCCGCGAGACTGTGGATCGCGCCAATCAGGTGCTGGCCGACCTCAACAAGGCAGCCCTCGGCCTGCAGCCTCTGGAAGCCAAGCTCAACCAGATCTTCACCCGCACCGATGTGAGCCTGAAAGCGACCTTGCCCGACATTCACCAGACCGCACACAATGCGGCTGTCTCCACTTCCCAGCTTCCCACGCTGCTGACAGAGGCCGAGGCCACGACCGAAAGCCTGAGAAAGCTGACCCAGCAGATACGCTCGCTCTGGTTCCTGGGCGGTTCAGGCAGCAAGGGCAGCGCCGGCCGCCTGCCTGCCTCGGCCGTGCAGCCGTGAGGCGGAAGCGTATGAAACGTGCCTTTTATTGTTCTGCGCTCAGCGCCGTGACCTTGCCGGGTCGTCTGGGCATTCTCTGCAGCCTGGCGGTCCTGGCAGGGTGCGGCAGTGCGCGCCAGCCATGGAATGATCCGCATTATGCGGATGCGATGGAAACCGGCAGGAGTGTCTTTGACCTCGGTCAGATGGGGCAGGCGGCCGGCCAGTACCGTCTGGCCCTGCAGCGGGCTTTCATTGCTGATGATGCGCGGGAAATCCACGATGCAGGTTTCAACCTGGCCACTGCAGAGCTGCGCGCCGGCAATCCCCAGGGCGCTTTAAAAACGTTGGACCGCGTGGAGCAGGCTTTGCTCCTGCGGCATTGGCCCCTGCGTGCTGATCTGCATCTGGTCCGTGCAGCCGCCTATCTCAAACTGGGTAACTGGGAAGGGGCCTGCCAGCAGGCCCGGTTGGCTCAGAAGGCCCCTGATCCAGCCACGGTAAGTGCGGCCCTGGTGATGGAAGGCCTGGCTGAAGGACAGCTGGGAGACCTGCAGGGCGTTACAGCGGTTCTGGCGCAGCTGCAGCATGTGCCTGAAGGAAGCGTGCTGGCGGCCGGGGTACAGGAAGTCCAGGCGTTGCAGGCCTATCTCTCCCACCAGTGGATGGCTGCCATTACGCTTGCCGGCAAGGCGGCTGCTGGCTGGCGCACGGAGTTCGACTATGGCGACATGCGGCGTGCGCTCAGCCTGGAAGCACGTGCTCTTGACGCTAGTGGCGATACAGACGGGGCGGCCCGTCTGCAGACTGTTATCGAGGCCAGCCGGAACGCAGAGGCTGCTTCCCAGAAGTAGCAGCCTCTGGGTTTGCTCAGTCTAAAGGTTGAGGCACGGAGGCGGCCTGGAAAGCCGGCTGCATGCCCAGAAGATCCAGCAGCTGCCGGTCACGGTTTTCGGCCGGGTTGGGCGTGGTCAGCAGCTTTTCGCCCCAGAAGATTGAGTTGGCGCCTGCCAGAAAGCACAGCGCATGTGCCGCTTCGGACATGTTCTCCCGTCCCGCTGCCAGGCGGACATGACTGGCGGGCATCATGATCCGCGCTGCGGCGATGACGCGGGCGAAAGTGATCGGATCCACTGCTTCAGCTTCGCCCAACGGGGTGCCCTGGACCCGGACCAGCAGATTGATGGGAACGCTTTCCGGATGCACCGGAAGATTGGCCAGCGTCATGAGCAGTCCGGCGCGGTCAGACAGGTCTTCACCCATACCGATGATGCCCCCGCAGCAGATCTTGATACCGGCATCGCGTACATGCGCCAGGGTATCAAGCCGGTCCTGGTAGCTGCGCGTCGAGATGATGGTGCCGTAGAATTCTTCCGACGTATCCAGGTTGTGATTGTAATAATCCAGTCCGGCCTGCTGCAGGCGCTCCGCCTGCGAAGCGGTCAGCATGCCGATTGTCAGGCAGGTTTCGAGCCCCAGTCCATGCACTTCCTCAACCATCCTGCAGACCGGGTCGAGATCACGGTCCTTGGGGGCCCGCCAGGCAGCCCCCATGCAGAAACGGGTTGCACCACCGGCCTTGGCTGCTCTGGCTTCAGCCATGACTTTCTCAAGCGGCATCAGCATTTCATGCGCCATGCGTTTTTCATGCTGCGCGCTCTGCGGGCAATAGGCGCAGTCTTCGGGGCAGCCGCCGGACTTTATGGACAGCAGCGTTGAGATCTGCACGCGAGTCGGGTCGAAAAACTGACGATGCAGGCTCTGGGCCTGAAAGATGAGTTCGGGAAAGGGAAGAGACAACAGGGCTTCAACTTCCGCCCGCGTCCAGTCATGGCGCAGCGCCGACGAAGGGAGGGGGGGCAAGTCAGCGGCAACAGGTCCGACAGGAAGGTCCGTAGAAGTGGGGGAAGAAGTCAGGCGGGCAGCGGAGGTCAAAACGTGACTCCTGTTTAATCTGTTCTTGGAAGATATAGGCAGGCTAACACCTACCCAAAACCCGGCTGACGTGCCATCTGAAAACGATGGTCGGGGCCTTGGGGGCTGCTGTTGCCCCGGCCTCAGGAAAAGCTCAGAGAAGCCAGCAGCAGAGAAAGGGCAGGGGTGGCAGGTCATGAAACACTGGACGATAGATCAACTGGACTGGGAAGCCTTCGACCCGTCAAAGCTTGATCCCGCTCTCATCCCGCTGATCAAGGCCGCTTCGGTGGTCGAGCGCAATGCGCCTGACTACACGCGGTATCTGCAGCATGTCTTTGCCGATGATGCGGAATTTTCCACCCTGGCTGAAAGCTGGGCTGATGAAGAGGTACAGCACGGAGATGCGCTGGGCCGCTGGGCCATGCTGGCGGATCCGGAATGGGACTATAAAGACGCCTTTCGGCGGTATCGTGAGGCCTACCGGATTGATACCGATCTGGATACTTCCATCCGTGGCTCCCGCACAGGCGAGCTGATTGCCCGTTGCATGGTGGAGACCGGAACCTCCTCCTATTATTCCGCTCTGGCCGATGCGACGGAGGAGCCTGTCCTCAAACAGCTGTGCAAGCAGATTGCCGCTGATGAATTCCGGCATTTCAAGCTGTTCTACGACCACATGAAGCGTTACCTGGCCCGCGAGAAGCTGGGCCGCTGGGCACGGCTGCGGATCGCTCTCGGGCGCGTCATGGAAAGTGAGGATGACGAGCTGGCGACCGCTTACCACATCACCAATGAACCGGCAGCCCTTCCTTACGATCACGGGCGCTGTACGGCGGCTTACATGGCAGGTGCGCTTGGGGTGTACCGGCAGAAACATTTCGACCGTGTGACCGCGATGATCCTCAAGGCCAGTGGCCTGACCCCCCGTTCCGGTCTGCAGCGCGGTCTGGCTCGGGTGGCCTACGGGTTGAGTCGCCTCCGTCACCGGAGTTTCGTGCAGCGCCTGCGCAAGCTGGGTTACGCGATCTGAGGCCGGCGTGCGGCGTTGCAGATCCGTATGGCAGTGAAGGAGGCATCTGGCTGGAAAAGACCCCGGGAAAAGTTGCGACTGTTTCGCTCTCCTGTAATCATATGCATATTCACTGATGCAGATCATTGATGCCGCATCTGATGCTGCATTCTGGCAAAGGAGAGTTTCGCCATGTTCTACACTGCCCTGAAGACCTGTCTGTGCCGTGGCGTCAGCTCCCTTGCCCTGGGTGGCATGCTCCTGTGGAGTGGGGTTGGCTGGGCCAGTCCTGCAGCTTCCCCCGCCCAGTCCACTGGGGGGGCTGAAGGCCAGAATGCGGCGGCCACCCAGGCTCTGCAGGCTGCCTTGCCTCCGCCTTACCAGGATGGCTGGGGTTTTGATCAGGCCGGCATGGACCGGGCGATCGTGCCAGGCAATAATTTCTTCGATTATGCGAATGGCACTTATCTGAAGAAACTGCAGATTCCGGCCGATATGAGCAGTTATGGGCCCTTCCGCATCCTTTATCAGCTTTCCCAGGCGCGTCAGCGCCTGCTGCTGGATGAGGCGGTGGGGAAAACGGACTCAGCAGTAGAGGAACCTACAGACGAGCTGGGGAAACTCGCTGCCTATTATGCCAGTTTCATGAATGTGGCCCACGTCAACCAGTTGGGCAATACGCCCCTGCAGCCCGATCTGGCCGCAATCCATAAGGTGCATGATCCTGCGTCACTGGCGCAGGTGTTCGGCCAGGCCGGACGTTCGCTGATGTACAGTCCCTTTGCTCTGGGGATTGAGCAGGATCAGGCGGACCCTTCGCGCTACATGCTCGTTCTCGACCAGGGCATGAGTATCGGGGTCAATGGCGGCCTGGGCCTGCCAGACATCAGCTACTACACCGACCCCAAGCTGGCTGCCAAGAAACAGGCCTATGAGGCTTATGTGGCCCGGATGCTGGGCCTCAGCGGTTGGGCCGCACCGGCTGAGAACGCCCGTGCAGTCGTGGACCTGGAAACAGCTCTTGCCAAGGTGGAGCTGCCCCGTGACCAGACGCGTGACCCGCTTCAGACATTCAATCCGATGCCGGTCAGCAAGCTGGCACAGCTGGCGCCCCAGGTGGACTGGAAAGGGATGCTGCTGGCGCTCGGGGTGCCGCAGGCCGGACTTGAAGACCGTGTCATCAACGTGCGTGAGCCAAAGGCCATTGCGGCCATGGCCAAGGTCATCTCAGGCGCGGATTGGCCCGTTGTTCAGGCCTGGCTGGCCTTCCACCTGGCTGACAATGCCGCGCCCTATCTGTCAGATGATTTCTCTCAGGCGGCTTTTGACTTCAACGGCCGTACCCTCAATGGCATCGCCCAGCAGCCGGCGCGCTGGAAAAGAGGTGTGAATGCGACCAATCAGGCCATGGGCTGGGCTCTGGGGCGCATTTACGTGGCGCATTATTTTCCGCCTGAAGCCCAGAAGCGGATTACCGGTCTGGTTGGTGAGCTGAAAGCGGCTTTTCACCAGCGTCTGGAGCATAATCAATGGATGGATGCGCCGACCCGCCAGGCGGCCCTGCAGAAGCTTGACCATTTTGCCATTCAGGTCGGCTACCCGAAGAAATGGTGGGATTACGGTCCCCTGGTGGTGCGGGAAAACGACGTTTACGGCAATGCGGTCCGGGGAGCGGCCTTCAACTGGGCCCACGATCTTTCACGGCTCGATAAACCGGTTGACCGTGACGAGTGGAGCATGACGCCGCAGACGGTCAATGCCTATAACGACCCGACAATGAACGAGATCGTCTTTCCCGCAGCCATCCTGCAGCCGCCCTTCTTTGACCCGAAGGGGGACATGGCGGTGAATTACGGCGGCATCGGCGGGGTGATCGGCCATGAAATGAGCCATGGTTTTGATGATCAGGGGCGACATTATGATGCGAATGGCCGCCTGCATGACTGGTGGACGAAACGCTCGACAGAAGCGTTTGATAAGCTGGCTGCCAGGCTCGGGGCCCAATATGACAAGGTCGAAGTGCTGCCCGGTCTGCACGTGAACGGCAAGATGACCATGGGCGAGAACATCGCCGATCTGGGCGGGTTGAATCTGGGTCTGCAGGCCTACCGCAACAGCCAGCATGGCAGAAGCGGGCCTATGATGCACGGCTGGACAGGCGATCAACGCGTCTTTCTGGGATGGGCCCAGGTATGGCGTGAGAAATATCGTCCCGATGCGTTGAGGAGACTGGTTCTTTCAAATGAACATGCGCCTCCGGTGGCGCGTGTCAACATGCCGGCCCATAACATTGATGCGTGGTATGAAGCCTTTCAGGTCACGCCGGGCCAGACGCTTTACTTGCCGCCTGCGCAGCGCGTAAAGATCTGGTAGGCTGCTGGCCAGCGTTTCAAGGCTGGCCCAGGTGCTTCGGACTGTTCTCTTTATCCGCTCTTTGCCTTCAATGAGGTCTCCATGTCCCATCTAGCTATCGGTCATCTTTACACAGCGCTCCATGCAGCCTGTGCCAGCGCTGTGGCGCGGGTGGTCGAAGCCAATGGCATTGATGTCTCTTTCATTGATCTGGGGAGCGATGAAAGAGAAGATGCGCTTGAAAGCCAGGAGGTTGACCTGCTGGTGTCTTTCTGGATCCCGCAGGACCAGTCTCTGGAGCGGGCAGGGCGTGAAGTGATCGGCCAGCTCTATCAACCCCAGCCCACTCTGGCACGCCGGAAAAAGGAGGGGAGCAGCTCTCCTGAAAACTGGCCGCAGGAGGGATATTCAGTCTTTCTGGTGGCAGAAGACCTGCTCCCGTTGGCCCAGGAAATACAGCAAGCCCTGCCGGAACTGACGCAGGTGCCGCTTGAGAAGGTGGGAGAAGGCGCACTCTTTGAGCGGGTGCAGGGTGGCAGGCAGGCAGGTGAAGAAAATCCACTTGTTCTGGCCTGGCAGCCCCATGCTGTTTTCCATGGAGACCTGTTGGAAATCCTGCCTGACCCCCAGAATCTTCTGGGCCGGCCCCAGGAGGCGAGAATGCTTCTGCGTGCCGGTCTGCGCAAAGAGATGGACGAGGATCTGCTGGACGAGCTTTCAGGGATGATGCTGGGCAACCGTGTGATGAGCGCTCTCGATTATGCGGTCAGTATAGAAGGCGTGGACCCTGATGAGGCAGCGGAAGCCTGGCAGCGCGGCCGTCTTCTGGGACGCTGACGGCAGAAAAGGCGTAATTCTGTTTGGCCTGCTGTTCTCTCAAACTCATGACAGACTTTTCACATCTGCAACAGGTGAAACGGGACTTTTGATGACTTCGATGACGCGTCACGCTTTTGTCTTTCCGGGGCAGGGAAGCCAGTCGGTTGGAATGGGCAGGGAACTGGCGGAAACCTTTCCTGCAGCTCGGGAAGTGTTTGAGGAAGTGGATGAGGCGTTGGGGCAGAATCTGTCCCGGCTCATGTTTGAAGGGGAAGCGCAGACGCTGACTGCGACGGAAAACGCGCAGCCGGCCCTGTTTGCGGTCTCGCTGGCAGTTGTCAGGACCTTGGAAAGGGAAGGTGGATTTTCCCTGCCGGACAAAGCCTTGCTCATGGCCGGTCACTCATTGGGGGAATATGCGGCGCTGGCTGCGGCCGGTGTGATGGGTATCGCTGAGGGTGCGCGCCTGCTGCGCCTGCGGGGGCAGGCAATGCAGCGCGCGGTCCCCGCAGGGCTGGGTAGCATGGCGGCCCTGTTGGGTATTGAGGTTGCGGACGCCCAGAAGCTCTGCGCGGAAATGAGTCAGGGTCAGGTCCTGGAAATTGCCAATGACAATGGGGGGGGACAGATTGTCGTTTCCGGCCATGAGGCTGCTGTCAAACGGGCCATGGAGGGCGCCAAGGCCTGCGGAGTGCGGCGGGTTGTGCAGCTTCCGGTCTCAGCGCCTTTTCATTCCACCCTCATGGCTCCGGCAGCTGAGGAGATGGCGGCAGCCCTGGCTCAGGTATCCTTCAAGGCGCCCCGGGTGCCTGTAGTGGCCAATGTGACCGCTGCTGAAGTCAGCAATGCGGAGGACATCAAGCGCCTGCTTGTGCAGCAGGTGACAGGTCAGGTTCGGTGGCGCGAGACAGTGCTGAACATGGTGGCAGCCGGCGTGACGCAGCAGCATGAGCTCGGGGCCGGCAAGGTTCTGACAGGCCTGGCCCGACGTATCGCGCCTGATATGACAGCTGATCATGCCGGCACGCCTGCCGAAATAGAAACGCTCCTGAAGAATTTTTAACAAGGCTTTTTTCAGCATGACTGACACGACCGATCTGTTTTCGCTCACAGGCAAACTGGCTCTGGTCACCGGTGCAACCGGTGGCATCGGCAGCGCGATTGCCCGGCAGCTTCACCAGCGTGGCGCCAGTGTCGTCCTCAGTGGAACGCGTGAGGGTGTTCTGCAGCAACTCGCTGAGGCGCTCGGTTCCGAGCGGGTTTACTGTGTTGCGGCTAATCTTGCCGATGCGGCAGAGACGGACGCTCTGGTGGGCAGGGCTGAGGAAGCGGCCGGGCAGCCTCTGGACATCCTGGTCAACAATGCCGGTCTGACGCGCGACACACTGGCCATCCGGATGAAGGACAGTGACTGGTCCGATGTGCTGACGGTTGACCTGGAAAGTCCTTTCCGCCTGTCGCGTGCCGCGCTGAAGGGGATGTTGCGGCGGCGAAGCGGGCGGATCATCTCCATCTCTTCCATTGTGGGGGCAACGGGCAATCCCGGTCAGGCCAATTACGCTGCTGCCAAGGCCGGTCTGATCGGCATGAGCAAAGCGCTGGCCCAGGAAGTCGGCGCGCGCGGCATTACAGTCAATGTCGTAGCACCGGGATTTATTGAAACTTCCATGACGGAAGCGCTGCCTGAAGCGGTGCGCGAGCGGTTGCTGGGCAACATTCCGCTGGGGCGGATGGGAAATCCGGATGACGTGGCGGCAGCAGTGGTGTATTTGGCATCTGATGCCGGTTCGTGGGTGACTGGCAGCACGCTTCATGTCAATGGCGGCATGGCGATGATCTGAAAAGCTTGGCGCAGCTGGCAAGCCGTGCTAAGCGCGCCCTGTTTTGCCTGACGGAGTTTGGTGTAGGCTCTGTTGCGCGGGAAGCCTGTTTCCATGGTGGAGACTGGCTTGGTTTGATTCGCAATACCCATCTGGGATTGAAGGACACGAGATTAATGAGCAACGAAATTGCTGATAAGGTGAAGAAGATCGTCGTCGAACATCTGGGCGTTGAGGACAGCAAGGTCACCCCGGATGCTTCCTTCATTGATGATCTGGGCGCCGATAGCCTTGATACGGTTGAACTCGTCATGGCCTTTGAAGAAGCTTTCTCGGTGGAAATTCCTGAAGATGCCGCCGAGAAAATTGCGACTGTTTCCGACGCGATCGACTACATCAGCAAGCAGAAAGCGGCCTGAGGCGTTTCTGACGAACCAGGAAGACAAGGTCTTGGGGTCGGTCAGAGGATCGACCCCAGACCAGAACAGGGTGGAAGCAGCTCTTCCACCTGACAGGGTTAAATGAGCGGGGCGTCGATGAGCGGGGCTGAATCGAACAGAAAACGGGTTGTGGTCACGGGTATCGGCATGGTCAGTCCGCTGGCCGTGGGTGCCGAGTTGACCTGGCAACGTCTGATCGAGGCACAGTCGGGCATCGGTCGCATTACGCATTTCGACCCTTCAGACCTGCCTGCACAGGTTGCAGGACAGGTTCCTGAAGGCCCTACTGCCGAAGGGGGGCTTACCCTTTCCGACTGGGTGCCGGTCAAGGACCAGAAGAAGATGGACCGGTTTATCCACCTCGGTCTGGCGGCCGCCATTCAGGCGGTGGAAGATTCCGGATGGATGCCCGAGCGCGAGGAAGACAAATGCGCAACAGGTGTCATGATCGGTTCCGGCATTGGTGGGCTGCAGACGATTTATGAAGCCTCGCTGACTGTGGCTAGTGGGCGGGCCCGGCGTCTGTCTCCCTTCTTTATTCCCTCAGCCCTCATCAACCTGACAGCGGGGCATCTTTCCATCCGTTACGGTTTCAAGGGCCCCAACCATTCCGTGGTAACCGCCTGCGCTTCCGGCGTGCATGCCATTGGTGATGCTTCCCGCCTGATCCAGCACGGAGATGCTGATGTCATGATTGCCGGGGGAGCGGAAGCAGCTATCTGCTCGTTGGGCATCGCCGGTTTCTGTTCAGCGCGCGCGCTTTCAACCGGCTTTAATGACACCCCGGAAAAAGCCTCCCGCCCCTGGGATAGGGACCGTGATGGTTTCGTGATGGGTGAAGGGGCAGGGGTGGTCGTGCTCGAAGAGTATGAACACGCCAAGCGCCGTGGTGCCAAGATCTACGGTGAGATCAGCGGTTACGGTATGTCGGGGGATGCCTACCACATCACGGCTCCGGCCAAGGAGCATGCTGGCGCTTTCCGGGCCATGACGGCAGCCCTCAAGGATGCGCGTGTCACCCCCGATCAGATCGGCTATGTCAACGCGCACGGTACCTCCACCATGGCCGATGAGCTGGAGCTGGGGGCGGTTGAACGGCTTTTCGGTGACAGTGCCAGGAATGTGGCTATGTCGTCGACCAAATCCGCAATTGGCCATCTGCTGGGGGCCGCCGGCGCAGTCGAGGCCATTTTCTGTCTGCAGGCAATGCGTGACGGGGTGGTGCCGCCCACGCTGAATCTGGATAATCCGGAGCGCGAGAGCGTTATTGATCGCGTGGCCCACCAGGCGCAGGAACGCTCGGTTGATATGGCGCTTTCAAACAGCTTCGGTTTCGGTGGCACGAATGCAAGCCTGGTGCTCAAGCGTTTTGAAGAATGAAGCCAGTACCGTCTCGCATTGCCTGTCCTGTTGAAAGTCTCCTGATGGGAGCTGCCTATGCCTGCTCCACCTTCCTCCACGCCGCAAGAGGCTGATTCCAAAGGCCGCTGGAAAGAATTCTTCCGGTTCCGACGTCTCGTTTTCATCCTGCCGGTTGCGCTTCTGGCCGGCGTGCTGGCCGGATATGGCCACTACACGGACCCCGGCCCCCTGGCTGCGCCCAGAGATGTCATTATTCCTCATGGCAATAATTTCCGGGTAGCTGACGCTCTACAACGGCAGGGGGCCCTGGCACCTGGATGGATATCACGGAACTTTTTCTGTGTGGTCCTCCTGGTGACGGCCCATGAAGGAGCGATTCATGCGGATGAATTCGCCCTTCCGGCACGTGTTTCAATCGCGCATCTGTTGCAGATTCTTCGCCATGGGACACCGGTGCAGCATTATTTTACGGTGCCTGAGGGATGGACGGCGCAACACATCCGTCATGCCCTTTCACAGGTTCCCGGTCTTCAGGGCGTTGTGCCGCCGCTGAATGAGGGCAGCGTGCTACCACAGACCTATGCCTATCAGCGCAATATGTCACGTGCGCAGGTGGTGCAGCCCATGCGGAAGCTGATGGCTAAAACCCTGGCTGAGGTCTGGGCACAGCGTGACCAGCGGGCGTTGCAGGGCGTGATAACAACCCCTGAGCAGTTGCTGATTCTGGCTTCGCTGATTGAGAAGGAAACTTCTGTGCCGGAAGAGAGACCGGTTGTTGCCCAGGTCTTTCTGAACCGTCTGCGTCTTGGCATGAAACTGCAGACAGATCCGACAGTCATCTATGCGCTCAGTGACGGATGGGGAGTATTGAGCCCTCCGCTGGTTCATGAGGACCTGCAGACCTTAAGTCCTTACAACACCTATCTGGTGGGTGGCTTGCCGCCAGGGCCGATCTGCTCGCCCGGGCTGGCTTCCTTGAAGGCGGCCGCGCATCCGGTCCCCGGGGATAATCTGTACTTTGTGGCCAATGGGCAGGGAGGCCACAGATTTGCGCGCAGCCTTGCTGAACATGAGGCCAACATACGCGCCTACCGGCAGACGCAACCTTCTGCCCCGACCCCCTGAAAACTCTGAAGCGCCCTGGCCTGGTATCAGCCTAAGAGCGCTTCAGGCAGGTATCAGGGATGGGTATCACTATTGGCAGGCGCCGTGACAGGCAGCTTGGGTGCCGGAGCGGCCTTCATGAGAATCCGCCGCAACGGATCAGCCGCAGGATTATTGACGCGCATGTTGATGACAATGTCTTCCGGCCCCACAACCTGATGATAATACGCCCGGTCAGCGGCGCTGTCGGAGGTCAGTTTCGTCCCTCCCAGAGCGGCACCGGCAAAAACGCCATTGGCCTTCTGGAGAGCGTAGATATCGCTTCCTTTTTCAGGAGTGCGGCTGCTTTCGGCATTGGCCCCCAGATTTGTGAACGAGACACCGGCATTGGCATCGAATTTGAACTGGTGGTCCAGCAGGGCCTGCAGACCATGCTGGGTCATGATGAAGAACATGACCTGAGCGTCCTGATACCCCAGCTGCAGCCCGAAGGACCCACCGCTCAGGTGATAAAAGGCCGGGTCGGACCACGAACCCCGTGCATCACGGCTGAGCAGAAGACAGCGCCCTCCTGAACCGCCGAAAACGAACGACATGCGGATGATGGAGGGGCAGATCAGAACCGCCCGTGCCCGCGTCAAGATCTTCTGGGGACGAGAGCTGGCCTGGCTGCCATTGAAGATGTTCTGAACAGTGGTGGTGGCCTGTTCAATGAGCAGCTGCTCTTTGCTGGTATTGGCAGTCTTGGTACCGGCTGCCTGAACAGATGTGGCCAGCACACCGGTAGCCAGCACAGACAGAGCAGCGGTGATCAAGCCTGTGGCTTGCCGAGCGGAGAAACGTTTTGAGATTGCAGCCATTGCCAGATCCATTGAAATCCATTGAAGCTTGGAAAATTTCAGAAATTTTAAGAGGAGCGAAGTCTATCGTCACCTAAAAATGTGGTTTTTATTCGTTAGCGGTCTTCAGGAACAGGGCGCTGTTCCGCTGTGCTCCGGATAATATGCGACATTATGAAAGCCACCGCGCCCGTCTGAACTGTATAGGCAATCCAGTCAGGGAAAAGCTCTAATGCCATGAGGAGAAGTCATCATGTCTGTTTTCTACCGGGATATGTGGCACTGCCTTATTCTGGATGCGCCGATAGAGACGTATGCTGCCGGCAGAGCCGCAAGGGCTGCCATGACCGCGCTGCCCATGCCGGGCCCCCATCGTTTTCTGGCGGACCCTTTCGGGTTGTGGGAGCAGGAGAAACTCTACGTCTTTGCAGAAAATTATGATTATCTGACCCGTAAGGGCGTCATAGACGTTTTTATCTATGACAGAACTTTCAACCTGCTTGAAAAGCGCCTTGTGCTTTCCCAGCCCTGGCATCTTTCATATCCTTATGTCTTCAGACATGAAGGGGAGATCTATCTTCTCCCCGAAGCCTTTAAATCTGGAAAGCTGACCCTTTATCGGGCGGAGCAGTTTCCATTTGTCTGGAAAGAAGTTCCACAATTTGTTTTCCCGATTGCTGCTATTGATGCCACGCCCCTTTTCCATGCGGGGAAATGGTGGCTTTTCTGGACGCCTCCGCTACCAGCGCCGGCGCGCCAGAGCGTGCTTCAGATCTCAGTAGCCCCCACCCTGTGCGGCCCCTGGAACAATCTTGGAGAACTCTACCGGGACCGGGCAGGAGCCCGTCCGGGTGGCACGCCGTGGCAGAAGGGGGAAAACATCATCCTTCCCGTTCAGGACTGTACACTTACTTACGGAGGGGGACTGCGTTTTCTGGAAATCGGACACTTTGATGCGCCGAAGCCCCAGGTCCTGTCCAGCAGTTCCCTGTTGCCGCCCCCTGCAGACATGAAGCGCGCTTATCCCGACGGGCTGCATACCCTGGCCGGGGCCAGAGAGGTTACGCTCATTGATCTCAAAAAGCGTCAGTTCAACCTGACCCATCATCTGCGCCGATTGGGAAAAAGGGTTTTCTGAGGGCTCAGGGCACTTGTGAAGCGGGTTGGGGGTCGAGGAGCCGCTCGACCAGATGATAATCTTCGAGCTTGTCGACATCCACCGCAGCCTGGCCGTTGCGCATCTCAATCAAGGCAACGCGCGCTCCGGTCAGAGCCTGGATCCGTTCTTCCACGTCCCGTGTTCCAAGGCGCCGCAATAACGCTTTTACAAGCGTGCCCGGCCCCAGCAACCAGGCCATGCGGAACGGATGTTTCCGTTCCTGCTGAAGCTTTTCCCACAGCTTGACCACTGCTCCCGCACGGGGGGTGCCCAGCCAGAACAGATTGCAGCCTGAGAGCTGCCGGTCGGACAGAGGGATATAGGTGCGCTTGGTGGCTGGAACGTCGCGTTCAACGGTCTGCCTACTGGCTACTGCGGCTGTAAGGTCAGCACCGCTCTGCGCGCTCTGGGAGAGAAATTCTTCAATCCATTCCTTTCGCAGCAGGGCATGGTCCGCCGTCGTGACCAGGCAGGGCGTGCCGATGAGTTCCAGAGCCTGGCTGACACTGGCACTCGGGGTGGAAGCTGCGGGCAGAAGGTGGACCCGGTCTGCATAAGCCTGCAGACACTCGGGATCCTCGATGCTGACCCAGATCGGCCCGATCTGAGGCGTGATCTCGAGCGCCTTGATCACTCGCTCCACCATCGGTACGCCTTGAATAGGAAGCAACGCTTTATGGGTGACTTTGCCGTAACGGGCCAAAGGATCAAGAGGGCCCTCGCGTGAACCTGCCAGTACGAGAACCGGAAGAGGCGTCACGAAGCCTCTTTGGACAGCTTGGGCGATTTCGGCACACGCGCCGGATCGGGCCGATCGCGTGGTGGGGCGCCTGTGCGCTGCATTACCCAGGGGTAAAGCTGGGCTTCTTCCAGCGTGTAACCCAGGTTGAAGACATAGGGGCTGCGCGGCCGGTCCTTGGCCTTGCGGTAGAAAGTGCCCAGAAGACGGTCAGGAAGATAGTTTGTGATACCGTAATTGCCGTCTTCATCGTGAAAATGGTGAAGAATATGCAGCTGGACGATGTAGATAACCCAGTTCCATTTCGGCTTGTAGGCCAGATGCTGCAGGGTATGGAAAAATTCATAGATGCAGGTCATGACCAGCGCGGTCGCCAGGGCTGAGAAGGCGCCACTCCATCCCCCGATCCATCCCCCGATCGGCATGGTCACGACAATCATGGTGGGCAGGGTGTAGAGGGGAGAGCCGAACAGAACCTCCAGCAGATGGGGATCCTGGTGATGGTCCCAGTGAATGCGTTTCCACATCGCTGCGGTGATGGGATTACGGTAGAACCAGCGCCCGTGCATGATCCAGCGGTGGATGATGTACCAGACGATGGGGAAAACGACGACGACGACCGGCACCGGAATGAAAGTCTGCCAGAACCCTTTGTAGAAATAGAGACTCAGGCCGACCGTAACGAGGATAAGCAGGAAGTACAGCAGAATGGTCGGATAGGTGAGATAAGCCTTCCACATCTGTTTCAGGCTCATTTTCCCCAGGTCGTAACTGCGACCCTTTTTCATGAAGGGCGTATTTCGGAAGGGATTGATCATCGTCACTTGTCCTCCATGCGTAAAATCCAGCCCAATCCCAGAAGAGCTGCAACCAGCTGTGCAGAACATACAGCAAGCAGTACAGGAAGCGATCCGGCATTCCCAAGTGCGGAGATCATACCCTGTAGAATAACGATCCCCAAGCCTGCCGCCATGACATAAACGGGCAAGGGATTACGGATGCCAGCTCGTGGAGGAATGTAAGTCACCGGCAAGGTGATGAGTAGCATGACCGCCATTTCCAGGGGTAGAAAAAGTGCTGAAAAAAACGTCATGCGGTAGTTGGATATCGGCAAGCTGGCAGGGGCCTGGCGGTGGAGAACCTTCAGAATTTCCCCAGGGGTATAGATCGGGCTGTCCATCGTCATGGCCATGATCTGCCGGGGCGTGGTGGGCAGAAACACTTTCTGAGTGAATGCAACCACCTCGGCACTTTCCTGATCCGGCGCCACCCGGATTGCAGTGGCACCAGGGGCTGAAATCCACTGAGAGCCCTCACGCTGCAAGGCCGGGAAGTGATAGGCCGCTGTCAGAATGCCGGTCTGCTTCTCACGCTGAAATACCGAGACGTCCTGCAGATGCTTTCCCCCCGTGCTGACCTGCTCGACATGAACGATGGCGCTCCCTTCGCGAAACCAGAGGGCGGGAAGGCCTTGTGTGTCATGCACTGCAGTGGCGGTCTGGTTCCACCAGGTTGTCAGCTCCTGCTCACAGGGGGGCACCACCCAGAACTGAACGGCCATCGTAAGCAGGCCCAGCAGGATGGGGACGGGCAGGAGAAGCCGGAACATTTCAAAAGTTGAAAGTCCGGCTGCCCGCATGATGGCGATTTCACTGCTCAAGGCCATCTGGAGAAGCGTGAACAGGGAGCCGATCATGACAGACAGGGGCATGATCTCCGTCATCAGCGCTGGCAGATGAAGAAGCATGAACTTGAAGAGACCGTGCATGCCCAGGTGACGCGACAGAATGGTGCCGGCCTGCTCAAGAAGCGCCAGAACTTCCAGGAGGCCGCACAGCACGGCGCAGCACAGAAGAATCCTGACCAGGAGCGGTTTCAGAAAGAAGCGAGAAAGGACACGGGGAGGGATTACGCTCATGCCGCGCGTCTCGCCTTAACCTGAGCGTTTCCATGACCTTTCAGCACCTGGGAGCGGGAGAGAAGGGCATAGACACAGAAAGCACAGAAAATGATTTCAGGTACCCAGATTGCCAGCCAGACCGGCAGATTCCCGGCCGCAGCCAGGCTATGGCCGAAAAGCTGCGCCTCATTGAAGCCGACCAGTATGAGCGCCAGGGCGATCTGCCCCAGAACGGACTGGCGGCGTTTCCTGCCGACAGCAAATGCGACGGTCAGGAGGGGAATGAAGGGAATGGCCAGCGCGCGCGCCATGCGGAAATCCAGCTCAGCGCGTAGGTCAAGATGGGATATGCCCGGGGCGCCGTAATGCAGGGCATGGATCAGCTCGAAAAGCGTCAGTTCACGCTCGTCTTCGCCGCGGCCACGAAAGGAGTTCTGTTTTTTTGCCCGTTCGATCACGCGCGCCACATGGGTGAAATGTGTGATGGTGGCAGTCGAGCCGACGAGATACGGGGTTTTGCTTTTGAGAATGTAGCCGTCCCAGAGATCCAGCTCCGTTGCAGCATGAATTTCCGAGATCGTCAGCAGTCCGCGCGGGGCAGTGATGATTTTCAGGGTGCCGTCATCCATAATTTCCCGGATGAAGACCCGTCGCAGACGTGAACCGCCCTGATCAACGTAATCAGCTGTCAGCATGGTGTGTTTTGAGGTGCTTGCAAACATTCCGGACTGCAGATGCGGCGCCCAACCCGTATGGCGGGCGAAATAGAAGCCTTCCCGGTAATCATAGCGCGCAACCGGCTGAATATAACCATAGAGCAGCACACTGAGCGCGCCCAGCAGCAGCCCGACTTTCATGTAAGGAACAGAGATGCGCAACAGAGAGATATGGGCAGCCTGCAGCGCATCAAGCTCGTTGTGTTCACTCATGCGGTGAATGGTCAGAAAAACGGCAATACACAGCGCAGCCGGCAAGGCCAGCCCCATGTAATGAGGCAGCAGGTCAGTCAGCAGGGTAATGAGCGTAGCGATCGAACTGCCGGCGCTGGCCAGGTGGTTGAACAGGACCAGAAGCCTTTCTAGCAGCAGCGCGATCAGCATCGTGGTCAGAGCGATGGCGAACGGCGGAATCAGCTGCTTGAGCAGATATCGGTCCAGCGTTGGCAGGCGGCTGCGCATCTCCTACGCCTTTCCGCCCTGCCACTGGGCAGGTGTGGTCCTGAGACTGCCCCTGAAATCCTCGCTGTTCCAGCATATGTTCTGCAGGACAGCGCCTTCAGCGCTGCGCCGGGTGACTTCAAATTGCCAGCCCTGGCTGGATGAAGAGGTTTGATCCTGGAAATGGGCAGGGCGCGTGATACAGATCCGGTTCCAGCTGGCCATGCGCTCGGGATGGTCATGCTTCATGGAGGTGGCTCCTACGCCGAGCAGGGGAATATTGGCATTACCGATTTCGCTCAGGGTGGCCTGATGGGTATGGCCGTGCAGAATGAGCTCAGTGCCGTGCTGCTGCAGGACTTTGCCGAGGGCTTCGGTATCACGCAGGCTTTTAAGCCTAGAATCAAGGCCACGCTGAGGCGGGTGATGCAGCATCAGTATCCGGCAGATGTTCTGATCTTTTAGGGTAGCAAGTATAGCCCCCAGGCGGGTCAGCTGTTTTGCGCCTATATGTCCATAAGCCATGAAAGGAGGTGTGGGAACGGCAGAGTTGAGGCCGATGACAGCGACATTGCCGAAATGGCGGATATAGGGATAGTGCTCGGCGCTCCAGGGCTCCCATAACTTGCCGGTCTGGGCATAGGGTGCCGCGACCATGGCATCATGGTTACCAGGCACGAGCAGGGCTGGCAGAGGCAGCGTTTTCAGCCATCTGGCCGCCTGGGAAAATTCTTCCGGCGTGCCGAAATTCGTCAGGTCGCCGGTGATCAGCAGAGCGTTCAGCTGCCTGTCACGCGTGATATCGGCCAGCATGCGGTCGCGGATGGCAGGCAGGTGCTGGTGGCGCCGGTGTTGTTGCCAGTAATGCCGGCTCAGCAGGCGCTTGTTTAGAAAACGTCTCCAGGGCAGGGCAGGCGGCGGGAGATGAAGGTCGGAAATATGTGCGAATGTAACGGATGCGCCAGGCCCGACAGAGGCATTTTCAGCTGACGTGTCAGAAAGCATGTCTTTCCCGGTTACAGGCCTGGGTGCAGGCTGATGGAAGGCGGCCCGGCGACTTCAGAGTGAGGAGGGACGAAAAGACGATCGAGCAGTCATTTTTCCGTCGTTTCACCAGAGGGCATCAGCAGAGCATAGCCTGCTTCTGGTCAGGCCGCTAGCTTGCGGCCAGGGCTTGGAGAGCGGAGAGGCGAAAACGATGCAGGATCGCCATGGTCTGCTCTCTTGTCGGTACAGCCTTCCGCGCCCTCTGTCTTTCATGGCAACACCATGGCATAGTCCGCAGCTTCATGCCCCCTTGAGGGGGCGCTGCAGCCCTGAGGGAAAACGTGCGGATAGCCCTGATTCATAATCCGACCAGCCGTCGCAATCGCCATGACGGCAATGAATTCTATCAAGCCGGTCGGGAAAGACTGGGAAATCTCTGCATTTCGGTCCACCACGAAGGAAAGCTGCTTGATCATGTGCGCCAGTTGCATGAAGCGGGGGTGGAGCTGATCGTTCTCAATGGGGGGGACGGGACGGTCAGTGCGGCTTTGAGCGCGATTGAACAGGTATATCCTCTTGACCGTCTGCCGGCCATTGCCGTGCTGCCTTCAGGAAATACCAATCTTATTGCCTCGGATGTCGGCTTTGGCCTGCGTGGCCCGGAAGCACTGGACCGCCTGTTTTCAGAACGACCGTTTCGCAGCAGCATGCGCGCGCCCATCCGGCTGACCTGGCCGGGCGCGCCCGAACGCCGCCCCGTTCTGGGGATGTTCGGTGGTTGCACTGGCTATGCGCGGGCAGTGCGGATTGCCCATTCGCCGACCGTGCTGAAATTCGCGCCCCATAACCTGGCCGTCGTTCTGACCCTGGTTTCCAGCATTGCCAGCCTGGTGCTGCGGCGTAGCCGCCAGAAGTGGCTTCAGGGCAATCCCTTGCGCTGGCAGCAGAAGGGAGCAGAAGTTGCCGAAAAGACGCTTCAGGGCAACGGTCAGAGCTTTATCTTCCTGGTGACGGCGCTTGAAAAGCTGTCCAATGGAATCTGGCCCTTCTGGGAGAGCGGTACCAATCGGCATGGTTTCCATTTCCTGAATGTTTCCGCTTTTCCGAAGCGCCTGTCCGGTGCTCTCCTGCATCTGCTGCGAGGCCGTGTGCCGGATTGGCTCAGAAATCATCCGGACTATGTCAGCGATCTGGTCAACAAGGGTATGATGCTTGAAACGGACAGCGAATTCGTTCTGGATGGGGAAGTCTTTCCGGCAGCGGCTGATGGGCGGCTGATGCTGGAAAGGGGCCCGTTGTTTCGCTTTCTTCAGGCCTGAGATATATCTGAGACACACTGGGCTGAACCACTTTCCGGTCTGCCAGACTGGCTGCTTGCCTTAAGGCAGCCTTCATCTTCATGAATCATGGCTATGATGACCCGCACAGACCCTTCGAGCTGCCTCAATCGTCTGCTCATTTCTGAACTGACAAGCAGGGTGGAGCCGGCAATATCAGATTTTGCCCGGGAGATTGCTGATTCTTTTTCTGTCCAGCCCCTGGCCATTCTCTTCTACGGCTCTCAGTCGCGTGCCCTGCAGACAGATGGCTTGCTGGATTTTTATGTGATCTTTGTGCAGGCAGAGGATCTCCCAGGCAACCGGGAGCTGCAGGCAGCCAACCGGATATTGCCGCCAAATGTTATTTACCGGGAAAGCCAGACTGAGAGAGGGAAGCTACGGGCCAAGATAGCATTGCTGACCCTGGCGCAGTTTCAGCAACGTGCGACTTTCCAGGCACTGGACACGACGATCTGGGCGCGGTTCTGTCAACCGGTTCGAATGGTCTGGGTGCAGGGACCGCGTGCAGCCGATGCCCTGCTGGGGGTGGTGCATGATTGTGTGGTTACCGCAGCTGAATGGGCTGCTCTTCTGGGCCCTTCTCAGGGAACAGCCGTTGAATTCTGGCATCACCTCTTTAAACGCACTTACGCAGCTGAGTTACGGGTTGAAAAGCAGAACCGCAGCACAAAGCTTCTTCAGGGACGTGAAGGACGTTACAAGGCGTTGCTGGAAGCGGCCTGGGTGGAAGCCGGAATCCCTTACCGCACGCTCGAGGGCACGCCGCGTCTGAGTCCGCAACTGCCTGCAGGGCTGAAGGAGAAGGCAGTCAGACGCTGGGAAAAAATCAGTCGCTATGGCAAGGGACTGAATTTTCTGCGTCTTCTGAAAGCTGCTTTCACTTTCGAGGGCGGGGTGGATTATCTTTTATGGAAAATTGAACGCCATACCGGTCAGGCAATCACGGTCAGTGCGTTTGAGAGAAAGCATCCTCTTCTGGCTCTGCCAATGCTTTTGTGGCGTTTTCGGAAATTACGCCATTCCGCTGGCTGATTCGCCTTGGGCCTGAAGCCGGGGGCGTAAAAATCCTGCCCGAAAGCATGGTTTTTACGCCCCGAACCCGTTCAGTGATCTTCAAGTCTTCTCAAAGGATATTCAGGCGGCCGTAATGCCCAGCTCCCGTGCGATCCGGGCAAAGCTGTCAACGGTCTGGTCGATCTGTTCAGCTGTATGTGCCGCCATGACCGAGCAGCGGAGCAGGGGGCGATTGTCCGGAGTGGCAGGGGGCAGTGAAAGATTGACATAGATCCCTGCTTCCAAAAGAGCGTTCCAGAACTTCAGGGCCTGGGGGACATCCTCCAGGGTCACGGCGATGACAGGAGAGATGAAGTCTCCCGTTTTCAGCCCGGCTTTTCTGAAGCCTGCATGCAGTCGCGCTGCATTTTCATGCAGTTGCCGGCGCAGTTCAGGACGTGATTGAATCTCGTCAAGGGTAGTCAGGGTTGAGGCAATAATTTCGGGCGGCAGGGAAGCGGTGAACATGTAGGGTCGTGAGCAGAGGCGCATCAGGTCAATTTCATCATGATCTGTTACGCAATAGCCGCCGACCGTTCCCAGAGACTTTGAAAATGTTCCGACGATGAAATCGACGTCTTTCTCACATCCCTGCATTTCTGCCACGCCACGTCCATGCTCTCCCAGGACGCCGAAAGAATGTGCTTCATCCACCATCAGGGCTGCGCCATGCTTTTTCTTGACGTCGGCAAAGTCCTTCAGGGGGGCGATATTACCTGTCATCGAGTAGATACCCTCGACGACGATCAGACGGGCGCCAGGAGCATTCTTTGTGCGCTCAAGACGGCGATCAAGGTCAGCCGGATCGTTGTGGCGGAAGCGGATGACCTGCGCGCCGGAAAGCCGTGCGCCATCATAGATACTGGCATGGCTGTCAGCATCGAGAAAGAGAATGTCATCCTTGTTGACCAGGGCTGAGATCGTGCCCAGATTGGCCTGGTAGCCCGTTGAAAAGATCATGGCATGACGGCGATGGAAAACCTCTGCCAGTCGACGTTCCAGGCGGTCATGGAGCGAGAAAGTGCCGTTAGCGATCCGCGAGCCGGTAGTGCCGATCCCCATCTCACGGACGGTTTCAATAGCTGCATCCCGGGCAGCTTCCGACTGGCTGAGCCCCAGGTAATTATTGGTGCCGAACAGTAGGGTCTCGCGCCCTTCGATAAGCCCTACCGTGGCTGAAAGGGGGCGTTCGATAACGACGCCGAAAGGGTTTCGGGGACTAAGTTCGCGCAAGCCCTCGTAGGAAGCTTTCAGAGGGGCGAGTTTATCAAAAATTCCTTCACTCATCCCTGATTTTTCCGCAGCTCATACAGGCAGGCAGCCAGATCGTCGATTGTGCGGATATCAGCCAACTTGTCGAGAGGCACGGAGACATCAAGCGTGTCTTCGATTTCCATGACGAAATTCATGACGGCCAGGCTGTCAAAGGCCAGATCTTCCACGATCCGACTCTCCCCGTTGATGTCACGCGGCACTTTGGGATTGGCCAGGAGCTTCTCAATAATGATTTCTGAAATCTCAGAAGCGTTGGGCGTGGGAGCAGACATGTTTCTGGAACCTTTTGGAGCGTCAAGGATGCAGCGGGAACGACCGGCCCCTCAGACTGGCTGGCTGGAAGGCGCGTTATCAAATTCTCCGGCCAACAGCATGGCCCGGGCCCGGGCGCGGGTCAACTTTCCGGAGGAGGTCTGAGGCAGACTGCGCGGAGGGACCAGAATGACCTCGACTTCGACCCCGTGCAGTCGCCGGAAGAGGGCCGTGATCTCCTGGCGGAGCTTTTCACGGTTCTCAGGCTCGCTCAGACGGCACTGGACCAGAGCCACGATTTTTTCCGCGCCTTCCTCGTCCACGGAGAAAACGGCCACGTCCCGCGAACGCAGCTGCGGGATCTCGTTCTCGGCTGACCATTCGAGGTCCTGGGGCCAGATATTGCGCCCGTTGACGATGATGAGATCCTTGGCGCGCCCCGTCACGACGATCTGGCCGTTCAGAAAATAGCCCAGATCTCCCGTATTCAGCCAGCCAGCCGGGGAGAGACAGGCGGCTGTTTCCTCCGGCTGTTTGAAATAGCCTACCATGAGGCTGGGCCCCCAGACATGGATGGTGCCCACCTGGCGTTCAGCCAGGGGTTTACCCTCACTGTCACGGACCTCGATACGGTGCCCGGGCAGGGGCAGGCCGCAGAGGACGAAAGTTCTTGCTTTTGAGGTTTTGGGGCCTGCGGGAACAGCCAGGCCTTCCTCTTCCAGCGCATTCAGGTCGACGGTATCAACCTGAATCCCTGTCTGCAGCGGTGCGAAGCTGATGGCCAGGGTGGTTTCAGCCATGCCGTAGCTGGCTACGAAGGCGCGCGCATCGAAACCCTTGCTGGCAAAGGTTTCTGCGAAATTCTCCAGGATCTGCGGGCGGATCATGTCTCCACCGATCCCTGCCACACGCCAGGAGGAAAGATCGATATCTTCACGCGCGCCCCGTCGTGCACAGAGCTCGTAACCAAAGGAAGGGCTGTAGGCGAGGGTGCCGCGATTGCGCGAGATAAGCTCCAGCCAGGTATGGGGGCGGCGGGCGAACTCGCGTGTTGGCAGAAGATCAACGGTCAACTGGCAGGTCATAGGGGTCAGAAAGAAGCCGACCAGGCCCATGTCGTGGTAAAGCGGCAGCCAGGACACACAACGGTCATCACGCGGATCGGTTTCAGGAAAGACTTTCAGCCCGTCGCGGGAAATGGCCTGCGCATTGGCCATGCCGGCTTTCTGGGTAACACAGATCCCCATCGGAAAGCGCGTGCTGCCTGAGGAGAACTGGATATAGGAGAGGTCATCGGCGCCGATTTGGGGCAGGGGGACCTCTTTTTCCTCCAGAGCCATGAGCTCGCGGGGCGAGCCGCCGAAAGAAAGATCGAGACCTGCGATGATTTCGCCTGTCCAGCCGCCGATGACTTCAGGCACGATGACGGCAGTGGCCTCGGCGCGCGCGATCATGCCGCGCAGGGTGGCGATGTAGGCTTCACGCCCGCCGAAAGCCACCGGCAGCGGCAGCGGCGCCGGCACCAGCCCGGCATATTGGCAGCCGAAGAAGATCCGGGCAAAGTCACCATCACTTTCAGCGACAATCGCAACGCGCTCGCCCGGTTTCATGCCCAGGCCGAGCAAGCGCCGCGCCACGCCCAGGGCCTGCTGGCGCAGCTTGCGATAGGGCAGAACTTCCAGCAGGTCTCCGCGACCGGAGTAGATGTTGAAACCCGTCTCTCCCTGTGCAGCGTAATCCAGGGCGGCGGGAAAGGAGGCAAAATCTCCGTAGCGCCGGGGCAGACCAGAGCGGCTGGGCGTGGGCGCAGGGGCGTTCTGAATATTGAGGTTGGCCTCGGTCAAACCTTGACTAGCTCCACTTCGGACTCCCTGCCAGGCAGGAGGCGCCGTCCAGTAAACGATGATGTCGCGTACCCCAGCTCATAAGGTAAGGGTGCACCTGACAGCCACGGCCCTTTCAAGCCGGAAGCCTGTTCGGGAACGTCTCTAATACATATCCCTACCACACCTCAAGTAAGGGAAAGAAATTTGCCGGTCCCGGGGGTGGTGAACCCGCTCTCTCCTGAAGGAAAAACAAGCCTGGAGCGGTTTTCGGTCAGGGGACTGGCTTGATTCCTTTTGCCGCCCCTACCATCATGCGCGCCAGATATGAGGTGTTTAAGCGGCGGTAGGTGGAAATAGAAGATGCCGGGTGGTCAGGAAGGGCAGAGATGTGCGCGGCTGACGATTGATCTGGGCGCCATAAAGCGCAATCACAGGCGTCTTTCTGCAGCAGCAGCCCCGGCTGCCTGCGGAGTTGTGCTCAAGGCCAATGCTTACGGGCTGGGCCTGCGTGAAGTGGCGCGGAGCCTGCAGGACCAGGCAGCCTGCTTCTTTGTGGCTCATCCGAGAGAGGGGCAGGCCTTGCGGGCTGTGCTGCCACAGGCTGATATTTTTGTCCTTCATGGCTGTACCCGTGCTGAAGCGCCAGTCATGGCTCGACATGGTCTTGTTCCGGTTCTCAATACGCTCCAACAGGTGCGGGAATGGCAGGCTTTCTGCCAGACAGCCGGAGAGCGGTTTAAAGCCGCTATCCAGTATGATACGGGCATGACCCGTTTCGGGCTGCAGCCGGCACAGCTGCAGGAAAATGTTCTCAAAGAGCTCAACCTGGTCCTGCAGATGAGCCACCTGGCCTGCGCGGATGTGCCCGCACATCCGGGAAATCGCCGCCAGCGAGAGCTGTTTGTCGCCATGGCACAGAATTTCCCAGGTGTGCGTCGCTCGCTATCGGCGACTTCAGGCATTTTTCTCGGCAAGGATTATCTTTTCGAGCTGGTGCGCCCAGGGGCAGGGCTCTATGGACTGGCCCCCAATGCAGAAACAACACAGGTTCTGGAGCCGGTTCTCTCGCTTGAAGCGCCGGTTCTGCAGGTGCTCGATACCGTGCCGGGCACGCAGGCCGGTTATGGGCTGGAGTGGGAAGCCCAGAAGCCCGGCCGCCTGGCGACGGTCGGGATTGGCTATGCAGACGGTTTTTTCAGATCCCTTGCCGGTCAGGGTCGCCTCTGGCATGGCACCACACCATTGCCGATTGCCGGACGTGTTTCCATGGACAGCGTCATGGTGGATATCACCAGCCTTCCTGCAGGTGCGCTTCATGAAGGCAGCTGGGTTTCAGTGCTGGGTCCCCAGCAGGATCCGGATGCTCTGGGCGCGGCTGCAGGAACCAGCGGTTATGAAGTCCTGACATCGTTAGGGACCCGTTTCACCCGTCACTATATTCAGTCCTGATAAATGAACTGGGTGGTGCGCACGGTTTCTTGGATTCATGAGTTGTCATAATATATATTATACGACTTTTGGTAGAGCCTTTTGAAAGACGACTTTCGCACCCCTCCGGAGCCCCTGCCATCCTGTGGCGTTTCACGCGCTGACCTCAGACCAAGCTTGAAGGCCGAAGTGAATTCTGAAAGAGGTTTTTCATTTCATTTTTAAAACGTTATCGGTTTTGCTAGCTTGCTGGAATCTCTTCTGCCAAACGAGCCTCAGGAAAGCATCCGTCATGACTGACGTAATTCCCAATGCGCCTTTTCCCGGTCAGGAAGCGTTTCCCAGGCCAGTGGAATTTCTGGGACAGCCTCGGGGCCTCTGGGTGCTGGTCATCACAGAAGCCTGGATTGCTTTTTCCCTTTACGGGATGCTGGCGCTTCTGGTCCTTTATCTGCGCGATTACGTCCTGCAGCCTGCTCATGTCACCCATGTCATCGGGCTGCGTCCCTTGCTGGCCATCGTGCACAGCCTTTATTCCCCGGTTGGCATTGCCGCTATGGCAGCGGCCTTCATGGGTCTCTTCACGGCCCTGATCTATGGGCTGCCCATTCTGGGCAGCTGGCTGGCTGACCGGGTGCTGGGGCGCACGCGAACCATTCTCCTCGGGTCTGCGCTGATGACGCTCGGTCACTTCCTCATCAGTTTCGAAGCATGGTTTGCGATTGCCCTGGGGCTTCTGCTGGTCGGTAACGGGTGTTGCGGCAGTATGAAAGCACAGGTTGGCAGTCTCTACGCACCCGAAGATCCGCGACGCGCCGATGCTTACCAGCTTTACAGTCTGGGTGTGCAGATCGCCGTTATCATCTCCCCTCTTCTCTGCAGCGCATTGGCCAGTCAGAACCGTCACTGGGGCTTCATGGCCGCGGGCCTGGGGATGGCAGTCGGACTGGCATGTTATTTTTTCGGCCAACGATGGCTCCCCCAGGACAAGGCAGCGGGTGCCGGGAAAGCGGGCACTGGCAACAGAAAAAACGGTCTTTCCGTCCCGGAACGCAAGCGGATCTGGCTGCTGATTTTTCTGACCGGGGTTTTTGCGATCGGCGCCCTGCCGAATGAGGAGATTTTTGACGGCTATCTTCTCTGGGGCGGCGATCATTACCAGAAGACGATTCTGGGTATTCCCTTCTCGGTCAGTGCCCTGCTGTCACTTGATGGGTTGATCAGCACGATTACGGGCGTGGCGGTGCTGTGGTTCTGGCGGTTTTATGAGCGAAAGAGAGCGCCTGTATCGGAGATCATGAAGATCACTATCGGAAGCGTCATCATCATGTTCGGTCCGCTGGCTCTGGCCTTGGCCAGCTGGCTTTATCCCCAGCCCCATGGCATCAGCCTGTGGTGGGGAATTCTGTTTCACACGATCAATGATGTCGGCTTTGCCATGGTGCTGGCTATCGGCATGGCCCTGTTTTCCCGTCTGGCGCCCGCAAGCGTCAATACTGTTCTTGTCTCCCTGTTCACCCTGCATCTCTTTATCGCCAACCTGCTGATCGGCAAGCTGGCCAGCCTCATCACCACCATGCCGCCTGTCACTTTCTGGCTTGTTCATGCCGGTTTTGCTTTTATAGCAGCACTGGTTTTCCTGGCCTGTGCCTATTTTTTCCGTTCCCTGCTCGCCCTGAAGCCCATTCCCCAGGAAAGCTGAAAGAGGCGTTTCAGACAGGTGCGGGCACAACCGTGCCGTCAGCGGTGACCAACACGATGGGAGTCAGCAAGCCGTCGCGACGCTTGTGGCTGCGGCTCAGGATCTGGCGCTTGATGATGGGATATTTCGTGATGAGTTCCTCGAAAGCCTTGCCTGGAATGGCCAGCAGGTGACTGAACTGCAGGGAATGCAGGGTCGTCAGAGCTCTTTCGCCACGCAGGAGGCTGGCTGCGCCGACCAGGTCCCCTGCTCCCAGCCAGAGGTCCTGGCCATCCAGATGCCCCTCCAGCACGCCTGCCACCAGGGCATAAACCGTCTTGATACGGTGGTGCTTGCGGATCAGGATTTCACCTGGTGACAGGAAACAGATGGAGACTTTGCTGGCCAGAGCATGCAAGGCTGCATCCGGCACCCCGTTGAAAGCCGGAAAAGCCCGCAGACGCTGTTCAATGCCGCTGCGCAGATTGAAGCGCAGAGGCACTTCCAGCCGTGCACGTGTCTGGTCGATTGTCCGGTGCAGTTCCCGGTACAATTCATGCGATATCAGGTTTTCCTTCTCCAGCGTGACGTATTCCTCGTCTTCCAGGCGAAGGGCGATCAGGCGCAGAATCCGGCTCTCCAGCGCTTCGGCATAGCCTGCATAATGCAGCCGCATCGCCTCCAGGGCATCATCGATCATTTTGCGCTGGCGGCCCAGAACTTCCGAGACGATCTCCGTCATACGCCGTCCTAGCGTCGGCTCCATGCGCCGGCGTACGAAGCGCATGAGAGAAGTGGAGACGAGATGAGTGAGAATCAGCATCTCAAAGCGTTCCATCATGCAGTACATGAGGGGCCCATCGATGTGGAAATACTGGTGCAGAAACTGTGCCAGCTGGAAACGGAAGGTCGGCCGCAGGCGCTTCTTGCGCGCCCTCACATAGCCGTAGCGCCCTTCAAGCCGTGCGCCATCCACCATGGCTTCAGCCGTGCGCAGAAGCGTTTCCATGACGCGCCGGGTGGCAAGTCCCTGCACGCGGAACAGATCCAGCAGCAGGGATCGTTCCTGATTGGCAATCGTGATCAGAGCAACAGTGACGCGGTTACGGTCTGTGAGCAGATCTTCGAATTTATTAGCTGCCTTTTCCTTTTCCGCCCGTCGTTCAATGGCCCCTACCACCCCGGTTGTCGTGCGGGGGCTAAAGCCCAGCTCATTTGAGAGAATTTCGACTTTCTGCGCGATTTCACCAAGCCCGATGGCGATGATCTGATTGCGCATCGCCTCGTCAATCGGCGATAGCCGATCAAGCTTCAGCCAGATGACCAGGGAGCGTAAGGTAGTGCCGTTCACTAGCAGGGTCACCAGAACGAATCCTGTGGCCACGATACCGACGAAATGCGTGATATTGGCATTGATATGCGGGTTTTCTGTCACGGCCAGGGCGAGCGCCAGGGTGATGGCGCCTCTCAGCCCACCCCAGGCCATGGTGACCTTGAAGGGTGTCGGCACGGGGGGAGCAAGATGGGTGAGGCTCAGCAAGGGCAGCAGGCCGAAGATGACAGCGGCTCTTGCAACCAGACCGGCCAGGCTGGCGATAAGGATCAGCAGGAAATCCCATCGTGTCATGCCCATCAGCAGTCGGGGTACCAGCATGGAAGCCAGCATGAAAAGCAGCGAGCCGGCCCAGAAGACCAGCTGCTCCCAGAGCTGGTTCAGAAAACGCCAGACCTGTGGCTTGAAGGTGGATGGGCCGTAGCCTGAAACCGTCAGGCCGGCGGCGGCAGTGGCTACCACGCCTGAAAACCCGAACATGTCATCACAGAGAATGTAGACCGCGTAAGGCAGAACGAGTGTCAGGCTGATTTCAGCGGCCGGAAAACCTGACATGCCGGCAATCACAAGCAGGAACAGGCGTGCTACGGCAAAGCCGACGATAAGCCCGCCCCCGAATTCTTCCAGAAAGTCGATGACCGCTTCATCGAGATGGACCTGATGATGGGCGGTGATGGCTGAGAGAAGAATGGTGAAGATGGCGATGGCGGCCGCGTCATTGAGCAGCGCCTCGCCTTCGACCAGGCGGGTTAGGCGGGAGGCGGCACCAATTTCACGAAAGATCCCAGAAACGGCAGAAGGGTCTGTTGTTGCGACGATGGCACCAAGCAGCAGGCAGACAATCAGGGGCTCTCTTGCAAAGGGATAGAGGGCCAGGCCGATCGTTGCCGTCGAGACCACCACCGCCACCACGGCCAGCAGAAGCACCGTGGCCGTTTCATGAGCAAGACTTCGGACATCAATGCCCATGGCGCCCTGAAACACCAGGATGGGCAGAAAGATGAGCAGAAAGCCTTCACTGTTGATCGGAAAAGAGATCAGTGTTTCGGCTGCCCCCTCGAAGAGATCCATCCCCAGGGAATTCGTGACGAGAGAGGCGCATACGCCCAGGGTGATGCCGATGACGGCGATCAGGACGGTTTCGGAAATCTTGAGCTTTTTGGCAAAAGGCTGAACGAGGCTTGCCAGCAGAAGCAGAAAAGCCAGGGTCAGAAGCGTGGCCGCAAGCCCAGTTTCCATGATGAAGTCACAATCCCTGCACCCGAAATCGCCATTTCGGGGCTGCGTATGAAGGAAGAAGAGACGCTGGCCCCTTCCCTGTTTCAGGTCGCTCCCGTCTCGTGAAAGAGCGTTAGTGAAAGCCCCGTTACAGGAGTCGGGTTATTCCACCGTCACCGACTTTGCCAGATTACGCGGTTGGTCGACATCCGTTCCTTTCAGCAAGGCTACTTCGTAAGCCAGAATCTGCACCGGAATGGCATACAGAATGGGGGCAACAAAAGCATCGACATCCGGCAGGACAACGATCTGCTCAGCCACACCCTTGAGCTTTTCAGCGCCTGCCGCATCGGTGAATGCCAGGATACGCCCACCCCGCGCCTTGGCTTCCTGCAGGTTGGAGAGCATCTTGTCGAACAGAATGGTGGAAGGAGCAATGGCGACAACAGGCACGGTCTGGTCAATCAGGCTGATCGGACCATGCTTGAGCTCACCTGCTGCGTAGGCTTCAGCGTGAATGTAGCTGATTTCCTTCAGTTTCAGGGCGCCTTCCTGAGCGATGGGCATGCAGCTTCCACGTCCGAGATAAAGCACATCGCGCGCCTGGGCCACCACGCGGGCCATGTCACGGATACCTTCAAGATGGCTGAAGATTTCAGCTGCCCGTGAGGGAATATCCAGCAGGGCCGCTGTCAGCTCCTGTTCAGCGGCAGTATCAAGCGTGCCGCGTTCCCGCGCAAAGGTCAGGGCCAGGGCTGCCAGAACGGTCAGCTGAGCCGTGAAGGCTTTTGTTGAAGCGACGGAGATTTCAGGCCCGGCCACCATGCCCAGCACCAGGTCGCTCTCACGGCCCATGGTCGAATGTTCGACATTCAGAACGGAAACGATTTTCTGCCCCGCCTCTTTGAGAAAACGCAGCACCCCCAGCGTATCGGCCGTTTCCCCTGATTGCGAGATGAGAAGCGCCATTCCCTGGTCGGGTTGGGGCGGAGCGCGGTAACGCATTTCCGACGCGACATCAATGTCAACAGGCAGGCGGGCCAGGGATTCAAGCCAGTAACGCCCCACCAGGCCGGCATAATAGGCTGAGCCACAGGCCGAAATCGTGGCGCGCGGCAGCTCGGCGGCATTGAAAGGAAAGTCAGGCAGCGTGATGCGACGCGTTACCGGATCCGTAACCCGCTGCAGGGTCTGGCCGATGGCGACCGGATGTTCATGGAGCTCCTTTTCCATGAAATGGCGATAGCCGTCCTTGCCGATCTGGCTCTGGGTCTGGGCGGCAATCTGGATCGGCCGTTCCACTTTCCGGTCGGTCCGGTCAAAGATCTCCACGCTTTGAGGGGTCAGAACACACCAGTCCCCGTCTTCAAGATAGGTGATACGCCGCGACAGAGGGGCCAGGGCCAGGCTGTCGGAGCCCAGGAACATCTCTCCTTCGCCGTAACCGATCGCCAGCGGAGCGCCGTGGCGGGCGCCGATCATCAGTCCATCATGGTCCTCGAAGATCATCGCCAGCGCATAAGCCCCTTCCAGATGCTTCAGAGCGGCAGCCGCAGCCTGTTGGGGGGTCATGTTCTGATGGAGATAACTGTCCACGAGATGGGCGACGATTTCGGAATCCGTCTCCGTGACGAACTGTCGCCCCTGGCCCTCAAGGATTTTCTTGAGTTCTGCGAAGTTTTCAATGATGCCATTGTGGACGATCGCCACCCTGCCCGCCTGGTGGGGATGGGCGTTATTGGTGGTGGGCGCGCCATGGGTTGCCCATCTTGTATGGCCGATCCCGGTCGTCCCCTGCAGGGGATGGGCCTTGAGAGCGGCTGCCAGATTGTCAAGCTTCCCGGCAGCACGGCAACGGGTGATCTGCCCGTCCGGCGCAATTGTTGCGATGCCTGCTGAATCGTAGCCCCGATATTCCAGCCGACGCAGCGCCTCAAAAACGATAGGCGTGGCCGGACGGTGCCCAACAACCCCACAAATACCACACATCAGCCCTGTTCCTTCCTGGCCTTTAGTTCCTGTTTGTAAGCGTGACCGCGTTCCGGCTTGTTCACCTGTCGTGCACGTCCGAAAGCCTGTGCTCTTTCGGGAACGTCCTCGGTCAGGACGCTGCCGGCTGCAACAAGGGCGTTATCCCCAATCTTGATGGGTGCCACGAGAATGCTGTTCGATCCTATGAATGTACTTTTACCGATTACGGTGCGATGCTTGAAAACGCCATCATAATTACAGGTGATCGTTCCCGCGCCGATATTGACATCATCGCCGATCACGGCATCGCCGAGATAGGTCAGATGATTGGCCTTGCTGCGTTCTCCCAGCTGCGTGTTCTTGAGTTCGACGAAGTTTCCGACATGACTTTCCGCTTTGCAGACCGCACCCGGGCGCAGGCGCGCATAAGGGCCGATCACACATTCCTCCCCGACTGTTGCCCCTTCCAGATGCGAAAAGGCCCGGATGACCGCCCCACGCCTGACCACAACGCCAGGGCCGAAGAAAACATTCGGCTCAACCGTCACATCAGGTTCAAGATACGTGTCATTGCTGAACCAGACGGTTTCCGGTGCCACGAGTGTGACGCCCCTGTCCATGGCCTGCTGGCGCAGACGGGTCTGGAGGATGTGCTCGGCATGTGCCAGTTCACTGCGTGAGTTAATTCCCGCCAGCTCGCTTTCAGGGGCTTCCACGCAAACCACCCTTCCTTCCCGGGCCGCCAGAGCCACGACATCGGTCAGGTAGTATTCTCCCTGCGCGTTGCTGGCCTGCAGGGCCCTAAGCCATTGACGGAACCGCTGGCCATCAGCACACATCATCCCCGCATTGCACAGAGGAATTTCCCGCTCCTGCGGCGTGGCATCCGCATATTCGACAATGCGTTGCACACTGCCGTCCGGAGCCGTTACCAGACGACCGTATTTCCCAGGATTTTCCGGACGCATGCCCAAAAGCGCCAGAATGGCTCCCTTCTGGCGCGCTGCGAGAAGACGGCGCATGGTTGCTTCGGTGACAAGCGGATTGTCGGCATAAAGCACCACCACATCCCTATCCCCGAAGAGCTCTTCCGCCATGCGTGCTGCATGGCCCGTTCCGAGGCGTTGGTGCTGCCTGACAATGGCTGCGGGTGCCACTTCCGTTTCCAGCTCAGCCATGTCAGGCCCGACCACCACCACGATGTCTTCAAAAACTTTTCGTGCGGTTTCCAGAAGCTGGGCAATCATGGGGCGGTTGAGAAGGCGTTGCATGGCCTTCGGATGCCCCGACTTCATGCGCGTCCCCTGACCGGCGGCCAGAATAACGGCTGTTGCCCTGACTTTCGGCAGTTTTTCATGATCTCCGCTCTCCACTGCCTCCTGGGGGGCGGTGGGAAAGCTGAGGAGCGGATTGATCATGAAAATGCCTTTGCAGTTCGGAGAGATTCAGAGACTGCCAAGACTATCAGGGAATGGCGGGGACTGAAAAGTGGTCTGCTGAGCGTTGGGCGCAGATTGCACGATATTGCACGCCTTCTCCTCTCAGCTTCAGAACCCTTTCCGTTTTGGCGCTCCGTCAGTCAGTTCCCCGGCTGTGCCGGCTCTTGCGTCAATTTCACCTTCCCGGGTGGAACCTGAACCACCATCAGCACGTGACCCAGTTTTGGATAATCCAGCTCAATCCGTACCGGAACCAGCCCGACGCCTGGAAGCTCCTGAAACCAGGCATTTCCCGGATGCGGAGCGGCCAGACGCGCCCGGTGCTTGGTATGGAGGGGGAAGCCTGCGATCTGCTGGCCGACAAAACCGCAGCGCAACGCCGGACCGGTGAAATAGGTATGATGGTCATCAGGAAGCTGCGTGGGGACCGGACCGCTTGAGGTGATCCGTGTCAGACGCAGCCCGTCAAAGACAACGCCTGTCACGTTGCAGCTGTGCTCGGTGTTCAACTTGTGAAGCAGGATGCCGAAAGCAGTCAGCAGATCGACTGATTTCTGCAGATCGCGCTCCGGCAGGGGTTCACGTTCCTCATCCTTGTCTTTTGGCGTCAGGACGATGACCTTGGGCATAGCCTGCTCACTGAAAGCGAGCTGAACGTTCCAGTGCTTACCACGCGAGAGCCCCTGGCTTTCATACTGCGTTGGCTGCATGCGCGTCCCAGCAAAATAACCCTTGGCCCGGGCTGTGCGGTCAAGGGTCAGGAACCAGCTGGCCAGGCCTACGGTATAAATATGAGCCTGCGCTGCATATCCCCAGGGTTGAAAAGCATAAGCCACATTGCCGTTTAATACATGGAAGCCATGGACAAAAATGGCATATTGCAGATTGAAGGCTGAACTTGCTTTCTTTGCCGGAGCCTGCTGGCCTCCTGCCGGCTGTGCTGTGCCGACGGGCGCCAAGATTTCCTTCGGGTGGCTCCCCTGCACCGGTCCGCCGGCAGCCCAGGCCGGCGCAGCTGCCAGAAAGGTGCAGAGCATCGTGCCAATCACTGTTTTCTTCATGCGTCTTCTCCTTAAGCCTGAACCAGTCCTTGAGAAGAACGGTTCCTGCTGAAGGCTGCTCCCCCGCCCGAGCGTCCTGCCGCCGCCGGGCTGACGAACCAGCATGATATCAGAGATATCAGACATCAAGGTTGGCGACCTGCAAGGCATTGTCGACAATGAATTCCCGCCTGGGTTCGACAACATCGCCCATCAGGGTGGAGAAAACCTGTCCAGCTTCTTCCACGTCTCCTACGCGTACCTGCAGCAGGGTACGTGTTTCCGGATCAAGGGTCGTATGCCAGAGTTGTTCGTCATTCATTTCCCCCAACCCTTTGAAGCGGTTGATCGTCAGGCCCCGTCGACCCTGGGTCAGAAGGGTCTGCAGCAGGGAACCAGGGCCGGAAAGCGTGACGCTGCGGTTGTCACTTTCGAGAACAGCCGGTTCTGAGAAGTCCTCAGCCAGTTTCTGGCCCCATTTCCCGATACGTCGTGCTTCACTGGAGCGCAGCAGCGTGGAATCGAAGGTGTAGTTCTCTCCGATCCCCCTGACGGAACGTGAACAGACAATGCCCTGGTCGGTCACCATGACCTTCCAGCCGCGCTCGTTCTCTTCCGAAGCTTTGTCAAGCCGTTGCCGGAACACGTCACCATTGGCTGTGCGTGCTTCCAGGTCACTTTCAAACATGCCCGCCACCGCCGCCTGCTCGACCACCCAGAGGGGAATGCGGCTGGAGAGAATGTCCAGGTCATGAGCGATCTGCATCATGGCCTGGACTTCCTCATGGAGTTCCGGCCCTTCAAGAGAGCGGCCATTGGCGAAAGTCAGTTTTGCGCCCTGCAGAGCCTTGTCGATCAGATAGGCCTCCAGCGCGGGCTCGTCCTTGAGATAATGCTCTTCGTGACCGCGCTTGGCCCGGTAAAGCGGGGGCTGGGCGACATAGAGATAACCTTTTTCGATCAGTTCAGGGAGTTGGCGGAAGAAGAGGGTCAACAGAAGCGTCCGGATATGTGATCCATCCACATCAGCGTCCGTCATGATGACGATTTTATGGTAACGCAGCTTGTCGAGGCTGAAGCCCCCCTGCTCCGGCGCCCCCCGACCGATGCCTGTGCCCAGCGCGGTGATGAGGGTGCCGATTTCAGCGGAGCCGAGCATCCGGTCAAAACGTGCACGTTCAACGTTCAGGATTTTTCCCCGTAGCGGAAGAATAGCCTGAAAACGCCGATCCCGACCCTGTTTTGCCGTTCCGCCGGCAGAATCCCCTTCCACGATGAACAGTTCAGCCTGCGTGGCGTCGCGCTCCTGACAATCAGCCAGTTTGCCTGGCAGCGAGGTCACATCCAGGATGCCCTTGCGCCGGGTAAGCTCACGGGCACGTCGCGCCGCTTCGCGGGCACTGGCTGCTTCGACGACTTTTGAAATGATGGCGCGTGCTTCCTTGGGGTGGGTTTCCAGCCAGTGGCTGATCACGTCTGCCACAACCGTGTGCACGACCGGCTGTACTTCCGAGGAAACCAGCTTGTCTTTGGTCTGGGACGAAAATTTCGGGTCCGGCACTTTGACGGAAAGAACAGCGGTCATGCCTTCGCGCATGTCCTCGCCTGTCAGGGAAGCGCTTTCCTTCTTGAAGTTCTCAGCGGCGTATTTCCCCAGCGCCCGGGTCAGGGCCTGGCGGAAGCCGGCGAGATGCGCGCCGCCGTCCCGCTGGGGAATATTGTTGGTGAAGCACAGCATGGTTTCATGGAAAGTATCGTTCCATTCCAGCGCGAATTCGACCCGTATGCCGCTCTCCTGGTCATCCACTTCCCCAGTGATCGGAGGGGTAAAAAGCGGGGTCCTGGAACTGTCGAGCCAGTTTACGAAAGCGCTGAGACCCCCCTCATAAAAGAAGCGCATTTCCTTGGGTTCGCTGTGGCGTTCATCGCGCAGGATGATTTCAAGTCCGGAATTCAGAAAGGCCAGCTCACGCACCCGGCGTTCCAGCACACTCAGGTCGAAATCGGTCTTCGTAAAAGTATTCTGACTGGGCTTGAAGGTGACCTCGGTTCCGCGTTCTTCCTCCGAGGGACCGATCACGGTCAGAGGGGCGTCGCGTTCGCCATGCTGGAAGCGGATCTTGTGTTCTTTACCCTCGCGCCAGATGCGTACTTCCATCCACTCGGAAAGGGCGTTGACCACAGCTGCGCCGACACCATGCAGGCCGCCGGAAACCTTGTAGGAGTTCTGGTTGAATTTGCCGCCGGCATGGAGTTTCGTCAGAACGACTTCTGCAGCGCTCACCCCTTCTTCAGGATGCATATCGGTCGGGATGCCGCGCCCGTTGTCGCGCACGGTCACGGAGCCATCCCCATTGAGGGTGAGAACACAGCGGGTGGCATGACCGGCCTGAGCTTCGTCAACGGCATTGTCGATGATCTCGAACACCATATGATGCAATCCGGAGCCGTCATCCGTATCGCCGATATACATGCCGGGCCGTTTGCGCACCGCATCCAGCCCGCGCAGGACTGAAATGGAGGAAGCGCCGTAACTTTCATTCTCGTCAGCAGCTGGCGTGGAAGCCATTTCCGGCTGGTTCTGGGGATCTGACATGCCTGAGCACAACTCCAACAATATTCTGACGGGGAATGGGGACCGTTATCTGGGCCTATTTGGTTCGTGCCTTGAAGAGGCAGGAATTAGAATTCAAATATAGTGCCTGAGAGGCGGTAAAGCCAGTGTGCAAAGCCCGATTGGATGGGGGTGCAGCGTATTCGAACGTTTGGTCCAACCAGGGATCAGGCAGGTAATAGCTGCCCCTGCCGGATCCGGTTGAATTCAGCTGTGCCCTGAAGAAAGCTGAATTCCGCGGCCTCGGTGCCTGTCAGCAGCGTGGTGGTATCGAGAGCCTGCAGGGTGTCGAGGAGCGCGTGGCGGTGGCGTTCATCCAGATGCACCAGAGGTTCGTCAAGCAGGATAACCGGCGGGTCATTGCGTGCTTCAGCCACGAGCTGCGCATGAGCGAGGATAAGCCCCACCAGCATGATCTTCTGCTGCCCACTGCTCGATAAGGCTGCTTCACGACCACTGAGCGCATCACGCAGGCTGAAATCGCTGCGGTGGGCGCCATAGCCTGTCGTTCCGCGCTCCCGGTCCTGCGGGCGGCTGGCGTGCAACTGTCCCCGCAGCCAGTCTTCCACTTCCAGGGCGGGGGAAGCAGCCAGGCGCTCGGCAATCCGACATTCCAGTTGCAGGAGGCTTCGGGGAAATTCCGGGGTGGTGAAGGAAGAGCGGTTCATGCGTTCGACAAAAGCCATCCGGGCCGCAGTGGCCGCCACGGCATGACGGCTGATCGAATGTTCCACCGCTTCCAGCCAGGCGAGATGGGCGCTGTCAGCAACGGTCGGACCATTGGTTAGGAGGCGATTGCGGCTGTAAACCGAGCGTTCATGGGCTGCCATCTGGCGTGCGTGATCGGGTATGACGCCCATGACCAGCCGGTCCAGGAAGCGCCGTCTTCCGGAAGCGGTCTCACCGAAGAGGCGTTCCATCTGAGGGGTAAGCCAGACACAGTCGAAGCTGCCCGCGACCTGTGCCTGGCTGCGTACGGTGGTGCCATCCAGCTGAAAGATACGCTTGCCCTGTCCCTGGGGTGCACTGCCGGTGGCAAGCGCGAGCGGACCGGTACGGGTGAGCAGATGGCTGGCCACGCCCCAGCGGGTGCTGCCGTTACGGAGGAGATGGGAAGGAGGTGCGCTGCGCAAGCCCCGTCCAGGTGCCAGCAGGGAAACAGCCTCCAGCAGATTGGTTTTTCCGCTGCCGTTCTCGCCAGTGAATACGGCCAGGGCCGCAGCGGGTTTCCAGACACAGCGGGAATAATTGCGGAAATCCGTCAGAGTCAGACGTTCAAGCCGCACAACTCTCCGCTCAGACCCGGATTGGCATGAGCACGTAAACGGCTGCGGGTGCCTGGGTGTCGTGAATGAGGGTCGGCGCTGCACTGTCAGCAAAGGCGAATTCAGCCTCGGCTTCGATCTGATCAGTGATATCAGTCAGGTAGCGCGCCTGAAAACCGATCTCCATCGGTTCCCCGTCATAGGAGACGCTGTTTTCCCCCAGCTCTTCCTGGGCCACTCCCTGATCGGGACTGTTGGCTGAAAGAGTGAGATGATTGTTGGCCAGGGCCAGCTTGACGGGGCGCGATCGCTCCTGGCTGATGGCCGCCACACGTCCGACCGCTGCAGCCATATCCTGCTTGGCAATGCGCATGATGCGCCCGTTATTGCGGGGGATCACGCGCTCATATTCCGGAAAGGTGCCATCAACCAGTTTTGAGGTGAGTAGTACCGAGCCGACGCGGAACTGAATGCGCGTTTCGGAAAGGGAGATCTCGACCGGCACGTTGTCTTCATCCAGCAGCTTGCGCAGTTCGGCGACGGTCTTGCGGGGGATGATCACGCCTGGCATGTCTTCCGCACCAGGCGGCACGTCTGCCTCAACGCGGGCAAGCCGGTGACCGTCAGTGGCAACGGCGCGCAGGCGCTGTTCTGCCCCCTCACCTGCAACGTGGAGATAGATCCCGTTCAGGTAATAGCGCGTCTCTTCATTCGACATGGCGAATTTCGTGCGGTCAATCAGGCTGCGCAGCACATTGGCCGGCAGCTGGAAGCTGTGAGGCAGTTCGCCTGCAACCATGGCCGGGAAATCATCAACCGGCAGGACGTTGAGGCTGGTCTCATAATTTCCGGCACGCAGTTTGAGGGGGGCTTCACCGTCCACCTGCTCGAATTCAATGGAAACGTCACCAGGCAGCTTGCGCACGATCTCAAACAGGACGGCAGCCGGCACAGTCGTGCGGCCTGCCTGTTCAGCTTCAGAGGGGATTTCCTCGACAACAGCAATTTCCATGTCCGTTGCCGTCAGCTGCAGGGCGCGACCATCATGGGCCAGAAAGACATTGGCCAGAATAGGAATGGTGTTCCGCTTTTCCGCCACGCCGTGAATATGGGCAAGTGCACGTTGCAGTGTAGCTCGATCGGCCTTGAATTTCATGTCTGTTCCCAAACCCGGTCCGCGTGACGCGCCTCCGTCGAGACGCAAGGATCTGCCTTCTCTAGCAGAGTGAAACGGCCCCGCAAAGCCATGCCGGGCCCTGTTTGGTCAACTCTCCAGCATGCGTTTGAGCAGCTCCACGCTTTCGGCAAAGGCCGGGTCCTGCTCCATCAGCTCGGTCACCCGGGCCACGGCATGCATGACGGTCGTATGATCGCGATTGCCGAAGCGCCGACCTATTTCAGGCAGGGAACGGCTGGTCAGGTGCTTGGCCAGGTACATGGCGACCTGGCGAGGCCGCGCCACCGCCCGTGCCCGGCGCGCCGAGGACATGTCGGTCAGGCGGATGTTCCAGTGTTCAGCGACCTTGCGTTGAATTTCATCAATCGTCACACGCCGCTCATGGGCCTTGAGCATGTCCTTCAGCACGTCCTGGGTGCTTTCCAGCGTTACCGGGCGTCCCACCAGATCGGCATGGGCGATGAGACGGTTGAGCGCCCCTTCCAGTTCACGGACATTGGTGGTGATCTTGTGGGCAAGATATTCCAGGACCTTTTCAGGTACATGTGTGCCGGAGGCCTTTGCTTTTGCCTCCAGGATGGACAGACGCAGCTCGAAGGTCGTGGCGTGGATATCGGCTACCATGCCGCAACCAAGGCGCGTGCGCAGGCGGTCCTCCAGCCCTGACAGGTCGGAGGGACTCTTGTCGGCGCTGACGATGATCTGGCGCCCTGCATCAATCAGCGCATTGAAGGTGTGAAAAAACTCTTCCTGGGTATTGTCCTTGCCGATGAGAAACTGCAGATCGTCAATCATCAGCACGTCAACGGAGCGCAGCTGTTCCTTGAACTCCATCGTCGACTGGGCCCGGATGGAAGCGATGAAGCGATACATGAATTTTTCGGCTGACATGTAGGCCACCGAAACATTGCCGCGTCCGATCAGTTCCGAGCCGATCGCATGCATAAGATGGGTCTTGCCTAGTCCTACGCCACCGTAGAGAAAAAGAGGATTGAAGCCCGGGCTGGAAGGCTTTTCCGCCACGCGACGGGCACAGGCATAGGCAAATTCGTTGGGCTTGCCGACAACGAAGGTATTGAATGTGAAACGGGGGTCCAGAGGCACCGCCAGATCACTGCGCGCTTCCCCACCGCTTGGCATTCCTTCGGGGCTTGCGGAATCAATCCCCTGAGATCCCTGTGGCCCTTGCGGTTCCGTCTGAGAAGGCTTTGCCGGCTGCGAGGTCTCGGCCTTGGGTGAAGGGGGCTGCTTTTTGCGGACCTGCAGTTCGACCCGCTGTACGTCTCGGTTTTCCTGCTGCCAGAGAATCTGCAGGCGGTCGCCGTACTGTTCCCTTACCCAGTCACGCAGAAAGCGTGACGGCAGGTAGAGAGTCACTTCATCTTCATCCAGAGGCCCCAGAACGATCTGCTGCAGCCAGGTGCGGTATTCTACCTCTCCCACTTCCTGTTTCAGACGGTCTTTCACACGGTCCCAGGCCTGGGTCAGAAGGGCGGTGTCCGAGCCGGCAGTCCTATCCAATGGCTCAGTATGTTCCAC